>NZ_CP069791.1:1216932-2433864 GCF_016894265.1 Corynebacterium tuberculostearicum | reverse complement strand
CCGCGACCGCCATATCCCCCTGGTCTTTACCCCACTGGAGGAGGCCGAGGAGCTGACCGACCACCCACTGCCACTGCTGCAGCAGCTGGGCTTTACCTGCGCGATTTCCTCAGGCGAGACTACCTTGACTAAGCAGTTCCTCGCGCTGAGTGAGACCTTTGGCTATGGGCTAGAGGAATTTTTTCGATCTCACCGTCAAAGCGGTGGAGAATTCCTTCGCTGACCAGGAATTACGGCAGCATCTGCTAGAAACGGTTATCCTGCCAGCATACGAGAACTTTCAGACCCCGAGCTGGCAGGCCCAGACACTGAAGAGTCTTTGGCAGACGCCGCTGAAGAAACTACTGACTAAAGGAGAATTACATGCCTTCCGTACTTTTTGTTGTTACCGCCGCTGAGGAATGGACCCTGGCCGATGGCACCAAGCGCCCGACCGGTTATTGGGCCGAGGAGCTTATTGCCCCGCCCGCGTCTTCCAAGGCGCAGGCTGGGATATTCACTTCGCCACCCGGGTGCGAAGGCTCCGTGGTAGATGAGTACAGCCTTGAGGTACTGCCCGATAACGTGCGCATGGCGCAGGAGAATTACTTGGCGGAGTTGGGCGTGGCGCTGGAGAACCCGATGAACCTGGCCGATGTCAATGAGGAAGACTATGACCTCATTTTCTACCCAGGCGGCCATGGCCCGATGGAGGATCTGGCCTATGACCAGGATTCGCGAAGCTGCTGCAGGCTCGCATGGATTCCGGCCGCGCGCTCGGCCTCGTTTGCCACGCCCGGCAGCGATGCTGGCAGTGGATAACGAGAACTGGCCGTTCAAGCGCTACAAGATGACCGCCTTTAGCAATGCCGAGGAAGGCGAGGAGATGGTCGCTGCCGCTAAGTGGGCGCTGGAGACCCGCCTGCGCGAGCTCGGCGCGGATTACCAGGAAACCGATCCGATGTCCCCGAACGTCATCGTGGATCGCAACCTGTACACCGGCCAGAACCCGGCTTCCTCTGAGCCGCTGGCACAGCGTATCCTGCGCGATTCTAAATGCGCGTTTCGCGAGTTCTCAAGGCCGGGGCTGCCCTGACCGGTGTGGTCGGGGTAGCGGGCATGGCGGCGTATGCCTCAGCCGCCGGCCGTACCTGCGCGAGGTGGCACGGGTCTGCGCAGCCCGATTTTGTACCTTCCTATGCACCGCTTGCCGACGCCACCTTTGCCCGCGCCAGCCGCTTCTTTGCCAGCATCGATTTCTCCCGTCCGGTGCGGCACGCGGTGGATATTACGGAGTTTTCCGCTTCCTTCGACGGCCACGCCTTTAGCGCCCGCGTGCTTACCCCACGCGGCGATGCTCAGGGCACAGCCACCGCTGGGCCCGCGCCCTGTGGTGGTGTGGACGCACGGCGGCGGCCATCTATCGGTGGCCCGGCCATGTATGACCCGCAAAATGCCCGCATGGCGTCCGAGCTCGGTGCCATCGTGGTGGCCCCGCGCTACCAAATCCACCCAGGAGCCGTTCCCCGCGGACCATGATGAGTGCTACGCCGCGCTGCGCTGGGTGCAAGAAAACGGCGATAAGCTGGGCGTGATACTCGCGCATCGCGGTCGCCGGCGATAGCGCCGGTGGTGGCTTGGCCGCGGGCTTGGTTCAGCGGGCCTTTGATGAGGGACATCCGGTCCGCGCGCTCGGCTTGGTCTATCCATGTGGATCACCGCACGACGGATAAGTCCGGTGCGGTGGGCCAATTCATCTGGACGGCGGGCCCGAACCGCGGCGCGTGGTCGATGTACCTGGGAGATGACCATCTGGATGTTGACCTGCCGCCCTATGCTTCGCCGGCCACGAGCAGTGATCTTTCCGGCCTGCCGCCAACGTGGATCGGGGTTGGTGGCATCGACCTTTTCTGCGATGAATCCGTGGCCTTTGCCCAAGCCTCGACGCCGCGGTGTAGACACCACCCTCGACGTGGGCCGGCGCCTATCACGGCTTCGACCAGATTAAACCCAAGGCGCCACAATCGCGCGAGCTTATCGACGCCCTCATGACCACCTCCGCGCCACCTCTAAAGTCACGTACTAGGGGAGGACGATCGATGAAATACAACACGCACGTGTCGTGGTCGTATTTTTCGTTCAGCCTGATTGTTCTCGGCTGATATTGGGCGGGGTCTTTGGGATAGGTACCCTGGGCCGCTCCATTGTTGGCCTCAGCGCTTTGTCGTGTGGCTGATTTTCGATAAATACATGCGCGACCGGACCCGGAGCCGACGCCACGAGAAGAAGCAGCGGGCGATTAAACGCAAAAGCCGCCCCGTCTCCGTCCAGCTGCTGTGCAGTGGGGGCAGAGGCTAGGCGGCGGATGCCACGCGCGGACCGGGGCCGCGCGAACCGTACGGGTTTAGAACTGGAGAAGCGCTTGATGAGCATATCTTCCAAGCCCTTCCAGGACTCAGCGTGCTCGTTGTACGGCTTAGAAGGAACGTAGCCGGCGTGCTCGGTGGAGCCGAGCATGTAGCCCAAGTAGTCCTGCAGGCGGGTGAGCCAGCATATAGGAGTTAATGGAATCGTCGCCGGCCCAGTCGGGGCATCGGCGCATACCTCATAGCACGCGCCATCTGATCGGAATCGACGGCCTCTGGGCCCTTTTCGATATCACGCACGATGCCGTTGAAGGAGTACTGATTATCCGGGTGGACCTGAACTTCTAGCTCGCCGGCATTAGCGGCGGCGACAACCTCTTCCCAGGTGGATACGCGGGCTAGGTCGTGGTCATCGTTGTCAATGATCCAGCGCACAGGGTCTTCGGGAGTCGAAGGTGAAGATCTCGCCCCACTTGCCCAAGAAGATGGGCTTGCCGTCAGGTAGGTGCGCAGGGTGTAGACGGACTTGGACTGCGCGGTGATCTTGATGGGATCGATGCCGGCGGCGGCCCACGGGGAATTATCGTACGGGTCAGCGGCCTCGGCGGCGGCCTTGCGCTTCTCCTCGGCTTCCTTGGCCGCTGCAGCGGAGGCGGCAGCAGAAGAAGAGATGCGCTCCTTAGCATCGGAGACCTTGGCCGCATCAAAGTCATCGCTGGAGACCACGCGGACGTGCTCATCAGGTCCTCGATGACCTTCTTCCAGTTGCCGGCGATGACGTGGCCCACGCCGGACCAGTCGCTCATGCCTGTTCGCCGGAGTAGTGTCGGCGCCGCGGGAGACATTGCGCAGGATGGAGTGGGAGGCGAGAAGATGGTGGTGGCTCTGCACCAGCGACGTCGGCAAGCGCGGAGGCCATCTCAGGCTGCGGGCCACCGTGGATACGTTCTGGTGGCCCGGGCGACCAGCAGTGCCTCCGGCATGCCGATGAGGTCATACTCATCGCGCTTAGCCGGGGTGACGCGGTCCGCATCGCGGCCGGCAAAACTGGTTCACCTGCGGGTTGGTCCAGCAAATCGTGCTTGGTGCCAGACTCACGAAGCACAGCAGCTCGGCGGGTGAGTTAAAGGCTAGGACGGCCTCGTCGTCGCCCAAAAAGGCCTGCCACTCGGAGCCATGTTGGCGCCACTTGGGTGCCCAGAGGGTATAAAAATCGCCTCGGTCAGCGAGAGCTTTACAGGTACAATTGCGCGGGTGCTCATGGCGTTTTAGTCTACCCAACGCCCTAAGCAGTGCGCGAGAGCGCACGGCCTAGGCTGTGGGGCGCCAAAAGCTTTGAATTGCATGCCATATTCGTGGTGCGCAGTGGGTTGGTTTGCACCGGATCACCGGCCTCCACGATTTCGCCATTGCCGGAATACATTGCCACGTGCCCATCCCATACCACCAGGTCACAGGCTGGAGTGGTCTGCGCTGACTTGCTGGCCCACCGCTTGTTGATCCGCGGTGCGGGGTAAGTCCACCCGGCCTGCGAATAGGCCCATTGGGTAAGTCCCGAACAATCAAACCCGCCATTTCCGGTACCGCCCCATACATAGGGCTGGCCCACTTGGCTCTTCGCGGCGGCGACGGCAGCCTGACCGGCGGCCGAACCTCCTTCGGCCGAGGGCTCTGGTGTGGGCGAGGCAGAGTGAGCCTCATTCGCCGTGGCATCGGCTCCAGCGCCTACCGCGGATTGTTCCGGAAGGGCAGTGGGATTTTGGGAGATGGTGGGGTGTACGGGGGCGTCGGCAAGCGCGGAGCGCACCGGCCGCTGCGCTACCGGATGCAAAGACTGAGCGGCCGCGCTGAGATCACCCATCAAGCGCTGCACGCGAGCAGTAGCCATGCCCAGGTGCTGGGAGACAAGCGCACGCAGCTTGGCCATAGCCGCGGCGCGCGCGGACGGGTCCAAGGAGAGGAAGCCCAGCGCGGTGGGCAGGGCCCGGCGCACTAGCTGTGTGGCGATACCCACCAGGTCCCGGATGGTGCCCGCCACTAAGGTGCGGGCCTGTCCGAGCGCGGCAGAAATGGTTGCATTATCGAGATCGATACTTTTGCCGATTCGAGTAGGGGAGCGGATTGCCGTGGGCGATAGCGGCCAAAGGCTCGGCGGCGGAAAGATCCGGCACACGAGGAAGCTCAACTTCCGGAAGCTGCGCCGGTTGCATGGTGGCAATCTGCTTAGCGCGGTATCGAGCATCTACATCGCCGCCCCAAGGTGCTGGCCTAGCGAGGCATCGGTGTCTTCTGCTCGCGCGACATCTGGAAACCGGAGTGGGCAACCTGCCCCATATCGTTGCGCAGCACGCTCATGCGCGCGCCCACATATCGAGCGCGGCATGCACCGCCTCGTTGAAAGCGGTGAATGCGGAATCTTCAGGCAAAACGGGATGGGGCGGATTCTCCCTTGGGACTGGGCGTGCAGGTCGCGGGCGAGGTGGCGGGCATAGTCAGTATCGATCGTGAAAGGTCTCATGCCCTATTGGACTGCCCGATGGCCCATTTGGTTCCCAAAAAGTTTAAAGTGGTGGTCATGGACATCCACGTAGTAGACCACCCGCTTGCCGCCTCCCGCCTTACCTCATGCGCGATGCGCGCAGCGATAACTCCGCTTTCCGCGCCGCCCTGAAAGACTTGGGCGCCATGCTTGTCTATGAAGCATCCCGCAACCTTGCCGTGGAGAACTTCGACTGCGCCACCCCGGTTTCTACCGCACAGGGCACCCGCCTGCAGGACCCGCCTATCATCGTGCCGATCATCCGCGCCGGGCTGGGCATGGTGGACCGGCCCTGTCCATGATTCCGGATGCGCAGGGGGCTTTATCGGTTATGGCGCGCAACGAAGAGAGCATGAGCCGGTGCCGTACCTGGAGGCATTGCCGGAGGACCTGACCGGCCGCACGGTGTTCGTGGTGGATCCAATGCTGGCCACCGGTGGTTCCCTGCTGCACGCATTGCGCCTGCTTTGCCGATCGTGGCGCCACCGATATCACCGCATCTGCATGGTCTCGGCGCAGCGGGTGTGGATGCGCTGGCTGAATCCGATCTGCCGGTGCGCCTAGTTACCGCCGCTATCGATCCTTCGCTCAACGAGGATGCTTATATCGTGCCGGGCTTGGGCGATGCGGCGACCGCCTCTACGGTCGCGCAATATCGACTTTAAGGTAATCTTCTCCCTGGAAAGGCGACCGCACTTTCCAGGGGGAGAATATGAGTTCATTCATCTAATGTGGTCGAGCTACGGCCACGGATTTTCGCAACAATTGCGGCGGGTGCGACAGCGTCGGGGGATTTCGCAGCAGGCGCTGGCGGAGATTTCTGGGGTCTCTCGCAGCCAAATTTCTAATCTGGAGCGCAACGAAAATGGCGTGCACGCCATGGCCGATCCGCAGCTGTCTACGGTATATAAGCTGGCCTTGGCTCTAGAAATCCCGCCGGCGGTACTGCTGCCGGCCGGGGGACGTGGTGGAAGGGCACTTGGCTGATTCCGCGGTGGTCGTCGCCGAGGACGTCGCGCCTTTCCCGCGGGGATACGTGGACCGGCGTAGGTTTGCTGCCACGTGGAATGGCGCCTTGAGCTAGCGCACCCCGCATTACCACCTGAGTTACTGAACCACATGGTCTAGTTGTAGACTTTGCACCCAGACGTATTTCAACGACAGGGAAGGCACGCGGATGATCTCGGAATTCATCAACGAGTGGTTCAATGCCCACCGTGCGGAGGTCATCGCGTGGCGGCGCCATATCCACCGCCACCGGAAACCGCGAACCAAGAGGTGGAAACCACCAACTTCCTAGCCACCGTCTTGCAGGACTATGGTCTGGAGCCACAGCGCTTCCCACAGACCGGTCTCATGGTCGACATCGGCCCCGATACGGAGCTAGGCCGGCTGGCCTTCCGCGCCGATATCGATGCCCTGCCAGTCACCGAGGTCACCGGCCTGGAATATACCTCCGAGGTTCCCGGCAAGATGCATGCTTGCGGCCACGATGTGCATACGACCGTGGCGCTGGGCCTGGCCTGCGCATTGGCGGATTTTCAGCGCGTCCACGACCTGCCGCTGGGTATTCGAGTCATCTTCCAACGGCCGAGGAAGTATGGGTCGGCGGCGCAACCGACGTTATCGAATGGGGCGCGCTGGAAGGTGTGCATTCCATTTTTGCCATCCACGCCGAGCCCAAGCTGCGCGTGGGGCGCATCGGTATCCGCGCCGGGGCTATCACTTCTGCTACCGACGTGGTGGAGCTCAATATCAAGGGCCCAGGCGGGCATACCTCCCGGCCGCACCTGTCGGCCGACGTTGTGTATGCCCTAGGAAAGGTCATTACCGAACTGCCCGCGCTGCTCTCGCGCCGCGTTGACCCGCGTACCGGCACCGTTTTGGTCTTTGGCCAGGTCAATTCTGGCTATGCGCCCAATGCCATTCCGGAGACTGGCAGCCTAACCGGCACCATGCGCACGGCCGATATTGGCATCTGGCGCGATATGCAAAGCCTCTTTACCGAGCTGGTGGATCAAATCCTTGCGCGGTAGGCGTAGAGCACGAGCTGACCTATAACCGGGGTGTTCCGCCGGTGCTTAACGACGACGTCGCCACCGCCCTGCTTGCCTCCGCCGCCCAATCCATCGACCCGCAGGCCGTCGTACAGGCCCCGCAGTCCTCCGGCGGCGAGGACTTTTCTTGGTACCTAGAAAAGGTCCCGGTTCCATGGCGCGGCTTGGCTGCTGGTCCGGCGAAGGCGAGCAGCATGACCTGCACATGGGCGATCTTATCGTCGACGAGCGGGCCATAGGCGTGGGCATCAAACTCTTCGGCGCCGTGGTTGAGCAGTTCATAGGGGAGAACGCGGAGACAGACTAACGCGCTGAAAGGTTCTACACGTTAAACTCGTAGGCGACTTTAAAGTGGAGCCGATAAAGGAGCAAGTGCGTGTTGAACCAGACCAAGCGAATCGTCATCATCGGCGGTGGCCCAGCAGGCTATGAGGCCGCGTTGGCAGGCGCCAAATAGGCGCCAATATGGTGCAGAAATCACCATTATTGAAGACCAAGGCATGGGCGGTAATAGCGTTATCTTGGACTGCGTTCCTTCCAAGTCCTTTATCGCCGGCGCCAATATTAAGACCGACCTGCGCCGCGCCGAGGATATGAAGCTCAACGAGGGCATTGGCCAAGCCGACCTATCGCTCACCGCGCTAAATAAGCGTGTGCTGGACCTGGCAAGCAACCAGTCCTCCGATATCCGCGCCACGGTGGAATCCCTAGGCGCTCGCGTTATCGATGGCCGTGGTTACTTCCCAGAGGATCAGGAAGCCGATGCCTTCGGCGGCCACAAGGTTACCGCCGTATTTAACGAGGACGGCCACGAGGAAACCATCGACGCTGACTCGTCCTGGTAGCTACCGGCGCGACCCCACGCATTCTGCCGGGCGCGCAGCCAGACGGCGAGCGCATCCTCACCTGGCAGCAGGTATACAACCTCACCGAGCTTCCTGAGCACCTCATCGTCGTCGGCTCTGGCGTGACCGGCGCCGAGTTCGTCTCCGCCTTCGCTGAGCTGGGCGTGAAGGTCACCATGGTTGCCTCCCGTGACCGCATCTTGCCGCATGACGACGCCGACGCGGCCGACGTCCTCGAGACCGTGCTGAGCGAGCGCGGTGTGGAACTGGAAAAGAATTGCCGCGTGGAAACCGTTAACCGCACCGAGGACGGCAACGTCCTGGTCACCACGCAGGACGGCCGCGAAATCACCGGCTCCCACGTCATTATGTCCATCGGCTCCATCCCGAATACCCAGGACCTCAAGCTGGAGAATGTCGGCGTAGAAACCGCCAAGTCCGGCCACATTCAGGTCGACCGCGTCTCCCGCACCAATATCGCCGGCATCTACGCCGCGGGCGACTGCTCCGACCTTTTCCCGCTGGCTTCCGTCGCCGCAATGCAGGGCCGCGTGGCCATGTACCACGCCTTGGGTGAGGGCGTGTCCCCGCTGCGCCTGAAGACCGTGGCCAACGCCGTCTTCACGCGCCCAGAGATCGCAGCCGTAGGCTTTACCCAGGCAGAAATCGAGGCCGGTGAGGTCGCCGCCCGCACCATCACCATGCCGCTGAACACCAACCCGCGTGCGAAGATGCGCTCGCTGCAGCACGGCTTTGTCAAGCTCTTCTGCCGCGCCACCTCCGGACGAGTTATTGGCGGCGTCATCGTCGCGCCGACCGCCTCCGAGCTCATCCTGCCTATCGCCATGGCCGTAACCAACCAGCTCACAGTGAACCAGCTGGCCGACTCCTTCGCCGTATACCCGTCCCTGTCGGGCACCATCACCGAGGCTGCGCGACGCCTCGTTGCCCACGACGATCTGGAGTAAACCACACCGTCTCCGCCTCAAGCACAGAGGCAGCGTATGACAAGAATTTCCCCGGCTCCAGAGACTGCAGTCTTCTTGGAGGCGGGGGAATCGGTGCATTTAACACCGGGGCAGGTTAAGGCTGGATGCGCCGCGCAATGAAGTGGATGCCAGCCGAGCAAATGACGATGCTTAAGCCCGTGAAGAAGAATAGGCCGGGCCAGGGGGCGCCAATTCTCATTTCCCGAAAGCCTCGATAAGGGTAATCAGGAGACCATTTGCTAGAGCAAGGCCCACAATAATGCCGATGATGAACAGAATCCGCGCTAGGAGGGAGCTTTGATTGGCGCTACTTACCACCGACCCTATGAGCGCGCCAATATATCCGACCAGCAGGTGACCGCAGGCGAAGCTGCCGTACGTGGCTATGTAGCTAAGAATGGGACGTGTGCCGAATACGCTGGAGGTAACAACCCAGGAAGGAAAAATATCGTCCCCGCCCTGCCGTGCGATGTAATAGATAGCCCAGGCTACAGCACCGAAACTAAGTGAGCCTAACCACAATGTTGCATGCATGCTGGCGAGCCATTTGCGAGGTCTTATTCCTAAACCGCGCAAAGCACGATACTCGGTTGCAGCGAAAGCGCAGTAGATTCCCCAGAGAAGGATCGCTACAAAGTCCCAGTAAAACCCTGCTGGACCCACTGCCGAGGAGTCATTCCTCAATAAGTAGGGCAGGGCCCACAGCAACACGACGATGATGCTTATGACGATGAGCGCCTTGGTGGCGTTGAGATTAAAGGTCTTGAGTGTCTGCATGGCTAGGACTCCTCTTGTGGGGTGCGGGCGGATTCGTGGGCGCGGGAGACAAGGGAATCAATGAGTTGGCCGTCGTCGAGGTAGGAGACGGTGACCTGGGCGGCGGCTGCGGTATCGGCAGGGAACGGGGCCGGGCACCAGGCGTGCACCTTGGATGTGGAGCCAAGGGAGGAATGGTGGAGGGGGAGGGCGTCGGCAAGCGCGAGTGCTTGCTCCACGTCTTTGGTGCTGCCGCTAAGCACGGGGTAGTGCGGCCGTTGGGATTCCAGGTCGGTGGGTTTATGACCGTGCCGTCGTGCACGGTAATGACGTGGTCAACCAGACCGACGAGGTCCTCGGCGCGGTGAGAAGAAAGCACCAGCAGCCAGTCCGGGGTGCCGGAGGCGTGGGCGATAATGAGCTCGCGCAAGCGCGTGCGCGTCGGCGCGTCCAGGCCGTTGAAAGGCTCATCGAGGAGGGGACCGGCGTGCGCGCAGCAGGGCAGTGGCACAGGCAACCAGTTGGCGCTGGCCGGTGCTCAAGGTGCGGTTCTTGTTGCGCTTATCGACGCCCACCTTATCCAACAACTCCCCCGCATACCCCACGTCGAATCCCTCGCGCACGTGCTGTGCAGCGCGCAGGTGCTGGGCCACGGTGGAACCGGCGAGCAAGATATCGGCGCCGGTGCGCGCAATCGCCACCTGCGAGCTATCGATGCTGCCCTTTGCGGGCAGGAACCCGGCCACTGTGCGCAGGAGTGTGGTCTTGCCCGCGCCATTGGGCCCGATTAGCCCATACATGCCGGCGGTGAGCTCCAGGTGTGGCACGTGCAGGCGGCGCTTGCAGCTGACATTGTGCATCTTAAGGTGCGTCATGATGGTCTCCTTCGGCTTCGATGAGGTCGGCGATATCGCTGGCGCTTAAGCCCAGCGCGGCTCCTTCTTTGAGAAGCGGAACGATGAAGTCTTCCCTAAGGGCTTCTTGGCGTTGGTGGCGGACCTTGTTGCGCGCGCTTTCGCGCACGAACATGCCCAAACCGCGCCGCTTTTCCAGCAGGCCTTCCTCGAAGAGGACGGTTAGTGCCTTTGCGGAGGTAGTTGGGTTAACGGAGTGGAAAGCCGAAAGCTCATTGGTGCTGGGGGCGCGTTCGCCCTCGGCGAGCTCACCGGAAATAATCATGTCCCTGATCCCTCCTGCTAGTTGCTGATAAATGGGCCGGGTATCGCTCATGGTGCGGCCTCTCGTACATGCGGCATGTGATTCCTTCCGTGGTGTATGGGTTTACCACCTATGTGGGTAACCATATAACGAAGGGAGACCCACCGTCAATGAGACTTGTGACCGCGGACCGAGTGGAGAGGTGATTAGTGCCGGTGAAGGTGTTTTGTTGAATGAATGCTCCGAATAGGGTGCCCGCTAGGACTGAAATGATGGTGAAGCCCATTGCTGTCCAATCGACTGCGAACAGGAAGCCATCACCGAGCAAGAAGCTATATGCTGCTAACGGGGCGAGACCGCTGAAGACTCCGATGAGCAGGGAACTTAGGCAGATAATCGCTATGGCCCAAGAAAGCGATTTGAGGCTCCAATCACGGCGCAGACCCAAGTGGAAAAAGGTGGTGTGCAGTGTGTTCATACTGGTATTTAGTCCACGCGCAATCACAAAGGATATAGCGATTGCAGAAAGCAGAGCTGCTGTAAGGCTGATGTAGAACGATAAGGGGGTCTCGCTTTCATAGCCTTTGGAAAGCTGGATATCCTCAGGTATACCAAGATAATTAGCGATTTCTGGCACTCGTTCTGCCTTTTGGGCGGATAATCCGTCGAATATCCATAGGGTTGAAGTGCTAGGAATTTCAAGACTTTGTGCGGTGCTGTTTAGCACCACACCGCCAACTTGTTTCTCCCAGTAGTTTCCAAAAGAACCCTCTTGGGCATCGAGCGTGTGCGATTTTTCGTTTGAATCGGTGATCTGTGTGTGAGAGTCATCTATAAGTTTCTTGTCGCGGACAAGGACACCACCGGCTTCAAGGGTTTGCCTTTCGTCGGAGGTTAGCGTTTCGTCGTAAGCCTTTCCCAACTCTTGGCATCCTGCACGGAAAGAATGCCAAAAGTTCCCGATACATCAGGAGTCATCGGCAACACTGCGGAAAGCTGCTGTGCAGAAATGGGTTCGGGCAAGTCACCTTGGGATACTAATGAATTCTGTGCAGCTTCTCTCGCAGAATCCATTTCATTTGGCAGGGTCAAGATTGCTTGGTCGGGCGCGACAATTGGTGCGTAGGATTCAGCTTCTGAGGCGGTCATACTAGCGGCCAGGTTGCTGCTGAAGATTGCTATCCCTGCTGTACTGGACAATAGGACTACTCCAATTAGCGGAAGAAAACGGTGCGAACTTAGAAAGCGACGGGCCAGGTGACTCGGTGACGTTGGGGAATCGCTTTTAATAGAAATAGTACAGCGAGCGTCAACGCTATCGCGAGCGCTAACGTAGGGATTGGAGCAAGAGTTGTGAAAATTCCGGGCCGACTACCCCAGCGAACAATACGGTTGCTAGTGCTATGGCGCACAGTGCCGGGATAGCCCCGGCTGAAGCTCGCTTCCATTTAGCAGAAAGTTGATGTTCCGCAAGGTTGGGTTTTTGGAACCCGGATCGGTAATGCAGTTGTCAGTGCGCTGAAGATCGGGGGAAGAAGGCGGATGCTAAAAGCAACCCGCACCATTTCCAGGGGAGGACGAAATCTCGGCCAGGCACGGACCCAACTCTGCTAGATGGGTTTTAAAGAGGTGAGGAAAAAGCGTACCGGTGACAATAGCGCACACTGAAATTGAAAGGACTAGAAAAAGGATCTGTACGTGGAAGATAGCCCACAACTTCTTCCTGGATATTCCGAGTTGATGTAGAGGGTGGCTGGGGCTTCGAGCGCGCGCCTTTGCATGCAGTTAGGAAGGCTGAGAAAAATAGAGGTAAGAGAAACGCAAAAATTCCGAAGAAAAACGAGTATTCATCAAGAAGGCTTTTGGAGGCTGATTCTCCAGCGATTGCCTTGAGAGGTAGGACAGTTTCACTGCTTCTCTGGCGCTGAACTCGGCATTGTCTACGTGAGCAATGCGATCCATTGTCTTTTCTAGTTCTTCTTGGTCGAAGACTGGTTATCTAAAAGCATTGGGCGCGCCCCAGCACTAGATGGGGATGAAGGAGTGGTGCTGAGATCCCATGTGCCAGGCGCTGCGTACACGGCGGTTGCGGTCGGCACATATTTACTGGTAACGGTGCCGACCACGTTAATCTCCAGGTTGCTACTAAAGGCACTGACCCTGATTCCTCGGAAAGACGCTAGCTGTGGTTGCGATAATTTCCCCCGGAGAGGTTGGCCACCGACCTGATTCCAAAGTTAAACCGTAGCTGGGCCCTTGGCTTCCCAATCACCCTCCGAATATGTCATTCGGTGATCGGGGTCAGTATCCACGTAGAAGTCTTGCGATACAAGTTCACGGGAGAACGCTTGGGATCTGACGGTGCGGATAGGCAATCGTCGATATTGTCGCCTAAGGAAAGTGAAACAGGGCGCGTCTGCTCGCTGGTGGTTATCGCCTAGGTTCGATGCGACGTGTTGTTCGGCGGACATTGTCATAAGCATCGCACTCGTGGCTGTAGCGGCAAGGAGGAGAATGCTGAGAGCAGCTAGTGCGTACATGAGACGCACTTTGGGCTGTCCTTTAATGATTTTGGATAGAAGTTGGCTAACCAAGTGACTCCTCCGCCTCCTCTGCATTGTGTAGAAGGCCGTCGATCAAGGTGAAAGATCGGGTGCAATAGTCCAGAACGATCGGGTCATGGGAAGCAGTGATGATGGTGTTCCCTGACTGGCGAGTTTTCTAAACAGTGCAAAAACGCTTCGCGAGTTTGTTGATCCAAAGCGGCAGAAGGCTCGTCTGCTAGTAGGATCGACCGGTTTCCGCTCAACGCACGGGCAATACGACCCGCTGGCATTGGCCGCGGGACAATTCGTCGGGATATCGGGTCTCTAGTCCCTCGAGACCTACTTGTTCTAAGAGGGATTCAGCCGCCGTTCGAGAATCTACAGGCTTGTATCCTGCTGCTGATAGGACGAGTTGCACGTTTTCGGCGGCGGTCAGCTCAGGAATGATGAGATCGGATTGGTGGACAATGCAATAATCTCCTGCGCAGACGAAGCAATTCCTTTTCAGAAGCGGTATCTACTTTGACCCGCTAACCGTGACTGAGCCCGAGTCGATGGAGATTAAGCCGGAAAGCATGTCCAAAAAAGTGGTTTTCCCTGAACCGCTTTTGCCGGAGATTGCAATGAAGTCTCCCTGTGCGGCTTTTAATGAAACTCCCTTGAGTGCGTGAGTCGCCTTAGGGCCAACGCCGAGTGTTTTATGAACTTGGTGAATGTGAATTTGGGTCATTTAGTTCTGAAATATTGAAGCTGGGAAGAAAGATGATTGTCATCCTTCTTCCCAGTTAACGGATGTCTACTTAGCAGCCCCGATTAGTGCGCCACGAGGTAAGGGGTCGTTGCTCCACCAGCCCACATAATTGTTATGGAGAATGGCGTCATGGTGTGCCACTTGCCGCCGCCGTTGGCGTGCTGGTACCAGGCAGCATGGCCTCCAGTGTTATTGATCCACGATGACATCTTGTCATTGGCGTTGCGCGAAACGTTCATGATTCCGATTCCGGGGCCACGGGAACCTAGGAAACCGCCGAAGTTCGCTTCGTTGAAAATGCACACTAGGCCTCCACCGCATTCACCTGCGGAGGCACTGGCTGCTGGTACGGCGATTCCGCTCAGTGCTGCGATGGCTACGCTGGCTGTAGCGAGTTCTTTATTGTCATTTTCTCTCCTTGTTAGAGATTGGCGGAACGTGCGCTGGGTGCGCAAAACGAAAGTAACACCTTGCATATAAATATGCATTAATAAAGAAAAATTAGTATGAAGTGAAAATGAACACTTAGTGAATCCAAGGGTGTCCCGCTGCATATTTTGCTGAGGCGAAAATTTGCAAGATTTACAGACCGGCTAACCCTGTTATTACTGGTCGGGCTGCAGAAACCTCCCATTCAGCGGTTTAACCGCTGGGTGGTGTGGCAAACTCCGCTTGAAAATGGGCAGACAAGGAAGGTTTCGATCTCTAAACTGAGATACGGATCACCCGAGTGGAGACGTTGTATCTCAGCGCCTTCCGAGTTGAAAGGAACACCGAAGTGGCTAATCCCGCGCTTCCATCGTTCAAAAAGATTCTGGTAGCCAACCGCGGCGAAATCGCCGTGCGTGCATTCCGTGCTGCCTTTGAGACCGGGGCAAAGACCGTCGCGGTCTATCCTCGCGAAGACCGAAACTCCTTCCACCGCGCCTTCGCGGATGAGGCCGTCCGCATCGGCGCCGAGGGGCAGCCGGTCAAGGCATACTTGGACATTGATGAGATTATCCGCGCCGCCAAGAAGGCCGAAGCGGATGCCATTTACCCCGGCTACGGATTCCTTTCGGAGCGCGCGGATCTTGCTCGTGCGTGCGAGGACAATGGCATTAAGTTCATTGGTCCGACCCCAAGCACGTTGGACCTCACCGGTGATAAGGCGGCTGCGGTTAGTGCGGCAAAGGAAGCCGGGCTGCCGACGTTGCAGGACTCGGAGCCATCGACGGACGTCGATAAGCTGGTGGAATACTCCAAGGACTTTAACTTCCCCGTATTCGTTAAGGCTGTCGCCGGTGGCGGCGGGCGCGGCATGCGCTTCGTGGAATCCGAGGATCAGCTGCGCGAAAAGGCGGCCGAGGCTTCGCGCGAGGCGGAGGCGGCGTTCGGAGACGGCAGCGTGTACCTGGAGACCGCAGTCATCAAACCGCAGCACATCGAGGTGCAGATTCTCGCCGATAGCCAGGGCAATGTGGTGCACCTCTTCGAGCGTGACTGCTCGGTGCAGCGCCGTCACCAGAAGGTAGTAGAGATTGCGCCGGCGCCGTCGCTGGATTCCGAGCTGCGTGACCGCATCTGCCAGGATGCGGTGAAGTTCTGCGAGCACATCAATTACGAGGGTGCGGGCACCGTGGAATTCCTCGTCGATGAGCGCGGCAATCACGTCTTCATCGAGATGAACCCGCGTGTGCAGGTGGAGCACACCGTGACTGAGGAAATCACCGGCGTAGACATCGTCAAGGCCCAGATGAATATCGCGGCCGGCGCATCGCTGGAAGATATTCACCTCGCCCAAGACAAGATTTCCATCACCGGTTCTGCCCTGCAGTGCCGCATCACCACCGAGGACCCGAATAACGGCTTCCGTCCCGATACCGGCACGCTGACCGCGTATCGTTCGCCGGGCGGCGCCGGCGTGCGCCTAGACGGTGCAACTTCCGTGGGCGCAGAGGTTTCGCCCAACTTCGACTCTCTGCTGGTGAAGATGACCTGCCGCGGAGCCACTTTCGAACAGGCTGTGCAGCGCGCCCAGCGTGCGCTCAACGAGTTCACCGTCTCCGGCGTGGCCACCAATATCGGCTTCCTGCGCGCCCTGCTGCGCGAGCCGGACTTTACTCAGACCCGCGTGGACACCGGATTCATCAACGCACACCCGCACCTGCTCAAGGCTCCGCCCGCAGTCGACGAATCTGGTCGCATCCTCGAATACATCGCGGAGACCACCGTTAATAAGCCCAACGGTAAGCGCCCGACGGCTCTGCGCCCATTTGATAAGCTCCCCGAGCTAGACCTTTCCGAGCCGCTCCCACGCGGTTCCCGCGATGATCTTCTCGAGTTTGGCCCGCAGAAGTGGGCAGAAAAGATCCGCAATCAGAATGCGCTGATGGTTACGGATACCACCTTCCGTGACGCCACCAGTCCCTGTTGGCCACCCGCGTTCGTGGCACTGCTTTGGTTTCTGCGGCCGAGGCCGTAGCGCGCATGACTCCGAACCTCTTCTCCGTTGAGGCTTGGGGCGGTGCGACTTATGACGTCGCCATGCGCTTCCTCCACGAGGATCCGTGGGTCCGCTTGGACTTGCTGCGTGAGGCCATGCCGAACCAGAACATCCAGATGCTCCTGCGCGGCCGCAATACCGTGGGCTATACCCCGTACCCAGATTCGGTCTGCCGTGGCTTTGTCCAGGAAGCAGCCAAGTCCGGCGTGGACGTCTTTCGCATCTTCGACGCACTTAACGACGTCTCTCAGATGCGCCCCGCCATCGATGCCGTACTCGAGACCAATACCACCGTTGCTGAGGTGGCCATGGCGTACTCCGGTGACCTTGCCTCGCCGAAGGAGAACTTGTACACGCTGGATTACTACCTCAAGCTGGCCGAACAGATTGTGGAATCTGGCGCCCATATCCTCGCCATCAAGGATATGGCGGGTCTGCTTCGCCCTGAGGCTGCTTCCAAGCTGGTCATGGCGCTACGCAAGGAATTCGATCTGCCGGTGCACGTGCACACGCACGATACCGCCGGTGGACAGATGGCGACCTACTATGCGGCCGCCCTGTCTGGCGCAGACATTGTCGATGGCGCCTCCGCACCATTAGCCGGTACTACTTCGCAGCCATCGCTGTCGGCTCTTATTGCGGCTTTCTCCCAGTCCAAGCGCGATACCGGCATCGACCTGCAGGCCGTATCGGATCTCGAGCCCTACTGGGAGGCCGTGCGCCAGCTCTATGCCCCGTTTGAGAACGGTATCCCTGGCCCGACCGGTCGCGTTTACAAGCACGAAATTCCAGGCGGTCAGCTGTCCAACCTGCGTGCCCAAGCTGTCGCCCTTGGCTTGGCAGACCGCTTCGAGATCATTGAGGACACCTATGCTGCGGTCAACGAGATGCTCGGCCGCCCAACCAAGGTCACCCGTCCTCCAAGGTTGTAGGCGATCTCGCCCTTCACCTTGTGGGTGCGGGCGTAGACCCTGATGACTTCGCTGCCAACCCGACCAAGTTCGATATTCCGGATTCGGTCAACCAGTTCCTCCGCGGCCAGCTCGGTACTCCTCCGGGCGGTTGGCCAGAGCTGCGCGATAAGGTGCTCGATGGCCGCGAGGAAACCGGCGCCAAGGTGAGCGAGGTTCCTGCGGAAGAACAGCCGCATCTGGAATCCGATAGCTCGGATGAGCGCCGCGCCAGCCTGAACCGCCTGCTATTCCCCAAGCAGTTCGAGGAATTCAATGAGTTCCGCCGCAAGTACGGCAACACTGAGGCATTGACGGATACCACCTTCTTCTACGGTCTTACGAAGGCGAAGAAAAGGTCGTCCACTACTTCCCAGAGGACTCCACCGATCGCGCCGACCTCAAGCAGGTCGTGGTGCGCCTCGACGCCGTGGGTGAGCCGGACGAAAAGGGCATGCGTAACGTGGTTCTCAACGTCAACGGCCAGATTCGCCCGATGAAGGTGCGCGACGAGAACGCCGAATCCACGGTCGCTACCGTAGAAAAGGCCGACCCCTCCAACGAGGGACACGTCGCCGCACCATTCGCCGGCGTGGTCAACCCCACCGCCAAGCCTGGCGACGAGGTTAAGGCTGGCGACCAGATCGCCGTCATCGAAGCAATGAAGATGGAAGCCTCCATCTCCGCCACTAAGGATGGCGTGGTCGAGCGCGTGGCCATCGGCCAGGCCACCAAGGTGGAAGGCGGCGACCTTATCGCCGTCATCAACTAACTGACGCACGCCAGCGCCCCGCTTCCTACGCGCAATCCTCTAGGAAGCGGGCGCTGTGCTGTCTGCAGGCGGCTTTCGCGACTTTCGTCCATATAAACCACCGATTTCGTCGACGGTTTTGGTGGTTTATATGGACGAAAATCGTGATACAGCGTGGAGGGCTAAAATTTTCAGCCTAGTAGAAAGGTAGCGCTATTGAGCCGACTAGAACCAGAAGCGTGATGACGAGGAATGCCTTGGCCTGCCAGCGGGCGAAATTAAACGACATGCCTGTGCCGAAGCGCTTATCCACTAGTACCGCAGGATCCTCGGGGTTGTAGTACATCACGCCCCATTTATAGAGGTGGTCATTGTCCGGTGATTCATTGTCTTCATCGGGAAAGCGGATTCCACGCAGTTGCTCGGATAATTGAGATTGTTGTAGAGAAGAAACGCAACCAGTCCGATGCTGCCACCGATGGTAATAACCAACATCGTGATAATGGCGGCTCCATTGAAACCGTTGAAATTGCGGTACAGGGCCGGTTACTTGCATGAAGGCCATGCCCACACACATGAGCAGGGTGAAGACTCCCATACCGGTATTCGTGAAGGCGAGGTTGGCCTCGTTGCGCAGTCGAGCTTTAATGCTGCGTTCTGAACGTGGGAATACCTCACTATGTGCGATACAAGAGCAGATGACGGCGAAAAGCAAGAGCATTCCTAAGGCGATGAATGAGATAGAAAAAACGCTGCCGATACTCTTTTCGCTCCAATTATCCGCCTCCATGGAAGAATTCCAGTGCACTGGAACGGGGTCAGGAATATCGGACCAGTGGGAAGCGACGATGATGGCACCGGCCGCGATACACAACAGCGAGGCGAGCATTGTTATCCACGGAAAAGTCGGCGTGGGGATGCCTGCGAATTCGGGTGTGCCATTGGCGTTGGTGGAAACACGAGCAGCGATGGTGGTTTCAACCTCGTCGAACCAACCGCCGGCCTTTTTCGCGGCGATGATGCGGCGGCGTTGAGAGATGTAGGCCCACAAGCCGCCGAGCGTCACCAAGAGGGACGGTACGGCGGCGAGGAGTGGCAATTTCCAGGCAAAGAGGGACAGAATTGTTGCCGCGACGCCGCAACCCCAAGTACGTACCTTGTATCCAGCAAGAGCAGAGGTAACTGCACTATCGGAAAGGTAGTCCTTTGGCACGCGCACACCGAGCGGTGTGCCGGGCGAGGAAAGGGAGGGAGCTTTGGCCATAATCCAAGTAATTGCGAGAGTTGTGACGGCCATTAAGAGGGCGAAAATCATGACGATACTTCCAAGTGTTTAAGAGTGGAGCTGAGGTGGGTGTGGAGCTCATCTGGGCTAAAGCCTTGGGCACGGGCGAGCGCAACTACTCGGCCTAATTGCTCAGCTAGTTGTCTTTCTTGAGCCTCGGTGTGAGCGCCGGGTCTGACGATGGAGCCGGAGCGGCCGGCGGTTTCAATGAGGCCGTCAGAGACCAAGAGGTCGTACGCCTTTTTTACGGTGGCTGGGTTGATGCCTATGTCTTTGGCGACGCGGCGGACAGGGTCTAGCTTGTCGCCATCAGAGAGCTGGCCGCGAGCTATGGCCAGTACTAATTCATCGTGGATTTGTTGGAAGACGGGGACATCTGAATCGGGGTTGAGGTTAATGAACATCTGTCACCTCCAATCTTTATTCTGTATTACTTATAGTAACACAAACTGTGTTATGTGAAGTAATACAGAATAAAGCTCAAAAGAAATCCCCAGGTATGTGCAACTTATTGAAGTGGCGTACCTGGGGAAAGCGCAGGGCGACTAAAAGAAGAGGACCACAGCTACGGCCGCAATGCCGTAGCCGCCGCGCAGGAAGTAACCGAAGACTTCGGGGGAGAACGAAGCACCGAAGCCACCGGTGTCGATGATGTTCATGGTGGCCACTCGCGCTGGGCGGGAGCGCTTGAAGGAGGCGTAGGTAAGTCCTAAACAGCACGCGGCGAGTACGAGTACCGGCAGCTTCCACACGGCGGCGATGAAGGCGGTACCGAGAACGGCGGCACCGGCTGTCGCGGTCAAGGGAAGTCCCCAGTCGGGCCAGGTTCCGTCGATGATGCGGCCAAAGGATGCGGCGCGGCCGGTGGCGGCGCCGACGATGGTCCATGCGGCAGCGAATCCTATGAGCGCCAGGCTGCCGAGCTGTGGGACAAGGCCTAGGGTGAGGCCGATGACAGCTACCGCGCCGAGCGGGATGTACCAGCGGCGGTATAGGCGCCGGATAAAGAGATAGCTGGGCGACGTCGTGGCGCGCGAGCTGGGGCGCAGGCGCGCCGACTGGGAAGCAATGGCATCGGCAGAAACCTCAGAATCCAAAAGCCCAAAGGAAGACGAGCCGACGGCACGGGTGCGGCCCGCGCGAAGAAGCGAGGCGAGGTCGAAGGAACGCCAGCCGAGCGCTATGCGCAGCAAGGGGAGGGCCATCGCCGCATAGAGCGGAAGGCGCAGCGACGTGCACAGGGCTAGGCCGAGGAGGCTCACGCCGGCGAGCTGGGCAATGGACAGCTTATCGACGCCCCGCATACGCCCCCGCGGCCTATCCACATAGACCCACCGGCTGAGCGAAAGGCTGCGCAGCGGATAGAGCGCTTCAAGAAGAACGATGAGGGCGAGGGAGCCGACCCCAGCGCCGATGGTCGCGGTGGCGGGCAGGGCCGCGGCTGTGCGCTGCGCGAGCGAGGGCAAAACCTCGGCGGCATTCTGCCAAGCGTAAACACTGACGCTCGCGATGAGCGCCGCTATAAAGGCGTAATAGAGGGCTGAGGAGGCTGTGGACAGAAGCTTCATGAAATTTCCACCACCTCGTCGCAGGCATCGAAGATGGCCGGGGAGTGGGAGGCCAGCACTACACAACGGCCCTCGGCGGCGAGGTGGCGCAGCTCCTCGGCCAAGAAGGCGGTCCAGGTGTGGTCAAGGTGGCGCTCGGGTTCGTCGATAAGCAGAGCCTTGGCCGGCTGATAGAGCTGGGCGGCGAGGTAAACGCGCTGGCGCTGGCCAGAAGAAAGGTCGCTGACTGCGGAGTTTAGGATGGCGTCATCGAGGGCCCACAGCTCATGGACCTCGGCAAAGTCTACGCCGGAGCGGCGCGAAAGCAGGGTGAAGTGTTCGCCGACGGTGAGGTCGGGCAAGAAGACCGGGTCCGCGACTGCGATGACGGAGCCGGCGGCCTCTGCGCTGCCGGGCCCGGTGCCGTCGATGGTAACGGTGCCCTCGAGTGGGGCAATCTCGCCGCTCAACGTCTGCAGCAGCGTAGATTTACCCGCACCATTGGGGCCCTTCAAGCCGTATACGCGACCGGCGTCGAAGGTGCGATTCAGGCGCCCTAAAGCGGTGGAATGTCCATAAGTTGCATCTATTTTCAGCATCGTAGCTAGGTTAGCAGGAGGGCGGCCGGACCTAGGGGCGAGCTAGAAGCGGCGGAAGAACTTACCGGGGTCGAGCTCTTCAAATCCGGGCAAGGGCTCAGCGGAAGAGATGCCGGGGGCAGTCTGCTCGGCCGCGAGGCCGATGGCGTTGGCAATAAGCAACTCGCGGGCGGCGGGGTCATCGCTGGAGACGATGAGCTCGGGAATGTCTTCGGGGTCGAAGGGGGTAAGCCAGGTGGCGTCGTCAAGCGGGTGCGCCGAGGGATCGCCCAAGAAAGCTGGGCCTTTGTCGGCGGCGGGATAGTAGCGCAGGAGCGCGGCGCCGCGGGGAGCAACAGTGGGGTCCTCGTTGGCGGCCATGGGCAGGGCGATAACCCCGCCGTCCACAATGGGGGACCAGTCCGCGATAGAAGAAGGGAAGAGGCCCGCAAGATAGTCGCGGTCCTCTTCCTTGGCCAAGCGCACGCCGAGAGAAGAATCAGTCATTCTTCCAAGGCTAGCGGGGTAGGCTACTTGATTTCCAGCAGTACGCTGCCCTTGGTGGTAGCAGCGCCTGCCTCCACGGCCAAGCCGGTAACGGTGCCGGCCTTATGTGCCTTGACGGGGTTTTCCATCTTCATGGCCTCGAGCACGAGGAGGACCTCGCCCTCGGTGACCTCTTGACCTTCTTCGACGTTGACCTTGATGACCGTGCCCTGCATTGGGGAGGTAACGGCATCGCCGGATACAGCGGCCTTGGCGCCAGAGCCCTTGCGCTTCTTCTTTTTGCGTGGGGTGCCGGTGGCGCCGAAGGAGGCGGGGAGGGCGACCTCGATGCGGCGGCCGTCGATTTCCACGGTGTGTACCTGGGACGGCTCTGCCTCTGCAGCCTCGGCATCGGTGGAGTCATCGTGGGCGGGCAGCTGGTTATCCCATTCCTCTTCGATCCACTTGGTGTAGACGTCGAAGTTGCCGTCTTCTGCGGTGAAAGCTGGATCAGCAACGATAGCCTGGTCAAACGGGATAACGGTGGGCAGGCCCTCCACCGTGTACTCGGACAGGGCGCGGGCGGAGCGACGCAGCGCGGTCTCGCGGTCTGGGCCCCAGACGATGAGCTTGGCCAGCATGGAATCGAATTGGCCGCCAATGACGGAGCCCTGGACGACGCCGGAATCAACGCGCACGCCCGGACCCGACGGCTCGGAGTACTTCACGATGGTGCCAGGGGCTGGCATGAAGTTCGCCGCGGCATCCTCGCCGTTGATGCGGAACTCGAAGGCGTGGCCGCGCGGGGTGGGGTCTTCCTTCAGAGAGAGCTCGTGGCCCTCAGCGATGCGGAACTGCTCGCGCACGAGATCGAGGCCGGTGGTTTCCTCGGAAACTGGGTGCTCCACCTGCAGGCGGGTATTGACCTCTAGGAAGGAAATGAGGCCATCGGCGCCCACCAGGTATTCCACGGTGCCTGCGCCGTAGTAGCCGGCCTCGCGGCAGATGCGCTTGGCGGACTCGTGGATGGAGGCGCGCTGCTCATCAGTGAGGAAAGGAGCCGGGGCTTCTTCGACCAGCTTTTGGAAGCGGCGCTGCAGGGAGCAATCGCGCGTGCCGACGACGACTACGTTGCCGTGCTTATCCGCCAGCACCTGGGCCTCGACGTGGCGGGCTCGGTCCAGGTAACGCTCTACGAAGCACTCGCCGCGACCGAAGGCGGAAGTCGCCTCACGGGTGGCGGATTCAAAGAGCTCGGGGATTTCCTCTGCGGAGTAGGCCACCTTCATGCCGCGGCCGCCGCCGCCAAAGGCAGCCTTGATGGCTACGGGCAGGCCGTATTCCATGGCGAAGGACTGCACCTCATCGGCGCCGGCTACCGGATCTTTGGTGCCTGGGGCCATGGGGGCTTCGGCGCGCTCGGCGATGTGCCGCGCGGTAACCTTATCTCCCAAGTCACGGATGGACTCGGGGGAGGGGCCAATCCAAGTCAGGCCGGCATCGATGACGGCCTGGGCAAAGTCGGCGTTTTCAGACAAGAAGCCATAGCCGGGGTGGATAGCATCGGCGCCGGACTTTTCTGCGGCGTCCAGAATCTTGTCAAAGACGAGGTATGACTCTGCAGAAGTGGTGCCGCCGAGGGCAAAGGCTTCGTCGGCAAGCGAGGCAAAAGGTGCCTGGGCGTCTGGCTCGGCGTAGACGGCGACGGAGGCAATGCCAGCGTCGCGGGCCGCGCGGATCACGCGAACGGCGATCTCACCGCGGTTCGCCACGAGAACCTTAGAGATCTTTTTGGTTTCTACTGCCACGGCAGCAACCTCCTGAACACATTAGGTTGAATACGCAATCTATTCTTGCACACAAAAGCATGAGTTAATTTTCACGCACGCGAGTGGGGATGTTTTTGAACAAAAATAAACCCACATCCCTGCCGGATATGGGTTTATGTGGCGAAACCGAAAAGTTAACGCTCAATCGGCATTTTCACCATATTGCCCCACTCAGACCACGAACCATCGTAGACCTGCGTCTTTGTGAATCCCAAAAGATGCGTCAACACAAACCAGGTGTGTGCGGCCTGTGCGCCCACGTGGGAGTAGAGAATCGTTGCAGATTCAGGCTCCAACATTCCGTAATTAACCTTGAGCTCCTCGGCCGAGCGGAAGCAGGAGTTGGGATAGTTGGAACGGTCCCACTCGAGGTTGATGGCGCCCGGGATGTGGCCGTGGCGCATGGTGGTTCCGTAGGCGGAATCGCCATTGGGATCGTGCTCGGTGGCCTCGCCCGCAAACTCCTCTGGGGAGCGGGTATCCACGAGCGCTCCTTCGGACTCGCGCACTTGGTCTACGAAGGCACGCAGGACGGAATCATCGCGGCTTACCTCGGGGTATTCGGATACGGGGAAGTCCGGCACCATGAAGGAAGTATCGCGTTCCTCGGCCATCCAGGCATTGCGGCCACCATCGAGCAGGCGAACATCCTTGTGGCCAAAGAGGGTAAATACCCACAGGGCGTAGGCGGCCCACCAATTGGACTTATCGCCATAAAGGACGATCGTATCGTCGGCATTAATGCCCTTGTCTCGCATCAAGGCAGTGAACTCTTTGCCATCGATGAAATCGCGAGTAAGTGGGCTCAGTAGCTCCGTGCGGAAGTTGATGCGGGTGGCGGTGGGGATATGGCCAATGTCATAGAGGAGCGAGTCTTCATCGACCTCGATGACGCGCAGGCCCTTGATGCCTAGGCGTGCGGACAGCCACGGTGCAGACACGAGGCGCTCGGGGTGTGCGTATTCCTGAAATGGGGGATAGGGATCAACGTCAGCCACTGTCCGCCTGCCTTTCCTATAAGGGTTAGTAATTTGCTCCCACCACTTTAACCCGAATTTTCCCGTGGTGATCACTCGGGGATCATTCCTGTGGTGTGCGATACAGGGCTCGGCCGGGGAAATAGGGGCGCCGGCCGGCGGGGTTAGGCGGAGGGGGCAGTTGGCCGGGCGGGGGAGGAAAAGCTGGGATAAACTACGGATATGGTGCGACAACGTGCTATGAACACCACCTAAGAAGGGAATTGCTAGTGCACAATGCAATCGTTGTATTTGAGGTAGAGGGCGGCTCCGATAAAGGCGCAGATGGTCACCGTAAGGACACCATGCCGATCGTCGACGCGATCAAGGAACAAGGCTGGAATGCGGAGGTTATCTACTTCCACCCAGACAAGGCGGAGGAAATCTACGCCCAGGTTTCTGAAAACTTTGATGCGTATATCTCTCGTGTGAACCCAGGCAATATCCCCGGCGGCGAGAAGGGCTACTTCGAATTGCTCACCAAGCTGGCAGACGCCGGCCTGGTAGGCATGTCCACTCCGGCAGACATGATGGCCTACGGCGCCAAAGATGCACTGGTCAAGCTCAATGACACCCCGCTGGTGCCGGACGATACCGTCGCGTACTACGAGGTAGAAGAGCTGCATAATACTTTCCCCACCTCGCTGTCTTATGGTGAGCGGGTGCTCAAGCAAAACCGCGGTTCCACCGGTGAGGGCATCTGGCGCGTGCGCCTCGCGGACCAGGAGCTTGCCCAGGCCGTGGAACCGGGCACCGCGCTCCCGCTCGATACCGCCCTGAAGTGCACCGAAGCAGTAGATAACCAGACCCACGACTACAAGCTGGGCGCCTTCATGGACTTCTGTGACCAGTACATTGAGGGCGATAACGGCATGCTGGTGGACATGCGCTTTATGCCGCGCATTGTGGAGGGCGAAATCCGCATTCTCCTCGTGGGTGACGAGCCGGTATTCATCGTGCACAAGAAGCCAGCGGAAGGCGGCGACAACTTCTCTGCCACGCTCTTCTCCGGCGCAAAGTACACCTACGATAAGCCGGAATCTTGGCCGGAGTTGCTCGAGATGTTCGAGAAGGCTCGCCCCGTTATCGCAGAGAAGCTCGGCGATACCAAGGACGTTCCGCTGATTTGGACCGCGGACTTCATGCTTGACGATGCCCCCGATGGCACCGACACCTATGTCCTCGGCGAGATCAACTGCTCCTGTGTTGGCTTCACTTCCGAGCTAGACATGGGCATCCAAGAAAAGGTTGCCGCCGAGGCAATTCGTCGCGTTCAGGACGCGAACGCCTAGCGCACGCTGTATTCTGCCAAGTGGCCCCACGGGTGACCGTGGGGCATTTTCCTACCATCCCCCTAAAGCATTTTCTAAGGACCAGATTATGGCTGATAATGATTTCAACTCCGACGGGTTTCCGAAGGATTTTTCTCCGCGCGATTTTTCTGAAACCCCGCGTCACCGCGCCGAGGACGCTGCGAAAAGCGCCGAAGGCGCCGGTGCCTCCGAGGTGAATGAGACTAAGGAATTCGGCTCTACCGATGCCAAGGAGACGAAGTCTTTCGGCCACACCGATAAGCCTGGTGAGCCTGGAAATTCGAGTAACCTTTCCTCCCCGAAGCCGAGCGCGGAGGGCAACTCCTCTGACTTCTGGGCCTCCTCGAAGTCCTCCACCCCAAGCGGGGGCGCTGCCTCCCGTGCGCATAATCCATTTACGGATTCGGCATCGTCGGACGCTGCTGCGAACGGCGATCAATTCGGCTCCGCCCAGTCCGCTAACGATCGGCCGGTTTTCGGCGGCTATACCCAGCAGCAGGGCACGAGCCAGGGATTCGGACAGTTCCCGCAAGCAGGCGATGCCACTGCCGATTCCGGCCAGACTCTCGGTAATAAGAAGAGCCAGATGAGTGACACCCTCAAGGGCTTGGGAAAGAAAGACGGCCTATTGGGCGGGCTCTTTGAGTTCGAGTTCAAGCACTTCCTGACACTTACCCACGTGAAGGAAATCTACAAGGTTGCCATGATCCTTGGTGGCATCATGTGGATCCTTCACCTCCTCGGTGCCTTCTTGTTCGCCACCGGCATGGGCATTTATGGCATTAGGGAAGATTCCGCGTCCGCCATCTTCGGAAGCATCTTTGCGTTCATCTTCCTGGCGGTACTGAGCACTGTCATTTACTACGCAATCATGGTCGCCATCAGGCTATTCCTGGAAGCCATGGTGGCTAACGTGCGCATCGCCCAAAACACCGGCGATATCCTGGACAAGATGGACTAGCGCTGTAATGAGCTGCTTGCGCAATTAAGCGAGCAAAGGCGAGCGCCCCGGCGGGATTCCGCTGGGGCGCATTGTATTGCAGGCCCAGGCGATTAAATTCCGGCCGAAAAGCTAGTCGTAGGTGCCCAGCTGGTAGCTGGGAAGGTCAACCCACATCTTGTTGAATTCCGCGACTTCACCGGATACCGGTTCGAGGGAATCGCCCTGTGCCCGCAAGCGCACAGTGTGGTGGGCGGTAATGCCCTCTGCGGTGGTGCGGCTGCGCTCTCCCCACGTGAAATCGACCTCGTTGTCTGAGACCGGGGTGATGCTCTCTACCTTGTGGAAGATGGACATGTCCTTGGCCGGAGCGCCATTGACGTAAAAGGCTATGCCATCAGCAATCGAAGCGCCGGTGCCCGCCGGACCGTTCAAGTCACCCATTGAGCCGCGGAAGATGATCCAGCTGATCGTGGCGCACGGGTCATAGGAGTTGTCGATATCGGCGATCCAGTAATTGAAATCACTGCCATCATCGGCGGGCATGCGCCCGGGAGCCGTGCCAGAGGCGTAGACCTTGCGCGGATCGTTGGGCAGCTCCGTGCACTCGGCGTCCTCGCTCTTTTCCTGCTGCTGCGTGGTCGCTTCATCGCCCCCGTCGGTGGACTCGGACGGGGAGGGTGCTGCTGCGGAAGCCGCATCGTCTCCGCTGGAGGATTCATCCTCGGCAGGTGCTTGGCTGGAAAAGACCGGCTCTGGGGAGGAAGAAGAATCCTCCTGAGCACCGCAGGCGCTGAGCGCGAGCGGCACGGCAGCGGTGAGCAATACGGCGGCGGAGAAGCGGCGTAGGCAGCGCGGTGTCACGGCAGGCATGCGGGAACTCCAGGATTAGTCGAGGAGGGTGGCGACGGAGTCCGGGTCGGCGTCGGAAAGCATCTGGCGAATGCGGTCGTACTCGTCGTCTTCGCCGATGGCCTTGGCTGCGTGGCCGAGCGCGGCGATGGCGCGCAGGACACCCTGGTTCGGTTCATGGGAGAAGGGGATAGGGCCCCAACCCTTCCAACCATTGCCACGCAGGCGGTCGAGGCTGCGGTGGTAGCCCGTGCGCGCGTAAGCGTAGGCGGTGATGAAAGCGGCCGGCTCGGAGCCTTCCTGCTCCTTGAGCTCCTGCTCCGCTAGGAGTGCCCACAGCAGCGGGGAATCGGGGTGGGCAACAATGCCGGCGGCGAGATCCGAGGTGGACTCTGCGCCGGGATCGGCCGGCAGCTCAATGGGTTTCGGGGCAAGCATGTCTTTCATTTCCATGCCACCCCACTGTAGCGACGCCGGCGCGCTGCTACCAGAAATCGGAGACGTTCAGATCAAAGGCATAGAGCGCGCGACGCACCACCGGCAGCGATAGCCCGATAACGGAGGAAGGATCGCCTTCGATGCGGTCAATGAACCAGCCGCCCATAGCTTCCAAGGTAAAGGCACCGGCGCAGTGGAGAGGCTCGCCGGAGTGGGCATAGGCTGCGATATCGGCCTTGCTGGCCTGGGCAAAGTGCACCGTGGTGGTGGACGTTTCCACATGGCGCTTATCGCCAAAGATAAGGCAGTGGCCGGTCAGCAGCTCGGCTGTGCGGCCGGCTTGCTGGTGCCAGCGCTCAATGGTGGCTTCCTCAGTAAGGGGCTTGCCTTGTAGCTCGCCGTCGAGCAGCAGCATGGAATCGCCGCCGATGACGGGCTCGGTGGGGTAGCGTTCGGCCACCTTTTCAGCCTTGGCGGTGGCGAGGGCCGCCACGATATCGGCCGGCGGGTGGCCCGCGAGCGAGGCTTCGAGGGAGCGCTCGTCAATATCGGCCGGCTCCAAAACGGGCTCCACGCCCGCGCCGCGCAGGATAGACGCGCGCGAGGGTGATTGGGAGGCGAGGATAAGCCGCATTAGAAGTACCGTACGGTATGGAAGGCGGAGGGGTTGTAGACGCGCTGCGCGCCATAGCGCTCGAAGCGCTCGGCCGGGTTGCCCCATTCATTGCGTTCTCCGGTGGAGCCCGAGTGCTTGGCGCTCATCTGCGCCAATACGGCGCGCAGGGCCGCGAGCTCATCCTCGGTGGGATTGCCCTTGACTACCTTGATTTCCGGCGTAGACATTTCCCCTCCTAAACGGTTCCGTGCTTCTTCGGTACCTGGGCCACGGCCTTGCGCTCTAGCAGGCGCAGGCCTTCTACCAGGTAGTGGCGGGTTGCAGTTGGCTCGATAACATTATCGGCCAGCCCGCGCTCTGCTGCGGCATACGGGTGCAAGAAGAGCTCGTCCATCTCCTCTTCCTTGTCCTCCGAGCCATAAATGGCCAGGGAAGCTTGGGAGGCCTGGGTGACGGCAATTTCCGCGGTGGGCCATGCGTAGACCAGGTCCGCGCCGAGGTCCTTGGCGCCCATAAATGCGTAGGCCGGGCCAATGGCCTTGCGGGTGATCACAGTGAGCTTGCCGACGCTCGCTTCAGCCTGCGCATAGGCAAACTTCGACGCTCTGCGCAGCAGGCCGGCCTTTTCCTCTTCCGGGGTAGGCACAAAGCCTGGGGAGTCCACGAATTCCACGATGGGAGTATTGAAGGCATCACAGGTACGCACGAAGCGTGCGGCCTTTTCTGCCGCGGCGGAGTCCAAGGCGCCGGCCAGCGCCAGCGGCTGGTTGGCAACGATGCCGACGGCGCGGCCATCGATGTAGGCAAAACCGGTAAGGATGTTTTGTGCGGCCTCGGCGGAAAGCTCGAAGAAGGAGCCTTCATCGACGACAGCCTTGATGACCTCGCTCATGTCATAGGCCTGCGCGGCGGTATCCGGGATGACGCTATTGAGATCAAAGTCCGCGACGCTACCGGCATCCACGCGCGGCGCCGCGGCGCGGTTATTGGCGGGGAAGTAGGCCAAAACATCGCGCACGAGGGACAGAGCCTGCTTGTCGTCGCTGGCCACCAGGTGAGCAGTGCCAGACTCTGCGTGGGCTGCGGCGCCGCCAAAGGTCTCTGGCTCAGCGCCGGCCACGTGGCTGGCGGCCTGGTGGAGGGCGGTGCCCTGGGTGACTACGAGGACATCGGCAAACGTCGGCGCGAACGCCGCAATGCCGCTGGTATTGCCCGCGACAACGGAAATCTGCGGGATAAGGCCCGAAGCCTGGGAGACACGCGCCATGAGGCGGGCGTATCCGGCCATGGTGACGATGCCCTCTTGCACACGCGGGCCGGTGGATTCATAGATGCCGATGATGGGCACGCCGGTCTTGATGGCGAGGTCATATACCTTGGTGAGCTTTTCGGCATAAACCTCACCCATCGTGCCGTCGAAGATTTCGCCGTCCTGGCTAAAGACGCAGACGCGGCGGCCGTCGATAGTGCCGTAGCCGGTCACTACGCCATCAGTATAGGGGCGGTCATGCTCGCGACCGAAGTCGGTAGAGCGGTGGCGGGCTAGCGCGTCCGTTTCCACGAAGGAGCCCTCATCGAGCAGCTGCGTCACGCGGGTGCGGGCGGCCGGCTCGCCTTCTCCCAGCGGCGCGCGGGACTCGGCGAGCTTGGCGTCCAGGTCCTCGATCTTGCCGGCGGTGGTTTTCAGGTCAGTCATAGGCCCCCACACTACTAGCGCACCCCTCACAATGCGGAATGGAACGCTGCGGGGACGCGGTGCGGAAAATGATTGGGTGGCAAATGCCACTACAGTGTGGGCAGTGCATGGAACCTGGGAATTTCTTGGGTGGCATTAGGTTGAAGGGCCCTAATCTGGGGGTGGTGTCTCCTGTAAACATTTAACGGTGCCGGGCAGGTAAGCGCCCATTATTGCACCTCAAGGCAGGTAAAAGTAGTAGGAAGAATTTCATTCAACTATTGATGTGCGTCCTTTAAGCCCTTATGATTGCCTGAGTCTTCATGAATGTTTCCCCTGATTTTTAACGATCTATTAAGGACGGTCTTCTGGTGATTAAAAAGGGACTGCGTTTGCTCGCACCGCTCGCCGTAGCGGCTCTCTTCACGCCAGTGGCACACGCGGGAGATGTTCCCCCGATGCCGCAGGCATATCCCATTTCCAACCTCTACAAGAGCTGCAGTGCTTCCGGCGATAACGCAGAGCGTGAATGGCGCTTTGCAGAAACCGGCCGCCGCTACATGAGCGACGGCACCCTGCAGTTTAAAAACACCACCAACCAAGAAGTGCCCTACACCGCCGAGGTAGAAACTGGTACCAATCACGAGATTGAAGCCAATTCCAAGGCCAAGCTGCCTTCCGGTTGGGACACCACCGCTAAGTCCGATATCGGTCTGAAGATGACCAACGGCTGGCGCGATAAAGAAACCTTCGGCCCTGTGAAGCTGAAGCCGGGTGAGTCCTTCCGCGTCGAATACGGCGTCATTGAAAAGGACTTCATCTCCATGTTCGTAGGCTGCAACGATGACCGCTTGGAAAACATCCCAGGCTCTAACGTCATCCGCGGTAAGGGCCCGGCCGAGCGCTACGCCTTCGCCTACATCATCAAGGCGGACGGCTCCGTATCCGATTTGGCCATGGAAATTCCATCCCGTTCCCCGGGTGCAAACTCCAAGCCGATCGAGGGCAACTACACCTCCGTATCTGGCCCGAGCCTAGAGAAGATTGCCGATCCGAAGAAGGATGAAATCATGCAGCCTTCTGCAGATCTGCAGCGCGATCCCTCCTGGCCTAAGGAAGGCGATAAGTGTGAAGCCGGCGATACCTCCTGGTACCCGCTGGACATCACCGCGGTAAAGCCGACCTACCGGAAGGCTGGTTACTCCACGGACTTCCTCAATTGGTCCAAGGGCGACTACGAGTTCGCACCGGTAACCGACTTCGTCGTTGGCGCCGAGCACGCCCCGTACACCAACTGGCGGGGCAACCGCGGCGATATTCCGAAGGGCTGGCTGGAGTCCGTCGGTGCCGTAAAGCGCGCCTACATGCCGGTCGGCACCGAGCTTAAGCACGTCGACCTCAAGCCAGGCGAGCGTGTGCGTGTGGAGTATGGCACCACCATGACCCGCATCAACTACCGCGAGATTCACTGCGGCAAGAGCGGAAACTACGACCTCACCTCTAACTACAAGCAGACCTCCGCCCCGAGCGGCTTCTGGGCAGAGGCCAAGATCACCGATAAGGCCGGCAACACCCGCACCGAGGACGTCACTCCGGACGAATTCCGCGACCTGCCGGTTCCTACCCAGACCATCTACTAAACACCACCCTCATCTACGCAAGGAGAAAATTCCATGTTCAAGTCCAAGATTGCTTCTACCACCGCGGCTCTTGCCGTTGCTTCCGGCCTCATCTTCGCTCCGGCCGCTAACGCCCTGCCGCAGCGCGACCTCGGCCCGGCCAACCCGACCACCATCGGTGAGCGTTGCTCCAACCCGGGCGACACCGGCCAGACCGTTGACATCAAGCGCACCTACTTCGATGGCTCCGCCGGTTCCTGGACCGTGTCCAACTACAACGATGAGCCGTTGCCGGTAACCCGTTCCATCACCGAGACCAAGACCAAGACCTGGAATGTGTCCGCAGGCATTGACTTCAAGCTGATGGACCTCATCAACTTCACCTTCTCCTCCAGCTACACCGATAGCCAGTCCTACGAGGTAGGCGAGCAGGTAGGTCCGTACAACATCGCTCCGGGCAAGACCGCCGTCCTGCGCGCCGGCTGGGTTGTCTCTGACTTTGAGGGCCAGAAGACCGTGTGCGGCTCCGACCACAAGTGGCAGGCCAACGGCGGCACCTTCACCGCCACCCTGCCGAAGGAGCGCCACATCGAGGTCTCCACCCGCGATAACAACGATTGGGGCTAAACGTGAGCAAGACGTCCATCGCTAGCGCCCTCGCGGCGCTGAGCCTGGTGGCCGCTCCTGTTGCCCACGCCGCTGATTTCGGTGGGGACTTTGAGCTGCCCCAGCGCTGGAACGACGACTACAAGCCAGGCACGCATTGCTCGACGCCAGGTGAAAACGGCACCTACGTCACCGCAAAGCGCCGCTGGTTCAAGCAGACCGACGCTACCAGCGTGGCAAACCGCAACGCCGAGGAAGTACCGGTCAAGCACACCGTTACCCAGGCTCGCACGCAGACCATCGAGGTCTCCGGGTCCGTTGAGGGCACCGGTGAGCTAGCCAAGGTGCTGACCAAGACCTATGGCTTCAACTACGTCAGCGAGCAGCACTGGAAGCTAAACCAGGTGGTTGGCCCGTACACCCTGCCTGCGAACTCGCAGGGCAAGCTGGTGTGGGGCTTTACCATGCTCGACACCGATGGTCAGGACGTGCGCTGTAACGCTGACCAGCAGTGGGAAGCGCAGGGCAAGCCGTACTCGGCCACCGTACCGGAAGCGCGCTACTCCGAGCTGCGCCTCGAAGACGCCCCTGAGTGGAACTAACTCCACTGCGTAAGTAGAGCGCCCCGTCGGTCCACAAGGACCGACGGGGCGCTTCTTCTCTGTGCGTTGCGGTGTAGCTTTGGGGAGAGGGAGGGCTGCGGCTGCGCGCTTAGACTTAGGCCGGCAGCCAGGCGTAACCATACGGCCCGAGCTCTACTGGCCCGAGATCGATGGACCGATCGCTGAAGTTGTGCAGGCACAGCAAATTGCCGCGCTGGTAGCCAAGGACGGCCTCTTCGCCCGTCTCGACCGGCTCGCACGGAGCGGTGCCGAGATCCGGATGAGCATGGCGCTCAGCAATCATGGAGCGGACGGTGTTAAGCAAAGAGGTGGCGTCATCAAGCTGGGCGGCCACAGAGGTGCCTCCCACAATGGGAAAGCGGGAGGGGGCGCTAGTGCTGAAGCCAGCGTGCTCGGAATCGTCCCACTGCATAGGGGTACGCACCGCATAGCGGTCTGGGAGCGTGGTGTCATCGAGCATGCCAATCTCATCGCCGTAGTAAATAAACGGTGCGCCCGGCAGGGTCATCAGGAGGGAGAACATTAGCTCCACTTTGCGGCGGTCGCCGTTCATCAGCGGCATCAGACGGCGGGCAATGCCCACGTGAGCGCGCATGCCTTCTTCAGGCAGGTAGGCCTGGTACATCAGGTCGCGTACGCTATCGTCCACCATCTCTAGGGTGAGCTCATCGTGGTTGCGCAGGAAGGTTCCCCACTGGCAGCCTTCCGGAAGCTGGGGCAGTTCGTCGAGGATGGAGTAGACCGGGGTGGCGTCGCCAAGCGCCAAAGCTTGGTATAGCCGCGGCATGACCGGGAAGTTGAAGACCATGTGGAAGCGCTCGCCCTGGCCATAGAATTGCATGGTTTCGGCAGGCGGTTGGTTAGCCTCTGCGATAAGCACCGCGTCTGGGTAGTGGGCGTCCATAAAGGAGCGAACCTTTTCCACAAACTCGATGGTCTCCGGCAGGGATTCGCCGCCTGCATCGTCGCGCTCAAAGAGATAAGCAATAGCATCGAGGCGCAGGCCGTCCAAACCCTTGTCCATCCAGAAGGACAAGATCTTGAATACTTCCTCCTGTACTGCCGGGTTATCATAGTTCAGATCCGGCTGGTGGGAGTAAAAGCGGTGGAAGTAATACTGGCCGCGCTTATCATCCCAGGTCCAATTGGAAGTCTCCACGTCGGTGAAAATGACGCGGATCTCGGGGTAGCGCTCTGGGTCATCGCCCCAGACATAGAAATCTCCGTAGGGTCCATCGGGATCTGTGCGCGAGGCCTGGAACCACGGGTGATCGGAGCTGGTGTGGTTGAGCGCCAGATCCGTCATAATGCGCATGCCGCGGCGGTGCAGCTCCGCAATGAGCTCTTCAAAGTCTTCCATCGAGCCATAATTTGGGTGGATAGAGTAGTAGTCCGCGATATCGTAGCCATCATCGCGCAGGGGGCTGGCATAAAAAGGAGAAAGCCACAGGCAGTCCACGCCGAGCCACTGGAGGTAATCCAGCTTATCGATGACCCCGCGCAGCGTGCCTACCTCCTTATCGCCATCGGCCTTAAAGGAGCCGACGAGGGCTTGGTAGAAGACGGCATTGTGGTACCAGCTCATGAAAGGTCCTTTCTTTTTGCCCACCAGGTCAGATAGGTAAGGAGACACAGGGCACCGGCAAGAAGGCCGGGCCATAGGGCGGGGGAGTCGTGGAAGAGATTGAGTACAGCTTGAATAACCGCGAGGACGCTAAAGAAACCGAGGAAACCCAGGGCGGTATCCCACAGGATGGCCCGGCGCATTAGGCCTTGACACCGCCCGCGGTCAGTCCGGCGACGATGCGGTGCTGGAAGACGAGCACCATAATGATCAAGGGGATGGTCACCAGCGCGCCAGCGGCCATAGTGGCGGCATAGGGGTACTCGAAAGCCGAGGGGCCGGAGAAGCGCGCGATGGCCACGGTCACCGGCTCGGTATCGGTGGTGGAGAGTTGCTTGGCCAGCATGAACTCGTTCCACGTGGTGATAAAGGCGATAATCGCGGTGGTAAAAAGCGCGGGGGCCGCAAGCGGCAGAAGCACTAGGCGGAAGGCCTGGGAACGCGAGGCCCCATCCACCCGGGCTGCTTCTTCCAGTTCCCAGGGAAGCTGGCGGAAAAAGCTCAGCAGCGTGTAGACCGTAAGCGGCAGCGCGAAGGAAATATTGGGGATGATCATCGCGCGGTAGGTACCAATCCATTCCAGGTTGCCAAAGAGCTGGAAGAGTGGAGTGACCAAGGCGATGGCCGGGAACATGGAGGCGGCCAGGATAATGCCGGTGACGATTCCCTTCCCCGGGAAGTCATACCGGGAGAGCGCATAGGCGGTAAAGACGCCAATGAGCACGGCCACTGCGGTGGTCACAAGGGAGATAAGCAGCGAGTTACCGAGGGCGGCCAGGAAGTCATTGCCCTTATCGGTAGCCAAGGCATCGCGGAAATTATCCAGCGTGACGTGGGTGGGCCACGGAGTGGTATCGAAGGTGAAGCGCTGATCCCGCAGCGCGGTTACCAGCATCCAGTAAAAGGGCGCCAAGCCCCAGAACATGATGAAGACGATGCCGGCGTAGTGTCCGAATTTACGCATTATTTAGCTGCCTTCCTGCCGGAGACATCCGCGCCAAGGAAGCGGATGAGGATAAAGGCGACGACGAAGATGAGGAGGAATATAAGAGTGGAGAGCGCGGAGGCGGAATTGAAGTTGCCCTGGCGCATATCCTCTACCACCAGCTGGGAGATGGTCGCGGTGGGGGAATTGGAGGAGCTAGAAATCATGATGACCGGTAGGTCATACATGCGCAGCGCATCCAGGGTGCGGAAGAGCACGGCCACCATGAGCGCCGGGCGCACCAGCGGGAGCGTGATGCGGAAGAAGGTCTGAATACGGTTGGCGCCGTCCACACGGGCGGCATCGTAAACGTCCTTCGGGATCATCTGCAGGCCGGCTAGGATGAGCAGCGCCATGAATGGTGCTGTCTTCCATACGTCCGCGATGATGACAGCCAGGCGAGCGTAGAACGGGTCCGTGGTCCAAGCAATGTCCGCACCAAGCAGCGAGTTGATGATGCCCTCCGGGGCGAACATGAACTGCCACAGCTTGGCTGTGACGGCCGTAGGAATGGCCCAGGGGATAAGCACCGCAGCGCGCACCAGGCCGCGGCCGCGGTACTCACCATTCATAATGAGCGCCATCAGCATGCCCAGGATGGTCTCCAGTAGCACGGTAACGATGGTGAAAAAGAGCGTGATCTTGACCGCCGGCCAAAAGTCCGTGGCGATAACGCCCGGCGGGCAGGTAGAAATCTGACCAGTGCCGGAAACACACCGGTTATTAATCCAGTACAGGTAATTTTCCAGCCCGGCAAAGCCGCCCTCCTCAAAAAGCCCCGTCTGCGGGTTGAGCTGCCTATTGCCTTGGAAGGACAGGACAATGGCGCGGATGATGGGGTAGCCGATAATGACGGCGAGCACGATGAGCGCCGGAGCAATCAGCCCGGCCACGCGCCCATAATTCTTACGCTGGGGCTTCGGCGCGCTTGCCGACGCCCCCTTCGGCGCCCCCTTGGACGCAGTCGGCGAAGCTATAGCCACGCTGGACCGCCTTTCTGTTCAAGAAATGCTAAGTATTGGCTAGATTCTATCCCCTTTAGGGGAGTGAAAACCACAAAGGGTGAGGCGGCGGGGTGTCCGCCTACCTCACCCGGATTGGGCGTTTAGCCCTGGGAAGCCGATTCGATGGCCGCCTTCATATCGGCGGTGGCATCATCCACTGACTTGCCATCCGTCAATGCAGCATAGGCATTGTCTTGGATGGCCTTGGAAATCGCCGAGTAGAACGGGGAAACCGGGCGCGGTGCCGCGTTCTCCAGAGATTCCTTGAGTGCTGGCAGGTACGGGAATTCCTGCTGCAGCTGCGGGTCATCGTAGATGGAAGCCAAGACTGGCGGGAAGGACTGCTCCGCAAAAGACTTCTGGTTGTCCTCGTTGATGATGAACTTCATAAACTCGAGCGCAGTGCCCTTATTCTTGGAGTTGATATTGATGCCGTTGTTATAGCCACCCAGCGTGGAAACGCCTACTCCGTCCTTGCCCAGCGGGGCCTGGACCTCGACGTCGACGCCGGCATCAACCGCATTGGAATACATATACGGCCAGTTCATGGCAAAGGCAGTCTTGCCTTCGGTAAACGCCATATTGGTTTCTTCCTCGGTGGCGGCGGTGGAGTCCTTGGAGATGGTCTCCTCCTTGTACGCATCCACCATGGCCTGAAGGCCGTCCTTGGCTTCCTTAGAATCCACGGTGACGTTGCCGTCCTTATCCAAGACGGAGCCGCCCCAGCCTTCCATGAAGTCGGCGGTATTGAGCGCAAGGCCTTCGTACTGCTTGAACTGGGTGGTCAGGCAGCTCTTGCCCTTTTCCAGCGCCTTACATGCGGATTTAAGATCTGCGAACTTCTCGGGAGCCTTATCCGCGAGCTCGGTATTGCGGAAAAGCAGCTGGCCGTTGGTGTTTTGCGGCAGCGCGTAAAGTACGTCGTTATAGGTGGCGGACTCTACGGTAGCTGGCAGCAGCTCATCCGTATTGGTTTCAAAGTCACCATTGAGGGGCTGGAGCCACTGGTTGGCGGCGAACTCCGCAGTCCACACGACGTCCAGCGCCATGACGTCGTAATCATCGCTGCCCGCCTGGAGGGACTGCACGAGGGTCTCGCGTTGAGCGTCAGCCTCGCCGGCCAGCTCCTTGAGCGTGACCTTCTCTTCTGGGTGCTGCTCGTTCCACTTTTCGATGATGGGGGTTACCTTGTCCGTGTCATTTTTGCCCATGGCAAAGGTGATGGGGCCGCGCGCATCCGCGCCGCCTTCAGCGGAACCGTCTGCAGCGGAATCGGAGGAGGACGAAGAGCAGCCGGCCAGTGCCAGAACTGCGGTGGCCGCAACGGTAGTGCGAAGCAGGAATTTCTGCATGGAAATCACCTTTCGGAAAACTTTCGTTTCTTTAAACCTAAAATACGGAAACCAAAAGGTGGATAATTTTGGCCTATTTAACTCTAAACGGGGGTAGTAAGGGGGAAGCGGCTGGCTGATCCGTGTACCTGCTGCACGACGGCCTAGATGCCTTCGCGGCTAAGTCGCCTCCGTGGGGATTCGTGGGTGCTAGTTGTATTGACCTGAGATTTTAATTGATTTGCTGAGAGCCGCCCCGCTGGGTAAACTCTGCCGCATGTACTCAGGCATCGCTTCCATGAAGCTACGTTCCGCCCGCTGACGGCGGCGAGACCCCTTCTGATCTTTCGTCTGCCGTCCTGGCCACCTGCCGGGCGGCCATCTTGTGCTGCCCGGCTCCATGACGAGCTGAGAGTATGCAATGCCAAACACATCAACCTTGCGGTCATGTGTGTGGAATGGAACGCCCCAAGGGCCCGCCGCACACATCCGCGCCGAATCAATCCACATCACCTTGGGGGACAGGCACCTCCTGAACGGGCTGGACGTCACCGTCTCCGCCGGCTCACGTCTGGCGATCGTCGGCGACAACGGTCGTGGCAAGACCACCTTGCTTCACATTTTGGCCGGGATCCTGACCCCTGACTCGGGAGTAGTGACCCAGATGGGTTCCCGCGTCTTGGTTAAGCAGGACATGTCTGCCGAGGGCAACCGCACCGTCGGCGACCTCATCGCCGAAGCGACTGCTCCCTCTAGGTCTGCGCTCGAGGCCCTTGACGCGGCGAGCGCTGCACTCGCCGCGGGTGACGACGCGGCCGATGCCTATTCCGCAGCGCTCGAGACCGCCACGCTACTGGATGCCTGGGACGCAGAAAGGCGGGTGGACATCGCACTGGCAGGCCTCGACGCCTGCAGCGACCGCGCTCGCATCCTGTCGACCTTGTCGGTCGGACAACGCTACCGTGTCCGGCTCGCCGTCGCACTTGGTTCGACCCCCGACCTGCTCCTGTTGGATGAGCCCACCAACCACCTGGATGCTGCAGGACTGGCTTTTCTAACCGAGCGACTGCGTGACCACCCTGGGGGCCTGGCTCTGGTCAGCCACGACCGCGCGCTGCTGCGTGATGTGGCGACGACCTTCCTGGATCTCGACCCGACCCGAGATGGTGTCCCGCGAACCTACTCGGGCGGCTACCAAGGCTGGATTGAAGGCCGCCGACGAGAACGCCTCATGTGGGAACAGGACCACGCCGCCCAGGTCGCCCGACACGAGGAACTGACACGCGCTGCAGCCGAGGCGCGCTCCCGCCTATCCCAGGGTGGATGGAGACCTGCCAAGGGCACAGGCAAGCACCAACGCGCCACGCGCGCTCCTGGAGTGGTCCAAGCCTTCAACCGACGTATCGAAGACTTGAAAAGTCATGAAATCGACGTCCCGCCGCCGCCACTGCGTCTTGCATGGCCCGCCTCGGCAACCCGTGCCGGACAGAGCATCATGAACGCCACCCTGGTTACTGTGAAGGACCGGTTGGACGCTCCGGTCTCGGTCGACGTGAACGGCGGTGACCGGTTGGTGGTCACCGGACCGAACGGCGCGGGAAAATCCACCCTGTTGGTACTTCTCGCAGGGCGGCTGGCCTCCACCACGGGACATGTGCGAGTTAATCCGAGAGCGCGCATCGCTCTGCTGTCCCAAGAGGTCCCCGACTGGGACCGCTCCAGCCCTGCACACGAGGTCTATGAGGCGTACCTGGCGAAGCTAGGCCGTCGAGCTCAGGCGCCGTCCCTCGGCTCGCTCGGGCTGCTCGAAGCCTCCGCAACCGGCACGCCGGTGGGGCGCTTGTCGCAAGGACAGCAACGCCGTCTCCACCTGGCCATGTGTCTGGCCCAGGATCCAGACCTGCTGCTCCTGGACGAGCCCACCAATCATCTGTCCTCGATCCTCGTTGATGACATCACCACCGAGCTGCTGCAGACCTCCTGCGCGGTGATCGTTGCCACGCATGACCGGCAGATGCTCCACGACCTGGCCGACTGGCCCCACCTGAACCTTGACCTGAAGGACATGCCATGAACCCGCTTCACCCCTTGACCATCCCCACGTACCGTCAGCTGTTCGCAGCGATGGTGCTGACCATCTTCGCCCAGGGTGCCTGGGCCCTCTACCTTGCCATGCAGACCCTCGACCTGGGCGCCACGCCAGCCGCCCTGTCGGGTGTCGTAGTCTGGAGCGGCATTGGCCTGCTTGCAGGATCCCTCCCAGCTGGCGTAATCGCAGACCGGTTCCCCAATAAGTCCGTCATCGTGAGCGTGCTCACCCTGAACCTCACCATCGCGACCGCGACGTCCACGGCAGCAATCCTCGACATTGTCACCTTCTGGATGCTCGCGGTCTCCGCGTTCATCATTGGCACTTCAACCGCATTCTTCTTCCCCGCCTACACGGCGCTGGTGCCAGTCTTGGTGGACGGCGACGACTTAATGGCCGTCAACGGCCTCGAAGGCGCCGCCCGCCCGTTGGTCGGACAGGCACTTGCGCCCGCCGCCGTCGGAGCGGTCATCGGTGCCAGCATGCCCGCCGCTGGCGGATACCTCATCGCAGCAGCACTCGGACTTGCCCTGCTTGCGGCTCTGCAGCTTCCCGCCCCCACCCGCGCCGAGTCCGAGGCCGACGGTGCGGAAGACTCACTGATCACCGACCTGCTCGACGGCTTCCGCTACGTTTCCCGCACACGTTGGGTCCGCTCCAGTGTCCTGTTCGCGGCCGTCATGGGACTGGTAGTGACTGGACCACTCGAAGTCCTCCTACCCGCCCTCATGCGCTCATCGCATGACAACGGACCTGCTCTCTACGGGGCCGTCCTGGCTGCCCTCGGCGCGGGCGGGGTGGTGGGTTCTCTGCTAGCTGGGTCGTGGCGCACACCGGAACGCTTCCTGCCGGCCATGGTCGGTGCCTGGGTGATCGGATGCCTGCCCCTGTCCATCCCGGCGCTCACCAGCAATTCGTGGGCCATCGGCGCAGGCCTCGCGTTCTACGGGGCGCTGATCGGGATCGGAATGGTCATCTGGGGAGCAGTACTCCAAGAACACGTCCCCTTGGAGATGCTCGGCCGGGTCGCCAGCCTCGACTTCTTTATATCCATCGCCTTCATGCCTCTGTCAATCGCTCTCACCGGACTCCTCAGCCGCCACATCGACATCAGAACTCTGTTTATCGCCGCCGGCCTAGTGCCACTGGCCACGGGAGCACTCCTCGCAGCCCTGGGACAACTCAAGATGCCGCAGAAGACGCTTGTCGAAGCAGGAGAGGATTAATGCATGCCAACGCCATCCTCACACCTCGCCACCGCTCGGAGGTCGCCCAACTCCTCGTCGACGACGGATGGCCGATTAGCGAGGTCGCTGCCCGCTTCCAAGTCTCATGGCCGACCGTATCTTCTCGTCCTGCCATTTCAACCGGCTGACTCGCGTCGGCCGCGCTACGAGCATGACCACCCCGGAGCAAGCCCTACGACCCGTGGATAGGCACGGTCTACGTCCACGCCGTCATCGACGACTACTTCTGCCTCGTCTACGCCGAGATTCACGATGGCGAAACCGCAATCACCGCCACCGCGGTCCTGGTGGGGTTGGCGAGTGATTCAACGCCCACCGGTATACTTCCGAAACCGAACGCCGCGGTGAGCTCGACGCCTGGCTGCATTACTACAACCGGCATCGTCCCCACACTGCGTGTGGAGACCAGCCGCCGTTTACACGTTTGACTTACGGCTCCGGTTAGTTCAGCTAGTCCTGGGCGATGCGACGGCCCGTTTCCGGGTCGAAGCGGTGCGCCTCACGTGGGTTGAAGGTCAGCACCACCTCTTCACCGCGCTGCGGTGGGGTACCTTCGGCGCGGGCGACCAACCTATTCTCGCCCACGGTGACATAGACATAAGACTCTGCGCCCAGCTCTTCCACAATGTCCACCACGCCTTGGAAGCCCACCGGGCCTTTGTTGATAAACATCTTTTCTGGGCGCACGCCTACGCGGGAACCGTTGTAGTCAAAGATATTCATGGCTGGCGAGCCGATGAAGCCGGCGACGAATTCGTTCGCGGGGGCGTCGTAAAGCTCGCGCGGCGGGGCTACCTGCTGCAGCTCGCCGTCCTTGAGCACCGCCACGCGGTCGCCCATGGTCATAGCCTCCACCTGGTCATGGGTGACATACACCGTCGTCGTGCCCAGGCGCTGCTGGAGGCTGGCCAGCTCCGCGCGGGTCTGCACGCGCAACTTGGCATCCAGGTTGGACAGCGGCTCGTCCATGAGGAAGGCCTTCGGCTCGCGGACAATGGCCCGGCCCATGGCCACGCGCTGGCGCTGGCCGCCGGACAGATCCTTGGGCTTGCGCTTGAGATACTCGGTCAGGCCGAGCGTTTCCGCCGCCTCGTGCACCTTGGCTTTGATCTCGGATTTGGGAAGCTTCGCCAGCTTCAGGGCAAAGCCCATGTTTTCCTCCACCGTCAGGTGTGGGTAGAGGGCATAGTTCTGGAAGACCATGGCGATATCGCGATCGCCTGGTTCCAGGTTGGTCACGTCCTTGCCGTCGATGGTGATGCGGCCGCTGGAGGTAGGTTCCAGGCCCGCCAGCGCGCGTAGCGTTGTGGACTTGCCGCAGCCCGATGGACCAACGAGGACTAGGAATTCGCCGTCCGCGATATCGAGGTCCAAGTCTTTTACCGTGGGCGCGCTCGCGCCGGGGTAGGTGATGTTGACCTTTTCAAAAGTGACCTTTGCCATGCGCAACACACTAGCACCATTGGCGGCCGGTATCCTTGAAGCTTATGACTGCACTTGATTTGGAACGCATTCGCACCGCGCTGGCGGACGATTTCACCACCATCGATTTCGTGGAAAAGACCGGCTCCACCAATACCGATTTGATGCAGGCCACCAATGTTGCGGATGGCACCGTGCTGCTTGCCGACGAACAACTTTCCGGCAAGGGCCGCCTCGGCCGCACTTGGACCGCGCCGGCCGGCTCCCAGGTCATTTTCTCCGTGCTGTTGCTGCCGGAATCCCTCGAGCACCTGGGCACCCTGCCGCTGGCCGCGGGCCTCGCGGTGACCGATTCGATCGAGGGCACCGTGCTTAAATGGCCGAACGACGTGCATATCGACGGCAATAAGCTGTGCGGCATCCTCGCCGAGGCCGGTCCCGTGGGCCAAGCCTTCAAGGCCGCGCCGAAGACCGAGCTCACCAAGGTGGAGGTAGGCAAGGCCGAAGTCAACAAGGCCGAGGTCAACAAGGCCGAAGTAAATAAGGCTGAAGTCAATAAAGCAGAGGTCAATAAGGCAGTAGGTGGCGCCGCACCATCCGCGCGCGTCGTCGTGGGCATGGGCATCAATGTCACCCTGACTCGTGAGGATCTACCGATTGAAAAGGCCACCTCGCTCGCACTCGAAGGCCGCGATACGGACCGCACCGAGCTGGCCATTACCGTGTTGAAGAACCTGCGCCGTCGCATCGTGCAATGGGAGAACCAGGATCCGCAGCTTCTGCACGACTACCGTGCGGTCTGCTCCTCGCTCGGCCAGGAGGTGCGCCTAGAAACCCCGTCCGGCGATGTCACCGGGCACGTCGATGAAATCGGCGAGGACGGCCGCATCATGGTCGCCGGCGAGTACTACTCCGCAGGTGATGTCACGCACCTGCGCCCACAGCAGTAAACCACCACAGTAGACACGCGAGGTAGCATCCATAGCTATGGGACTAATGAAGATGGGCCAAGGTGAGGTCAAGCGCGCGGATGTCTCCGCGCCGTTTCGCGCGCTGATTTTCCCCTTCCTCGAGCTCATCCTCATCACCGGCCTGCTGTGGATCGCCATCGGCTGGTGCGATGTCCAAGCAGTAGACCCGATGCTGCGAAATGGTCTCGTCGCGGTATGGGCGCTGCTGGGAATCTGGCGCTTTGTCATTCCTCTTTATAAGGCCCGCCGCAAGCGCTTCATCGTGACTAATAGGCGCGTCATCGCGCGCGAGGGCCGAAATATTGATTCGATTCCGCTGCAGGATATCCGCGGCGCCCGCAAGCGCCGGGGCGGGGTATCCCTAGCAATTCACGGCTGGGACCGGGCCATGTATTTTCCCAACGTGGCCAAGCCCAAGCGCGTGGCCGAGATTATTAATGATCGCCCTTGGTTTTAACCTCGGTGGTGTGAAGTTGGCTATCTAGATCCTCGGGGGAGAGGTTAGCTCGGCTAAATTCTTGTGTCAGCGGCAGGCGCAGCTCTAGGTCGGAGGCGGGGCAGAGCTCAACCGTTGCCTTATCCACTACGTAGTCCAGCACGTGGCCACCGGAGGTACGGGCGGCGTCGATAAAGTGCACGTGGCAGCCCGGTACCGAGATTCCCTTTTCATAGACGGGGGTGCGGAAGCCGCCGATGACACCCTCGACGTCCTTAAAGTGCAGCTCCTTATCGCCGCCCACGGCCTCAGACATTGGCGGGTAGGGCTTTTCTTGTTTGACCACCGTGCGGGTGGTCACCTCCTTGAACGTGCCCACGATGCGCACCGCGTACATGTAGTTGGCGGAAGGCTCGAGCTTATCGATGAACGCGGAAAGCTGATCGCGGCGCAGGCCCGCGGGGGCGTCGGCAGTAATGCGCGGGACAAAGTTCGTGGCCACCGCGTAGGGCGTGCGCTGGTCTAGGTCTGCAATCTGCGCGGAGCCATCGCCGCGCAGCTGGTAGCAGGTGCCGTCCAAAATGATCATCTCTCCGTCGAGGCCATCAAAGGTGCCGAGGCCAAAATTGCCCTTACCAAGCAGTTCCGAAATGGTCATTTCGCCGTCATAAATGCCGTCCAGCAAAGCGGTCATGAGGGAATTTTGGAAGATGGTATGACGAGTGAACATAGTATCCAGGCTAGTATTGGGGGACGTGAGTGACTTAAAGCCTATTGTAACTGTGTGTGGCGACGGCCAGCTGGCTCGCATGATGCAGCCGGCCGCCGCGGAACTCGATATTCACCTGCGGATTCTGGCTAGCAAGCCGGATTCCTCCGCCGCGCAGGTCACCCCGGACGTGGTGCTGGGGGATTACACCTCCTTGGAGGAGCTGCGTGGCGTGGCAGAGGGCGCGGATGCCATTACCTTCGAGCATGAGCATGTGCCCAACGAGCACTCCGCCGCGCTTATCGACGCCGGATTTAACGTCCAGCCCCAGCCCACCGCCCTCATCTATGCGCAGGACAAGCTCAAGATGCGCGAAAAGCTCGCCGCGCTGGGCGCTCCCGTGCCGCGCTTTGCCGCCATCGACTCGGTGGCCGATGCCCGCGCCTTTTTCGACGCCGTCGATGGCCGCGTGTGCCTCAAGGCCCGCCGCGGTGGTTATGACGGCAAGGGCGTATGGTTCCCCACCGCCGATAATTGCTTTGAGCTGGTCTCCGAGCTGCTTGAGGCCGGAACCCCGCTGATGGCAGAGGAAAAGGTGGAACTTACCCGCGAGCTTTCCATCTTGGTCGCCCGCCGTCCTTCCGGCGAGGCCAAGGTGTGGCCGATTACCCAATCCCGTCAGGAAAACGGCATCTGCGCCGAGGCCATTGCCCCCGCCCCCGGCCTTACACCGGAACTTTCCCAGCGCGCTTCCGAGTTGGGTCTGACCATCGCCGAGTCCCTCGGCGTGACCGGCGTGCTGGCCGTCGAACTCTTTGCCTTCGACGGCCCTGAGGGCGAGGATATCTCCGTCAACGAACTGGCCATGCGCCCGCATAACACCGGCCACTGGACCCAGGATGGCTGCGTGACCTCCCAATTTGAGCAGCACCTGCGCGCCGTGCTCGACCTCCCCTTGGGCGCAGTCGACGCGCTTGCACCCGTCACCGTGATGGCCAATGTCTTGGGCGCCGACGAAGATCCCGCCATGCCCATGCCGGAGCGTGTCCGTGAAGTAATGCAGCGCTACCCGCAGGCCAAGATTCACCTCTATGGGAAGGGCCACCGCCCTGGCCGCAAGATTGGCCACGTCAACGTCACCGGCGACTCCACCGAGGAAACCCTTTCCATTGCCCGCCAGGCCGCGCACTTCCTCGTGCACGCCGACTGGGCATAAAATTCTGCCTGTAGAAAGGACACTATGCAACCGCACGTAGGCATCATCATGGGCTCCGATTCCGATTGGCCCACCGTTGAACCCGCCGCTCAGGTCCTCGCGGACTTCGGCATCCCCTTCGAGGTCGGCGTGGTCAGCGCCCACCGCACCCCGGAAAAGATGCTGGCCTATGCCAAGGAAGCACACACCCGCGGGTTGAAGGCGATTATCGCCTGCGCCGGCGGTGCCGCGCACCTTCCCGGCATGGTCGCCGCGGCCACGCCGCTGCCGGTCATCGGTATCCCCCGCGCACTGAAGGATCTCGATGGTCTCGATTCCCTCCTATCCATCGTGCAGATGCCCAGTGGTGTGCCGGTAGCCACCGTCTCCATCGGCGGTGCAAAAAACGCAGGCCTGCTTGCTGCGCGCATCCTCGGCGCTGGCGATCCCGTCATCCAAGACAAGTTGGTGCACTACCAAAAGCAGATGGCCGAAGAGGTCGAGCAGAAGGATAAGAACCTGCGCGACAAGCTGCTGGGAGAGTAGTTCTCCGGTCTAAGGCCAAACAAAACAAGCACGTTTTAGCCAAAACAACGTAGTTTTTCGGCAAAACGTGCTTGTTTTGTCTCCTAATCTTTAGCGAAGTTCTCGTCGCCCCTTGCCAACATGCAAAACAAGCACGATCGGGCAAAATTTGCGGAGGAAAAGGATAAAACGTGCTTGCTTTGCATCGTTGTAGCCTGCGGCGTGAGGAAGCGTGCTTTAAGCTTTCGGGCAGGGGAATAATGCTCAAAGGGGGAAGCATGGAAGAAGTACTGGTTTCAGGCCTAAGCAGGGGAGAGCTTAATACTCATGTAGCGAATGGAAAGATAATCCGAATCGGCCGCGGGATTTATACGTGGCGGGAACCGACTCCCATGGAGGTAGCTCGCATCCTGCACAAGCGGTGGCCTGGAATCATGCTTGCAGGAAGCTCTGCGGTGCAGCTGTACTCCAAGAAGGCGATGACCTTTCCTCTGAAATTTGCCTACAGGCATGTCGTGAGTGGTTCGCAGTGGTTTGAAGTCGAGCGAACTCGGCAGAAAACGAGTTTTACGTTTGAAGGTATCCCCGTGCAAAATCCCCTGCTAGCGGCGGCTGTGGTGGATGACGATCAAGCAGTAACGATGCTTGAAACGCGATATCAAAACAGGCGCGGTAAGCAAGCCTTAGAAAAAGACCTCGGATGTATCGCGCGGGTACCAGCTCGGGTTCGGGAATTAGTGAACAAATCTGCGGTAGGTGCCGATAGCGAAGCAGAAAGGAAAGTGGTCCGGGCGCTTCAGCGTCGTGGGAAGAAGGTTCAGGTAAACCACCAGATAGGTCCCTATCTATGGGACATCGTTGTAGGGAAGGTCGCCGTTGAAATCGATGGCTATGACTTCCATAAGGCGGAGGATTTGGGGACCTTCGTTAAAGACCGCTGGAAGGGAAATGATGCGGCGCTAAGAGGGTATACCGTTCTTCGCTATTCAGGCAGCTGCGTGAAGCATCACCTGGTAGATGTGGTTCAGCAAATTTCTGAGGCTCATGAGGGGCGAACGAATTTCAGCTCTCTTGCTCACGAATCCGTGTGGCGCTGGCATTGGCTTTTAGCCGGGTATGCAGCCGAGCCAATTTACGGCTAGCGCCCTTCGATTTCTTCCGTGACCTGTTCAAAAGAGAAGCGTTCGCCGGTATCGGCGGCGCGGGCTTGGCGGAGCGCTTCAGCATCTGCAGCGGCTTCGAGGCGGTCAAGGAAAGCTAGTTCCTGAGGCGAAATGATAACTGCGGCTTCCTTACCGTTGCGGGTGACAACGGTGCGGGTGCCTGCGTAGTGGGCTTGGTCAATGACCTGGCCTAAGCGGGTGCGGAGTTCGGAAAGTGGCAAAGACAATGAAAGCTCCTAATACATCAAAGTACTACTAGTACTAAGTTAGCAAAGAGTACAACTTTTTAAGAGGTCATGGACTACAACATCGCGTTTACGCGGCAGGCCAAGCGAGAGTTACAAAAAATCCATCAGGGAAACCGAAAGCAATATCAACGGATTAAGCGCGCGATCGGTGGACTGGCCCAAGACCCATATCCACCGGGATCTATCGCTTTGTCCGGCAGGAGTGGCCGAAGAATAAGGGTGGGAAATTACCGAGTGCTGTACTCCGTTGAGGAGCAAGAAGTGCTGGTGGAAGTGTTTACCGTAGGGGCACGCGGAAACGTCTATAAGCGCTAGAAGGGCACGCCGGAGCGCAGGATGACATTGGCAAACGGCGTGGTGGAACCGGTGCGCACGACAAAGGAGGCGCGGGCGACCTCGCGCTTGAGGTCGTCGTGGGAGACCTCGGTAAGCGGTACTGCGGGAAGCAGGGAGCGCACCTCAGGCGGGGTGGTATCGGCGATGGTGGCGGCTTCGACCACGACCTCATCGAGGAGGGCCGCCAGGGTATCGGCAAAGGTGGGGATGCCAAAGGTTAGCGTGAGGTCGATGACAGGCACTTCGCGGGGGATGGGCAGGCCGCAATCGGCGATAACGAAGGTATCGGTGTGGCCCAAGCGCGCGACAGCGCTGGTGAGCGCGGGATTGAGCAGGCCGGATTTACGCATCGGTGACCTCCGGCAGGGCGGATTCGGTGGTGGGGTAGGAAGGCTGTGCGCCGTTGCCGGTGGCGGCGAAGGCGCCGACGCGGGCGGCGAAGGTGGCGGCATCGACAAGCGAGGCACCGGTGAGCAGCTGGGCGCAGAAGGCACCCGCGAAGGCATCGCCGGCGCCGGTGGTATCCACGGCGGTCACGCGCGGGGTGGGGATATCCGTGCCGCCTTCCGGGGTAGCCACGTAGGCGCCGTGGGCGCCAAGGGTGAGAACGACGGAGCGGAAACCGGCCTCTACCAAGCGGTGGGCGAGCTCGCGCGGGGCGCCCTCTGCAGGTAGTCCGAGCTGGTCCAGGATGAGCCCTGCTTCGTGTTCATTGGCCAGCAAAGGATCGGCTTGCAGGAGCGAGTCGCGGTCGACCGCGACCACGGGCGCGAGGTTGACCACCACTCGGCCCTGGGCCGCCTCGACCGCGGCCTGGAAACCGGAGGCAGGGATTTCACCCTGGAGGAGGACCACGTCGGCATCGGCGATGGTGGAGGCGCGGGAGGAGACAAAGGGGGCGTCGACAAGAGCGTTGGCACCGGGGGAGATGACGATGGTGTTCTCGCCATCGGCCGAGACAGTAATGACGGCGAGGCCGGTATTGGTATCGGCCTGCTCCACGGCGCCCAGATCGATACCGGAGGTGCGCATATAGTGCATGGCAGGCTCGGCATAGGGATCGGAGCCGACCGCGCCCACAAAGGCCACAGTGGCGCCCAGCTGTGCGGCCGCGACGGCCTGGTTAGCGCCTTTGCCCCCGGCCAAGATGTCGCCGCCAGAGCCCAGTAGGGTTTCGCCGGGTTGCGGATGGCGCTCGGCGTGCACAATGAGATCGGCATTGATGGAACCGACGACGGTTAGCTTGCTCATTGGAAATCCTCCACATTGTCGCGGGTGACGGTGATGACCTCGACGGGGACGTTTTTCTCCGCCGCGCCACCGTGCAGGAGCGCTGCGGCTTGTTCGATGGCGCGGGCACCGAGCTCTGCGGGCTGCTGGGCGATGGTAGCTTCCAGCTTGCCATCTTTGACTGCCTTGAGGCCATCGAAGGTACCGTCAAAAGCCACCACCTTGACCTCAGAACCGGCGCGGTCACCTAAAGCTTCGACCGCGCCGAGCGCCATTTCATCGTTCTCCGCAAAGATGGCCTTAATATCAGGATTGGCCTGCAGCAAGTTGGTAGCGACGTTGAGGCCTTCCGTGCGATCGAAATTCGCCGATTGCTTGCCGACGACCCGAATGTCCCCATAATTCGCAATCTGCTCTGCAAAGCCCTTGCCGCGCTCGCGCGAGGCGGAGGTACCAGCGGTGCCCTGCAGGATGAGGATATCGCCCTTTTCCCCGATGGCTTCAGCGAGCTTATCCGCAGCCTGCGCGCCACCGGCGACGTTATCGGAGGCCACCATGGAATCCAGCTCTACGCCGTTGACGTCGCGGTCCACGCCGATGACGGGCACGCCGTCATTTTTGATGCCGCGCACGGCTGGGGCCACGGCATCGGAATCGGTGGGGTTGACCACGACGACCTTGGCGCCCATCGAGGTGGCATTGCCCAGCTGATTGACCTGCTGGGCGGGGTCATCGGAGGCGTCTTGGATGTCGAGCGGAACGCCGAGTTCCTTGGCCTTATCCTGCGCGCCGTGGCGCAGTTCGACGAAGAAGGGGTTGGTCTGCGTGGACAGCGCTAGCGTGATGCGGTTGCGGTCTTCTTCCGAGCGATTGCACGAGGCAAGGCCCAGCGCGAGGGCGGGTACGAGGAGGGTGGCGATGAGCTTTTTCATGGAGGGTGCTCCTTAGTTGGCCGTCTTATTGCGGATGACGTCGAAGCCGACGGCCAGCGCGATGACTAGGCCGATGACGATCTGCTGCCAGAAGGAGGAGACGTTGAGCAGGTTCAAGCCATTGCGGATGACCGCTAGCAAGATCGCGCCGACTAGAGTGCCAGTGGCCTTGCCCTGCCCGCCGGAGAGCGAGGCGCCACCGATGACGACGGCCGCAATAGCATCGAGCTCATAGCCGGTGCCGGCCTGCGGCTGTGCGGATTCGAGGCGGCCGGCCATAACCATGCCGGCCCAGGCGGCGAAGAAGCCGGAGAGTGCGAAGACGGCGATTTGGATGCGCTTGACCGGCAAGCCCGAGAGCCGGGCGGCCTCCAGGTTGCCGCCGATGGCGTACATAGAGCGGCCGAGTACCGTGCGCTCTAGGATGAACCAGCAGATGAGCCCGGCGATAACCATCATGATGATCGGCACTGGGAAACCTGCGATATCGCCGCCAAAGGCGTTGACGGACGGGGCGGTTTCAATCGGCGAGCCCTGGGAGATGACCAGGGTGAGCCCGCGGGCGATGGACATCATGGCCAGCGTTGCGATGAAAGAGGGGATCTTGCCCCACGCGGTGGCCATGCCGCAGATGGCGCCGGCCAGCGCACCTACGATCAGGCCGAGAAGCAGGGTGAGCCAGCCAGGCAGTCCCGCGGTGGAGAACATATAGGCAGAGACCATGGCGCCGAGCGCGGCGACCGAGCCCACCGAGAGGTCGATACCAGCGGTGACGATGACAAAGGTCATGCCGAAGGCCAAGATGGCCACCGTAGCGGCCTGGATGCCGATATTGAGCAGGTTCGCCACGGTAAGGAAGTATGGCGTAGCGATAAACAGCGCGATGCACAGGGCAATGAGGCCGACGAGCGCGCCATTATTCATGGCCCAGTTAATTACTCGATTCTTGGTCATGCTTCATCCTTGTGGTTAGTGCCGGCAGGCGCGGCAGCAGAGGTAGAGGTAGAGGAGGTCACATTGGATACGGCAAAGGCCATGACCTCGTCTTGAGTGGAGTCCTTGGGGAGCTCGCCGGCGAGTTGGCCGCCGGACATGACGAGGATGCGGTCGGACATACCGAGCACCTCGGGCAGATCGGAGGATGCCATGAGAACGGCGCCGCCGGCCGCGGTGACCTCATTGATGATGTTGTAAATCTCTACCTTGGCGCCGACGTCGACGCCGCGGGTCGGCTCATCGAGGAGGAGGACTTTGGAACCGGCCAGTACCCAGCGGCCAAAGACCGCCTTTTGTTGGTTGCCGCCGGATAGGTTCCGGATGGGCTGGGAGAGATCGGCCATGCGAATGCGCAGCTTTTCCGCTACGTCACCGGCGCGGCGGCGTTGACCGCTGCGGTCGGCCAGCCCCACCTTAGCGGTGGGGTAGAGGGTGGCGAATCCGAGGTTATCGCCCACGGAGGCATCGAGAACTAGCGCTTGGGACTTACGGTCTTCGGGGATATGGCCCACGCCGGCGCGGATGGCGGCACGAATATCGCCGCCGCGCAGCTGCGTGCCGCCGACGCGGATGGTGCCGGAATCGTACGGGTCAGCGCCCGCGATGGCGCGAATGATTTCGGTGCGGCCGGCTCCCACGAGCCCGGCAAGGCCGACGACTTCGCCGGCATGGACGGTGAAGGTGACGTCGTGAAAGGCGCCGTCGGCAGTCAGCTCGGAGACTTCCAGCAGGGCCTCGCCGCGCTCGGGAGGAACCTCGCGCGGGTATTGGTTTTCAATCTCGCGGCCGACAATGAGGCGCACCAGCTCGTCTTCGTCCGTATTGGCTGGGACCTCGGCGATGAAAGAGCCATCGCGCAGCACGCTGATGGTTTCTGCAATGCGCGCCAGCTCCTCCAAGTGGTGGCTAATAAAGACCATGGCCACGCCCTTAGCCTTGAGTTCTTCGAGCACGGCAAAGAGTGCATCAACCTCCTTGCCGGTGAGCGCGGCAGTGGGCTCATCCAGGATGAGGATGCGCGCGTTCATGGACAGCGCCTTGGCGATTTCTACGAGCTGCTGCTTGGCCACACCCAGCTCACGCACCGGCATGTCCAGATCCACGTCCAAGCCGATAAGGTGCAGTGCCGCTTGGGCTTGTGCCTTGAGGTGTTTGCGATTGACCAACCCAAAGCGGCGTGGGGTGCGCCCAAGCATGATGTTCTCGGCCACGGACATGGTGGGCACAAGGTTGAGCTCTTGGTGAATGGTGGCGATGCCCAGTGCCTCAGAGGCCTTGGTATCTGGGATTTTTACCTCTGTGTCATCTATCAGGATGCGGCCGGAATCTGGTTCGTGCACGCCGGCAATCATCTTGATGAGGGTGGATTTTCCCGCGCCGTTCTCACCCAGCAAGGCCTGCACTTGGCCGCGGCGGACGGTGAGGTCTACCCCCTTAATGACCTCTACCGGGCCAAAGGATTTGGTGACATTATCCAGGCGCAAAACGCAGTCACTCATGGCGTGGCTCCATCGAGTTGGTGTGCGGTGGACATGCGTGGGATATAGCGGGTTTCTAGCACCTCGCCTTCCGGTTGGTGCTTTTCATTGATGGCCGCGATGAGCTTGGCCGTGGCGGTCTCGCCCATTCTGGCAACATCCTGGTCCACCACTGAGATAGGGGAGGGTTGGAAGCGCAGGTAGATGAAGTCATCGAAGCCGACGAGCGCGATTTCTTCTCCGATGAGCTTGCCCGCATTATGGCAGGCCTCCAGCGCGCCGGCCGTCATCATGGAATCGCCGGCAATGAGCGCGGTGACGCCTTCTTGTAGGAGTGCGAGGGCTCCTTTATAGCCCTCGCGGTGGCGGTAGCTGCCGTGGTGGATGTGGGTAGGCATGCCCCGGGTGGCGGCCTCGAATGCTTGGAGGCGCTGGCGGCCGGTGGAGGTTTCCTGCGGCCCGGAAAGGTAGCCGATGTGCGTGTGCCCTTTTTCTTTAAGCTGTTCCACGGCTTGTTTCATGCCCGGGTGGGGGTCTGATAGCACTGCTGGAATCTGGCCCAGGGTGCGGTCAATGAGCACGAGTGGACGGTAAGCGCGCGCCTGCTCCAGCGCTTCTTCGGCGCCTTCGAGAGGTACCGCGATAATGCCGTCTACCTGGCGTTCCATCAGGGCATCGAGGGCCTTGACTAGCCGCTGCGGATCCTCGCCACAACTGGTAATCATCGTGGCGAGTCCCTGCTTATCGGCGGCTTCTTCGATGGCTGCGGCCATTGCGGCGAAGTAGGCATTATCTAGGCTGGGGATGACCAAGCCGATGGCGTTAGATCGGGAACTGCGCAATGCTCGGGCTTGGGCATTGGGCCTATAGTTGAGCTTGATGGCCGTGTCCTTTACGCGTTGGCGCGTGGACTCCGAGATGGCTGGGTTGCCCGAGAGCGAACGGGACGCGGTGGAAATGGATACTCCAGCAGCAGCGGCCACGTCCTTGAGAGTGGTTCCGGCCATGCTGTCCTCCTTGGTTAGGCGTATGAGCCGACGTCCGGCCCTCCTGGGTGCAATCGATTGCACATTTGAGTTAAAGGTACGGCTATTTCCATCTTCATGTCAAGAGCCGGCAAGTCTATGCTGGTATCCATGTCTGACCCGCTCCTTGTTTTGGGCTCCCGCGTAACCCATGGCTATCCCGGCGCCATGCTGCGCTCGCGCCTTGATAAGGCGTTGGCGCTTTATAGCGGTCAGCGCATCATTGTCTCCGGCCGTGGTGAGGCGGGGCCTATGGCTACATACCTCATCGAACGTGGCGTGCCGGCCGAGCGGGTGGTGGTGGAACTGGAAGCCACGAGCACTAATGAAAATCTAGAGAATGCCCACCGCTTGGCCCCGGATGCCGTATTACACGTGGTGACCAATGATTTTCATATCCTGCGCACCGCGTTGTGGGCCTGGCACCTCGGCATTGCCGTGCACCTGCATTCCGCGCGCACCCCGTGGCGGTTGATGCCGCGCAACTACCTGCGCGAAGTCTTGGCCACGCCACACTCCGCGGCGCGAATAGTGTGGCGGCGGATGCAGGGGTAGTGTTCCTGCCCGGTGTGGCGGCCTGTTTCCCACGTGCGCTTCCAGCCCCGAAAGAGGTTAACTGGAGGTTAACTCAAGGGCGGTGAGCTGCTGAAACCGTGGGTTTGAGCCAGCAGTTATGCAAACGATTGACCGGCGCTTCGCCGTACTCCTAGGCTAAATCCAAAGAAAGTTATAGCCAGAAAGGTCTTTGTTATGACCAGTGGAGGAGCAGCTGGCCCTGACGCTGACTACCCCAGCGTCGCACTTGCCCATGGCGATTATGCGGCCGAGATTGGCCTATTCGGCGGTGCACTCAACGCGCTGACCTATCGCGGCGCGCCCTTGGTAGAAAGCTACGAGGGTAAGCCGCCGCTGATGGCCGGAGTGGTGCTGGCACCGTGGCCGAATCGCACCGAGGATGGCTGGTTCGAATGGCAGGGGACCGGACACCAGTTGGAGATCAACGAGCCTGAGCGCAATAACGCCATCCATGGATTCGCGGTGGATTGGTGGCGCGTCACGGAACGCTCGGACAACCGGGTGGCTCTTGCCTTTGATATTGAGCCGCGCCAGGGCTGGCCGTGGGCGATTCAACTAGAGGCCACCTATGCCCTCGATGAGCAGGGATTGCACCACCAGCTCACCGCCCGCACCGCGGAACCCGGCGAGGTTCCCTTCGCCTATGGGCTGCACCTCTACCTCTGCCCACAAGGGGCAGGGGCGGAGGAAGCGGTGCTCAGTGTGGACGTCGGCAAGCGCTACCTGCTCGGCGCCCGCAACCTGCCTACGGGAAAGACGGAGCAGGTGCGCATTGTTAATCAGCCCATCGCCGAGGTGGACTGGGACGATTGCTTCCACGGCGAAGGCCCACTGACGGCCGTGTATTCGGCCGGTGGAAAGGGGGTGCGCCTGGAGATGGGCGAAGGCCTGAACTGGGTGCAGATGTTTACCCCGGCCGATTTCCCGCGGGCAGGTGGCCCCGGCAAGGCATTGGCCGTGGAGCCCATGAGCGCGCCGCCGAATGCGCTGCGCAGCGGGGAAGACCTCGTGCGCCTGAGCGCTCAGAACCCGCAGAGATTCACGCTGCGCCTTGCAGCAGAGAACAATAACTAGAAAGGTCAGCCATGGAGACTGCTGAATCCGTATTGAGGCTCGATGCCTCCTGGGTGGACTACTTTTTGGTAGCCATCTACTTCCTCTTCGTGCTAGGCATCGGCTGGGCCGCCAAGGCCCGAGTGTCTAGCTCCATCGACTTCTTCCTCTCCGGCCGCGGATTGCCCGCCTGGGTGACCGGACTGGCTTTCGTCTCGGCCAACCTGGGCGCGGTGGAAATCATCGGTATGTCCGCCAATGGCGTGGAGTATGGCTTCCAAACCATGCACTACTTCTGGATCGGCGCCATCCCGGCAATGGTCTTTTTGGGCATTGTGATGATGCCGTTCTACTACGGCTCCAAGGTGCGCTCGGTGCCGGAGTTCATGCGCAAGCGTTTTGGCAATGCCGCGCACCTGGTCAATGCGATTTCCTTCGCTGTGGCCCAGCTGCTTATTGCCGGCGTGAACCTGTACTTGCTGGCCACCATCGTGGAGGCCCTGCTGGGCTGGCAGATGTGGGTATCGCTCCTCGTCGCCGGCCTCATCGTGCTGTCCTATATCACCCTGGGTGGCCTTTCGGCTGCCATTTATAACGAGGTCCTCCAGTTCTTCGTCATCATCGCCGCCCTCGCCCCGCTGACCATCATTGGTTTGAACCGCGTTGGCGGTTGGAATGGGCTGAAGGACGCGGTGGCCCAGGATTCGCACTTCCACACGTGGCCGGGCACGGACATCTCCGGTTTTGAGAACCCAGTGTGGTCCGTCATCGGCATCGTGCTGGGCCTCGGCTTCGTGCTTTCCTTTGGTTACTGGACCACCAACTTCGTCGAGGTGCAGCGCGCCATGGCCTCCGATTCCATCTCGGCCGCCCGCAAGACCCCGATCATCGGCGCCTTCCCCAAGATGTTCGTGCCCTTCCTCGTGGTCATCCCGGGCATGGTTGCCTCCGTCTCCGTGGCCGATTTGATGGAGGAGCGCGCGGAGCCCAACGACGCCATCTTGCTGCTCATGCGCGACCTTCTGCCCAATGGCCTGCTGGGCGTGGCGATCGCCGGCCTGCTCGCTTCCTTCATGGCCGGCATGGCCGCGAATATCTCCGCCTTTAATACCGTCATTTCCTATGACATCTGGCAGACCTACGTGGTCAAGGACCGCGAGGATGACTACTACCTGAAGTTCGGCCGCATCGCCACGATTATCGCCACCGCTATTGCCATTTTCACCGCGCTGCTCGCGCAAAACTTTGGCAATATCATGGACTACCTGCAGACCCTGTTTGGCTTCTTCAATGCGCCGCTGTTTGCCACCTTCATTCTGGGCATGTTCTGGAAGCGCATGACCCCGCACGCCGGTTGGTCCGGACTCGTAGCCGGTACCGGTTCCGCCATTGCCTTCTGGTACGTCGCATCCTTCACGGACATGATCAACCTGCCCGGCCAAGGCACCGCTTTCGTCGCGGCCGGTGTGGCCTTCGTGGTGGATATCCTGGTATCCATTGTGGTCACCCTGTTCACCCAGCCCAAGCCGGATAGCGAGCTGGTTGGCTTCGTCTCTTCCGTGACCCCCAAGGACCACTTTGAGGACTACACCGAAAAGTCCTTGCCGTGGTACCAGCAGACCGTCCCGCTGGGCATCATTTGCCTGGTGATGGCCGTAGCCCTCAACGTCATCTTCGCCTAAGGAGCCCAACATGTCTGAGAAAAAGCGCGCGGGTGCATTCGACCTGCGCAATGTCATCGCCGCACTCCTCGGCCTCTACGGCCTGATTTTGCTCGGCTGCTATTTCTTCCTTGACCCAGGCATCAACCCGGATACCGGGCAGGCAAAGAACGCCAGCGATAACCTATGGGCAAGCCTTGCTTTGCTGGCCGTGGCCGCCGCCTTTGTGCTGTGGGCGCGCCTGAAGCCCATCACCATCCCAGGAGAAAACTAATGGTTGAGATTACCTCTGCCACGCTTGCCGACGGCCGCGAGATCCTCTACTTCGACGACCAGCCCCACCCCGACCGCGTGCTTGTCGACGCCCGCGACATCCCCACCGTCGCCCCCGCTTCCGAAATGCGCCGGGATCCCCTAACAGGGGATTGGGTAGCCTTTGCTGCCCACCGCATGAACCGCACCTTCTTGCCACCGGCCAACGAGAACCCGCTGGCACCCACGCGCGAAGGCCAGCTACCCACGGAGATCCCCAGCCCCAGCTATGACGTAGTGGTCTTTGAAAACCGCTTCCCGTCCTTTGCCACCGCCGCGGACATCGAGCACCCAGAGGATGACAACCTGCTCGGCGTGGTGCCGCGCCTTCCGGCCCGCGCCCGCTGCGAGGTGGTGTGCTTTACCGAGGACCCAGCCCTGTCCTTCAAGGACCTGCCGGAATCGCGCATCCGCACCGTCATCGAGGCCTGGGCTCACCGCACCGCCGCGCTATCCCAGATCGACGGCGTGCAGCAGGTATTCCCCTTTGAAAACCGAGGCGAGGAAATCGGCGTGACCCTCCAACACCCGCACGGCCAGATCTACTCCTATCCCTTCCTCTCGCCGCGCCTGCGCTCCATCGTGGATTCCGCCCGCGCCTATGATGGCGACCTCTTCCAGGATCTCCTCGATCGCGAGCGCGCCGCCGGCACCCGCATCATCGCCGAGACCGAGCACTTCACCGTCTTCGTTCCCGCCGCCGCCAAATGGCCGCTGGAAGCCATGGTCCTGCCCAACGAGGAAGTACCCGATTTCGCTGCGCTTACCGACGCCCAACGCGCCGACCTCGCGCCCCTGCTCAAGAAGCTGTACTCCGCCGTGGACCGCTTCTTCGATGGCGTGGACAAGACCCCGTATATCGCCGGCTGGACCCAAGCGCCGGTGGACGAGGCACTGCGCCCCGGCATCCGCATGCACCTGCAGCTCTTTTCGCTCATGCGCTCGCCCGGCCGCATGAAGTACCTCGCCGGTTCCGAGTCCTCGCAGGCCGTGTGGATCAATGACACCACCCCGGAGCGCATCGCCGCCCGCTTTAAGGAGATCTGGGATGCTTAACTGGATTGACACCCGCAGCGATGCGGAGCTTGTCGCCGCAGCCCGCGACCTCTTCGCCGCTGCCTTCTCGGACGCGTCCGAGCCCGCCGGCGTGTGGGCTGCTCCCGGCCGCGTCAACCTCATCGGCGAGCACATCGATTACGCCGGCGGCGCCTCCATCCCCTTTGCGCTGGAACAAAACACCGCCGTCGCCGTCGCACCCCGCACCGATGGCCTTCTCCGGATAGCCTCCGAATACGACGGCAGCGTTGCCCAGGCCAGCCTCCCTCTCTCCGATGTCCGCCCCGGCCACCCTTCCAACTGGTCCGGCTACGTTGCCGGCACCGTCTGGGCCGCCACTGCCGCGGACGTTCTGACTTGCACCGGCCTCGATATTGCCATCGTCTCCGATGTCCCCGTCGGCTCTGGCCTGTCCAGCTCCGCCGCTCTCGAGTGCTCCGTGGCCGTGGCCGCTTACGAACTCTGCCACGGCCACACCCCCGATGACGCCGCCCGCGCGCAGCTGGCCCAGGCGTGCATCCGCGCCGAAAACGAGGTGGTTGGCGCCTCTACCGGCGGCTTGGACCAAAATGCCAGCCTCTTTGGCCAGCGCGGCAAGGCGCTATTCCTGGATTTTTCCGCCGGCGCCGTCGAGCGCGTGCCGTTCAATATCGAAGCCCAGGACATGGTGCTGCTCATCGCGGACACCAATGCGCCGCACACGCTTTCCGACGGCCAATATGCCTCCCGCCGCGGCGTCATCGACGCCGTCCAGGCTGCCGCCGGCCGCTCCATCCGCGAAATCCCAGATGCCGTCGCCTTCGCCGCGACCGTCAACCCCCAGGAGGCTGACCTATACCACCGCCGCGTGCGCCACGTGGTGGAAGAGACTGACCGCACCTTAGCCGCCGCCACCGCGCTTACCTCTTCCGACCCGGCAGAGTTCCGCCGCCTCATGCGCGAAAGCCACCTTTCCCTGCGCGACCTGTACGAAGTCACCACTCCGGAACTCGACTCCGCTTTCACCGCGGCCGGCGAACTCGGCGCCCGCATGACTGGCGGCGGCTTCGGCGGTGCAGTCATCGCGCTCATCCCGCGCTCCGACGTCGAGTCCACTGCCCAGGCCATTAACGACGCCGCAGCATCACGCGGCTTCCCAGAACCCACCTTCTTGGTGGCCCGCCCGGGAGACGGCGCCCGCCGCCTAGCTTAAGCTCCGCAGGCCGGCTGGCTCAGATGTGACCCCCAGCGCGCCAATTGTCGTTAGGTCCATACTGATCAGGTTGATCTGAAGGCTGGGCCGCCTCAGATCTGCCCTAACTCCCTCAATTCGGCCTGATCAGATCAGCCCTAAGCCTTTAGCGTTTGGTTCACAACGCCGAGAGAGCTTTCTGAATCCCCTCGCGCAGCGTCTCGCGAGACTGCTTCATCGGATGCGCAATCGCGCGCAACCCCATGTACGCAATCTGGTCGGCCGCCCGATTCAGCGGATCGCCCGCATGCCCGAGCACACGGCGAATGTCGACCTCGCATTGGCCTTGGATATCGCCCCAAGCTTGCTGGAATCGCGACCGCGCACCTGAAGACACCCCTCGCCACGTGCGCCCCGGCCGTGATGCTTTAGAGCCGCGCTTATGCACAATCTGCTCGACCGCCTCCAAAGCGGCTACGGAATCGGACTCAATGACCGCCTTGCGCGCACCCACCTTGAGCAGGTATTTCAGCGCGAGCGTCAGTGCTTCGAGTTCGAGCTCATCGGTGCTCGCCTTGGTTTCTCGAGTTCGCAATCGGTAGTCGCCGTTTCCCGCAACGAAGCACATCGACCCCTTGAATACGGTATCCGAGGAAGCATCGGTGGCTATGCGCACCACGTCGCCCTCGGCCCACGAGGAGGCGCGCGAGAAGTTCGGCCACCAGTGTGCTTTCGGCGTCTCTACCTGTGTCGCTTGCATCTTTTTCGGCGCCTCACCCATCTTGCGGGCCTTCCGGGCGGTCAGGCCGGCTTGTTTTCTGCGCACAGAGCTCGCGCTTTTCGACGCCCTATTTTCTCCCGCAAAGCTTCCCGTCACCGTGAAACCGTCAGCCGTGAGTGCCGCTCGCAACGCATTCTGCCTGCGACCAGTGACAATCCACACTCGTCCGTCGAGTCCCTTGAGCGCGCGTTTGACCTCGCGCACGGCGATATCGACGATATCGCCCTTCTTCGTTTGGCCGCGGCGCACAAAACGCGTCTGCTTGGTATTGACCGCGATGACCCAGCCTTCGATGGTGCCGTTGGGGGCGGAATCCCAACGCTCGTCCCAGAGCGCGACCGCAACATGGATTGGTGCCGAGACCATATCCGAGGTGATCTTGCGGGTGCCGTAGGTGCGCGATTGCGTACCGGTTAGTTCTGAGAGCTCGATGGGTTCCATTATCTCTAGTAAAGCACGGTTAACCGCGCTGCTGAATTATCCCCCACACCGCCGCTGTGAACTACTTCTCCTTAGGTCGAATGTGATCGAGCCGATCTGAGCACAACCCGCCCTCAAATCAGCCTCAACGCCCTCAAATCGGCCCGATCACCTTGGACCTAAAGTTCCGCCCCTCACTCAAGGTCCTCGGAAATTCACCTTCCTGAGCCTCATGAAGCGCGCCCCGCCCCGCCAGCCGAGAAGATGAAACCATGATTACAGATCACTTCATCAACCTTCGTTACGCCGGAGCCGAAAGTCCGCACCATTTAGCCCTCCAGCGCGGTGAGCTCACCCAGATAGCGCCCTGGATCGCCGTTCCCACAGCCACCTGGAGGCAATGGGTGCGCCATAAAACAACAATTCGCCAAAGTAGTCGCTGCCGGGTGGAGCATCCACCGCGCCGTCCTCATCGGTAAATCGGCCGCGCGGTTGTGGGGAATGTGGGTAATTTCTACGGCAGGGGAGGAGGTGGAGTTAGCGGTGCCTTCGGGAAGCGTGCCCCCACGCAGGCTCACCCCGAAAGGCTACCGGTACCGCCGAGTAAAGTCCCTTCAAGAATCCATGGTGTCGATAGCGGGTGTGCGCGCCACGAATCCTGCCCGCACCTGCCTTGAAATCGCTCGGCTACACGGCTTCCCAGATGGCCTGGTAGCTACCGATTCTGCCCTCGGCCAACACGACGTCACCACATACGACCTGCGCGAAGAGCTTGCAAAGATGCAGCGCACGAAGGGACAAGCAGCCATGCGTAAGGTTATCGAGCACGCGTATGGCGGATCGGAATCGCCCTATGAGTCCTATCTGCGAGCCCTCATTATTGAGCGTTTCCCGCAGGTGAAAATTGAGCCGCAGAAACCGCTGCTCGGGAAATATCGGGCAGATCTCTGTCTCGATGGCTGGCTGGTACTCGAGGTCGATGGCGATGCCAAGTATGACGGCACCTATGGCGAGGCACCCGCCCACGTGGTCAAGCAGCAGATAAAGAGGCAGCGAGCGCTAGAAAACCGCGGATACGTGGTGCTGCGCTTTGGCCCCAGCGATATGAAAGCGCCGGACGAGGCTTTGCGGATAATCGCCAGCCACCTGGGAAAACGAACGAGAAAAGTAGCCTAGATCACCCCCGAGTCACCCCACAACGCATAAAAGTTGTTGAACAAAAGGCATAGCAACCTTTAAGATGATGCGCATCACAAACTAATGCGACCTGCATCACGAAAGGTGAAATATAGTGAGTGCTGAGACATCACACGCCACTCCGGCGCAGGCGGGGGACAAGACCCCGCCCAAAGGCCTCGGCGCCATGGCCGGTGCCATGTTCCTTATGGCCACCTCCGCCATCGGTCCGGGATTTTTGACCCAGACCTCGGTCTTTACCGTGCAGATGGGGGCATCCTTCGCGTTTGCGATTATGCTGTCCATCCTCGTGGACATCGCTATCCAGCTCAATGTGTGGCGCGTTCTCTGCGTGACCGGTATGCGGGCCAATACCTTGGGCAATACCGTGCTCCCTGGCCTGGGCTGGGTGCTTGCCGTATTCGTGTTCATCGGTGGCGCGGTTTTTAATATCGGCAATATTGCCGGTTCTGGCCTAGGCATTAACGCGATGCTGGGCATCGATTCGCGCATCGGCGGCGTCATTGCCGCGGCCATCGCGATCTTTATCTTCCTCTCCAAGAAGGCAGGCATGGCGCTTGACCGCCTCGTCGCGGTCTTGGGCGCGGTCATGATCCTGCTGATGCTCTACGTTGCTGTGGTCAGCCAGCCACCGGTGGGCGAGGCGCTCAAGAATGCCGTCGCGCCGGGCGAAATCGATTTCTTCGTCATCACCACCATCATCGGTGGCACCGTGGGTGGTTATATCACCTTTGCCGGCGCGCACCGCCTCATCGATTCCGGCCACACCGGCGTGGAAAACGTCAAGAACATTACCTATACCTCGGTAAGCGGCATTGTGGTCACTGGCATCATGCGCATGCTCCTCTTCTTGGCGGTCCTCGGTGTGGTGGCCACCGGCGTGGCGCTTTCGGACGACAACACCGCGGCCGATGCCTTCTACAATGCCGCCGGCGAGTTTGGCCTGCGTGCCTTCGGCGTGGTCCTCTTCGCGGCCGGTTTGTCCTCGGTTATCGGTGCCGCCTATACCTCGGTATCCTTCGTGACCTCCCAGGACACCTCGACGCGCACCCGCAATATCCTCACCATCGTCTTCATTGCGGTGTGCACGGTAGTCTTCGTGGCCATCAACTCCGCGCCACAGAAGTTGCTCATCTTCGCCGGTGCCATCAATGGCCTGATCCTGCCCATCGGTTTCGCCCTCGTGATGTGGGTGGCCTGGCGCCGCCGCGACCTCCTGCAGGGATACAAGTATCCCAAGTGGTTGCTGATTATCGGCACCCTGGCGTGGGGACTCACCATCATCATCGGCTTCAAGGCTTTCTCCGGCATCACCGAGCTGTGGGCATAATGCAGACCCCGGAGCAGGTGCGCGAGTATGCGCGCAGGCATGACATGGCCACCACCGCCGGGCACGCCCGCGGTTTCATGCAGGCTAACCTGCTGGCCGTGCCGCAGGAATACGCGTTTGATTTCTTGCTCTTTGCCCAGCGCAATCCCAAACCGTGCCCGATTGTGGGCGTGCTGGAAGCTGGTCAGTATACCTCCGGGCTGCTGCCGGGTGGGGACATCCGCACCGATATTCCGGCCTACCGCGTCTTTGAAAACGGCGAGTATACAGCCACGCTTGCCGACGCCACCTCGTACTACACCCCAGACATGGTCAGCTTCCTTATCGGTTGCTCTTTTACCTTCGAGACTGCGCTGCAGGATAACGGCATTGAGGTCGCGCACATCGCCCAGCAGCGCAACGTGCCGATGTTTAAGACCTCGATTCCCACCACTCCGGCCGGTGTCTTTTCTGGTCCCATGGTGGTCTCCATGCGCCCGATTCCGGCCGCGCAGGTCTCCGATGCCGTGCGGATTACCTCCCGTTACCCATCGGTTCACGGCGCCCCGGTCCACGTGGGTGACCCGGCGGCCATTGGCATTGAGGATCTGTCCCGCCCCGACTTTGGCGATCCGGGCGAAGTGCCAGAGGGCTGCCTGCCGGTCTTTTGGGCCTGTGGTGTGACCCCGCAGGCCATCGTGATGGAATCTAAGCCGCGCTTAGCTATTACGCACGCGCCGGGCCAGATGCTCGTGACCAACGCCCGGGATCAAGATTTCCTCATTCCTTAATCGTCCAGCACGGCGAGGATCTTCTCGCAGGTATTCATGAGGCTGTCATGCGCAAGCGTGGCGGCTTCGCGGCGTTTTCCATCCGCGATGAGCGTGGCCAAGGTGATATTTCCTTGAATGTGGTCCGCATGCAGCTGCGGGTAGCGCGGGATGGCCAGCAGGAAAGTGAGCCGCATGCGGGCGAGAAGATTATCCATCTGCTCATTGAGCGTAGGCGAGCCCAGCGCGGCGACCAGCGTGCGGTGGAAGCGCTGGTTGATGGCGGAGACTTCCTGGTGCTCGCCGCGTGCCGCGTAGTCGAAGGCGGAGGAAGTGAGGGTGACGAGCGAGGGGGCGTCGGCAAAAGCGCCCCACCGCACCGCCGCCGGTTCGATGGCCGCGCGGGCGGCAAAGAGGTCACGGATATAGTCAGTATCCGGCGTCGCGAGGAAGACGCCGCGATTGGGGATGCGCTCGACAATGCGCTCCGCGGCAAGCCTAGTGAAAGACTCGCGGAGGGTATTGCGCGAGCAGTGAAAGCGCTCGGCCGCCTTGACCTCGCTGAGCTGCTCGCCCGGCTGAAACTCGCCGGCAGAGATGGCCTCGCGCAGCTCGGAGGCGACAGACTGGGAAAGCATGACCACAACTGTACTAAAAAGTTATGCACCTCACATTGAAATGAGGTGCATAACGATGGTGCGAGCGCTAATCGATGGTCGCGATGACCTTGGAGGAATCCAGACGGTCACCTTCTGCAGCCAGGAGCTTGATGGTACCGCCGCGCGGAGCCTTGATGGCCGATTCCATCTTCATGGCCTCGACGGTGGCGATGGCATCGCCCTCGGCCACGGTATCGCCGTCCGCAACGTTCCAGGCCACGAGGTTTGCCTCGAACGGGGAGGTGACCGCATTGTCATCGGTGGACTGCGCGCCGGCCGAAGATGGCGCGGTGGAGGCAGAACCACCGGCCGAGCCGGCGCCCGGCGCGGCGAGGAAGTCCACGGGCACGCCGACGTTGACCAGCTTGCCGTCGATTTCCACGGCCACAGTGCGGCGCTGGGTGTAGATGGCCTCGACCTTTTCCACCTGGTTAGTAGCGGACGGGCGGTAGTTGTGATCCACCCAGTCAGTGAAAACACCGATTTCAGAGGCACCAGCGGCAGCGGTGTCCTCGGCCGGTGCAGCAGTGCCGATGAGTGCTGGCTCATCCATCATGTCGCGGTGGAACGGCAGTACAGTGCGCACGCCGGTGACGGTGAACTCGCGCAGGGCAAAGCGGGCGCGGGCCAGGGCAATCTCGCGGGTCGGGCCCCACACCACCAGCTTGGCAATCAGGGAGTCATAGTACGGCGGGATGATAGAGCCAGAGCGCACCGCGGAATCCACGCGGATGCCCGGGCCGGTCGGCGGCTCGAAGGAGACGATGGTGCCGGGGCACGGGGCGAAGCCATTGAGGATGTCCTCGGCATTGATGCGGAACTCAAAAGCGTGACCCTGGGACTGCGGATCCTCATCAAAGGACAGCGGTTCGCCGGCCGCGATGCGGAATTGCTCGGCGATGATATCGGTGCCGGTGACTACCTCGGTAACTGGGTGCTCGACCTGGACGCGGGTATTGACCTCGAGGAAGGAAATGGTGCCGTCCTCGGAAACGATGTATTCCACGGTGCCGGCGCCGGTGTAGCCCACCTTGGAACAAATGGAGCGCGCGCCTTCGATGATGCCGTTGCGTTGGGCGTCGGAAAGCGCGGGCGCCGGAGCCTCCTCAATGAGCTTTTGGAAGCGGCGCTGGGTGGAGCAATCGCGGGTGCCGAGCACGCGCACATTGCCGTGCGCATCGGCCAGCACCTGGGCCTCGACGTGGCGCGGGTGGGTGAGGAACTTCTCCACGTAGCACTCGGCGCGGCCGAAAGCCTCCATGGCCTCGCGCCCGGCGGAGTTGAACGCGCCCTCAATCTCTTCCATATTGTCCACGACCTTCAAGCCGCGTCCGCCGCCGCCATAAGCGGCCTTGATAGCGATGGGCAGGCCGTGCTCTTCGGCAAAGGCGCGGGCCTCCTGCCAGTCATCGATCGGATCGGAGGTACCCGGTGCCAGCGGCGCGCCGACTTCCTCGGCCACGCGGCGCGCAGCGATCTTGTCACCGAGCAACTCGATGGATTCCGGGGAAGGGCCAATCCAGATCATGCCGGCCTCGGTAACCGCGCGGGCAAAGTCGGCGTTCTCGGACAAGAAGCCGTAGCCCGGGTGGATGGCGTCGGCGCCGGCGCGCACCGCGATATCAAGCAGCGCGGGCACGTTCATGTAGGTATCGGCCGCGGTATTGCCCGGCAGCGCATAAGCTTCATCCGCTACCTGGGTATGCAAGGCACCAGCGTCTGCTTCGGAATAAATGGCGATGGACTTAATGCCCAGGTCGCGGGCGACGCGGGCGATACGCACGGCAATCTCGCCGCGGTTAGCAATGAGGACGGTCTTAATCTGCATTCTGTTCTCCAGTGTTTAAGGCTTGGGGTGCTACGAGTTCAAATTTCACGCGCGCGCCGGGCGGCAGCTGCGCGGCGATATCGATATCTTCTTCCAATACGGTGGCGATGACCGGGTAGCCACCGGTCACGGCGTGATCGCGGAGGAAGACCACGGGCTTGCCATTGGGCGGAATTTGGATCGAGCCGGCGACCATGCCCTCGGAGGGGAGCTCGCCGTCTTTAACGCGTTCAATTGGTTCTTCGCCATCGAGGCGCAGGCCCACGCGGTTGGAATCCGAGGTGACGGTCCACTCGGTATCCAGGAAGGCGGAAACATTATCACCAAACCAGTCATCGCGCGGTCCGAGTACGCAGCGCAGGGTGGCGCGGGTTTTTCCATCGGAGCTTTCACGCACGCGCAGTGGGTTGGCCAGCTGGGCGTCGGTCATGCCGGTAGAGCGCGGCAGCACGCCGATGACATCGCCGGTGGTGACCGGGTCCGGGCCAAGGCCAGAAAGGACGTCGGTGGCCGCCGAGCCGAGCTCGGATTCGGCGATGATGCCGCCGCGGATGGCAACGTAATTGCGCATGCCTACCGTCGCAGGGTCTACCGTGACGGTTTGCCCGGCCGTGACCAGCACGGGGCGAGCAAGGTGAACCGGCATCTCGCCGAGGCGCACACGCGCGGTCGCGCCGGTGACGCAAATGACGGTATCGGTGAGCGCGTGGAGCTTAATGCCGCCGATATTCTCCAGCACTGTTGCCCCGCGCGGGTTGCCCACGGCCACGTTGGCGGTCGCGGCGGCGGCGCGGTCGGCGGCCCCGGAGGGGGTCACGCCGAGATCGCCCACACCGGGGCGTCCCAAGTCCTGGTAGAGGGTGAGCAGGCCGGCATCGATAACCTCCATGCGCGGCAAGCGGGCAGGGGCGCGCTTCGAGCGGGCAGAGTGATCAACAAGCTCCGGCAGCTTATCCACGCTGCGATAGCGCACGCGGTCACCCGGCTGTACCAAGGCCGGTGGGTTGGCATTGGAATCCCACATCGGCGTATTGGTGGTGCCCAGCAGCTGCCAGCCGCCCGGGGAAACGCGCGGGTACACCGCAGAAAACTCACCCGCGATACCCACAGCACCGGCCGGCACCGCGGTACGGGGATTGGACCGCCGGGGCACCGCACGCGCCTGGGAGGGGTCCGACGGCGCACAGTAGGTAAATCCCGGGGCAAAGCCACCAAAGGCCGCGGTCCACTCGGTGGCGGTATGCCACTCAATGAGTGCCTCGCGCGAGAGGCCAAGCAGGTCTGCGGCCCCATCGATATCCTCGCCGTCATAGAGCACATCGATTTCTACCGTGCGCGCCTCTGCGGTCGCGGCTGTGGCAGGGGAGAAGTCCTGCAAGAATTCCGCTGCATCCCGTGCCGAATCGGGCGCTTCAAAAGTCAGCAGTAGGGTAGTGGCGGCCGCGATGCAGTCCACCTGATTCTTCAACGGCTTGGCAGAAAGCGCCGCGTGCCAATCCATGACCTGATTTAGCCCATCCAGGTCAATGAGCAATGCGCGCGTGCCCACAAAATTAATGTGCATTAGATAAAGCTCCGAATCTCGATGCCTTCTTCCCGCAGGCGCTCCACCACGCCGCGCAGCAGCTTCACCGCGCCGGGCGAATCACCGTGGGTGCATACGGATTGCGCATCCACCTCGAGCTTCGTGCCATCCACGGCTGTAATCGACCCGGTCTGCGCCACCTCAAGCACTCGCTGCACCACCTCATCGGCGCTGCCGAGCACCGCATTGGCTTCCTTGCGCGAGACCAGCGTGCCATCGGGGTTGTAGTTGCGGTCCGCAAAGGCCTCACGGATGACGTTAAGCCCGCTGCGCTTGGCGACGTCCACCGCTACACCCCCTGGCAGCAACATCACCGGCAAGTCTCCAAAGGCCTTAATGCCCTTGATGACGGCTTCTGCCTGCGCCTCATCTTTCACGATTGCGTTATACATCGCCCCGTGCGGCTTTACATAGGAGACCTTGGTGCCATTGGCGCGGGCCAAAGCGTCGAGAGCGCCAATTTGGTAGGTCACCTCGTCTGCTAGCTCGTCCGGGTTGTAATCGATAAAACGGCGGCCGAAACCTGCGGCGTCGTTATAACCTACGTGTGCGCCTACGGTCACGCCTGCTTCTGCTGCCGCCTTGAGCGTGCCGGCAATCGAGTGTGGGTCGCCCGCATGGAAGCCGGTGGCCACGTTTGCGGAGGACACCATCTCCAGCATTGCCGCGTCATCTGCGACCGGATTGCCCGCAGTGGTTTCTCCCAAATCCGCATTGAGATCGATATGGAGCGAGGACATTCAACACCGTCCTTAAGATTGTTGAACAATTCGAATGTCATTAAGTGTAACCCTCGCCACTGTCATTTGTGAAGACGGTTACGTTTCGTTTACCCGCGTGCGCACCCCCACCTAGGCGCGAGAAAACCGCCCCGTCCCGGGTAAGAGGTCCGGGAGGAGGTGGCATGGCCTGCTAGAGCCCAAGGGTCCGAAGGTTCTAGCTTGTGAAATCTTTAGCGGCCGTAGTTTTGGACAGCGTAAAGCTTGCCTTCAGAGTTAATGGCAACGCCGACTCCGATGGTCTTGGCGCGTGGGTCCAGCATAATCTTGCGGTGCCCCGGGGATTCGTACCAAAGCTTGACCAGAAGGGCATCGGAATAGTCGCTCCACGCCTGCAAGACATTCTCGCCGCCGGCCGGGATATTGGAAGGGTAGTAGTTCCAGTGCTGCGGGCGGTGGCTGAGCTTATCAGCGCGCACCAGCTGGTCGGCCCAATCTTGAGCCAGCCCATTGAGTGCGGCATTAGCGCGAACCGGGCGCAGGCCGTGTGCCTGGCGGTATTCGTTGGTGTGGTTGATGATGCTCTGCACGCGATTGGAAGCCGGAGCGGCGGGCTTTGCTGCTGTAGCCGGCGCGGCGGGAAGGTTTAGCGTCGGCACCGGAAGGTTCGCGCCATTAAAGTTGCCCGAGGAACTTAGGGAGCTGGAGGCTTCAGCGGGTGCAACGCACATGCCCAATGCGATGGCTGCTGCAAGGGCAGGGGCTATAAATTTTTTGGTGGAGAAGCGAATAGTAGGGGTGAACATGAGCGGAACCTTTCTTCTGTAACCTGGCGGAGAATCAGGCGGGAAACTGGGAGAATCAACAGAAAAATCCGTTCCCCTTTGTTTAAAAGTTAATCAATTCCAGCAGATAAAATCGACTTGAACAGCAATTATTAGAATATTTGAAGTTGATGTTCCGTATAACTAATTGCTTCTTAGTTATTTCTCGAATTGAGCTAGGAAACTCCTGAAATCCCTCAGTCGGTTGCGTATTTCTCCTCCCCAACGGGGGTGGTTTCTAGTCAGTGTCTTAGATTCTCGGAGAAGCAGTAAGTGCTTGAGTCATGAGGGTGGAGTTTTAAGTCAGGCATAGGCAAACGCGTCCGTTTCTTGGTTGAACCTATAAAGATCGTGAGATTTACTAGGTTGCTTAACCTCTACCTGTCCTTTGCTTCTATGGGTGTTGCCCGGCAGTTGTCTCTCGGCGTCGTTGTGCGCTCGGTGAACGGGGTTTAGAAAGGAATAAGAAAAGCGCCCGGCGATGAATCGCCGAGCGCCACATTGAACGAAGTATTATGCCTTTGCGGGCGCTTCTGTCCCTTGAGAAGCTGGGGCAGGAGAAAGAGCCGAGGAAATGATCTCGGCTGCTTCCTTGCGGGTTTGTGCGCCATAAAGCTGGTTGCGGAAGTCTTCTTTCATGATGCTGCGCGCCAGCTTGGACAGCAGCTTGAGGTGTTGCTTGCCGGCATTATCAGGCACAGCGATAAGGAAGGCAAGGTTAGTCGGTTCTTCGCCTTCTCCCCATGTAATACCTTCGGGTAGGCGGGCAAAGGCAAGGGTGGGCACTTTCACGCCGGCCGAGCGTGCGTGTGGAATGGCCACGCCGTGGCCTACCCCGGTAGAGCGGGTTGACTCGCGCTTTAAGGCAGCCCCAGCTACCGCCTCCATATCGGACATGCGGGAGGAAGTAAGCTTCACCATGGAGCGAATGACCTCTTCGCTAGATGAACCCAGATCTTTATCAAGGCTAATCGTATCGACAGCAACAAGCGGCTTATCCTTGCGCTGCGTCAATCCCACCAGCAGGAGAATAAGGCCAGCACAGACAGCGATGCCGGCAAGCATGGCGATAAAGAAGCCAACGACGTTATCTACCGCGCCGAGCACCGCGACGATCGGGCCGCCGTGCATGACGTGGTCTTGTGCACCGAAAAGACCGGCGAGCGCACCGGCTACGGCACCACCGGCAACATTGGCGGGGATGACCTGTAGCGGGCGTGCAGCCGCAAGCGGGATGGCGCCTTCGGTGATGCCGAAGAATCCCATGAACAACGCGGCGATACCCGCATCCTTTTCAGCCTTGGTAAACCAGCGGCGGCGCAGGAGCGTAGCTACGCCCACGGCGAGGGGAGGTACGGCAATCGCACATGCCGCCATGCCCATCGGCGCCGCATTGCCGGCCGCGATCATACCGCCGCCGAAGAGGAAGGCCGTTTTATTGAAGGGGCCACCCATATCGAAGGCGATCATGGCGCCCAGGATAAGGCCCAGCACGATGACGGAGGAGCCCTGCATTCCAGCGAGATAGTTGGTCATTGCCTCGAACGCGGCCGAGACCGGCGCACCAATGAGCAAGATGAAGATGAGCCCCACGATGAGCGTGGTGAAAATCGGGATAACGATGATGGGCCAAATCGGTGCGATGAACTTGTGCACCGGAATCTTCTTAATGGCAAGAGCCACATAGCCGGACAAAATACCGGTGACAATGCCGCCCAAGAATCCGGCACCTGCCTCAGAACCGTAAAGCGAGCCGGTGGTGGCGATGAGTCCGGTAATAAGGCCAGGGGCAAGGCCCGGGCGATCCGCGATGCCCACTGCAATGTAGCCGGAAAGTACCGGGACCATAAGCGAGAACGCCAGGGCGCCAAGCTCATTGACTGTATTCCAGAAGCTATCTTCCGGAATCGCCATGCCCTCAGGCGTGGGCGTGCCGCCGATGGACAGTGCCACCGCAATGAGCAGGCCACCAGTGACCACGAATGGGATCATGTGCGAGACGCCGTTCATCAGTGCCTTGTACAAGGTTTGGCCTACGCTATTTTTCCGAGGCGTCTCTTCCTCCGTCTTCTCGGAAGAGCCCTCCCAGCGCGTGGCGCTCAAGGACCTGCTCAGCAGTTCCTTCGGGTGCTTGATGGCCTCGTCCACGCCGGTGGCCTCGAGACGCTTGCCGTGGAAGCGGTCCTTGGAAATGACCGTATCGGCACCAATGACAATGGCGTCGGCTTCGTCGATGTCTTGCTTGCTAAAGGTTCCCTCGACGCCGATGGAACCATGAGTTTCAATCTTGATACGGTAGCCCAGCTCTTGGGCTGCGGCCTCGAGGTTCTCGGCCGCCATATAGGTATGCGCGATGCCCGTCGGACACGCCGTGATGGCGAGGATGAGGGGCGATGACTCTGTAGTGCTCATGACTCTCATTAAACGGCAATCGTTTGCGTTGACACAAGAGGAGGTTGCCTACTCGATGGCCGGTACGCTGGAAGCACTCCGCTATAGAAAGGGAACGCTCGCTCGTGAGTAAAGCATCGCCGGATAATATCTTGCTCTACCTGCCGAAAAAGCAGGAAGATCAGGTGCGCGACATCTTTGCCGGTCTTGCTGAGCGCGGCTTTCCAATCCAGCAGCAACGCCCGCACATTACGGTGACCTTTTCGCCGCACATGCAGCCGGAAGTGGTGGACTTGGCCGCCGAACTGCTGCCGGCCGTCATCCCCGCGGATTTTCGCCGGGTAGGAAACGTCATTTTTGGCACCAAGCGCAAGCAGACCGTGGCCTGGCTCCTTGAGACCACTGATGAGCTAGAAATTGCTGCGAGAAAAATCAGTGCCGCCAACCCAGACGGGCGGGGGCCGCGCTGGACCCCGCACCTGACCATGGGCTTGCGCCTGCCGCGCGAGGAGGTCCCCGGCTATATCAAAGCGATGGACGAGCTCACCTCAGCGCACTTCAAGGAACTTACCGCCGTCGAGGCTGCCTTTTGGCGGCCGCGCACGCAGGAAAAGACCCTTCTAGCAGGGACTTAGAGCAAGGCCTGCAGCGTGCGGGCAACGCGCAGGACGGTCAAGTCTTCGCCCGGCTTGCCGACGACCTGCACCGCATCACCCACTCCTTCTTCCTCTTCGCCGCGCAGCGGCACGGTAATAGCTGGCCATCCGAGCACATTGAAAGGCTCGGTCCAACGCCGCAGGCTCGCAGCCGATTCCGCGGCATTGTCTGGGGTGATATTGGACCACTTGAGGGGACCGGAATCGAGGGTAGGGGTGAGGATAATGGAGGCGTCGCCAAGCAGAGCAAGTGCTTCCTCGCGCAGCTTCTCTACGCCCTGTGCAGCCGCGTCATAGTTTTCTTGGCTGATATCTTCTCCACCCAGAACGCGCTGCAAGATAACGTCTTGGTACTTATCGCGCTGATCCAGCAATGGCCGGTGGACGTCATAGACTTCCTTCAGGCGCATCGGCTCATAGAGCTTGGCCGTAGCGGCGATGGTTTCTTCCAAATCTACGCCCTCGCTGAGTTCAAAGTCCGAGGTTTCCAGCTTCGCCAAGAGTTCAGCAAAGCGTTCGCCTTTGGCCTTAAGCGCGGTGACATCGATGGATGAAATGTCCTGTGCCGCGGCCGGTTCCTCATCCGTAGTGGCGATAAAAGCCTGCTCAATTAGGTCAACGGAGCTGGCAAAGAAACCAATGCAATCGAAGCTGGGGGCAAAGGGGAAGACCCCTTCTACCGGAATTAGCCCGAAGGTGGGCTTAAAGCCCAAAACGCCCTGGCAGGCGGCCGGTACGCGCACCGAGCCAGCGCTATCGGAACCAACTGTCAGGTCGAGCGCACCGCACGCCACTAAAGCGGCGGACCCGGAGCTAGACCCACCGCCGCATACTTCGGGATCGCGCGGGTTGATAACGCGTCCGTACGCGGAGGCATCGCCTAAAATGCCATAGGAAAATTCCTGTAGATTCGCCTTCGCCACCGGCAGCGCGCCCTGGGCCGTGAGACGCTGTACCACCGGCGCGTCTTTCACAGGTGTGCAGACAGCTTTGACCTTGGAGCCACAGGTGGTTGGTACGTACGCCACATTCACAATGTCCTTGAACGCCACCGGCAGCCCCTTGAGGGTCGGCGAAAGATCCACCGCGTGTTCATCAAACGGGATGATGGTAATCACCGCATTATGATTCTGCTGGGCACGGTTTAGGCGATCAGAGACAGTAGGCATAAGGGGAGCTAAATCCTTTCAGCACCGGAGACTAGCGATGCTAGCGAGGTAGATAGAGTATGCAGATGTTACTACCGTACATCAGAAATTGGTGAACAATTTTCCAAGTCTAGGCAAAACACCGTCTGAGTGGTGTCACTTAGCAAAAATCCCCAGTGCATCCCACGCAAGCCAGCCTCCTTCGCGGAGAGTGAAAACCAGCTGGTTTTCTCCTTCCTTTAGGGTATCTTCGGCGAGATCAAACTCGATTGCTGCGGGGCGCAGCGGGGTCGGGTCCCCGCTGGCATCGCCTTGGCGCGAACCTTGCGTTGCGCCCTGTGGGAGCTCTACTTGTTTATGAAAGTCATTAACAGTGACGTCGAGAATGCCGCCGAGCTTGGTAGTGTCAATGAGCCATAGCGCCAGTGCCGCTTTCGCGGTGGGCTTATCCAATTTCACCGTCCACTTCAGCGTGTAAGCCTTGCTTCCCGCCCACTTATCGCCGGGGCCGGGGAGAAGGTAGGGGACGTCGGCGGGCGTAGCATCCGGTCCAACAGTGATTGTCTGGTCTGGATGCGCGGTGACGATCTTCTTGTAGTCCTTTGGGGAATACTGAAACTCCGTGCCCTTTCGGTCAAAGGAACCAATCGTAGCTAGCGCTGTGCCAGCAGTGACCGAAGGCAGGGAGGTAGACGTCGCTTTGCCAGAAGGAGAGGACTCAGCACCGGCAGCATCAACCACCTTGACATAATAAGACCACTTTTCACCGACAACATCGCGCCGGGAGTGGCGGAAGAAGGGAAAGATCGTCTTGCCCAACAGCACGTCTACACCATTGGAATCAGTGCCGATGACGCGATAGTGATCCAAAACGACGTCCCAGGAGGCAGGCTCCCAGGTGACGTAATTTTCCATGAGCTGCGACTCTGCCTGAACACCGGTTACGGCCGGCGGAGCAGCAACCGCACCAGGAGCTGGGGCAGAGGAATCCTGGTCAGAAGAACTCTTGCGGGAAGAACCGCGGCGAGAGGAAGAAGAGGAAAGCGAGCTAAAAAGTCCCATGATGAATTGTCCTTTCGGGGTTTAGAGGGAGCGCAGCGTGTGCTCGCCGGCATTGGTGCGGAAGGAGAAAGCAGTCTCACGCGGGGCGGTATCATCACGCTCGATCCAAGGCACGACGACGAATTCGGAATCAAGGTGCTCGCGGGAAGCGCGCACCTTGATGTAGCCGCGGCGTTTATCCATGGCCTTCACATATGGCTTTTCCAGCCACTCGGTGCTCTTGGAGCCGGCGAAGCCATCGCCATCGGAAGCAATGGAAGTAGCAACCAATTCCACTCCTACAGGTTGGCCGGATTCAGATTGGATTTCGGCAGCGCAGTGCTGATGAATATCGCCGGTGAAGACAATCGGGTCACTGACCTTGGAAAGGGATTCGATAAGCCGGCGACGCGCTGCGGGGAAGCCGTCCCATTGATCGGTGCTATCGGCGATCGGCACGACGACCACGCTATTGACCACCACGTTCCACTGTGCCGGGGAAGTGGCGAGCTTATCGTTGAGCCACTGCTCCTGCTCCGCGCCCAAGATGCTGGCATCTTCTGCAGATGCTTCGCGGTATTGGCGGGTATCGACCAGATTGAAACGCATTAGCGTGCCCACGTCGAAGGAATCATAGATGCGGTTATTGGGGCCCTCGGGAAGCGCGGGCGGGGCAACCGGCAGATTCTCGTAAAAGGCACGGTAAGCAGCCGCGCGCTGGTAAAGGAAGTGCTCGGCTTTGGTGCCAATCTCGGACCAATTACCGGCGTAGTTATTTTCTACTTCGTGGTCATCCCACACAATCGCCATCGCGGCGCGCGCGTGAGCGGCCTGCAGGTTCTCATCGGACTTAAAGAGCGAGTAGCGCAGGCGGTACTGCTCCAGAGTCTCCACCTTGGCCTTGAAAACATCAGGCACGCTTGCGCCTTGGCGCCAGAGATTATCGCCTTCCACAATGCCGTACTCGTAGATGTAGTCGCCCACGAAAATCGTCATATCCAGGTCCGGTTCCTGCGCAATGTGCTTCCATGGGGTGAAATAGCCGTGGTACCACGCCTGGCAGGAAGCTACGGTGAAGGTGAAATTATCCACCTTTGCGTCGGGCGCGGGCAGAGTCTTAAACCGACCTACTGGGCTCACCTTGCCATCCACGCGGAAGCGATAAAAATACTCAGTTGCAGGCTCCAGCCCAGTCACCTGCGGGTGCACCGAGTGCGCCAGCTCGCGTTGGGCTAGTGCTTCGCCTTGCTTGACGACGTCCCCAAACCCCTCATCCTTCGCAACTTCCCAACCCACGCGAACATCGCCGCCGGTCATGCCGCCATGGCCATCCTCGGCCAGCGGTTCAGGGGCCAGGCGCGTCCACAAGATCATCGAATCGTGCCGCGGCGTGCCCGCCGCTACACCTAGGCCAAAAAGCTCCGAATCCTGCGGCAGTTCACCGCCTTGCGAAGAACCCCATGAACTCAGACTCGACTGTGCACCCGCCTTGGCCGGTGCATTAATTCCAGCAGCCACCGCCGCGGCCGAAACACCAGCAATCTGCAGGAAATTACGACGATTAAAAGAAGGACGACTATTTGAATCAGACATACAAAGCTCCGTTAAAAGGCCTATAAGGAACTTTTCCAGCCTAAATAGCCGCAGTGAATCGCTGGTTAATTCTGCGGCAATAGTAAGAGAACGTCAGTAACCACCTCGCTGCCATGGATCGTTCTCTCGGCAGTACTCCGGGGAGTTTGCGTTCACGCAATCCGCCCACCATTTATGTGCTCGCATGTGCTCTTCTTCCACCTCGCCGGTTCGTGTCATCGCTGCGGGCAAATCCGAATCTGAACCCCCGTTCCCGCTGCCCGCCGGGGAGGAACACTGAGATGGATCGGAGACGTAGTGATTCGTTTGCGGGCACCGGTAGGAGTACTTTGCCATCTGCTCGTCGTGGAGGTTTTGGCATTCTTGCGCCCAGCGGATAGTTCCATCGCTGTACCAACCGTTGGTGGTCCAGCTACCGCCGCCATAGACGCACTCGGTCAGGGTGGGTTCTGCGGTGGATTCGGCAGTGTTCGTTAGGGGAGCGTCGGCAAGCGAAGGCTCAGCTTTCGCTGTCGGTTGTGGCTCCGAAGAGGACGTTACCGGGGCAGAGCTTGTGGAACTGGAGCTGATAGTTGAACTATCTGCCGTGCTGGAGGTGCTAGGTGCCGTCGTTTCTTCCTTCTGTGACTCCGGAGAGGAACAGGAAGCCAAAGAAAGCATCACCGTTGCGACAGCGATTATGTAGGAGAGAATCTTCATAAACTATGGATAGTAGACAATTAGAAAATATCTGGAGCGTTAAGCAGTACTTTTCATGTCTTGGGCGAGAACTAGCTGAGCCAAGCTTTCCACTATCGAGCGCAGGATTCATCAACTACGTTTAAAGCCATGACTTCCACCACCTCCGAGCCCCCAAAGCTCCAGCCCAGCTCCTATATCCCATTGATGTTCGCACTGCTTACGGCGGTGTTTGCCTTCCAGCTCAATGCGTCGATGCTCTCGCCCGCCTTGGCGACGATGGAGGATGAGCTGAGTGCCACCACCGCACAGATCGGCCTGACACAGACTGCCTTCTTTACGGCCGCGGCATTGTTCTCGCTCTTTCTTCCACGCTGGGGCGACCTCATCGGCCGCAGAAAGGTCCTCGTCGGCATGATGGCGGTTGCTGCGCTGGGCTGCGTGGCTTCCGCCGTCGCACCGAACGTCGCCGTGCTGCTTATCGGCCGCATCATCCAGGGCGTGGCAGGACCTACGGTTCCGCTGTGCCTGATTATGCTGCGCCAGCAGGTCCTCAATGAGCAGCAGTACGCCCTGTTGCTGGGCATTGTGACCTCGGTAAACGGTGGCATTGCTGGCGTGGATGCTCTGGCTGGCGGTTGGCTGGCAGGCAACTTCGGCTACCGCTCGGTCTTTTGGACCATGGCAGTACTGTGCGCCATCGCAGTAGTAGCGGTGCAGGTATTTACCAAGGAGTCCACGGCCACCGAAACCCCGCGCATGGATTGGGCGGGTGTTCTACCCCTGGCCGTGGCGCTGGGTTGCGTTCTTACCGCATTCAACGAAGCCGGCAAGCTTGCCGAGGCCAATTGGTTCCTCGTCATCATCCTTCTCCTCATCGGTGCCGCCGGCTTCTGGGCCTTCTGGAATGTGGAGAAGAGGGTCGCAGATCCGCTCGTTCCGGTGGCTTACCTGAAGCAGCGCCGCACGTGGGCACTGCTTTCTACCACGCTGCTCACCATGACCGGCGTCTTTGCAGTAATGAACGGCCTCATTCCAAACCTCGGCCAGGACCCAGACGCCGGTGCCGGCATTTCCGCCAGCACCATTTCCTGGGTCACCCTTACCCCGTACGCCCTTGCGGGCTTGGTCTTTGGCCCGATTGCTGGTTGGATGGCCTCCAAGCTGGGATATAAGTACGTCCTGCAAACCGGCCTCATCGGCACCGTCGTCGGCCTGATTATTTCTATCTTCGTGGTTGGTGCCCCGAACGCATGGACCCTGCTCTTCGTCTCCATTTTCTTGGGCGTAACCTACGCCGGCATTGCCAATATTATGCTCAATGGCCTGGGCATTGTGCTTTCACCGGCCGATAACCAGGGCTACCTGCCCGGCATGAACGCCGGTGCCTTCAACCTCGGCGCGGGTCTGTCCTTTGCCGTGCTCTTCGCGGTTTCCGGTTCTTTCGAGCACGGCTACCGCGCGGGCATGATCGCCGGCGTCATTATTCTGCTTGCGGCCCTTGCCCTGTCCTTCCTCATTCCTCGCCCGGAGTCCATCGATGACACCGTGGCGGCCGTCAACGCCCGAAAGTAGGCTCGTGGCATGACGCGAAAAATCATTCTGGACTGCGACCCCGGCCACGATGACGCGGTGGCCTTGCTCCTAGCTATGGGCAACCCCACCATTGACTTACTGGGCATTACCACCGTAGGCGGCAACCAGACCTTGGATAAAGTCTCCCACAATGCCCTGGTGGTCAAGGAAATCGCCGGCCACCCAGAGGTTCCGGTGTACGCAGGCTGCGATCGCCCGCTCGTGAGCCCCGTCGAGGTCGCCGAGGCCATCCACGGCTCCACCGGCATGGACGTCGAGGGCGTCCAACTTCCGGAGCCAAGCACGGCGCTTGCCGACGTCCACGCTATCGACTTCATCATCGACACCATCATGTCCCATGAGCCCGGCACCATCACCCTGGTGCCCACCGGCCCACTTACCAATATCGCGATGGCCGCGCGCAAGGAGCCGCGCATCGTGGAGCGCGTCAAGGAAGTCGTCCTCATGGGCGGTGGCTACCACGAGGGCAATTGGTCCCCAGTCGCCGAATTCAATATCAAGATCGATCCTGAGGCCGCCCACATCGTCTTCGAAGAGCCCTGGCCCGTGACCATGGTGGGCCTCGATCTTACTCACCAGGCGCTTGCCACCCCAGAAGTCGAGTCCGAAATCAAGGCGCTAAATACTCCCGTCTCGGAGTTCGTCGTCGGCCTCTTTGGTTTCTTCCGCAAGGCCTACCAGGCCAACCAGGGCTTTGATAACCCGCCGGTACACGACCCGTGCACCATCGCCTACCTCATCGATCCGGACATCGTCCAGACCCGCAAGGCCCCCGTCCACGTCGAGCTCGCCGGCGCGCTGACCACCGGCATGACCGTCACCGATCTGCGCGAGCCTGCCGACGCCTCCTGCCACACCCAAGTCGCCACCACCCTTGACCACGCCGGTTTCTGGCGCCTTGTCACCGACGCCCTCAAAAACCTCGCCTAGGCCACCTTCGCCTCGCCCGCCTCAGCTGCACGTCCACCGCGAGGGGACCCAACTTTCAGCCACGTTATGGCTCCTGAACCACCAGTTCGGGGTCATAACGTGGCTGCTTTGCGCCCTTATGTTTCACCTCTTCTTTGCTTGCGTAGCTTGGGGAGTCATTAAGGACTTTCGTGAGATTCTTTCTAAAGGACTTCGAGATTCGGGGCCACAAGATGAAGCGCTTTCTGGCGAAACTCACGAATTGAGGTTTCGAGATTGATGCTAGCGAAAGCTACGGGGTGTCCGTCGAGGAGGAATGAAATCGTCTCATCCTGTAAGCTTCGACCCGAAGAAGCGTAGAGCATGATGCCCTTTGCGGTTTTCCACTCTCCGCCAAGCGCTTCTTGGCTACGTAAGTAGGCGTAAAGCTGATAAAGGTGCGGGCTCTTCAAGGATTCGTTTCCTACGCGATTCTCAATAAACATATTCGTGAACTTGGCATCAATAACTGTAATTTCACCTTCTGGGGATCGCAGAATGATATCTGTCTGCATACTCGGTAATTGTCTGGGCGTTTGTTGAGCATTCCAGTGCAACCATTCTCCGCTGCTTACTTTCCAACCGATAGGGCTGAGGTGGTATTGAAACAGACCAAATAGAGCCTTTTCGAAAAGCTTTCGGAGCTCGTGTTGCGTGAGTTGCTTTCTGCTGAATCGAGTATGGGCGTCATCCCCACGCGCGGGCACGGCCAATTCCAAAAGCAGTCTGGCTACTGCAACCGGTTTCTTATCTGCAGGAGACAGCCTTCCACGAGGGAAGGCTGTCGATTTCGGCTTGGAAACCCCCATTTGAGTAAGCCTTCGAGCAAGCACCTTGCACCGGTGCGCAGCATCGCAACTGCTTACGTCTAAGAGCATTTGTGCTGCATATTCGAGGGCGTACTTAAGGAATTGGTTAACTTTGCTATTGATGGTGAGTTCATTGAACTCACAGGCAATGAGTCCCTTTTCAAGGAGTTGGTGGCGAGTGGTTTCGTACATGTCAATTCGGCCTCGCACCCGAGTTATATCTCGTTCGGTAAGGGTGAAACCAATGCTCAATTCTCTCCGAAAACGCCTTTCTACAGCGTCACACAGCATCGTTCCGATCAGCTCTGGAAGCTCAACACCCGCGTCTTCCACCGAGGCGTTGGATATATGCCCATCAATAAAAGACTGCGAGGCGTATAGCTGGAGCATCCATACACTTCGAATAGGAACGTATATGTCTTCCGGTTGAGGGGAACTATCCGTTGAGGACATCGAGGGCCTGCTCTCGCTTCGCAGGATTGTCGAACCAATACTCTGCTATGAGCGGCTTGAGATCCGAGGCTACTACCTGGTCAAACCATTCCATAGTTGCATCGAAGGAACTGTCTGCAAGCTTTCGGCGTGGAGTAACAAAGCTGTGTCCGATTAGGTAGTCATCACCGAGATTGAAATCGTCTCGGATCAATTGATTGACCTTTTCGATCCTTCGCGCGATTTCACTGAGAGCCTCGTCATTGCGATTACGGTTGGAAACACAAAAATTCCGCCAAGTGGATCCCAACTGCGGTACGAGATTAATGAAAGCGAACCTACGACGTAAAGCCATATCTACCATGGCAAGGGACCTGTCTGCTTGGTTCATCGTGCCGATGACGTAAAAGTTATCGGGAAGGAAAACTGCTTCTCCTTCTTTGCTATAAAGCGTGGTAAGCGCATTTTCAGGGTTTCTTTTGTCAGCTTCCAAGAGGGTAAGCATCTCACCAAAAATCTGCGCTGGATTGCCGCGGTTGATCTCTTCAATCACCACTACGTGTGGATTGGAGTCCTCCTTAGCTTTTTCCACTGCTTGGAGGAATGGGCCATCTTTTAGTTCAAGCTTCCCGCTACTGCTGGGACGGAAACCCTGAACGAAGTCTTCATAAGAAGTAGAAGGGTGGAATTGGACGGAGGTGACTACATCTTCTGCGTCTGACTTGCACAAGATATATGCCAAGCGACGTGCAAGCCAAGTCTTTCCCGTACCCGGCGGGCCTTGAAGAATCAGGTTTTTCTTTTCCTTCAGGCGTTCCAGCATTAGTTCGAGATCGTCTTTCGGGATAAAGCATCCGTCTTCGATAATTGCAGAAATGGTATAGACATCCTCTTCCGACGAAGACTCTACGGTTTGGGCAGTAGCATCGGTTGGTTCTTGGTTGAAAACCCATGCTTCGTAAGACAATTGGGGAAAATTAGCCGGTTCGATCTCGGCAGTAGTAAGCCAATCTCGGATTTCATCGAGTGTAAGCAAATAATCTTTACCCGTCGAAACATTTTTCTGAATATTGATTCCAAGCGCGGAGTCTTGGGCAAGATACTTGGTGATGACTGAATCGAAAGTGAGGAAATAGCGGGGACGCGCCCAGAACAATGCCATGGTGTATGCCGTGATCTGGCGGTCTTTGGTCATCACGTCGAAATCGTGTATAAACTGAGCTCGATTTTCGGGCGTATCCGATTGGCTCACCGCGAGGGCCGAAGCGAAAAGGCTCCAGCTATTCTCCCAAAAACTTAGATTAATAACATCTGACGGCTTCGTAGCAAAGCACGAGCGTAAGTTGTTGAGTTGGGGCAGTCCCGAAAAATCCGTTGGTGCTGGGGCTTCAATTCCGAAGACGGTTTTAAAGGCTTGGCAAATTGCCACCTTATTAGATGTCGAAATTTGCCGGTTAGCAACACCGAGGATGGTAAAAGGATCCATATCAGTAGCGGGCACTTCTTCATCATCTATGTGCCATTTCCATAGGTGCTTGAACCGGAGCGGGCGTCCTGAGATTTCAGCAGTCTCTTTTAGTTTTTCGAGTAGCTCCGCGCGGTTGTTTTTGAAGGCAAGAAGTTTGGTGGCGAGTTCTGCGAAAAATTCCGGCCAGTCAAACGACGGTGACAATGGAGTTTCAGAGGAAAAGTCAGGATCTCCCATGCCTTGGATGACGGACTCTACTCGGTCAAAGGCATGGTTCCGAGAAACCTGGCAAATAGTAAGCAGTGAAGTCAGTGAACGCTGAAGGTCTATTCCTAGGTCATCGCGATTAAAGAAATCGCTTGACCAGTTGATTGGTCGAACGTGCCGCATTTCTTTTGGCTCATGAGGGCGGTACTCGTAATCGCCGGAAACATAGCCAAAATAAACTCGCCCTCTATGCAACTTGCTTGGCATCAGAACCAAGTCGCCAACCTGCATGTGGTTTTTAAACCGGTTGAGTTGAGAAGCGTAGCTGGTGGATGTTTGTGCTTTGAGATCTGGGTGCTCTCGCACCATCGAGGCCTTGATGGAGTCTAAGGTAGTTTGCTTATTCACCTCCGGGCCGTAGTCCATACCTGGGATGCCTAGATTGGACTCTAAAGCTTTCTTTTCGCGTTCACCATTACGGCCCGCTCGAAGTACCCAGAAAAAATCCGCACTTGATTCTTCAGGAACCTCTTCTTGCGGGCCCGAATGGACTTCTCGTTGCTTATGCGCTTTAGAGACAAGGTCGTCGATTTCTCGGATCTGATCTTTGCCTAAAGGGTATGGGTTGGAAGCAAGCCAAGTGGCGCCCTCGGCGGTCAAGGAAAAGGACCCCGGTGTAGAGGAGCTGACAAAGCCTAATCTCCTTGCATAGAACACTGCCCATCGCGTCCGGTCTTCCACAACTGATCGGCTTTTGAGCTGGCGGTGAGCTTGTCCTGGAAAGTCCGCTTCAGCAATTTTTTGAACGTCTTCAAATAGTTCAGGGTAAGCGACTACGGACATACCCCGCATCGTCTCTAAGACGACGGGAAGAACGGTTCTCCAGGAAAAAGATTGCTGTCGGTTACTCATCAAAGCATCCTTAGAATTCAAAGCAGGGGGCGTTCTCATAATAATAGGAGAACGATCCACAGGGGATGGGCGTATCTCAATTGGGAACTTCAGGAGGATAAAATCGAGGGGGAAGAACCCCAACCCAAGGAGCTACCATGAACCAGATCAGTTTCCGCCACATCGTAGTGATGGGAGTATCCGGCTCGGGGAAGACAACGGTGGGGGAGGCGCTGTCGCCGTTGGTAGGTCTGGAGTACCGCGATGGCGATGACATGCACCCGCAGGCCAATATCGACAAGATGGCTGCTGGAACACCGCTTAATGATGCGGACCGGGAGCCGTGGTTGAAGCAGATTGGTCAGTGGCTGGCGGATAGGCCAGAAGGTGCGATGGTGGGGTGCAGCGCGCTGAAGCGCAAGTACCGGGATTTGATTCGCGAGTACTGCCCAGCCGTGGTGTTCGCTAACGTGCACGGCGACTTCGATGTGCTGCATGAGCGGATGCAGCACCGGCCGGGGCACTTTATGCCGGCGTCGCTCTTGCAGTCGCAGTTCGATACCTTGGAGCCGCTGGAAGAAGACGAAACTGGCCACGTCTTTGAGGTGACGCGGCCAGTTGAGGAGATTGTCCAAGAAGCTGCTGCTTGGATTAAGGCTGGGGCCTAAAAGAGCGCTGCTACTGCGTAGAGCACCAAGACTAGGGCAAAGCCGATGACGGAAATTAGAATTTGGTTGACCGTCCAGGTCTTCAGTGTGGTGACCGTATCCATGCCCATCAGGCGGCCGACGAGCCAGAAGCCGGAGTCGTTGACGTGAGAGCCGAAGACGGAACCGGCGGCGGTGGCCACGACGATAAGGGCGAGCTGCAGCTCATTGAATCCGCCGGCTTCCACGGCGGGAACCATGAGCGCGGCGGCCGTGGTTAGTGCTACGGTGGCCGAACCCTGTGCCAGGCGCAGCGCCACGGCGATGAGATAGCAGGCAAGGATAACGGGGATGCCAAGGCCGGAAAGCGAATCGGCCAGGGCGTCGCCAATGCCGGAGGTGCGCAGAACGCCACCGAACATGCCGCCGGCACCGGTGATGAGCACGACGGAACAGATGGGGCCAAGCGAAGAATCGATGAGCTTTTCCAGCGCGGTCTTGTCCACGCCGCGGCGCGGTCCCAAGACCACGAGCGCGACGAGCACCGTAATAAGTAGCGCGATAGGAGTCTGGCCGAGCATGACGAAGAACCGTACCCACGCGGCGTCGGCATCGATGGTGCCATAGGACGCCAGGGCATTGAGTCCGGTGTTGAAGAAGATGAGCACCATCGGGATGAGCAGGAGGGAAATCACCGTTGGGGCAGAGGCGGGCTTGAGCGGCTGTTCTTCCTCAGAAAGCACCGGGCCGGCGATGGCATCAGTAACCTTGAGGGGGAATTTCTTGCCGGAAAGCAGGCCGAAGCGGTAGCCGGAAATGTACCAGGTAGGCAGCGCAAGCAGCAGACCAACGAGGAGGACGAGGCCGAGGTCAGCGCCGTAGAACTCGCTCGCCGCCACAGGGCCTGGGTGCGGCGGCAGGTACACGTGCATGACAGAAAACGCACCGGCGGCCGGCAGACCAAAGGCAAGGACGGGGCCGTCCAAACGGCGAGCAACGGCGAAGATCACCGGCAGCATCACAATCAGGCCGGCGTCGAAGAAGATGGGAAAGCCCATAATTAGCGAAGCCAGGCCGAGGGCAAGGGGTGCTTTGGATTCGCCGAAGCGGTGAACCATGGCGTCGGCAAGCGATTTAGCGCCACCGGAGGCTTCCACCAACCGGCCGATCATGGCGCCCAGTCCCACCAGCAACGCCACCGAGCCCAGAGTGGAGCTAAAGCTTTCGGTCATGGTGGGCACAATGCCCTCGAGTGGAATGCCCGCGGCCAGCGCCGTGAGCGCCGAGACCACCAGCAGGGTGAGAAAAGCGTGGAGCTTGAAATAAATGACCAGCACCAAAATCACGGCGATGGCGGCCACCGCAATGCCTAGCAGCGGGCCGGTCGACAGGGTGGGTTCCCACGTATCCATAAAGCGGGCTCCTTTTCTAATGCAAACCTTTGAATAACGGCAACGTTAGCAGTAGCCCCGCTTACCGACGTCCCCCTTCCTCCAAATGCGACCCAGCCAACACCCCCCAAAGGGGGCGGGGTATATAAAAGTCCCCTAGGTGCCGGTGCAGGAACCTAGGGGAGGTGCAGGCAGTTTAGTCGAACTGGCCCTGGACAACAGCCGCCGCATCCAGCGGGGTCACGTGGTAGGAGATGGGGTTCTGGTTAGCGCCGGCCATAAGCGCGCCGGCGCAGGAGTGGCCCGCGCCCATCATGTGGCCCAGCTCGTGGGCGATGGTGCCCTGGACTGCCTCTGGGTATTGGGCATTAGGAATCTTGATGAAGACCATCTTGTGGTCCGGGTAGGCGGCGCCCTGCACGTAGCCGTTCGGGTCCGGCTTGTAGATGATGGCGACGGTGTCATCGTCTGCCTCGGAAGGCTTAACTTCCTTCAGGGAAGCCTTGTCGCCGAGGGCCTTGTTCCACTCGGCAACCGCGGCATCCAGCTGCTTGCGGTACGGGAAGTTTTCGACCACCTTGTACTCCAAAACGCCATCTTTGAAGTACGGCTTTACGGAGTCTTCATCGTGGAGGATGAAAGGATCCGGAACCGGCTTGCCATCATTGGCCAGATTGGTGATGGTCTTGCAGGTGCCTGGATCAATAAGGGAGCGAACTGGGTCGCTCTTGGCGCTTGCGGCCGGTGCGGCGACGGTACCAAGGATGGCGGAAGCGGTCAGAGTGGCGGCAGAAAGCTTCTTGAAAGAAGGCATAGGCAGTGAGTTACCTTTCGGTTGATTTTAAGGTTCGCAGAGTGCGATATTCCCAGCAATATCCGTGGTAAACGGGACTACATGGGCGTCTTATGCGCGCGAGCATATATCCGTTTCTTATTGTCCGCAAAGGGAAGAATAAGAAACTAAGGTGTCAACTGCCTATTTGCCACTTCTAGTTCAGGCGTTCGCCAGTAGTGGTGCTAAATAGATGCACGCGGTCCGGGTCGGGGGAAACGTAGAAAGTATCGCCCACCGCATAGCGGCCGCGGGCATCGACCAAAATGCCGGTCTGGCCACCCATCCGGGTCGAGGACTTGAGTACACCGTCGGCGGAGCTGTTGCCGGCGGCGTCGTCAAGCTCGCCATAGACATAGGTCTGGTTGCCCAGCTCCTCGACGTGCGCGACGGTGAACTTTGCCCCGCCATTGCCGGTATCACTTAGCTGCCAGTCTTCCGGGCGGATGCCCACCGTGACGGTCTCTACGCCCTCAAAGTTGTAGTTAGCCAGATTGATGTGGGTAGAGCCGATGGTGAGCTCAGAGGAGTTATGGGTGAGGTCGTAGATATTCATCGCCGGGGAGCCAATGAATCCGGCGACAAAAACGTTCTGTGGGCGGTCATAAATGGTACGGGTGGTATCCACCTGCTGTAGGACGCCGGCGTTGAGAACGGCGACGCGGTCGCCCATGGTCATTGCCTCAGTTTGGTCGTGGGTGACATATACGGTGGTGGTACCAAGGCGGCGCTGCAGGTTGGAGATCTGCGCGCGGGTGGAAACGCGCAGCTTGGCATCCAGGTTGGACAGCGGCTCGTCCATACAGAATACGGCCGGTTCGCGGACGATGGCGCGGCCCATGGCCACGCGCTGGCGCTGGCCACCGGAAAGATTAGCCGGCTTGCGGTCCAGCAGGTCTTCCATCTGCAGGATCTTCGCGGCCTCGTGCACGCGGGATTTAATCTCGTTCTTCGGGACCTTGCGGTTTTCCAGCGCGAAGGACATATTCTGCGCCACGGACATATTGGGGTAGAGGGCATAGTTCTGAAAGACCATGGCCACGTCGCGGTCCGATGGGCTGACCCCGGTGACGTCCTTACCACCGATGCGGATGGAGCCGCGGTCGGTGGGCTCGAGGCCTGCCAGCATACGCAGGCTGGTGGACTTGCCGCAGCCGGATGGGCCGACGAGGACCAAGAATTCGCCATCGGCAATATCCAGGTTGAGGCGGTCAACGGCGGGGCGTTCCGCGTCCTTTGAGTAGATGCGGCTTGCGCCATCGAAGGTGACAGTAGCCATGGTTACCTTTCAGAAACTAGTGGGGCGGGGGAGTGGCTGCGAGAGCCTACTTATTGATGACGGTCTTAACCTGATTGTCGTAGATAGACTGCAGGGTCTTTTGCAGATCGGTCAGCACCTTGGTGACGTCATCGCGGTTGGTGACGATCTTTTCAAAGGCGCCGCCGATTTCCTGGTCCGCGCCGGGCAGGAAGACGCGGGCATTGTCCTGCGGGCGTGTCTCAGGCAGCTGCTTGATAGCGGTTTCGAAGTTCGGGTTGTCCTTCATGAACTTCTTCTGGTCCTCGTTGTCCACCGCGGTGGAGCGCACCGGCATGTAGCCCACGTTCTGGGACCAGTAGCAGGTATTTTCCTCATTGGTGATGAAGTCAATGAGCTTGATAGCAGCCAGCTGGCGGTTCTTGCTGATGCCGGCCGGGATGGCCAGGCCGGCACCACCGGTGGGGCAGGCGCCGTCGCCAGTCGGGTTAGGCAAGAAGGCGGTGCCGAGCTCGAACTTGGCGGTATCGGTCAGACCCGCCAGATCACCGGTGGACAGGACGGTGGCGGCGGCGCGGCCGGTGCCGAACTCCATGGCCATGTCATTGCCCACGTAGGAGTAACCGTTTTTCTCATCGGTGATGTCCTTGAGCCACTCGACGGCCTTGATGGTCTTGTCATCGGTGAATTTCAGGTCCCACTCATCGGAGTAAGCGCCGCCCTTGGACCACAGCGGGCCCTGGAAGATCCAGCCCAGGTAGTCCACGGCATCGCCCCAGCCAAAAGGCTTCATCTTGGAATCAGCCTCAGCCAACTTCTTGGACCACTCATCCATCTCATCCCAGGACTTGGGGCCACGGTCCGGCAGTCCAGCCTTCTTCCACGCGTCCTTGTTGTAGTAGAACAACGGCGTGGAACGAGCGAAAGGAATCGCAAAGTGGCCGCCGTCGTACTTGTAGTCCTCGTAGAGCGGCTGTACGTAGGTAGACAGGTCGATGCCCGCTTCCTTGGCAAGGTCGTCCACGTTGGCAATCTGGCCATTGATGGCAAAGTTGTACCACCAGACGTCAGACAGCACCACGATGTCCGGCAGGTCCTGGCCGGTGAGCGCGGCGTTGAACTTCTGTGCTGCTTCTTCGTAGTTCTTGCCGGCATCAACGAGGTTGACCTTGATGTCCGGGTTCTCCTTTTCAAAGCGGGAGATGATCTCCTTCTCAATGTCCTTGGACGTGCCGGGGTGGTTGGACCACCAAGTCAGCTCAGTGACTTCACCGTCGCCGCCCTTGTCGTTGCCACCCTGTGAATTGGTGGACGAGGTGCCGGCACAAGCAGCGAGTGCGGTAGCAGAAGCGGCCGTGGAGGCCAGGGCGAGGAATTTGCGGCGTAGCATGTAGTTCTCCTTAAAAAGCGTGGTTAAGGGGGGGGAAACAAAAACAAGTGGAAACGGCGAGCGTGGGTGGGGAAGAAGCCTTCTAACCCTTCACGGCGCCAGTGGTGAGGCCTTGAATCATGTACTTTTGCAAGGCTAGGAAGATGATGACCATTGGGATGATGGTGAGAATGGTGGCGGCCATTACCGGGCCCCAGTTGGTCACACCATCGTTGTTTTGCAGCATGGTCAGACCCACCTGCAGCGGGGCGACATCCTCCGTATCCGCCATGAGGAAGGGCCACAGGTAGGTATTCCATTCATTGACCATGGTGATGACAGAAAATGCGGTCAGCGTGGGCCATGAGACCGGCAGGAGCACCTTGGTGAGCAGGCGGATAGGGCCGGCGCCGTCCATGCGGGCGGCTTCCACCAGCTCATAGGGCAGGGACAAAAAGTGGTTGCGCATCAAGAAGGTACCGAAGGCCACGCCGGCTAGCGGTACGATGATGCCCACGAAGGTATTGCGCCAGCCCAAGGAATTGACCAAGGCGTAGTTGGAAATGACGGTGATTTCGCTGGGCACCATGAGCGAGGAAATGACCAGCAGGAACACCAAGTGGCGGCCCGGGAAGCGTAAGATGGCCAGCGCATAGGCGGAGATGACGCCCAGCACAATCTTGATGATGGACAGTACTGCGGTAACGAGCACCGAGTTGCGCAGGTAAGTCCAGAACGGCACACGGGTGGTGGCATCGGAGTAGTTCTCGGTTTCCCACACCGGCGGAAGCCAATTGACCGGGTCGGTATAAATATCGCCCTTGGCCTTAAACGAGGTCATGAGGATCCAAAACAGCGGCAGGCCAATGAGCAGCAAGACCGCCAGGATGCCCAGGTAGCCGCCGATGAGCTTGGCGCGGCGGGCGGTGGGGGATTCATCCGTGACCATGTGAAGGGTAGAAGTAGCCATGTCGGGTTAACCTCGCTTATCCATGATGCGGACCTGGATCAGGGTGATGATGAGCAGGATGAGGAACAAGATGGTGGCGGCAGTCGCACCGTAGCCGGCGCGGAAGTTGACGAAGGTCTCGTTGTAGATCTGGAAGACCAGCGTCTGCGTGCCATTGCCCTGCGGGCCGCCACGGGTCATGACGTTGATGATGTCGAAGACCTGCACGGAGTTGAGCAGCACCGTAATGGACAAGAAGAAGGTGGTATTGCGCAGCTGCGGCATGGTCACGCGCCAGAACTTGCGCCAGCGTCCGGTGCCGTCGATAGCGGCAGCTTCATCTAATTCCTTATCCAGGCCCTGTAGTGCTGCCAAATAGATGACAAAGGTATAGCCCAGGTTCTTCCACACAAAGGTAAAGGTCACCATGAACATGGCCCAGCCCGGTACTGCGTAGAAGTTGGGGGAGTCCACACCGAACCAGCCCAGTATTTCCTGGATGAGGCCAAAGTTGGGGTCGAAGACGAATTGGAAGGCAATGCCAATGGCCGCGCCGGAAATAGCATAGGGAGCAAAGACCACCGAGCGCGCAAAGTTGCGGCCCTTAATGTTCTGGTTGAGCAGCAAGGCCAGCGCTAGGCCGATAACCATGGAGCCAATCACCGCGAAGAAGGTAAAAACCAGGGTGTTGAGCACGATGGTCTTAGTGTCATCGCGGCTAAACCACTCCACATAGTTATCCAAGCCCACGAAGGTGGAGGTGGGGCTGGAGATATTCCAATTGAAAAAGGAGAGGCGGATATTGTCCAGCAGGGGCCGGTAGGTAAATACGGCCAGCAGGATCAGGTTGGGAGCAAGCAGTGCTGCTGCCAGCAGCCATTCCTTGTGTCGGTTGCGCTTGGCCTTGCGGACAAGCGCCGCGGAATCACCGGGGCTTTCCGCGCGTGTGGGAGATGCGGTTGTAGTGCCGGCGCCACCGGCACCGAGAGAGTCTTCCTGAAAAGTCACTCGGTCAATCTAGGGCGGGCAGGTGACACCCAGCTACACAGAAAACAAACTTCTGATGAATAATAAGAAGCCGATGAGTTAAAGGTAGACACGTCATCGAATATTCTATAAAGTCGCAGCGCAACCCCCTATGGCGCTGGTCGCTCCACCGCCCAACTATGTCCGGCATTACAAAGATGCCCCGCTTGTCGACGCCCACCTTCCTCCCGCCCCACTACATTGGCCCCCACAATCCACCGCGAGCCCACTAGGAGGAAGCAATGTCTGTCCCTACCGTTTGCAGCAACTATGACTCCGTCAAAGTGTGGCAGGAGCCGCTGTATAAGGATCTGCACCAGCACCCGGAGCTATCCATGCAGGAAGAGCGCACGCTGGGCATTACCAAGGACAAGCTTTCCGACCTTGGCTTTTACCAAATTGAAGTAGGCGGCGGCGTGGTCGGTGTCTTGGAAAACGGTGCCGGGCCAACCGTCATGCTGCGCGCGGATTTCGATGGCCTACCGGTTAAGGAGGACACCGGCCTGGATTACGCCTCGACCGATACCGCCGTTGATCAGGAAGGAAACACGGTCCCCGTCATGCACGCCTGCGGCCACGATTCCCATGTCGCCAGCCTGCTGGGCATGGGTGCGCTCATGGCGCAGGCCACCGACCAGTGGTCCGGCACCCTACAGCTAATTTTCCAACCGGGCGAGGAGATTGCCGCCGGTGCCCAATCCATGGTGGATGACGGACTTGTGGACAAGGTCGCCACGCCCGACGTAGTACTTGGCCAACACGTCTTTGCCAGCAACTTTCCCGCCGGCACCGTGGCGCTGGCCTCCGGCCCATTCATGTCCACCGCGGTAAGTATGGACGTCAAGGTTTATGGTCAAGGCTCGCACGGCTCCATGCCGCACCTCAGCGTTGACCCCGTGGTACTGGCCAGCGCCATCGTCATGCGTTTACAGACGGTCATCTCCCGCGAACTCAACCCATCCGAATCCGGCGTGCTGACCGTGGGAGCCATCAACGCCGGTTCGAAGGCCAATATCATCCCCTTCGAGGCCAACCTGAAAATCAATGTGCGCGCCTATAGCGAGCAGGTACGCGATAAAATCACCGGCGCCATCGAGCGCATTGTCAATGCCGAGTGTCAGGCTGCCGGCAGCCCGCAGCCGGCCGAGTTCAGCTATCACGATTCCTACCCGCTTACCAGCAATGATGAGGGCACTACGGAACGCCTTAAGGAAGCCTTTGTGTCCTACTTCGGCACCGACCGCGTCCTTGATGCCGAGCCCCTCACCGCCTCGGAAGATTTTTCCACCATCGCCCGCGCTTTCGGCGTTCCCTACTGCTTTTGGGTATTTTCCGGCCGCGAAGAAGAAAAGGATGTCCCCAACCACAGTCCGCACTTCGCTCCGCTGCTCCAGCCCACTCTGCGCACCGGCACCGAAGCCCTTATCGCCGCTGCGATGAGTTACCTAGGAAACAGCTAACCGAAGCGCAGCATTCGGCCGCACGGCTCCAATAGGGTGTGTGGCCATTCCTTTTGGCATGCGCGCTGTATGAGGTGGCGGGGGTAGCCCGTAGGATCTATAACCGCGAATTTGAGCCATGCACCGCTTTCCGACGCCTTCTCCTTCCCCCACGCCCCAACCTGCAGACCCCTAAAACAGCTCCAACGCCCGGGCCTCGCTTGGGGCCACAGGGCGCTGGAACTGGTTCTCTCTATCTCTCTTGCGTTCTCTCGAACACGTAAATTAAAGATAACGCGCTAGGCTGCCATAGGTCTGGTATTTGCCTGTGAATATAGTGGCAATCATTTGGCAGAGGATAAAAAATAGCTCAATCAACTTACGGGTATCAAGGTGGAGGCTTTTGGATCGATGAGCCTGATTCACAAGAGGCTTCTTTTGCGTAAGATTCTAGGAAAACTACAAGCGCGCTATCGGGTTGGGGTCGACAAGTCTTTAATTGTGCGCCAGGAGCAGTGTCAGAGGAGGAGAGATGGCACAACAATTTGATCCAGAGATGCATCGGCAAATGGGTGTCGAGGCGGACGTTGTATTGCGGGTGGGAATGCTCCTAATGGGTGCCGGCACCTCTGGTTATCGCGTACTTAGAGGGATGAAACGGAGTGCGCGAGCATTGGGGTTTGACCATCTAGATGCCACAGTGGGTCTGACGCAGATTACCTGTACGTTTCACCGCGGCGAATACTTCCGGACGGTCATTGCTCGGCAACATTCGCCTGCAGTTGATGCCTCTCGGATTGAAGCCTTGGAAGATTTAACCCACAATCGCCTCTACGCAGGGATCACCGCTCAGGAATTAGCGGCGATGCTGGATACTATCGAGCATAATGTCAAAAAGCGCTGGGGCGGTCTAACTCTTTCTTTCGCTGCCGCGATCGCATGTGCGGCGTTTGCGTATCTTAATTTTTTCCCGCTGGAAGCAGTGGGGTTGGTTGCTTTGGCGGCGTTTGCAGGCCAGTTTGTTCGTTATACAGTTCTCCACCGTCACGTTCATCAAATTGGAGGAGTGATTGCTGGTGGTGCGACGGCAAGCATAGTTTTCTTCTTGTTGACGGAATTTTTCGGGGCTATAGGCTCGGTGGAACCCAGTGAACTGTCCTCGGGTTTTGTGGCGGCCGTTTTATTCCTGATTCCCGGGTTTCCACTTTTCTCTGCTTTGATCGACATAGCGCGATTTGATCTTGATGCGGGGATTGTCAGATTGGGGTACGCCTTTACCGTCATATTCACGGCGGCTTTCACGGTCTCTATGGTTAGCTGGCTGACAAAACTTAGTCCTGACCCACCTGCACCTGCGCAGGATATGCAATGGTTTCTGTTGGCGCCGCTGGCAAGTTTTCTGGGCATTGCTGGGTTTGCTTTTCTTTTTAACTCTTCTCGCCGCATGGTCTTAGTAGCGGCGTGCGTTGGAACCGTGGCAAATGAGCTTCGTTTGATTCTAATTCACGCGGGAACAACCATTTTCTTTGCAGCCTTTGTGGGTGGATTAATCATCGGGTTGCTGGGGGCAGTAGCTTCTAAAAGGGCGCGTCTTCCTCGTATTACAACCACCGTTCCGGCCGCGGTGATTATGATCCCAGGGGTGACAATGTTCCGGGCGGTGTTTTATTTGAACGATGGTCAGATGGATCAAGCGTTGGCCAATGTGGCAACTGGAATGATGGTAGTTGGATCTATTGGTGCCGGTTTGGTGTTTTCTCGCTTGCTTACTGATAAGGATTGGGCCTTTGGTCGCCTAATTGATTTTGATAAAAAGCTTCCGCAACGGCCTTCTTCCGCATGATGCCTAGACTCTAGCTAGGGAAACGCCCGTGGCCCCAGTTCCTTTCGGAGCTGGAGGCCACGGGCGTCTCTCATGTCGTTTCCATGTATCGGCATCTGCCGCCCTGTGGAAACTGCAGGGGTTCTCTCTATCTCTCTCATATGCGCTCTCTCAAACGCACAATCTCAGTATGGGGCACTGGGCTGTAGCGGCCATGGGGTCCGGCTGTTGGGTTGCTGTTAGTGGCTGGGAATGGGGTGGGGAGGGCGTCGGAAAGCAGGACTGGGGTGGAGATGTGCAACATTGGCGCGTGAAAGTGACGTAGAACATAGTTTGTTTCTGTAGGGTGGAAGATATGCGCGCAGTCAGGCTGCGCCGTTTCACCTGCTTGTAGAGCTACAGAATCGAGGTGAGGAGCATGTCTCCTCTCACAGCCCAACCCCCAGCCAAGGACGTTGTGCCGGCGCAGGTAGAGGATGCGGAAGAAACCAGGCGCCAGCATCGCTCGGCCATTAAGGCGGCGTTTATTGGCACCTTCATCGAGTGGTTCGACTATGCGGCCTATATCTATATGTCCGCGATTATCTCCCGTGTGTTCTTTCCGGAGATGGAAGGCCGCCGCGCGCTGATTATGACGTTTGCGCTCTTCGCGTTGTCGTTCCTAGTGCGGCCCTTGGGCGGCATCGTGTGGGGTCACTTTGGTGATAAATACGGGCGCATCCATACGCTGACGGTGTCTATTGTGATGATGTCGGTGGCAACTGCGTGCATCGGTTTCCTGCCGGGCTATTCCACCATAGGCTTTGCCGCCTCCATCTTGCTATTGCTGTGCCGCATGGTGCAGGGCTTTTCCGCAGCCGGCGAGTATGCGGGCGCGGCCACGCACCTGGCTGAGATTGCCCCAGCCGGCAAGCGTGGCATCTATTCGGCGGTGGTGCCCTCCGCGACGGCCTCGGGCTTGCTCTTGGGCTCGCTCATTGCGGCGCTGCTGACTGGAGTCCTTGATGATACCGCCCTGGATTCCTGGGGTTGGCGTGTGCCATTCCTGATTGCGCTGCCTTTGGGTCTATACGGCCTGTGGATTCGCCGCAACACGGAAGAGTCCTCCCACTTTGAGGACCAGGATGAGCCGGAGGAGTCCCCGCTGCGCGAGGTTCTGAAGTACCCCAAGGCCCTAGCCATTGCCTTTGCGGGCGCGGTGCTCAACGCCATTGGCTTCTACGTCATTTTGACTTACCTGCCCACTTACCTGTCGGAGGAGTTGGGCATGGTCGCGACGCCGGCATTTATCGCGTCCTCGGTGGCGTCCGCATTCTATGTGGGCTTTGCCCTGCTCACCGGCATGCTTTCGGACCGTCTTGGTCGCCGCACGACGATGCTGTGCGCGGCCGCCTTCATGGGCGCGACCATCATTCCGGCCTTCATGCTTCTCGATGGCGCCGGGCTCTTCCTTGTCATTATCATTCAGGTCTGCTTGGGCGGCGTGCTGGCGCTTAACGACGGCGTCCTGCCCTCCTTCCTTTCCGAACAATTCCCCACCCACGTGCGCCTGTCCGGTTTCGCGTTGACGTTTAATACCGCCAACGCTGTATTTGGCGGTACCGCACCGATGATTGCCACGTGGCTTATTGACGTCACGGGCCTGCAGCTCGCCCCCGCCTTCTATTTGGTGGCCGCGGCGCTGGTGACCGGCATCGCAGTTCTCTTCGCATCGAAGAAAAATAAGCTGCACGAGTAGTACCGTGGAGCCGTGTAAAACGCCTGCGGCCCTCGGAACCTAAAAGGAGCCGAGGGCCGCAGGCGTCTCTCTCTACAAGGTGTTCCCATGTATCGGCTTAAAGCCGCCCTCTGGAAACTGAGGGGTTCTCTCTATCTCTCTCGTATGCGCTCTCTCAAACGCATGATTTAAGTATGGGGTACGGGGCTGCTACTGCAATGGGTTGCGCCTGATAGGTCGCTGCGAGTTGCTGAAAGTTTACTGTTAGCCGCGTCTGCCCATTGCGCCTAGTAGTCGTAGCTTTCGGCGGTATTGGCATCCGCTCCAATGCGTTGCAGGTGCGTGCGCCGCTTCAAGCGGATAGCTGGGCGGGCTGCCATGCCCAGGCTGCCGAGAAGGTAGAAGACGGTGGCGACCATTGACATGCCGGCCAGTGTCAGCACTGAGCCAAGGATGAAGACCACAGAGATGGCGATGTCATTGGCGATGGAAAACGTCTCGTACTTGTTTTTAATTTTGATTTCGTTGTTCTGCCCGAGCTTAATCTTTAGGTCGGGATCCTTTTCCTGTTCTGACATGATGTCTCCCACCCTGCCAGAGAGGAAAAGGCCTTGTCGAACCATGTTTTTGTGGAATTATTAGAACATTCCCCAGATGGTGGCGAAGAGCACGATAAGACCCATGATCGCCACGAAGAAGTTGGTCTTGTTGCCCCGGAACCGTGCCAGTGCCTCCACGCGGTAGATGACCCAGATGGGTAGCAGGTAGGTCATGAAGGCGAAGAAGACACCGCCCACGACGGAAATCATATCCAGGATGGAGGGGTTGAAAATACCTACCAGGGAGGTTGAAACAAAGATGAAGAGGTAGGTCCACAGGTCGAGCGTGCGCGTAGACATCTTCTTCGTGGCCTTTGGCGCGCCCAGGTTGAAGAGGTACTGGGTGCCCTCGATGGTGCCAAGGGCGTGGCCGAAGTAGGAGGAGGCCACCGCGCAAATAACGACAATGGGCGCCATGTAGGCCATAAACTGGGTGCCGGTTTCGTTGGCGAAGTAGGAGAGTACCGGCAGGTTCTTGTCATTAGCCTCCTGCATGCCGTCCGCGCCCATGGCCAGGGCGCAGGACCAGACGAAGAACATGGTGAAGATGGTCAGCAGGATGGCGGAGTTGCGGATGACTTTATCGGACTGCGCGTGGTGGTCCGCGCCGTATTCCTTCTCCATGCCCAGGGAGAACTGGGAGATGGCGGCAACGAAGGAGAAGGAGAAGACCAATACTGGAAGGATGAGGATGATGGCCTTGAGGACGCCGCCGGCGCTGTGGTCGCCGGCTTCCAGGAAGGAGCCCAAGTCCCATTGCGGGATGAGGTAGAGCGATACCGCTGCGAGCGCCACGATGAGCGGGTAGACCACGAACTGGGCAATCTTGAGCATGATGGCGTTGCCAAAGGCGAGCGCGAGTGTCATGAGGCCCACGCACAGTGGCGCCAGGATGTAGCGGGAGATTTCCGGGCCGCCCAGCTGGTTGACGATGAAGCTATCGACCGTATTCGTAATCGATACGCCGTAGATGAGCACCACCGGGAAGATGGTGAACCAGTAGATGATTGCCAGGATGATGCCATTGCCGCGGCCGAAGAAGTGAGTGAGTACCGCGAGGACATCTTCGCCGTGTAGCGGGGAATAGCTGATGATCCAAGAAAACGCGCGGTGGGCCAGGTAGGTCATTGGGAAGATGAGCAGGGTAGCCACCAGTAGCGGGATGAAGCCGAAGCTGCCGGCCGAAATCGGCAGGAAGAGGATGCCTGCACCCACGGCGGTGCCGAAGAGCGTGATGGTCCATTGGCTATTGACGGCCTTATTAGTGGTCACCTGGCCGCTGGGTGAAGTACCTGCACCGCCAGTGGTGGGTGGGCTGGCTGGTGAAGCGGGCGCATTCGCAGTCGTGTGAGACATAGAATTCATCCTCCAGTGTTTGTGAATGGGGTAACATACACAATCTATCTGAAGGTTCTGGTGAACGAAAGCAAATTTGTGATCTAAGTTAAATAAATGTTAAAGACCGCCGCACCGAGGGTGGTGCAACGGTCTTTGGGAATCTTGTTAAGGTGCCGCAGCTAGTCCGCGATCAGGTTTTCTTCCTTCAAGAAATCTAGCGCCACGGTGATGTAGTCTTCGCCATCGACGTCGACGCGGGCGTTGAGTTCCTGCATCTTTTCGTCGGTAAGCAACTGCGAAAGGGGAGCGAAGAGCTCTTCAATCTCTGGGTGCTCGTCCACGACCACGGTGGGAACATCTGAAGCGGAGTAATGACGTGTATGGGTAGGCGAGGGTAAGAAAGAAGGCCGCCGCACCGTTTGATGATGCAGCGGCCTTCTGGGAGTGACTGGCTAGGAAACTATTTTCCTAGGGCAGAAGTAGGGTATTCTTAGAACAGGCCCTCGTTCTTCTTGCCAAAGTCATTCAGGGTGTGCTCGCGGGAGTCAACGTTCTGGTCGTTGTGCTTGGAGTCATCACCCTTGATGCGGGAGGTCTGGGTTACCTCGATGTTGTTGATGAGGCGGCCTTCCTTGGTGTTGCCGTCGCCGAAGTCCAGGTTAGCGATGCGGGCCTCTTCGCCAGCGTTAATCGGGTTAGCCAGGGTTACCTCGAAGGAGCGAGTGGAGGTCTTCTCGTTGAAGCCCAGGTCACGGATGTGAGCGCCGTTGGAGGAGCGCGGGGTGATGAGGCGGTCAACGCCCTTCGGGCCCTTAGCGGTCTTCACGTCCACGCGGAACTGGGTAGCTGGGAACTCGCCGTAGTAGCGCTCGGAGCCAACGTTCTTGGCGCGCAGAGCAACGGTGCCTGCGAAGCCAGCGTGCTTAGCGCCGGAAACGGTCAGGTAAGGCTCGAGGTCGAGCTTGTGCTTGGAGTCCTTCTTGTCTTCCTTGGCGTCAACCTCTTCCTGCTTCTTCTTGTCAGCAGCCTCTTCGTTCTTGCCCTCTGCTTCAGAGACCTTCTCGGTTGCTTCCTTGGCGTTGCCCTCGGACTCCTTGACTACCTCTGCGTCAGCCTCGAGGTTCTTGTCCTCTTCAACGACCTTCGGGTCATTGACGTCGGTGGTGTTCTGAGCGTCCTTGTTGGGAGCGTAGGAGTCAGACAGCTTATCGTACAGCTTGACGCGAACCTCGTTCTTTACCGGCTGCATAGCGTTCCAAGCGGTCGGAGTGGACCAGGTGCCGTTTGGCTTGCAGTACTGCTGGGTGCCAGTCATGTTCAGCACGCGGAAGCCGTAGGTAGCCTCGCCGGTGTGGTTTGGCGGAACGTCGTAAGGTCCGATGGACTGGCCAGCATCCCAAGACAGGGAGTAGGAAGCGCTAGCACCAATCTTGGTAGCGATCTCGTGAGAAATGCCGAAGGAGCCTTCAGCGCCCTTCTTGGAGCCCTTGCCGCCCAGGTTCATGGACGTGGTCTCGGTGCGGTCACCGTTGACGGAAAGGGAGATGGACTGAGACTTGGACAGATCCTGCTGCAGCGGGATGTCCTTCTTGGTCTGGTTGGTGGTGGAGATGGTGCCGGCCGGCAGGAAGCGGTCGGAGACCTTGTAGACCACGGTGCGGTGGTCCTCCCACGGGTTACATACCGGGCGAGGGTTCAGGATATTCGCCTTCATGTGGTCGGAACCGTGGGTGGTGTGGATGATTGGCAGGTCCGGGTTCAGGGCCGGGGTCTCCGGGTAGGACTCGGTCTGGGTAGCTGCGCCAGCCAGCGGTGCCGCGAATGCGGTGCCGGCGACGATGAGGCCGGCGGTCAGGCCGGTCATGCGACGACGAATCGACATATATAACTTCTCCTGGGCAGGTAGAAAATGAATGAACTTATGAATGAAATCCAGCAACTCTCAATGTTGCGCTGAGAAAACGCTAAAACAGGCACAGAATTAATTCATCTCTTAGATGTCTATATATTTGCCACGCCGACGGGTGGGTATTTTTTATATAGACTAAGCTGTTTATTGGGGCTTGTTCCCGCTAAACGGCTGATAGTGCGTGAAAAAATATTGATAAATGATTGTCTATACAATAGAGAATCGACACGAAGGGAGTGGGCCCCTATCTGGGGGTGTTTGGGTGGCCTCTGGGAGGGGTTTAGGGGCCTGACGAAAAGTTGTGGTCACGTCACAATATGCGTCGTGCGCTGCATTTAAGCGGGTAGGGAAGGGGTATAAAATGCTTTGTTATGAATGTTACGTGACATAAGTTATAGGCGTTTACATGGCAGAGGTTGGCATGTTTCGCAACTGGAGCCTGCCGAGGTTTTCTGCTGAGGGGTAGGGCCCGGGGCTAGAATAGGGCCGATTCGAGAATCAGCATAAGGGCCGCAGCGATGGCCACGATGATGACGATACGGTTGAGAAGGTGCCTATCTATAAATCGGTTGAGGTAGTTGGCGGCAATGAGGCCGACGACAACAAGGGGGAAGTAGGCCGCCGCGGCGGTCACCTGAGTGCTGGTGATCTGCCCATTGAACGCCAAAATTATAAGAGAGATTAAGGTTCCGAGGACAAAGGTGCCCGCTAAGGTGCCTCGTGTGCGGTTTGGGTCGAAGCGCTTCATGATCAGCGCCATCGGCGGGCCGCCGATGGAAGTCGAGGTGCCCAGGATGCCGGAGGCTACGCCGGCGATGAGCGTATTGGCGGTGGTAGGGCGCGGGCTCCATCCCAAGCTGGATAGCGTCATAGCAAGGAGTACGGCGCAACCGATGAAGATGGACAGCCCATCGGGAGAGAGGATGGCGATTGACCACGCGCCCACCAGGGAACCGGGAATGCGGGCGAGGGAAGAAATCCCCACAACGCGCCAGGACGTCTCGCGGAAGGTGCGCGAGAGCGTATAGCTGGAAATGCACAGTGCGAGCAGCAGAATGAGGGTGGGCACGAGCTCAGGTCGAATGAGCGCGATAATGGGCGTGGCAATGGTGCCTAAGCCAAAACCAATGGTGCCCTGAGTAATGGTGCCAGCGAGGATGAGGAGGCCAATGAAGAGAGAGGACCATACGTCCGCGGAGATTCCCAGAAACATAACGAGGGTTAAGTGTATCTGGGCCAAGCCTGCATACAGAAACTATTAGAGGCGGGCGGTGGCCTTCTCATTGGCGGCGATTTCCTCCAAGCGCTCGGCCGGGCACATGCCGGCAACGATGACCGCGGAACCACCAGCGGCTAGGGGCTCGAGCACGGCGCGGGAGAAAGACTCATTATCGGACCAGCCGGTAGAAAGCAGGCGCTCGGCAGATGCGGGGGCATCGACAAGCTGGGGCAGTGGTTGAGTTTCGCCAAAGTACTGATCACCGTAGAAGCGCACGGTGGGACCAAAATCGATGGCGCCGGTGGGCAGCTCCCCGCCGGACTCTACGACGCCGCGGCCAAAGGGGTCCTCGCTAATGAGCACAATGTCGGCCTGCGGCTGGCGCTCGTGGGCGGCCGAGTAGCGGGAGGGGGAGGTAAAGACGACGTCGGCAAGCGCGGCAGCCTCGCCAAAGCTATAGGAAGGGCCAGCAGCAAGGGCACCCAAGGCGACGACGGCCGCCTGCCACGAGGAAGGAAGATCGATGGCGATGGTGGAATCCGCCTCTAAGTCGAGCTCTTCTTCCAGCATATTGGCGATCTTGGCCACCCAATTGTCGAGCGTTTGCGCAGAAAAATCCATGCGAGCGCCGGTGGCCTCGTTGTATACGGTAAGCCGCGGGGAGGCGGCATCGGCACGCAAAAGATGGGCGAGTAGTTCCATACCCGCCCATCGTAAGGGAGAAGTGCTAGTTCACGCAGCGCGGGCCGTCGCCACCAGCATCGATCTCCGGGGAAACCTTGGCGGTACCGAAGTCATTGCCCGGGGTGCCAACCGGCTGGCTGGAGGTGTCTTCCTCCGGCTGCTGGGCGCTGGCCTCCTCATCGGAAGGTCCCTGGTAGTCATCGGTAGCAACCACGATGAGGGTGTCATCGTCGAGCTGCGGGTTCTCTGCCACCGGCAGCCCACCCAGCTTCTTGGCCAGGGCCTTAGCTTCCTTGCTCGATGGATCGGCGGCGACGACCTGCGACTCGCTGTAGATGCCCGGCTGCGCGTTCGCGGAGCGCTCCACCGTGTAGCCCTTGTCCTCCAGCCAGGAACCAATGCCTGCGGCCAAGCCATCAATATTGCCGGCGTTGAGGACGTGAATATTGATATTCGGATCGACGTCCTTGTCCTTTTCCGCCTTGTCCTGCTTGTCCTTATCCTCGGCCTTGGATTCATCGGTGGCTTCATCGTGGGTCTTAGCCAGGTCATCCATGAAACGGTGGACCTCGGAGGCGTCGATGGTGACGATGGACTCGCCATAATCGCCCTGGCCGTCGATGGAGGTCACCGGGATAGTGGTGAAGGTGACATTGCCGCCGGCCAGGCCCGCCAGCTGGGTGACAAAGCCCATGATGTCCCAGCCGTCATCGATGACCACGGAGCGCTCTACCGCCTTGGCAATCTTGGACAGCTTGGAAGGATTAGCCAGGGTGTCATTGTCCAGGATCTTATTGACTAGGGAAGCCATGAAGGCCTGCTGGCGCACGATACGGTCGAGGTCGCCGCGCGGGAGGTTATAGCGCTGGCGCACGAAAGCTAGGGCCTTGCCGCCGTCGAGGGTCTGCTTGCCCTTGCTGAACTTAGCGCCAGACATGTCATCATCAACATCATCGTTGAGGCAGACATCCACGCCATCGACGGCGTCAGTTAGCAGGGTGAAGCCCAATAGGCCCACCTCCGCGTAATGATCGATGGACACACCGGTCAGGGTGCGCACCATGGCCAGCAATCCTTCGCGGCCGGCTTCGACGCCCTGCTTTTCGATGTCCTTATCCGAGTGCGGCTTCTTTTTGCCCTTGGCCTCCGCCTCGGCATTTTCTTGCTCGAGCTCTTCCACCTTGGCGTTTTTGTGGGAGGCGAAGACAGCATTCATCTTCATATTGCCGTAGTCCGGATCCTTGACATAGGTATCGCGCGGAATGGATACGGCAGTAGCGCGGGAACCGTCCTCCGGAACGCGGATGAGCATCATGGTGTCGGTATTTTCCTCACCATCGGCCACGCCGGCGTGCAGGTCCGCCAATTCCTTCTCAGAGAGGGGATCGCCCTTGGCATCGGTACGCGAATCCTTGCCCACCAGCAAGATATCCACTGCGCCATCGTGCGAGTCACCGGACAAGCCCTGGCCGTCCAGGGACAAGTCCGTGGCCGAAGACATGCCATTATCTAGTCGACCCACGGTGGCATAACCCACGCCAGATACCACCAGGATCAAGGCAGACAGGAGTGCCACGATCGCCTTGATGGCCGTGGAACCTTTTTGCTTCACCGCACTAGCGGCAGAGGGCGCCGGCTGGATCGTGCGCGCCCGACGAGTGTTCTCAGAAGTCACAACTGGAGGCTTTCTAGATTGGTGGGGATCTGGAGACAGTTTAGGGCAGAACGGGCAAAAATTAGTGATCCGTGTCCGATTTCGCGTGTTCGGGCAGTGTCCCTGCCCAGTGCGAGGAGCGCCTGTGACTAAGCTCGGGGCCATTGTGACTACACCAAATCAATCCCCGCTGGCCGTGATCACCGTGACCTATAGTCCCGGTGAATACCTCGGTAGTTTTTTGAACTCCCTGCCGGGCGCTTGCGCTCGCGGCACCAAGGTCGTGCTTGCGGATAATGGCTCCACCGACGGCGTGCCCGAGGCCGCCGCCCGCGAACGCGCCGGGGTGGACTTTCTCGATACCGGCGGAAATATCGGCTACGGCGCTGGCATGAATGCGGGTGCCCGCTTCGCCCGCGAGCACGGTGGCGTGGATGAGGAATTTTTCCTTATCTCTAATCCCGATGTCACCTTTACCCCGGGATCTATTGACCAGCTCATCGAGTGCGCCCGCCAGTGGCCGGATGCTGCGGCCGTGGGCCCGCGCATCGTGGAACCGGATGGCAGCAATTATCCCTCGGCCCGCGCCGTGCCTACCGTGGCTACCGGCATTGGGCACGCACTCTTTTCTTCGATCTGGCCGTCCAATCCATGGTCGCGCGCCTACCGCGATGAATCCGATATGACCGCCCAGCGTCCGGCCGGATGGTTATCCGGTTCCTGCCTTCTTGTGCGCTGGGAGGCCTTCGACGACATCGGTGGGTTTGATGAGCGCTATTTCATGTACCTCGAAGACGTGGATCTAGGAGATCGCTTCACGCGCGCCGGCTACCAGAACATTTTCTGCCCGGAGGCCGTCATCAGCCACGCTAAGGGGCATTCCACCCAAGCGCACGCCGGAGCGATGCTGCGCGCCCACCACAACTCCGCCTATCGCTTTCAGGCAGACCGCCACCCCGGGCGGTGGCAGGCCCCACTGCGCGGTGCGTTGTGGCTGGGACTGCGAGTCCGCGGGCTTATTGCCTCAGCCTCGGCACGTTCTTAAGGCCCGGTGCGCGTGCCGTTGACCTGGATTGTGCGCCATACGCTCTACACTGTCCCTCAGAAAATCACAGAATAAAACTGTCCGCATACATAAGGAAGACTATGACTGAAGCAGCCACCACCCACGGTGCCAGCACGGATGCAGTGATTCTCGTCGGCGGTCGCGGCACCCGCCTGCGCCCACTAACCATCGGTACACCGAAGCCGATGCTGCCGACGGCAAACTACCCGTTCCTGCAGCACCTGCTCGCCCGCATCAAGGCCGCCGGCATCGAGCACGTCGTCATGTCTACCTCCTATAAGGCCGAGGTCTTTGAGGAGTACTTCGGTGATGGCTCCGATCTGGGCTTGGAGATCGAGTACGTGGTGGAAGAGACCGCGCTCGGCACCGGCGGCGGCATCCGCAACGTCTACGACAAGCTGCGCAATGACACGGTCATGGTCTTCAATGGCGACGTGCTCTCCGGCATGGATCTGGAAGGCATCCTCACCACGCACCATGACAAGGACGCCGATGTCACCATGCACCTGCTCAACGTAGCTGACCCGCGTGCGTTTGGTTGCGTGCCGACCGACTCCAACGGCCGAGTTACCGCGTTCCTAGAAAAGACCGAGGATCCGCCAACCAACCAGATCAACGCCGGCTGCTATGTGTTCAAGCGCTCCGTCATCGAGTCCATTCCGGCCAACCGCGTTGTTTCCGTCGAACGCGAAACCTTCCCAGGGCTCTTGGCTGAAGGCCGTCTAGTTGTCGGCCACGTAGACAACTCCTACTGGCGCGACATGGGCCGCCCGGATGACTTCACCCGTGGTTCCTCCGACCTGGTACGTGGCATCGCGCCTTCCCCGCTGATTGAGGGCAAGACTGGTGAATCCCTGGTGGATCCCTCCGCCGGCATCGCTGGCGGCGTGCTGCTGCTGTCCGGTACCGCCGTGGGCCGAGGCTCTGAGGTGGGCGCGGGCTCCCGTCTGGAGGGCACCGTTGTCTTTGACGGCGTGCGCATTGAGCCAGGCGCCATCATTCACAACTCGATCATTGCCTCCGGCGCTCACATTGGCGCCAACGCGGTCATTGAGAACTGTGTCATTGGTGAAGGCGCGCATATCGGCGCACGCTGCGAGCTTCTCGACGGCATGCGAGTCTTCCCCGGCGTTTCTATTCCTGATGCCGGCGTGCGTTTTAGCTCCGATGCTTAACGCTTTCGCCGTGGTCTGGGCGCTGCACTAGGTCTAGCTGACATAGGCCGAACTGAGGATAAAGAGCCTCGGTTCGGCCTTTCTTTTATGGGGCCACCTGTTACGCCTGTCTGCACCGGCCGACATGGTACGAAATCTTCACAGATATGAAGCGCATGGATCCCTTCTTTGCGGGGTTGTGCGCGCGACACGCCGGAATTTCCTGAAAATTGTTGACAGAAAAACGGGGTACCACTACATGTAGTACCCCCTACCTACACCCCCGCGGGGGATCAGTTGTTACGGATGTGACGCATGGGGATCGTGTGCTGCGTTTTTGCCGGAAAGCGCGAAGAAGCCGCCAATTCGGGTTGACGATATTTAGTGATCCGGTGTGAAATTACATCAGTGAAAGAAACAGCGGCCGGCGCCGTTACTTCCACACAGTCCCAGCGGGGTAGCCCAAAGGAAATGTGGTGTACAGTCGGTCGCGCTGATGAGAATTACCCAACCTCGGAGAAAGGAAAAGGCGTGGACAAAATGGCTAATAACAACGCCATTCTCCGTGGCGGTGCTGCTGCAGAGATGTCGCTCGATGAACTCTTCGGTGCCGTCGAGCAGGAGTGGCAGGACCAGGCGCTGTGCGCGCAGACCGACCCTGAAGCATTCTTCCCCGAAAAGGGAGGCTCTACCCGTGAGGCCAAGCGCATCTGCCAGGCCTGCGCGGTACGCGATGAATGCTTGGAGTACGCGCTGGAGCACGATGAGCGCTTCGGTATTTGGGGCGGGCTATCGGATCGTGAGCGCCGCCGCCTCAAGCGCGAGATTGGATAATTAAGGTGTCCAGTAAGGCCCCTGGTTAGCACGCAATGTGCGGCCAGGGGCTTTTCTGCTGCCGCGAAACTTGCCGGAGGTTACCAGCTATAGCGCGGGTCCACTTCTTCGGGATCCAAGTTGAGGTAGTTGGCCACCAGCGCGGTAATAACGGTGCCTAGGAGCTCGGAGCGCTCGGACGGGGTAGAGGCACGTTGCTCGATGGGCATGCGGAAGATGACTAGGCGCGCGCGGGTGGGCTGGCCCTCGGAATCTACACCGGCGGGAACCACGCGGCCAAGGGGAACTGGGCCATCGGCGATAATCTCATCCGGTAGCACGGTCATATCGGGCGAAAGCCGCATGCGTGGGATGGTATCCACGGCCAAGTCGAGGCCTCGCAATTGTGGCGCGAAGGCGTTTTGGATGGGGGCATAGGCCTCCAATACGGCCATGTCGAAGTGCTCGCGCGCGCTGCGGTAGCGCGGGGTCTGCTGGGGGAGGAGCGGTCCGCGCATGCCGTGGCCGTGGCGGTCGCGGGCGGGGCGGATATGCGGGCGAGCGGCGGTCATGACCCTGATTCTAAGGCGCTGGCGGGCCGGATTTAGCGGAGCCACGCCGGGGTGAAGACTATCTAAATCTAAACCAAGGGTTTAGACTTATGCGCTGTGACTATTTCTCGCCATTGCTCCCGCCCAGGCTGCGGCCGCCCCGCCGTGGCGACATTGACCTACGCTTACGCGGACCAGACGGCCGTCGTCGGCCCGCTGGCGGAAGAGGAGAACCCACACAGCTGGGATCTGTGTGCGACCCACCGCGACCGCATTTCCGCCCCAGTGGGCTGGGAACTGGTGCGTGTGGACCGCATTGAGCTGGACGAAGAAGATGACCTGATGGCCTTGGCGGAGGCGGTCAAGGAAGACGGCCGCGTGACCACCGGCTTGGTCGATGACCGCAGCGCCGGCTCCGGTGCAGACCCAATCGACTATTCCGCGACCTTTGATGGGGCGGACCCTGCCAATTCGAACCACCCGGTCTTTCGCACCCGCCGCGTGGCTTATGCCAAAAAGGCGCGCCGCGCGCACCTTTCGGTCGTGCCCGATGAAACGACGCCCGCAGAACCGGAACAGGACTGACACGAACCCCGTGGTGCGGTAGTTTCCCAGCGGGCGGGAGTACTATTGCAGGTTATGCGAACTCGTGAGCATCTTGATGCAGTAATTAAGGCCTATGACGTCCGTGGCGTGGTGGGCGAAGATATCGATGAGAACTTCGTGCGCGATACGGGCGCCGCGTTTGCCGCCATCCTGCGGGAAGAAGGCGAAAACACCGTGGCTGTCGGCCACGATATGCGCCCGTCCTCGCCGTCTCTGGCGCGCGCTTTTGCTGAGGGTGTGACCTCGCAGGGCCTCAACGTGACCCTGCTGGGGCTAACCTCTACCGACGAGCTCTACTACGCCGCCGGTTCCCTGGAGTGTGCGGGCGCTATGTTTACCGCTTCCCATAACCCAGCCAAGTACAACGGCATTAAACTCTGCCGCGCCGGCGCGGTACCGGTGGGCCAGGAGACCGGCTTGGAGCAGATTAAGCAGATGCTTATCGACGGCACCCCGGAGTTCACCGGCACCGAGGGCGCAATTGCCGAGCAGGAGATTCTGGCCGGCTACGCCGACTTCCTGCGCAAGCTGGTACCGCTGGAGGATTCCAAGCCGCTCGTCGTGGCTGTCGATGCCGCCAACGGCATGGGTGGCCACACCGTGCCGGCCGTCTTCAATGGCTTGCCTTTCGACGTCCGCGATTTGTACTTCGAGCTCGATGGCACTTTCCCGAACCACGAGGCGAACCCCTTGGATCCAAAGAACCTGGTGGATCTGCAGAAGTTCACCGTGGATCAGAAGGCTGATATTGGTTTGGCCTTCGACGGCGATGCGGACCGCTGCTTCGTGGTGGATGAAAAGGGCCAGCCGGTTTCTCCTTCTGCCATCTGTGCACTGGTTGCTGAGCGCTACCTGGAGAAGTTCCCCGGCGCTACCATCATCCACAACCTGATTACCTCCAAGACCGTGCCGGAGCTCATTAAGGAAAAGGGCGGCACCCCGGTGCGCACCCGCGTGGGCCACTCCTTCATCAAGGCGCAGATGGCCGAGCACCAGGCCGCCTTCGGTGGCGAGCACTCCGCGCACTACTACTTCCAGGAGTTCTGGAACGCCGATTCCGGCATGCTTGCTGCGATGCACGTGCTGGCCGCGCTGGGCCAGTCCGATAAGCCGCTGAGCGAGCTCATGGCGGAGTACTCCCGCTACGAGGCCTCCGGTGAGATCAACTCCACCGTGGAGGACCAGAAGGCCGCTACCCAGGCGGTGCTGGATGAGCTGGCGGATAAGATTGAGTCCGTCGATGAGCTCGATGGTGTGACCGTCGAGCTCAAGGGAACCGAGGCATGGTTCAACGTGCGCGCGTCCAATACGGAGCCGCTGCTGCGCCTCAATGTAGAGGCAAAGACCGCCGACGAGGTGCAGTCCATCGTCGACGAGGTCCTTGCCATCATCCGCCGCTAAACCTCGGCACGCGAGTGGGAGACCATGTCCTCCCACTCCACAAACTTCTTACGCTCGCGGCCCTCGCGCTCGCCTAGGGCGCGCTCGGCCGCGTCCAAGCGCTGCCAATCCTGCCACGTCAGGTATTCGATACCGCGCTCAGCAAAGACTTCGGTGATATCCGCGGCGCTGGAGGGGGAGGGGAGGGTGCCAGAAGCGGCGTCGGCAAGCAGCATGCCAATCGTCTCCGTGGCATCGGACTTGGTATTGCCAATCAGACCCACCGGGCCGCGCTTAATCCACCCGGTGGTGTAGAGGCCCGGCACTACCGCGCCGGCCGCATCGATGACATGGCCGCCATCGTTATTGATGACGTTCTTGTCCTGGTTGAAAGGCACGCCATCGACCGCATCGGAGCGGTAACCGGTAGCGAAGTAGACCGCCTGCACCGGCCATTCGGTGAATTTGCCGGTGCCGTGCACGCTGCCATCGCCGTTGAGGGCGGTGCGCTCGGTCTTGATGCCGCTGACCTTGCCGTCCTCGCCCAAAATCTCTACCGGCTGCTCAAAGAGGTGGATCTGCAGGGTGTGTGGCGCCTCCTTAGGATCGCGGATGGCATACTGCTCCAGCACCTGGCACACCAAGTCGGTGGACTTGCTCTCCTGGCGCGCGGCCAGCGAGGCCTCGTCATAGTCGATGTCCTCGGGGGAGACCACAACATTAATGGACTCGGAATGGTCCAGCTCCTTGAGCTCCTGCGGGGTGAACTTGGCCTGCGCCGGGCCGCGGCGGCCGAAAACGCGCACAGTCTCAGCTTGGTTCTTAGCCAGGGACTCGTAGACATTATCGGGGATCTCGGTGACCTTGAGCTCATCGCCGGTCTTGGCCAAGATGCGGGAGACGTCCAGTCCCACATTGCCCACGCCAATGACCGCCACCTCCTTGGCGGACAGATCCCAATCGCGCTCAAAGCGCGGGTTGCCATCGTAGAAGCCGACGAACTCGCCGGCGCCATGCACGCCGTCCAAGTCCGCGCCAGGGATATCGCGGTGGCGGTCGCCCACGGCGCCGGTGGCAAAGACCACGGCATCGTAGTGCTGCTGCAGCTCGTCGACGGTGATGTCACGGCCGATGTGCACGTTGGTCAACAGGCGAATCTGCTCGGTATCGAGCACGCGGTGCAGGGACTTGATGATGCCCTTAATGCGCGGGTGGTCCGGCGCTACGCCGTAGCGGATGAGGCCGAAGGGCGCGGGCATCTGCTCGATGAGGTCAATCTGTACCTCGCCGCCGGTCTTTTTCACCAGGATATCGGAGGCGTAAATGCCGGCCGGGCCTGCGCCGATGACGGCTACCTTCAGGGGCTGATTCATGCTGCGTGAATGCCTTTCTCTTAATCGCGGGGTCTAGACCGCTAGGTTCATTTTTGGAGGCTTATCTTTCTGGCCATTGAACCGTTTAGTCTAGATTGCGGCAAGGAGTTGAATTAGATTCTAAAAATATTCTTCCTTTCGTGCAGTTCAGGGCGATTTTTTACGTGAAATTAAAAAAGACCGCTTTGTCTGCTCATTTTAGACGGGTAGGTTGTCTTTCAATACTTTGGAAAGGCAGGTTGAGATCTACACCATGACCACCGCGACTAATACCAAGCGCACGCACCGCGCCAAAAAGCCCGAAGGCCAATGGAAGATTGACGGTACCGAGCCCCTCAATAACGATGAGGTAATTAAGCAGGAAGACGGCGGGCTTTCTGCCAAGCAGCGCGTCATCGATATCTACTCCAAGCAGGGATTTTCCTCTATCCCAGCCGATGACCTAGCCCCTCGCTTCAAGTGGCTGGGCCTTTATACTCAGCGCAACCAGAACTTGGGCGGCGAGATGACCTCCAAGCTGTCCAACGCCGAGCTGCAGGACGAGTACTTCATGATGCGCGTGCGCTTCGACGGCGGGCGTGCCGATCCTGCCAAGCTGCGCGCCGTCGGTGAGATCTCGCGCGATTATGCCCGCTCCACGGCGGACTTTACGGACCGCCAGAATATCCAGCTGCACTGGATTCAAATCGAGGATGTGCCCACCATTTGGGACAAGCTCGAGTCAGTGGGGCTGAGCACGCTCATGGGCTGCGGTGACGTTCCCCGCGTCATCTTGGGCTCTCCGGTTGCCGGCGTGGCCGAGGACGAGATTATCGATGCCACCCCGGCCATCGAAGAAATCAAGAATAACTACCTGCCGCGCGAGGAATTCCATAACCTGCCGCGCAAATTCAAGACCGCTATCTCCGGCAACTCCCGTCAGGACGTCACGCACGAGATTCAAGACGTTGCCTTCGTGGGCGCGAACCACCCCGAATACGGCCCGGGATTCGATTGCTTCGTTGGTGGAGGCCTGTCCACCAACCCGATGCTCTCGCAGTCCCTCGGCGCCTGGGTTCCCCTAGAGCGCGTGCCGGAGGTCTGGGCCGGGGTGGTCGGCATCTTCCGTGACTACGGCTTCCGCCGCAACCGCAACCGCGCCCGCCTGAAGTTCTTGGTAGCCAAGTGGGGCATCGAAAAGTTCCGTCAGGTGCTGGAGGAAGAATACCTAGACAAGCCACTGCTGGATGGCATCCCACTGGAGGTCGAGCCCGGCTCCCGCGATCATCTTGGCGTGCACCGCCAGAAGGATGGCAAGTTCTACGTTGGCGTAAAGCCCACCGTGGGACACGCCACCGGCGAGCAGCTCATCGCCATTGCGGACGTGGCCGAAAAGTTCGGCATCAGCCGCATTCGCACCACCCCGATGAAGGAATTGCTCTTCCTTGATGTGGAGGAAGAAGACATTCCGGCGCTCTCCCGCGCGCTCGATGAGACCGGCCTGTACTCCCAGCCGTCCGAATTCCGCCGCGGCGTCATCTCCTGCACCGGCCTGGAGTTCTGCAAGCTCGCGCACGTGACCACGAAGGCCCGCGCCATCGAGTTGGTAGACACCCTGGAAGACACCTTGGGAGATCTGGACGTGCCGATTTCCATCGCGCTCAACGGCTGCCCCAACGCCTGTGCGCGTTCGCAGGTATCGGACATTGGCCTGAAGGGCCAGATTGTTACCGATTCCGAGGGCAACCGCGTCGAGGGTTTCCAGGTCCACCTGGGTGGCGCCCTTGGCCTGTCCCCGGACTGGGGCCGTAAGCTGCGCGGCCACAAGGTCGTCGCCGATGAGGTGCCCGAGTACGTCATTCGCCTAGTCAACAAATACAAAGAGCAGCGCGAGGAAGGCGAGCAATTCCGCCACTGGGTCTTGCGCGCCAAGGAGGAGGACTTGCAGTGAATTTTCGCCGCCAGCCCAACCCCAACCGCAACCATCCCAGCTTCTGCCCGTATTGCGCCGGCACCGACCTCTTCCCGGATGAGGAAGATGACTTTGCCTGGAAGTGCCAGGAATGCCTGCGGATTTTCTCCGTGCGCTTTCACGGCCAAGACGATGCCCCGGTAGCCCCCGCACCGGCCGTGTCCTCCAACGAGGCCCTAAAGCGCTCGCTTGCCCGCCGCGGACACTCCACGGCACCGCAGGCTTAAGGATGCGCCCCATGCCCGCACTTATTACCCTGTCCCACGGTTCGCGGCACCCGGGCGCCGCGGCCGGCATTGAGCGTTTGACCCAGGCCACGGGTCTGCGACCAGCCCGCGCGGCGCACCTGGAATTCAACGAGCCCGACCTCACCATGGCCGCGCTCGAGCTCGCCCAGCTCGGGGAGACCGAGACCGTTGTAGTTCCGCTGCTTTTTACCCAGGGCTACCACCAGCGCGTGGACGTCCCGCGCACGCTTGCCGACGCCGCCCAAACCTCCCACCTTTCCCTCCACCTCGCCCCTGGGCTCGGCACCGGCGAGGACCTCGCCCGCGTGCTCGCCTCCCGTACCCGGCCTGGCGATGCCCATGTGGTCATCTACTCCGTTGGGTCCTCCGATACTGCGGCGAACGATGCCATCCGTGAGCTCGCCCACCGCACCTTCGCGCTCACCGGCGTACCTACGGCGGTGGAATTCGCCACTCGCGGTGGTCGCGAAGGGATCGTGTCCCTGTGCCGCGAGCATCAAGACCCCTCTCGCGTGCGCGTGATTCCGCTCTTCGTGACCGAGGGCCTGCTCCTGGACCGGCTGGCGGGCGTTCCCGCAACCGTCGACCGCCCGCTAGGAACCGACCTCGCGGGCCTCGTCGCAGACCGCTTTCACCACGCCCGCCGCGCCGCACAAGAGGTGTTCGTGCCATGCTAACCCTCATCCTCATCGCGCTCGCCGGTGCGGCCGCCAACCTCGTGGACGGTGGCATCGGCATGGGCTTTGGCGTCACGTCCACCACGATGCTGCTTCTTGCCGGCCTTGGCCCCGCGCAGGCCTCGGCCGTCGTTCATACCGCCGAGCTTGGTACCACGGCCATTTCTGGATTGAGCCACGCGCGCTTCGGCAACGTGGATTGGAAAACCGTGGTCCGTCTCGGCGTGCCGGGCGGGATCGCCGCCTTTTTGGGCGCCACGTTGCTGTCGAATATCTCCACCGCGGCGGCCGCGCCGGTGACCGCACTCATCCTGGTGGGCATCGGCGCCAACCTCATTTGGCGTTTCTCCCAACCACGCCGCCGTGGCTCCGCCTATAAGCGCACCCACTCCACGCCGTTTCTCGCCGGTCTTGGCCTTGTGGGCGGATTCGTCGATTCCACCGGTGGTGGCGGCTGGGGCCCGGTGTCGACCTCCACGCTCATGGCCATCGGCCGCGAGCAGCCGCGCCGCATCGTCGGCACGGTCAACGCCGCTGAGTTCCTAGTGACCTTCGGCGCTACCGCAGGCTTTATCGTCGGGCTCTGGCACGATATCGTCGCCAATTTGGCCGCAGTCATTGCCCTGCTCATCGGCGGCGCTATCACCGCGCCCATCGCCGCGTGGCTCATCTCCCGCATCAACCCGGTTCTGCTCGGCGGACTAGTGGGTACGGCCATCGTGAGCCTGAATATCAGCAAAGTTATCGGCGGTGCCGAGACGTACTTTGGCTGGGCAGTGCCTGCAGCAGTTACCCCGGTTGTCATCGCGGTCGTGGTCGCGGCTGGTGTAGCAGCCACCATTCGTGGCGCGTTGCGCACCAGGCGTGCGCGTGCGGCGGAATTGGAAGCCGAAAACGCTGAGGAAGCCGCCCACGCGGATTTCCATGCCCCGGATTATCCGGAGCGCGTCGCTGCCGCCCACCGCGTCCACGGTTCGGGCAAGTCTGGCGTCACCATCGTGCAGGATAAGGCGCCCGAAAGCCCCGCTGCTGACCGCGCGTAGCACTTCCGCCGCGACCTTTGGCCACGATACGGGCCAAACCCCAACTGCGGTGGGATAGAGCGCGGCCACAAGTCGGCCTCGCGGACGCTGAAGGCCTCGAGGGGGTGCTAGAGCCCGGCCACCTCGCCGATGACGTAGACCGCCGGCGCGGAGATCTCGTGCTCGGCCATCGTCTGCGCAAGGGTGCCCAAGGTGCAACGGTAGGCGCGCTCGGTAGAAAGCGTGCCTTCTTGGATGATGGCGCAGGGAGTAGAGGGAGAGAGGGAGGCGTCGATTAGCGCACTGGCAATCGCCGGGGCATTTTTCACACCCATGATGACCGCGAGCGTGGCGCCAGAGCGGGCGAGCGCTGCCCAGTCCACCAAGGACTTCTCATGGCCGGGCGGCAGGTGGCCGGATACCACCGTGAATCCGTGGACGATGCCGCGCTGAGTTACCGGGATGCCCACGGCCGCGGGAACGGAAATGGCGGAGGTCACGCCCGGAATGACCGTGGCGGGAATAGACGCTTCCGCCAGCGCTTGCACCTCTTCAAAGCCGCGCCCAAAGACGAAGGGATCGCCCCCCTTAAGGCGGGCCACCTTGCGGCCGGCACGGGCGTGCTCGATGAGCAGCTCGTTGATCTTTTCCTGCGAGATTGACTTCTTATAGGGGAGCTTGGAGACGTCAATAAGCTCTTTGGAAGAAATATCACACAGCTTATCGAGCTGCGCCGTAGGTCCCAGGTGATCGGCAAGGATAACCTCTGCATCCTGCAGGGCACGCATGCCGCGCACGGTAATGAGGTCCCACGCGCCGGGGCCGCCGCCAATCAGGGTTACAGGATGGATCTGTGCGGAAGTCATAGGACTTCATCTTAGTGGGCGCCCGACTATGCTTGGGCCACATGGATACCGGTAATTATGATGCCGAAACCGTGCGCTTTTTTGATGTGGCGCACGAAGGCGCCCAAATCCGCCTGGTGGCCGGAGAAGTGGAGCGCTGGGGCGAGGCGCTCAGCGGGCTCAATCCCCGCTCGCTTGTCATTATTCCCACCGACGCGATTGCCCGCCAGGCCGCCCACCTGGGAGTTGGCCTAGCCGAGCCGCTGCGGATCCCAATTGTGGTGACCGAATCGCTCCCGCGCTACGTGGGGGCGCTGGACCTGGTCGTGGTCGTCGGCGAGCCCGGCGAGTGCGACTGGGCGTCGCGCGCCCTCATAACTGCCAGCCAGCGCGGTGCCACCACCCTGCTCATCGGACCGGCTAAGGGCCCACTGGTGGAGGACTGCCCGGAGGATACGTTCGTCACCCCTTGCTTGCCGACGGCCGAGGGTAGCTCGCCCGCGCGGAGCATTGCCGCCCTGCATGCGCTGTGCTGCCTTCTCTATCAGGGCCCGACCGCGGTGAGGGAGACCCTTGAGGACCTCGCTGCGGCCGTGGACCGCGAGCTAGCCCAGCTTTCTCCCGAGCGCGATGCCACTACCAATCCGGGCCGCCAACTGCGCGAGTTTATCGACGGCGCCCGCGTCATCCATTCCTGCGTGCTCGACCCGTACTCTTATTCTGAGCGTCGCGAGCACGTGCAGCTCGACGCCCTCGTGGCCCGCATGGCCGCGACCATCTGGGCCGTACATGGCCTGCCGAGCGCTTATGTGGACCCGGCCGAATTGCGCCGCGCGCTCGACCGGGATTCTGATAGTTCCCCGGCCACTGATCTCTTCTTTGACCCCTTTATTGATGGCGATGGTGCTGAGGGCGCTTTGGTACCCTTGAAGGTAGTTTTCTGGGGGCAGGAAGAGGCGAACCTGCCCAACTCGCTTGCAGTCCGCAGCATCGACCCGGAACCGGGCATGGGGCATCTTGCCCGCTCACTGCAGCTTATTACGCGGAGTTTTGCCGCGACCGCCTACGAGATTTCTAAAGGATAGAAACACATGCAGCTGTTGCACAGCGCCACTCGCAATTATTCCTGGGGCTCGCGTACCCTTATCCCGCACCTGCAGGGCCAGCCCGATTCCGACAAGCCCGTCGCAGAGCTGTGGTTCGGCGCCCATCCCGGCGACCCTTCCACGGTGGATGGCCACCTGCTCAATGAGGTCATTGCCGAGGATCCGGCAGGGCAGCTAGGTGGCCGCGTTTCTGCCGAGTACGGCGAGCGCCTGCCCTTCCTGCTCAAGGTGCTTGCGGCCGAGGAGCCGCTGTCCTTGCAGGCCCACCCGTCAAAGGCGCAGGCGGAAGAGGGCTTTGCCCGCGAAAACGCCGCCGGTATCGAGCTCACCGCGTCTAATCGCAATTACAAGGACGATAATCACAAGCCCGAGCTCATTGTCGCGCTCACGGATTTCTATGCCATGGCCGGCTTCCGCCCCTTGGCGCGCACCCGCGAGCTTTTTGCCGCCCTCGAGTGCCCGGAGCTGGACCACTACGTTGCCATGCTTGACGACGACCCTTCGGCAACCACCGAGTCCGCCAACCTGCGCGTCCTTTTCACCACATGGATTACCATTCCGTCTGCCAAGCGCAAGGAGCTCATTTCCGCCATTGTTGCCGCTGGCGAGCGCCTGATCGCCGCCGACCCAGCCGATTGGAAGTCCCGCGTCATGTCCACGGTGCTGGATCTCAACCAGCGCTACCCAGGCGATATCGGTGTGCTGGGCGCATTGCTGCTCAACCACATCGAGCTCTCGCCCGGTGAGGCCGTCTACTTGGATGCCGGTCAGCTTCACGCCTATGTCTCGGGCCTCGGCGTGGAGATCATGGCGAACTCCGATAACGTGTTGCGCGGTGGCCTGACGCCTAAGTTCGTGGACGTTCCAGAATTGGTCAAGGTCTTGACGTACGCCGCTGCCGATGAGCCGCGTGTGCAGCAACAAGATAAGTCCGCCCAAGACAATGTCCACGATGCCGCCGCATGGTCCTACCCAGTACCCATCGAGGAATTCCTGCTGGATCGCGTGGAGCTTACCGGTTCGTCTTCTGTGGATCTTGATTACGATGGCCCGACCATCGCCCTGTGTACCGCAGGTTCCGTAACCTTTACCGATGCTGGGGGCAAGACCCTCACCGCGACCCCAGGCCAGGCCGTCTGGCTGCCAGCCTCCGAGGGTCTCGTTACCGCTACTGCGGAATCCGACGCCGCCGACCTCTTCGTCGCCCGCGCCTAGTCCGCGTTTAACCCACACAAGCACGCTTCGCCGCCGTTCTCCGGTTTCAGGCGAAGCGTGCTTTTCAGTCATCATTACGGCCGCGTTGCGGTCTGCTCCGCCCAATTTTTGGCGCACATTGTGGCTGCGTCGTAACTACCGCGTTCCAGCGCATACAAAACAAGCACGTTTCCCCGATTTCTGCCTTTAAAATCGAGGAAACGTGCTTGTTTTGTTCGTCTACGCCGAGAACCGGCTCCGAATTAGCGCGTAGGCGCCGCTTCCCTCGGAGCCTGCTGGGCCGTGGCCGGTGCCTGCTTAGTTGGCACCAAGTCGGTAGGCTCCTGGTTCTGATCGGCGGAAGATCGCTCTGCAGCGGCATGGCCGGTGAGCTGTTCCTGCTCCGCCTTCTCGGCCTCGGGTCGCTCCGTGCCAGCTGGTTCCTGGGCCGGAGCGTTGGAATTCTTGCCCGAGTTATCTTGCGCGGCAGGTGCCTCAGGTGAGGGCTGTGGAGTGGACGGACCAGTGGTGGCCGGCGGGGTGGTGCCGCCCTGGTTGCTCTGCGGGGCACCAGTAGCCTGCGAGCCGTTCTGGTTGCTCGGGTAATCAGGCGTTAGACGCTGATTGCCCTGGCCGGTGCCCTGACCACCCTGGGTGGTGGTATTGCCCTGCGAGGCGGTGCCCTGCGGGGAGATGTTTTCTGGACGGTAGACCTTGGTGGGCTGGGTTGCTGCCTGTGGGCGCACTACCGCATTAGGGGCGAGAAACGGATCGTTGTTGTGCGGCTGCTGGTGCTTGGCATCACCGGACGAGGCAGTTGATGTCGTGGTGCGCGAGGAGTGCTTCTTCGAGGGGGAGCGGTCCGTTGAAGAAGTGGTGGTCTCCTCGGCTGCGGTGTGGGTCGGGGAGACGGAGGTGGTCGCGGACTGATCCGCGGCATTGGAATAGTTGGCGCTTGGCGAGCTCATGCGCCAGACGGCGACTCCGACGACGACCGCGGCGATCAGTCCGGCCACAATGAACACGTAGACGCGGCGCGAATCTGGCTTCATCGTGGCTGTCCTTTCTATGAGGCGGGCCGTTACAGCCCAAGGGGGAGGGCGATACGGCGCCCCGGTAACAAGTTGGTAACGAGACTATCATGTTTGGGAAACATTGCGACGGCGTCGCAATTCTGTGATAAGTAAACAAAAGGGCAGTTCACGGGCGTAGAAGGCCATGCAAACCTTTTCATTGCCTGCTTTCTTTCACCAAGAAAGCGTGTATAAATGGCGCTGAAAGCACCGAAGGAGTCAAAAAGTGAGTACTTGGGACGAAAACATTTTCAGCACGGACCTCAACGTGGATTTCTTGGACGAGATGGCAAACCTCGATGAAGAAGGGGTAATTCGCGCCGTCGAGGATGCCTGCGAGGTCGCACACAGCAAGCCAAAACTCAGCGAAGAAGAGGAACAGAATGCTCAAGCGGCGGCCACCATTGCTGCCATTTGGGCTGGTGCGCCCTTTAGCGCGGGCGAAGTTGTCGAAGACTACCCCTATATTAGGGAACTGGTGGGCTCTGGCAGCGAGACCTTGACGGAAAATGCCCTCGAGGTGCTCGAAAACGTCGAGGAAGAATATGACCTCGAACCGTTCATTGAGGCCCTGTCCTAAGTCGATCCTGCTGCCCGCGGCAGCAGCGGCGCGAAAGCGGCCCCGCGGGTGAAATAACAGAAGGGAAGATAGCCCACACCTATGCTGATCAGCATCGAAGGCATCGACGGTGCCGGTAAAAATACGTTGGTCTCCGCACTCAAGGAGTCGTTGGACCGGCCCGTAGAGGTTATTGCTTTTCCGCGCTATGCGGACTCGATTCACGCGCAACTAGCGCAAAAGGCGCTCTACGGAAAGATGGGCGACCTCACGGATTCGGCTTATGCCATGGCGACGCTATTCGCGTTGGATCGCTATGGCGTCAAGGACCAGCTGCAGCGCGCCAAGGAATCCGACACCGTGGTGCTATTGGATCGTTACGTGGCCTCCAATGCGGCGTATTCGGCGGCGCGGCTCGAAGACGATGCGGTGATGGAGTGGGTACACGATCTGGAATTTAGCACCCTCGGCCTGCCGCAGGCAGACCTGCAGGTGTATTTGGATACGGCGGTAGAGGTGGCGTCGGAAAGAGCGCAGGCACGAGCCCAGGCAGACGCCAGCCGGGAACGCGACCGCTACGAACGCGATGGCGGGTTGCAGGAACGCACCGCCGCAGCCTACCGGCGCTTGGCAGATGCGGGCTGGGGTGGACGCTGGATCGCTACCGCCGATGCGGATACTATTATTTCAGCGATAAAAGACCTTGTAGGAGAATAAAACGTGGCGCCCAAGATTTTGGTTGTCGATGACGATCCGGCTATCTCAGAGATGCTGACCATTGTGCTCGAGTCCGAGGGACTCAAGCCCATTCCGGTCATGGACGGCAATGACGCCGTGCCTGCCTTTGAGCAGCACGAGCCGGACCTCATCCTGCTGGACCTCATGCTCCCGGGCATGAATGGCGTAGATATTTGCCGTGCCATTCGCCGTGAATCCTCCGTGCCCATCGTTATGCTGACCGCCAAAACCGATACGGTTGATGTGGTCCTTGGCCTTGAATCCGGCGCGGATGATTACATCACCAAGCCATTCAAGCCCAAGGAGCCCATCGCCCGCATCCGTGCGCGCCTGCGCCGCACCGATTCTGCGGAATCTGAAATCCTGGAGGTTGCGGACATTGTCATTGATGTGCCGGAGCATACCGTGCGCCGCACCGATGGCACCGAGCTGAACCTGACCCCGCTGGAGTTTGACCTGCTGCTGGAGATGGCGCGCCGCCCCGGCCAGGTACATACGCGTGAGTCGCTGTTGGAATCCGTGTGGGGCTATCGCAATGCTTCTGATACGCGCTTGGTAAACGTGCACGTCCAGCGCCTGCGTGCCAAGATCGAGCACGATCCGGAAGACCCGCAGATTGTGCTGACCGTGCGCGGCGTGGGGTATAAGACCGGCAAGGCCGGCGCCGGGGAGTAAGGGCCATCGGCATCATTGAGCGTCTAAGGCGCATTCGAGACGCCTTCATTACAACGTGGCGCACCTCTTTGCAGGCGCGCGTCATTGGCATGATCTTGGTCGCTTCCTCGGTGGTCATGATCATCTTGGCCTACGCGCTGGTGTCCGTGCTTACCCAACGCCTGGTCAGCCAGAAAGAAGACGTGGCCCAACAGGAGCTGGAGCGCGCCCGCACGGCCGTGGAACAGCAGATCGATGCCACCAGTTCCGCTAACTCCGTCCAGGTGCGCATCAACTCTGCGCGTGCTGCTTTGGGCCAGCTCTCCGCCCAACAGGGCGATGCCCAGGCGGTCTATGAACCGGTCATCGTGGTGGAAAACCAGGATGGCTCTGTTACCACTTCGCCCGAGGATTTCCCCGTGCCGGATCAGCTGCGGGAAATGGTGGATCAAGGCCAGATTGCGCAGCAGTATTTCCCAGCTCCGCGCGAAAATGGTGATCACTACAACGCCTTGCTAGTAGGCACGCCTACCGATACCGATATTCCCCATACGCAGGTCTACCTGGCGTTGTCCATGGAATCGGAAGAATCCACCATGGCGTTGATGCGCGGCCTGCTCTCGGCGGCCGGCGTAGTGGTCGTGGTGTTGCTGGTGGGCATTGCCTGGCTAGCCACCCAGCAGGTAATTACGCCAATTCGCTCGGCCTCGCGCATTGCGCAGCGCTTGGCGGCGGGTCATTTGAAGGAGCGCATGGCCGTCGATAGCGATGATGAGATGGGTCGCTTGGCCGCATCCTTCAATAACATGGCCGATAAGCTTTCCTCCCAAATTGCACAGCTGGAGGAGTACGGCGATTTGCAGCGGCAGTTTACTTCTGACGTCTCCCATGAGCTGCGCACCCCATTGACCACCGTGCGCATGGCCGCGGACATGATTGAGGCCGAAAGTGATAGCTTGCCGCACGGCGCCCAGCGAGCTTCCCGCCTGATGTCTAGTGAGCTCGATCGTTTCGAGGAATTGCTCGCGGACTTGCTGGAGATTTCTCGCCACGATGCTGGTGTGGCGGATTTGTCTACGGCAGCCATTGATCTGCGCTCGTGTGTGGAGGCGGCCTACGGGCAGGTGGAGCATTTGGCCCGCGAGCTCGACGTGGAAGTCCAGCTCAACCTGCCGGAGGAGCGCATCGGAGTCGAGGCCGATTCCCGCCGCCTTGAGCGGATCTTGCGCAACCTTCTGGCCAATGCCATTGACCACTCGGAGGGCAATCCAGTGGCGGTAGACGTCGCAGCCACGGACGCTGCGGTGGGCGTTACCGTTACGGACCATGGCGTAGGCTTAAAACCTGGCCAGGAAGAGCTGGTATTCAACCGCTTCTGGCGTGCGGATTCTTCCCGCAAACGCCATTCTGGCGGCACCGGTTTGGGCCTGGCTATCGCCCGCGAGGATGCCGTCCTGCACGGCGGCACGCTAGATGCCACCGGTTACGAGGGATTTGGTTCTCGCTTCCGCCTCATTATTCCACGCACCCCGAATACCGAGGTGGGCGAGGCTCCCATCGCTGTGGAGATTCCCGGCGCACCCGTCACCAGCACTGCGGATGGTAGTGAGCTGGCAGAACCCGATGCTGAAGCTACAGAAGCACAGGACACTGGCGCCGCCGAGCTGGATGCCGGGCCCGCCTCTGTAACGCCGGCCATTTCATCCGGCATGAGCTCACTGCACGTCGAGAAGAGTGACAGGGACACCGATGGTGAGGTAGAAGGCGATGGCATCCTCTGGCCTTCGGAACGTGAGCTTAACCGCGGCGCGGCCGCTCCGGACAGGCGCGCCTATAAGGCCCCGGACTTTGAGGGCAGGAGGAAATAAGCGTGTTGAGAGCGAAGTATCACAAGACCGCAGTTGTCGGCACCGCAGCGGCCGTGCTTTTTGTCAGTGGTTGTTCCACCCTGCCGAAAAACACCAGTCCGCAGGTGGTCGGTACCTACCAACAGCAAGAGGATGGCCCGGAAGAAGTCATTGCACCGCAACCCGGCGATGACCCGGACTTGACGTTGCGCGATTTCTACCAGGCTTCCGCCGTGCCGGGAAACGATCATGAGGTCGCGCGCGGCTTTCTGACTGATAACGCCCGCGAAGCCTGGGACGCCAGCGGCGATGTGATGGTGGTCGATAGCTTGGACATCGTTACCGCGCCCGCTAGTAAGCAAAGCTCGAGGGATAATGAGCGCGCCTTCACAGTGCGCGGCACCATCATCGGCCGCCTTAAAACCGGCGGTGCGTACGTGCCGGAAAATGAGGGCTACGAGGCCGTCATCTACATGAAGATGCAAGACGATAGATGGCGCGTCGATGGCTTGCCGGCCGGAGTAGTAATGGAGCGCAATGAAATGCGCAATCACTACACCCCGCAATCGCTGTACTTCTTTAAGCAGAGCAACTATGTGCTGGTTCCAGACCGCCGCTGGCTGTACAAGGGCGGCGAACAATCGGAGTCGACGCTCCTTACGCTGTTGATGGAGGGACCTTCAGCTAGCATTGCGCCCGCTACCCGCCGGGCAGCGGGAGAGAATGTCACCTTCGCTGGCTATGACCCCGAACAGGGCTACCAATTCGAGGGCCTTGCTGACCTGGACTCCCATGATCGCACGCTCTTTGCGGCCCAGTTGGTGTGGACGCTCACGGAAGCCGGCCATCCCGGCCCCTTCAAGGTCAAGGCCGATGGTGGTGACCTAGTAGAGGGCATGGATAGCCTGAGCGTGGATGACTTCGCGGACTATAACCCGGAGGAAAGCAGCACCTCACTGTCCAAGCTCTATGCCCTTAATGAGGGCAACCTGCTCGAGGTGGACGATGGCGTGGCCGAGCCCGTGAAGTCCACGCTGGGCAGCAGCGGCGACGTGCAATCCGTAGATGTTGCCGATAGCGGCCTCGTTGCGGCCGTGCGCCGCAAGTCTAATAGTGACTTCTCGCTGCAGATAGGCGAGCTTGACGGCCAGCTGCAGGATTCAGTGGATGGCCCCACACTGGCACGGCCGACCTTCGAGTACAACGGGCAAGCCGCCTGGACCGTGGTCGATGGCGATCGCATCGTGCGCGTGGTGCGCTCCAAGACCACAGGCCGCATCTCCGAATCCGAGGTGGATGCCCGCAGCATCGACGATATCGAGAGCGAAATCTCCGTTATCCGCCTGTCCCATAGCGGTGCGCGCGTGGCCATGATTATTGATGGCCACGTGTATATCGCGGCCGTTGCCCAATCCAGCAGCGGCGATAAGCGCATCGTCAACGCCCGCGAGGTGGGCCCCGAAGTATCCGGCTCGGCCCTTTCGCTGGATTGGAATGCGGATGGCTCGCTCATCGTGGGTACTTCCTCGAGCCAGTCGCCCGTATGGCGCATCGAGCAGGATGGTTCCTCGGCCTCGACCATGCCTACCGGCAATATCACCGCCCCCGTGGTGGCCGTGGCAACCTCACCTACCAAGCTCTTTATTACTGATTCGCACGCTATGCTTGAGCTTCCTTCCACCGTCATGGACGAAACCAACTGGCGCGAGGTCTCCGGCCTGCAGGGTCGGCGTTCTTCCCCTATCGTTTCTAATTAGCCGCCAGAGGGCCTGCGCGGCTGGGGAGAGGCAAGTATGGGCTTGGGGGAGCTTATTTTTCCGCGTGCGTGCGCTGGGTGCGGCGCGCCGGGCGAGGTTTTGTGCCCACAGTGCCGCGATCACTTGCGGCAGCCGCCCTACATGGTGGCCCGGCCTCGGCCGCTGGGCGCGCCCGTCTATGCTCTCGGCCCCTATTCCGATATTCGCCGCCGCATCATTATTGGCATGAAGGAGCGAGGCAATCGGCCGGTTCGCGAGTATGTGGGGGCCGTCTTCGCGGCCGGGCTGGCCCATCTGAGTGCCCGCGGCGATATCCCGCGCGAGTTCACCCTCGTGCCCGCGCCTACTCGGCCGCGTTCGGCGCGGGCACGCGGCGGAGATCCGGTGTCCGCTGTGTGTCACGCCGCGGCGCAGCACCAGCGTGTGGGCGTGTGCGCGGCGCTTACTATGGGCCAGTCCACCGCGGACCAGTCCGAGCTCAACGCGCAGGATAGGTGGGCAAACCTGCAGGGCCGAGTCCGCGTGCGCGTGCCTATTGCTCAGGCGCCTGCGCTGCTTGCCGACGACGTCATTACCACCGGCGCCACCCTCGCCGCCAGCATCGCCGCCCTGCAGGCCACGGGTGTAGAAGTCTGTGGGGCATTGGTCTTTGCTGATGCCTAGATAGGGGTGGTGCCCACCCTCGAGGTAGGGGAGTTGCCTAAAAATCTCCCGCAAAGGTCATAACCAGTGCTATCATGAGGAGTGTCACAGAGAGATAGTTACTGTGATTAATTCTAGTCCCCACTACTCAAGGGAGGCATCTCAATGTCCCAGCCGAACAAAGCTCAGGTAACGATTACGGGCCGCAACGTCGAGGTCCCCGATCACTTCCAAGAGCGAGTTAATGACAAGCTGGCCAAGATTGAACGCCTTGACCCCACCCTGACCTTCTTCCACGTGGAGCTACAGCACGAGCCGAACCCGCGCCGTGACTCCGAGGCGGAGCGCATCCAGATCACCGCTACGGGCAAGGGGCATATCGCCCGCGCTGAAGCCAAGGAAGATTCCTTTTACGCAGCGCTCGAAACCGCATTGGGCAAGATGGAGCGCTCCCTGCGCAAGGTGAAGGTGCGCCGCGAAAACGTCAAGAGCGGTCACCGCGCGCAGAAGGGCACCGGCGAGATTGCCGCTGAAATGGTTGCGCAGGCCGAGGCTGAGCGCGCAAAGGAAGAGCGCTACGTTGACCCTTATGCTGAGACCGTGGAGGACGTTCGACCCGGCCAGATCGTGCGCACCAAGGAGCACCCGGCTACCCCGATGAGCGTGGATGATGCCTTGAGCGAGATGGAGCTGGTGGGCCACGACTTCTTCCTCTTTATCAACGAGGAGAACAATAAGCCGTCCGTGGTTTATCGCCGCCACGCCTACGACTACGGCATTATCTCCCTATCGGAAGACGCTGAAGCTTAAAGGAGCTCATACTTCTCTTAGCTAACGACCCTGCTGCGAGTATGCAGCGGGGTCGAATGTGTGGTTAGGGGAGGGGGCGTCGGCAAGCAGGTTGCGGGGGATATACAGGCTGAACGGAGGCTGTGCGCCTGCCCTATGTGCTAGGCGGGAGATGCTTTGTGAAAGCGAGTGAGTACAATAGCGACGAGTTAACTTTATTGTCGCGACTAGAAGGACTAACTAACCGTGTTTGGACTTTCCAAGCTGCTGCGCGCGGGCGAGGGCCGTACGGTCAAGCGCCTGGGCAAAATGGCAGACGATGTAATTGCCCTTGAGGATAAGTACGCGGAGCTTTCGGACGACGAACTTAAGGCAAAGACCGACGAGTTTAAGACTCGCCTGCGAGACGGCGAAGAGATGAATGACATCTTGCTCGAGGCCTTTGCCACCGTCCGTGAGGCTGCCTGGCGTGTCCTCGATCAGAAGCACTACCGCGTGCAGATCATGGGCGGTGCGGCCCTGCACTTCGGCAACGTCGCCGAGATGCGCACCGGTGAGGGCAAGACCCTGACCTCGCTGCTGCCGGCCTACCTCAATGCCCTTGATGGCAAGGGTGTCCACATCGTGACCGTTAACGATTACTTGGCAAAGCGCGATGCTGAGATGATGGGCCGTGTTCACCGCTGGCTCGGCCTGTCCGTGGGCGTCATCCTGTCCGAGATGCGCCCACCAGAGCGCAAGGCTGCCTACGATTGCGACATTACCTACGGCACCAATAACGAGCTGGGCTTTGACTACCTGCGCGATAACATGGTCCGCTCCCTCAACGATGTGGTGCAGCGCGGCCACAACTTCTGCATCGTGGACGAGGTTGACTCGATTCTTATCGATGAAGCCCGTACCCCGCTCATCATCTCCGGCCCGGTAGATGGTTCCTCCCAGTTCTACGGCGTCTTCGCCCAGCTGGCCCCGCGTATGCGCGAGGGTATCCACTACGAGGTGGACCACAAGAAGCGCACCATCGGCGTGCTGGAAGAGGGCGTGGAATACGTCGAGGATCAGCTCGGCATCGATAACCTCTACGCCCCCGAGCACTCCCAGCTGGTGTCCTACCTGAACAACGCCCTGAAGGCCAACGAGCTGTTCACCCGCGACAAGGACTACATCGTTCGCAATGGCGAAGTCATGATCGTGGACGGCTTCACCGGCCGCGTGCTGGCCGGACGCCGCTACAACGAGGGCATGCACCAGGCCATTGAGGCCAAGGAGCAGGTGGAGATCAAGAACGAGAACCAGACCCTGGCTACCGTTACCCTGCAGAACTACTTCCGCCTGTACGAGAAGATCTCCGGCATGACCGGTACGGCAGAAACCGAGGCCGCCGAGCTACACTCCATCTATGGCCTGGATGTGGTGCCTATTCCTACCAATAAGCCGAATCAGCGTGCCGATCACTCTGACCGCATCTACAAGACGCAGGAAGCTAAGTTCGCCGCCGTAGTGGACGATATTGCCGATCACGTCGAGTCCGGCCAGCCGGTTCTGGTCGGTACCACCTCCGTGGAGCGCTCCGAGTACCTGTCCCAGCTGCTGTCTAAGCGCGGCATTAAGCACAACGTGCTCAACGCTAAGCACCACGAGGAAGAGGGTCAGATCATCGCCCGTGCGGGCCGCCCCGGCACCGTCACCGTGGCTACCAATATGGCCGGCCGTGGTACCGATATCGTGCTCGGTGGCAACCCCGAGGTCATCCTCGATGAGAAGCTGCGCGAGCGCGGCCTAGACCCATTCGAGGATGAAGAGAAGTACCAGGAGGCCTGGGAAGCAGAAATCGATTCCGAGAGGGAGCGCTCTAAGAAACTGGGTGACCAGGTGCGCGAGGCCGGTGGCCTCTACGTACTGGGTACCGAGCGTCACGAGTCCCGCCGCATTGATAACCAGCTGCGTGGTCGTACCGGCCGCCAGGGTGACCCGGGTGAGACCCGCTTCTACCTGTCCATGCGCGATGAGTTGATGGTGCGTTTCGTGGGCCAGTCCATGGAAAACATGATGAACCGCCTCAACGTGCCGGACGATGTCCCCATCGAGGCCAAGATGGTCTCCAACTCCATCAAGGGCGCCCAGGCGCAGGTGGAGAACCAGAACTTTGAGATGCGTAAAAACGTCCTTAAGTACGACGAGGTGCTCAACGAGCAGCGCAAGGTGGTCTACGCTACCCGACACGACATCCTTGATGCCGGCGATATTCAGGACAATATTCGCGGCATGATCGATGACACCGTGTCCGCTTATGTCGCTGGCGCTACCGCCACCGGCTATGTGGAGGACTGGGATTTGGACGCGCTGTGGAATGCGCTGGATTCCCTCTACGGCCCCACCATTTCCCATGAGGAGCTGGTGGAAGGCTCCGAATATGGTTCCCCGGGTGAGCTTTCTGCTGAGCAGCTTCGCGACGCCCTGGTGCAGGACGCCAATAATGAGTACGACAAGCTCGAAGAGTCTGTGACCGCCATTGGCGGCGAGCAGCAGATGCGCAATACCGAGCGCATGGTCATCCTGCCTATCATCGACCAGAAGTGGCGCGAGCACCTCTATGAGATGGACTACCTCAAGGAGGGCATCGGCCTCCGCGCGATGGCGCAGCGCGATCCGCTGGTGGAGTACCAGAAGGAGGGCGGCGAGATGTTCAACGCCATGAACGATGGCGTGAAGGAAGAGACCGTCCGCCAGCTGTTTATGCTGCGCAAGCAGTTCAAGCAGCAGGAAGAGGAACAGACCGGCGAATCCGCTGCTACCGCTTCCGGCAACGGTGAGGGCACCGTAGAGGCTTAGGCCTCGGCGCCCTTCGTCCAATCCCGCCCAGCCCCCGCTCGTGATAGTGGGAGCGGGGCGGGTTTCTTTTCAGGAAAAAATGAGTAGAATATAAGAAACCTGTCCCTTCTGCTTATTTCCTGTGAGGAGCTCCACTGACGATGCGCCGCCGCTCTCTGCGTCTCGGTATTACGACGCTCCTGTCTGCCACCTTGCTCGGTGGCGCCACGCCGGCCGTGGCCTATGAGATGCAGCGTGATTCTGCCACCTCGTTGCGCATCATTTTGGATTCGGGCGAAAAGATTGAGCAGGATAACGCGGCTGCGGCCATCCTGGCTATTGCTACCCAGCGCAAGGAAGCATTGGTGGCCGATGGAATTTTGTCTCAGGAAAAGGCGGATGCCGCCTTCGAGTACTACTTTGGCAAAGCCCGGCTCAATACCGCGCGCACCGATGGCAATATTTATTCCACTCCACTGGACTTCCCGTGGGAGCCAGAGGAGCGGACGCAATCCCTAGACGGCAAGCAGTACACCGAAGCGGCCGTATTGGATTACCTCGACATGCTGGGCGCCAACTATGCCCAGGCGGTAATTCGCGCCGAGCTGGGCGAGTTTACCAAGGACTTGCCGCAGGCCCCCGCCGGCAACGCGGCTACCTCTCAAAGTAGCCAGCTGCCGACCATCGGGGAAACTGGCTCCGCCTTCCCGGATGAGTTCCCTTCCTATGCGGCGGCGCTGCACGATATTGTCACCATCACCAAGCAGGTCAATGCACCCTTGGAGCAGGCCGCCGTCTCGCACCATGCTGCGGGAACCGTGCCCGCGGATGCGACGGCGAACGAGCATTCCGGTCTATCCGCCTTCGAAGGTGGCCTCCTAGCCACCGGTTTAGCGGCGCTGACCAGCGCCGCCGGATTCGGATGGTCCGCACTCGACTGGTCCGAAATCCTTTCTCACCTGGGTCAGTTCTTCTCCTAGGCGCCAAGCCCTGCCCGCTGAGTTAGAGCAAGCGGAATGACGTTAAACCGGTGGGGCTCGCCGAGCCCGTAAATGCATGCTGCTGTTGGCCTATGTAGGCGGAGCCAAAGTACTCGCCATTGGGCCGCGCGTGCAGGCTGGTTAATTGCAGTCTGTCCGTGGCATAGGGGCTTGTGCGCCGGCGTACCCACGATCCAATGTGCAGGCGGATGGCATCCGAATAGCGCGGGGAATTGAGATGGGCTAGCGGGCGATAGCCGGCGGCTACCTCCAGCGCGAAGACTACCCAGCCTTGGATGCGGTGCTGGGCGGCGACTTCCGCGGACGTCGGCAAGCGGCCGTAGCGCACACGGTGGGGCGCAATGAAGAGTTTGAGGTGCGAGTAGCCAGGAATGGGCTCGTACATGGTGGGGAAGTAGTGCTCCTGAATAAGGGCAGGAGGCGGACGCGTGATAATTGTCTCATGCCCGCCCCAACCCCGCCATTTCTGAAGGTTTCCTGAAAGGGGTGGGCGCGAATGAGCGCGCGGTTCGCTATACTCTCGGGGAGTTAAAGAGAATCGTAACCAAAGGATTTAAGTACATGCGTGGTCTAATCGTTGACTATGTCGGCGTCCTTGACGGCACCGAAGAAGACAACCGCCGCTGGAAGGCGCTGCTGGCCGCCGCCAAGGCAAATGGCGCAGCAACCGCCATCCTGTCCAATGACCCAGGCGGACCAGGCGCGGAGCACATCCGCGAGTGGGAGTACCGCGGAAACGTCGACGCAGTTGTTCTCTCCGGCGAGGTGGGGGCGGAAAAGCCTGAGGTCGCAGCCTTCCAAGCGGCAGCGGATGCCCTAGAACTGCCGCTCAATGACTGTGTCATGGTTGATGATTCCATCCTCAACGTGCGCGCCGCCGTGGAATCCGGCATGGTGGGCTTTTTGTACACCAGCTTTGACCGCGTCTCCGTTGAAATCCAGGCAGTCTTCGATATTGAAGGTGAGTTTTAGTGGCTAAAGCCCGCGTTTACATCCCTGCGACCTACGCCATGCTGGCGGAACTGGAAGAAACCGGCTCGCTGTCCGCGCGCTCCGGCTGGGGCTTTATGGTGACCCCTGCGCTGCAGGAGTTCTATACCGAGGGCGATGAAGAAGAAATTGCCTACTCGGCCTTCCTCGAGGCCTCTATGGCCTCCATGCGCCTTTTGGCCATCGGCGATGAGGAGAAGTTCCCGCACCGCCGCGTGGTTATCTCGGTAGACTTGGATGATTCTGTCCTTACCCCGCGCCCGGATATGGGCGAGCCGGTGGTAGAGCTTAAGCCGGCACAGTTCAGCAAGGATGACCTAGCGTCCATCCACGTGGATATTGCGGAGTCCGAGGAAACCACCGCGAGGGCCATCGAGGCCATCGATACCGCAGACTTGGGCGATGAAGATGCGGAGCTGGCCGTGGGCGATGCACTGGATAAGTTCATGGCCTTTTATCACCCCACCGAACTCCCTTTCCTCGTAGAATTGCTCTAAAACTCAAGGAGAAAACATGACTCAGCGTTTCAAGAACCTCGCTGCGGCCACCGTTACCGCGGGCGCAGCCCTCATCGCCGCGCCTGCCGCACTGGCAGATACCACCCCAGCTGCAGATGCGGCTGCCGACGCCGTGCCCACCACCCCGTGGCTGGCGCTGCTAGAGACCTCGTCCCAGGGCACCTGGGGCCAGATCCTCGATGTATTCTTCGGCATCGTGGATGCCATTTTGGGAGTTATGGCCGATACCGGCTTCCACCTCTAATTTTCCCACTCCACGTTGGTGCGCAGGGCCTCGAGTAGGCCGCGCACCGCGTCGCGCCGCCGCGCACTGGCGGTATCAGGGGAGATAAGCGCAGGATCATCGAGGCCGCATTCTGGGTCCGCAGGCGGGCCCATATGCGTACAACCGCGGGGGCAGTCCTCGATGGCGGCGGCAAGGTCTTCAAAGACGCCAAGCACGTCATCGGCATCCACGTGTGCGAGGCCAAAGGAACGAATGCCGGGGGTATCGATAATCCAGCCGCCGGTGAATGCATCCTCGGCGGGGAGGGGGAGCGCCACAGATTGGGTGGAGGTATGCCTGCCTTTGCCGACGCCCGATACTTCCCCTGTCTCCCTATCCGCATCCGGTACCAGCCGGTTGACCAGGGTGGATTTACCCACGCCGGAATGTCCGATGAGTGCGGTGACGTGGCCGTCGATGTGCTGGCGCACCGCCTCGAGCCCGTCGTCGACGCCGGCTTCCACCACCGTGACATCGAGATCGGCGAACTCCGCCGCGAAGGGAGCAGGGTCCGTGAGATCGGTCTTGGTCAAGCACAGGATGGGGTGGATATTGCCCACGAATGCAGCGATCAGGGCGCGCTCAACAAATCCGGAGCGCGGCGGCGGATCGGCCACGGCGGTGACGATGAGCATCTGGTCCGCATTCGCCACCACGATGCGCTCATAAGGGTCGGTGTCATCGGCCGTGCGCCGGAGGACGGAGGTGCGCTCTTCCAGCTTCACAATGCGCGCCAGGGTGTCTTTCTTGCCGGAGGTATCGCCCACGACGCCCACGCGGTCGCCCACCTCGATGGCGGTGCGGCCCAGCTCGCGGGCGCGCATGGCGGTGACCCGCGGGCCGTCGTCTAGCGCTACGCCCCAGCGTCCGCGGTCCTTGGTGATGACCATGCCGAACTTGGCATTTTTGTGCTTGGGGCGGTCCTTGGTACGCGGCCGCGAGCCTTTGCCGGGGCGCACGCGCACGTCGGATTCATCGAAAGAACCGAAACGCCTAGCCATTGCTCTCCTGTTGCTCGGGGTCCACCATCGTCTCCCACATGCGGTCGAAGCCAGGCAGGGTCTTCGCGGTGGTGGAAATGTCTTCTACCTCTACGCCCGGTACCCGCAGGCCGATAATCGCACCCGCGGTGGCCATGCGGTGATCGGCGTAGCACGGCCACTCGCCGCCGTGGAGAGGGGCGGGGTCGATATGCAGGCCGTCGGCAAGCTCGGTGACCTTGCCGCCGAGGGCGTTGATATTATCCGCCAGCGCCTTTAAACGGTCAGTCTCGTGCCCGCGCAGGTGCGCAATGCCGGTGAGGGTAGAGGGGGTCTCCGCCAGGGCGCACAACGCCGCGACGGTGGGGGTGAGCTCGCCGATATCGCCCATATTGCGCTCGATGCCCTGCAGCGCGCCGTCCTTGGCGCCCTTGGCAGTGACAAAGCCCGGCTCTTGGGTGACCATGACGCCCATATCCACCAGAATATGGCGAATGGCGTCGCCCGGCTGGGTGGTATTGGCAGGCCAGCGCTTAATGGTCACGCGGCCGCCGGTGACGGCAGCGGCGGCAAGGAAGGGCGTGGCATTGGAGAGATCCGGCTCGATTGCCCATTCCCGCCCGGCAATCGGGCCAGGGTGCACGGTCCACGTATTCTCGCCGGAATCCACGCGTACGCCGGCTTGGCGCAGCATGCCTACGGTCATCTCCACGTGCGGCATGGACGGTAGGGGACCGCCCTCGTGGGTGACGGTGATGCCCTTGGCAAAGCGCGCACCGGCCAGCAGGAGTCCGGAGACGAACTGCGAGGAGCCAGAGGCGTCGATAGTAACCTCGCCGCCTTCCGGTACCCCGTGCGAGCGCACGGTAAAGGGCAAGCTATCGCCATCCACCTCCACGCCGAGCTGGCGCAGCGCGTCCAGAGTGGTGGACATGGGGCGGGCGTAGGCCTGCTCGTCGCCGTCGACAAGCACGGCGCCGTCCGCCAAGGCAGCTACCGGTGGGATAAAGCGCATGACCGTGCCGGCCAGGCCGCAATCCACCGTCGCGCCCCTGAGCGGGCCTGGGGTGACGTGGATATCCTCGCCATCGTGCTCGAAGCGCGCGCCCATAGACTCCAGCGCTTTTTCCATCAGCTGCGAATCGCGCGAGACCAGCGGCGCGCGCAGGGTAGAGGGGGCATCGGCCAACGCCGCCAAGATGAAGGCGCGGTTGGTAAGAGACTTCGAGCCCGGCACGTGTTGGGCCCACGTAATGGGGCCTGCCGCTTGCGGGGCGGACCAAGGTTGAGACATATCGTCCATAATAGAGGGCATGTGCGGAAGATTCGTTCTTTTTACCGAGTCCCTTCTCGATGAAGTGGGCGCACTGCCCGGAGTTACTGAGGTCCACGCCCCACAAGGTACCCCAGGCCCGCGCTACAATATTGCGCCCACCCAGCCGGTGGCGATGGTGCGCGTGCACGAAAGCCTCGCCCAAGTCGACCCTGCGCGGTGGGCGCTGCTGCCGCACTGGAAGAAGGACCTGGACGGCCCGCCGCTGTTTAACGCCCGGGCGGAGACGGTGGCCACCAAACCCTCCTTCCGGCATGCCTTTAAGGGGCAGCGCTGCCTTATCCCCATGAACGGCTACTACGAATGGCACCAGGAAGAAGGCGGCAAGCAGCCCTATTACGTCCGCGCGGAGGAGGGCCTGTTGTGGGCGGCGGGCCTATGGGACACCGGCCTGGACCGCCTGTCCGCCACGATTGTCACCACCGCCGCCACGGAAGAAATGGAGTGGCTGCACCACCGCCTGCCACGCTTCTTGGCGGCCGAAGAAATGCGTACCTGGCTGGAGGGCAGCCCCGAGGAAGCCGCTGAGCTGCTCTTGCCGACGCCCCTGCGTGGCTTCCACACTCACCCCGCCGACAAGGCTGTGGGCAGCGTATCCAACGATTATCCGGAGCTACTCGGCGAGTAGATCAGCAAAGCTAGCAGAGCACAGCTCTGCGAGGTCCTCCGCATTGAGCTCGATATCCAGCCCGCGGCGCCCGCCGGAGATGAAGACAGTATCGAAAAGGACGGCGGTTTCCTCAACGACCGTGGGCAGCGGGTTCTTCTGTCCCAGCGGGGAAATGCCGCCCGGGATGTATCCGGAGGACTTGGACGCGTCATGCGGATCCGCCATGGCGGCCTTAGCAACGCCGTGGGCGGCCGCGGCCTTCTTGAGGCTCAGGTGGTGGGTGGTAGGGATGACGCACACCGCCAACTGCCGCTTGGACCCTTTGCCCGCCGTTAAATCGATGACCAGGGTTTTGAGCACGCGTTCCGGCTCTACCTCGAGGGCCGCGGCGGCGTGATCGCCGAAGTGATCCTTGCCCGCCTCGAAGGTGTAGACGTGGTGGTCTACGCCGGCATCTTCCACGACTTTGAGCGCTGGGGTGGCTGCATGCGGGGACTTTTTAGACATGACTGGGATCCTAACGCTACGCGTTAGGATAGAAATTGTGGCTAAAGAAACAATCAGCGAAAAGGAGCTGCAGCGCCGCTTCGAAGCGGAAGCGCTGCCCCTGCTAGACCAGCTCTACGGCGGTGCCCTGCGCATGACGCGCAATCCGCAAGATGCTGAGGACCTCGTGCAGGAGACCTACCTCAAGGCCTATAAGTCCTTTCATTCCTTCAAGCAAGGTACAAACCTTAAGGCGTGGCTGTATCGCATCATGACCAATAACTACATCAACTCCTACCGCAAGGCGAAGCGCCGCCCCACGGAGTCCTCGGCCGATGACCTAAGCGATTTTCAGCTGTATACCACTGCTGGGCACGATTCCACTGGCCTGGAATCCGCGGAGGTATCAGCGCTTAAAGATATGCCGGACGCCACCATTTCAGAGGCCATGAATGACCTGCCCGATGATTACCGGATGGTGGTGTACTACGCGGATGTAGAGGGCTTGGCGTATAAAGAAATTGCAGAAATCATGGATACTCCGCTGGGCACGGTGATGTCCCGGTTGCACCGGGGAAGAAAATTGCTCCGGAAAGCGTTGAAAGACGTGGCACGAGAACAAGGCATTGGATTAGAACACCCAGACATGGAGGAGAAGTAATGGACCGCGCAACGGAACACAACTGTGGTGCGTGTAGCTCCCCAGAGGTACAGGCCCTCCTGTGCGAGCTTCTCGATGAATCCACCACCTATGCCCGCGCACTCGCCATCCGCGAGCACATTGCCCAGTGCGATTTCTGTCAACAGCGCCTCGAGAGCGAGGAGATTATCCGCTCTCTGGTGCGTAACTGCTGTAATGGCCAAGCCAAGGCGCCGCAGGCGCTGCGCCGCCGCATTTCGGTAGAGATCACGCGCATCGACACGGCGTGGTAGGCACTGTTGCTCACCCGCTGTCGTGGGGTCATGGTCTCCTGATCTTCCAACTTTTTGCTTGAGTCCATACTGATCGGGCCGAATTGAGGGTGGAAGGGCCGAATTGAGGCCCCAATGTGTTCAATTCGGCCCGATCACATTGGACTTAAGGCACGGAGAGGCCAGGCGGGGAGCTAGGAGGCGACATCGATTTGCGTCTGACATAGCAAAAGCCCGGTTCTACGGTCGAAGTGACCGAGGGAACCGGGCTTTGAGTAATGCTGTGCGTTATGCGCCAGGACGCTTGCCGTGATTAGCGGACTTCTTGCGGCGATCCTTGCGCTTGCGACCACGCTTGCTCATTGCGCACTCCTTCGTTGAGGGTATCTGAACTTTATTCAACTGTAGCGGCTAAGGGCGCCGAAACGAAAATTGGGGGCTGCTTATTAAGCAGAAACGCGGGCGCGGCCACGGCCGCGGTTGCGGCGACGCTTGAGGGCGCGGCGCTCCTCTTCAGACAGGCCGCCCCAGACGCCGGCGTCCAGGCCGGACTCCAGTGCCCACTTCAGGCAGGAAGTGGCAACGGGGCAACGGTTGCAGACCAGCTTGGCCTTAGCGATTTGGGTAAGTGCAGGACCAGAATTGCCTACTGGGAAGAACAGCTCGGGGTCTTCGTCGCGGCAAACAGCTTCGTGGCGCCAATCCATGATTGATATCTCCTAACAAAAATTCGACAGCAGTAAGCACAAGTGCTTTTCATGAGAAATGAAAAGCAACCAATGCCAGGGTGGGTGGTTGTGTGAACTGGTCTGCGTGCAGTGGGGCCCGGTCTCGAGGTCGGGCCAGCGTCGCCGCCGCCAATGGTTCACATTGTGGTTACTTGAAGTTTCCTTCAAGTTAAGAAGAGGTTTACGTCCTCTTTCTTTTTGCTACCCCAGAATCATGACATGTTTACTCAGACTCCGCTAGGGGTAGAGGCGAAATTGTGGTCAACCTCACGTGAATGAAACTAGTGTGGGGGTCATTTAGGTCGACGTATGAGTTGAAAGAAGCCTGTGAGAAACGCGCTGAACTGGTGCATTGTCCAAAAAACATTGAGTGCGGTGACTGAAGAAGCGTCAAATCTACCCGGCTAACCCCTGCCCCCGCGAAACCTGAGTGGCGCACAAGGAAATGGCCTCGACCGGTGAGTAGACTGTGGGTTTGTGTCTAAGCAGAAGAAAAAGCAGGTAAACAAAAAGCAAAATGTTTCCTCCGCGCAGCCGGCGCGTGAGGAGAAGGCCCAGCAGGGCGCGCCACAGCCGGTCCTCGTGGCCGCAGCGCTCGCCGTGGTTCAGTCCATCGCCGTCATCTGCTTCGGTATCTTCCTGATTGTGCGCGAGGTGACCGGCGCAGAAAATGGTTCCATGGTGTCGGACTCGGGCTCCGGAAGCTTTGTGGGGCTGGGCACCGCGCTATTTATCTTTATCGTCTTTGGCTTTGTCATCGTCGGTGCTTGGGCCATGGTCAAAGGAAAGCGCTGGGGTAGGGGAGCCATTATCTTGGTGGAGCTCATCTTGGCAGCGAGCTCCTTCCAGATGTTTAGCGGCGGATCGCCGCTACTTGGTGCGGTGACCTTGGCGAGCGCCGCAGTAGTCATCTTCCTGCTGATGTTCGTTCGTGCTTCCACCGAGTGGGCGGCAGCAAACTTCTAAATTCGCTGCCACGCACACTAAGGGCCGCGCCCCGGGTAAATCCGGAAGGCGCGGCCCTTTCTGTAGCGGAGGGTGTTAATCGGCGCTTAGGCCCACGACCTGATCGCCGCGGGTTTCCACGATGGTGTCGCCCGCCAAGGTGAGGTAGACGGGGCCGTGGTAGCCGCCGCGATCAACCGGTATGGTTCGCAGGGTTTTGCCGGTGGACCAATCCATGACAGCAATGCCTGCTTGGGTAGGCACCAACATGTGCTCGTCGACGGCGATGGGGGTGCCGATGGCATCTTCTACCACGTGATCCACTGCGAGGTCGCTCGGCTTGAAGAGATAGAGCCGGGAGCCATCAAACCAGGTCATATGGTGCGGCAGGTCCGCGGTTGCCGGGGCGAACGGCGAGGCGCCTGCATCGATGTCTGGAGAGGGCTCTGCCGAAGTAGAGTCCAGCTTTTCGCCCTTATTGTCATAGGACTCGATCGTGGGGTGCGGTCCTGGGCGGTAGACGGCGGCGGCCTTTTGTCCCACAGCGACAAGCCGGGCGCCGTCGGTGGCTATGTCCACATCGGCAGCGATATCGGGCTCACGGGAATCATCAGGGGTGGTGTCTTGGAAACGCAACCAAGTGGCGCCCGGTTTATCGGGGCAGGACTCGGTCAGTGCCAAATTCTCGGTACGGGTAAGGGCGGAGCTAATGGTGCAGTCTTCATGCGGTTGCTTGTCTGGCTCCTGCTTAGCTTCCACGTCACCGTATTCCACGGTGCGCACCATATCGGAGCGCCACAGATCAATCCGGTCGGTGGAGACCGTTCCTACCCGGTCATTGGAGGAAACGGGTACTACTTTCTCTGAGTTGACGGCGCTGCGGGTGCTGTCATACTCGCCAGTTGCGGCATCGATCGCCACGGTATCCCCGCAACCCACGCCGGTTTCATACGACGCCACGATTTTGCCCCACGCTGTCGACAGCGAGCAGAGATCGGCATCTGTGCGCTCATAAGTCCACGCCTCGGAGCCGTCCGGGTTCGTGGCGGTGAGCGTGTGAGCGGCGTGCGTGATGGTCAGGCCGTGCGCCGAAACCGCCCGGTATTGGCCAGGAACCGGTTCGTTGGGGAGGCTGAAGGACTCGTGGAGGGCCTCGGGGACGTCGGCAAGCGCGGGTGCATCCTTATCCCCAGGAACGGCCGCTTGGCTGAGATGCGCCTGGTTAATATTGGCGGTAATAGCCGCCCCGCCGACCGCGATGGCGCAGACCACGGCAATAATGCCGGTAGCCCTCCAATCGGGGGGCGTCGAGCGCAAAATGGGAGCTTTAGTCATCGGCGGCCTCCTCGCCGGCGCCGGGAGCTGCCGCGGCGCGCGGTGGTACGGGTGGGGGATTTCTCGCGGACAGGAACCTGGCCCACGACCTTGGTCTCAGGGCCGACAGTCTCTTCTACATCCGCGGGGATGTCTAGAGCCTGGGCCAGCTCTGGGGACGTGGAGAACCACTGCGGCGGATTCGGCTCACCCAAATCCAGCTCATCATTAATAACCTGCCATTTGCCCAGCTCATCGTAGCCCACCAAGGTGATAGCGGTGCCCGTATGGCCGGCGCGACCCGTGCGGCCGATGCGATGGACAAAGGTCATCGGATCATCCGGAACCTGATAGTTGATGACGTGGGTGACATCATCAACGTCGATGCCACGGGCGGCAATATCGGTAGCGACCAAGATGTCCACCTGGCCGGTGCGGAAGGCATGCAGCGACTTCTCGCGCGACTTTTGCCCTAGATCGCCGTGGACGGCGCCCACGTGGAAGCCGCGCCGGGCCAGGTCATCGGCCAATTGGGCGGCCGCGCGCTTGGTGCGAGCGAAGATGATGGTGCGCCCGCGGCCGGCGGCCTGCAGGGCGTGGGCGACGACGGCAACCTTATCCATGCGGTGGGCCTGGAAGGTGACCTTGCGAGTGGAGGAATGGGTGAAATCCTGCTCGCCGGATTCGGCGCGGATATGGATGGGTTTTTCCATAAACCGGCGGGCGAGCGTCAAAATTGCGCCCGGCATCGTGGCGGAAAAGAGCATGGTTTGGTGGGCATTGCCATCGAGTGCCGTGAGGATAGCCTCCACCGAGGGTAAAAAGCCCAGATCCAGCATCTCGTCGGCCTCATCGAGAACCAAGATAGCCACGCGATCTAGCTGCAGTTCGCCGCGTTCGTGCAGATCGATCAATCGGCCAGGCGTGCCAATGATGACATCGACGCCCTTGTTGAGCTTTTTGATCTGCTCCTCGTAGGGACGGCCGCCGTAAATGGAGGCTAAGCGCACGGGCAGGTGGGCGGCAGCCACCTGCAGGTCCTCGGTGACCTGTTGGGCAAGCTCACGGGTGGGGACCACCACGAGGGCGCGCGGGGTGCCATCGAGCTCGTCGATATCGGCGTCATCAAAAACGCGGTCCAAAAGCGGCACGCCAAAGCCATAGGTCTTGCCCATGCCGGTGCGCGCTTGGCCTATCAAGTCCTGGCCGGATAGCGCGATGGGCAGGGTTAATTCCTGGATTGCAAAAGTACGCGTGATGCCACGAGTGGCGAGACCATCGCAGATTTCGGCCGCAACGCCGAGTTCCGCGAAGCTCGGTGGCTGGGATTTTATGTCAGACACACCTTGATAGTAGCCGGGATGGTTATAGTGGGGCCATTGACAATAAAACTCTAGTTAGAGGAGGAATCTTCATGGATATCAAGTTTGGCTTCGCAGATACCGCTCGCGAGCTGGTCATTAGTGCTGCAGGTGACCAAGCCGAGCTGACGCAGAAGATCAACAGTGCCCTGGCGGATAACTCCACCCTGGAATTGGAAGATGACAAGGGCCGCAAGTACCTCGTGCGCACTGACCGCGTGGTCTACGTCGAGGTCGGCATTGCAAAGAAGCACGCCGTGGGATTCGCTGGCGCCTAAGGCGAGCGCATAGGACTGCTGATTCAGCTTTTTTAAATGCAAACGGGTAACCTAAGGCCCCATGGAAAAAAGGGAGACTCGCCACGCTCACCGGAGCCAGGGCCACGCACCGGACCACCCCAATGCGGTGGTCCGGTTTGCGCGTCAATATGGCTGGTGGCGCGTGGTGGCTATCCCCCTCATGATCGCGCTGACCATTTGGTTCATCGTCGATATCGCCACCAACTCTTCCTCTGAAGAAAAGGCGGAAGCCACTAGCGAGGCTGCCCCAACGAGTACGGAGAAGATGGGCCCTGACCCTGCCGATGCTGCAGCGGTGAAGCGGGAAATCAGCGAGATGCCGCCCGGTGGCTCCTATACCAAGCAGGGCAAGGGCACCTTCCACGAGGTAGGCGAGCCTGGCGCCGTCGCGGGTAAGGGTGGCGAGCACAAGGTGCGCTATTCCATCGAGGTAGAAGATGGCCTGAACACCGCACCGTATGGGGGCGATGAGTCTTTTGCCGCCATGGTGGAGGCCACCTTGTCTGATCCGCGCGGCTGGACCGCGCATAAGGACTTTGAGTTCGAGCACGTGGCCGCTGATGCGGAACCGGATACCCGCATCCAGCTGACTTCGCTCGGCACCGCCGCAGAGCGCTGTGGCGAGAAGATTGAAACGGAAACCTCCTGCCACACCACCATTACGGGCGAGTCCACCACCATTATCAACGAGGCCCGCTGGGTACGCGGCGCCACGCCTTTTGAAGGCGATATGGGCAATTATCGCCAGTACGTCATCAACCATGAGTTGGGTCATGCCATTGGCTATACGGCCCACCAGCCGTGTGGCGGCCAAGGCAAGCTGGCGCCGGTCATGATGCAGCAGACCTTGGACCTTAACAACAAGAAATTGCACGATCGCAATCCCAGCGAGGTCTATCCTGATGAGGACGTGACCTGCTCACCGAACCCGTGGCCTTATCCGAATCCGGATAATAAGGATCCCCACCAACCCGAATAGGAGTTAAGGATGCCGCTTCCCCCAGAGCATGTTTTAAGCGCCTTCCACGCGGAAACCGGTGCCACTGGTACCCGCCGCGCGCAGGGCGATCAATTGGGTCCGGTGTGGGATAACGGCATCAAGGTGGGTGACGTGGTCTATTCCCAGGCCGGTCCGTTTGCCGCCTGGTCCGCTAAGGTGCGCGAGCGCCTCAGCGTGCAGGGGGCCCGCGTTTCCCGGCCGGTACTGTCTAGCGATGGTCGGCACACGGCCGCAGGGTGGAAGGCTACCCAGTTTATTCCGGGCCATGTTCGCGGGCGCATTGATGAAACCGCACAGATGGCGTTGCGCTTGGATACGGCTCTGGCCGAGGTGCCCATTCCCAACGGGCAGCGCAGCGATGCCTTCGCTCGCGCCGAGCGCGCCGCCTGGGAGGAAACGGGCGAGGCTTATCGCCCAGCCCTGCTTGCCGACGTCCCCCTTATCCCCGCCCACACCGCTCTTCTCACCACCACGGTTTACCACGGCGCTAACCCGCCGGGCATTGTGGACATTGTGCCGAGTGAATCCCCGCGCCCAGCCGGCTGGACGGCCGCTTTGGTCATTGTGGATGGGCTCATTGGCCAGGCTGTTGATGATGGGATTTGCCAGCGCTTCAGTCACGTACCCGGTATGCAGGAATTGCTGTTGCGCGCGGTGTCATATCGCCGTCATGTCAATGACCTGCACTCCGCATCGCGTTCAAACACGCGTTCGCACATAGAGCGGGTGGAGCAGCATCTGGTGTCGCGGGCATCTGCCATACTGGAGCGGTGAGTTACGACCCCCATTCCACCGCGCGTGCGGGAGTGGTCCTTCCACCGTCCCCGCAGGTGCGCCTCGTTCCCCGTACCCAGTCCGCCACGACCCGCAGTTGGCCTGTTGACCTGCCCGAATCCGGTACCTGGAAGGTAACCGGTGCCGCCGGCACCGGTGTGTCCAGCTTCCTTATCGATACCGTCATTCATACCTTGGATAAAGCCCGGCAGACCGGCGCGGATCCCTCCGGCATCCTCGTTATCGCTCCCTCGAAGGAATCCGGCGCCCGGCTGCGCCGCGAGCTTTCCGAACGCCTCGAGGATTACGCCGCACAAACTTCCATGGTGCGTTCCGTACACTCCCTCGCATTCGCGTTGCTGCGCACAGCGGCCGAGGAGGAGCTGCGCCTTATTACCGGTGCGGAGCAAGACGCCGTTATCCGCGAGCTGCTCACGGGCCAAGCAGAAGACGGACATGGCTCGTGGCCCGCGGAGATGCGCCCCGCGCTGGAATATGTGGGCTTCGCCCGGCAGCTGCGCGATTTCCTTTTGCGTTCCATTGAACGCGGCCTGGGACCGGGTGACCTAGAGAGCCTCGGTGCCGAGCACGGCCGCCCCATGTGGTCTGCGGCGGGTGAATTCCTGCGCGAGTACGAACGCGTGCAGCTTCTTTCCCGCGCCCATTCCTATTCCGCTGCGGAATTGGTTACCGCAGTTCTTCAGCGCCCCCAGCTACTGCGCGAGCACCCCTTCCACACCATCATTGTCGATGATGCGCAATTGCTCGATCCCACTGCGGGCAAGCTCATTCGCGAAATGGCCCCGCAGGCGGATCTCGTGGTGGTAGGTGGCGATGCCGATCAATCCGTCTTTGCCTTCCGCGGTGCTAGCTCGCGTTTCCTGCGGGACTTCCCAGCTGACCACGACATCGAGCTCACCGAGCCTCACCGCACACCCTCTCCGGCGTGCATCTCCATTGTGGATTCGGACGGCAGTCTGCGTGACGTCGTAGCCAATACCGTGCGCCGCCGCCACTTAGAAGACGACGTGCCCTGGCGCGATATCGCCGTCATCGTTCGTTCAACCGGTGATATCGGGCAGATGCGCCGCACCCTGTTGGCCGCCGGCGTGCCCGTGCACATTAGCCCTACCGACGTCGTCTTGGCCGAACAGCGTTTGGTTTCCGCCGTGCTGCTCGCCCTGCGTGCCTTGGAGGAAGACCTATCAAACTCGGAGTTGGAAGAATTGCTCACCGGCCCCGTGGGTGGTGCCGATCCCGTCACCCTGCGCCGCCTTATCCGTGGTCTGCGGCGCTGGGATTCCACCACCCGGGGCATCGATAGCCTCCGCGGTCTTCTCTATGGTGAGCTCCCAGATTTTAATGGACAACTCACTGAGCGCGAATACTCCATTCTGGAGCGTGTACGCGCGGTTCTGAGCGCCGGCCGGAACGCACTCGCCTCCGGGGACTCTGTGGAGGAAGTTCTCTGGGCTGTATGGAGCGCAACCGAGCTCGATAGCCGCCTCCAGGCTTCGGCGCTGCGCGGAGGTGCGACCGGCTCGCAGGCCGACCGCGACTTGGATGCAATGATGGCGCTTTTTGACGCCGCAGGCGACTACGTCGAGCGCCGCCCTGATTCCTCGCTACGCGCCTTCCTGACGCATGTCACCGAACAGGAACTTCCCACCGGTGTGCGTGACCGCCGCACCGCTATTCCGCAGGCAGTAGAGATCCTGACTGCACACGGCGCCGTGGGCCGCGAATGGGATACCGTCATCGTGGCCGGCGCACAGGAAGGAAGCTGGCCTTCGCTAGGGGAGACCGGCTCCATCTTTGGTCAAGAAGATCTCATCGATCTCCTCGACCACGATATTGATCCCGATACCCCCGTCAGCCACGTTGCCTCCCGTTTGGCAGAGGAGCGTCGACTCTTCCATGTCGCTACCACGCGCCACCGACAGCGCCTGCTCATTGCCGCTGTGGAGAACCCGGAAGGCGATACGGTCTCTGAGCCTTCGCGCTTCATCAGCGAATTCGCCGGCCGGGGAGTGGACGTGCCTGGTCAAGCTGCGCGTCGGCAAGCAAAGCGGGCGCTGCGCCGCACCCAACTCCCGCGCGAGCTGGGCCTCGATGTGCCCGAACCCGCACCCGTGTCAGTGCGCGATGGGCTCGAGGTGGATCCCCTCGATGTGGCGGTGCTGTCCGTGCCGGCCTTTGTTGCACAATTGCGCCGCGTGGTTACCAATCCGGAATCCGGTGAGGTTGAGCGCAAACAAGCAGCGCGCCAGCTCGCCCGCTTAGCGACAGCCGATATCCCTGGCGCCCACCCGGAGCAGTGGTGGTCTGCGCGCTCCGTTGCGGCTGAACTGCCGCTGCATACCAGCGGCAGTTTGTCACCATCCCGTGTGGAAGCATTGCTCAACTGTCCACTCAAGGCCGTGCTCGGCAATGTGGCCGAGGACCCAAGCACCGAGGAACACCTGCTCCGCGGTACTTTGGCGCACGCCTTCTTTGAAGCCATCGGCCGCGGCATGGATGCGGAAAAGGCCAAGCTATTGGTGATGGAGGCTTTCGAACGCATTCAGGATGTGCCGCAGTGGCAATTGCGATTTAAGCTCGATGAGTTTTCCACCCTGTTGGACCGCGCTCAGGAATGGGCGCGCCAATCGGAGGTCAATCAAGAGCTTGCCGGTGTGGAGATCCCCGTAGGTGTACGCGTCAGCGAGGAGGTGCGCATCGGCGGCTATATGGACCGTCTGCTTCGCGATGGAGAGGGAAATTACTTGGTGGTGGACCTCAAGACGGGGAGAAGCAAGCCGGCTAAGAAAGAGGGCGAGGACCATGTGCAGCTGATGACCTATCAGCTCGCGCTTGCCCATGGCGCATTTGACGGACACCAGGTTCACGACGGCGAAGGCATGCCGCGCCAGGGCGGTGTGCTGGTGTATCCGGGTGCGACCACCAAAAAGATTGGTGAGCTTTGGCAAAGCGATAAGTCGCCGGAAGCCCTGGAAGAATTCGCTGCACTCTTGCCTCCACTGGTGGAGGAGATGCGTGGCCCGCGCATCACTGCGCGCACCAATAAAGACTGCGATAAATGCCCAATTCGCTCCATCTGCCCCGTGCAGGAAGAAGGAAGGATGACCACCGATGCCTAAGAGCAATTTTTCCCCACAGCAGATCGCTGCCGCCTTGGGCAAGGACTTTCCGCCTACCGAGGAACAAGCCCATGTCATCGAAGGCCCCTTTAGCCCCAAACTCGTGGTTGCCGGCGCTGGTGCCGGCAAGACAGAAACTATGGCCTCGCGCGTGGTGTACCTGGTGGCCAATGGCTATGTGCGCCCGGAGCAGGTTCTCGGCCTGACCTTCACCCGTAAGGCGGCGCAACAGCTGGAGCAACGTATCCGCCGGCAGCTGATTAAATTGCGCGATTCCGGCCTCATCCCACCAGGCGGTGAGGTGACAGAAGCGCTAGAAAACATTGCGCCGAAGGTAGCTACCTATGACTCCTATGCGGGAGAACTCGTTCGCGAATACGGGCTCTTGGTTCCGGTGGAGCCCACCGCACGCATCATCACCGAGGCCGAGCGTTATTCCTTGGCCTACGATGTGGTGCGCAATTACACCGGCCAGCTGGAAGACGATCGCGCCCTAGCCACGATTACCGAGACCCTGCTGAAATTCAGCCAAGATATCGATAATGGGCTGAAAGGCACCGAACACATAGCGCAGCACGCCCGAGACTTCCGCGCGGATATCGATAACCTGGAAAAGACCCCAAAAAATGGACCTGAGTACAGCAATGACCTATTAAAATACCTAGCCACGCAGGACCGTCGCGTGCAGTACGTGCCGCTGCTGGAGGCCCTCCACAAGGAACAAACTGAGCGACAAGTCATCACCTTTGGCGAGCAGATGGCCGTCGCTGCCCGCGTAGCGCGCGACCATCCTGTGGTGGGCAAGCAACAATCCCAGCGCTATAAGGTCGTCATGCTAGACGAGTACCAAGACACCTCCTATGCCCAGCGTGTGCTGCTGCGCAGCCTCTTTGGTGGCGAGCAAGAAGGACTATCCGTTACCGCTGTGGGTGATCCCATGCAGGCCATCTACGGGTGGCGTGGTGCGACCTCTGAAAACCTCACTGCCTTCGTGGAGGACTTCCCGGTCGCGCCGGGCACACCCGCTCCGAAGGACCAGTTGACCACCTCTTGGCGCAACCCCTCTGGCGCGCTGGATTTGGCAAACTTAGTGGCTGAGGGGGTATTCGAGGGAGGTGAACGCCCCGTAGATGCGCTCTCAGCCGCACCGCACAAGGGCGAAGGTGAGATTCAGCTGGCTTACTTTGACAGCGAAGCTCGCGAGCGCGAATTCGTAGCCGAACATCTTAGGAAACAGTGGGAAAAGCGCGAAGGCGATATCTTCAGCGCAGCAGTTCTGGTGCGGAAGAACAAACAATCCGCAGCAATTGCGGCGGCTTTAGACAAAGCGGGCGTACCCAATGAAATCATCGGTCTCGGTGGCCTGCTGTGGCAGCCAGAAATCCAGGACCTTGTAGCTATTGCCACTATGCTCGTGCGACCAGAAGACTTGCCTGCGGCCGTGCGCGTGCTCGCGGGCCCCATTTGTGGCCTGGGAATTAGCGATATTCAAGCACTTGCTTCCCGCCAACGAAACCTGGCCGGCGCGAGGGAGGAGCGCTTGCGCTGGGAACCGGGAATGGACCCGGAAGAATACCTGCGCGCGCAGCTGGAAGATGTCACCGCTGAGGAGCCAGATCAGCGCGTCGGCCTTGCCGACGCCCTGGCCGACCTAGGTGAGAGGGACCGCTATACCCCGCAAGGCCTCGCCCGTATGGAAGAGGTTTCTGCCAAACTGCGACACCTGCGCACCTATTCTCTTTCCAAACCGCTGGTGGACATCTTCGCCGATATTGAAGCGTTGTTTAATATCCGCACCGAAGTCCTAGCGCGTGGAAGCGCAGGTGGTGCTACGCACTTGGACAAATTTGCCGATATTGTTGCTAGCTTCCATGGTGATTCCCTCTTTGCGCTCCTGGACTATTTCGCGCTAGCGCTAGAAAAGGAAGACGGTCTGGAACTCGGTGAGGTTCCTGCCGCTACCGACCGCGTGCAAATTATGACCGTGCATAAGGCAAAAGGCCTGGAATGGGAGCATGTGTGCGTAGTGCATGCAGATTCTTCGAGCTATAAAGCGCAAGCCGATACCTTCCTAAGAAGCGTGGATAAAGTCCCAGGCGATGATGACTACATCGAGCTGCCAGAAGATGCGGTGAAACGGTCGGATTTCAATAAGGCCTGCAAGGCCTTCGAAGCAGAGGATCGGGCTATTAAGGCTGAAGAATCGGCGCGCCTTTTCTACGTGGCTTTGACACGCACCGAATCCACCCTGACGGTGACAGGGTCGGGAACCAACAGGGTAGCTAATAGTTCGAAGAAGCGCCCTTATGAGTATTTGGAGCGCCTGAAAAAGCAATTCCCGCAGTACGTGGTCGAGTGGTCCGTCCCCGATGAGCCTTCCGAGGATGATTTTGGGGAGAGCGCACAGTTCCCAGCGCTTGAGGCCAGCCCAGAGGCAGTCGCCGGGGCGGACCTAGTCCTTGCAGCAATGGAGGAACTCCCAGATTTGAGCCGGGGTGAAACCTTTGAGTTATGGGAGCAGGAAGCTGGCGCTCTCATTGAGGAGTACAAGGCCCTGCAACAGCCGGTGGTAGACGTTGAGCTACCCAGCGAGCTGACCGCCTCTGACATGGTTGCGCTGCGGGCAGACCCGCTTCAGTTTGCCCGCAGGCAACGCCGCCCCGTGCCGTTTAAGCCAAATTCCTATGCCAAGCGCGGTACCGCCTTCCACGCGTGGTTGGAGGACCGCTTCGGCAGCCCGGCGCTATTGGGCGAGGAAGAACTTCCGGGCATCGATGAACCGGAGGACTTCGATTTGGAAGAGCTCAAGCAGGCCTTCCTGAACTCCGAGTGGGCCGAGCGTCAACCGGAGCACGTGGAGGCGCCCTTTGAAATCACTATTGGTGAGTCTGTGGTGCGCGGGCGCATGGATGCGGTATTCCGCTTGGAGGATGGCACCTGGATGGTGGTGGACTGGAAGACCGGCCGCCCACCTCAGGGAGAAGCCATGGATGCTGCCAAGATACAGCTAGCGGTGTATGCAGAGGCCTGGCGCCGCATCCACGGCGGGGAGAAGATTCGTGCAGCGTTCTATTATGTGCACGATGGATATACCTTCGAGCCTGCCCGCCTGCCGCGTGGGGCAGAGCTGAAGAAACTCCTTGAATCGTCAGTTGAGTACCACAAGGGCTAAGGTATGTGGGCGGTTGCGTAAGCGCGCAATCTCTTGAGCAATCATTCGAGACTAGAAAAGAAGGCTGGGCTAGTGGCCAAAAAACGTGCGCAGGCAATGAAGTCACGCTTTAGAAGTCGCTTCTTGCCGCAGGTCGAGCTGTCCTCGCAGCCGGACCACGCGCTCATTGATGTCATTACGGTGCCGGGGGATGAAAATTCCAGCCCGTGGCGTCAGTTGGGCAAGCGTGTGCTGTGGGCATTTGTCATCGTTGTCTTCGTGACCACCGTGGTCTACTTGGACGGCGGTGGGTATAGCGAGGACATGTCGCTATTAGACTCCGCCTACTATGCGGCGGTGTCCCTGACCACCGTGGGGTATGGCGATATCGTGCCCGTGTCCCCGCAGGCCAGGTTCATTAACTTAACGCTTATTACCCCGGCCCGCCTGATCTTCCTTGTTTTATTGGTTGGCGCGACCTTGTCCGTGTTGACGGATAAGGCCCGCCGTACTTTCCAAATCCAGAACTGGAGAAAGCAATTGCGTAACCACACCGTCGTTATCGGATATGGCACCAAGGGCGCCGGAGCCGTGGCCGCGCTGCTGGCCGATGATGTTCCGTCGTCCCAGATCGTGGTCATCGATACCAACCGTGCGTCCCTCGCACACGCCGAGCACCACGGGCTGGTCACCATCTTTGGGTCCGGCACCAAGCAGGATGTGCTGAAGATCGCTGGGGTAGAGCATGCCAGCTCCATCGTCGTTACCCCATCCACGGACGATACCGCGGTGCTGTGTTGCCTCTCCGTGCGAGAGCTTGCACCCAAGGCCAAGATCGTGGCGTCGGTGCGCGAGTCCGAGAACCGTCACCTCTTGCTTCAATCCGGTGCGGATTCCGTGGTCACCTCTGCGGAGACGGCTGGTCGACTGCTGGGCCTGGCCACCGTCACCCCGACGGTGGTGGAGATGATGGAAGACCTGCTCTCACCCAACGAGGGTTTCTCCGTAGCCGAGCGCGCCGTGCGCGAATTCGAGGTGGGCTCCAACCCACGCCACCTGGCAGATATCGTGCTGGCTGTCCTGCGCAATAACGAGCTGCACCGCGTGGATACCGCGGATGCCTCCGCGTTGAAGCCGGGCGACCGCCTGCTCTACATCAAGCATGAGATGGAGCAACCCATTGAGGTCATGGACGATGATGACGAGGATTAAATGTTCCTCCCGGTAACCCCTCATGGCCAGGTACCGGTTACGGCAGCGGGGGAGCCGGTGCTGGTGGAGAAGGTTCCCGGGGGCGTCGGCAAGCATGCAGTAGTGGACCTAGGTACCCTGCAGGCGTGCGCATATCCGGAGGACGGTGCTAGCGAGCTGGGCCGGCTGGAAAGCGCGACGTTCTTTGCGGACCAGCCGGTGATTTTGCAAGCCATTGCGCTGATCCGCAATCGGCGCGAGCAGCGCTTTGATCCGCGGACCGGCCACAAGTTGGACTACCCAGCACCGGGAATCGTGGGGCGCGATCCTGTGGACGAGCGCCGGATGGTTTTCCCACGCCTGGATCCTGCCGTCATCGGGCTTATTCGCCTCAGCGGAACCGACCGGATTTTGCTGGCGCGCAATCGCCGCCGTACTAGCTTCTTTTCTCTGATCGCCGGCTACGTGGAGCCGGGCGAGACCGCGGAGGCTGCTTTTGCACGCGAGGCCTTAGAAGAAACCGGGCGCAGGGTGGACGATATTCGCTATTGGGGCTCGCAGGCGTGGCCGCCGAGTGGCTCCCTTATGCTGGGCTTTTGTGCGCGCACGGCTGATGTCCACCCCACCTGCCATACTGATGGGGAATTGGAAGAAATCCGGTGGGTGGAGCGCGCCGAGCTGCCTGAGCTGACGCTTCCTCGTCCGGGTTCAATTGCACACACGATGATTATGGAGTGGTATCACGGTGACTAAGCCGGATTTGTCCCTGCTGGATGAAGATCAGCTGCGCGCGGCCACGGCGCCGCGCGGGCCCGTGTGCATCTTGGCCGGCGCGGGTACGGGCAAGACCCGCACTATTACCTATCGCATTGCCAACTTGGTCGACCAAGGTTTTGTCAGCCCGCAGCGCGTGCTTGCGGTGACCTTTACGGCGCGAGCGGCCGGAGAAATGCGCGATCGCCTGCGCACCATGGGCGTGGCCGGAGTGCAGGCGCAGACCTTCCACGCGGCGGCGCGCCGCCAGTTGAAGTATTTCTGGCCGCAGGTAGCAGGAGACCTTCCGTGGCAGCTGTTGGATAATAAATTCCCGTTGGTTGCCCGCGCGGTGCGCTCGGTGGGGCTGGATAATTCCAAGGACATGATTCGAGATGTCCTAGCGGAGATCGAGTGGGCTAAGTCCGCGCTGGTCAGCGCCGAGGATTATGAGTCCGTGATCGCCAATACGGACCGCAGTGCGCCGGCAGATCCGGCCAAGGTGGCAGAGGCCTTCCGCCGCTATGAGCAGTCCAAGGCCACGCCGGACATGATGCACTTGGATTTCGATGACCTGCTCATGCACATCGCAGGTGCCATCGAGAATGTGCCGGCGATTGCGGAGACCTTCCGCGAGCAGTACCGCACCTTTGTCGTCGATGAGTACCAAGACGTTACCCCGCTGCAGCAGCGGGTGCTCAACGCCTGGTTGGGCGAGCGCGATGACCTTACCGTGGTGGGCGATGCTAACCAGACCATCTATTCCTTCAACGGCGCTTCCCCGGACTACCTGCTTAATTTCTCCCGCACGTACCCGGACGGCACTGTGGTCAAGCTGCAGCGCGACTACCGCTCTACGCCGCAGGTAACGGACCTGGCCAACCGGGTCATTGGCAAGGCCACCGGCCGCGCGGCGGGCACGCGCCTGGAGCTGCAGGGCATGCGCGAGCCCGGCCCAGAGCCCACCTTCAAGGCCTATGAGTCCGAAGAAATTGAGGCCCAAGAGGTGGCCGGCCAGGTCCTTACCCTGCTGGATCAGGGCGTGCCGGCCTCCGAGATTGCCATCCTTTACCGCATCAATGCCCAGTCGGAGCAGTTTGAGCAGGCGCTTGCCGACGCCGGAGTGGTCTACCAAGTCCGCGGCGGCGAGGGCTTTTTCCGCCGCCCGGAAATCCTGGAGGCTATCCGCGTGCTTATCGCCGCGACCCGCCGCGAGGACCTGCCGGATGACCCAGTGGCGATTGCCCGGGCTGCGTTTGTCGAGCTGGGCTTGAGCTCCACCGAGCCGCAGGGTGCCCAGGCCCGCGAGCGCTGGCAGTCCCTTAATGCACTGGTTGGGCTCATTGAAAAGATTGTGGAATCAACTCCTGGCATCGATCTCAACGGGGTGCTGGGGGAGTTGCGCCGGCGCTCTACCGATAAGCAGGCCCCAGCCATGGAAGGCGTGACGCTGGCTACCGTGCACGCCGCCAAGGGCTTGGAATGGGATGCGGTATTCCTCGTGGGGCTGACGGAAAAGCTCATGCCCATCAACCACGCCATCAAGGCCGGCGACGAGCAGGTAGAAGAGGAGCGCCGCCTTTTCTACGTCGGTATTACCCGCGCCCGTGAGCACCTCGCGCTGTCGTGGGCGTTGGCGAAGACTACCGGCTCGCGGGCTTCGCGCGAGCGCACCCGCTTCCTCGATGGCATCGTCCCGGCGGCCGAAGATGCCTCCGGCAGTGGATCTCGCTCGCGCCGCCCGAAGCGGTGCCGTGTGTGCTCTGGCCCGTTGGGAACACCGGCGGAAAAGGTCATTGGCCGCCATGAAGATTGTGAAGGCGGCGGCGATGAAGAGGTCTTTGCCGCCTTGCGTTCGTGGCGGTCCCAGATTGCGCGCCAGGAAAAGGTTCCGGCTTATGTCATCTTTTCCGATGCCACCCTGCAAGCGATTTCGGAGGAATTGCCCTCCGATGAGGCAGAGATGTTGTCCATTTCTGGCGTAGGCCCTAGCAAGCTGGAGCGCTACGGTGCCCAGGTGCTAGAGGTTATTCGTACGGTTCGTAGCTAGCCAGGTTGGTCTTGCCGCCGAAGCACACGGGGCAGCGTGGATGCGCTATGACAGTGCGCTGCTGGTGGTGTCCGTAGACATCGACTTCCCATTGCTGCCCGGGGCGCGGCTTAGCGGTTGGCGCGCCCGGCGGCAGCGGCCGCCCCATCAGCCGCCGGATAATCACTTGCGTATGCGCCGCAACCGCATCGAGCACCACGGCTTCTGGGGTGCGGCGCACGCGGGTGAGCTGGGTGCTGATGATATTCCACAGCGGGTCCATATCCACGCGCGCCAAGTGCGCACACAATGGGCATGGGCCTTGACCGCGGATACGTACCGGCCCGATGACGCCACGATTGTCCAGCAAAGACACCGGAATCCACGTGGTTGCTGTGCCCGCAAGAGCATTCGCGCAATCCAGCGGGCAGTGCAGCTGGTCCACGGCGAGGACCGGATACATGCCGTCGAGGTCGTGGATATAGGAAAAGGCATTGTCCTCCTCCAGCGGGATGCGCACCTGGAAGCCATCCTCCTCAAGGCGCGCGCGAAGGCTGTGTGCCAAGGTGGTTTCTCCCATGAGGACAATGGTGTCCGTCTTTTCGGCGGCATCCCTGTGCGGCCAGAGGATGCCATAGTCCAGTGCGTCTTCAATGAGGCTCAGCGCCGCCGCTTCCTCAAGCCCTGCGGCACGCAGCCGGTCAGACAGTTCTTCTGGGGACACTGGTTCGCGAGCGGTGTTGAAAGCCGTCGCGACGGCGAGCGCGCTTCCTGTTTCCGCAACCCCGACGCGGGTGGCATCCATGCCAAATTGGATTACCGTTTCCTCGCGGCAAAACACTGCGCTGCCGGGTGCTAAGACCACCTGGGTGGCAGAAATCCCCACGCTTTAACCCCTTCCCCCGAAGTATGTGGTCTCCATTGCACCACAGGTACAATCACCTGTCATGTCGAGCACGCAACCTACCGCACCGCAGTCCCCAGAGGTCAAAGTCATTCGCTCTGCCAAGCGGAAGAAAACCGTGCAGGCGCGCATGGTATCCGGGGTGCTCGAGGTGCGCATTCCCGCGTGGATGTCCGCGCGCGATGAGCGCGATGCAGTCGCGGACATGTTGGCGCGGGTGGAAAAGAAACAGGGCAGCGGGCGCCGCACGGACGCCCAGCTCGAGGAACGTGCGCGGCGGCTCAACGCGGCGTATTTAGATGGCCGCGCGACCATCGGTTCTATTCGGTGGGTGAGCAATCAAAATACGCGGTGGGGTAGCTGTACTACCTCCACCGCGGATATTCGGCTGAGCGACCGGCTGCAACACGTGCCGGACTATGTGCTGGATTCAGTAATCATTCACGAGCTCACCCACACCTTCATCCCACGCCACGGGCGGGATTTTTGGCAGTGGGCGGACAGGGCACCCCACGCTGAGCGGGCGAAGGGCTATCTTGAGGCCTATCAGCGCTGGGGCTGCTAGTTCTCCTCGTCCTCGTTGCCCTTCTCCTTCTTGTCGTCTTGGTCTTCCGGCTTCTCGGACTCCTTGGACTCGTCGCCCTGCGCCGCAGAAGTATCCTCGCCGTTCTTCAGCATTTCCTCCAGCTTGGCAAACTCTTCTTCAAAGCCCTCATCCGGGCCTTCGTCCAGCAGGGAGTCGATAAAGGCGGCCGGGTTATCAAGGTGCTCCGCAGTGGGCAGGAAGTCTGGGTGATCCCAGGCCTTATCGCGCTTTTCCGCGCCCACGGCGACGGTGGCGCGGCGCCATAGCTCAGCGGCCTCAGAGACCTTCGGGGCATTAAGCTCGATGCCGACCACCTTGCTAAAAGCGTTCTCGGCGGAACCGCCGGTGCTGCGGCGGTGAGCCCATGCCTGGGTCAGCTTCGAGGTCGACGGGATGCGCTCGCCCAGTGCCTCAGTAACGACGTGCTCGGCCCAGCCTTCCACCAGTGCCAGCAGGGTCTCGAGGCGGGATGCGGCCGCAGTGTTCTTGGAGGTAATGCGCGGGGAGAGGTCCATGCCCTGCAACTTGCTCATTGCATCCTGGATTGCCTGTGGATCGCCGGACTCGAGGTTGAGCTCGCGGGTGACTTCCTCCAGATGGGAGGTATCAATAACCAGGCCGATGGCATATTCCTCCACGGAGGAGACGATGCGCTCTACCAGCCAGGGCACGTGCTTGAACAGGCGCTGGCGGGCAGCCTCGCGGGCGGCAATATAAACCAGCACCTCCTGGCCAGGAACATTTAGCTCGCGGGCGACCTTCTGGATGGTCTGTGGCAACAGTGCCACGGTATTGGCTGGGGCGATGGGCAGGCCGAAGTCGGAGCCGGTCAGCGCCTGGGAGGCCAAATCGCCCAAGGCGTGGCCGAGCTGCATGCCAAAGTTCATGCCAGACATCTGGTTCATCATCTTGGTCATGGGGCCCATCATCTCGCGGGCCTCTTCCGGCATGGATTCCAGCTGAGCATCATTCATGTGCTCTGCCACCGGGGTGACCATGCGCTGCCACGCCGGCATGGTCTCCTCCAACCACTGCTTGGAATCCCAAGCCTTGGCCGTGCCGGAGGCGGTGGGCAAATAGGTGGCGTCATCAAGCCAGAGCTCCGCCAAGCGGACGGATTCCTCTACGGCCTTGGTATCGTCCGCGCTTACCGCCTTGGACTGTGAGATCTGCTGCAGGGCGATGCGCTTGGCCATGTCGTAATTGACTGGGCCGGAGTTTTCCGGCGAGTTCATGGAAGAGCCCATGCCGGACAGCATCTGACCGAACTGGTTCAGCATGTCACCCAGGCCGCCACCATTAGCGCCGCCGAATGCGCCGAACGGGTTCTGGTCACGACGTCCGTCATTATCGTCGTCATCGTTATTGGGGAAAGAAAAACCGAATCCGTTGCTCATGCGTACTAATCTACCGGCACCATCCGGCTACTTTCCATGATCCCCGCTACGCTGACAGCGAACACTACGGCAAAGGTTGTAGGGTATTGATCCGTGAATTCTCCTGCTAGCCGTCGCGTCCGCACCATCGCATGGGGTGCCATCCCCGTCGTCCTCACCGGTGCGTTGGTATCGCTTGACCATATCCCCGGCACCGATGTGTCTTTGACCGTGCCTTATGCCGCTGAGGGCCCAGGACCCACGGTGGACACATTGGGGGAGGTCGACGGAACCCAGGTCGTCGATGTTCAGGCGCCGCACACCTATGACACCGACGGCCACCTCAACATGACCACGGTCTCCGTGCGCACCAATATGACCCTCGCGCAGGCGCTGGGCCGCTGGATAATGACCGATGACACCATCGTGCCCATCGATACCGTCATTCCGCAGAACATGAGCGATAAAGAGGTAGAAGAGTCCAATAAGCAGGCCTTTACCCAGTCCGAGTCTGCAGCCACCGTGGCGGCCATGGATTACCTGCACCTGCCGGTAAAGATCACCATCGCGGAAGTCATGGATGAGGGCGCGGCGCAGGGCACGCTGAAGAAGGACGATGTCATTACCGCAGTAGACGGCAAGGAGGTCTCGGAGCCGGGCGAGGTCCAAGACGTCATCAAGCAGAAAAGCCCTGGCGATAAGGTCACGCTGACAGTCAAGCGGGGCGGCAAGGAGCAAGAAGAAGAAATAGAGCTAGGGGAGAACCCTCACAAAAAGGGACAGGCAATGCTGGGCATCGCCATGCTCTCGGTCCCGCAAGACGATATAAAGGTCAAATACAACCTGCAGGATATTGGCGGTCCCTCCGCCGGCATGATGTTCACCCTGGCGGTCATCGATAAGCTCAACGAGGAAGATCTCACCGGCGGCAAGTTCGTGGCCGGTACGGGCACAATTCAGGAAGATGGCAAAGTAGGCCCCATTGGCGGCATCCAACATAAAATCGCTGCGGCGCACGAGGCCGGAGCGGAGCTCTTCCTCGCGCCGAAGGATAATTGCTCCGAGGCCGCCGCGAGCGACCACGGCGATATGCCCATCGCGGAAGTTTCCACCTTGGATGAGGCAGTGTCCACGATGAAGGACTTCGCGGACGGCAAGGATATTAAAACCTGCCAGTAGTCGGCCTACTTAGCTAGGCCCAGCTCCTTGATCTTCTCTTCTGGGTCTTCCTGGTCGGAGGAGATCATCTGCTGCATAACCATGCCTTCTTTATTGTCCACTACGGTGATGACCGCGGTGGTTCCCAAGGTGGACCAGCCTACGACGCGGTCGCCGTCATCTTCGATGACCTGCGAGCTGCGCAGCTCGGTGAGCACTTGCGTGGTTTGCTTGGCCTTGGAGTGCGAGCGGAAGAACTGGAACTGGCCTACCTCCGGCCCAGAGCAGTTATAGGAATCGTCCCCGCCCGTGGAATCGCAGCGGTCGAAGTGCGCGAAGAGCTCCTTGGGCGCTACCGGAGCAAAGATGTCATAGGCCTTGGCCACCGACTTTTCCAATTTTTCGTTGCCGGGCTCCTTGCTTGCCGACGCCCCCTCAGACACCCCCGAGCTTTCCGCCGCGCTCGATTCAGCGCTGGACGCAACGGTGGAAGAGGAGCTAGAGGCGGTGCTGGTTTCCTCAGCGGTATCCGCCGCAGGGGCGGTGGACTCGGCGCCGGCAGGGGCGGTCTCCACGGGGGCGTCGGCAGGCGCGGCATCGTCCGAGGAACAAGCGGCAGTGCTCACGCCTACACCCAGCAGAAGCGCTGCTGCGGTGGCGCGGGTGGCGGTCAGGCGAGTGAGAGTAATGCGTCGCACGGTAGGAAAATGCTCCTTAGTCGCAGGCGAGAATTGTCACTTCAGTCTAATCTAGCTCATCCGGGTCTTGGTTCAGCCCATAGCGCAAGGCCGCAATGACCCCCGGAGCTACCTGGGGGCCGCCGCGCAGCTGGATGTCATCTTCCGCGAACGGTCCGGCTGCTTCCAACTCCTCCTCGGTGGGGCGCAGCTGCAGCAACGTGGTTTCGATGCCTTCCTCGCGCAGCGCACCGGAATAAAGGCGCGCCGGGCGAGGGGAGGGGTCCTCGCTGGAGGTATCGCGGAACTTAATCTCTTGGGCCAAGATGACGCCGGCAACCTCTCGCGGCCAGGCCAGGCGGGAGACATAATCGGCCAGCTGCTCTGAACCGGGCTCGATGTTTTCGGGCACATTATCTTGCACGATGAGGGTAAGCGGTGCGGCGTCCTCTTCATCGAGTGCGGCAAGCTGATCGGCTACCAAGTGGGTGGGAACCAGCGCGAAGATGGTGGGGCGGGCGTCCCAGCCTTCGGCGTGGACGAATTCCACGGCTTCGGTCATCGCGCGGTTTAAAGCTGGCTGTGATAATTCGGGGGAACTCATGAACATCCTTATTCGTTATCTGTGTATTGCTTCCTTAAGCTGGAAGAAGTCTACAGGTTTTAAATTCGCACTAGTTGATTGGAGCTGGCGTTGTCCTTAGGGTCATCCACACCAGCCGCCCCGTTGAAGCGGCCCCCGCGGGTCGCGACAATCATTGCGGCCATCATTGCCGTCCTCTTGTTCTTCGGCCCCATGCTCGTGGGCATGTACACGGATTGGAGGTGGTTTGGTGCGATTGAATACCGGAACGTCTTCACCACCGCGATTATTGCGCGGATAGTCCTCTTTATCATCTTCGGTCTTGTGGCCGCTGCAGTGGTGTGGGCCGCCGGCTATTTTGCCTGGCGCGGGCGCCCGGATTCGCTCGACTTGGGAGACCTGAACTCGCCGGTGTATCAGTACCGCAAGTCCATTGAGAAGTCCATGGGTGTCTTCTTCAAGGTCATCCCCGCCATCGTGGGCATCATCGCCGGTTTCATCGGCCAGTCCAATTGGCGCACGGTACTGCTCTTCCTCAACGGCCAGGAATTCGGCGAACAAGACGCCCAGTTCCACCACGACCTAGGTTTTTATGCCTTCACGTTGCCGGTACTAAAGATGGTGGTCAGCACCCTGTCCATCTTGTTGATCCTGGCCTTCCTCATCGCACTTTTCGGCCACTACGTGCTGGGCGGCATCCGCATTGGCAATAAAGCCGCCGGTGTGCGCGGCTCTATCTCCCGCCCAGCTCGCCTGCAGCTGGCGATTACCGCCGGCCTGTGGATGGTAGTCCAGGTCATCGGCTACTGGTTGGAGCGCTATGAGCTGCTTAATACCCAGCACGACCTCTTTACCGGTGGTTCTTATACCGATATTCACGCCTACCTGCCGGCGAAGATCATCTTGATGATCATTGGCGTCTTTGTGGCAGTGGCCCTGTTTATGGCCGTTGTCATCAAGGACCTGCGCATCCCCGGCCTGGCCGTGGTGCTGATGCTGCTGTCCTCGCTGGTCATTGGCCAGGCATGGCCGCTGCTGATGGAACGCTTTTCCGTACAGCCTAACCGCCAGGCGAAGGAAGAAGAATCCATCGCCCGCAATATCGAGGCCACGCGCTATGCCTATGGGCTCACGGATGATCACGTCACCTATGAAGACAACTGGGGCGGGGAGGAAGTCTCCGATGACAAGGTGGCCTCTGATAACGCCACCATCAATAACCTCCGCCTGCTGGATCCGGAGATCCTTTCTCCTACCTTTACCCAGATGCAGCAGCTGAAGAACTTCTATGGCTTCCCAGAGACGCTGTCGATGGACCGCTACGAGATCGACGGCAAGAAGCGTGACTTCGTCGTCGCCGCCCGAGAGCTGGATCCGAACGAACTGCGAGAGAATCAGTCGGACTGGATTAACCGCCACACCGTCTACACCCACGGCAATGGCTTCGTGGCAGCGCAGGCCAATAAGGTCGATGAGGTGGCCCGCGATGCAGGTTCTGCCCGCGGTGGCTTCCCCATCTTTACCGTGTCTGACCTGCAGACCCAGGCCGGCGAGTCCGAGGGCGAAGGCGAGACCCAGGATGCAGAGAAGTCCCTTGGCATTAAGGTTGATCAGCCGCGCATCTACTACGGCCCGGTCATTGCCGACGCGGCCGACGGCATGGATTATGCGATTACCGGCAAGACTGGAGATAACCCGGTCGAGTACGACACCGATAGCTCCACCTACACCTATGACGGCAAGGGCGGCGTTGGCATTGGCAACATCTTTGACCGCACCATGTACGCCGCCAAGTATCGCGAGCTGAACTTCCTGCTCTCGGATCGCGTCGGCAGCGAATCGAAGCTGCTATATGACCGCGATCCGCGCGAGCGCGTGGAGAAGGTTGCTCCGTGGCTGACCACCGATTCCGCTACCTACCCAGCCGTGGTTGATGGCCGCCTGAAGTGGATTGTGGATGGCTATACCACCTTGGAGTCCCTGCCTTATTCCCAGCGTGCCTCGCTTTCCGACGCCACCCAGGACACCCTCAATCCCGATGGCACCACCCAGCGCTTGGTCAATGACAAGGTCGGCTATATCCGCAACTCGGTCAAGGCCACCGTCGATGCCTATGACGGCACTGTGGACCTCTACGAGTTCGACAAGAATGACCCGGTGCTCAAGGCCTGGCAGGGCGTCTTCCCGGACGTCGTCAAGCCTGAGGCAGAGATCTCCGATGAGCTGCGCGAGCACTTCCGCTATCCGGAGGATATGTTCAAGGTGCAGCGTGACCTGTTGGCTCGCTACCACGTGGATGATCCGAATGTATTCTTCAATAACGATGCCTTCTGGTCCGTGCCGAATGACCCCACCGCGGAGGAATCCCGCCAGCTCAATCAGCCGCCGTACTACGTGATGGCCGCTGACCCGGAGACCGGCAAGCCGACCTTCCAGCTGACCACCTCTTACCGTGGTCTTAACCGCGAGTTCCTGTCTGCGCACATGGCCGTATCCTCCGAACCGGAAAACTACGGCGATATCACCGTGCGCGTACTGCCCACCAATACGCAGACCCAGGGCCCGAAGCAGGCACAGGATGCGATGATGTCCTCCGACCAGGTCGCCCGCGACCGGACCCTGTGGGAGGGCACCAACGACCTGCACAACGGCAACCTGCTAGCCCTGCCGGTAGGCGGCGGCGAAATCCTGTACCTCGAGCCGATCTACTCGCAGCGCAAGGACCAGGCTTCTGCCTTCCCGAAGCTGTTGCGCGTGCTCGTGTCCTATAAAGGCCGCGTGGGCTACGCCCCGACCATCGGCGATGCCCTCGAGCAGGTGGGAATCGACGCCAAGTCTGCCCAGAACATCGAGGAAGTTGACGGCGATTCCGAGGACAAGGATGGCGCCAAGGATGAGGAGAAGAAGGACGAGTCCAAGGATGATAAGCCTTCGGCTCCAGCTTCCGCTCCGTCTTCTTCCGACGAGGCGGGCGCCATCGATGACATCAATAAGGCCCTGAAGGGGCTTGAAGATGCGCGCGATGGCTCCTTCGAAGAATACGGACGCGCCCTAGATAAGCTCGATAAGGCTGTGGAGTCTTATCAGAAGGCGGACAAGTAGTTTCGGCTTATAATCGCGATGGATTAGGCACCTGCCCAGCGGATTTGGGTAGGTGCCTTTCCCTATGTATAGTTACATGAGTCGCCAGGACAGAGCGAATACACTTTGTGTTAACGCACTGTTCAAGCGCAGATGATGGAAGTCATCTCGACGCGGGGTGGAGCAGCTCGGTAGCTCGCTGGGCTCATAACCCAGAGGTCGTAGGTTCGAATCCTGCCCCCGCTACCAACTTCCAAGCCCCTACCAGTGGAAACGCCGGTAGGGGCTTTAGTTATTTCTCTTAAGGCGCACGTCTTGGGACTCAAATTGGGACTTTAGCGATGGCATTTTGTCACTTAAGTCGGTGTGGAAGTGATGCCGCCCGACACGCCCCTAAGCGTTACCCTTCGCGCGGTTGTGGGACATAAAAGGCACTGCTACCCTCAGCCTAGGTATACAAATTCTGGAGCTTTCACTGTAGACGGTGATCCGATTTAATATGTTGGGCGAAACTCTTCTTTTTACAACTTACTTCCTCGCTCGAGAGTCTGACCTTGAACAATTCCATAAACAGTATTTAAAAAGGGTGGATAAGGCTCGAGAGATCACACAGATACTCTATGTAACTGACGAAATTACACATGGGGGAGACGAAGTAATTCGCGAAGTCATGATGCAAGATTTCCGTAGGGATATGCGAGACTTCGGCACTTACCCATTTGATGAATCTGAATGGGGTTTGTATAGCCTTTCATGTGTAGCTAAAGACGTTGACGAACCCGCCAGTGAAGGGTCTAACATGTCTAGGCTATGGTATGACCTAGCTTTGGGCGAAGAGACAGTCCCTAGGGAATTTACCAGTCAAGTAGAAGCCGTTAATCTGTCGAGCGATGGCAGAGGGCTCCCTCTGGGATCTATTTCTGCTTGATTGTGATCCAGAAATTCAACGGAATATTTATACGATAAGTGCCGTCACCTCTTGATTCAGGCGTCAGCGTGTAGTCTCGGCGATTAGGCTAATCACTGGTGCACATATCCGGTGGCTTCATTTCTGGTACTAAATCGCTTCGGTGCTGTTGCAAAGTTGGGCGGAGAGCCGAGACGACCCAGTTTCTCATTTCCTGATGGCCGCTGCGTGTCGGCGTTCTCAGGCCGTCTCGAAGACCCGGTTGACGATCACCGCGTCCGGATTGGGGTGCCCATAAGCAAACATCGTGCCCTGACCTTTCCGCAATGAATGCATCGCTTCCATCCCTTTCAACGTCCGGTAGGCGGAAATTCGGTTTTTGAACGCCCCCTTCGGTCCCAGGATTCGTTTCAACCGGCCATGATCTCCCTCGAAAACGTTGTTCAGGTATTTCACCTGACGGTGCTCCACCGTCTGAGGGCAGATTCCCTCCGCCTTCAGCTCGGAGATCGCCTTGGCCAGGGAGGGTGCCTTATCTGTATTAATTACCCGCGGGGACCCGGCTGTCGTATTCGATCGCAGCGCCTTGGCCAGGAAACGCTTGGCCGCCGCGACATTGCGCTTCGGAGAGAGATAAAAGTCCAGGGTCTGCCCACCGGCGGTAATAGCCCGGTAGAGATAGCACCACGTGCCGCCGACCCGAATATAGGTCTCATCCACCCGCCAGGACCGGGCCTGCCAGTCGGGTACCAGCCGGTACCACCGAGTGTGCTTATCCAACTCAGGGGCGTATTTCTGCACCCAGCGGTAGATCGTGGTGTGATCGACTGGCACACCCCGCTCGGTCATCATCTCTTCGAGATCGCGGTAGCTCACCCCGTAGCGGCAATACCACCTACTGCCCACAGGATGATGTCACGGGGGAAATGACAACCGGAGAAGACACCCATGGCTGTGTCTATTTCACGTCGCCCTTCCTACTGCCCCAACTTTGCAACAGCACCAGAGAGAGCATAAAAGAAACGTAGCGGTTAACCGCTACGCTGTGTTGTGGGGCTTTTTACTTTTTACGGTGCACTAGTGGTTCGTTTCTTTCCTCGGGTGATTGCGACGATATTCCTCGACCAAGTGAGCAATACCCGGCGCAGCCTGGGACAGCATCCAGGTCATAAGCGCTATAAGAACCCCTATGACGATAAGTGTTAACGCCAACCAGCCCAGTGTTGGGCCGATGCCGTTGGCCTCCTGGACGTGACCCCACAAGGCAGACACGCCGTCGGGTATGCCGAGCATACTTAGCAGCCCCTTCCCCAAGGCTCCGACAGCAACGAGTGCGATAGCAACGAAGAGAACACTGGCTGCAATCCACGAGGCAGACTGGCAAGCCTTAATAAAGTTCGTGTTCGACTTTTCCATATCGTCGTTATACTGCTTGCGTTCTGCGCGTATCTCCTCCAGCAGTTTTTCGTTGGACTCCTTCTCATGGAGCAAGGCACTGCGAGCCTTCTTAGATGCTTCTGCTGCCTCGTGCAGGCTCTTAGACTCTTTCGACATTGCCTCAGATACAGCTACTTCTACCAGCGGTTCCAGGCTAGAAGTCAGGCTGGAAGTCATCTGAGCGTTCAGGCTCTGGGCTACTGCTTGGCTGGAATCCTTGTCGAGATGGATGGGGCTTTCGGCTGCTTTGAGTACCAGCTGTTGCATCCTTGTCAGACGCGACATCTGCTCGCTTATCTCGATTAGGTACCCTTTTACCCCCTCCAGGCCGTTGGGCAGATCCTCGATGTTCTTTATCAGACCCAGGATCATCTGCTGCACGTCCACCATCGCTATCTGGAAGTGACTGCTGCTCACGTAGTTCTTGTTTGCGGCGAGATTGCCTTTTACGTTCCTTAATTCGCTTTCCGCTTGCGTCAACCTCGTCGAGAAGTCGCTGGGCAGAGAACTGAGAATATCCCCTGTATTCTCCGGCAGACTCTTCAGTTTCTCCTGCAGCGTCTTGATAGACTTCTCCGCCTTGTTCAGGCGCGGGCTGAGAACCTTCAAGACGTTTTCCATCTTGCCTTTCGCCGCTGCTTGGGCTAGCTCCGTCATCTCGGTCACTGAGACCATGATTTAATACCTCCTGGGTGTAATAGTTTTCTTCCTCCTCGTCATCGAGAAGGCTGGAGCCGTATTTCGCCTCCAGGTCGTCATCATCGGTTGCATTAGCTTGAAGTGCTGCAAGCTGCCGCGCAATATGGGCTGATTGAGCCTCGTTAACGCGCTCGGTCACGCCCTCTAGCGAGTAGCTGCGGCCCAATTTTGAGCCAGCTTTAGCTGCCTTACGCTTTCGAGTACGCCCGGCCTTCGTGGTGTTCGTGAAGTAGGCATCCTCTCCGTCATCGTCGACCAGGGCCACGGTTAGCGACTCACCCTCGGTTTTTGACTTGGGCTGCACTTTTAGAGACAGGTTGTATTCGCCAGCAACCTCTACTGCCTTCACCAGTGGGTCGTCAGCATCGGCCACCCGTTCATCCGCGCACAGCTCATCCATGCGCTTGCGGGCGAAATCCGCCCACGTGGCTGCGGTCAGCTCATCCACGCCCAGGCCCGTCGAGTCTGTGGACTTGCCCTCCTTGCGTGCCCTGCGCTCAGCAGGAAGCAGCGATATTTCCGGCTCCCGCTCCAAGACACGCATCCCCAAATCGCGCATCAGCTCATCGTTGATATTGCGCAGCTTGTACCAGTTGCGCATATCCCGAGGCGCAGCCTTCTTCGTCTGCGTATCGTGGTTGGCAAAGACGATATGGTTATGGACACAGCCGCTTTTACTGTCGGTGTGCGTAGCTACGGTAAACGGAACTCCCGTGCCCTGCGTCAGCCGCATCGCCAGCTCTGAGCCAGTCGCATTAGCCCGAGCTACATCAGCCGGGTCATCCTTATCCAGCTCGTCTTTAGCCCACGATTGGATATAAATAATTGCTTCGTCAGTGCGCTGAGCCGGAGCATAACGCTCCATTTCTTCCACACTGGCTTCCATGAAGTCCACACCCGACCAACGGCCAGCTGTAGCCTGTGGCGAAAAAGATTCAGCGTTAGGTTGAACCGTGCATAAAGCATCAGCTCGCACCTCACCCTTGCGGGCATTGTCTGCCGTTCCATAGACGGCATAGACCGTTGCCGCGCGGATGTCCTGGCTGTAGTTAATCTTGATTGTGGACAAAGTCCTTCACCTCTTTACGAAGAGAAGAAACCTCGGAGCCAATCGTCTCTACAGCCTCAGACACGGGGGCCACGCCGTCGATATTCGCGCGGCGAGCCAACTGGTTTAGATTGACGCCAATCCGCCGCAGTTGGTCGTTCATCTCGTCAAGGCGGCGCAGCGTGTCCGGGGCCAAGCGCTTTTGCGTCAGCACACTCTCCTCCTCTGCGAGGACATAGAGAGCTTCCCGGAACACGACGGCCTTTTGCACCCCTACGACCCGTGCGACCTCCTCGACAAATCGGTCTAAATCCTTATCGAGGCGCACGGTGGTGCGCGAATATGTCGAGAACTTGTCTCGCATATCCACCTCCTACTTATCAGGCTTACTGTGGCAGGGTGGCCCCAACTGCTTGTCGCAGCCGGGGCCACAGCCTGTTTGTAAGGGTCACGCTTCTCCGGTGTCGGCCCCCTGAATCTGCTGCGCAGATTCAGGCGTACTCGCCACCGTCAAAGACGGCCCTCACAAACAGGCGGCCAGCAAGCCACTCGGGCACCTCCGGTGCCTCGTGGCGCTGGCGAGGGAGATTCTCTCCCTCGACCCTCTGGCCCTACGCTTGCGGGCCATTCTGGCCCGCGTGCTCCGGGCCTGCGGCGGGATTCTGCTGACTCTGTGGAGTCCTCGGAATCGACTGCGGAGCCTTTATCGGCTCCTGCGTTCCGCCGCGAGGTGCGCCCTCGTGTCCCTCGGACGCTTCACGGGAGGGGGCCTCCCGTATACCGATTTCTGCGAACAGTTCCCTTACGGAACCGCCGCGAAATTTGGACCACTTGCTTGAAGGCTCATAAGCGCAGGCGTAGAGAACTTCGCCTAATTGACGCTTAAACTCCTCAACCTTCTTGGCTTCTTCGGCTTCTTTTTGCTCCCGCTCCTGGCGGAGAGCTTCAATCTTTTTTACCGACGAAGCGGTCTGAGACTTCGTAATCATAGTTCTGGTTCCCATCCTTTACTGGTGTCTTTTTCTTCTGGTTCATTCTGGAAAAGTGGGGTGAATCGCGGGTTTTTGACCCGAGGGACACGAGGCTTCTTTTCCCGCGGCGGCTGCGGTGGGTAGCCACCTTGATTCTGCTTTTTCCGCCGCGACTGAGCGCGCTCATCGAGGGTTTGCTCTAGCTGATCAAGCTCAGCGTCAACCTTTTCTCCCTCCGCTTTAAGCTGCTCCAAAGACACTTCTTCTTTTGGGGCGTGCTGGGCAAAATCGTCCAGAATCTCCTGGACTCGGTTGGAACGACGGATAATATCGGCGCGGTCTAGACCAACCAAACCGGCGATAAGCCCCTTCGCAGACTCCTCCGCTGCGTACCTGCTCTCCTCCATTTCCGCGCCTGTTTTAGCTCCACTGCGCGGCGCTCGTGGGGCGCTCGGCATCCGTGGTGCTCGGGGCGATTGTGGCTCCATATGTTCCTCCTTATCTTGGGTTGCGGTGTATTGGTGCCATCGGGAACTCGGTCTAAGCACCCGATGGTTCAAGACTTAGCTGGGGTGCTGTTGCTTGCATGGTTAGCGTCTCTGTGACGATAAAAGTGCCTATAGGAGGGCCGCGAGAAAGCTTCATACCAAACCGACCAGGGGGAGGGGTGCTAGACATAGCCATCACCGCGATTCAGCTCATCGGCAAAGGCACGAACAGCATCCATATCGGCATCGCGTAGCACCGTCGAACGCCGATCCTTCTTGCTCATGTGATCCCACTGCGCTCGGGTAAACTCACCCATCCCCAGAGAGGACAACCAATCCACCTTCTGAGCCACGGAAACACGAACAGCCAAACGGTCAACGACGACGAGACCGGCCTTATGCGCGGCAACGAGTTCAGTGAGTAGGGCACCGTCAGCAGTACGGATACGACGACCCCGAGCAGACTCAAATCGCCTAAACCATGTATCCCAATCGCGACCCGTGCGCAGACATCCGGTAGGCCGGTCATCACCGGTTGTCCCATACCGAACCAACTGCATGTGACCAGCAATCCCACGAGCACGCTTGTAGTCATCAATCGAATCCCAGGCACGAGTTTCAAACCCAGCCATCTCGTTACCGTCAATGATGTCCACCCGAAGCGAGTCCCGTAACGGTTCCCGCTTGAGGTCGAAGTCCAAGGCGGACACCGCAGGCGTGAGGTCCACGGGGTGGAAGTCCACCCGATTCACAGACCTCGACAATTCACGGAAGGGAGGGAAAGACGTGTACGGGTTCGGTATTTTGCCCTCGCGCGTCAGAGCCACGTCACGGAACCAACGACGCTCATCGATAGTCCCTCGTTCAATCCCCTCTGGCACCTTCAACCCGGCCTTAGCTAAAACTCCGTGGTCATGTAGGGAGACATTGCCGCGCGTAGAAAGATTCACGAGGTCATCTTGGTGGTGCTTGATTTCCCAGACAGTCGGATCACCGACAAGAGCCTGGCGCGCGTCCCGAAACACGTCGGCGATGCCAAAGCAATCGAAGTGCTCGATCTCCTCAACCGAGGTGATGAAGCCGTCGGTCGTGACCGACAAGATCGGAATCGTGTTGGCCATCGCCAGAAGAAGCGCGCGGACAAGCGATGTCGTCATAGACGCGTGATAGGGAGAAGTCACAGATGACCCACCGATGGACTCCATCTGCTCGGCCCATGCGTCCCAGCCGTTGCGCTCCGAGACGTCCTGAGCCAACTTTCCGTACACGGAATTCGTGGCAACCTTCACCATCAACTCCTCAGGAGACCCTTTGCCGAACGCCTTCTTCGCAGTCGCACGATCAGCAACCATCTGCTTAAGGGCGAAGCGCAGTGACATCGACGGAGAACCGTCAGCATTATTGAGCAACCTCATGCGATAACCGATTTGCACTCGCACCGCCGCCCCCAACATCAATGCGAGATACAGCTCAGGCCCAGCACACCAAGCACCGTGAAAGCCCGCGTACTCACCAACATCGTCACCCTGCGCGGCACCTGCACCGTGCGATGTACGTGGATACAACACGCAATCACCCTCAACCGTTGGCAGACAAGGGACTTTCACATCGGGTGGAAAGTCCCAACTGACATAGGCGACGACAGGTGTAATAGGCCCAAGGGGGAAATCATCGAGCGTGAGTTCCCGGTCTTTCAAGACCTCCTCGATGCAGCCGGTCTCGTAATCAACATCGATCACCGATGCCATTGCGGACGGGTACGCAGACTGGATGTCATGGTCGAACGTTGGATATGGGTGATAACCCGGTGACAAGCAGCTGTTCCAACCGCCGTGGAACGACATCTTGAACGCAGTGTGAGACTGGTTGGCATCTCCATCGACAGGCACAAGCTCGCGACTGGCGTAGTACGACAGGTCGTCATGCTCCTCGGATGCACTCGGATCAGTCTTAGCCACCAATCCACGGAACTGTATGAGGAAGTCTCTCTTAGAGGAAGCACCCATGTACTGCATGATGCCGTCACGAACAGCGCTCGCACCGGCACCAGACAGAGTGACAGGAGGCACAACGTTAAGACCCCACAACATTGCCAGATACTCGACCACGATGACAGCGTCGTTTACCCCATATTCGAGGAACGTCAGCAGATCGTCACCGCGCATAGCGGTCATGTCCTCGATGGCAACGCCCACATCGAGCTTCGGCACACCACATACGTCACCGAGGACTTCAAGACTCTTCTGCCCCGGAGCCGACTGACACATCGTGTCACGCACCAGCAACGAAAACGGCAGCCAACGGTAGCTATTAGAACCCTTACCAGATTTGCGCATGAACCGGGCAGGCTGCAAAGAAACCAAACCGCCCGAAGCCGATGTCACACGGTGCAGCACGTCGTTGTACTTCCCACCACCACTACGTTGAACCGGGGGCCTGCGAAATGCGGTCAAATCGGCGTTCGCAAAATGGCACGCCAACACCAGAGGGATCGACCTCTTGAACACTGCATCGCGGGTGGCGATATAATCAAACCGGTCATCAGCGTCATCACAACGCACATCACGAACTAGAACGCCGCGAGGATCAATCTGCGGACCCTTGCCACGCGCCAACACATGTAGACCCGCAGCAAGGGTAACCACATACAGCGCATCCTCCAAATAGATGCGATCACCTGCCAGCGGCAACACGACAACCTCCACAAGAACGTCATCGTTGAGTGGATCGGTGCACGCGAACTGGTAACTATCGATGGTGCGCTTAGTGACGTCGCCTTCGGCGTAGGTGAACTCGGTATCAAAGCCGACCACATGCGCCATGCGACCAGTACCCATAGACCGCACCGTCGGAAGCGCTCCAAACTCCACAGGACCGTCACCGGCACGAGACGGGTCAGCGACACACTCTGAGTCGCCATCATTAACCCCTGCAACCGCATCGGCATCCACCGCTGCTGCGGAGCCACGACGACCGGGCGCTCCGGCCCGGCCATTCTGTCTCTCCCCTAGGGGATTTTGGCCTGAAACGACTTTAGGGTCTTGACCAGCAGGAACGTCCGTAGAACTGCCTGAAATCGTGGCCAAGGTCTCCGAGACCTTAGCCACAGATCGAGGTTCACGACGTACCAAAACGGTGAAGTACGACGGGTCAGAACGCCCAGGAACGTCGACGGCAGTGTCGACGAGGCGTGATTGCCACTCGGTGCCATTCACGTCAAGCTCGATGAGTTCATGCTCATGACGCACCGTGTCGGGCGCGTCCTTGGGGGAGATCTCTATGCTCCACGACTCGTTCGCTGTCGTCATGGCCTCTCACCACCGACAACACGCCCATCTAGCCACGCCTCAATATCGGCGATTCTGTAGACGACGAGGTTGGCACCCACGCTGGCGTATCTGGGCCCTTTGCCCTGAACACGCCAGTTGTTGAGAGTTTGAGGGGCAATCCCGATCAGGGATGCCGCTACCGAACTTTTAACCGCAATAGGCTCGGCATGATCGACCAGTTTTAAATTAGAAACACCTTTCAAGGTTTGCTCCAGACATGCTGAAAGGGCCCCGGCCTAGCGGTTATCCGCTTTGGGGGCCTGCATATCCGAGTTGCAAACCTTGGGCTTTTATTCTGCCCGGTGCCTCGGTGGCCAACCGTCTCAAGTACGGCTGATTACATTTTACCCTACTTGTGAGGACAAATCAAAGATCGGCGGAAACATCGTAGCCACGACACTGTCCGGTACAGGGTCGATAAGATCCATCGTCAGTCCTTCACCTGCGGCGAAGCGTCGTCCGGTGCTAGGCCGGTAAAAGGTGAACGGCAACGTTTGATCGGCTTCGTTCTCCAGGAGCTCGAGTCGTGCCAGGAGGTGTTTGCGCGCATCGTGCAGACGCGGGTGTCGCTTCTGACGGCCTTTCGTATCGTTCTTCACAATGGCGTCCAGATACCTTAGTTCACGAGCTACGGCGCGGATTTCACCGTAAGTTTCAAGGGCGGTAAGCAAGAGCTGTGTCACCTCCTCGCGGGAAAGTGGGGGAGTGAACAAATCGAGAGCGTCAACATAAAGCGTGTGGTTATCGTCAACCAACGTGCGTAGCACTTCCTGGCGTCTACGCGCGACGTCGTCGGTAGACCATTTTGCAGGACGTTCTGAAGGATCCATACCAGCAATGATAACAAATTCGTACCTATTACAAAAGTGGGTCTATAGTGGTGTGTATGTCCAAGCAAATACGTGCCGCCAGAACGAAACTAAGCCCTGGGGAAGATTCCATCGATCGCGTCGTTGATGCTTTGCCGCCGCGTGGTCCATACGAAGCGAAAATCACCGTCCGACTATGGGACGGAACGACTTACCGCCCGACAATCCGGGCAAGGACAAAGGGGGAATTCCGGCGAATTGCCGGCGAGAAGCGGGACAGCAAGCTCAACTCGACGTCGACCAATTGGGATAAGAGTAAGAACTTCTCGGCGTTCATTACCGACGTTTCTAAGCCGGCCATCCAGGCGGCACGGCTGCGGCCGAACACGCGCGCCCGGTATGAGCTCGCATTGAAACAGGCCGAAGCACAGCTTGGAAAACATGCCATTGGCGAGGCTGTGAAATTCCGAACTCTCGAACGCGCATTGCAGGCCATCGCCACCGCAAACGGGTCGGAATCCGCACGGCAGGCCCGTACTGTCGTGAGCAAGTATATTCTGGATCAACTCATCCGCGAGGGCGTTATCGACCACAACCCGTTACGCGGAATCAGTATCGACCTCGGCGAGGTCAAGAAGGGCAATAAACCGCAAGGTGGTCACGCCCTGACGAACGCACAATACGACGCCGTTGTAGACCATCTCATTGCACGCGATACGGCCAGACCGTTACCACCGGGTACGGACAGACGAGCAAGCTCCATCGCAAAACATGGCAACGTGGTTGCGCTGGCACTACTACAAGCGGGGACGGGACTTCGCATCTCAGAGGCGCTGGCGGCGACGAGACAATCTGTAAAAGTCGCTAATGGGCAAATCGCGATCAGCATTACATCTGATCAATCCAAAACGCACAGAGGCCGTTCTATCCCGTTCCTGGACAAGCGTGTCGAAAAGTTTTGGTTAAACCGGCTCGACGGACTAGGAACGACCGACCCACTGATCCCTTCGCCAGGAGACAAGCAGGCGCACTGGCGCACCGACAACGCCGTGAAAGCGTCAGCGGCTCTGTTTAAAGATGTCGGCGCGCAGGTCCAGGACGACCACATCGCTTTAATGAGATCCCATGACTGGCGCACGGTGCTCAATAACCGGGCCATCGCGCGAGGGGTGCCCGCCCAGGTGCGTGCAGCCTACTTCGGGCATGACGTCGACGTGAACACGCGCAACTACACGGATTGGACTGATGTCGACGCTATGCGGGGAGCCTTGAATCTCGGTGAAGAAAGTGGGACTCAAAACGGGACTTAAGAGTCGGTAATCTGCGGTAAGGCGCAGTAAGGCCCAGTATGCTTATACCTCTCTAATCAGCAGGTAAAAGGGTAATAACTGCAGGTGGCTCGAACTTGAGGGTGAGAACCCAGAGGTCGTAGGTTCGAATCCTGCCCCCGCTACCAACTTCCAGGCCCTCATCGGTTCGCCGGTGAGGGCCATTTTTTCGTTTTCATCCTCCCGTCTTCAGTCGGCGTGGCCGCACTTATGCACAACAAGCACGTTTCTCTCTTTTGGTTCCCAGAAATTGGCAGAACGTGGCTGTAATGCATTTTTTATTAAGTCGCATTGGGGGTGTGGCCCAGTAAAAAATCCGTGCACGCTCCCGAACTTTCTGGAACCCTAGAGGGGAGAAGATAAATCTATTTAAAGGAGTACGAAGCAATGGCGAATAACCTAGGCCACGAAGTCGACCTGGACCGCAACAAATACAAGTACCTGGCATCTGAAGACTCCGTGTCTTCGGCAGCTAAGTCTGGCGCCTCCGCTCAGTCCGGTGCGGCTGCAGCGGGTGCAGGCGTTGCAGCGGCAGGCGCCGCGGGCGCTGCCGGCCTATCCACGCCGGTAGGCAAGCAGGCTGCAGATAATGCAGAGTCGACCGCCAGCAAGTACGAGCCGCAGAATCACGTCGTCGCTGGCGCCGACGAAGAGCATGTAGGCTCTGCCTCCGAGCAGCCGGACCTGCAGGAGAAGCTAGACGAGGATAACTCTGACTACGCGCCAAGCCAGCACATCGTGGGTGGCGCGAAGGAAGAACACATTGGTTCCGCCCCGCAGCAGCCAGATTTGCAGGAGAAGCTGGACGAGGATAACTCTGACTACGCACCGAGCCAGCACATCGTGGGTGGCGCGAAGGAAGAGCACATTGGTTCCGCCCCGCAGCAGCCAGATCTGCAAGAAAAGCTGGACGAGGATAACTCTGACTACGCACCGAGCCAGCACATCGTGGGCGAAGCAAACGAAGAGCGTGTTGCTACTGCGCCGAACCAGGATAACGTCAATGGGCAGCAGTCCTCTGAGCGCCTGGATCAGCTAAAGGGCAAGGCATCCGAGGCTGGTAGCGCCGTCGGGGATGCTTTCCAGCGCGCTAAGGGCTTCGTGGAGGACAAGGCACACGAGTACCAAGAGGAGTCCACGAAGAAGGGTGGCTTCTTTGACCGCGTCAAGGGCGCTGTGCGCGATGCACGCGAGTCCATCGAGGACAAGCGCAAGAACTAACCAGCGCTGAGTCTAAGCCGCTTTCCCGGGGTCGGGGAGGCGGCTTTTGTCGTATATACAATCCTGCTAATCGTCCAAGGCGTGAAGGTAGAGCCGGCTAATCAGTAGGCGCCTTGGCACGTCCACGAGGGGGCGCAGGAAGGGGAGGAAGGGCTCGGAGGCGGCGTCGATAAGCAGCAGGGTGCGGCCATCGCGCAGGCGCTCAAGGGTGAAGGTTTCTTCGCCGCGCTCGAGGTGTCCGGGGAGGGTGCCGTAAGTGAACCCGCAGCGGCCGTCTTCGTGGAAGACATCGACTACGCGACAGCGAAAATCCCATGGGCCGAGGCCCATGGTGACCTCCGCGCCGAGCTCTACCACCTCATGGGTGGGGCGAACGCGGAAAAGGCCGCTGCGTTGGATTGACCAGCGGAATAGCCGGTGTGTGGCGGTATCAAAATCAGCGTCGATTACTCGTGACATGTGCAGCTGCGGGAAGCCAGAAGTATCGGAATAAGACAGCGGTGTGACCATGCGCCCAATGATAGGGGAGGGGTGATTACCCCCGAATTCTGGAAGAAATATAACGGCTTGGACACAGTCACAGGAGTTTGCTGATTCCACAATTTTTTCGTGCCAGTATCGAGCTTGCACGATGTTGACAACTGAAAGTAGGTACCTTGATGTTTCGCATTCCGCACCTTAAGAAAGTCCTGGTGGGCTCGGCTTTCGCTGGTGCGTTTTTCCTGGGATCCCCGGCCGCAGGCGCCCAGGAATTGCCCCAACCGGATTTCGATTCCGCAGGGATTATTGACCAAGTCCGAGATGGCCTGGCTGGGGTAGGCATCCAAACCCCGCAGGTGGATAAGAACGTCACCGACGCCGTGGATTCCTCTGTGCGCAACGCGCAGCAAGCCGTGCAGCACACGGTGCAGGAGGCGCAGTACGCGGAGCCGATGACCAACCCGAATCCCATCGGCCTAGCGGAGCAGGCCACCCAGCCGGAGTTTAAACCGCAGGGAACCAATCCAAACTATAAGTGGAAAAATGATGGATTTTCCAAGGTAGCTGCGGGCAAGCCACAGGCTGACTACGTGCTGCACCGCGTGCCGGGCTCGTTCTTTGATGCCCCACGCATTCCAGAAGAATCTGTTGCGGCTATGAATGAGGGCGAGTCGCTTTATGGCCCCGGCACCCCGGTTTATGTCGATGAGAAGATGATGTGCACCCTGACTGTGGCGGGCAACGATAATGCTGGCCGCAAGGTTGGGCTTACCGCTGCGCACTGCGGCAACGTGGGGGATTCGGTCACCTCCGCCGATTCGGAGCAGATTGGCCCGACAGGCACCGTGGTGTCCAAGAATGAGGACCTGGATTACGCCGTCATTGAGTTCGGCTCTAAGGCCAAGGTCTCCCGCTCCTACAATGGCGTAACCGTCAATGAGTTGGGCGGCGGCGTTAAGCCGGGCCAGCAGGTGTGCAAGCAGGGCGTTGCCACCGGAAAGACCTGCGGTGTGACCTATCAGCAGGCGAAGAAGATTCAGGTTAACCAGGTATGCGCCATGATGGGCGATTCCGGTGCACCGCTGTTGGCCAACGGCCGCCTCATTGGCTCGATTACCGGCGGTTTCCTGCCGGTGAATTTCCCGTGCCGCACCCCGCTGCAGGGGCCGGTTCATAACCCAACCGCCGCAAACACCATGGATGCAGTCTTGGCGGATATGAACCGTCGCGGTGGCGTAGGTGCTGGCTTTACATTGCCTGAGGACTAGCCTCGCCAAACCTTTGCCCGCTTTCCCAGCCTGGGGGGAGCGGGCTTTGTGCATCTTTGGCTGGTGCTAAAACCACAGCCAATCGGGTATAGCGTGAACTACTTGCGAGCCATCACCAGAAGCTACTTAGGCGTGGTTATTGACACCGGCAGGAGCCGGTCAGAGATGCAGCCGTCCTTATTGGCACGCACCCGCCGCCGACCCGGATGCGAAAAATCCGAGTGCATGCGTACAGATCGGCCGCAGGGTGGCGGGTGCGTGTTACTTCAGCTGCGCAGAAATTCCTAGCCCTGTAGTGCGGCTAGGGCGTGCTTGTGGAGCAGGCCGTTGGAGGCGACGCCGGATCCGCCGTGGGGGCCAGGGTTTCCGTCCAGATCCGTGAATGTGCCGCCGGCCTCGGTCACGATGAGGGAGGGCGCGGCGAGGTCCCACAAGGACACCTCGGGTTCGGCGGCGATGTCTACCGCACCTTCGGCCACGAGGCAGTAGGACCAGAAATCGCCATAGCCGCGCAGGCGCCAGGTCTTGTCCGTGAGTGCGAGGAACTGATCGCGCAGGCCGCGTTCGGCCCATCCGGTCAGCGAGCTCATGGCCAGCGAAGAATCGGCGAGCTTTTCCACGTGGGATACGCTCAAGCGCTTCGGCTCGCCGCCGAAAACGCGGAAGGCACCAGCGCCCTTGGCTGCGTACCAACGGCGGCGCAGGGCGGGTGCGGAAACCACCGAAACTACCGGTTCGCCATCTTCCAAAAGGGAGATGAGCGTGGCCCATACGGGGACGCCACGCACGAAGTTCTTGGTGCCGTCGATGGGATCGATGACCCACTGGCGGCCCTTATAGCAGGCCTCGCCGCCGTATTCCTCACCCAGCACTTCATCGCGCGGGCGGGAGCGCTTAAGGGATTCGCGGATATGCTTCTCACAGGTGAGATCCGCATCCGATACGGGAGACATATCCGGCTTTTCCTTGACGGAAAGATCCGAGGCCTCGAAACGATGCATGGTCACTACATCGGCATGGCCCGCCAGCTCGAGCGCGAGGCCCAAGTCTTCTTTGAACTTACCCACGGAGCCAATCCTCCATCTGATCCACTACCTGTTTATTGCCGGCCAAGCACCATTCGACGCCGCCGGCCTCTACCTTGCGGGCAGCACCGCCGGCCGCCTCCACGAGGGCTTTGCCGGGGAACCAATCCCAATCCGCCACCGAATGCTGCATCCATGCGCCCCATGTGCCATCGGCCACGGAGGACAGATCAACAGAACCGGCACCGAGCATACGGACTGTAGCAAAGTTTTCCGCCACGCGCTGCCATGCCCCGCGGATATCCGCATCCACCAGCGAGGTTGGGTGCAGATACGTGGATAGCGAAATCTGCTCGGCCGGCTTTTCCTCCAGACGTGCCACTTCTTTCCCGTCGAGGGAAGTGGGGTAGTCCCGGCCGCCGAACCAGGTATAGCCCATGGCGGGGCGGTGGACGGCGCCGAGGGTGATCCCGGTGGCGTCGGTAAGCGCGAGCGCAGAGCACCAATAATCGGAGCCAGAAGAAAAGTTGTAGGTGCCATCGACCGGGTCAATGACCCAGGTCCGGCCGGACTCGGACTCGCGTGCCGCACCCTCTTCGCCGAGGATGCCGTCTTCCGGACGCACGGCCTCGAGCACGCCCGCAACGAAGCGCTCGGCCGCCCTGTCCGCATCCGTAACAACATCCGAGATAGAAGTCTTTTGCTCTACGTCGACGCCCATCTCGCGCAAGCGCCAGGCCAGGCGGCCGGCGTTATAGACAAGGGCCTGCGCAAGGTGCGCATCCCCGTCATCCGCGTGCGCGACAATGAAGGTCTTGATGACCGCGTCGATCATCTCCTGCAAGCTCGGCTTTTGATCCATGCCCACCATTGTCACCCTAAACGCGGCCGATGGCTAATTATGCCGGCCGGGTGGGTAGGATTGGGGCCTATGCGTCCCGAAGTAACAGCACGGCTCAAGCAATTGGAAACCACCCTGACCACCATCGAGAAGGTCATGGACCCGGAGGCTTTGGCTGCCCGCATTCGGGAACTAGAGGCCCAAGCCGGCGACCCATCCCTGTGGGATGACCCCGCCCACGCGCAACAGATCACCTCCGAGCTTTCCGCAGCGCAGGCCAAGGTCCGCAAGTTGGAATCGCTGCGCGGGCGCTTAGAGGACATGCCCGTGATGTACGAACTCGCGGAAGAAGAGGGCGATACCTCCCTGGCGGATGATGAGCTTGATTCCCTGGAATCTGCCATCGAATCGCTGGAGGTCACCACCATGCTTTCCGGTGAGTATGACCCGCGTGAGGCGGTTATCAATATCCGCTCCGGCGCCGGCGGTGTGGACGCGGCCGACTGGGCCGAAATGCTCATGCGCATGTACACGCGCTGGGCGGAAAAGCACGGCCACAAGGTTGATGTCTATGACATCTCCTATGCGGAGGAGGCCGGTATCAAGTCCGCCACCTTCGTCGTCCACGGTGAATACATGTACGGCCAGCTCTCCGTGGAGCAGGGTGCGCACCGCCTGGTGCGCATCTCGCCCTTTGATAACCAAGGGCGGCGCCAGACCTCCTTCGCAGAGGTAGAGGTGCTTCCGGTGGTGGAGCAGACTGACTCGATTGAGGTGCCAGATTCAGAGGTGCGCGTCGATGTCTATCGTTCTTCTGGTCCGGGCGGCCAGTCTGTCAATACCACCGACTCCGCGGTGCGCTTGACCCACATTCCCACCGGCATTGTGGTGACCTGCCAGAACGAAAAGTCGCAGATTCAAAATAAGGCCTCGGCCATGCGCGTGCTGCAGGCAAAGCTGCTGGAGCGCAAGCGCCAAGAGGAACAAGCTGAGCTCGATGCGTTGGGCGCCGGTGGCAACGCCTCTTGGGGCAATCAGATGCGCTCCTACGTGCTGCACCCGTATCAGATGGTCAAAGACTTACGCACCAATTTTGAGGTGGGCGATCCCTCCAAGGTGCTCGATGGCGATATCGATGGCTTCCTTGAATCCGGTATCCGCTGGCGCATGCAGCAACAAGAAGATCAAGCTTAGGTCCATACTGATCGGGCTGAATTGAACGTGAAAAGGCCGAACTGAGGGGAGAAAATCCTCAGTTCGGCCTGATCTCTATGGACTTAACCCGCGTAGTCCATCGGCGCGCCCGGTCCCAGCGGGATGCCGATGAGGTACCAGATGACGAAGAAGGCGAACCAACCCACGATCATGCAGAGGGAATAGGGCAGCGCCAGCGACATCAAAGTACCCACACCCGCGTGCTTGTAGTAGCGCTGCAGGAAGGTCAACGCCAGCGCGAAGTAGGGCGACATTGGGGTGATGATATTCGTCGGAGAGTCACCGATACGGAAGAGCACCTGGGAAACCTCAGGCGAGACGCCCACATACATCATCATCGGCACGATGACCGGGGCCATCAGCGCCCACTGGGCGGAACCGGAGGTGATGAAGAGGTTAAGCAGTGCGACCATGGCCACCAGTGCGGCGAACATGACCAGCGGCGGCAGGGACCAGTGCTGGAGCAGCTCGGAGCCCTTGATGGCGGTCCATACGCCGAGGTTGGACCACTCGAACCAGGCGAGGAACTGAGCGACGGCGAAGAAGAGGACCAGCATGGGAACGAGGGTCTCGATGCCCTTGGCCATAAACTCCGGTACATCAGCAAAAGACTTCACGGTGCCTGCTGCCAGGCCGTAGACGATGCCGCATACCAAAAATGCCAAGGCGATCGGCACCGCGATGGCGCTAATGAGTGGCGACTCCATGAAGCTATCCCCTTGGCTTGCCAGCGGGGAGCCGGGGATAAAGAGCAAGGCAAAGAAGGCGGCAAGGAAGAGCACGAGCGCGATGCCGGAAGCAATCAGACCGCGCTGCTCGTTGGGCTTGATGCGCATCGCCTCTTCATCATCGGTGAAGTCGTACTCCTCATCCTCCTCTGAATTTGCGCCGGCCCCACCGGCGGCCTTGGAGAAGGACACCTCTTCGTAATTAATGTGGTCGTGGTCCACGAGCTCGCGGGCTTTTTTGACCATGAGGCATTCCGTGACCGCGGTAATGATGAGGGAGAGCACCACGGCAGAAGGGATGACAAAGAAGATATTGGCCAGTGGGCTGACCTCATATTCTGGGGCCACAAACTGCGCGGCCGGGGTGGAAATACCCGCGAGCAGGAGGTCGGTGATATTGAGAATCAGCGAGGCATTAAAGCCGGCAGACGATGCCGCAAAGGCCACCATCGCGCCCACGATGGGGGAACGGCCCACGGCGTGGAAGGCCATTGCGCCCAGCGGGATCAGGATGACGTAAATGGCATCAGAGGCCACGGAGCCGGTCACGCCGGCCAGTGCCACCACGAAGGTCAGCATCTTGGCGCTGACCTTGGTCACCATCGCGCGCACCAACGCGGAAAGCAGGCCAGACTGCTCCGCCACGGCCACGCCGAGCATCACGGCAAGGATGACGCCGAGCGGCGGGAAGCTGGTGAAGTTCTCCACTGCATCAGTAACCATGCGTGAGATATTCTCGGTGGTCAGCAGGGATTCTACTTCGATGGTTTCGCCGGTCTTGGGGTCCTCGGCGGTCATGCCAACTAGGTGTCCAAGCCAAGAGGTCACAGCGACTATGGCTGCGAGGATGACGAAGAGCCAGAATGGATCCGGCAGTTTATTGCCAATCTTTTCTACAGTGCCCAGGAAGCCGCTTGCAGAACGTGGTTTTTCTTTAGTTTCGGTTTCGGCCATTGTATCGGCACTTTCTGTCGATTGGGTCGGAACAAATTAGTGTCTTAGACCACATTACTTAAATACAGTTCACAGCGTGGTGTCAACTTTAGTTGCTACAGTGATTCGCGTGATTAGATTCGACAACGTGACTAAGGCCTACTCCGCCGAGTCTCGCCCAGCGCTCGATGGGGTGTCTTTCGAGATCGCGGATGGTGAATTCGCCTTTCTCATCGGCCCGTCCGGCTCCGGTAAGTCCACTTTCCTGGAGCTCATGGTGCGCTATAGCAATGTGACCAAGGGCGATATTTATTTTGATGACTTCCACGTCAACAAGCTTTCCGGCAAGCAGATTAACGTGCTGCGCCAGTCCATTGGCTATGTTTTCCAGGACTTCCGCCTGCTGCCCAAGCTGACGGTGTACCAAAACGTGGCCTTTGCGTTGGAGGTTATTGGCAAGAGCAAGTACCGCATCTCCACCTCGGTCCCGCAGGTCTTGGATCTGGTTGGCCTAGAGGATCGCCGCGATGCGTATCCGCACGAGCTTTCCGGTGGCGAGCAGCAGCGCGTGGCCATTGCCCGCGCGGTGGTCAATCGGCCGAAGCTTTTGCTTGCCGACGAACCCACGGGCAACCTCGATCCCTCCACCGCCGACGAGATCATGGACTTGCTGCTGGGCATCAACCGCCGTGGCACCACAGTGGTGATGTCCACCCACAATGCCCGCGCCGTCAATGGGGCACGCAAGCGCGTGCTGGAGCTGCGCAATGGAGTCCTCGTGCGCGATGAGCACGAGGCGACGTACGAGGGGGAAGCATGAAGCTAGGTTTTATTTTCCGCGAGGCCACCAAGGGCCTTGGCCGCAACCTGACCATGACCATCGCCATGATCATCACCACCGCTATTGCGGTAGGCCTCGTTGTTGCCGGCATCATGGTGACCAACCTGACCAAGGACACCAAGGAGATCTACCTCGACCGCGTTGAGGTTATGGTCCAGCTTAACGAGGATATTTCCGCTGGTGACCAGGATTGCGTGACCCCGGCCTGCGCGGATCTCCAGGGACAGCTCGACGCGGATGATTCCGTCGAGTCCGTGGAATACCGCAACCGCGCGGAATCCTATGAGCGATTCAAGGAACTCTTCCAAGACACCGACCCCGTCATGGTGGAACAAACCTCGCCCGATGCGCTGCCGGCAGCGTTCCACGTGCGCCTGAAGGATCCAGAAGACGCTTCTGCGATCGATGCGATTAGGGATAACCCGGCGGTAGAGGATGTCGTCGACCAGCAGCAAGAAGTGCGCGATGCCGCAAGCAACCTGGACTCTATCCGCAATGCCACCTTTGTGCTGGCTATTGTGATGTCCGTGGCGGCCATCTTCTTGGTGGCCAATATGGTGCAGATCGCCGCGTTCCACCGCACCCGCGAAACGGAAATCATGCGCATGGTGGGCGCGAGCCGGTGGATGACGCAGGCGCCGTTCGTACTGGAAGCAGTGCTGGCCTCGCTCATCGGCGTGGTCTTGGGTGGCGCCGGGATTTTTCTGGGCAAATCCCAAGTGGTGGACCCATCCCTGCAAGGGCTGTATGAATCCCAGCTGCTCGCCCCCATGAAGTCTGGCGACCTCTGGATTGCCCTGCCTCTCGTGGGCTTGCTGGCGCTGGTGGTCACCGCCGTCACAGCACATATGGCCCTGCGGTCCTATGTGCGCAAATAGCCCGTTTGCTGGGCCGGCTAAAAGGGCACTACACTGCCATAATTATGGCTAAGAAGGGCAAGAAGAATAAGAAGGCGGCGTCCGGCGAAGCAACGCTCGCTACTAACCGCCGGGCCCGGCATGACTACAAGATCCTCGAGGAATACGAGTGCGGCATCGTCCTGCTCGGCACCGAGATCAAATCCCTGCGGGAGGGAAAAATCTCGCTTAATGATGCCTTCGCTACCATCGATGATGGCGAGGTGTACCTGCGCAACCTGCACATCCCGGAATATTCCATGGGCTCGTGGACGAACCACAGCCCGCGGCGCACTCGCAAGCTTTTGCTGCACCGCCGCGAGATCGACAAGCTTTACGGGCAGGTGCGCAACGGTAATAAGACCTTGGTCCCGCTCAAGGTCTACCTCAAGAATGGCTACGCGAAGCTTTCGCTCGCGCTGGCTCAAGGTAAGCAGGACTATGACAAGCGAGAGGATATTAAGCGTCGCGACCAAGACCGCGAAATTTCCCGCGAGCTCGGCCGCCGCGTGAAGGGCATCAATGTTTAAGACGGCGAAGGTTCACGATGTAGTCAAGGGCGAGGACACTATCGAAGGCACTGGGGTGCTGGTGGATCGGATGTGGCCCCGGGGCGTCGCCAAGAGCGACCTGGTCTACGACGAGTGGTTCAAGGACGTCGCGCCGAGCCCCGAGCTGCGCAAGTGGTGGAACCACGACGAGGATCGCTTCGACGAGTTTGCCCGCCGTTACAAGGCCGAGCTCGATGACAATGACTCCGAGGAGCTCGCCCAATTGCGTGCGCTTGCCGACGCCACCCTCCTCTTCGCCGCCGCCAACCGCACGGTCAACCATGCGGTAGTCCTCAAGGAATGGTTAGAGGAGCACTTGAGGAAATAAAAGCGGGTGGGGTAGTGTTGAACGAACCGTAGGGAAGATGCACTATCCCGTCCCTACAGCATGGGGTTGATTTGGTTTCGACTTCGTGCACTGCGCCAGGGGAAGCGTGCCGGTGCAGGCTAACGACCACCGTATAAGCGTCGTAGCAACCAATAAACGCAGAGAAGAACTCTCAGCGTGACTACGCCCTCGCTGCCTAAATACAGCGACGCGTGTCTGTCAGCCTAGGTTTCGTTCCTGACCTAGATCCTGGCATCGACTAAGGAACTAGCCGGCTGGCCGGGTCATCAGGACCAGTCGGGACTCTTACTGGTGACTGGGCCCATCATCCGGACGTGTTCGCCCGATCCGGAGGGCCGAGCAGAGATTCTGTGCGGACTGCGCACGGAGAAGCCCTGGCAAGGTGACGAAGGACCCGGGTTCAATTCCCGGCAGCTCCACCGATAGGCCCCCGAGAAATCGGGGGCCTTTTTCCATGCAATGGCTTTTAGATCTGCGAACCCTCTCCTGCGGCATTGGAGGAAGGCAATCTCGCAGTGGACTTGGGGCCTTCTATATGGCTTAGGCCGCTCACCGAATCCTGCCTTCTGGCGCGGAGTTGCTCTGGCATGTGGTGCGGGAAATCCAGACTGTGCTGGGGATTTGTCATTGTTGGAGGGGTTGGACTACATTTATCCAAGTCGCCGCGAGGTAGCCGGGAGGTTACTTTTGAGCGAATTTCGTGCGGACTTGGTTCAAGGATTTGACAGGGTTCATTGAGTTGAGTAAGTTTGTACGAGCCGCCAACGAGAGGTTAACGGTAGGTTAATTTTTGTGGTGTGCGGATGATGTTTGAGAACTCAATAGTGTGCCAATGTACTTTTTATTTTTTGTGTGCATGGTTGTGTGTTGATTGGTTTGTCTGCCAATAGGCCTAGTGGTTTGTTGGTTGGTGTGTGCCGGTTGGGTATGTGGAACGCGTACTTATTTGAATGCTGTTTGGTGTTTCGGCTGCATTGAGATGGATTGGTTGGCATGTGATTGTGTTCAACTTTTTTGGTTTCCTTATTTTTGACCCCGTCGGGTTGAGGGAACTTATTTTTTCTTTGTAGTAATTTTTGGACGCCAGCACAGGCTTTTGTGGTTTGTGGTGGTTTGTTCTTTTGTTGGGTTTCGGGCTTTTCACGGCCTGTTTCGGATGTTGTTCTGAAATTTTTTTGTGGAGAGTTTGATCCTGGCTCAGGACGAACGCTGGCGGCGTGCTTAACACATGCAAGTCGAACGGAAAGGCCCTGCTTGCAGGGTACTCGAGTGGCGAACGGGTGAGTAACACGTGGGTGATCTGCCCTGCACTTCGGGATAAGCCTGGGAAACTGGGTCTAATACCGGATAGGAGCCATTTTTAGTGTGATGGTTGGAAAGTTTTTTCGGTGTAGGATGAGCTCGCGGCCTATCAGCTTGTTGGTGGGGTAATGGCCTACCAAGGCGGCGACGGGTAGCCGGCCTGAGAGGGTGGACGGCCACATTGGGACTGAGATACGGCCCAGACTCCTACGGGAGGCAGCAGTGGGGAATATTGCACAATGGGCGCAAGCCTGATGCAGCGACGCCGCGTGGGGGATGACGGCCTTCGGGTTGTAAACTCCTTTCGCTAGGGACGAAGCTTTTTGTGACGGTACCTAGATAAGAAGCACCGGCTAACTACGTGCCAGCAGCCGCGGTAATACGTAGGGTGCGAGCGTTGTCCGGAATTACTGGGCGTAAAGGGCTCGTAGGTGGTTTGTCGCGTCGTCTGTGAAATTCCGGGGCTTAACTCCGGGCGTGCAGGCGATACGGGCATAACTTGAGTACTGTAGGGGTAACTGGAATTCCTGGTGTAGCGGTGAAATGCGCAGATATCAGGAGGAACACCGATGGCGAAGGCAGGTTACTGGGCAGTTACTGACGCTGAGGAGCGAAAGCATGGGTAGCGAACAGGATTAGATACCCTGGTAGTCCATGCCGTAAACGGTGGGCGCTAGGTGTGAGGGTCTTTTCACGACTTTCGTGCCGTAGCTAACGCATTAAGCGCCCCGCCTGGGGAGTACGGCCGCAAGGCTAAAACTCAAAGGAATTGACGGGGGCCCGCACAAGCGGCGGAGCATGTGGATTAATTCGATGCAACGCGAAGAACCTTACCTGGGCTTGACATACACCGGATTGGGCTAGAGATAGTCTTTCCCTTTGTGGCTGGTGTACAGGTGGTGCATGGTTGTCGTCAGCTCGTGTCGTGAGATGTTGGGTTAAGTCCCGCAACGAGCGCAACCCTTGTCTTATGTTGCCAGCATTTGGTTGGGGACTCATGAGAGACTGCCGGGGTCAACTCGGAGGAAGGTGGGGATGACGTCAAATCATCATGCCCCTTATGTCCAGGGCTTCACACATGCTACAATGGTCGGTACAACGCGCAGCGACACTGTGAGGTGGAGCGAATCGCTGAAAGCCGGCCTTAGTTCGGATTGGGGTCTGCAACTCGACCCCATGAAGTCGGAGTCGCTAGTAATCGCAGATCAGCAATGCTGCGGTGAATACGTTCCCGGGCCTTGTACACACCGCCCGTCACGTCATGAAAGTTGGTAACACCCGAAGCCGGTGGCCCAAACTTGTTAGGGAGCCGTCGAAGGTGGGATCGGCGATTGGGACGAAGTCGTAACAAGGTACCCGTACCGGAAGGTGCGGGTGGATCACCTCCTTTCTAAGGAGCTTTTATTATTCGGGTGCAGTTGCACCCTGTGGTTGGTTGAGTATGCGAGTGTCATGCTGCCAGCGTTTATTATTGAAAAATTGTCCGGGTGAAACACACACCTGATGAGGCAAGACCAAGTGTTTGAATGGCGCTTTGTGACACACGTTGTCCGTGCACAGTGAAAAATAATGTTGTTTGTATGTTGGTGCATTGTTGGGTGTCTGGGGCATTATCCCCCTTTTTTGTGCCTGACCATAAGGCTTGCTGACACTGTGTGTGTTGGTGAGGTGTGGTTGGGGTGTTGTGTGAGAACTGTATAGTGGACGCGAGCATTAAACACGCACGGATGGATTGCTTTTGTGGTTTGTTTGTGTGTGTTTGTGTGATTTCTTTTTTCTTTAATCAATTTTTTGTCAAGTTCACTTGTGTGGCCATCTGCGCTTTTTGGTGTGGGTGGTTTGTGTGTTCGTTATTAAGGGCGCATGGTGGATGCCTTGGCATGCTGAGCCGATGAAGGACGTGAAAGGCTGCGTTAAGCCTCGGGGAGTTGTCAATTAAGCGTTGATCCGAGGATGTCCGAATGGGGAAACCTGGCCCTGGTTATGTGGGGTTACCCTTCAGTGAATTCATAGCTGTTGTGGGGGTTTACGCGGGGAAGTGAAACATCTCAGTACCCGTAGGAGGAGAAAATAATAATGATTCTGCTAGTAGTGGCGAACGAACGTGGATGAGGCTAAACCGTGTGCATGTGATACCTGGTAGGGGTTGTGTGTGCGGTGTTGTGGGCCCCAATGGGCGGTGACTACCATCATCGTGCTCGTGTGTTGTTGTTAGGTGAAGTGGTTTGGAATGGCCTGCCGGAGAAGGTGAGAGTCCTGTAGTTGAAGACAATGGCATGTGGGTTGTTGGGTTGCCCGAGTAGCAGCGGGCTCGTGGAATCTGTTGTGAATCTGCCGGGACCACCCGGTAAGCCTAAATACTCAGTGTGACCGATAGTGTATGAGTACCATGAGGGAATGGTGAAAAGTACCCCGGGAGGGGAGTGAAATAGTTCCTGAAACCATGTGCTTACAATCCGTCAGAGCACCGTTTGTGTGTGATGGCGTGCCTTTTGAAGAATGAGCCTGCGAGTCAGCGGCATGTCGCGAGGTTAACCCGTGTGGGGTAGCCGTAGGGAAACCGAATCCTAATGGGGTGTAAAGTGGCATGTCCTGGACCCGAAGCGGGGTGATCTACCCATGGCCAGTGTGAAGCAGCTGTAAGAGGTTGTGGAGGCGCGAACCCACGTAGGTTGAAAACTGCGGGGATGAGCTGTGGGTAGGGGTGAAAGGCCAATCAAACTCCGTGATAGCTGGTTCTCCCCGAAATGCATTTAGGTGCAGCGTCGTATTATAGCTTGGTGGAGGTAGAGCGACTGGTTGGTTGAGCGGGACTACAATCTTAGCAATGTCAGCCAAACTCCGAATGCCACTAATTGTGTTGTACGGCAGTGAGACTGTGGGGGATAAGCTTCATAGTCGAGAGGGAAACAGCCCAGATCGCCGGTTAAGGCCCCTAAGGGTGTACTAAGTGGAAAAGGATGTGGGATCGCGAAGACAGCCAGGAGGTTGGCTTAGAAGCAGCCATCCTTGAAAGAGTGCGTAATAGCTCACTGGTCGAGTGGTTCTGCGCCGACAATTCAGTGGGGCTCAAGTACACCGCCGAAGCCGCGGCAAACATTTTTTGTTTGGGTAGGGGAGCGTCGTGCATGGGTTGAAGCGTTACCGTAAGGAGGCGTGGACTGTGTGCGAGTGAGAATGCAGGCATGAGTAACGAATTGATAGGTGAGAATCCTATCCGCCGGATGACTAAGGGTTCCTGGGTCAAGTTCGTCTTCCCAGGGTGAGTCGGGACCTAAGGCGAGGCCGACAGGCGTAGTCGATGGATAACCAGTTGATATTCTGGTACCCGTACATGCGCGCCCATGATAAAGCACTGATACTAACCACCGCGGATGCACTGCTAGTCTTCTTTGAAGATTGGTGGTGTTGATGTCGTGGGGCCTGATGTGTGGTTCAAGTGATGGGGTGACGCAGTGAGGTAGCCACGCCACTTATTGGATTGGTGGTGTAAGCGTGCAGATCGTGTGGTAGGCAAATCCGCCACACATTTGGTTGAGACGTGATGCGTAGACCCAATGGGGTTGATGGTGGTGATCCTGTACTGTCGAGAAAAGCCTCTAGCGATGTGTGTGTATGGCCCGTACCCTAAACCGACACAGGTAGTCAGGTTGAAAATACTAAGGCGTTCGGGTGAACTGTGGTTAAGGAATTCGGCAAAATGCCCCCGTAACTTCGGGAGAAGGGGGGCCCCACGGTGTGAAGGCCCAAGCGGCTGGAAGCGTTGTGGGGTCGCAGAGAATAGAGGGAAGCGACTGTTTATCAAAAACACAGGTCCATGCGAAGACGTTAAGTTGATGTATATGGACTGACGCCTGCCCGGTGCTGGAAGGTTAAGAGGACCGGTTAGTAGTCTTTGACTGCGAAGCTGAGAATTTAAGCCCCAGTAAACGGCGGTGGTAACTATAACCATCCTAAGGTAGCGAAATTCCTTGTCGGGTAAGTTCCGACCTGCACGAATGGCGTAACGACTTCTCTGCTGTCTCAACCACAGGCCCGGTGAAATTGCACTACGAGTAAAGATGCTCGTTACGCGCGGCAGGACGAAAAGACCCCGGGACCTTCACTATAGCTTGGTATTGGTGTTTGGTTCGGTTTGTGTAGGATAGGTGGGAGACAAAGAAGCTATCACGCTAGTGGTGGTGGAGTCGTTGTTGAAATACCACTCTGATCGGATTGAGCATCTAACCTTGGCCCATGATCTGGGTTGGGGACAGTGCCTGGTGGGTAGTTTAACTGGGGCGGTTGCCTCCCAAAATGTAACGGAGGCGCCCAAAGGTTCCCTCAGCCTGGTTGGCAATCAGGTGGTGAGTGTAAGTGCACAAGGGAGCTTGACTGTGAGACAGACATGTCGAGCAGGGACGAAAGTCGGGACTAGTGATCCGGCACCTACTTGTGGATGTGGTGTCGCTCAACGGATAAAAGGTACCCCGGGGATAACAGGCTGATCTTCCCCAAGAGTCCATATCGACGGGATGGTTTGGCACCTCGATGTCGGCTCGTCGCATCCTGGGGCTGGAGTAGGTCCCAAGGGTTGGGCTGTTCGCCCATTAAAGCGGCACGCGAGCTGGGTTCAGAACGTCGTGAGACAGTTCGGTCTCTATCCGCCGCGCGCGTTGAAACTTGAAGAAAGCTGTCCCTAGTACGAGAGGACCGGGACGGACGTACCTCTAGTGTGCCAGTTATCCCGCCAGGGGTATCGCTGGTTGGCTACGTACGGAAGGGATAACCGCTGAAAGCATCTAAGCGGGAAGCCTGTTTTAAGATGAGGTTTCGTTAAGGTCCCCTAAAGACGATAGGGTAGATAGGCCAGACCTGGAAGCACTGTAAGGTGTGAAGGCTACTGGTACTAATTGACCACAACAAACACCAACACACTCCGTGTATTGGCAAAACAAGAGAAGAAGAAACAGTCACTGTCGTGACCGCGTCCACTATGCAGTATCTGACACAACACCCGAAAGCACACCTAAGGGCCTGAATGCTTCGTATGTTTGTCGGTGGTCAATAGCTGCAGGGAAACGCCCGGTCCCATTCCGAACCCGGAAGCTAAGCCTGCACACGCTGATGGTACTGCAACCGGGAGGTTGTGGGAGAGTAAGTCACCGCCGACACCAAACAACAAAAACACAACAAAATACAGAAACAATAAGAAGGAGACGGCAAACCACCGTCTCCTTCTTTTTATGTTTTGCTATTCTCCTCACCATGGACCAAAAGCAAATTTCTTATGTGGCGGACCAGGTCGAGCAAGGAATTCTTGGCCTCGAAGGCGTCGATAAGCTGCTGGCTTACTTGGACAGCCTGCATCCGGATGATTTGGCCGGCGTGGATTTCCTGGTTGACCGCATGTTTGAGGAGGAGCGTAACCAAATATGGGAGCTCACGGAAACGCTGAAGGAGTTTCTCGCGGATCTAAAGGAATGCCAGAAGTAGTGCAGACGCTTGACGAAGCAACCAACACCCTTGTAAACCCCTCCGGTTTGAATCTGACTGACCCCGACGATTCACGGGCGTACGCCGACCAGGTGTGGCAGGCGGGTGTGCTTTTGAATGTGGCAATTGATGAGCCTCAACACCTGACCATCCAAGGCGTCAAGTCAATAGAGCCTTACGATATCTTCCCGGTTGCACAACGGGCGCTAGAAGAGGTTCTGCTACAGTTGCCGCTGGTTAATGATCCAGTTAGGTCCGTGATCTGGTGCGCGGGGCGCTTGGCCCAGGAACTACCTCAGGCCGCCCAATTGGCCCAGGTTGACGGTCTGCGCTTGGCCGAGTGGCTTTTGGGCGTTCTCGAGTCGCCGTATGCGGAGCAGGTTTATATCGACCCCGTACAGTACGCGCAGGCTTTAGGGTCTGAAGGCTTCAAAGAGCTGCGCGAGCGTGCGCAGGGTGAGTATGTCGGTCGTCGGTTAGCGGTGCTTTCCGGTTCTGTCGAGGAGGTATTTCGTACCCACACGGACGGATATGAGCAGCTCATTAGCGGGCTTTCGGAGATCGGCCGGTTCGACCTTGCTTACACGTACTCGGAAGAAGCGATGCGAATCCTTCCCGCTAAGGAAACGTTCAACATTGCTGGTGGTTGGGCCGCGATTACCGACGTCCATTTTCCTCACCGCAGCTCTTACGTCAATGAGCGAGTTTTCGACGCGTTTCCACGGCTTTCGACAGCGAAAGGTCTTTTTGCGGCGGTGGGGGATAGCGCAGTGGAGCACATCGAGGCTCGGCTGCGCGATAAGCCCTGGGATCTTGCAATGTTTCAGTATCAGTGCCTACGCGATCCGCAACGAGCATGGGCGACAGCCGAGCGTGTCAAGTTGTTTGTGTGTGGGGCTGGGTTTATAGGTATTTGTCGAAGCGGTCGGGGTAGGCCACGGCCATTTGGTTGATGGCTTGTTTCCAGCCGGATACTCGGGCTCCTTCCATGAGTCTGCCGGCTGTTCTTGAGACTCGTTTACCTTGCTTTGCTCTCTTGGCGGCTCGCTTGTCTTCAATATTGCAGATCATCAACCACAGCGTCTTTAGGGCTGATTCATCGTTGGTGAACTGCACCCTGTTGCGAGTAGCTTTACGCAGCTCATTGTTAAAAGATTCAATGGAGTTCGTCGTATAGATCACCTTCCTAGCTGCTGGTGGGAACTGCAGAAACGGGACAAACCGCGCCCACGCGTCCTGCCAGACCTTGACTGAGCGGGGATACTTCTCACCCAGCTCGGAAGCCTCGAATTCGGCTAAAGCAGCCCTAGCTGTGGACTCGTCTGTGGCGGTGTAGACCTTCTTCAACGCGGCTGATACAGCCCGGCGATCCCCGTAGGCTACCCACCGGTTCGCGGCACGTATCAGGTGCACGATACAGGTTTGCACCATAGAGTTCGGCCAGGTTGCCTCGACTGCTTCTGGTAGGCCTTTCAGCCCGTCACAGCAGACGATAAAGACGTCTTTGACACCACGGTTAGAAAGATTGGCGCATACCTGCGCCCAAAATGAAGCGCCTTCTTCTTTGGCAATCCACAATCCTAAAATGTGTTTGATGCCGTCAAGGTCCACACCGATTGCCATGTACGCACTCTTGTTGACTACCCGGCCGCCATCGCGGACTTTAATGCGCAGCGCGTCCAGGAAAATGACCGGGTAGAACTCATCTAGCTGGCGGTTTTGCCAGACCATAACCTCATCCAAGACGGCGTCAGTAACCGCTGAAATCGTCTCATGGGAGATATCAACCCGCATCGCCGTTGCCATGTGGTGCTGGATATCCCTGATTGTCATCCCACCGGCGTACAAGCTGACAATCATGTCATCGACATCAGTTAAACGTCTCGAGCCTTTAGGGACCATAGTTGGGATAAACGTCCCAGTCCTGTCTCTGGGGATATCCACGGTGACCGGCCCGTAGTTAGAATCCACGGTCTTTGTGTACGACCCGTTGCGGTGATTGTCTGTCCCAGCTGCAGCTTTGCCGCTCCTATCACCAGACTCGTAGCCGAGGTGGGCATCCATCTCGGCATTCAAACCCCTAGTAATCGAGGCTTGCAGCATGCCGCGAACCAGGTCATTGGCATCCGTTGTGGACGTGCCTAGGTCGTCAATCAGTTTCGCGATTTCAGGGTTAGCAAGAAGCTTCTTTTCAATCGCATCAATCTTGGCCTTATCGGCCGGATCTCGTCTCGCCACAGTAGTCATTCTGGCTTATCTCCTTATGCGGGATCGGTTCCCACACACAAACCATCAGACACTCTCCGACAGCCTCGGACGCCGGGCTCCAACGCAATGTGGCAGAACTACTTCTTCCGCACCTGCCGGACCAGACCGTTCCCGTTCTCATGCACCTCATTGAGGACAAGCTGGAAACACAAGATGCCTATGGTCGCGACCAAGCGTATGGGTTGCTCGGGAAAGTTCAGAAGGCAGCTGACCCGGCTTCATTTGAGGACCTCTTAGGTCGCCTACAGCGAAAGTTTGCTGACTGCCCTGAAATTCGCAACCAGCTTGCCGACGCCGCCCAACCCTAAACCTTTGCTTTTACCCCCGTTGCTGGTCGTGGCGCGACTCTGGGGTTCCCTGCGGATTTAGGACACCTTATTCGAACATAAACACCCCCACAAAAGGCACATGTCCACCAGTCGGGATACTATAAAGGCACTCGTTAGAAAATACATACGAACCCTGTTCTTCTCTGCTGGAGTGTCCTGCTTATGACTGCCACACTTGCCCCGCCCGAACCAGATACCACCCTCGACTACCCAGACACCCTCCTCATCGGCGACCACCCCGACACCGATCCCCTAGACGATGGTGATGTACCGGAAGCGTTCTACACCACCAACGCACCCGGCAACCACATCGGCAAAGCCGGCACCTACACACGCAAAACCACCTGGTTCCTCTACCGCGCCATCCTCCCCCAACTAGACGACGACGTCGACCAGAGCCTCACCAGCCTCGCCAAAGACCTCGGCATCTCCTACCACAAACTCCTAGGCTTCCTGCGCGCCCACTTCCGCATGCGCCAACTACCCCTCGTCACCGAAGTCCAAGGACAGCACTGGATACTCGACCTGACCAAACTGCGCATCATCGACCGCGAACTCACCCGCCTAGACAAAAACCCAGACCACCTCGAAGCCATCGACGCCGCACTCGCAGACTTCCTCACCCCCACCACACCCAACCAAACCGTCCCCACCGATGGGGTTGCCCGCAAATTGTGGACACGTAGTGGAGCTACCTAGTGGTTAGGCGGCTATTTCTTTTCTGCTGGTGGTTAGACCGATGCGGTTCTCGAAGTCGGCGGGGCTTATCATCCCGAGTGCGGAGTGCCGACGTCGGCGGTTGTAGACGACTTCAATCCAGTAGGCAACGGCCTTGCGTGCAGCATCACGGGTCGCCCAGCGCTTACGGTCGTAGAATTCGGTTTTAAGCGTCGACCAGAATGACTCGGCCATCGCGTTATCGAAGCACACGCCGGTACGCCCTACGGACTGAGCAATGCCCAGGTTGCGGCAAACTTCCCAAAGCTTCTCGCTGGTAAATTGGGTTCCGCGGTCAGCGTGAAACACTAGCCCGTCAGGCACGTCACCGCGTAGTGTATGCGCCATCCGCAGGGCCCGTTCGACCAGGTATGTATCTTGAACGCTATCCATAGCCCAGCCCAGTACCCTGCGGGAATGACCATCGCGGACTGCGCACAAGTACAACCAGCCTTCACCGGTGCGCAGGTAGGTAATATCCGACATCCATACTCGGTTGAGCTCACCAGTATCAAACATGCGCTTGACCAAGTCAGGAAGCGTGGACTTACGCTTGGCTTGAATCGTTGTCACTGGGACAAAGGCCCGCGGGGAAATCCCTTCAATGCCCATCATGCGCATCCGTTTAGCCACAGTCTTACGATTAAGCGAAATGTGGTACCGCTCGATAAGTTCTGCGGTGATCCGCGGAGCACCATAAACCTCGTCGGAGTCCGACCAAATCTGATGAATCTTACGGTCAACGTCATCGTAAAAAGCTGCACGATTATCTTCGCCGGATAGCCGCTTCTGCTGCGTATGAGACCATTTGTAGTATCCAGACCGAGACACTTTTAATAGCCGTGCCATACGTTTGATGCTGTAGTTCGCCTTCTCTCGCTGCATTAATTCGAACTTTTCTGTTCGCGTTGCTTGGCGGCGAAGAAGGCTGTCGCTTTTGACAAAAACTCGTTATCCATCTTGGCTTCCGCCAGCTCACGGCGCAGACGAGCATTCTCAGCACGAAGATCCGCCTCGCTTAGCCCGTCGGATGCTCCTCGGCGCTCACGCTCGAGTTTGACCCACCTGCCTAAAATTGTGGCTGATACGCCAATTTCCTTAGCCACATGAGCGATTGGGCGCTGCGACTCGATTACCAGGTTTGCGGCTTCACGCCGGTACTCCGGCGTGTACTTCTTGCGCTGTTGATTCAGAGCGTGTCAAGTTGTTTGTGTGTGGGGCTAGGTTTATAGGTATTTGTCGAAGCGGTCGGGGTAGGCCACGGCCATTTGGTTAATGGCTTGTTTCCAGCCGGAAACTCGGGCTCCTTCCATGAGTCTGCCGGCTGTTCTTGAGACTCGTTTGCCCTGCTTCGCCCTCTTGGCGGCTCGCTTGTCTTCAATATTGCAGATCATCAACCACAGCGTCTTCAGCGCTGATTCATCGTTGGTGAACTGCACCCTGTTACGGGTAGCTTTACGCAGTTCATTGTTGAATGATTCAATGGAGTTCGTCGTATAGATCACCTTCCTAGCTGCTGGTGGGAACTGCAAAAACGGTACGAAACGCTGCCATGCACCTCGCCAGACCTTGACTGAGCGTGGATACTTTTCTCCCAATTCAGAGGCTTCAAATTCGTCTAAGGCCGCCTTAGCTGTGGACTCGTCCGTGGCGGTGTAAATCTTTTTCAACGCGGCCGATACACCCCGGCGATCCCCATAGGCTACCCACCGGTTCGCTGCGCGAATCAGGTGCACGATACAGGTTTGCACCATAGAGTTCGGCCAGGTTGCCTCAACTGCTTCTGGTAGGCCTTTCAGCCCGTCACAGCAGACGATAAAGACGTCCTTGACACCACGGTTAGAAAGATTCGCGCATACCTGCGCCCAAAATGAAGCGCCTTCTTCTTTGGCAATCCACAATCCTAAAATGTGCTTGATACCGTCGAGATCCACGCCGATTGCCATGTACGCGGACTTGTTGACTACTCGGCCACCGTCGCGGACTTTAATGCGCAGCGCGTCCAGGAAAATGACCGGGTAGAACTCATCTAGCTGGCGGTTTTGCCAGACCATAACCTCATCCAAGACGGCGTCAGTAACCGCAGAAATCGTCTCATGGGAAACGTCAACACGCATCGCAGTTGCCATATGATGCTGGATATCCCTAATTGTCATCCCACCGGCATACAAGCTGACGATCATGTCATCGACATCAGTCAAGCGCCTAGAACCTTTAGGGACCATAGTCGGCAAGAATGTGCCAGCCCGATCCCTCGGGACATCAACGGTAACTGGCCCGTAGTTAGAATCCACGGTCTTTGGATACGACCCGTTGCGGTGATTGTCTGTCCCAGCAGCAGCTTTAGCGCTCCTGTCGCCAGACTCGTAGCCCAAATGGGCATCCATTTCAGCGTTGAGTCCCCTGGTAATCGAGGCCTGCAACATACCGCGAACCAGGTCATTGGCATCCGTTGTGGACGTGCCTAGGTCATCAATCAGTTTCGCGATTTCAGGGTTAGCAAGCAGCTTCTTTTCAATCGCATCAATCTTGGCTTTATCAGCCGGATCTCGTCGTGCCACAGTAGTCATTCTGGTCCATCTCCTCATGCAGGTTGGGAACCCACACACAAACCATCAGACACTCTCTTGATTCACAATGAACATCCTCTCCTACGGACACAAGATCCGTACAAATAGGGTGTCCACTACTTGAGGGTAACCTCACCGACGCGGACCTACGCCGCTTCATCCGCACCTTCATCGACACCCACCTGCGCCCCGAAGACAAAGAACAACAACCCGAACCACGCCTGCGCATCAACTACAACCCCGATAACACCACCACACTAACGCTAACCTGCGATAGCGCCACCGCCACCATCATCGCCCGCCACATCGACGCCTACACCAACCAGGCCACCACCACCGCCGCACAAGCACTCATCGACCTCATACTCGAAGACACCCACACCAGCGTTGCCATCAACACGTTTACCACCAACCCCGAGACCAACCTGGTCTTCCACCCCGGAGCCGGATGGATAAACCTCAACCACGCCCCCACAGACAACACCTTCATCCGCCGACTCAACGCCGACGAGACAGACTCTTATACCCCTACCACCGACATCCGCGCCTACACCCAAGGCAGAGACGCTACCTGCCGCTGGCCCGGCTGCACCGTCCCCGCCACCCGGTGCCAACTTGACCACCGCATCGAATACCACCTTGGCGGGCCAACCAGCCCAGATAATTTAGTAAACCTCTGCCAACACCACCACAACATCAAAACCGACCGCAGAGTCCATTACATCCTCGACCCCATTACCGGAACCATCGCCTGGCTACACCGCGATGGCACCTACCAACTAGACCACCCCACGGGACCATTAGCCACACACCAAACCCACTGGAACCACACCTGGGCCCAATACCTCACACACCAACAACAACGAACAAAAAGTAATGAAGGTGAAGTGTCCCAGGTTTTGTTCCGTTTGAGTAGATGGGAAAATCTGGAATATGCCAAGAAAATTTGACCAGGATGCGAAGGATCGTGTGGTCCGTCTTGTAGAGGACCGCATCTTGGCGGAAAATATGTCGATGCAAGCCGCGTGCCAGGCAGTAGCCCCAAAGCTGGGGGTGTCATGGCACACAGCCCGTCAATGGACCCAACAGGCCCGCCGTGCGGGAAACATCCCAGAACCCGTGCCTGAAGATCTGGCCGCCGAAAACGCGAGGCTTCGCCGTGAAAATCAAGAGCTACGCGACACCAATGAACTTTTAAAGGCTGCCTCAGCTTTTTTCGCGTCGGAACTCGACCCAAAACGTCGGAAATGATCCGGTTCATCGATGAATACCGGAATCGTTTCTCTGTCGAGTTCATCTGTAAGACGTTGAAGAAAAACCGCGCTGGTGGGTTCATCACCTCGCGTGGGTATCGTCAGTCCAAGGCCCGTGGGGTAAGTGCTCGCCGCCTTCGTGATGCTGTGCTGGTTGAACGCATTAGTGCTATCCATCGGGATAATTACGGCATCTACGGTGTGCGGAAAATGTGGCATGCTCTTCATCGTGACGGAATCGATATCGGTCGTGAACAAACCGCGCGGCTGATGCGTCTAGCCGGTGTATCAGGCAAAGGCAAAGGCCGCTCGCCTATGACCACTCGCACACCTCAAAGGCCGGATTTACGCCCGGACTTGGTGGAGCGAGAATTCAAAGCCGAAGGCCCGAACAAGCTGTGGGTGGCTGATATTACCTACGTGCGCACGAAGAAAGGCTTTGTGTATGCCGCGTTTGTCACCGATGTTTACTCCCGACGGATCGTTGGGTGGGCGTTATCAGATTCCATGCGCACCGAAGCGTTGCCGCTGCAAGCTCTCAACCAGGCGATCGCGTCTGCTGAGGAAACAACAGGTCTCATTCATCATTCGGATCACGGCTCGCAGTATGTCAGCGTTGTCTACAACGAGCGTCTTGCCCAGCACGGGATTGCCGCTTCCACCGGAACTGTCGGGGATTCCTATGACAATGCTCTGGCGGAAAACGTTAATGGTTCCTACAAAAACGAGCTGATCCATACTCGCAGGTGGGATGAGGTTGTCGAGGTGGAAATCGCGACGTTTGAGTGGGTGTCATGGTGGAACGAGACGAGGCTTCACCAAAGCTTGGGATACCGAACCCCGGTCGAAGTGGAAACCGAATTTTGGGACCAGCACCCGCCGCAAGCAATAATAGAAATCAAGGCAAATGCCTAGGAACAAAACCCGGGGCACTTCAAGGGAAAAGATAGAACCCCAAGCTCCGCGGTTTGATCGCCCAGGCATGGCTGCATGTTCAGTGCTTTACTCGTGAGGTTACCCTCAAGTAGTGGACACCCTATTTGTACGGATCTTGTGTCCGTAGGAGAGGATGTTCATTGTGAATCAACAGCGCAAGAAGTACACGCCGGAGTACCGGCGTGAAGCCGCAAACCTGGTAATCGAGTCGCAGCGCCCAATCGCTCATGTGGCTAATGAGGTTACCCTCAAGTAGTGGACACCCTATTTGTACGGATCTTGTGTCCGTAGGAGAGGATGTTCATTGTGAATCAACAGCGCAAGAAGTACACGCCGGAGTACCGGCGTGAAGCCGCAAACCTGGTAATCGAGTCGCAGCGCCCAATCGCTCATGTGGCTAAGGAAATTGGCGTATCAGCCACAATTTTAGGCAGGTGGGTCAAACTCGAGCGTGAGCGCCGAGGAGCATCCGACGGGCTAAGCGAGGCGGATCTTCGTGCTGAGAATGCTCGTCTGCGCCGTGAGCTGGCGGAAGCCAAGATGGATAACGAGTTTTTGTCAAAAGCGACAGCCTTCTTCGCCGCCAAGCAACGCGAACAGAAAAGTTCGAATTAATGCAGCGAGAGAAGGCGAACTACAGCATCAAACGTATGGCACGGCTATTAAAAGTGTCTCGGTCTGGATACTACAAATGGTCTCATACGCAGCAGAAGCGGCTATCCGGCGAAGATAATCGTGCAGCTTTTTACGATGACGTTGACCGTAAGATTCATCAGATTTGGTCGGACTCCGACGAGGTTTATGGTGCTCCGCGGATCACCGCAGAACTTATCGAGCGGTACCACATTTCGCTTAATCGTAAGACTGTGGCTAAACGGATGCGCATGATGGGCATTGAAGGGATTTCCCCGCGGGCCTTTGTCCCAGTGACAACGATTCAAGCCAAGCGTAAGTCCACGCTTCCTGACTTGGTCAAGCGCATGTTTGATACTGGTGAGCTCAACCGAGTATGGATGTCGGATATTACCTACCTGCGCACCGGTGAAGGCTGGTTGTACTTGTGCGCAGTCCGCGATGGTCATTCCCGCAGGGTACTGGGCTGGGCTATGGATAGCGTTCAAGATACATACCTGGTCGAACGGGCCCTGCGGATGGCGCATACACTACGCGGTGACGTGCCTGACGGGCTAGTGTTTCACGCTGACCGCGGAACCCAATTTACCAGCGAGAAGCTTTGGGAAGTTTGCCGCAACCTGGGCATTGCTCAGTCCGTAGGGCGTACCGGCGTGTGCTTCGATAACGCGATGGCCGAGTCATTCTGGTCGACGCTTAAAACCGAATTCTACGACCGTAAGCGCTGGGCGACCCGTGATGCTGCACGCAAGGCCGTTGCCTACTGGATTGAAGTCGTCTACAACCGCCGACGTCGGCACTCCGCACTCGGGATGATAAGCCCCGCCGACTTCGAGAACCGCATCGGTCTAACCACCAGCAGAAAAGAAATAGCCGCCTAACCACTAGGTAGCTCCACTACGTGTCCACAATTTGCGGGCAACCCCACTCGGTTCCTTTTCGAGGGCGACCGAGCTGCAAAGCATGCCCTAAACCGAGTATCCGAGTGCATTGCGCGTTCGCGCTGTCCTTGGCAGGAGATGGGGTATTCGATTCGGGCTGATGAGCACGTGGCCGTGAACCAAGAAAATGCTTATGGGGCTTTAAAGAACGAGGAGGTCGAACTTCGTGGCCTTCACGTCCGAAAGGCGCTTGCGGGCGCGCTCGAGGCGCTGCCATTCTTCCTGGGGGATGGACTTTCGGGCGATGGTGACGGTTTCGGCGTCGGGGGTGCCCCAAGCAATGGGCATAGGGGTGATTTGCTGCCAGTGGTTGTTGTCCGCGCGGCCGGACACAGCGGCGACGGGGACCTTGGTGCCTACGGTGCGCTGAGTGCCGGGAATGGCGGTTACGGTGCGCAGGCAAGCGGCCCAGCGGGGAGGCAGGGAAGGATCCACGTTGGTGTTGACCAGGGCGAGCAGGACCATGTCGCGTTCGTTGACCTCAGCGATGACGGCCGGGGCGAGGGGGTAGGAGTCATAGAGCTGCTGGGCGGTGCCGACTTTACGGGCGGCGGCGAAGCCGACGATGGCCACCATGATTCCGAAAAGGATCATGCCGAGACCGATGGTAATGCCCCAGGAAAATCCCCACCAGATGGCCGCGCCGCCGATGATGAGCAGGATGCCCAGCACGAGGCCGGAGATACGAAGGCGGTTGGAATCGCGCAAGAGCTCGTTGTTCGCCTTGGCAAAGGACTCGTCTACGTCGAACTTGAAGATTTTCATTGTTCCAAGTCTAGTGCGTCGATAAGCCGGTAGGCATATCCCTGCTCGGCGAGGAAACGCTGGCGGTGCACGGCGTAGTCCGCATCGAGGCTATCGCGGGTGACCAGCGAATAGAAAAGAGCTTCCTCTTCCTTGGGGCGCAGCAGCCGACCGAGGCGTTGGGCCTCTTCTTGGCGGGAGCCAAAGGTACCGGAGACCTGGATAGCTAGGGCCGCCTCGGGAAGGTCGATGGAGAAATTGGCCACCTTGGACACCACGAGAACAGGAAGTGTGCCGTCGCGGAATTGTTGGAAGAGGCGCTCGCGCTTGGCGGTGGAGGTGGAGCCGTCGATAACGGGGGCGTCGAGATGCGCGCCGAGCTCTTTGAGCTGGTCGACATAACCGCCGATGATGAGCGCCTGCTGTGGGTGCCGGGCCAGGATCTTGTCCACCGCACGGAGTTTGGCGGCGGCTTGGGCGGCGATGCGGTAGCGGTCGCGAGGTTGGACGGTGGCGTACAGCATGCGTTCCTCGGCGTCCATATCCACGCGGACCTCGATGCATTCGGCGGTGGCGATATAGCCGGCCATCTCGAGCTCTTTCCACGGGGCGTCGTAGCGCTTGGGGCCGATGAGGGAGAAGACGTCGCCCTCGCGGCCGTCCTCGCGCACGAGGGTAGCGGTAAGCCCTAGCCGACGTCGCGATTGAAGGTCCGACGTCATCCGGAATACCGGGGCGGGAAGGAGGTGCACCTCGTCGTAGATAATGAGGCCCCAGTCGCGGGAATCGAAGAGCTCGAGGGCGCGGTATTCGCCCTTAGTTTTGCGCGTGACCACCTGGTAGGTGGCGATGGTGATGGGTTTGATTTCCTTCTTTTCGCCGGAGTATTCGCCGATTTCGTTTTCGGTCAGGGTGGTGCGGCGCAGGAGCTCGTCGCGCCATTGGCGGCCGGCGACGGTATTGGTAACCAGGATGAGTGTGGTGGATTCCGCCTTGGCCATCGCAGCCGCGCCGACGATCGTTTTGCCAGCGCCGCACGGCAGCACGACGACGCCGGAGCCGCCGGACCAGAAGGCTTCGGTGGCGTACTGCTGGTAGTCACGCAGCTGCCAGCCGTCGTGATTGAGGGCGATGGGATGGGATTCACCATCGACGTAGCCGGCGAGATCCTCGGCCGGCCAGCCTGCCTTGAGAAGGGCCTGCTTGAGGCGGCCGCGCTCGGAGGGCGGGACGGCGATGGAGTTCTCGTCGATGCGCGCGCCGAGGAGTTTTCCGGTAGCGCCGCGGGTAAGTTCTTCCAGGATGGGCGGCTCATCGGACTCGAGGATGAGGCCGTGGGCCGGGTGGGCGTGGAGGCGGACGCGGCCGTAGCGGGACATGGTTTCGGCGACGTCGACAAGCAGGGCTTGGGGGACTGGAAAGCGGGAGTAGTTTTCCAGGACGTCGACGACCTGCTCGGCGTCGTGCCCGGCCGCGCGGGCATTCCACAACGCGAGCGGGGTGATGCGGTAGGTGTGCACGTGCTCGGGGGCTCGCTCGAGCTCCGCAAAGGGAGCGAGCGCGGCGCGGGCCTCGGCGGCCTGGGCGTGATCCACCTCGAGCAGGACGGTCTTATCCGACTGCACAATCAATGGTCCATTCATGGCTCCAGCGTAACGGAGGTGATCCGGTGCAAGGGAAACCGGATGGTAGAGCCATCGGCCGCACGAGCGTCGATCTGCCCGCCCGCCACGGTCAGCGGGGTGACGGTGCGTTTCTTTTCGTTGCCGTTCTTATCCGCATAGCCGATGGTGATTGGCCGGGCAGTGCGCGCGGCTGCGTGGACTATATCGAGGCTGGGAGTAGTAGGGGCGGTGTCATCGCGCAGGTTGCGCATGGCCTTCGCAATATCCGGCAAAGCGGTGGCCCGTCGCGCGGTGGGGGTCGGCAGGGTGGCCGGTTCGGGCGCGACTGTAAGGCTGGCGCCGCTTTCGTCCTCTGCGGCAGGGGAAAGTCCGTGATCGCGCAGGCGCTCTAGCAAGTCGTGCACCGGCAATTGGGACACCGCGACGGTGGGCGCGAGCAGGCGCAGGGGCGCCGCCTTGAGCGCAATCTGGAGGAGAGCCGGGTCCTCGCTGCGCAGGTAGGACAGTGCCGGGCCGGAGCGCAGGGTGCCATGGCGCTTGGCGACGTCCCCGATGTGGAACTCCAGCGTCTGCGGCACCTCCCCGTGGGCGGCGAAGAATGCCTGGATTTCCTCCCCAGTCATGCCGCGATCCAGGCCGCGGCGCAGGGAAGCGTCCGAGATGCGGTAGACGCTAGCCAGGCCGGGGGACTCGAGGTCGGCGACTGCTTCGAGCCGCTGGTGGGTCTCCGGATCGAGCGGGCCGGGAACCAGGACGGTCATATCCGCTTGGATGAGGAAGTAATCGACCGTGTCGGGGGTGAGGCGGGCGGCGGCGTCGGGGGCGTCGACAAGCACGCTGGTGGGGCGCTCAAGGGCAATGGCACCGATCCACTCGGCTTCCGCGCGGAGTTCGGCGATGGTCTCGTCCGAGGTATGCGTGGCAAAGAGCGGAAAGTGGAAACGCAGGGACTCCTCGAAGGTAGGTTTCGCGCCGCGCAGGTAGACCTGCAGGACCTTTTGCCTAAATTCCGGCAGCCGGTCATTAGTGTGCGCTAGCGTGCGGCCTTCCTTGGTCCATGGGGAGGCAGTCCAGGCCTCGAGCAGAAGCTGCCATTTTTCCGCGAGGCCCGCATCGAGCCAAGCCTGGGCGAGCTCCGTCGGTGCGAGGAAATTGCCCTCGAGGTTTTTCGGTTCGCCGCGGCTGAGCAGGCGGGCGCTCATGCCGAGCTCAATGAGGCGACGCAGCTCTCCTTCATCGATGGTGAGGGTTTTGCTCAGGTTGGTGAGCTGGCGAACGCCGACGGTCTTGTCCTTGAGCAGTTCTATCGGCCGCGCGCCTAGGGCGTCAATGACGCGCTGCATGCCACGCACGGTGGAAAGCCCGGCCGCGGTACCGGCATCGTCGGCCTTGGAATCCGGGGCAGGGGATTCGGTGATTCCCTCTACTGGGATTGGGGCGGTGGGCTTGCCGTTGAGCGCAAGGTGCACGGCGCGCGGCAGGCGGACGGTGGTGGCGTCCACGCGCTGGAGCAGCTGCTTGGCGATGAGCCGCGGAATCGGCCGGGCTGGGTCCGCATCGATGGCTGCATCCCGCGTGGTGCCGAGGCCATTGGAACGCGACAGGGTCAGGAGAACCTTCCGTTCTTCATCCGGCAGCTCGGCGATGTCCTCCGGGCTGACCTGGACCTGGTCGAGGAGGGACCAGCCTGTGGGAAGGGCGGGCATGACCTCGGGAGGGATCAGGACGTTGCCGTAGGCCAGGCCGCGCTCCTTGAGCTGGCGGGTGATATCCGGATTAAGGTCTTCTACCTCCTCGAGCTCTCCGCCGCGGCGCGCGATGTCTTCGATCTCCGCAAGCTGCCGTGCAGTGCAGTTCATGAGCGCCCGCGCGATAGAAGTGCGCAGTAGCAGGCGGGTAGCCAACGCTGCGATGCTCGGGGGTAGCGGATTGAGCACATCCGACCGGTTGCGGAGGATGGTGGCGAGCTTTTCTTCCTCAAGGGAGGCGAGCCACGTGCGGAAATGCGGAAGGTGGGAAGACTGAGTCATGATGTCACCCCAGTTTAGTTATCGTTTGAGTTACGTTTTTGCGCAAGGTTTGAAATAATAAGGGCTATGTCGAATCAGAAGAAGGGTCACGTTTCCCCGGCTTGGCCGAAGAACGAAAATCGCGAGCACGCAATCACGGAAATCTCTGCGCCTTTTGCTGGTGCGTCCAGCCCCTACGGCGATGATCTGATCTTGCCGATGTCGGCAGAGAAGCTGAACTACGTTCACCCTTATACTCGCATCAATCGCTAGAGTATGTCCCCGCCTTGGTGCGGGGATTTTTCTTTCATACAAAAAGGGCCCATTGCTATTGCAATGGGCCCTTTATCGCTATGTCTTAGCGAGTGATGTTCTCAATCATCTGCGCAATCGGGTCGATGACGTTGCGGTTGGCAGAGTAGAAGTTGTTGAAGTCGTGGCGGTTAGCCTTGTACAGCTCGGTGAACTGTGCGGGCAGTGCCAGGCCGTAGGAGGCAGCGGCGTTCTTGATGGTGTTGTACAGAGCATCAACAGCCAGCTCATCGGACTTCTGAGCGGCAGCCTGCTTGACCGGAGCCGGTGCCTGGGCCGGAGCCTTAGGGGCAGCGGACGGAGCGGTGCGCTGGGTTGGAGCGGAGTTCAGGCCGAGGGAAGCGGAGCAAGCCGGCCATGCGCCCCAGCCCTGGGAAGCAAGCACGCGCTCAGCGACGACAATCTGCTGCTCGCGGGTAGCCTGGTCAGCGGTAGCAGCGAACTGGCCGCCACCATTGGCCTGCCAGGTCTGCGGGTTGAACTGCAGGCCGCCGTGGTAGCCGTTGCCGGTGTTGATGTGCCAGTTGCCGCCGGCCTCGCACTGTGCCAGACGGTCCCAGTCGGAATCCGGGGCAGCGGAAGCGGTCGGTGCCATGATGGCAGCGGCGGCGCCGAAGGCGACGGTGCCGGCGGTGAACTTAGCGGCCATACGGTTCTTAGCGGAGTGGCGTCCCATGTAGTTAGTCCTCTCTGTGTGCCCGCATTAAGTGCAAAGAATATGTACCAAAAAGAAAGGGCGGGCGAGGGCAACTTTCTTAACGGCTCTTAAGTGTCTGGGGGACAGCGTAGCGGTTTATAACGAAAGTGTCACGTTATGGGCACTAAATGGGAAAGAAATGGGGCGAATGTGGTGAGTGCGAGAACGTTTCTGCAGGTGAGTGGCAAAATGTGATCTGTACCATATAGCGAGGGCGTGTCGCGCTAGTGCGCGTAACTTCTGTTGTTTTGACCAGGCGGCTAAAATAAAGATTTTCCCCTAGAGAAGAGGTGGGTACCTATGCCTATTGGCAAAGTGAAGTGGTATGACGCCGAGAAAGGTTTCGGTTTCGTCAGCAACCCGGGCGATGAAGACGTCTATGTTGGCCGCAACGTGCTGCCCAAGGGAGTAGAGGAACTGTTCCCCGGCCAGCGCATCGACTTCGATTTCGCGGCCGGGCGCCGCGGTCCGCAGGCGCTGCGGGTCAAGGTATTGGATAAGCCGCGTCGCCGCACGCCGGCCCGCAAGCCGGAAGAGCTCGGCAGCATGGTCTCTGACGTGATGACCTTGCTGGAGTCGCAGATTCAGCCGGTGCTCAATTCCGGCCGCTACCCGGAGCGCAAGACTGGGCGCCAGGTAGCAGAAATCCTCCGCGCAATCGCGAAGGATTTGGATAGCTAATTAGAAGCCTTCGTGGATTCCTCCGCGGAGGCTTCTCGTTCTTTATCGGTCATCGTGGTCAGCGACCACACGGTGGCCAAGGGGGTTTCGTCGCCGTTGTCATCGGTGCCGATCATCATGGAGGAAATCTCCACCACCTTGAGGCGGGGGCGCTTGCCGGTAGAGGCCTTGATGGGGTCTACCGAGCCGGGGATCGATACCTCGGTGGTCTCGTTTGCGCCGTGCGCGGTTTCATCGTTGGCGGCGGGGTCATCGTAGATGGAAAGAATCTTCCACTCGTGATCGGAGATTTCTTCGGGGATATCCAGCTTGAGAGTGTCATCATCGCCCACGGTGAGGTTCGGGACCTCGCCTTCCGGGCACTCGCTGCCGGGCTCGCATGCAATGTACGGGGCGACGTCGATGGACTTATCGCCCACAGAGGCGGTGACCGTGATGTCGCGGGGATCGGGACCCGGGCGCTGGTTCCACCAGTTCTGGAAGATCACTACGGCGGCGACGATGACCGCCACGACCACGATGAGGGCCAAGATCTGCAGCAGCGACTTTTTCCTTGCTTCCTTACGGGTTGCCATGGGCCTTTACCTTACTCGAACGTGGAAGAGTTCTTCCCACCGCTTGCCGGTAAACCAGAACTCATCGTCTTTAATGTGTGCGATGCCGTTGAGGACATCATCGGGGTCGGTATAGCGGGACTTATCAATCGCGTCGGTAGCGATGACGGCGGTTACGCGGCCGGTGGACGGATCGATGCGGTAGATGTTGTCATCCATCCACACATTGGCGTAGACGTCATCGCCCACGCACTCGAGTTCATTGATGTCTTCGAGGGGCTTTCCCTCTAAGGTGACGTCGGTAGTGGATCGCTCCGCGATGGTCTCTGGGTCCATGTGCCGCAGGGTCGCGGAGCCATCGGACAGGAGGAGATCCTCGCCGGTATTGCACAGGCCCCAGCCCTCGCCCGAGTAGGTGGCGGTATCTACCTGGCGCAGGTCGTGGTCATATTTCAGGGCTTGGCCGGACTTCCAGGTCAGCTGCCAGATGGAATCGCCGGCTTGGGTGATGCCCTCGCCAAAGTAGCGGTTATCCAGGCGCGTTTCGGCCAAGGTCTCGCCGGTTTCGGGGGAGAAGCGCTCCAAGCGGGATTCTCCCCATTGGCCGGTGCCCAGGAGCAGGTTGCCGTCCGGATCGGTTTCGAGGCCCTGCGTAAAAGAATTGGGCGGCAGGGAAGCGGTGCCGAGAACCTCGACGGAGAGGTGCTCTACTTCGGGTTCTGCTGGTGTAGAGGAACAGGCGACGAGCGTGCAGGGGAGGAGAATGCAGGCGGCTCGGGAAAGAAACGACATGCACCATATGTACCACCGCGTGCGCTCCATAATGAATAATGAGGGGCGTGAGTAAGCGAAAAGCAAATCCGTTGATCGATTCCCGCGCCGTGCGCATCGCGCGCGAGGCGTTGGATGAGGTGGGGGAAGGGGGCGTCGGCAAGCATATCGGCGTCGCCGGGATGGGCCGAAACGTTGCTACCCACCGATTTGAAGCAGAAATGCCTGGCTACCCTGGCTGGGAATGGCAGGCGGTGCTCGCCTGCGCAGAGGGATCGCGCTACGTCACCGTCAATGAGGTGGCGCTGGTGCCGGGAGGGGAGGCCCTGCAGCCGCCGGAATGGGTGCCCTATGAGGACCGTGTGCGCCCCGGTGACCTTGGCCCCGGAGACCTGATGCCACCGGCCGTGGATGATTCCCGCCTGGACGGGGAAACTTTGTCTAAATCCGGCCTGGAAGATGCCAAGAAGCGCTGGCGCACCGAGTTCGGCCCGAATACGGATATGGCGGCCAAGGCGCGCCTGCAATGCCGCACCTGTGCGTTTTATGTGCAGCTGTTGGACAACTATGGCGTCTGCGCCAATGAGTACTCGGCGGACGGCCGGGTGGTGCACTCGCGCTATGGCTGCGGTGCGCATTCGCAGACGCGCGTGCGGGAAGAAAAGAACCCGGAAGTGGCCTTCGATGATGAAAAGCCCATCTTCCAGGATTTTGAAATCGAGGATTAAGGCAGCACACTTATGGCGTAAGACTCGCTGTACGTGAAAGGCGCAGGCGTTGAAAGCCACTCTCGATCGCTATTTCCATATCTCTGAACGTGGTTCCTCCATCGGAACCGAGCTACGCGCGGGAACGGTCTCGTTCTTCGCCATGGCCTATATCATCCTCTTGAACCCGCTCATCCTCGGTACTACCGAGGACGCGGAAGGCTACGCGCTGGGCGTGCCGCAGGTCGCTGCCGCCACCGCCCTGGTCGCCGGCGTCATGTCCATCCTCTTCGGCGCCATTGCCAAGTATCCCTTCGCCATGGCCGCCGGCTTGGGCATGAATACCTTCGTGGGCGTGAGCATGGTCGCCACCAGTGGGCTGACCTGGCAGGAATCCATGGGCCTAGTGGTCATCGAGGGCATCATCATCGTCCTGCTGGCCATCTCTGGTTTCCGCACCGCCGTCTTTGACGCCATCCCGCAGTCCATGAAGGCGGCGATGGGCGTGGGCATCGGCATGTTCATCGCCATGATCGGCCTCGTAGATGGTGGCTTTGTTACCCGCGTGCCGGACGCCGCGCACACCACCGTGCCGGTGGGCCTGGGCGTCAATGGTTCGATTTCTACCTGGCCGGCGCTGGTCTTTGTCATCGGCCTCATTATCTGTTCCTTCATGGTCATCCGGAACGTGCCGGGCGGGCTTTTTATCGCCATCGTGCTTACCACCATCATCGCGTTTATTATCCAGGCGTTTACCGGCTCCGAGGACTGGGGCATGGCCGCGCCCGTGAAGCCGGAGGCGCTCGGCGGCATTCCGGATCTGTCCATCGTGGGCGATGTGAACCTGGTGGGCGCCTTTACCAAGATCGGCGTGGTCTCCACCATCCTGCTGATTTTTACCCTGTTGCTCACCAACTTCTTTGATGCGATGGGCACCATGACCGGTTTGGGCAAGCAGGGCAAGCTTGTCGACGCCGACGGAAACCTCCCCGATATGAAAAAGGTCCTCGTCGTCGAGGGCTTCGGCGCCGTGGCCGGCGGCCTGGGCTCTGCTTCTTCCAATACCGTCTTTGCGGATTCCTCCGCCGGCATTGCCGATGGCGCCCGCACCGGCCTGGCCAACCTCATGACCGGCGTGCTGTTCCTCGCCGCGATGTTCTTGACGCCGCTGTATGAAATCGTGCCCATCGAGGCCGCCTCTCCGGTTTTGGTCATCGTCGGCGTAATGATGGCCGCGCAGCTGACCGAGATCCGCTGGACCAAGATGGAGATCGCCATCCCCGCCTTCCTGACCATTGTGACCATGCCGTTTACCTATTCCATTGCCAACGGCATCGGCGTGGGCTTCATCTCCTTCGCGCTCATGTCCACTTTCGCCGGCAAGGCCAAGGACGTGCACTGGATCATGTGGCTCTTGGCAGGCCTCTTCGTGATTTTCTTTGGCATGGATCCGATTTCCAATGCCATCGGCTAGCCTAAGGGCATGCTGATTACTGACCCCGCAGACCCTCGCCTGGACGATATTCGGAACCTCAACAAATCCGATAGGTCCGGCGAGGGTCTCGTCATTGCTGAGGGCCCGCTGGTGGTCTCCCGGCTGGCCGAATCCCGGTTCCCCATGCGCTGCCTCGTGGGTTTTCCCAAGAAAGTGGAGGCCTATATTTCTGAGTATGGCGAGCCGGAATGCCCCATCTACGAGGTCTCTCGCGAGACCCTAGCGGAGGTGGCCGGTTTCGATATGCACCGCGGGCTGGTCGCCGCTGCGGACCGCGCCCCTGAGCCGGAGGTGAGCGAGATCGTGGACTCCGCCCAGACCATCGCCGTGCTCGAGGGCGTGGGCGATCATGAAAATATCGGCGCAATTTTCCGCCATGCCGCCGGCATGGGGGTAGACGCGGTGTTGCTCGGCTCCGGTGCGGCGGATCCGCTCTACCGGCGCTCGGTGCGCGTGTCCATGGGGCACGTGCTGCGCTTGCCCTTTGCCCATTTAGAAGGCGGGTTTACTACCTGGCAGCGTTCCTTGCAGGCGCTTGCCGACGCCTCCTTTACCCTCATTTCCCTAACCCCCAACCCCGAAGCGGTGCACTTGGCCGAGGCCATGCATGGCCTGGATAAGGTGGCGATGCTCGTCGGCGCGGAGGGCCCCGGGCTTACCGAACACGCAATGAAGGCCACCGATATACGCGCACGCATACCGATGGCCCCTGGCACCGATTCTCTTAATGTGGCGACCGCCGCCGCCATTTCCTTTTATGAGCGCCAGCGCTCCTTGAGCGACTTAAACGTCTGAGCGCTCCAATTGCCAATGAGCGAGCCCAAGTGCTTGGCGGTGGAGATGATTTCCTCGCCGGTGGATTCCGGCTCGGCGCTGTGGTCCTCGTAGTCGTCATAGTCGTTCAGGCCCAGCTTATTGGCCGACTGCGCGGCTAGTTCCCCCACGGTGCGCTTGGGCTTCGGCGGGTCGATCTTTGGCTCTGGGCGGCCGTCGACCGCGTAGCCCACAACGTCTAGGTCCGGGCCATCGTGACCGACCTCGATGTCGAGCCAGTACTCCTGGGCTGCTTCCATGATGCCCTGCGGCTCGAAAGGCAGGGAGATTCCGCCCAGCGGCTCATACTTTTCGCCTGCCCAGTAGGGCGCCTCGAAGGGCTCGGGCAGGCCGGTGTCCTCGTAGAGGTGCTCGCGGGTAGCGCACAGGCAACGCTTGAGATCGCCGCCCTCCCACAGGGCAAAGCCGGCGTAGCCTTCTTTCTCGTTGCTCGCCAGCGCAATGACGCGCTGGGCGGGCACCGCATTAAGGAGCGTGTCCGGCAGCTGGGACAGAAGAACAGAATCCCCCTCGCAGACCGTTTGCACCACGGTGATGCCGGGGTAGCCGCCGATGTAGTACTCGTTCGGGTCCGTTTGTGCGGAGCGGTTGAGCGGGAATTGCCCAATCGGCGTGACCGGGAAGGTCGGATCCAGCTGGGCGAGGAATTTCCGCCCAAAGCCGCGATCCGCCTTGGGCTCGGTCTTCAACACCTCTTCCGCATTGGGCTGAGAGATGTACCAGAGAGTAAGTACTGCGTGAGAGATGTCCACGATTAGTCCCTAGGGCGCTTGGTATTGGAGCGAACGCCGAGCAGCACGTCCTCCCAATGTGGGGTGACGGCCTTGCGGCGGCGCTTGGTGGGCTTTTCTTCTGGCGAGGGGTTTTGCAAGAACTCCTCTTCCTCCGGCTCTTCCGGAGGGGTGGTCGGCGCGGTGAGGTCCGTGACGTTGCTGGGCTGGTCGCCATCGATAGCTTCGTCATAGCGGCCGCTGCCCAGCGAGGTCAGCGAGCGCACCGGCTGCACGAAATCCGGGTCCGTCAGGTCCGCGGCCACTGAGTTACGCGCCTCCACCGTGGCAGGCGAGGACATGGACTGCTTGAAGTACCACTCGGCCTCGTTCTCGGACAGGCCGGCCTTCCACGTGACGCGCACGATCCAGGACTCGCCCTGGTGGCGGTAGGCGTCCCAGGTGGACTCGGAGAGCGAGTGTCCACGGGCGGCAAAGGCGGTGGCCAGAACCTCCCACAAGGTGAGCTTTGCCGGCCCGTCCTCGCGGACAGGGTGGGCCTGCTTGGCAATCTCCGCGATGCGGTTGCGCTCTAGCATGACCGGGTAGGCGAAGGGCTCGATGCGAGATTCGGTCACGCCCATTTCTTCCGCCAGCTCCGCCGCAGAGGCGCCGGCGCGGATGCGGTTTTGGATCTCCGCCGGGCGGACCTTTATCTCTTCCACCGGTTCCGGTTTGGTGGGCTTGGCCAGGCTGATGGCCGGAGCCGCCGGTTCCTCTTCCGGGGTTTCCTCCTGCTCGCCCTGCAGGGCCTCACGCAGCTCATCGGTGATGGAGAGGAAAAACTCTTCGCCGTCTTCGGTGCGCAGCACCAAAGAGGTTTCGGTCGACTCGCTGTCAACTGGGAACAGCTCGCGCATAATAGGGCGCTCCTTTTGCCTATCGACGGCGGACATATCTGTGATGCATTCAACTATAACGTGAAAATGCCCCGCGGCCTGCGAGGCGGCGGGGCATGTTGGGTGAGATGCGTTATTTCGCATCCAAGACGTAGTCGATGCATTGGGTCAGCTTGGCGATATCGGCCGGATCGATGGCCGGGAACATGCCGATGCGCAGTTGGTTGCGACCCAGCTTGCGGTACGGCTCCACGTCCAGGATGCCGTTGGCGCGCAGGGTAGCGGCGAGCGCTGCGGCATCGACGGACTCTGCGAAGTCGATGGTGCCTACCACGAGCGAGCGGGACGCAGGCTCCGCGACGAAGGGAGTGGCCTCCGGGCGGGATTCGGCCCAGCGATACAGCGTGGTGGAGGATTCGGTAGTGCGCTCAACCATGCCGTCCAGGCCGCCGTTGGCATTCATCCACTGGACCTGGTTATTCAGCATGAGCAGGGTAGCGATTGCCGGGGTGTTATAAGTCTGGTTCTTGCGCGAGTTCTCTACCGCGGTCTGCAGGTTGAGGAAGTTGGGGATATAGCGCTCGGAGGCGTTGATTTTCTCAATCCGCTCCAGCGCGGCGGGGGACATGGCGGCGAGCCACAGGCCGCCGTCGGAAGCAAAGCACTTTTGCGGCGAGAAGTAATAGACGTCCGTATCGGATATGTGCACGGGCAGGCCGCCCGCGCCGGAGGTGGCGTCCACGACCACCAGCTGCTGATCATTGCGGGGGTGCGGGCGGGTGACTTCTGCCATCGCGCTGGTGGAGGTTTCATTGTGTGCCCAAGCGACGACGTCCGCCTCTGCAGAAAGTTCGCGTGGGTCGGGCGCGGTGCCCGCGGGGGACTCCACGATGGAGGGGGCATCGAGCCAGGGTGCACCCGCAGCGGCCTTGGCAAATTTAGTGGAAAACTCACCAAAGGTGAGGTGGGCGGAGTGGCGCTCGATGAGTCCGAAGGTGGCAGCATCCCAGAAGGCGGTGGCGCCGCCTAGGGAAAGGATAATCTCGTAGCCCTCTGGTAGGGAGAAGAGATCGCTTAAGCCTTCCCGCACCGAACCTACGAGGTTCTTTACTGCCGGCTGGCGGTGAGAGGTGCCCATGATCGCGGGGTCAATGGCCGCAAGCTGGGCGGGGCGAACCTTGGAGGGGCCGCAGCCAAAGCGGCCGTCGGCAGGCAGGAGGTCGGCAGGCAGCGTAAGTTCGGGTGTACTCATGCAAGTCAGTGTAGAACAGTTCCGGTCGAACGGCAGTTATTTTAGTCGGCCAAATCCTGTTGGCGGCGTCACAAAGTTTGCTAAAGTGTGAAGAGGTATCAAGCTAGCTTCCTTAAGTTAGTGCTTAATAGTGACTCTTCACATAGAGAAAGGAACTTCCGTGGCTTCTGAAGACAACAAGGTAGTGCTCCAGTACCCAGGCGGCGAGTACGAGATGGACATCAAGCAGTCCACCGAGGGCGACTCCGGCTTTGACATTTCCAAGCTCCGTAACGAGACCGGGCTCGTTACCTTCGACCCTGGTTATACCTCCACCGGTTCCACCGAGTCCAAGATCACCTTCATTAACGGTGAAGAGGGCATCCTGCGCCACCGCGGTTACGATATCGCGGACCTGGCGGAAAACGCTTCCTTTAACGAGGTTTCCTATCTGCTGATCAAGGGTCATCTGCCAAACGAGGAAGAGCTCAGCCACTTTAACCGCGAAATCCGCCACCACACCCTGTTGGATGAGGACTTCAAGGCCGCGTTCAATATCTTCCCGCGCAACGCGCACCCAATGGCCGTGCTGGCTTCCTCCCTTAACATTCTTTCCGCGTACTACCAGGACCAGCTCAACCCGCTGGACCCGGAGCAGCTGGATAAGGCCACCGTCCGCCTGCTGGCTAAGGTTCCAATGCTGGCTGCGTATGCTTACCGCGCGTCTCAGGGCAAGCCTTATATGTACCCGGACAATAGCCTGAACGCCCGCGAGAACTTCCTGCGCATGATGTTCGGTTACCCCACCGAGGAGTACGAGGTGGACCCGGTTGTAGCTAAGGCGCTGGATAAGCTGCTCATTCTGCACGCTGACCACGAGCAGAACTGCTCCACCTCCACCGTGCGCATGATTGGTTCCGCTCAGGCCAATATGTTCGTCTCCATCGCCGGCGGCATTAACGCCCTGTCCGGTCCGCTGCACGGCGGCGCAAACCAGGCAGTTCTGGAGATGCTGGAAGATATCCAGAACAACCACGATGGTGACGCTACCGACTTCATGAACCGCGTGAAGAATAAGGAAAAGGGCGTTCGCCTCATGGGCTTTGGTCACCGCGTGTACAAGAACTACGACCCACGCGCGGCCATCGTTAAGGAGACCGCGCACGAGATCATTGAGCACCTGGGCGGCGACCCAATGCTGGATCTGGCCATGAAGCTGGAAGATATTGCGCTGAATGACGACTACTTCGTCTCCCGCAAGCTCTACCCGAACGTGGACTTCTACACCGGCCTGATCTACCGCGCCATGGGCTTCCCGACGGACTTCTTTACCGTCCTCTTCGCCATCGGCCGCCTGCCGGGCTGGATTGCACAGTACCGCGAGCAGCTGGAGATCAACACCAAGATCAACCGTCCGCGCCAGATTTACACCGGCGAGTCCCTGCGTAAGGTCACCCCGCGTAGCGAGCGTTAAAGCGCTCCGCGGTCAGCCTAATTAAGCCGAATCGGGTGGTAGCACCTATAATAGGTGCAGCTCGGTTCGGTTTTTAATGCGACCGCACGAACAAACTAGATTTCCCAAGGAGAATAATCCCCATGGATAAGCCTGTTATTGAAGCCCAGTCTGGCCCAGCGCCGACCGACCTTGTTGTAGAAGACATCGTCGTCGGCGACGGTGCTGAGGCGCAGCCTGGTGCCGTAGTGGAGGTCCACTACGTCGGCGCTGAATACGAGACCAACCAAGAATTCGATTCCTCGTGGGACCGTGGCCAGTCCATCGAGTTCCCGCTGACCGGTCTCATCGCCGGCTGGCAAGAGGGCATTCCGGGAATGAAGGTGGGCGGTCGCCGCAAGCTCATCATTCCGCCGGAAAAGGCCTACGGCCCCGCCGGTGGCGCGCACCCGCTGTCCGGCCGCACCTTGGTCTTTATTATTGACCTCATCCGCGCCGACTAAAAGCGCTTAGCTCCAGGGTTCGCCCTGGGGTTTCGTCGTTTTCGGCGCGGTCAGAAAAACTGCGGCACAATGGAGGGCATGACTGTGCCAACCGTAACTTTCAATGATGACCGCGAAATGCCCCAGCTGGGCTTGGGTACGTACAAGCTATATGACGAGGAATGCATCCGCGTCATCCGCGAGGCCATCGATTTGGGCTACCGCCACTTCGATACCGCCACGCTCTACAAGAATGAAGAGGCGGTAGGCACCGCCCTGAAGCAGGCAATGGATGCCGGCGACGTCACCCGCGATGAGCTCTTTATTACCTCCAAGGTGTGGCACTCCCACCAGGGTGAGCACAAGGTGGAAGAGGCATTCCAGCAGTCGCTTAAGGATCTGCAGCTGGACTACCTCGACCTGTATCTTATCCACTGGCCGTGGCCGCAGGGTGGCCTGTACAACGAGACTTTTGAGGCTATCGCCCGCCTGCAGGGTATGGGTCAGATTGCGTCCATCGGTGTGGCCAATTTCTACGAGGACGTGCTCAAGGACCTGATTTCTACCACCGGCATTTCTCCGGTGCTCAACCAGGTGGAGATCCACCCGGGCTTTACTCAGTCCAGCCTGCGTGCCTTCCATCACGATAATGACATCGTCACCGAGGCATGGGCCCCGCTGGCACGTGGCGTTGTGCTCAATAACCCCGCAATCGAGCAGGCTGCGGCTGACCACGAGGCCACCGAGGGACAGGTAGTACTGTCGTACCTTATGTCTAAGGGCATCTCCGTCATTCCGAAGTCCGCGCGCACCGAGCGGCTGAAGGAAAACTTGGCCGCCACCGAGCTGGAGCTCACGGCAGAGGAAGTATCCGCCATCGACGCCCTTGAGGGCCAGGAGGGCTTTGGCCGCATGTTCAATGACCCGCGCGAATTCCCGGGCAACGAAGAGTAACGTCAACCGCAGTTTAAGCCCCCTCACGGGGGCTTTTTCTTTTGCCAAGCGGTTGTTAACAATCTTTACAAGGGGTTAAAAAATTCTTCCCTCGGGGGTAGTTTGCTAAAGATGTTATTCCAGTTCAGTGAAGCCTATGGGGTTAAAAGGGTGGGGGAGTGGAAGGTTTTCTTGGCAGAGTTTACAACCTTGCAGAAAATGTTCTGTAGCTTACAGATCAACGTGGATAGTGAGAAGTGACACACTATCTCGTGTGACCTAAGTTCCTCTCACCCAAGGAGACGATGCTCTATGAGTGACGTAGCTGCAACTCCTGTCTCGCGCCGTGAACCCACCGGTAGCGAGTTCATCGCGATGCGCGACTCCGCCAAATTCGGCGAGCTGCGCCGCACCTACCGGAGTTTTACCTTCCCTATGACCGTGGCCTTCTTCGTGTGGTACGTGGTCTACGTTCTTGCCGCCGTGTTTGCCCCAGGCTTCATGGCAACCGAGCTCGGCGGCGGCTGGAACATCGGCCTAGTCTTCGGCCTTGCCCAGTTCCTCACCACCTTCATCATCACGTGGATTTACGTGAAGTACGCCAATAAGAATATCGAGCCGAAGTCGGCCGCCATCCGTGAAGAACTGGAGGGCATCTAATGACTACCACCACCCTTGCCGCCGAGTCTTCCGCCGGCAACCCCATCCTGAATATTTCCATCTTCGCCATCTTCCTTATCGTCACCATGGCGGTGGTGCTGCGCGCCGGTAAAACCACCAAGGAAGCCTCGGACTTCTACACCGGCGGCGGCAGCTTCTCCGGACGCCAGAACGGCCTGGCCATCTCCGGTGACTACCTCTCCGCCGCATCCTTCCTCGGCATCGTCGGCGCGGTGGCGCTCAATGGCTACGACGGCTTCTTGTACTCGGTGGGCTTCTTCGTCGCCTGGCTGGTAGCACTCATGCTCGTCGCCGAGCCCATGCGTAACGTCGGCCGCTTTACCATGGCGGACGTCCTATCCTTCCGCCTGAAGCAAAAGCCCGTGCGCGTGGCGGCGTCCATCGCCACCCTCTTCGTCACGCTCTTCTACCTCATCGCGCAGATGGCCGGCGCCGGCTCGCTGGTGGCCGTGCTGTTGGATATCCACGACTTCAAGTGGCAGGCCCTCGTCGTGGGCATCGTGGGTGTGCTCATGATCGTCTACGTCCTGGTCGGCGGCATGAAGGGCACCACCTACGTGCAGATGATTAAGGCCGTGCTTCTGGTCGCCGGCGTGGTCATCATGTGTTTCTTGGTCTTCATTGCCCTGCGCGGCGGATTTAGCACCCTGTTTAATAACGCCATCGACATGCACGCCGCCTCCGAGCAGATTAAGGAGAAGGGCTACGAGGCCAAGGACATCATGGCCCCTGGCCTGAAGTACGGCGCCACCACCGCCACCAAGCTGGACTTTATCTCCCTGGGCATTTCCCTGGTACTCGGCGTGGGCGGCCTGCCGCACGTGCTGATGCGCTTCTACACCGTGCCCACCGCCACTGAGGCGCGCCGGTCCGTTACCTGGGCGATCGTCATCATCGGTGCCTTCTACCTCATGACCCTGGTTCTGGGCTACGGCGCAGCTGCGCTGGTGGGGCCGGACCGTATCCTGGCCGCGCCGGGCGGGGCCAATGCCGCGGTGCCGCTACTCGCAATGGAGATTGGCGGCTCCATCTTCATGGCGATTATTTCTGCCGTGGCCTTCGCTACCGTGCTCGCCGTGGTGGCCGGCCTGGCCATTACCGCCTCGGCGTCCATTGCGCACGATATCTACCACGCGGTCATCCGTAACGGCGAGTCCACCGAGGCCGAGCAGGTCCGCGTCTCCCAGGCCACCGTGGTGGTTCTTGGCATCGTTTCCATCATCTTGGGCATCCTGGCCATGACCCAGAACGTGGCCTTCCTGGTCTCCCTGGCGTTTGCGGTGGCGGCCTCCGCCAACCTGCCGACCATCCTGTACTCCCTGTACTGGCGCCGCTTCAACACCGCGGGCGCGGTGGCTTCCATGTATACCGGCGTGGTGTCCTGCCTGGTGCTTATCTTCTTCTCCCCGGCAGTCTCCGGTTCTGAGAGCTCCATGTTCCCAGGTGCGGACTGGGCCATCTTCCCGCTTTCCTCGCCGGGCTTGGTCTCCATTCCGCTATCCTTCTTCGTCGGCTGGCTGGTCTCCATCATGACCAAACCGGACAACTTTGAGGAGCTTTCCGCAGAGATGGAAGTTCGCTCCCTTACCGGCGTGGGCGTGGAGGCACCCGTGCAGCATTAATTGCTTGAAAAGTGCACACACCCGGTAATGTGGTTGGACGTGCTTAGAACGTCCGTGACCCGCAAGGCGGCATCAGTTAAGGCTGGTGCCGCTTTGGCCGTATGCATGCTCGCCTTGACCACCACCGCGTGCAGCAATAGCGAGCGCGAAAGCGATGCGCTTGCCGACGCCCCCTTAAAAGCAACAGACACCAACCGCGACGTCCCACCGGAAACCAATGAGTTCCTCGAGGGCGATGAGGGACATTCAATTACCTATATCCGCCTGCACGATGGCATGCACATGGGCTCTGCCTCGGAGCACGAAGCCCGCCCGGCGCTAAGCCTCATCAAGCTCTATATCGCCACCTACGTGATGGAAAAGGGCGAGTACGAGGATAAATACGAGGCGCTGGATATGATCGCTAGCTCCTCTGATAAGTCCGCCGAAGACCTCTTTGACAAGTACCCGGATTCCATCGACACGATTGCGGATGAATTCAATCTCGAATCCACCAAGGCCGGCGAGCAGTGGGGCTACTCGCAAACCTCCACGTATGACGTCGCCAGCTTCATCTCGCAGCTCATCGACCGCGATGAAACCCACCCAGTGCTTGTAGCCATGGCGCATGCCGATCCCATCTCTGAGGATGGCTACCGCCAGGATTACGGCACCGCCAAGCTTTCTAACGTGGTAGGCAGCAAGTGGGGCTGGTCCAATGACAAGTCCATCAACTCCTCGGTCTCCTTTGGCGAGAACTTCGTCGCGGCCGCCTCTATCACCGGCTCATCCGATGACCTCACCGACTACGTCAAGGACGAGGTGACGGGTAAGAATCTGGGCAAGGCCACCGAGCGCTTCCTCAAGTACAAAGACGGCGAGGACGTCCCACCGGTTGAGACTTCCACCTCGGAGACTTCTACTACCTCCTCCACTAAGAAGGACAAGGACGAGAAATCCGACAAGGGCGAGAAGGATAAGTCCTCGTCCGAAGAGCCCACCAGCGAATCCACCACGTCCAAGAAGAAGTCCGCAGACAAAAAGAAGGGCTCGGAGAAAACCTCCGAGCCCTCTAAGAAGTAGTACTACCGCGCCTTAGAGACTGTCTCTGCGACGATCTTCGCTAGCTGACGAATCTGTTCGTTGCTCAACGTCTTGCCATTATAGGTCACGCCATTGGCGGTGACCTGCGGAAGTTCTGGTAGCTCTGGGTGCTTGCTCTGTAGTTGCGAGCTGAGCTGATTGACCAAGTCGGACGAGCCATTGCTCGGGGCCTTGGTCTGCGGCTGCGGCTTTGGCTGTGGCTTCTTGGTGGTCGGCTTCTTTGCCGGTGCAGGTGCCGCGGACTCGCCGGGCGTCCACTGGCCCCAGTCTTCGGCGTAGACCTCATTGACGTCAACGATGACGCCGCCAATGGTCTGCTGCTTGCCGTGCGGCAGCTGGTGGATAGTGGTGCGCGGGTGAATCTTGCCGTTGGAACCCCAGTCATGCATCCAGAAGTACTTGCCGATGCCATCCTGGATCGCCCACTCAATAGTGCTGTAGTTGCCGTAGATGCCCGTCTGGTAACCGGCCAGCTCTAGCGTCTTGGAAAACGCCTGCAGGTAGGGGCGGATTTGGCGGGTATACTGCTCCCGGGTGGGGTTATCGTCGATCGCGATGTAAATCGGACGGTTGGTGGGGCCGCCTGCCTTCTTGTGCAACGCAATCGCCTTCGGTGCGTGTATTGCTGCACCAGCTGCGCCCTGCTTCCAATCGGCGGTTTCCGCACGGCCGAATTGGTAGACCGACGCCGTGGGCAGGTCTGCTGCTGCATTGGCCTTAGTTTCTTTGAGGGTTACCGGCTTGCCGGTCATCCACGCAGCGCCGGGGCGCTTGTCGGAGACGTAGCGAATCGCGCCCATGTGGCCGGCATTCTTAATTGCCTGCGGGGAAGGTACGCCGGCGGAGAAATCAATGATGGTGCCGCGCACCGGTCCGAGTGCCGCTGCATTCGGTGCGGCAGCGCCGATAGCACCTGCGGTTAGGGCGAGAGCGCCGATCTTAAAAAGACCGCGACGGGAGAAAGACGGTGACATGTTGAGCTCCTGCAGTAATCACATTTGTCACAATAGTTAACAATTGCACCATAGCAGGAGGTTTTGGGGCATCCCCGGAGCGAAACCGCATGTCGCGCATTTACACCGGGGAACTATTTCGAGTCGTTGCTGAACTTCACCCGCGTGGGATTCTCAACCGTGCGCGATACCGTGCAGTCCTTCTCGTGGGAGATGCGAATCAGGTTGTCCACCAGTTTGCGCGCTTGGTTGCCCTCTTGCGTATCTGGGAACGAAAGGTCGAAGCCCACTCGCACCTCCGACAGACGCGCTGCTCCATCTTCGCTTACGCGGTCACCTTCCACATACACATCAAAAGATTCCGGCTCCGCGCGCCGAGATGTCACCACATCCACGTCCACCGCCGAACACGCCGCGACGGCAGCTAGCAAAAGCTCAACAGGGGAGAGAAGCCCCTCGCCACTGCCAAACTCAATGCTGGCTCCGGCGGAATTGGTAGCTCGGTATACGGCGATATCGAGGCGGGTGAGATATACGGCGTATTGCTTCGTTACTTCAGACATGAGGCCAGTTTAAGGCGAGGGAGCAGGTCGGTTTGAGTGGGCAAGAGACACGCTGATCGAAACTTTCGCGTGTCTAGTAGTGATTCAGCAGGCCCGCGTATTGTGAGATCCATGAAGGTCATTGCTATTTATGCGACGGAAACCATGTCTGATTGGGAGTATGCCTACCTCACAACTCAAGTAGCTGAAGCTGAAGCTCAAGTGCCGGATCGCTTCAAGGTTTTGTTTGTTGGCGAATCTCTAGAAGCCGTCCGCTCCAAGGGTGGAATCGAGGTAGTTCCAGGTCTGACCTTGCAGGACATCCAGAATCGGACTGATATTGCGGCGTTCGTGGTGCCAGGGGCAGATACATACTTTAACGGCCACGAACAGTTGCTGGAAACGATCAGGGTCTTAAATGAGAACGGAGTGCTCTTGGCGGCAATCTGTGGTGGAACTTTGGCCTTTGCTCGTGCCGGGGTGCTTGACCACTGTAAACACACTTCAAACGCGCAAGGTTTTCTTGCCTCAATCAACTACGCCAACATCGACGGCTACAAAGAAGAAGACGCAGTTTCTGATGGCGGAGTGATTACGGCATCTGGATTGGCTCCAGTGTCATTCACCGCGGCGGTATTGCGCGGGGTGGGCGTCTACCCAGATGATGTCGTGGATGCTTGGCTTCAATTGCATGAGCAAAGAACAGAAGCGGCCTTCGTTGAACATATGAACAAGGTTCAGGCGTGGGCCTGTTCAAACTAGCTGGAGTTACCCGGAACTGCTTCAACGATTCGGGTCTTTGCTGAAACAAAGGTGCCTGACATTCAGCGCTTGTATTTCTCGGGGCAGGACTATGAATATTAATCTTCCGGATCTCATAGTCAACCAACTGGTTGATTGCAGTTTCAACCAGCCCTGTGATTCAAAACGATGACGAATGTAGAAGGATAAGTCCTTAGAGTATTTTATTCATCGCTACTCCGGTCGTGACAGCGGTTGGGAAGGAGAATGACCATGAAAGCTTTGTATTGGGCATCTATTTTCTACCTTGTATTGGGCTTGGGCGCTGGCGTGTTCTACCGCGAATTCACGCGTGCCAATGATTTCCCCGAGGGCGAGTTCACCCAGTTGAGCGTGGCGCATACTCACTTGCTAGCGCTCGGTTTCATGATGAGCCTTATCTTCTTGGTATTGGAGAAAGTCTTTGGTCTGTCGCGCAACCGCGGTCAGTTCAATGCGTTCTTCTGGCTCTACAACGTCGGCGTGGTCGTCACTGTTGGAGTCATGATCTGGCACGGATGCCTGACCGTACTGGGGGAGGAGTCCTCTGCAATGGTCTCTGGCATCGCTGGTCTGGGACACATCCTCATCACGGTAGGCCTAATCGCATTCATCGCAGCGCTTGGTAATGCCATTGGTGAGTCCCAAGAAGCTAAGTCCCAGGCAGCAGGTGAATAACAATGAGTGAGACTGTCTCAAAGCGCCACAACGTCGGCTCTGCGAGATGGGAGCTCACCGAAACAAATGACCCCATGGTCCCTAAATAGTATTGTTAAGGGAACTGCTCGGCCACAAGGAAAGTGCTGGTAGTTGAGGCGTAAATGGACTTTCCTGGTCGGCTTGGCGTGTTTGTCATCGCAGATTAGATGAGAATGGATTTTTCATCATCTATAAAGAGGGCTTGCCCATCTCTCAAAAGTAGCAAGTTCCATTCTCGGCCGTAGGTCTCGACAGTCTTACTGATGACCTCTATTGAATAAGGCCCAGTGGTTCCTTGTGCATGAGGAACAATGACATGAGGAGTGAAGTTTAGCCCTGTATATTCGGTGAGCTGCGGTGCCGTTTTGGAATCGTCCATGATTGATGCCGGCTCAATTGATGGGCCGGCAACAACTGCTCCTGCAGAACTTCCAGCGTAAAATTTGCCCTGCTTTACTGCCTCAGTCAGTGCACGGTCGGCACCCGTTTTCTTCAGTACGTCAAGTAGGCGGAACACGTCGCCGCTCGCGACATAAATGCAGTTGGCTGATGCAATTTCATTTTGAATATCGCTTGGGTTTGATTGCGATAGGGTGAGAGGGACTAAGGTCTCTGCTGCCTCTCCAATTGCCTTCAGCTCTGCCTGTGCAAATGGTGCCTTGCGCATCTCTGAAGCGGCATCATCGATATATAGCACTCGCCCCGAAATGTAGTCGCCGATGTCCGGGTGCAGGAATGAAGCGAGAAGAAGTTTCATGGGCCTAGATTACGAAATTCTTGCCACTCCCACCATTCGAAGAGCAAAAGTCTCGAGACACCAAGCGGAACGACGTCTCGAGACTTCACAACGCCCTCGCACGAATCCTCGAACACTCGACCCCAGCACTGTCGACCGCAGCCTAGAACTGCGCTAGAACCTCACGCCGATGGGGCGGCGAACCAATCTCCATGGTCTGCATCGACAACCGCGTAGACGTCAAAATAACCGCCACCGGGGCACAAAGCGCCGCCTACACACTCACCGAAGAAAAGATCTACTACAACAAGAACGACAGCGAACTCAACCCCAGTCGGGGCAACTAAAAACGAAAAATCTCAAGACACCGACCGGAACGATGTCTCGAGACTTCACATGGTGCCCCAGAGTGGATTCGAACCACCGACACCGGCTTTAGGAGAGCCGTGCTCTATCCCCTGAGCTACTGGGGCGGGGTTGCGTGTGCAACTTGGCTAATCATAGCAGTGGGGCAGGAGTGCCCCGAAATGGCTGGGGTGTGGGTTAGCTTTCGGCCAATTCCTTCTGCTTATTGCGCACGGAGGAGGCTGGTGGGTTGGTTTCGTGGGTGCCGTCCGAGTAGAGGACGGTGGGGATGATGCGGTTGCCGTCGTTAACGGATTCGATCCAGGCGTTGATGTCGTCGGTGTTGTCACCCTCGACGTCGACAAGCGCGTACGGGGTTTCGGTGCGGTCCAGGTTCTTGATGAGCTTGGCGCAGAAGGGGCACCAGTCGGCGTAGAAGATGGTGACGTCAGCGGTGGGTTCGGGGGTTTGTACAGTCATTAGGCTGCATCCTTTCGGTCGTAGGTTAAAAAGCGGTACTTGATGGGGAGATCGCTGGCCTCTTGGTCCGGCAGGGCCAGGTGGCCCTTGGCGGAGGTTAGCCAATCGGTGCTGTGGGCGAGGCCGAATTCCTCGGGGATTTCGGGGGCGTAGATGGACTTTTCGCCGTAGGTGCTACCGATATTAACGCCCATGAGCGTGACCTCAATGCGGTCCACCTGGTCCAAGGTGGCGGTGTAGATTTGGCCGCCGCCGAGAACCCAGGCGTCGGAAAGCGAGGGCATTTCGGTGAGCACCTGGGCGCCGGCGGACCACTGGCCGGGGGTGCGGGAGGAGAGCACGTAATTCTCCCGGCCGGGAAGGGGGCGGAACTTAGGGTTGAGGGACTCCCAGGTTTTCCGGCCCATGATGACCGGCGCGCCCATGGTCACGTCCTTAAAGTGCTTGAGATCCTCCGGAACGTGCCAGGGCATTTGTTCGCCATCGCCAATGATTCCATCGAGGGACTGTGCCCAGATTGCGCCCAACATTAGACGGACACCTGCGCCTTGATGGTGGGGTGGGGGTCGTAGCCCTCAATCTCAAAATCGGCGAAGTCATAAGAGAACATGTCTTCCGCCTTGTGCAGGTTGAGCTGCGGGTACGGGCGGGGTTCGCGGGAAAGCTGCTCTTTGACCTGCTCCACGTGGTCGTTATAAATATGGCAATCGCCGCCGGTCCAGATGAGCTCGCCCACCTTGAGGCCGGCCTGCTGGGCAAACATGTGGGTCAGCGCCGCGTAAGAGGCGATATTGAAGGGAACACCTAGGAACATATCGGCCGAGCGCTGGTAGACCTGCATGGACAAGGTGCCATCGGCCACGTAGAGCTGGAAGAGCAAGTGGCAGGGCATCAGCGCCATCTTGTCCAGCTCCGCGACGTTCCATGCGGAGACCAAGTTGCGGCGCGAGTCCGGATTATTCTTCAGAGTATCGAGCGCCTGCTGGATCTGGTCAATGTGCTGGCCATCCGGGGTGGGCCAGGAGCGCCACTGCACGCCGTAGACCGGCCCTAGCTCGCCATTGTCATCCGCCCACTCATTCCAGATGCGGACCTTGTTATCCTGCAGGAACTTGATATTGGACTCGCCTTTGAGGAACCACAAAAGCTCGCCCAATACCGCGTGGAAATAGACCTTCTTGGTGGTCAGTAGCGGGAAAGACTCGGCCAGGTTATAGCGCAGCTGCGCACCAAAAATGGAGCGTGTGCCTGTCCCGGTGCGATCGCCTTTGGGCGTGCCTTTGTCGAGAACGCGACGCAGCAGATCCTCGTACGGAGTGGCAATAGCGGCGCTAGAAACGGTGGACGTATCACTCATGGTGCTCCAGTATAGAGCGTTAGAAAAACATTGGAGTAGTTGGAGCGTTTATTTCCTCTTAGCGCTGGCAGTGGCATTATCGCAGGAGGCTGTTTCGCGTAGCGCTTGTTCTATGGGGGTAGCTTTCCACCGTGCAGTGGCGCCAGTGAGGATGGAGGGGCGCTCCCATAAGTAGGTCATCTCAACCAGCCCACGCAGATCGGTGCTTAAGAGTCCACCGAGCTTGAGCATCCAGGGGCGGATCGTTATCGGGGTGCGGTGGCACCCCGCGCGGTCGGCGAATTCCGCCTGCGTAAGCGCCGGAGCGCACGGTGTTGCGACGATAGGAGCGCTGGTGGGGTCGAGGAGGGCATCGGCAAGAGCGCGGCCGAAATCTGGCAGGTAGGTCACCGAGTGCTTCGCATGTGGGTTGATTAGGGCTAAGGGGAAGTGCTTCCCGATGATCAGCTGGTGGTAGACGCAACCTGGCCCGGAGTCGGGACCAAATAAATCGGCCGCGATGACGGATACGGTGTGGGCGCGAGAGGCGAGACGTGCGTCGATGAGCTGCGCGCGCACGCCGGGCTTTCCATGCCGGGAGTCGGTCAAGGGAGTAGTCGGCGAGACTTCTTCGCGGTTTGGATCAAAGCCATAGGTGGATTCGGGGAACACGATGGGGATGGTGCGTTCCGCAGCGATGTGAAGCGCGGTTTCTTCGGCGGGGATGAGCAGCTTTCGCCATTGCTCGGCGTTATAGGCGGCGTGAATGCAGTGCGCGATGCCGTCGATATTGGCAGGGTAGGACTCTTTACTGGTTGCATCGCCGGTGATGTGCTGGACGCGGGGCCCGAGGTTAATCGTGGTGGCGTGTCGGCTCATGATGAGGCATTCATGGCCCCGGGAGGCGAGTTCACGGGCAACTACGCGGCCGACGGGGCCCGCTCCGGTGATGAGATATTTCATTTCCAAGATTCCTGTTCAATTTAGTGACTGATGCTCTCTCAAGGTATAGGAAGCCTCCTACGAAGACAAGAGCAGTGCTCTCATTTGTGAGTTGCTATAGTTTATTCATGGCACAAACCCCACGAGAGCGCGCCCGCGAAGAGACGATGACCCGCATCATCGAATTGGGGCGGAAGCAGCTCGCAAACGGTGGCGTGGAGGCGCTGAACCTGAGGGCCATAGCCCGCGAGCTAGGGATAGTCTCTTCCGGTATTTATCGCTACGTCCCCGATAGGGCGCAACTGATTACGTTGCTTATCGTCGATGCCTTTGATGGGCTCGATAATGCCGTGGCGCAGCGTGACGACGCACGAGCCCAACCACGCGAGAGATTCGTGGAAGTGGTGACCGCTATGCGGCGGTGGGCCCTGGATTTTCCGCAACGTTGGGGCCTGATTTATGGCACGCCGATCGTGGGCTACCGAGCCCCGGCTGCAGAGACTGTTGTAGCTGGGACGAAAGTGAGCCGCCGGATAGCTGCTCTGCTGGAAGGAGCCTCCAGTGCGCCGCTGAGGCGTCGTTCGCCACAGTTTGCTGCGGATCTGGCAGCCGCCGCGCAGGACATCGGCGCAGAGCTCACCGAGGATGCGATGGAAATGGCGCTGGAGGCTTGGACGAGGATTATTGGGCTGATCAACGCCGAGGTCTTTGGCTATCTCGGCCGGGATACCCTTAGCGATTACGACGAGTTTCACACAAGGGCAGTATCGCGCCTGGCTACCGATTTAGGTCTTTAAAATCCGCCGTGCTCCTCGGCAAAGGCCTGGGCATGCTCCAAGATTTCATCCTTGAGCTCGGGGCGGCAGATGAGGATATCCGGGATGAAGGTGTCCTCATTATTGAAGCGGATTTCGGAGCCATCGAGGCGGCAGCAGTGCAGGCCGGAGGCTCGGGCGACGCCCACCGGGGCGGCCTGATCCCACTCGTACTGGCCGCCGGCGTGGATATAACCGTCAAAATCACCGAGCAGCACGTGCATGGCCTTAGCACCCGCGGAGCCGACGCCTACGGTTTCATAGCCCATCTTTTCCGCAATGTAGCTAGCTACCTTGGGCGGGCGGTTGCGGGAGATCACGAACTTCTTGGACAGCGGGCCGGTGACCGCGCGTACGTCCGAGGATTTGAAGGTTACGCCCTTGTCCGGCAGGCCCACCGCCGCGTGGATGGGAGTGCCATTTTCTACGAGGGCAATGTGCACTGCCCAGTCCTGGCGGCCGGTGGCGAATTCCTTGGTGCCGTCGAGCGGGTCCACGATCCATACGCGGTCCTTCTTCAAGCGGGCAAGGTCATCGGCGGCTTCCTCAGAGAGCATGCCGTCCTGGGGACGGTGCTGCTCGAGGACGCGGGCGATCCATTCTTGGGCGGCCTCATCGCCGGCGTCGCCAAGCGAAAGGCCCCGCAGCAGGCCCCCGTTGCGCACGCCTTTAAGGATCTCACCGCAGCCCTGGGCGAGGGAATTGGTCAGGCGGGAATCAGAAATCTCGACGGTCATGGTGCCCACATTACAACGCGGACTAGAGTGTGGGCATGCCAGAAAACATCCTCGACCGCTTCCGGCCCCAAGTAGCGCAGTGGTTTCGGGATGTATTTGCCGCCCCCACTGCCGTGCAGGCGCAGGCCTGGGAGAAGATTTCCCGCGGCGAGCACGCCCTCGTAGTCGCCCCTACCGGCTCCGGTAAGACGCTCGCCGCGTTCTTGTGGGCGCTGAATAATTTGGTCGAGCGCGAAGGCCAGCTGGCGCTGCCGGTGGGCTCAGGGACTGCTGGATCCGCCGCCGGGGTGAAGGTGCTGTATATCTCGCCGCTCAAGGCGCTGGGCGTGGACGTGGAAAATAACCTGCGCGCCCCGCTGACCGGTATTGCGCGCACCGCGGAGAACCTAGGGCTGGACGTGCCGGATATATCGGTAGGCGTGCGCTCGGGCGATACGCCGTCTGCTGAGCGTGCGCGGCAGGTGCGCAAGCCGCCGGATATCTTGATCACCACCCCGGAGTCGGCCTATCTGATGCTGACCTCCAAGGCGGCGGGGATTTTGAAGACGGTGGATACCGTCATTATCGATGAGATCCACGCCTTGGCCGGCACCAAGCGTGGCGTGCACCTAGCGCTGACCTTGGAGCGCCTGCAGCAGGTGGCGGGGGACTTCCAGCGCATCGGTCTTTCCGCCACCGTGCGGCCGCTGTCTGCGGTATCGAATTTCTTGGGTGGCAACCGGCCGGTAGAGATCGTGGCCCCAGCCGCGGAAAAGAAGTGGCAGCTGGACGTGCACGTGCCCGTGGAGGATATGTCCGATCTCCCCACGCCGGAGCAGGGCTCCACCATTGGGGAGATGACGGTGGATGATGCGATTGGCATCAGCTCTCCTTCCGTGGATGAGTCCGCGCTGCCCACGGCCAAGTCCATCTGGCCGTATATAGAGGATGACCTCTATGCGGAGATCATGGCGCACCGCTCCACGTTGGTATTTGTCAATTCCCGCCGCACCGCCGAGCGGCTGACCAGCCGGCTCAATGAGCTCTATGCGGCCGAACACGATCCGGAATCGCTCTCGCCGGAGACCCGCCGCGACCCGGCCCAGCTGATGAAGCAGGTCGACGTCGCCGGCAAGGCCCCGGCCGTCATCGCCCGCGCCCACCACGGCTCGGTGTCCAAGGACGAGCGCGCGATGACAGAAACGATGCTGAAGGAGGGCACGCTCAAGGCCGTGGTGGCCACGAGCTCGCTGGAGCTGGGCATCGATATGGGAGCCGTGGAGCTGGTGGTGCAGGTGGAATCTCCGCCCTCCGTGGCCTCCGGCCTGCAGCGAGTGGGCCGCGCCGGGCACTTTGTGGGCGCGGTATCGCATGGCTCCTTTTATCCCAAACACCGGGCGGATCTGGTGCAGTCCACGCTGACGGTAGCGCGCATGCGCGCAGGCCTCATTGAGGAGATGCATACCCCGCGCAACCCGCTGGATGTGCTGGCGCAGCAGACGGTGGCGGCGGTGGCCGCGGCCGGGGACGATGGGCTCGATGCCGATGAGTGGTACGAGATGGTCCGCCGGGCCTGGCCTTACCGCGATCTGGCGCGCGAAGTCTATGACTCCGTGCTGGACTTGGTCAGCGGCGTGTACCCGTCCACGGATTTTGCCGAGCTCAAGCCCCGCGTGGTCTATGACCGCGTGACGGGAGTGATGACTGCGCGGCCTGGTGCCCAGCGCGTGGCCGTGACCAGTGGCGGCACGATTCCGGATAGGGGCATGTTTGGCGTATTCCTCTATACCGGCGCCGGTGAGGGCTCCGGGGGCGCCCCGCGCCGGGTAGGCGAGCTGGATGAAGAGATGGTCTACGAGTCCCGGGTGGGCGATGTTTTCACCCTGGGCGCGACCAGTTGGCGCATTGAGGACATCAATCGCGACCAGGTGTTGGTCACGCCCGCGCCGGGGCATACCGGGCGCCTGCCGTTTTGGAATGGTGATGGCGCGGGTCGCCCCTATGAGCTGGGCAAGGCGCTGGGCGAGTACCGCCGCGAGGTCTTTAGCTCGCCGGAAGTTATCGCGGATGCCGATGATAATGCGCGCTCCAATATCGTGGCCTATCTGCAGGAGCAGAACGAGGCCACCGGTGTCATCCCGGATGAAAAGACATTGGTGCTCGAGCGCTTCCGCGATGAGCTGGGGGATTGGCGGGTGGTGCTGCATACCCCGTTTGGCCGGCCGGTCAACTCCGCGTGGGCGCTTGCGGTAGGCGCCCGGGTGGGCGAGCGCACCGGCATGGACCCGCAGGCGGTGGCCGGCGATGACGGCATCGTGCTGCGCCTGCCTGAGGCCGAATCCGAGCCCGATGGATCCATCTTTGACTTCGACGCCGATGAGATCGCCGATATCGTGGCCGAGCAAGTGGGCAATTCCGCGCTCTTTGCCTCCCGCTTCCGCGAATGCGCGGCCCGCGCGTTGCTCTTGCCTCGCCGCAACCCGGGCAAGCGCGCACCGCTGTGGCAGCAGCGCCAGCGCGCCGAGCAGCTTTTGGACGTTGCCCGCAAGTACCCGTCCTTTCCCATCATCTTGGAGACGGTGCGCGAGTGCGTCCAGGACGTCTACGATGTGCCGGCGCTTACGGAGGTCATGCGGGAGCTGGGCCATCGCCGCATCCGCATCGCGGAGGTCACCACCGAGCAACCTTCGCCCTTTGCCTCTTCGCTGCTGTTTAACTACACCGGCGCATTCATGTACGAGGGCGATTCCCCGTTGGCAGAAAAGCGCGCGGCCGCACTGGCCCTAGACCCGGCGCTTTTAGCCAAGCTGCTCGGCACGGTAGAGCTGCGCGAGCTGCTCGATCCAGAGATCATCGCTGAGGTTCACGCCCAGCTCCAACGCACCGATCCCTCGCGCCGGGCTCGTACCACCGAGGGGGTTGCGGACCTGCTGCGCGTGCTGGGGCCGATTCCCGTCGACGAGCTGAGCGAGCACACCGACGTGCCGCTATCCTCCTTGGACCAGCTGGGCACCCGGATTATGCGCGTGCGCATTGGCGGGCGCGAGCACTTAGCCCAGGCCCAGGATGCGCCCCTGCTTCGCGACGCCCTAGGCATCCCCATCCCTCCCGGCATCCCTGCCCAAGTGGCCACCATTTCTGATGCCTTGCCGCAGCTGGTCTCGCGGTGGGCGCGCACCCGCGGTCCGTTTGTGCTGCGCGATCTCACTGCGGCCTTCGGCATATCCGTCTCCGCCGCGCACACTGTCCTCGGCGCGCTCGATGGGGTAGTAGAAGGCCGCTATCGCCAGGGAGTGGAGGAGCAGGAGTATTGCGCCGCCGCGGTGCTCAAGACGATTCGTTCGCGCTCGCTCGCCGCAGCTAGGGCTGCCACCGAGCCGGTCTCGGGCGCTACCTTCGCCCGCTTCTTGCCGGAGTGGCATAGCATCGCACCGGCTGGAAAGCGCCCGGTCCTGCGCGGTGCCGATGGCGTCTTTTCCGTCATCGAGCAGCTCGCCGGGGTGCGTCTGCCCGCCTCTGCGTGGGAATCGCTCATCCTGCCCGCTCGGGTGGGCGATTATTCACCCACCATGCTCGATGAGCTCACCTCCAATGGCGAGGTGCTCATTGTGGGTGCTGGCAAGGCCGGCGCGGCCGACCCCTGGATCATGCTGTTGCCCTCAGACTATGCTGCTCAACTCGCCCCGGAAACGGATGCCGAGGGCGTCAGCATGGTGCAGCGCTCCATCCTCGATGTCCTCGGCCGCGGCGGTGGCTTCCTCTTTGCCGATATTGCCGCCGAGGCCCCCGGTACCACCGAGGAGACCCGCGAGGCCCTCTGGGGGTTAGTGGAGATGGGCCTGGTAAGCCCCGATTCCTTCGCGCCGATCCGCACCCGGCTGTCATCCGGCGGTTCGCGCTCAGGCCGCACCGCGCACCGCTCGAAGCGCCGGCCTACCCGCTCCCGCCTGCGCATGGGGCGCACCTCCTTCGCCCAAGCGCAGAACGCCGCGGGCGCCGGGACCCCGCCCGATGTCATGGGCCGGTGGTCGCTCGCCGTCCCTGCCGCCACCGATGCCACTTCCCGCTCCGTCGCCCACGGCGAGGCCTGGCTCGACCGCTACGGCGTGCTCACCCGCGGCTCCGTCGTGGCCGAGGACGTGCTCGGCGGTTTCGCGCTGGCCTATAAGGTGCTCTCCGGCTTCGAGGAATCCGGCAAGGCCATGCGCGGCTACGTCATCGATGGGCTGGGCGCCGCCCAATTTTCCACGCCCGCCATCATCGACCGCTTGCGTGGGCTGGCCGATTCCCCGGACGTGACCGGCTGGCCCTCTGGCACCACCGAGCCCGAGACCTTCGTTCTCGCCGCCTGCGACCCGGCCAACCCATACGGTGCGGCCCTGCCCTGGCCGCAGCGCGACGACGCCGACGGCAAGGCCACCGGCGGGCCCACCCGTTCGGCCGGTGCGCTGGTGGTGCTTATCGACGGCCTCCCCATCGCCCACCTCACCCGCGGCGGCAAAACCCTCACCACCTTTATCGAATCGCTGCCCGATGGCATCGACCCCGCCGAGGTATATCCCCGCTTGGTTTCCGCGCTCACGGACATGGTGGCAAGGGGAGCGTTGTCCCCGTTGGTCGTCGAAAAGTGCAATGGCAGCCCCATCCATAAAACCGATGCGGCGGCCCACCTGCGCGACGCCGGCGCCGGGATTACACCGAAGGGCGTGCGCATTTCCGCCCGCGCCGCCGCTCCGCGTACCCCGCGGGCAGGCCGCCGGGCGACCGAGGCCATCGAAGAGCTTAGCTTTGATGATCCGCCGCCCGCTCCGCGCAATAATGGTGGTTTCCGCCCGCGCGGCGGGTACCGCCGCTAAAGATCCACAGGAGGTGTTATGCCCGAAGGCGATTCCGTCCTGCAGCTATCCAACCGCCTGCAGTTCATGACCGGCCGCGTAGTCACCGGCTGCTCCGTGCGCGTGCCGCGCTATGCCACCATGCACCTAGACGGCATGGTGTGCGAGCGCGTCTGGCCCTACGGCAAGCACCTCTTTATGCAATTCGACCAGACCATCGTGCACACCCACCTCAAGATGGAAGGCACTTGGGCCATCCACTACGCAGGCGATCGCTGGCGCAAGCCTGGGCATACCGCCCGCATCGTGCTGCAGCTAGCCAACGCCCCGCGCGATATCGAGGTCGTTGGCCACCAGCTGGGCTTCGTGGACATCTATCCCGCCGACCACTACCACCAGCGCATCGTTCACCTCGGTCCGGACATTCTCGACCCCGACTGGGACCGCGAGGAGGCCCTGCGCCGGCTTAACTCCCGGCCGCAGCGAGCCATCGGAGCGGCGCTGCTAGACCAAAAAGTCGTCGCGGGGATCGGCAATGAATACCGCGCCGAGGCCTGTTTCCTTGCGGGGGTGCACCCGGCCACACCGGTGGCCGAGGTCGACACCGCCCGCATACTCGACATCTCTCGGCGCATCATGTGGGCCAACCGCACATCCCCGGTGCGCGTGACCACCGGCGTGCGCCGCGCCGGGGAGACCACCTATGTCTTCGGGCGCAACCGCAAGCGCTGTCGTCGCTGTGGCACGTTCATCACCAAGGGTGCGCTCGGCGGTGTGGACTGCGGAGGTGATGAAGGCGAACTCGAGCGCATCATCTGGTGGTGCCCGCATTGCCAGCCACTTCACCCCGCGCACTAAGACTCCCGCGCTAGTGTGGGGGACATGCGTACCTTTCTTAACATCGTTTGGTTTATTACCGGCGGGTTCCTCCTAGCCCTTGCCTATTTCATCTTTGGCATCATTGCCTGCATCTTCATCGTTACTATCCCCGCGGGCGTGGCGTCGTTCCGCATGGCTAACTTCGCCCTGTGGCCGTTTGGCCGCTCGGTGGTGCAGCCAGTCAAGGGCAGCGGCTCCATGTCCACCTTTTCCAACGTCGTCTGGTTCGTGGTCGCCGGCCTATGGTTGGCGATTGGTCACATAACCACCGCGGCGGCACAGGTAGTGACCATCGTGGGCATCCCAGCCGCGCTGGCCAACTTGAAGATGATCCCAGTGACCTGCTTTCCGTTCGGCCGCCGGATTGTGAACTCGGAGGAAATCCCCTTCGGCTGGGAACCGATGGTCAAGCTCTAAACCGCATTCTACTGACAAACAAGCACGTTCTGCCTAATTTTCCTTTGATTTGGGGCAGAACGTGTTTGTTTTACATAGACGTGGGACAAGCGAGGCCATAAAGCAGCCGCGTTATCCGCCCCGCCGAGTGGGTGGGAGGGGATAACGCGGCTAAAAGTGGGCCTTTAGCGGTTGGAGCGATACCAACCGATGAGCTCATCGGTGGACTGGTCGCCGGAGTCGGCGGCGGCAGCGCCGGAGACGGCTGGGGCCAGATCATTAGCCTGCTGCTTGCCCAGCTCCACGCCCCACTGATCAAAGGAATTGATATCCCAGATAACGCCCTGGGTAAACACGATGTGCTCATAAAGCGCGATGAGCGCGCCGAGGGTCTGCGGGGTGAGCTCCTCAGCCAGGATGGTGGTGGTCGGGCGGTTGCCCGGCATGACCTTATGGGGCACGACGGCCTCGTCTACGCCTTCGGCCGCGATTTCCTCTGCGGTCTTGCCAAAGGCCAACACCTTGGTCTGCGCAAAGAAGTTGCCCATGAGCAGATCATGCATGGACCCGGAGCCATCGGCGGTGGGGAAGTCCTGCTTCGGGCGGGCAAACCCGATGAAGTCCGCCGGGATGAGGCGGGTGCCTTGGTGCATGAGTTGGAAGAAAGCGTGCTGGCCATTGGTGCCCGGCTCGCCCCAGTAGATTTCCCCGGTGGATGGAACGGTGACCGCGGTGCCGTCGCGGCGCACGGACTTGCCATTGGATTCCATGGTCAGCTGCTGCAGGTAGGCCGGGAAGCGGCCGAGGTCCTGGGAATAGGGGAGCACGGCGTGGGTCTGGGCGCCGAAGAAGTTGGTGTACCAGACACCCAAGAGGCCCATGAGTGCCGGGACGTTTTCTTCCAGTGGGGTGGTGCGGAAGTGCTTGTCCATGGCGTGGAAGCCCTCGAGGAAGCGCATGAAGTCCATCGGGCCGATGGTGCACATGAGGGACAGGCCGATGGCGCAATCCACAGAGTAGCGGCCGCCGACCCAATTCCAGAACGGGAACATGTTCTCGGTATCGATGCCGAACTCGGCTACCTTCTCCGCATTGGTGGACACGGCGACGAAGTGCTTGGCCACGGCGGATTCATCACCATCGAATTGCTCGATGAGCCAGCGGCGCGCAGCGTGCGCATTGGTCAGCGTCTCCTGAGTGGTAAACGTCTTGGAGGCGATGATGAATAGGGTGGATTCTGCATCCAGGCCATCGAGCGTGGCGGCCATATCGGCCGGGTCAACGTTGGAGACGAACTCAGCGGAGATGCCAGCGACCTCATAGGAACGCAGTGCCTTGGCCGCCATGGCCGGACCAAGGTCGGAGCCGCCGATGCCGATGTTGACCACCTTTTTGATGGTGTGGCCGGTGTGCCCCAGCCAAGCGCCGGAGCGCAGCGCGGTGGCAAAATCACGCATGCGGCCCAAGACCTCGTGGACATCGGCGGCAACGTCCTGGCCATCGACGCTCAAGTCATCTTCGGCCGGGATGCGCAGCGCGGTATGCAGCACGGCGCGGTCCTCGGTGTTGTTGATGTGCTCGCCGGCGAACATGGCGTCGCGGCGGGCCTCAAGGTCGGCGGCCTTGGCTACCTCCACCAGCTGCTTGACGATGTCCCCGTCGATCAGGTTCTTCGACAGATCGACGTGCAGCCCGGCGGCGTCGAAGGTGAAGTTGCGGGCGCGGTCTGCATCGGCGGCAAAAAGCTCGCGGAGGTTGAGGTCCTTCTTGTCCTCATATACCTTCGCGAGCTCGCTCCACTGGGCAGATGCGGTGATATCCATGGTGGTAGGCCTTTCTGGCAACTAGCGCATTGGCAACATGTACCCCTCCCACCGTAGTCCAGAAAGCGCCACCGCGTCGGGGCCTTTTAGAGGATGAGCGCGCCTGCCCAGCCGGCGATAAGCAGCGGAATATTGAAGTGGATGAAGGTGGGAATGACCGAGTCGCGGATGTGGTCGTGCTGTCCGTCCGCGCCGAGGCCCGCGGTGGGGCCGAGGGTGGAGTCGGAGGCGGGAGAGCCGGCGTCGCCAAGCGCGCCTGCCGTGCCAATAAGCGCCACGGTGGCCGCGGGGCTAAAGCCCAACGACATGCACAGCGGCACATAGATAACGGAAATGATGGGCAGGGTGGAAAAGGACGAGCCGATGCCCATGGTGACCACGAGGCCTACCACCAGCATCGCGCCGGCGGAGAGGACCTTATTGGTGCCAAAGAGGTTGGCGGTGGCATCCACCAGCGGGCCTACCTCATCGGTGGCCGTCATAACCGAGGCAAAACCCTGGGCGGTGATCATGATGAATCCGATAAGAGCCATCATCTTCATGCCATTGGTAAAGACATCGTCCGCGTGCTTCCAATCCACCGCGCCGGTAAGCAGCAAAATTCCCAGGCCGGTCAGCGCGCCGACCATGAGGCCATCGGATTCGAAGTCGAGCGCCTGCATGACAATCTGCACCGCAAAGGTGGCAATGATGGCCACGACGGAAACCCACACCTTATAGGCAGAGGGGGCCTCTTGGTGCTCCTCAGCTGCGATGGGCAGGTTTTCATAGTCGCGCGGTTTGCGGTAGCTAATGAAGATGGCGATGAGTAGGCCGGCGAGCATGCCGAGCGCTGGTACGCCCATAACCTGCATGATATTGATATCGGAGGTATCAAGCCCCGCCTGCTGGATATTAAAGAGCAGGATGTCGTTTAAGTAGATGGAGCCAAAGCCCACCGGAATGAACATGTAGGTGGTGATAAGGCCGAAGGTCAGGCAGGTAGTAATCAGCCGGCGGTCCAGGCGCAGCTTATTCATCACTGTAAGTAGCGGCGGGATGATGAGCGGAATGAAGGCGATGTGGACCGGGATGAGGTTCTGGCTCATCACGGACATAGCGATGAGTCCGAGGATGAGCATCCACTTGGTGGCCAGGGCGGCTTTGGGGTCTGCTTCGCCGCTGCCGCCGAGCTTGCGGATGAGGAAATTAGCCAGGACCTGTGGCAGCCCGGCCGAGGCTACGCCCATGGCAAAAGCGCCCAAGAGGGCATAGCTTAGGGCAATCTTGGCGCCGCCGCCCAAGCCGTCTTGGAAGGCGACCATGGTGGCATCAAGCCCCATGCCCGACAAGAGCCCGCCGACGATAGCTCCTAGGAAGAGCGCTACCACTACATGCACGCGCAGGAGGGCGAGCACGAGCATGACTATGACGGCGACGAGAACTGCATTCATGCTAATTCAGGGTACTGCATAGTATCGGCTGGCCAGTAATTATACGGCTAACCCAGCCGGCCGCGGCCCATCCGTAGCAGCGCCGAAGCGATGGTGGGGCCTTCTTCCCCAAGTTCATCGCGGAACTGATTCAAAATGGCGATCTCGCGGGTGTGGACCAGGCGGGTGCCGCCAGAGCTCATGCGGGTGCGGCCAATGGCCTGAGAGACTTCCGTGCGGCGCTTGGCAGCATCCAAGATGATGCGGTCCATGCGGTTGATTTCTTCGCGATATTGCTGGATCTCCGCATCAGAAAGGGGATCATCCGTACCCGAAGGCGTGCGGATGTCCAGGCCGTTATCGACGATGTCCTTCTTATCTTCTGCGGTCATAAGACCATATTGTGCCACCCGCCCGCGCAAAAGGAAATAGCAGCTCGCACGGCGGATACGGGGCGTGTCCGGTGCGGCTAGTAGGTTGGAAGGCACTATGAACGAAAACTCTCCTTTTAGCCCTTCCCCGTCCACCGGCGGCGCACCCACACCAAGCCCCTTTGGCAGCTTCGGCGCACCGCGCGCAGCAAGCCCGCAATCCGAATCCCCCGATGCCTTGACCGAGGGCCTCAACCCACAGCAGCTTGAGGCCGTTACCCACTCGGGCAGCCCGCTGCTCATCGTGGCCGGCGCTGGTTCCGGCAAGACCGCCGTGCTTACCCGCCGCATTGCCTATCTCATGCGCCATCGCGGGGTAAATCCGTGGGAGATCCTCGCCATTACCTTTACTAATAAGGCCGCCGCGGAAATGAAGGAGCGCGTGGGTGGGCTGGTAGGCCCCGTGGCAGAGCGCATGTGGGTATCTACCTTCCACTCCATCTGCGTGCGCATCCTGCGCCAAAATGCGCAGCTGGTGCCAGGTCTTAATACCAATTTCACTATTTATGATGGCGATGATGCCCGCCGGCTATTGTCCATGATTGCTAAGGACATGCAGCTGGATCTGAAGAAGTACACCCCGCGCGTGCTGGCTAATCAGATTTCTAATCACAAAAATGAGCTCATCGGTCCCGAATCCGCACTGGAAAAGGCGCAGCAGACCAAGAACCCATTTGAAACCACCGTGGCCCAGGTCTATGCCGAATACCAGCGCCGCCTGCGCGCGGCCAATGCCGTGGACTTTGATGATCTCATCGGTGAGGTGGTGCGGATTTTCACCCAGCACCAGCAGGTGGTGGATTTTTATCGCCGGCGCTTCAAGCACGTGCTTATCGACGAGTACCAGGACACCAACCACGCCCAGTACGCGCTGGTTGCTGCGCTCGTGGGCAGGGGAGAGCTCGGTCCGGATGCGCCGGAGCTATGCGTCGTGGGCGATTCCGATCAGTCCATTTATGCCTTCCGCGGGGCCACCATCCGCAATATTCAGGAATTCGAGCGCGACTACCCGCAGGCGCACACCATCTTGCTGGAGCAGAACTACCGCTCCACGCAGACCATTCTCAACGCGGCCAATGCTGTTATTGCCAAGAATGAGAACCGCCGCGAGAAGAACCTGTGGACCGCCCACGGTGAGGGCGAGCAGATCGTAGGCTACGTTGCCGATAATGAGCACGACGAGGCGCGCTTCATCGCCTCTGAAATCGACTCCTTGGCGGATAGGGGCCGCAGCTATTCCGATATCGCGGTCATGTACCGCACCAACAACGCCTCCCGTGCGCTGGAAGATATCTTCATTCGCTCCGGAATTCCGTACAAGGTGGTGGGTGGCACGCGCTTTTATGAGCGGCGCGAAATCCGCGACATGGTGGCCTACCTGCGCATCTTGGATAACCCGGACGATACGGTAAGTCTGCGCCGCATCATCAACGTGCCCAAGCGTGCCATTGGTGACAAGGCGCAGGGGCATATTGCCCTCCATGCGGAAAACCACGGCATTAGCTTTGGCAAGGCGCTTGCCGATGTCCCTCGGGGCGACGTCCCTGGCCTTGGCACCCGGGCCATTAACGCAGTAACCAAATTCAACGACATGATGGAGGGTATCCGCAATCAGATCCCGTCCATGCGCGATGAGGTTACCGGCCAACCGGATTTGGGCGAGCTGCTTTCCGCCATTTTGGATGCCACGGGATACAAGGCGGAATTGGAAAATTCGAATGACCCGCAGGACGGTGCCCGCCTAGATAACTTGAACGAGTTGGTATCGGTGGCTCGCGAATTCACCTCGGAGGCGGCCAACCAGCTTGCCGCCTCCGGTGCGGATGCAGTGGACCCCTCCGAGCTAGTAGAGGAGGGCGAAGCCGCGCCCGGTTCGCTGCAGGCATTCCTGGAAAAGGTATCGCTGGTGGCTGATGCTGACCAGATCCCTGATTCCGAGACTGGTGTGGTCACCATGATGACTTTGCACACCGCAAAGGGTCTTGAGTTCCCCGTGGTCTTTTTGACCGGCTGGGAGGATGGCCAATTCCCGCATATGCGCTCACTGGGTGACCCGAAGGAATTAAGCGAGGAACGCCGCCTCGCCTATGTAGGTATTACCCGCGCTCGCGAGCAGTTGTATCTTACCCGCGCCATTTTGCGCTCGGCGTGGGGCAATCCGGTGACTAATCCCGCCAGCCGCTTCCTCGGCGAGGTCCCAGAAGACCTCATCAACTGGCGGCGCGAAGACTCCGATAGCTCCCTGACCGGAGCGTGGGGCGAGGACGACTACCAATATGGTCGCTCCTACGGCCGCGATTGGTCCGGGTGGGGCAGTGGTGGTTCCAGGTCTGGGGCGCGCGGTGCAGGGCGCGCTGCGTCTTCCCCATCGCAGCGCACCAGCAAGCCGGCGGCGACCTCGATGCCTAAGAACAATAACCTCAACCTAGCCGTGGGTGACCGTGTCAATCACGCTAAATACGGGCTCGGAACTGTCATTGAGACGTCCGGCTCCGGCAAGCGCGCCACGGTCACCGTGGACTTTGGTTCTTCCGGTAAGGTCCGGCTGATGCTCATCGGCGGAGTGCCGATGGAAAAGCTTTAGACCGAAATGCCGCGCTCGTTGAACCAGGAAACTGGGTCAACGGGGGCGCCTCCGCCTGGGTGAATCTCAAAGTGGAGGTGCGGGCCAGTGGAGTGGCCCTCGTTGCCAATGCCGGCGATTTCCTGCCCCGCGGTCACGCGCTCGCCCACATTTACCTTGAGCTGGTCTGCCGGCATGTGGCCGTAGACGGAGATGGTTCCGTCATCGTGCTGGATGCGGATCCAGTTGCCAAAGCCCTGCGCTGGGCCGGAGTTGATGACGGTGCCGTCCATAACCGCGTGAATCGGGGTGCCCACCGGGTTAGCTACGTCGATTCCGTTGTGCATCGTGCCCCAACGCTGGCCAAAGCCAGAAGTAAGTGTGCCGGAGGTAGGAAAGACCACGGTATTGCCCGCGGAGTCCTTGCCGCGCTTCGTGGTGAGTCCGGAGTGATTTCCCTGTGGAGCGAATGCTTCCTTCAATCCCGGTACAGAACCAGGATCCAAGACGATATTTACTCCGCCGGATTCGTTTCCATCTACCTGCGGGGTAGCCTCGCCGTTGAGCAGGCCAACCGAGGTGGTGGCTAGGCCAACAAGGGCGTCGACCACTCCGGCGTTATCTACATTGGTAGCGGTGGGCTCGGAGGAGCCGTCCGATACGTCCACGCTAGCCACTGGCTCTGCAGCAAAAGCGGTGGTGCCGGTAGCAAGTACGGTGCCGAGTGTAACGATGCTCAGCGCCACGTTCTTGCGTGCGCGGTTCATGCGCTTCATATCTTAAGTCCTTTTCATGGCTGTGCATGGTCTCGGGACGCTTGTGCCCTAGTGAGGGCGGCGTCTTGCAACTGCCAACCGCGACACGCCGAAAGCTGAAATGCTTGCGTCCGAAATCGCTTGTGGCAACGAGTTAAAAGTTAGCCCGCCCGAACGGCCCGCGCAATCTTAAAAAACGCTGGTAGAGGTGGAAATAATTCGAAATTATTCGAACATGCCAGCTTGTTGCGCGTGTTACCAATGTGATTGGAGTGGCGTCTGTAAAGTACTGGTTTAGGGTCTGGGGGTGGACCTTGGGGGTGGCGCCCAAGGCTTGGGGCTGCCGTCTCGTGCGGTATCGGCGGCTGCAAGCTAAAAATATCCACTCACCTGCGACAAGTCTGCGCACTGGACTTGCCTGAATGTGCTTCTGGCGCCTTTATGGGGTCGTGGTGAGGGTCTAGCTGGTGCTGTGTTCGCTAGTGGCAGCGGAGTACTCAGGCGGCGCCAAGCGCGGTGTAGTGCGCCCTTGGGGCGGTCTGGAGCGCAGTTGATGCAATCCTATCTTCCGGGCGAGTGCACTAGGTGACGGGAGAGTATCTGTGGGCATGACAAAGCGCTGCAGAGAAGTTCTCTGCAGCGCTCAACAAGAAGGTAGTCGGTGTGCGGCTCTTTAGATATCGATGCCGCGCTCAGCCAGCCAAGGTTGCGGATCGATTGCCTCGCCACCGTTCGGGTGAACTTCGAAGTGGAGGTGGGAGCCGGTGGAAAAGCCCATCGAGCCCATGCCAGCGATCTTCTGGCCGGCGTGGACGTGCTCGCCCACGGCAACGTCAAGGGTCTGCATGTGGCCGTAGACGGTCATGGTGCCGTCATCGTGCATGATGCGGATCCACTGGCCAAAGCCGGAAGCTGGGCCGGAGTCGATGACGGTGCCGTCCATGACGGCAAGGATTGGGGTGCCGGGAGAGTTGGCGATGTCGATGCCCTTGTGGAAGGTGCCCCAGCGCATAGCGAATGGGGATGTGAATGCGCCCTCGGCCGGGCGAGCTACGGACGGTGCGCGAGCCGCTTCGTCGGCAGCGGCGCGCTCTTCAGAAGCCTGGATGGCCTTATTGAGCTGATCGGTTAGATCGGCAACTGGCTTTGCCTCGGCAACGTTGAGGATCTGCGGGGTGGTATCAACAGGATTCGCAGCGGCATCCTCAACTTGGGTGGAGTCAGAGGCGAGCTCGAAGTCAACGGACTGCGTCTTGGTGGTGGCTGCGTCATCGGACTGGATGTTTGCGGCGGCTGCGCCACCAACGCCGGCGGTGGAAACTGCACCTGCCGCAACCGTCATTACGGCAATGCGGCCCTTCGCGGTCTGCGAGGTGACAATCTTGCGATGGCGGCCGGCGCCACGCTGAACTTTGCTTCGCATTAGGTCTTCTTTCGTCATTTTCACAATCTGCGCAGAACGGGTGTTACGTCCCCGCCGAGTTAGTTACGAGATTGTGACCTTCTTGTTACCAACGAGATGTAACAGTAGCGTCTCGAAAAGATAACAGCAACCCAAATTAAGAAACTTTCAGGCCCCTCTCGGGGAAATTGTCCACGAGCAGGCAACATGTGGCCCCAGAATAATTTTAGTGCGATAAAGATCCCACGCGATCTCCGCGTGCGTCATGCAAAACTAGCGGCCTTTGCCTTCAATAGTATTACAGCCAGAGTTAAGGGTGTGAAACCAGGGTAGATTTTAAACTCCTTATATATTTGTGTAGCCCAGGTACAGGGGTTGCCGCCGGTGATTTTGCGAGCGCCTCGTCGCGCCACCCCGATTTCACTTCCGGAAGGTGGCAAAGTGGACGCCGATGAACAAAAACACCAGCCCCCAATCTCGGTCAACGCCCCGCCCGCGTAGCCAGGCGCGGGGCCGTATGGTGCGCGCGCAGCGCACCCCACGCGCGCCTCATCCCAGTGGCTCACGCCAACCCTCTGGATCGGCGCAGCGCGTCGCTCGCAAGGCCGGCTCCAAGGCCAAGGCGCGCCGTACCCCCGCGCCGTTGACCAAAGCCGGGCGCATTCGCCGCATGCTCATTACGGCGGCAGTGCCCAATGTGGTTATTGTCCTTATCATTATGGCCATCGCGCTTGGCGGTCTCATGCTCACCGGCTCTCCCATGGCGTGGTGGTACACCATCGTGGCGGAGACCTGGATGGTCTTTAACCTCGCCCCGGTCTCTGCGGCTGATGTGCATATTTCCTTCTTGCCGGCCTTGCCAGCGCTTATCCTTGCCGCGGTGGTGGCGGTTCGGGTGCGCAGCGCGGTAAAACACAAGGTTAGCGTCAAGGACTTGCTTACTCTTTTGGCCTGCGTGCTTGGCGTGCCGGTGGTATTTACCATCATCGCGTGGCTGATGCTGTGGGATGCGGGCAAGGTCTATGACGTTTCTCCGCCTAATCTGGCGGAGGCGTTGCTGCGCGTTATTGTTCTGCATCTGGCCGCCATGGCGGCCGGCATGGGGTGGCGCTTGTGGCGGGCGTTGGCCAAGCGTTACGGAGTGCCGCGCCCGCTTGTCGACGCCACCCAGATCGCCCTTCGCTATCTCGCATACCTGGCCATTGGCGCAGCCGCAGTCTTCGCGGTGGTATTCCTTGCCAATGTCTCCCGCCAGGGCGAGATGATGAATGACTATCCTACGATCTCCGGCTTAGGCATTGCCGGACTCGTGCTGCTGAGCGTGCTCTACATTCCCAATGCCATCGTGAGCACCGCGGCGGTATTGGTGGGCTCGGAGTTTTCCGTAGGCGAAGGCTCGGTGAGCCTCTTTAGCGCCCACCTCGTGCCGCTGCCGCCGCTGCCGATTACCGGCGGCATTCCAGCATCCTCGCCCAGCTGGGCGGTGGCGCTATTGATCGTCCCCCTCGGCGCCGCAATTTACTCGTTGTACAAGAAGCGCCCGAGCTTTCAGGACGTACTAGTAGCTACGGTGGCTTCCGCAGTAATCATGCTGGTTGCCTGCTACCTCGTCAGCGGTGACCTTGGCTACTACGGCGCGACCGGCCCGCAGCTGTGGACTGCCGCAGGCCTCACCGCCCTGTGGATGGCCGTCGTTGGCTGCGCCGTTGCTGCTGGCTTCGCCTTCGTGGCGTGGCGCGCGGCCCGCACGGCACCAGTTGCTGATCCTGCCGATGATGTCACTACCGAGGCACCCGATGCAGCCGCCGCCGAAACTGACGAAGCTGCCACCGACTCGGAGCGCGAGCCCATCACCGATCCGGAAATCGTTGACGCCGAGGTAGTTGAGGACGAGTCCCAGGATTCCGCACCTGACGCGGCCGCGGAGGAACCGGAAGAAGAGCAGAAAGAAGAGGACACTCCAGCCGACGAAGTAGCGGAGCGGCCGGAAGAGGCTAAGGAGGGCGATGAAAGGGGCGTCGCCAAGCCGCTGAGCCAACAGCTCAAGGACCAAATGGGGGAGAGCGAGCAGGACTCCTCGAGCGCAGATTCCCCCGAGGAGGGGGAGAGGGGCTAGGCTATAGCGCGTGACTTCACCGATGCCTCCGCGCTATACCGCTGACCCTGAACGCCTCCGAGTGGTGGTGCTCGTTTCTGGAACGGGTTCCTTGCTACAAGCCATCGTGGATGCCCAAGCCGGGCACTACCAGGTAGTGAAGGTGGTGGCGGATAAGGAATGCCACGGTATTTCGCGCGCACAGGACCACGGGATTGATACCGAGGTCGTGGCGCTGGGGGCGGATCGCGCCGAATGGAATCAACGTCTGGTTGACGCAGTAGATGCTGCGCAGCCAGACGTTGTTGTTTCTGCGGGCTTTATGAAGATCCTGGGCCAGGAATTCCTGGACCGCTTCGAAGGCCGCACCATCAATACCCACCCGGCTCTACTGCCTGCCTTCAAGGGAGCGCACGCGGTGCGCGACGCCCTAGATTACGGCGTGAAGATCACTGGCTCTACCGTCCACTTTGTGGACGCGGGCGTGGATACCGGCTCCATCATCGCGCAGCGCCCCGTTGCCATCAATGCGGACGATGACGAGTCCACCCTCCACGAGCGTATTAAACAAGTAGAGCGCGACCTCATCGTGGAGGTGCTGCGTGCAGCTAACGTCCACGACGAGAAACTATCTATTCAACTCGCAGACTAAGACTTTTCGAAAGGCTTAATCCTCCTCATGAGCGAAGACCGCAAGCAGGTAAAGCGCGCCCTTATCAGCGTGTACGACAAGACCGGGCTGGAGGATCTAGCCCGCGCCCTTGATAAGGCAGGCGTGGAAATCGTCTCCACCGGCTCCACCGCGAAGAAGATCGCGGACCTAGGCATCGAGGTCACTCCGGTAGAAAAGCTCACCGGCTTCCCGGAGTGCTTGGAAGGCCGCGTTAAGACGCTGCACCCGCGCGTGCACGCCGGCATCCTGGCCGATACCCGCAAGGAAGATCACCTCAACCAGCTCTCCGAGCTCGAGGTAGAGCCTTTCCAGCTCGTCGTGGTCAACCTGTATCCCTTCCGCGAGACCGTGGCTTCGGGCGCGGACTTTGATGGCTGTGTGGAACAGATTGATATCGGCGGCCCATCCATGGTGCGCGCAGCCGCCAAGAACCACCCGTCTGTCGCCGTTGTGGTAGATCCTTCCCGCTACGGTGAAGCCGTGGAGGCCGTCAACAACGGTGGCTTTACCTTGGAGCAGCGCCGCGGCTTGGCGCGCGACGCCTTCCTGCACACCGCGGATTATGATGCGGCCGTCTCCGCCTGGTTCGTAGATCAGCTCAGCGAGGAGGGCCAAACCACCCCGCTGCGCTACGGCGAGAACTCTCACCAGGCGGCGACCGTCACCCGCATCGGTTCCAAGGGCCTTGCCAACGCTACCCAGTTCAATGGCAAGGAGATGAGCTACAACAACTACCAGGATGCGGATGCCGCGTGGCGCGCCGCGTGGGACCACGAGCGCCCCTGCGTTGCGATTATCAAGCACACCAACCCATGCGGCATTGCCGTGTCCGAGGAGTCCATCGCCGCCGCCCACCGCGCCGCCCACGCGTGCGACCCAATGTCCGCTTTTGGCGGCGTGATTGCCGTCAACCGCGAGGTCACCGTAGAGATGGCCGAGCAGGTAAAGGAGATCTTTACCGAGGTCATCGTCGCGCCTTCCTATGAGGATGGTGCCATCGAGGTGCTTAAGGCCAAGAAGAACCTGCGCGTGCTGCAGGCAGAGCACGAAGACCAGCACGAGGAGCGCAAGTACATCTCCGGCGGCGTTCTCACCCAGGAGCCAGACACCTACCAGGCCGAGGGCGATAACCCGGCCAACTGGACCCTGGCTGCGGGCGAGGCCCTCAACGAGTCCGACTTGGCTGAGCTCGAGTTCGCCTGGCGCGCCGTGCGCGCGGTGAAGTCCAATGCCATCTTGCTGGCCAAGGACAATGCCACCGTGGGCGTGGGCATGGGACAGGTTAACCGCGTTGACTCCGCCAAGCTGGCCGTCGAGCGCGCCAACACCTTGGCCGATGGTGCCAACCGCACCGAGGGCTCCTTCGCCGCTTCTGACGCCTTCTTCCCGTTCGCCGATGGTTTGCAGGTGCTTCTCGACGCCGGCGTTAAGGCCGTGGTCCAGCCCGGCGGATCCATCCGCGACGAAGAAGTCATCGCGGCAGCGAAGGAAGCCGGCGTTACTTTGTACCTGACCGGTACCCGCCACTTCGCGCACTAGCCTAAGCTAAATGCCATGACACTCCCTATCCGCCGGGCCTGGGACCCGGCAGCCGCCCTTATCGCCTGCGCGCTCACCCTAAGCGCCTGCGGCGACGAGGACGCGGCGAATAATTCCCCTACCTTTGTCAATACCGAGGCCCGCGGCACGGCCGATCCCCTCTACGGAAAAGAGAGCACGTCCGCAGCGCCCGCGGCCTCATCCGCAGCGCCGGCCGCCTCGTCTGCGCCCGCCTCTTCCTCGGAGCCATCGGCCGCGGCCCCTTCCAGTGACGTCCAAGCCGTGCTTGACCGCATCGTGGCCGAACACGGCGATGTGGGCATCGCCGTATCCGATGGCACGACCACCATTGAAGCGGGGCGCACCGCTCCCGAGGCCGCGTGGTCAACCTCCAAGGTGCCCGTGCTCATTGCAGCGAATCGCACGGGTGCGGCCGATAGCCAGCTAGTGTCCTCTGCAATCACCTACTCCGATAACGAGGCCGCCAAGGCCGCGTGGGCGGGGCTAGGGGAGGGGACCGCTGGCGCGCAGGCCGCGCAAAGCGTCATCGCGGAGGCGGGCGATACCGCCACCCAGGTTCAATCCCAGGTCACCCGGCCGGAATTTACGGCCTTTGGCCAAACCATGTGGAGCGTGGGCAACCAAGCAAAGTTCATGGCCGGGGTGCGTTGCGTTGAGGGAGCCCAGCCGATTATCGACGCCATGGGGGTCGCCGATCCCGCCCAAGCCTACGGCCTGCGCACCTTGCCGGGCGCCTTGATGAAGGGCGGCTGGGGCCCGAGCCCCGCCGGCGCCTACGACGTGCGGCAGATGGGCATTGTGCAGCTGGGCGGGCACGACGTCGCCGTGGCACTAATCGCCTCGTCTCCTGATGGCCAGTACGCCTCCACCCAAACGGTGCTTACCTCCATGGCCGAAGCCCTAGCGCAGGCCGAAACCCAGTGGCCCAGCCCTGCCTGCTAAGCCTGTCAGTAGAAAGGAAAACTCATGACTTCTCGCTTAAGCCTCCGCCCGCTTATCGCCGCAGGCTTCTTCCCGCTCGTGGCCGCCAGCCTCGCGCTGAGCGGTTGCAGCGACTCCTCGGACGAATCCGCCCCGAGCTTCAAAGGTAAGGGCAGCGGAATGACCACGGTCAATAACTCCGACAAAGAAGAGGAGAACGCCGAGGAATCCACGCCCGCGCAAGAGACCGTAACCAAGGAAGAGGAAGCCCCGGAGGAACCGCCGGTAGTCACGGTCACGCAGACGGAAAAGCAGGAGGCCCCGTCTTCCACCGGTGGGGGTCAGAAGTCTGGTGAAGGAAACTATATTTCTGATTTCAATGGGCACGGATGGCTCGATGGTGGCTACGCAAGTTGCAACCGGTTTGAACGCGCCCTGTTTGCCGGTTCTGGTCCCGACGGCAGGGTTATCATTTGCGAGACCGGAGGTGGCTACAAGTTCTATCGCTCGTCGATGTTTGATGGCCAGTTTGAATCGGGTGACGTTACCCAAGACGGCAATAACTACTACGTCAATGCGGATCCGTCGATCATTGTGGTGACGCCGAGTGGCGTAAGCGTGCGCGAGGGCGGCGGATTGGCCGCCACGGGCGAATTCACGGAGTCGTGGCAGCGCTAACGCGGAAAACGAGGGGCTAGCGCGACTTCTTCTTGCGGTCGGCCGCTGCGGCGGCGGCCGCAGAGATGGAGTCGTTGCGATTCTTCAGCAACTCCAAAGTAGTTTCCTCGGCATTGTCGGGGACGGAGGCGCCGAGGACGGCCAAGGCGGCGTCGGCAAGCATGGCAGCAGTCTCCGGAACCGACTGGGAAGCGTCGAACGGCGGGGTGCCGTTATTGGGGCGCATTTCAATAACAGACAGCGCGATGTGGAAGGGCAGCTCCACGCGGGGGTCATCCTCGCCCACAATGGCTGCGGCGGTGGAGCGGAAATGATTCTGCAGGCGGTCGCGCGACTCGTGGTACTCGGAGAACTCTGAAGAATTAGCCACCGGCAGCTGATACAAGCGACCCACGTTCCAGCCACTGGTGAGCAGCAGACGCGACTCTGCGGCGACCAAAGACCACAGGCGCTGTGCCGGGGCCGCGTCGGTGCCCGCCAACTCATCGGCCAACTCCAAGGAAGGCTCGATGGTGGAATTGAGCAGCGTCAGGAAGATTTCCGTCTTGGACGGAAAGTGATAGTACAGCGACGCCTGACGGATGCCTACCGCGTCTGCAATCTGGTGCGTGGACGTGGTAGCAAAACCCTGAGTAGTGAAAAGCTCGGAGGAGGCGTCCAAAATCTCCTCACGGGCGCTATTGCCCCTGCGCCGCGGACTGTGTTTGCGCGGCCTACCGACATTGCCTGCCATGCGGTGGGACGACTCCTTTCACAAAAGAGAATTCACTTTTAATAACCAACTGTACAATCTTATGCCCGACTAGGTACTGCTTCCGAATCCGCACCGTAGAGACTATTTATATTCTTCTGCCCGCCGGGAAATAGACTCAAACGCCGCCGAGACAATGCGGCACGCAGAACCATAAGCGGTGCGGTCCAGCGGCGGAAGATCGCGCAGCGTGGCCGGGCGATCGCTAACGCCCTCGTACCAACGGCGCAACTCTAACGCATAACCGGTGCGCCACGCTAGGTCCAACGACTCTGCGTCTGCGGCGCTGAGGAGATCGCGTTCCACGCCAATCGCCAGCCGATCCACCGTCGGGCGCGGCCCCGGTGCCGCCCAGCGCGCGATAGCTGCAATGGGGGAGAGCAGTGTGGCCTTGATATCCACCGCGGCATCGCGGTCCGGCAGGCCATCGACCATCTTGAGGGCAGGAGGGCGCTGGCCCAAGGCTTCTTCCAGTAGCGCTTGTTCCCCGCCGTTTCCAAGGGGCAGGCCGGCGTCGACGCGCGCGGCGATGGAATCGGCGGCTCCGTGAGCTTGGAGACCGACATCGGCGAAGACCTCTTGGAGGTCGTCATCCTGGCCCATCCACTCCACAGGCATGGACGGCAGCTGGTCGCCGCGGGAGGCAGCGCCGGTAAGGCGGACCGGGGAGTTGACCCCAGGAGAGCGAACAATATCCGTAATCAGCCGGGAATACCAGTGGGCCAATTCAATCTCATTGTCCTGGTGGGCGACCGCATTGCGCAAAATATCTTGGGCCTCTTCGAGCAGTCCGCGGGCCGTAGCGCGGGACTGGCAGTGCGGGGCGAGCTCGGAAAGATCGAGTAGGGATTGGTGCAGGGCCATTGCTCACTGCCTTTCACTAGTGCGGGGCCGATGCCTCCCCGCCGGCTGCGGGGTGCACGAATGCTTTCAATCTAACACTTCGGTTCTGTGATCCGGGCATGTGGGTCGAGTGGAAGGGATGGGAGGGCTAAAACGACTTTCGCCGCCTGCCCTCGAGGAGGGAGGCGGCGAAAGCTTATGGTTCTTTTACCGTGTCACACTTGCCAGCGGCAAAAGTGCGCTGTTGATACCCAGCTACTGTTTAGCGGGTGGTGAACGGCAGGAGAGCCATTTCGCGTGCGTTCTTGACTGCGGTAGCAACCTGACGCTGCTGCTGCGGGGTCAGACCGGTGACGCGACGGGAACGGATCTTGTGACGATCCGAGATGAACAGACGCAGAGTCTTGGTGTCCTTGTAGTCCACCTTCTCGATGCCCTCAGCCTTCAAAGGGTTCTTCTTTGGGCGACGGCTCTGCTCCATACGGAACTTCTTTTGGTTATTGCGCTTATTAGCCATTGTGCAATTACCCCTTTACCAGCTGGACTTACGAACGCCCGGCAGCTCACCACGGTGAGCCATGCCGCGCATACGGACACGGGACAGGCCGAACTTGCGGAGGTAACCGCGTGGGCGGCCATCGGCAGCGTCACGGTTACGTACGCGGGCTGGGGAAGCGTCACGAGGCTGGCGGTTCAGCTCGAACTGAGCCTCTAGACGCTCCTCATCCGGGGTGTTCGGGTTCTTGATGATCTTCTTGAGCTCAGCGCGACGCTCCGCGTAGCGGGCGACGATTTCCTTGCGCTGCTCGTTCTTAGCGATCTTGGACTTCTTAGCCATTGATTATCGCTCCTCGCGGAATTCGACGTGCTTGCGGGCAATCGGATCGAACTTCTTCAAGGTGATGCGATCCGGGTTGTTGCGCTTGTTCTTACGGGTCACGTAGGTGTAACCGGTGCCCGCAGTGGACTTAAGCTTGATGATTGGGCGGATATCGTTACGTGCCATACTTAAATCTTCTCCCCACGTGCGCGAATCTTAGCCACAACGGACTCGATGCCATCGCGGTCGATGATCTTCATGCCCTTGGTGGAAACATTCAGGGTGATGGTACGGCCCTCAGAGGGCAGGTAGTAGCGACGACGCTGCACGTTGGGGTTCCAACGGCGCGAAGTGCGGCGGTGCGAGTGCGAGACCTGCTTGCCGAATTCCGGCTTGCGGCCCGTTACCTGGCAAATAGCCGACATGGGTCTTCTTTCTCCTAGCCGCCCACATCATGGCTATAGACAATGAAGCGCCGACTGCCGTGTGAGGGTGGCAGTGCTCAAAAGTGAGGTGTGAGCGGGTGCGGCGCCATCGTCAAACACCAGTAGACGGGGCGTAAAACGTATATTTTGACAACAGCAAGGGAAAATCTTACAGCCTCGGACGCGAATTACCTAATCGCTGCCTTGCTGCGGCAAGTGGGCCATTTGCCGTGCTGGGGTGGTGTTTGCCTGTGGGGCGACGCTTAGCGTGGCGCAAGAAACGTGAGTGAAATGAGTGGTCGCTGTTGGTCGGGGATTTCGTATATGGGTCAGTTGACTGTAGAATAATTCAGGTTGTTGACCCGTGCCACGCGGCGCGCGGTTAACAGAGTGAAATTTGTACGTCCCAACTCGGGCACGATCCACGCTAGGGGCGTGGAACCGACCCGTAGTCCAACCCTGAGGGAATATATATGAAGAAAGATATTCACCCGGATTACCACCCGGTAGTCTTCCGTGATGCTGGTACCGGTCACTCCTTTTTGACCAAGTCCACCGCTTCCTCCGACCGCACCGTTGAGTGGGAAGACGGCAACGAGTACCCACTGATCGTCGTTGACGTTACCGCTGAGTCCCACCCGTTCTGGACTGGTGCACAGCGCGTTATGGATACCGCCGGCCGCGTCGAGCGCTTCAACCAGCGCTTCGGTGGCATGGCACGCCGCAAGAAGAAGAACGCGTAAGGAGGAGAGTAGAAAATGGCAACTCCTAAGTTTAAGAAGTCCCGTGCGAATACCCACGCACGCCGTTCCCAGTGGAAGGCTGACAACGTAGCCCTCCAGGAAGTCACCATCGACGGCCAGACCGTCCGCATCCCGCGCCGCCTGGTTAAGGCTGCCAAGCTGGGTCTGGTTGACGTAGAGCAGTTCTAAGCTCGCTCTTTAATCTCCCCGTCCGCTCTCGATTAGAGGGCTGGGCGGGGATTTTTAGCTTTAGAAGCGTCCTATAAGCATGTTTTAACCGTATTTGGGGGACTGTGGGGGTAAATATTTCCCTTAACTTCATGAAGTTGACTGCCATAAGTAATAATTAGGACTATGAAAATCCTTGTGGTGGATGATGAACAAGCCGTCCGCGAATCGCTACGCCGTTCCTTACGCTTTAACGGCTACGAAGTGCTGACCGCTAACGACGGCTTGGAGGCCGTGGAGACGGTGCGCGCTGAGAATCCCGAATTGCTTATTTTGGACGTCATGATGCCCAACATGGATGGCCTTGAGGTGTGCCGCACCCTGCGCAGTGAGGGCTGGGACCGTCCGATCCTCGTTCTGACTGCGCGCGATGGTGTTTCGGACCGAGTGGCTGGCCTTGATGCCGGCGCAGATGACTACCTGCCGAAGCCGTTCGCATTGGAGGAGCTCTTGGCCCGCGTGCGCTCCTTGGTGCGCCGCGCCTCCGCAGATTCCATCGCAGCTGAAGCCCCAGTGGAAAGCAAGCTGAGCTTCGAGGACCTTGAACTTGATGCCGATACCCGCGAAGTCAGCCGCGGTGGCCGGGCCATTTCCTTGACGCGTACCGAGTTCGCGCTGCTGCAACTGCTGATGGAAAATCCCCGCAAGGTTCTCTCTCGCAGCAAGATCCTGGAAGAAGTCTGGGGCTACGATTTCCCTACCTCCGGCAATGCTCTCGAGGTCTATATCGGCTACCTGCGTAAGAAGACGGAGGGCGAGGGCGATGCTCGCCTCATCCACACCGTCCGTGGCGTGGGGTATGTCTTGAGGGAGTCTAATCCGTGATTTTAAGGAAGCCCGCTTCCCCTGCGGTGGCTTCCGGGAAAGTACAGTCCACCCCTCTTACCGAGTTCTCTGAGCCTCAGGGGAGTTGGGCTTCACGGGCGCCACTGCGGTGGCGCCTTGCTACTGTTACGGGCCTTGTGGTGGCCGTAGCCGTTGCCTTGATGACGTTGGCAACGTATTGGGTAGTTTCTCTGTCCCTTACTGCCTCCGTCGACGACCGCCTGGAGGCCAAGGCCGATGTCTTGTTGCGGCAAAGCCAGGATCCACGGTTCATGGATAACGTGGACCAGGAGATCGAGGACTTTAAGTCCTATAACCCTGGCACCCGCGTAGCCCTATCACCGCCCTCCATGAGCTTTTCCTACGGCGACACCATTCCTGTGGGCGGGGACTTCCATCGGACGGAGGATTACACGGAAACTTCCGTGCGTACCGTGGGCGGCGAGCGAGTGCTGGCCAAGCGTCATGATCTTGGTTCTACCGTGGTCGTCGCTCAGTCTCTCGCTCCTACGCAAGAGCTCATCGCCATCTTGGGCACGGTGCTACTGATTATCGTTGCCCTTGGCATCGTGCTCGCCATTTTTGCAGGCCTCATCGTGTCCAAAACCGGTATGCAACCCATCGCCCGGCTGAAGCGAGCGGTGGATTACGTGACGCAGACCAACGACCTGCGCCCTATTGAGGTCTCTAATAACGACGAGATGGCGCAGTTGACCACCTCCTTTAACCAGATGCTGGAGGCGCTGCAGGAATCCCGTTCGCAGCAGTCTCAGTTCGTAGCCGATGCCGGGCACGAGCTGAAAACCCCGCTGACCTCTATGCGTACCAATATTGAGCTTTTGATGATGCTCAATCGGGCCGGTGGTGGCTTTGGTATGAGCGATGAAGACCGCAGGGACCTCGAAGATGACGTCATGTCCCAGATGAATGAGCTCTCCACCTTGATTGGAGACCTCGTTGATTTGGCGCGTGAGGACGGCAATGAGCGCGAACCGGAGCCGGTGGACCTGTGTGAAGTCATGATGGCTTCGCTGGAGCGTGCGCGCCGCCGCCGTCCCGATGTGGAGTTCTTGGTGCGCTTTATCCCGTGGGAGCTGGACGGCGACCCCTTCGCATTGGGCCGTGCCACGCTTAATCTTATGGATAATGCGGCTAAGTGGTCGCCGGCTACTGGCACGGTGCGCGTGTCTATGGAGCAGCTATCCACCCACGAGGTGCGCCTGCGCTTTGATGACTCCGGGCCTGGCATTGCACCGGAGGAAAGGGAGAAGGTCTTTGAGCGCTTCTATCGTTCGGCAGAAGCGCGCTCCATGCCGGGCTCGGGCTTGGGCTTGGCCATTGTGAAATCGGTGATTGAACGTCACGATGGCACCATCAAGATCCGCGAGTCTAATGATGGTGGTACCCGCATGGAAATCATCTTGCCGGGCAAGCCTGTGACGGGGGAGATTTTCGTGGACGGTTTGGCAGAGCCGCAAGAGGGGCTGCCGGGTGGTAAGGAAGACTCGATCGACCGCGGTGAAATCTTTGCGCAGCGCTGGTTTAATCAGAGCTAGCGTACAAGCGTTTATACTGGTGAGGTAATACAGCAACCTTTCAGGAATTCCTAGTAGGTTGGCAGATCAGTATCAGTCTTGACCAAGCGAAGTGAGGCATAGTTTTCTCATGAACATGAGGAATGACGATTACCGAGGCTTTGATGGGAACTCCCCGGAGGGAGCGTCCCAGGAAGGCCCGGGTAGGGCCGATCCGGTTCAGGGTGGTCCGAACTTTGGAGAAACCAACCAGCAAGATGCCGTGGCTGGCAACGCTGGCCCCTACAGTGACGGATTTGGTCTTCACAGCGACGCTGGCGCGCAGGCACAAGAGACCGGCTCCTATTCGCAAGGCTGGAATCAACCGCGCGGCGGTGCTGAAGGCAATGACCAGCGAACGCTAGGTTCGCTGGGGCCCTATCCGAATGCCCCACAGGCCCAAAACTTTAGCGGTCAGGGACAGGAAGGCCCGATGGTCACCCCGCTGCCTCCGCAGCCGGAGCAAAAGAAGAAAATTGGCTTGGGCGCCACCACCGCTCTGGCGGCCGTCGCTGCCATCGCCGCAGGCTCGATCGCCGGCGCTGTGGTCGGCATGAGTTCCGGGGGAGGCAATAACGATACCTCCGTGGTCAATGAAGCCCTTAAGGCTGAGCCGGCGAACAATAGCACCGGTAAGGAACCGGAGCAGGGTTCCGTTGAAGAAGTTGCCTCCAAGGTTTTGCCCTCGGTGGTTTCTATCCAGACGATGACTCGTACTGGTGGCGCTGAAGGCTCTGGTTCTGTCATCTCCCCAGACGGCTATGTTTTGACCAACCACCACGTGGTTGCCGGTGCTGAGCACGGTGGCATGATGCAGGTGACCATGAATGACGGCAGTAAGCATGATGCTGAGGTGGTGGCCTCGGATGCGAATACGGACGTGGCCATCGTGAAAATCAAGGACGTCAAAGACCTGCCCTTCTTGCAATTCGGTGACTCCGATTCCGTTGCTGTGGGCCAAGAGGTAGTGGCCGTGGGCTCTCCTTTGGGGCTAAACGCGACCGTGACCTCCGGTATCGTATCGGCAAAGAACCGTCCCGTTCGCGCTTCCCAGGAAGGCGGCGAATCTTCATTGATTGACGCCATTCAGACCGATGCCGCAGTAAACCCTGGCAACTCGGGCGGTCCGTTGGTGGATCGAGACGGCAATATCGTGGGCATGAACTCCATGATTGCTTCGCTGTCTAATAGTTCCTCCGGCGAGGGCGGCTCCATTGGCTTGGGCTTTGCCATTCCATCCAACTTTGCCAAGCGAATGGCAGATGAGCTCATCAATGACGGCAAAGTTTCTCACCCGACCCTTGGCGTGAAGGTGCTAGCGCGCGACGACGGCAATGGTGCCCGCATCGCCGAGGTAGAGTCGGGCGGCCCGGCAGATAAGGCGGGCTTAAAGGATGGCGACATTGTCACCCGCGTCAACGATCGCCTGATTGAAAACGCCGATGCGCTTATTGCGGCGGCGCGATCGCAAGACTTTGGTGCGACGGTGACCTTGGAGGTTACCCGCGAAGACTCGGAAGAAACCCGTCAGGTAGAGGTAACCCTCTCAGGCGAGTAAATTACTGTGCAAGACCTCATTAGGTGCTGAATGCGCCGTACCTCACCCCGCCACAAGGCCGTATTGCCTTAACTTAAGGAGAAAAATGCCAGATTCGCAGCACGATGTGACCGACTCCGCGCAGCCCGACGGCGCGAATAAGCGCGATTCCTTGATGGATCTAGCCGAACCCGATGATGCCTTCTTGTTAGCAAGCGAGCAGGAGGATAGCCTTGCTGCCCCGCGCCGCGGGCTCATCGTTATTGTCACCGATCATCCCGGTGAGCAATCCGATAGCACTTCGCAGCTGGTAAGCGAGCTGCTCGCGGAGGCTAATTTCCGCGTTGATGGCGCCATCGTGGTGCGTTCCAAGAAATCCAAGATCCGCCAGGCCATTGAGACCGCTGTGGTCGGTGGCGTGGATTTGGTCCTCACCGTCGGCGGCACCGGCGTGGGCCCGCGCGATAAGACTCCGGAGGCTACCCGCTCCGTGATCGATAAGATGGTTCCGGGTGTGGCCCAGGCGCTGCGTTCTTCTGGCCAAGCTTGTGGCGCGGTGGATGCCTGCACGTCCCGCGGCCTATCGGGCGTTTCGGGCTCTACCGTCGTGGTCAACCTTGCCTCGTCGCGCGCTGCCGTCCGCGATGGCATGGCTACCTTGGCGCCTCTGGTGCACCACCTCATTGACCAGCTGCAGCAGTCTAGCGTCCAGTAAACGCAGGGTATTTTCTATGACGTCGCGGAGAAATCGCCGGCGAGTATTCCGCCAATCTGCTGCTGTCGATTATGACCGTAGTGCTGATAAGCCCGGCGCACACGCTGCCGATGGTGCCGATGAGGAGAGAATCGTTACCGTTGATGACGCGGATTCGGCGGCGACAGAGGGGGAGTCCGGCCAGCGCGATGAACAGTTCTACCGAGAGAATCAGCCCCCACACTACGGCGGCTAGCGCCTAAAGCAGGATGCAGGTCTGCAGCCACAGAGGTACCTAAAAGCCTGCGGTTTCGCTTCCGAGGAAGTGAAACCGCGGGCTCTGTGCTGTATATGCAGGGTAGGAACCTAGGCCTGGTGGCGACCGCCGCCGGTAGAACCGTGATCGGCGTCGGCAGCGCCGCGGGCGGAACCGTCAATGCCGGTACCCGGGATGTCCTTATCGGAGACATTCTGGGCCTCGAGCAGGTCGCGGATTTCCGCGAGCAATTCCTCGGAGGTTGGGGCAGGGGCCTCAGGGTCTACACCGTGGCGGCGCTTAGCGGCCTCGGTGAGCTTATTGAGTGGCATGACGATGAGGAAGTAAACCACCGCGGCGATGATGAGGAAGTTAATCGCTGCAGTGATTACTGCGCCGAAGTCAACAAACGTGTTCTTGTTGTCGGTGATCTGGAAGCCTAGGCCGTCCACCTCAGCAGAGCCAAGGGAATTGATGATCGGCTGGATGATGGAGTCAGTAACGGCGGTGACGATCGCGGTGAAGGCGGAGCCGATGATGACTGCGGTGGCAAGTTCGATGACGTTGCCGCGCATAATGAAGTCTTTAAAACCCTTGAGCATGGTGATATGCACGAACCTTTCTGGGAATAACTAAGGGTTGGTATAAACCATGGACACCGCGAAACTTTAGTGCAGCTGTTAACCAACCACAACTGTTGTGGCTGAAAGGGTCTAGCGTTGCTGTGGGTGAGCGCGGTCACCCACGATAACTACAGTGAGTGGCTGGCTTAGCGACGCAGCGGCTACATCATTGGCGTGGTCATGGGGCAGCGCGAGCAAAACAGTAGAGGAAGAGGCCTCGCCTTCGGCGCTGGAGGTCGACACCACGCGCCCGCCGGTGGCGATAACGCGCGCGGTGGGCGTTGCGGGAGCCGACCCCTCTGCGGCTGGGGCGGATGCGGCGTCGACGGCGGTTACCACGTCCACGGTATCGCCATGGTGCAGGTGGGGGATGATGTCTGGCTCGGCGAGCTTCACCGGGATCATCCGCGCAGCCGCGGCGTCGGAGCCACCGACCAAGCTGGAGACGAGGTCTTCTCCTAGAAGGCGCGCATCGGTGACCACCTCACCCTTGCCGGCTGCGGCGGTAATAACGCGGCCGGTGAGTTCTTCTGGCTTTGCCGCTACTGCGGAATCGGGGATGGAGGAGGCAGGAAGGCGGGCCAAGTCGACGTCGGCAAGCGCCAGCTCCGCGCCCGCAGGCAGATCGCGGCTAAAGACGGGAACGCGCGGCAGCTCCTTGGCCGCAGATAAGGCCGAAGCCAGCGCGGCAATAAGAAGGGCCACCGCAATGGCGCGGCGCACTACAACGCCGCGGCGGTGGCCAGGAGTGCGAAGGGTGGAAATGAGGCGGGGCATACGCGAAGTGGACATACTTTTTTAGACTGCCCGAAACCGCGCATGGTTCCCGCACCCTAAAACTAGAAGCGTGTGATGCCCTCTGCGGTGACGACGGCATCAACCTTGCGGTCATGGTCCTCGGTAGGCAGCTCGTCTAGGAATTCGGAAGGGTAGACCATGGCGAAAACCGGCGGCTTGCCGTGGGGAAGCGGCTCTAGCGCGCGGTCATAGTAGCCACCGCCCTTGCCCATGCGGTTGCCCTTGGCATCTACCGCCATGGCGGGGGCGAGCACCAGATCGCACTCGGCCAGCACGCTGCTATCAAAGCTTGGGCCCTGAGGCTCATTCAAACCCAATGGGCTAGTGTGCATGGCTTCCTTGCCGCGGTATTCGGCAAAGGTCAACGTGCCATTCTCACCGGAAATCGGCAGGAGGACGCGGGAGACATGCTCCTTGAGCCACGGCACAAAGTCCGCACCACCGGGCTCAGAGCCCAAAGGCCAGTAGGCGGCCACCGTCATGGACTCGGTTAGCTCGGATTCGAGATGCTTGCGCACGGCGGCGGTAAAAGCATCGTGGTCCTCGGAGGAAAGTTCGCGGCGGGCTTGGACCAAGCGGGCGCGCAGCTCGTTTTTGGCGGTGATGGAAGAGGTCATGAATAAATCATAACCCCGCGGCGTAGCGGTGCACGGGAAAATAATGTGGCGTTGTACGCTATTGTGCATGGCTATAGAACGCGAAGATTCCGCCCGCGGAATCACCACGGTTGTAGTTCCAGCGGCAGGTATGGGCACCCGATTTTTGCCCGCCACCAAGACGGTTCCAAAGGAACTGCTGCCCGTTGTTGATACTCCCGGCATCGAACTCATCGCAGAGGAGGCGGCCTCTGTCGGCGCGCGCCGCCTTGCGGTGATTACCGCGCCCGATAAACAAGAAGTCATGCGCCATTTCGAGGCTTTCCCCGAGCTGGTAGAGACCCTTGAATCCCGCGGCAAGGACGAGCAGGTGGCCAAGGTCAAGCGCGCCAACCAGATCATTCACCCCGTCGCGGTGGAGCAGGAAAAGCCGCTGGGCTTGGGCCATGCGGTGGGCCTTGCTGAAGAGGTGCTTGGGGAAGACGAGGACTCCTTCGCCGTCATGCTCCCTGATGACATTGTCTTGCCCGCCACCGTCATGGCGGATATGGCGCGCGTGCGCGCGGCATTGGGCGGCAGCGTGCTGTGCGCCTTCGAGGTCCCGCGCGAGCAGACCTACAACTACGGCGTCTTCGACGTGGAAGATACCGATGCCCCTGGCGTGAAGAAGGTCGTGGGCATGGTGGAAAAGCCGGCAGTAGAGGAAGCCCCTTCTAACCTCGTGGCCACCGGCCGCTACCTTTTGGATCGCAAGATCTTTGATGCCCTGCGCCGCATTAAGCCGGGCAAGGGCGGCGAGCTGCAGCTTACTGACGCCATCGAGCTCCTCATTGAGGAAGGCGAGCCCGTCCACGTGGTAGTTCACCAAGGAAAGCGCCATGATTTGGGCAATCCCGGCGGCTATATCCCCGCCAACGTGGACTTTGGCCTGCGCGATGAAAAGTATGGTCCCACGCTGTATAAAGCGATTAAGAAAATCATGGCCGAGTATGAGGACGAGCACGGCCTAGCCTAGGGATTTTCCCAGTGGCCAAGGACGTGGAAGCGAAGAAAGGGCGGGCATAGACCTTATGCGTTCAGTTGATGACCAGTTGGCGCTGGTAACGGATGCGGCGACGACGCCGGAGCCGGTGCGCATCGGTATTTCCAACGCGCTGGGTTTGATGTGCGCCGAGCAGGTACAGGCTAATCAACCCCTGCCGGGTTTCCCGCAGGCGGCTATCGACGGCTACGCGGTGCGCGCCGTGGATATCGGTGGCGAGCGGGGCCTGCGGGTGCGTCGCCACAAGGACCAGGAAGAACAGTCCGCAGAGGGCGAAGAGGATGCGGATTCCCCGCAGCCGGAGGTAGAGCGTTCCTTGCCCGTGGTGGGGGAGGTTCCGGCCGGCTCCAAGCAGCCGCTGCGCCTGCAACCTAAGCAAGCGGTGCGCGTATATACGGGTGCGCCTTTGCCCACGCTTGCCGACGCCGTCCTGCCCCTCGAGTGGACCGACCGCGGCCGCAAGCGCGTTACCGCCCACCGCCCGGTGCGCTCTGGTGACTTTGTGCGCCGGGTAGGCGACGACATCCAGCCTGGCGATGTCGCCGTATCTTCCGGCACCGTTTTGGGCCCCGCTCAGATTGGCCTTCTAGCCGCGGTAGGCCGCTCAAAGGTGCTGGTGTATCCGCGGCCGCGTATTACCATCATCTCCTTTGGCCGCGAGTTGGTTGACTTGGATCAAGAACCGGCACTGGGCCAGGTTTTTGACGTGAACTCTTATTCCTTGGCTGCCGCGGCCCGTGAAGCCGGGGCGGAGGTGCACCGCGTGGGCATTGCGGAGGGCGAGCCGCGCCGCATCCGCGAAGCATTGGAAAAGCACATTGCCCGCAGCGAGGTGCTGGTCATCTCCGGCGCAGTAGGCGGCGCTGGAGCCGAGGCCATCCGCGAGATCCTCGACGATCTTGGTGATGTCGATACCTCCCGCGTGGCCATGCATCCCGGCTCCGTCCAAGGCTTTGGACTGGTGGGAGAGGAGCGCATTCCTACCTTCTTACTGCCGTCCAATCCGGTGTCCGCGCTAGTGGTCTTTGAGGTATATATCCGCCCGCTCATCCGCTTGGCGCTGGGCAAGCGCAATGCGCACCGCCGCGTGGTGCGTGCGCGCGCGTTGAACCACATCGATTCCCGCCCCGGCCGGCGCGGCTTCATCCGTGCTCGCCTGATGCGCGATGCCGAAACCGCGGATTACTTGGTGGAAGGCCTCGGCGGTGCCGCGGGTGCCCCGGCACACCTCTTGGCCGGCCTCTCCGAGGCCAACGCCATGATTCGCGTGCCGGAAGAGGTCACGGAAATCCGCCCAGGCGATGTGGTTGATGTGTTGTTTTTGACCCAGCGCAGCTAATGCTCGATCCTTTCGGCAACGCGGCGGATAGGTTCCGCCATCCTGCTACCGGCCCCACCGATGACATGCACCCGGGGTGGCCGGAATCTACTCCTATTGTCCAGCTTCCCTCCTCTTCTGTCTTTCCCTCGGGGGCGCGGATGCGTTTGCGCCCCCTGCTGCGTTCCGACGGCCACGAGTGGCGGCGTCAGCGCATCGACGATGAAGGCTTCCTCCGCCCGGTTGAGCCGACCCAAGCCGCACCGTGGGCGGCAGCGCATAGCCAGCAGGCGTGGTGGAATCACCTGATGTACCTGCGCACGGCCGCCCGCGAGGCGCTGGTGGTCCCGCTTGTCATTGAGGTGGAGGGGAAATTCGCAGGGCAGGTAACCCTGGGAAACATTCAGCATGGCAGCATTCGCGATTGCTGGATTGGCTACTGGGTCTATTCTGCGGTTCACGGCGCCGGGGTGGCTACGGCCGCGACCGCCTTGGGCGTGGACCATGCCTTTGGGCGGGTGGGTTTGCACCGCGTGACCGCCACCTATCTGGAGCACAACCCGGCCTCGGGGCGCGTCTTGGCCGCCAACGGATTCCGACATGAGGGGTATTTGCGGCGCAATCTGCATATCGACGGCGCGTGGCAGGACCACCACTACGTGGCGTTGGTGAAAGAAGACTTTGCCTCTACGGCGGTGGAGCGCCTCCGCCAAGCTGGACGGTTGGCGTGAAATAGCGTCCCAATCGCTGGAAACCCGACCTCAATTTTCACATAAGTCACAACATTGTAATTTGTGTGATTTTGGGGTGCTACGGTGCGGTTTCACCGTTTAAGGTGGAGTAATCATCTGTATTCAAGGGGAAGGTCCTTTTCGTGTCGACAGCTGTGCCGATTATCGCGATCATCGTGGTGTGGCTCTTCGTACTCGCACCGTGGCTATTGGGTAGGAATAATCGCCCAATGAGCCATACCGGTGAGGCCTTTGAAGATACCCGTGTCCTCTTTGAAGGAGATTCCGGCAAGGTCGCCGGCCGACGTCGTCCGCGCCTGCGCGCCGACGACGTCCACCGCCGTGACGATGAGGACGAGGCGGACTACGAAGTCGTCGAGGCTGCAGACGCTACCGACAGTGAAACCGATACCGAGGCCACCAAGCCCTCGTCGCGCTCCGTAACTATTGCCGGTGCCGCACGCCGTGCCAAGTCCCAGCCCTTCGGTAGCGGTAGCCGTGCGTTTACTGCCGCGTCCACCTCCACCACTGGCGAAGAATCCACGCAACAGGCAGAAACCATCGACGGCGAATTGGTGGAAGAAGTGATTGCAGATGAAAACGAGTCTGCAGTCGAGCCACAGGCAGCTGCGGTTCCTGCCTCCCAGCAGGCTGATGCGGACAAGGAAGCCAACACCGCAGAGGCGGACGACGTCGACGACGTGCTGCTGGAGGACGAGGACGACGCCGCGGACGAGTCCACTGAGGACAAAGCCTCCGATGTTGCTGCGTCCGAGGCTGAGGTATTTAGCGCCCCAGCTGTCTCTAGCGTGGCGAACGATGCCTATGCCTACGACGAAACCTTTACCTCGCCGGTAGACCTCATGTATCCGGGAGCCGTTGACAAGGCCGAGGTCAATGAGGATGACTCCGTAGATCCTGCCAGCGCGGACGAGGTAGACGAGGCCGAGGGATCCGAGGAGCTCGCGGCGACCGCCGAAGCAGACGAAACCGGCATGGATACCGACCTGTCCGAGGACGAGGTTGAATTCGCCCAGCGTCGTTTGGGCCGCGGTGGCTGGGACCCGGTTGCGGAAAAGGAAAAGTCTGCAACGCGATACCAGCGACGTCAGCGCACCCTGCTGGGGCTTGCCGTGACCGTGGTGCTCACGGTAGCCCTCGGAATCGTGGTCGGTGGTTGGACGTGGTGGTTGGCTGCCGTCGCCGGCGTGCTCACCGTGGCTTACTTGATCGCCCTTCGCTCTCAGGTACGCCAGGAACAGGCACTGATGCGCCGCCGTGTGCGCCACCTGCGCCGCGCCCGTTTGGGCGTGCGCAACGCCGAGGACGAAGAGCTAAAGATTCCGCGCAATCTGCGCCGCCCAGGCGCCGTGGTTGTGGAAATCGACGATGAGAGCCCGGACTTCGTGCACCTTCCGCTGAGCTTTAGCGATGGTGAGGACGGCGACTTTGACGGCCCGCACGCCGGGCCCGATGGTTATGGCCGTCGCGATGACCTAGCGGCCCGCCGCGCTGGATAAGCGCGCGTGGCGGACTAGCTAGCAGCGCCGTGGAGCTCGTCGGTGCCCGCTGTCTGCGAGTTCGCGAGCGCGTTGTACTCCTGCGCTAGGCCATAATTCGGCACGCCGCTCTCCAACCACACCCCGGAGGTACCGCGGCGATGGGAGCCGATAAGGTGGGTGTCAATCATGCCGATGGCCTCCATGAGGGCGAAACAGGTAACCGGTCCAACGAAGCGAAAGCCCTTCTTCTTGAGTTCGCGGGACATGAGCTTGGACTCGTAGCTCTTTTTCGGAATATCTTCCATCACGGTGGGGTAGAGGTTCTCCGGAGGCTGGTAGGCCCAAATGAACTCCGCCAGCCCACCTTCTTCGCGCAGAGCGATGGTCGCCTTGGCGTTATTAATCGCGGCGCGGATTTTGGTTTCGTTGCGGATAATAGAGGCGTCGCCAAGCAAACGCTCCACGTCCGTCTCATCGAATTGGGCGACCTTGTCCGGATCGAAGTTGCAAAAGGCCGCACGGAAGGCCTCGCGCTTCTTGAGCACCACTGCCCAGGACAGGCCGGACTGGAAAGACTCGAGGCTCAAGCGCTCGTAGAGTCCAGCTTCATCGAAAATGGGCAGGCCCCATTCGGTGTCGTAATACTCCTTCAGCATCGGCGAGGACATCGCCCAAGGCGGGCGGCCTAGGCCATCATCGTCATAGACCAAGGTGGTGCGCTCTTCGGACTGCGTGGTTGGTTCGCTCATGGTGTGTTCTCCTTTTATCTTTTGTGCGTGGTTCCCATTGAAACAGCCCGCGCCGCTGTGTTCTTTTCCTTCCCCCGCCAAAGGGCGAATTTCCCAGGAGTATGGGTGTAGTCCATTGCCTTCGCATCGGGTGAGGGGTTCAGGGTAATCTGTTCAGCATGAATAGACCTGCCGTACGCGATGCCGCACTGCTTATTTTTCGAGCGGTCCTCGGATTAATCTTTATCGCACACGGCGTGGACAAGATGTTTATGACCGGCATGGATGAAACCGTGGGGCAATTTTCCGCCCTGGGGGTGCCGCAGCCACAGCTTTCCGGCTATATCGCCGCCATAGGAGAGATGGCCGGCGGTGCATTCCTCGTCGTTGGTCTGCTCACCACTTTTGTCGCTGGGGCGCTGGCTTTGCTTATGGGGTGTGCCCTGTATTTCGTGCATCTGGGCCACGGGCTTTTTGCTGCCGATGGGGGAATCGAATACCCACTGGTATTGCTGTTGTCCCTGCTGATGATCGTAATTTTTGGCTCCGGCAGAGCCAGCATGGACGGGGTGCTCAGCAATGTTGACGCATAGTCAGGTCCAAGCGGCTATCTCCGCGCACATGGATGGAGAGCACTCCGATCTGTCCCAGGACGTCATTGATACTCATCTGGAAAGCTGCGCCGAATGCCGCGCTTTTCGCGACAAGGCGGCCGCGCTATCGCGTTCACTGAGCTTTGTGGAGCCTGCGGATTCCGGAATGGCGCCGCCTACGGATCTTTCTGATGTCATCTTGGCCGGCGTGGAGCCGGAATGGCGGCGTACCGCGAGCGCGCGCCAAGCCAACCTCACGGTCGCGCGTGCCGCCATGGTTCTTATGGGTGCAATCTTTGCAATCTGGGCAGTGGTGCTCATCGTGCACGCCTCCGGGCTCGTACCGTTGGGCGAGGAAGGAAAGATTTTGGATCCCACTGCGGATCCGGAGCGAGCCAACCTGCTGATGGAGGGCGCGGCAGTGCGCTTTGGCATGGCCTGTGGCCTATTCTTCAGCGCCTGGCGCCCCGCAGCGGTCACCGGACTACTTCCGGTATCGGCCACGATGTTTGCCTTCCTCTTCGGCTTTGGCATGCGCGATATAGCGCTGGGTACCGTAACCATTGAGCAGGTGTATTTCCTTATCGCCACCGCGCTGGCGACTCTGAGCCTGGCGTGGGCCTGGGCGGCGGAAAAGGGCTACCTGGTGCGCGCGTGGTGGAAGTCCCTCAACGCGCAGCCGCAATAATCACTCCACTCTGGCCGAATTAGGTCCAGCTCGGCAGCCACATCATGGAGTGGTACCAGGAATCTGGAATCTTGTAGCCATACAAAATGGGGGAGAAATAGAAGAACATCGCCACTACCAGGGCTAGGTAGAACACGGCGGCGATGGTTCCCCAGCGTACGGGGCCGCCGGCCAAGCTCTTTAGCCATCCCCACCGCACAGGCCTGCCATGCCCGATGAGCTGGCCTAAAGCTAACGCAATAAGCACGATGACAAAGGGGATGAAAGCCGTGGCGTAGAAGAAATACATCTGGCGGTCAAAGGCCGCGAGCCAGGGCAAGAAGCCTGCCGCAAAGCCCACCAGGGGGATAAGGAAGGCGCGGTTGCGGCGAATAACGAGCGACCACAGTCCCCACAGCACGGCCGGGATGACCAGCCACCAGATGGCCGGGGTGCCAAAGAGGTAGAGCATCTTGCGGCATTCGTTACTGCCATCACCGCACTGCAGGTCGGTGGAGGAGTAGTACAAGATGGGGCGGGCGGCAACGAGCCAGGCCCAGGGCTTGGAATCCCACGGGTGATGATGACCGCCGGAGGAGGTCAGGCTGGCGTGGAATTCCAGGACAGAGGAGTGGTAGTAGAACCAGCCGGCTAAGGAATCGGGCAGGTTCAGCAGCCACGATCCATCCTCGATGGTGCCATCCACCTTGGCATGGCGGTACACGGCGGTTTCTGACGAGAACCAAGCCCGCCAGGTCCAGGCGTAGAGCAGTACCGGCACGAGCACAAGGGAGGCCAGGGCAGCAGGGGTATCGCGCACCAGGGTGCCGAGGATATAGCGGCGTACCCCATAGCGCTTGCGCAAGGCAAGGTCGCTAAAGACGGACATCAGGCCAAAGAACATGATGAAGTACAGGCCGGACCACTTGACGCCCAGGGAAAGTCCCAGGCAGACACCTGCAAGGAGGCGCCACCAGCGGAATCCAAAGCGCGGTCCGAAGGCGGAAGAGCCCATCCGGTCCTTCACAAACGCGTTGTGGAGGCGCTCGCGCATCTGATTATGATCGCGGGCGAGCGCCCAGGCGGCGGCTACCACGAAGAAGACTTGGAAGATATCCAGCATGCCGAACTTGGAGGAGACCAAGAGCACGCCATCAAATACGGCGATGAGGCCAGCTAGGGTTGCTACCTGCCAGGATGAAGAGACCCGGCGGGCCAGGGACATCGTCAAGAGCACGGTGGCTGCTCCGAAAAGCGCCGTCATAAAACGCCAGCCCAGAGGGGAATAACCAAAGACCCATTCGGCAAGTGCCACGATCTGCTTGCCCAGCGGTGGGTGTACCACCAGCCCATAGCCGGGGTTGGTTTCAATACCGCCGATAAAAAGGTTATCCCAGCTTCGCACCATGTCCCAGGCTTGGGGAACGTAGTGCTTTTCATCAAAGACGGGCGTGCCCTTGGAAACGGGCGCGGTAAGGCCGACAAAGCGGGTAATGAGTGCAAGGACGCCGACGACGCTAGTGCTTATCCAGTCAGCCTTGCCCCACTGATAGGCGCGGGGTGCTGGCGGAGCCACGGTGTCGTGCGTGGTGCGCGATGGGGCAGCGGTAGCAATAGTCACTTGGTTGAGTCTAGGCGACAACGTAGCGCAACCGCGCATTAGAGAGTATGGAATGCTAGAGGCATGTCTGTTTTAGGTCTGGATCCACTACCGCGCGGGGTAATCCTCGCCGCCACTCCGCTGGGAAACGTAGGAGATGCCTCCGCGCGTTTAATGCATGCCTTGCAGTATGCGGACGTCATCGCGGCCGAAGATACGCGGCGCGTGCGCAATCTGGCCCAGGCCTTGGGGATCGAGATTTCTGGACGGGTGGTGTCCAATTTTGATCACAATGAAAAGGACCGGGCCCAGCAGCTTATCGATGCCGCCGCGTCGGGCACCGTCCTCGTCGTTACCGATGCCGGCATGCCGATTATTTCTGATCCGGGCCTGTCCTTGGTGGCCGCGGCGGCCGAGCGCGATATTCCCGTGACCTGTTTTCCCGGCCCCTCCGCAGTGCCGACGGCCCTGGCGCTTTCGGGCCTGGGCGTGGGGCACTTCCTTTTCGACGCCTTTCCTCCTCGCAAGCCCGGTCCCCGCAAGGCGTGGCTGGAGTCACTGCGCAACGAAAAGCGAGCCATCGTCTTCTTCGAATCTCCTCACCGCGTGGCCGAAACCCTGGCCGAGGCAGCGGAAATTCTCGGCGCCGACCGCCCGGCCGCGGTGTGCCGGGAGCTGACCAAGACCTATGAGGAAATCCGCCGCGGCAATTTGGGTGAGCTTGCCGAGTGGGCAGTAGACGGTGCTCGGGGAGAGATCACCGTGGTGATCGAGGGCGGTACAGCCGCTGCCGCTACCGCCGCAGACTTGGTGCCCAAGGCGCTCGAGCTAGCGGAGGCGGGGATGCGGCTGAAGGACGCGTGCAAGCAGGTAGCCAAAGGTACTGAGGTTTCCAACCGCGAGCTTTACGATGCCGCCTTGGATGCACGCAAGTCCTAGCCTCACCGGTTGTTTCGATTACGTCACACCCCGCATCGTTCCTAGACGGTTTCACTAACGGGGTCTTTGTAATTGAATTGTTATAGTGTTCGGGCGTGTGGGCGGCTTAAAGCGGTATTTACATGGGGAAATGAAGCGTAAAAACCTTTCAAATTATCGTGGAAAATCCCTGGGAAACGGCGTTGAGCAGCGAGGTTTCTCTGTGCTTCGTTTGATAATTGAGTAGTTCCGCACCACTGTATAGCTCATGACAAACTCGGAAAATATGGGCACAGGCGTGCCAGAAGAAGGAAAGGAACCGGTCGGCGCACAGGCGCAGCCGGCTTCTGCTTCTTCGAGCGGGCAGCCTATTGAGAATTATCAGACTGTAGACGAACAGCTGGACGCACAATCTGCCACCGGCCAGCTTCAGGATATGATTCACTCCGATGGTTTCCACCCGGAGCGCTATGACGATCCTGAGGTGGAAATCGCGGCCGATCGTGACAATATGCCAATCGATTGGTCCATCGTCGGCATTGCCGGCGTGCTGATTGCCGCGATCGTTGTGTGGGGCCTGGCCGCCCCGGATAACTTTGCCAACTTCTCCTCTTCGGCCCTGACCTGGGTCGTGGACAACTTCGGTTGGGCCTATATCCTCTTCGGCACCGTCTTCGTGGTGTTCGTTGTCTTTATTGCCGCCTCCAAGTTCGGCTCCATCAAGTTGGGCCACATTAATGAGGAGCCGGAATTTTCCACGCCATCGTGGATTGCCATGATGTTCGCCGCCGGTATGGGCATTGGCCTGATGTTCTACGGCGCTTCCGAGCCGCTGGCTAACTACCGTGACGGCACCCCAGGCCAGGGCACTGGCAACGTGGGTTCGTCCATGGCCTATGCCATGTTCCACTGGACGCTGCATCCCTGGGCGGTCTACGCCATCGTTGGCTTGGCCATCGCGTACTCCACCTTCCGCATTGGCCGCAAGCAGCTATTAAGCCAGGCCTTCGTGCCGCTTATCGGCGAGCGTAACGCCAACGGTGCGGTGGGCAAGTTCATCGATGTCCTGTCCATCTTCGCCACCGTCTTCGGTACCGCCTGCTCCCTGGGCCTGGGCGCCCTGCAGATTCAGGCCGGCTTGAAGGCATCCGGAATCATCGATAACCCCACCAATTCCGTGGTTATTGGCATCGTTCTGGTCCTTACCCTCGCATTCCTCCTGTCTGCGATGTCCGGCGTGGGCAAGGGCATTCAGTACATTTCCAATGCGAATATGGTCCTCGCCGCAGTGCTGGCCATCTTCGTGTTCATCTTGGGTCCGACCGTTACCATCCTGAACCAGATTCCTGGCTCCATCGGTAACTACCTCAACTACTTCACCGAGATGATCGGCCGCACGGCCGAGTCCGAAAACGGCGCCGCCGGTGAGTGGCTGTCTGGCTACACCATCTTCTACTGGGCATGGTGGGTTTCTTGGTCCCCATTCGTGGGCATGTTCTTGGCACGCATCTCCCGTGGCCGTTCCGTCCGCGAGTTCTGCCTGGGTGTCCTGCTTATTCCAGCCGGCGTATCCACCCTGTGGTTCGCTATCTTCGGCGGCACCGCTATCCACATGGAGCAAAACGGCGAATCCATTACCGGCGAGTCTGCTGAGGAAGAGCTGTTCAACCTCCTGCAGTCCATGCCGGGCGGCTTCGTTGCCGGTATTGTTGCAGCGGTCCTTCTGGCTACCTTCTTCGTCACCTCTGCGGACTCCGCATCCACGGTGATGGGCTCCATGTCTCAAAACGGTGCTTCTACCGCTAAGCCGTGGCTATCCGCGGCATGGGGCGCACTGACTGCCTTGGTAGGCCTGACCCTGCTTCTGGCTAATGAGGACGCACTGTCTAACCTGCAGAACGTCACCATCGTTGCTGCACTGCCATTCTTGTTCATTGTCGTTGGCCTGATGTTCGCCATCTACAAGGCGCTGAGCGAGGATGTCATTTACCTCGAGTACCGCGAGGCACAGCAGTTCCAGCGCAAGATGGCCCGCGAGCGCCGCTTGCACCGTGAGTACCAGCGCACGCAGGTACTTAAGAAGCGCCGCAACGAGCGCCTCAAGCACCCAATGAAGCGCAAGTAATTCGCACCCTTTGCGGTTGCTTTCATAGCGCCCATCGTTTCCTCAGCAATGGGGAAGCGGTGGGCGCTTTGTTCTGAAAAAGCGGTTCACCTGCGAAGTAAATGTCTGCCCTGATCGTGTGGACAAGAGCCGGCTTCGATACAGTAGAACCCATGACTGAGTCTGTAGTAGTAAATGTTGCCTGGCCCTATGCCAACGGCCCGCGCCACATCGGCCATGTGGCCGGCTTTGGTGTTCCTTCTGACGTCTTTGCACGTTTCCAGCGAATGCGTGGCCGCAACGTACTCATGGTCTCCGGTACGGACGAGCACGGCACTCCGCTATTGGTTCAAGCGGACAAAGAAGGCGTATCCGTTCGCGAGCTCGCAGACCGCTACAACCGCCAGATCGTCACTGACCTAGCCAACCTCGGCCTGTCCTACGATCTCTTTACTCGTACCACCACCCGTAACCACTACTCCGTGGTACAGGAACTCTTCAAGGGTCTGTATGCCAATGGCTACATGCTCAAAGAGACCACCCAGGGCGCTATTTCGCCGTCTACCGGACGCACCCTGCCGGACCGCTATATTGAGGGCACCTGCCCCATCTGCGGTGCGGATGGGGCCCGCGGTGACCAGTGTGATGAGTGTGGCAACCAGCTCGACCCGGTGGACCTGATTAACCCGGTCTCCAAGATCAACGGCGAGACCCCGAAGTTCATTGAAACTGAGCACTTCCTGCTGGATCTGCCCGCCATCAAGGAGGAGCTGCAAAAGTGGCTTTCCACCCGTGAGGACTGGCGCCCAAACGTCCTGAAGTTCTCCCTGAACTTGCTAGAGGATATGCGCCCGCGCACCATGACGCGCGATATTGACTGGGGCATTCCCATCCCCGTTGAGGGCTGGCAGGACAATAACGCCAAGAAACTCTACGTGTGGTTCGATGCGGTCATCGGTTACCTGTCTTCCTCTATCGAGTGGGCATACCGCACTGGTCAGCCTGAAGCCTGGAAGGACTTCTGGCAGAACCCGGAGGCCCGCCACTATTACTTCCAAGGCAAGGACAACATCACCTTCCACTCCCAGATCTGGCCGGCCGAGCTTTTGGGCTATGCCGGCAAGGGCAACAAGGGCGGTGAGCTTCACCAGTACGGCGAGCTGAATTTGCCTACGGAAATTGTCTCCTCTGAGTACTTGACCATGTCTGGTTCTAAGTTCTCCTCCTCCAAGGGCGTTGTCATCTATGTCAAGGATTTCTTGGCGGAGTTTGGCCCAGATGCCCTGCGCTACTTCATCGCCGTGGCCGGTCCGGAAAACAACGACACGGACTTCACCTGGGATGAATTTGTCCGCCGCATCAATAATGAACTCGCCAATGGCTGGGGCAACTTGGTCAACCGCACCGTTTCTATGGCGTTTAAGAACTTCGGTGAGGTTCCGGCACCAGCAGCGCTGGAAGAAAAGGATAAGGAAATCCTGCAGCTGGCGGAAGAGACCTTCGAGACCGCCGGTTCTTTGCTGGAACAGTCCAAGTTCAAGCAGGCGATTACCGCCATCATGCACGTCGTCGGCGAAGCCAACGCTTATATCGCAGACCAAGAGCCATGGAAGTTGGCCAAGGATGAGACCCAGCGCGAGCGTCTAGCCACCGTGCTGTGGACTGCTCTTCAGGTGGTCTCTGACTGCAATGTCATGCTCACGCCGTACCTGCCGTTTACCGCACAGAAGGTTCATGAAACCTTGGGCCGCGAGGGCGTGTGGGCGGTCCAGCCAGAGGTCCATGATGTCAAGGACGATATCCCGGTAGAGCTCGTCGGTGCTGGCTTGCCGCCAGAGGGCCACGAGTATCCGGTCATCATGGGTGACTACACCCAGCAGCAGGCAAAGTGGGAGCGCATCCAGGTAGAGCCGGGCACCGCCTTGGCCAAGCCGAAGCCGCTCATCTCTAAGCTCGACCCGGAGCTGGGCGAGACTGGCCCGGAGTGGGCGCCTGTTACTAAGTAATAGCACCTAAAACGGCCGCGTTATTGCTCTTTTCCAACAAAGAAGAGGGCGTAACGCGGCCGTTTCTATATTCCGGTGTGGAAGGAAGGAGTTCGAAATACCGAATCCTTGCCCGGAAGGGTGGTTTAGCGCTCGAAATCGCGCTGGAGGTGTACCAAGCCGAGGCGGACGCCATCCTTGGTATGGATATTCGGCATGCGGCCGGTCTCGGTAAAGCCGAACTTCTTGTGTAGGGCGATGGAACCCTCGTTGGTATCGACGATATAGGTAATAATCGTCTGTACGTAGGTGTCGTCGGCGGCGACGTCCATGAGGGCGTCGAGAAGCTCGGAGCCCACGCCCTTGCCCTGAGCGGAGGGGGCAATGTAGACGGAGTCTTCCACGGTGCCGTAATAGATGGCGGGGGTTACGAACTGGAAGTAGGCCGCCCAGCCAATGACCTCATCATCGTCCACGGCTACAAAGACCGGGGAGCCGACCTTAAACATTTCCTTGAGCCACTCTTCGCGGTCAGAGACATCTTCTTGCCACGTGACCAGGTTAGCGGCGGGTTTCGCTGCGGAGCCGGCGTTGTAGATGGCGGTGAGCGCGGGGGCGTCGGCAAGCTCGGCAGGACGGATATGCATAGAAATTCCTTTACACCAGAAGTTGTAGGTGGGTGAGGCTCAACCAGTGATCGAACTTGTAGCAAACCTCTTTAAGAGTACCCACGTTTTCAAACCCGAACTTTTCATGCAACTTTAGCGATGCAACATTGGTGGAAACGATGAGCGCGAGCAGGGAATGGACCTTATCATCGGCGCGGGCCGCATCCACCAAGGCGCCAAGCAACGTGGTGCCTACGCCCTGGCCCTGAGCGGCGGGGGAGAGATAGATGGTGGTCTCATAACAGCCCGTCCACACCTGCGGATCGCGGTAAGGATGGTAGAGCGCCCACCCCAGGTAGGCACCAGAATCGGACTCCGCGATGAGGCACGGGCAGCCCTCTTCCCAGATGTGGCACAGGTAGTCCTCGCGCTCTGCGATGCTAGCCGGGGTAGTGCGGAAGATGACGTCGGTGTGCTCGATGGCCCAGTTGAGGGTCTCGGTCATGGCGGGCACATCCGCAAGGCCAGCGGGTCTGATCAACATGGCAGCCAATATTACAATTGCCCGTATGGCTAAAAAGAAGCGACGTCCCACTCCCGTTCCGGCACCGGGCCTAAGCGGCCTCATCGATGCTCACACGCATCTGTTTTCCCACAAGGACACCGATGAGGTGCTGGTCAATCGCGCGCGCACCGCCGGTATTAGCCGTATGGTGACGGTGGGCGATGACCGCCGTGAATCGGCCGCGGCGCTGGCTACTGCACATTCCTTTCCGGATGTCTATGCCGCCTGTGCCATCCACCCGGTGTGCGCCAATGAGTTGGATGCGCCAACCAAGGTGGCGCTGGAGGAGATGGTGGTGGATCCGCGCTGCGTAGCGGTGGGAGAGACTGGCCTCGATGCCTACTGGGTGCAGCACGAGCCGGAGACCACCGCGACTATGGCTCAGCAGGAGGAATCCCTGCGCTGGCATATTGACCTTGCGGTACGCCATGGCAAGACGCTGATGATTCACAACCGCGAGGCGGATGCGGACTTAATGCGCATTCTTGCCGACGCCCCCTCACCCGACACTGTCATGCTGCACTGCTTTTCCTCGCCGCTGAAGGTGGCCGAGGAAGCCTTGGAGCGCGGCTACGTATTGTCCTTTGCTGGCAACGTCACCTTCAAGCGCAACGCCGAGCTGCGGCAGGCGGCGGCGAAGGCACCGGCTGGTCAGCTTCTGGTGGAAACCGATGCGCCATATATGACGCCAGAGCCCTACCGGGGCCAGCGCAATGAACCGGCTCTTATCGGGCACACATATGAATGCATCGCTCGCGTGCGCCATCAGACGGTGCAGGCGTTAGCGGCGGAGGTAAACGACACTTTTGATCGCGTTTACGGCCTGCGCTAACGCCTAGGTGACGGTTTTCACAAAAATAAAACCCGCTGGTCAGGGGTGGCGGGGGTGTTTGGTGTGGCGATTGTGTGTCCAGTGAGGCGTGTGGTGGATTAGTCCTCGACTTTGTGGTGCTGTTATCGTATCGTTATTAATCGTTCGTTTAGGTCTAGGGTCTTGCAGCGCCGCTCTCGGTGCGGCAGCAGCGGATCTGAGCAAGGGAATTGCCTGCGTGGATTTCTTTGCTGACCTAAACTCTTGTAATTGTTGAAACCTGCACTACCGGAGATTCATTCAGCATGTCACCTCATCAGATCAAGCGCCTCAATAACTCCCGCTCGCTGCCACTGCGTCTGGCAACGGGTGGCGTATTGGGCACCCTGGCCGTCGGCGGCGTGGTAGCCGTTGCGGCACAAAAGGACGTCACCGTGGACATCAACGGCGACAAGGTGGAGTTGGCTACCTTTGCCAAGGATGTCGACGGCGCGCTGGAGGCAGCCGGCGTGCAGGTGAGTGAGGAAGACATCGTCTCCCCGGCCCCGTCCGAATCCGTGGGTGATGGCGATGAGATTTCCGTGCGCACCGCCAAGCCGGTGGCCGTGACCATCGACGGTGTGCAGCAGCAGCTGTCCACCACCGACCTCACCGTTTCTGACCTGCTGGGTAGCCTCAACGGCGTGGTCAAGGGTGCTTCTGTGAAGTCTGGCGATGCCGACGTGGACGAGGACGCCCAGCTGGAAGAGGGCATGGACCTTGAGGTTGTGTCCCCGAAGATCGTCAAGATTAATGATGGCGGCAAGGTCACTTACACCAAGATTGCCGCTAAGACCGTCGAGGATGTTCTCAAGGCCCGCAATATCGACGTTGATGACGATGACCGCGTCTTCCCGTCCAAGGAGACCAAGGTTACCGAAGGCATGTCCATCAAGGTGGACCAGGTTTCTACCACCGTCTATGACTCGGAAGAAGAGTTTGACGCCGAGCCCAACTTTGTCGATGACCCGGAGCTGGAAGAGGGCACCGAAGAGGTCCGCGAGGAAGGCGTTAAGGGCAAGCGCGTTATTACCCACAAGCTGGTAATGAAGGACGGCGCTAAGGAATCCAATGACGTCATCAAGGAAAAGGTGACCGTCGAGCCTAAGGCTGCCACCATTGCCCGCGGCACCAAGAAGGCCGAGGAGAAAAAGCCGGAGGAGGGCGGCAACTCCGGTGCTGCTGCTCCGGCGGTGGCCGATGGTTCCGTCTGGGATTCCATCGCGCAGTGCGAGGCCACCGGTAACTGGTCTATTAATACCGGCAACGGCTTCTCCGGTGGCCTGCAGTTCACCCCATCCACCTGGGCGGCATTCGGCGGCACCGAGTACGCGCCGGAGGCATGGCAGGCTTCCCGCGAGCAGCAGATTGCCGTGGCAGAAAAGGTGCAGGCAGCGCAGGGTTGGGGCGCATGGCCGGCATGTACTTCCAAGCTGGGCCTGCGCTAAACCGCAGCGCTTCTTGGCCGCACACCCACTGTGGTGTGCGGCTTTTTTGTCTCTTCTACTAAGTTAGAAGGCATGACTGATTCCACCGGCGCCGCGCTTTTGGGTCCCGTAGAGATCCGCGCCCTCGCGGAGAAGCTCGACATCGTGCCCACCAAGAAGCTGGGGCAGAACTTTCTGCATGACCCGAATACCATCCGGCGCATCGTCGCCGCGGCGGAGCTGGACCCCACAGACCGCGTCCTCGAGGTAGGCCCCGGATTGGGATCGCTGACCCTTGGCTTGGTTGAGGCCGTGGGGGATGTGACCGCGGTAGAGATCGATTCCCGCCTGGCGGCGCAGCTGCCCGATACCGTGGCCGAGCGTGCCCCTGAGTATGCGCCGCGCCTGCGCGTAGTGGAAAAGGACGCGTTGCGCGTGACAGATTCTGACGTCACGGAGCCGACTGCCCTCGTGGCCAACCTGCCGTATAACGTCGCAGTGCCGGTTCTACTGCATTTGTTGGAGACTTTTTCCTCCATTCGCCGCGTGCTGGTGATGGTTCAGCTGGAGGTGGCGGACCGTCTCGCTGCCCAGCCCGGCAGCAAGGTTTATGGGGTGCCCTCGGTCAAGGCGGGCTTCTATGGCAAGGTCTCCAAGGCTGGCACGATTGGCAAGAACGTCTTTTGGCCCGCGCCCAATATTGAATCCGGGCTGGTGCGCATAGACGTCTTTGCAGACGCCCCCTGGCCGGTCACCGATGAGTCGCGGGCTAAGGTGTGGCCGGTTATCGACGCCGCCTTTGCCCAACGCCGCAAGACCCTGCGCGCGGCATTATCTGGACACTTTGGCTCGGGTGCCGCCGCCGAGGAAGCTTTGCGCGCAGCGGATATCGATCCGAAGCAGCGCGGCGAGAAGCTCGCCGTAGAAGACTTCGTACGATTGGCGGGAATCTAAATGAGTGCACCGCTAGATAACGAACCGTTCGTCTATACCGCGCGCGCTCACTCCAAGGTCAATATTCACCTCGGTGTGGAGGAACCGCGCGAGGATGGGTTCCATGAGCTTGCCAGCGTCTTTCAGTCTTTGGAATTGCATGACACCGTGACGCTCACGGACTTGGGTAATCCCGAGGTGGATAAGCCGCGCATTCAAGGCTTAAAGGTCACGGGCCCTCATGCACAGGGCGTGCCAGAGGACTATACAAACTTGGCGTGGACCGCGGTTAACCGCATCATGCAGTACCTATACACCACCCATGGGCCGAAGGCGCTGCCGGAGGTAGCGCTGGAAATCCACAAAGCCATCCCTACCGCCGGTGGCATGGCGGGCGGCTCTGCTGATGCGGCCGCCGCGTTGCGCTTAGCCGAGCGCTGCTATGGCGGCTACTACAACATCGACTCGGTGGGCGAGCCGATTCTGGACGCGCTAGGCGCGGCGCTAGGCTCGGATGTTCCCTTTACCCTGTTGGGCGGCACCGCGCTCGGTACGGGGCGCGGCGAGCAGCTTACCCCGATGATGGCGCGCGGTACCTACCATTGGGCGCTTATCGCCTCGGACCGCGGGCTATCTACCCCGCAGGTCTTTCACAAGCTGGATGAGATGCGAGAAAAGGGTCGCGGCGGCGCGCCGCACATGGATACTGCGGCAGTATCGCAGGCGCTTATCTCGGGCGACCCGCACCGGGTGGCAGAGCACTTGCATAATGACCTGCAGCCGGCGGCGCTTTCCCTGCGCCCGGACCTGCGCAAGACGCTGGAGGCGGGTGTGGCCGCCGGAGCCCTCGCGGGCATCGTCTCCGGCAGCGGTCCGACCTGCGCCTTCCTCTGCGCTGGGGCAGAGGAGGCTAGGGAAGTGGTCTCCCAAGTGACGGTGGAGATTCCCGGAACCAAGGGTGTGGCTACCCATGGACCCGCTAGCGGCGCCGTGGTGCTGTAGCTAGAGCACCGTCATCTCGGTGGGCTCGATGTCGAGGTCGAAGCGGTTGACTTCCTTTTCTTGGAGGAGGTCGATGACCACGAGCTGCTTCTTTTGGGCGTCGGTAATAAAGGCGTAGCCATCGGCAGCTTGCAGGATTGGCCCCGGCTGCTGCCATTCCTTATTTTCCTTCCACTTGGAGATGGCATCGATCTGCGAGGTGATTTCGCCGGAATCTGGGTCGATGATGTTGAGTTTGCCGTCGGTAGTGAGCACCAGTGCCTCGCCTAGCGGGCCGCGGGCCAGGGAACGGAACCAATAGGAAGCATCGAGGTCAACCTTCTTCGCGGAAAAGTCCTTGGTATTCACCAGGGTTACGGAGGTGGGGCGTTCGAGCTCTGCAACCTTGTCGATCTTATTATCGGCCAAGATGACATCGGATTCCTCCGAACCGGCAGCATTGCCCGAGCGCTGGTAGCCGCCTGCACCGGCATAGGCGGAGGCATCTACCTTGTGGAACTTGGTGCCGTCGAAGACTACAGGGCCGTCCTCGCAGCCGAAGAAGATATTGCCGTTACCAGCGGCGGCCTCGCCGTGTACGCCAGGGCACTCGGTGGTTTCAGTAAGGACCTTGCCCTCCTTGTCCAGGTGCTGGATGGTGTGGCGCTCGTCCTCGGTTCCCTTGGTGATAACTACCGAGCCATCCTTCAGCGGTACGGCCACGCCGTGGTGTGCAGCCCCCGTCTCTACGGTATTGACCGGCTGGGCATCGTCTTTGCCCATGTCTTCGGTCTTGTAAATTTTCGCTACGCCATCGCCATCAGAAAACAGTGCGGTAAAGCCGTCGTGGTGGACCACATGGCCGGCGTGCGGGGCCTTGATAGGGGCGTCGCCAAGCGAAGGCTCAGCGGTGTAGTAGTGGTTGTGATCGCCGTGGCCCTTGGTGATGCGCCCGGTGTCGTAGGTAAGGAAGCTATCGCCTTTGGTGACCACGACGTGGCGGTCATCGCCGGCATCGCTCAAGCGCAGGAAGGCATTCATTTTGTCCTCGCCGATTACCTTGCCGGTCTTGGCGTCATAAGTACGCAGTCCGTCCGCGTGGGAAATGACAATGCGGGTGGGCAGCTGGGCTACCTCGGTCTCGCCCTCCTCGGCTTCGAAACCTTCGTGCGAGTGCCCGGCGTGGTCATGGCCGTGCTCATGCTCATGCTCATGGGCGTGCTCGTGAGCGTGGTCCTCCTCGCTGTGCGCGTGGTCGTGGGAGTGCAGGGAATCCTTTTCCTCTTCGGTGGGGGCGGAACAGGAGGCAATGGCTACTGCCGCGGCAGAGAGCACCGCGCAGAGGGAAAGTGTGTAATGCTTCATACATAGGCACACTATTGGACGTGAAAATCAATAGCAATAGTTTGGAGAAATGCGGGGGTATGTGCAGGGAGGTATTAAGATGGACACTCGTTATGGCAAACCTGATTAACCTCGAGCAAGTCAGCAAAACTTATGGATTAAAAACCCTCCTAGACGGGGTATCCCTAGGTGTGCAAAGCGGCGATCGCATCGGCATCGTCGGCGTTAATGGCGGTGGCAAAACCACCCTGCTGGAGGTGCTCACCGGCATCGAGCCACCCGACGCCGGCCGTGTATCCCATACCTCTGATTTGCGCATGGCTGTGGTTACGCAGCGCTTTGACCTGCCCGATGAGCTGACCATCGCGCAAGTGATCATCGAGCCGCTGGAATTGGAGACCTATGAGTGGGCCTCCAATGCCAAGGTGCGCGATGTCTTGGGCGGACTGGGCATCGTAGATCTTGGGCTCGATACTCCGGTGGGTTCGCTCTCCGGTGGCGAGCGCCGCCGCGTGAACCTGGCCGCCGCGCTGGTGCAAGATTTGGACCTCGTGGTGCTCGATGAGCCAACCAACCACCTCGACGTGGAAGGCGTGCAGTGGCTCGCAGACCACCTGCTCAAGCGCAACCTGGCCGTGGTCGTGGTTACTCACGATCGCTGGTTCCTCGATACCGTGGCTACGTGGACCTGGGAGGTGCACGATGGCGTAGTCGATACCTACGAGGGCGGCTACAACGATTGGACCTTTGCCCGCGCCGAGCGTGCCCGCCAGGCCGATGCCATGGAACAGCGCCGCAAGAACCTCGCCCGCAAGGAGCTGGCCTGGCTGCGCCGCGGCGCTCCGGCGCGTACCTCTAAGCCGCGCTACCGCATCGAGGCTGCCGAGGCGCTGATCTCTGACGTCCCGGAGCCGCGCAATAAGGTCGAGCTCATGGCCTTTTCTAAGCAGCGCCAAGGCCGCGTGGTCATCGAACTTGAGGATGCCACCGTGAAGTCCCCAGACGGCCGCACCTTGGTGGATCACCTCACCTGGCGCCTAGCCCCCGGCGAGCGCATTGGTTTAGTAGGTGTTAATGGTTCCGGCAAAACTACGCTCCTGCGCACCCTAGCCGGCGAATACGAGCTGGCGGCCGGCAAGCGCATCGAGGGTCAAACCGTGCGCCTTGGCTGGTTGCGCCAAGAGCTCGATGATTTGGATCCGCAGCGTCGGCTTATCGACGCCGTTGAGGATGTCGCCACCTACGTTCAGCTCGGCAAAAAGGAGCTTTCCGCCTCCCAGCTGGCCGAACGCCTAGGATTTTCCGCCAAGCGTCAGCGCACCCCGGTAGGCGACCTTTCCGGCGGCGAGCGCCGCCGCTTGCAGCTCACCCGCGTACTGATGGCCGAGCCCAATGTGTTGCTGCTGGACGAGCCCACCAACGATCTCGACATCGACACCCTGCAGGAGCTGGAGTCCCTCCTGGACTCTTGGCCGGGCACCCTAGTGGTCATTTCCCACGATCGCTACCTCATTGAGCGAATCGCGGATAACACTTACGCGCTCTTTGGCGATGGCAAGCTCACCAACCTTCCTGGCGGCATCGACGAGTACCTGCGCAAGCGCGCCGCACTTGAGGCCCAGCAGAGCTCCGGTGTGCTCAACCTGGGAGAAAAGAAGGCAGATAGCGCTGCACCGAAGCCAGAAAAGAAGCTCTCGTCCCAGCAAGAGCGCGAAATCACCAAGAGGATGAACGCGCTCGAGCGCAAGATGCAGAAGCTGGAAAAGGCGGCCGCGCAGATCAATGAGAAGATGGCCACCGCTGCGGAAAAGGTTGATACCCAGGCCTTGACCGAATTGGATGGAGAGCTAAAGGAAAACCGCAGCGCCTACGAGGAATTGGAGATGGAATGGCTGGAGTTGGGGGAGAAGCTCGAAGGGTAGAAGCCCGCATCGCCGATATTGTCAGCCACCTTGACCTGTGGGGCATTATCGGCGCCGCAGCGCTTTTTACCCTGGGGCTTACCCCATCCATTCTGCCGCGCGATTGGCTCTACCAAGGGCTCGTCTCCGGCATCGCCGCTGGGCTTGGCTATACGCTGGGCATCGCCCTCAAGCTCGTGTGGTACCGGCTGGTGGTGCGCTATGTGGCGCCCCGGCATGCCTGGCTCGATGCCACCACGTGGCCAGCTCGGCGCTACCGCCTCGTCTCCCGCATCGCCACCGCCGCTTTTGTGGTGTGGATGATAGGTTTTGCGGTCTTTGCCGTGCGGTGGCAACGCCAACTCGCAGATGCCCTGTCCGCACCGGCGCCCACCATTGCCAGCTATGTGCTGGTGGTTCCGTTGGCACTTGCGGTATTTACCGCCTTCCTTTTCATCCTGCGCGTGCTGCGCTTTTGCGTGCGCTGGCTTTCCAGCCACTTCCCCCAGCGCTTCCGCGCCGCCTACCGCGTTGTGGGTGCGGTACTCATCGTGGCCTTGGTGGGCACGTATACCGTGGAAAACCTCATCCCCGGCGCCATTGTGGGCGTGGGCGAGAGGATCTTTACCGCCCAAAACGCCGAACCCGATCCCGCAACGCAGCGTCCCACGTCTGCTGAGCGCAGTGGCTCCCCAGACTCCCGCGTGGACTGGAATGGGGTGGGACTGCAAGGCTCGCGTTTCCTCTCCTCCGGTGCGCACCGCGCGGAATTGGAAGAGGTTACCGGAAAGCCCGCTAAAGAACCCATTCGCGCCTATGCCGGCCTGGGCAATCGCGCCTCCAATGAGGAGCGAGCGCAGCTGCTTATCGACGAACTCGAGCGCACCCACGCCCAAGACCGCAAGGCCCTGCTTCTCATTATGACTACCGGAACGGGATGGGTGTCGTCCTATTCCGCCCAGGCCTTCGAGCTGCTCTACGGCGGCGACACCGCCATCGCGGCCGCCCAATACTCCGCCATGCCCTCGGCCCTGCATTTCCTGTCCGGCGGTGGTCAGGTAGAACGCGCCGGGCAGGAGTTCATCAACCCCATCGTGGACTGGTGGAACGGCCTGCCGGAGGACAAGCGCCCGAAGCTCTACCTGTACGGCGAATCCTTAGGCACCACGGGCATTGAAGCGGCCTTTTCCGGGGTGCGCGATATCGCCAATTCCGTCGACGGCATCCTATTGACTGGGCCGCCGCACTTTAATCGCTTGCGCACTCAGTTTGTGGAGCGCCGCGACCCTGGCTCTTCTGAAATTTCCCCTGAATACGCCGGCGGCCTCGTCGTGCGCTTTGCCAACGATGACGCGCAGGTGCGCCAATGGGGCACGGTGCCAGAAGAGGAGTGGGGGCGCACCCGCATGCTTTATATCCAACACCCCTCGGACCCGGTGGCCTGGTGGTCGCCACAGATGGCTTTTAAGGAGCCGGATTGGATGCGCGAGCGGACCCCGTACTCTGCCGAGCGCGTGATGCAGTGGATGCCCATCATCTCGTCCCTCCAAGTAGCCGCCGATCTGCCCGGCGCAAAGGACGTACCCGATGGTCGCGGTCATAACTACGGGGCATCTGTGCTCGACGGCTTTGCCGCCATCGCTGGTCCGGACGTGGCGGGAGCCATTGACCCCGATGAGCTGCAGCGCGAATTTGCCGCGCTCGACGTCGGCATCTACTAGGTGTTTAGCCAAATAAGGCAGCGATGACCAGCATCGCAGGCAGCGACAGGAAGGTAGTGAGAAAGACCGTATCTCGGGCCACGGTTTCTCCTACCTCATAGGTGGCGGTATAGTTATACACATTCTGCGCCGTGGGCAACGCCGCCAAAATCAACGCCGCGTATAGCTCCGCGCCGTCGAGGCCCAGCGCTGCGCCCACGGCCAGCGCAAAAGCGGGCATGCCCACCAACTTCAACACCGTCGCGGTAATGGTGGCCAGACGGTCTTCTTCCAATAGCCCGTCGCCCTTTAACGAGGCACCAAAGCTCATCAGGATCATAGGAATAGAGGCGCCACCCAAAATCTCCAGCGGCTTCATCACCACATCCGGTACTTGCCACTGCGCCGCGGAGACAATAAATCCGGCCACCGCAGCCAACACCACCGGCGCGGTAACCCCCGAGACCACGGAACTCCAAATCGATCGCAGGCTCGTCCCCTGCGCATTAAGCCCCGCAATGATAAACGGGGAGAGCACCGCCATCTGGAGAACCAATGCCGGGATGACGTAGGTGGCATCACCAATGACATAGGTGGCAATGGGCAGGCCAATATTGACCGAGTTGTAATAGCTCGCCGCCGCGGCACCCGCCATGGTTTCGGCGCCGCTGCGTGGAAAGAGTAGCCGGCTGCACAGCCAATACAACAGCATGGTGGCGACGGACGCAGCGGCGATCACGGCCACCACTGGGGACGCAAACGCGGAGGTATCGGATGTAGCCACGCTGGAGAAGATAAGTGCCGGCGTGGCCGCCCAGAAGGCCGTGCGATTGAATTGCAAGCGCGCCTCGCCCTTGCCAATAACACCCCTGTGGGCTAGCACAAACCCGACGCCGATGACTACGAAAATAATCGCAAACCCGGTCAATACGTCCAGCAACAGTCAACAACCTTTCGCAGTACTCCAAAAATGCGCGGTGAGGATATTGTCCCACCATCCGTATTTGCTCAAGAACACAGGGACCATAACAAAGTTGTATCGAATTGCCTGCGCAGCCCGGAAACTCCTTCCGAACTGCCGGCCACTTATGGCACGGTGGAGGGCATGAAGCTTTCTCACCGTGCAACCGTAGCCGCCCTGTCCACTGCTCTTGTTATTACTGGTACTTCCACCGTGGCCTCTGCTCAGCCGGCCTTGCCTCCGCAGATTCAGCAGGCTTCTTCTCAGGCTCAGCAGCTTTCTTCTGATCCTTTCGCCGCTGTGCAGGATTTCCGCCTCACCTTGCCACCGCAGGCCTATGAGCTGGCCGAGAAGTACAATATCTCGCTGCCAGAATTCCTGGCCAAGCCGGCGGGCCACGCGCCCAAGGTCGCTGGCGAGTTGGGGGCCGCCACCACCGCCCACCTCGAGAAGGCTGGGCACCGCAAGGACGCCCACGCCACCGCCATCGCCCAGGAATGGGCCAACCAGGGGGCCGCCGGCAAGCTCGACTACAAGGGCGGGGTAGCCCACGGCCTGAATCACAAGGACGAAGGACAAGGTTCTGTTCACCGCCTCACCGAGCAGCAGGCACAAGACCGCCTGAACTGGTTCAACCGCGATGTTCCAGTCAATGCTGGTTCCCCATACGGCTTTGGCGTAGCAACTGCTTATGACGGAACCTACATCTACGTTGCGGAGTTCTTCCTCAACTAAACCGCATTCCACTAGCCCCGATTTCACTGCATTCGTGGCCTTCATCTGCAACGATGATGAAGCCGCACGGTGCCGGTAGAATCGGGGCATGATTTTGATCAACGTACAGTTCCACGTCAAGCCCGAATACGCAGAGACCTTCCTCGATGAAATCAATTGGTACACCGAGGCCTGCAATGCAGAACCGGGCTGCATCGACTTCAAGTGGTTCCGCGATCCAGAAGACCGCCAGCGCTTCCTGCTGCTGGAGTCTTACGCAGACGGCAAGGACGTAGAGCACGTCCAGAGCGAGCACTTCCAGCGCTCCTGCGAGGAATTCCCGAAGTACCTCGTAGAAACCCCGGACATCATTAACGTTCACATCGAAGGCCGCACCGGCTGGGACAAGATGGGCGAATTCTCCGTCGACTAATCCCAGCGAATAAAGCTCGCCCTCTACCGCAATGTAGAAGGCGAGCTTTTTCTATGCCTAAGCGCACCAGCATCCTTCGCGCTCACCGGAAAGTTTGCTCCGCTAGTAGCAGCATCCGCAGTGAGCGCGAAGGGCGGGGAGGAAGCTAGGCGCTTTCCGACGCCCCTCCTCGCGCCTTCCATTGCTTTACTGCGGCACGCACTGAGAGGACACGGTCTTATCGCCATTCGAGTACTGCTTTAGAGCGTCGTAGAAGGCATCCGAGTACTCGCCGGTGCGTTCCGGCATCGGGTGAACACCATCGGAATAGAGGATTGCGGGGTCGCTCTGTGCGTGTCCGCACCAGTCTGCGACATATACGTTGTCGTATTCCTTGGCTGCGTCGAGGACATCCTGTTGGGATTGGGCCATCCATTCGCGGTCACCATAGGGAACAGCCATGACAATAGTGTGGTCTTCGCCGATGATGTCTAGCGCTTCCTTGATCTGGTCCGGGAAGGCAGGGCCGTTAGTACCAAACCCGAGGAAGACGGTGTCGCGCAGCTGGCCGGAATCCTTGAGCTGCTGCAGAATCTGGATACCCGCGGTGTAGTGGCGGGATACGTCTGCATCGACGTAAATCTGCGGGAAGCGCTGCTTGAGGGCGCCACTAGAAGCCAGCATCACCGAGTCGCCGACAGCGGTGATGTCTTTGCCCTGCGGCATCGGGCGGGTCTTCTTATCCTTCGCGGCAGCCTTATCGTCGTTGTCCTCAGCAGGCGGCTGTGGCGCAGCATCATTCGGCTGCGCCGGGGCATTGTTGCTGCTCTGGTTCTGCTGCTGAAGCTGCTCCAGTTGCTGCTCCAGCTCGGTCTTATCGCTGGAATTAATAACGCCGTAGACTACGCCGGCTACAGAGGCAATGACTAGGAATGGGACTACCGGCCACATGGTCTTGCCAAAGCCATCGCGCAATTCGCTAAATCCTGGGCGGGAGGACCAGTAGGTCTTCCATGTCTTCTTATAGCCGCCGCGGCGGAACGGATTCTCAATGAACTGATAGGAAATCTCGGACAGAAGCAGCGAAATCGGCACGGCTACAAGGCCTAGGATCCACGATTTATCGGAGTTTTGGTTGCCCTCGAAAAGCGCCTTGAGCATCATGATGACCGGCCAGTGCCAGAGATATAGCGAGAAGGAACGCTGGCCAAACCAGCGCATGACCTTGGTCCGAAAGAGCGGGGTCATCGGGCCGTATTCGCGAACCACGCCCCACACCATTAGGACACCAAGCACGCTAGTGAGGAAGAGTCCACCCCGGTAGGTGATCTCTGCATCATCCGGCATGAGGAATAGCTGGGCACCGTAGCCGATGAGCGCCACAGTGCCGATGATTCCGGCGATGCGCGATTCGGCTTTGCCTGTCGCTGCCCACGAATCCGCCTGTGGGTCGGACTTGGTAGAGGTCATCAGCAAAGACAGCACGGCGCCAGTGAGCAGGCCGAAAGCATGGGTATCAGTGCCGTAATAAACGCGCGTTGGGTCTTCGCCCGGCACGTAAAGGAGCGCCATGGCCACGGCGGAACCTATAGCTAAGACTGCGGCTACGAGGATGGGAAGCCGGCGCGGCTTGCGGCGAGAAATCAGGAAAACGCCGGTGATAAGAAGCGGCCAGATGACATAGAACTGCTCCTCTACGGCCAACGACCAATAGTGAGCAAAGACCTGAATCTCATTGTCCGCAAAGTAGGACTGGGAGGTGGCGATCTGGGTCCAGTTATTGACAAAGAATAGAGTTCCCAAGAACTGCTGGCGCAAGCCGACCGCGAGGTCCCCGCCTATCCATGCCACCAAAGCCGTACACATGACCAGGACGGATACTGCGGCCGGGAGGATGCGTCGGAATCGGCGCACCCAGAAGTCCTTCAAGCTGATGGTACCGGAGGTACGGAATTCGCGCACCAGCAACGATGTGATGAGGAATCCAGAGAGGACGAAGAAGAGGTCAACGCCCAAGTAACCACCGGGAAGCAGAGAAGGGAAGAAGTGGTACAGCACCACGGCAATAACTGCGAGGCCGCGCAGTCCATCCAGTCCCTTGACTTGGCGCAGACGGGCGTGGCGCTTCTTCTTAACTACTTTGCTCTCCGGCGGCGTAGCCAGCGCTTCAGGATCCTCGGCCTGCTTTTGTAGCGGATACTTAGACTTAGTATCTACCTGCGTGCTCGAGGCTTTCGGTGAGGCTGGCTTCTGCGCAGCTTGTTGTGGCTGGCGCGGTGCCGCCTTTGCTTGTGGCTTTTTAGGAGCTGGCTGTTGCGCCTTCGACGGTTGTGCCTTTTTCCGTTTCTTTTCAGCAGCGGCGGCGGCCGCACCTGCACCAGCTACAGCGCCCGCTACAGCGGACTTGCCTGCCTTTGCAGGCTTCATCTTCGGAGTGGCTTGAGGCTCGGCCTTCTTCGGCTGGGACGGAGCAGGCTGTTGCTTTGCCTTAGGCTTCTGGGCAGCTCGCGACGGCTTTTGCTGAGCCGGGGTAGGAGTGCCCACCTGCTGCGATTTGCGAGCCAATCCGCGACTGATATCGGAAGGCTTAACCTGCGGGCGTCGCTTGCTTACTTTTTTGGCCTCGTTCTGAGGCGTCGCCTCCTTTGCCTTCGGCTGCGGCTGTTGTTTCTTCGCCTCTTGCCTGGGCAGGTTGCCCTTAGAGGGTGCGCCTTGCTGCGATTTCGGCTGGACTACCTTGTCTCCATTGTCGGCAGTCTTGTTCTGCACCGCCCCAGCTTTCTGCTGGGATGCATCGGCTGCAGTCTTTGGCGCAGCTACCTTCGGCTTGGGGGCAGTGGTGCCTTTCTTTGGCGCTGGAGTGCTAGGGGCTGAGGCCTGTGGGGTAGCCTTTTGCTTTGCAGTGCCGGGAGTACGCGCTGGTCCTTGGCCCTTGGACGGTCGCGAGGGCTTCGACGGCTGCGCATTCTTCTTTGGCGTTGGTTGCGGCTGTGGTTGCTGCTTTGCCGAGTTTGCCGGCATGCGCTTGGGGGAGCGTGGCTTTTGCGCTTGCTGCTGGGCGGTGGCCGGCTTGGCATTAGCGGGCTGGGATTTCTGCGGCTTTGCCGGTTGTGGGGAAGCCTTCTTCGCGCTGGAAGAAGAGGATGGCTTGGGTGCCTGCTTCGGCTTCTGGGTAGAGGGTTGAGCCTGAGGTGCGGGTTTTACCGCGCCTTTTTGGGAGGGTTGGGTGACAGGCTTCGCGGCCAGCTTCGGGGAATTACTGCGGGCAGAAGGAGTCTTTGGGGAGTTCTTAGACGGGGTGGTGCTAAAGCTTGCGCCGCGGCGTGGTCGCTGAACCGGTTCGTGCGCTTTGCGCTGTGGCTTCTTGTCTTGAGCGGGGGAGTTTTGTTGCTTTTTAACAGCTGCTTTGGGGGAGGATTCTGCCTTGTTTTGTTGTGCGGCGGATGGCTTGGCGGCAAAACCTTGGGCTGCAGGCTTGGCCTTTGGCGCCTTGGCTGCAGGAGATGGCGAGGTGGACTTAGCCTGCTGCTGTTTTGCGGAAGTGGTCTTGCTTGCCTGGGATTTTTCGGTGCTGGGCCGAGTAGTGCCTTTAGCTGCGGGCTTGGCGGCAGGCTTTGCATCCTTCGGCTTCGCAGCAGCAGGCTTGGATTTGGAAGCCTGTGCAGGCTTCGTCGGAGTGGGCTTGCGCGCGGGTGCCTGCTTAGCCTGGTTCTTGGACTCGCCGTCCTTAGCGGGACGGTCCTGGGGCTTGCCCTTCGGCTCGGTGGATTGTGCACCCGTGGTGGATTCGGTGTTGGCCGATTTCTGGGGCGCAGAATCCTTTTTAGTAGGGGTTTGGGGCGCACTGGTAGAGCCAGCTTTGGGCTGTACTGGCTGATAGACCGGTGTGCGTGGTTCGTTCGAACGCCCAGGTTTCTTCTTCCCCAGCAGTGAGCGCAAAATTTGCTTCACAAAAACTCCCAAAGCACTACGTATATTTTCTAAGCGGACTATTTTAGCCTGCGCACCAGCACTTCTCCCCATGCGGGGGAGTAACGGTGCGGCGCGCGGGGCGGAGGCGAAAATTCGAGTCTAAGACTCTTCGCTGTCAAAAAGCTGACGCAGAACTGTCATGACACCATATTCGGTATTGGGTGGGGCAATGCGATCGGCGATTTCCTTCAACTTTGGGTGTGCATTGTCCATTGCGATCGCGGTGCCTGCCTCGCGGAGGAGCTCGTAGTCATTGAGGAAATCACCAAAAGCGGCGGTGCGGGACATGGGAACCGAGAGAAGCTCGGCCATGGTCTGTAGCGCTACGCCCTTATTGACGCCAGCGGCCATGACATCGAGCCATACGGCGCCAGAGATGGCGATATTGTGTTCCGGTACGGCCGCAAGGAGGGGCTGGTGTAGGTGCTTTTCGCTGCCGTCGGCGCAGTAAGCGGCGATTTTGATGATGTCCGCATCCAGTAGCGCATCGAGGCCATCTACCCATTCCACTGACCTGTAGTACTTGGCAATCTCAGCGCGGGACTGCTCGTCGGCGCCTTTGTGTACATAGGCGGTATCCGGCGTGCACAGCACTACGGTATGCGGGGTTTCGACAGACTGGAGCGCGGCCACGGCGGCGCGCACGGCTGTGCCGGGCAGGGTAGTGGCGCTGATGACGCGATTATCATGGACGACCACGGAGCCATTTTCTGCGATGAAGGTGTCCTCGTGCGGAAACATCTCTTGCAGGGTGGCGAGCTGGCGGCCTGAGGCGGGTACTAGGGTGACGCCGAGCTGATGGGCACGGGTGCTGATCGCGGCGAAATCTGGTGGAAGCTGGCCGTTGCCGTCCAGTAGGGTGCCGTCCATATCCAGGGCGATGAGCTGTGGGAGCAAAATTCCGAACCTAACTGTGAATTAGCTGATGGTGGATAGGTGCATGCGTTTTGTGTCACACTAGGGGTTATGACAAATACTGCACCTATCATTTCCTCAATCCGTAACCATACCGGAGTCATTGAGCTCAACCGCCCCAAGGCTCTCAATTCCCTCACCCCGGAAATGATAGACCTCATTGCGGAGTCGCTGGCGCAGTGGCGCGACACTGATGAGGTGGAACAGGTGCTGTTTACCTCGACTAGTCCCAAGGCATATTGCGCCGGCGGCGATGTCCGCTACGCCCGCGAAGGGGTCAAGGAGGGCAAGGCGGATGAGGTCGATGCCTTCTTCGCCACCGAATACACGTTAAACGGTGATATTGCGGAGTATCCCAAGCCCATCGTGGCGCTCATCGATGGGATTGCTATGGGCGGCGGTCTGGGCATTTCCGCCCACGGGTCCCACCGCGTGGTTACGGAGAAAACCTTTGCCTCCATGCCAGAGATGAATATTGGCTATGTCACCGACGTAGGCATGGCCTATGCCGCCCAGCGGGCGGTGGGAACGCGCGGGAAGGCCTCGGCCGAGTTGGCGAAGTTCTGGGGGATCACCGGCTACCGCATGTATGCCGCAGACCTTGTATGGAGCGGGCTGGCCACCCACTATGTGGCGGACGGCGAAGCCTTTGCAAGTGCGGTGATCGAGCATGGACTAGACACGGCGCTAGCCCAACACGCCACCGCACCTAGCGGCGAGGCCCCCTTGGCCGAGCTTATCGACGCCATCGAGGACGCCTTTTCCCACGACACCTGGCAAGAAATCACCGCGGCCCTGGAAAAATACCCAGAGCTTAAACAACAGGTAGACAAGCTGACCGCGCAAGCGTGCCCGACCTCCATCGTGGCGGCCATGGAGCTCTTCCGCGCCGAGCAGGAGTGCAGCAGTATCCGCGAAGCGCTAGATATGGAGACCAACCTGGGCGCTTATATGTACCGACGTGGGGACTTTGCCGAGGGCGTGCGAGCGGTCTTGGTGGATAAAACCAACGATGCGGCATTTGAGCCTGCCGCGCTTGCCGACGTCGACGTGGACGCCCTCCGCAGCGCCCTACACCTCCACCCCGCGAAATGATCCATAGGCGGCGCGGGCGCGATCGGCGTTGATCCATGAGGGAGGGGCCACCGCCAGCGTCGCTTCGGTGGCGGCTGGCGTCGGCTCCGGGAGGTGCAGCTGTAGGGCGTCGAGCAGGACGAGGCCCACGCGGGCGTCGGCAAGCGTAGTGCCCGCCAGCGTCCAGATCCCCAAAATGGGCAAGGCTAGGTGCGGCAGCTGGTGCCCGCGCGCCAGCTCAAGCGGAAGGTGCGGGCGTACCAATTCAGGCACGGCCTCGTCGATACCAAAGCGCGCTAGGTTTCCTGCCAACCGCGCCGCCGCGGTGTCCTTGAGCTGCGGATCCGCCCAGGCCCACGTGAATTCCTCGTCCGAAATGGTCGCGATAAGCACCGCATTGGCCGTCATCTGCCCGCCGCTGTAGGACACCGTGGCAGTGGCTTTTTCCACATCGAGTTCTACCGTGGCATCTGGGAAGTTGCCTTGGAAAAACATCTGGCTTTCGGTGCTTAAGTAAAAGGCGTCCTCCAAGACGCGAGCGGCCGCCAAGCCCGGGGTGATGCCGGAAATCTTGTGTACCTCGGGGCTTGGCTGTTCAAAACGCACCGTGGTGCCATCAGAAAAATGCAGGTAGGGCTCTTCCTCGGTGGACTCCATGTCTAGGTAGCGGGCAAGTGCGAGGGCCGGTCCCTTCTCGTCCGCTTCCGTGCTGCTGTGCTGGAGACCACGCAGCAAGGTCTGGCGAAAGTCCAGGTAGGGGTGGAAATCTACCGCAACAATGGCCACGTGCTCGCCCTGCTGGGCGCGCAGCACCGGCATGTTGCCCACGATAAGGGAGGCATAAGCAACCATTCGGTCGACGTCTGTGCTGGCCGTACCTGACTGCGGAAGGTCAGCACAATGCTCGGTCGCAGCGGTAGTCCAGTGCCAGGTGCCTGCGGCGATGACGGCCAGGCGCACGCCACGAAAATCCGCCACGTGTTGCGCGGAGCTTACCCGTACCTCCACGAGCTGGTCGGTGGCATAGCTTCCTTCGCTATCGCCAGCCGAGGGCCCGAGGAAATTGAATTCCACGTCGGTCGCCTTCCCGATGCGTTCGCGAAAGGCAGCGTTAATTCCGGCACGGATAAAGCGGGCATCGGCCGCGGTGCGTTCAATGGAGTGGTAAGCATTCATGGTTGCTCATGATGATACGGGTGCCGGCAGGCGTACTCATAGGCGGCTACCAAAGCCTTGGTCGATTCCCGCCAGGAGTAGCGCTCCGCTTCTTCGCGCGCGGCGCGCCCCATGCGTTGGCGCGCCTGCGGATCCTCCAACAATGAGCACAGAGCGCTAGCCCACTGCTCATCCGTGGCGTCCTCATCTACCAGCAGCCCGGTCTTTTCATGCTCGATAACAAAGGGGATGCCGCCGGCATTGGTGCCGACCACCGGCACCCCGGAAGCAAAGGACTCTAGAGCAACCAAACCCAGCGTTTCCGTGGCGGAGGGGAAGGCGAATACATCGCCTGCTGCGAAGGCTGCCTGCAGCTCGGCTCCAGAAAGATAGCCGGTAAACACGGTGGTGGCGGAATCAAACTGGGCGCGCAACTCCTCTAGTGCGGGACCGGCGCCGATAAGGGCGAGGCGCGCGGCCGGCACACGCGTGCGCACCTGGCGCATGACCTCGTTGAGCCGCGCCAGGTCCTTTTCGTGCGAAATTCGGCCGATATAGGTAATCAACGGCGCCTCTGGGTGCCCTCCAGTCAACCGCGATCGCATCTGGGGGTCATAATTGTCGGGACGATAGGCCTGCGTATCAACGGCCTTAGGCCACAGTCGTACGGTATGAATGCCCATGTCGTGTGCCTTTTCCACCATGGGGCCAGAGGTGCAGAGATTGATCGCAGCCCGATTATGGAGGAATGTAATGGCCTTCTGCGTAATCGGCCGCAGCCAACCAATGCCCAGGGCCTCGGTATATTCCGGCACATTGGTGTGGAAGCTAGCAACTAGCGGTACAGCATCGCGCTCGGCGGCAAAGACGCCAAGAGCCGCGGTCCAAATGGGATTGACGGCATGAATGACATCCGGATCAAAGTCGCGGATGGCGCGGAAGAACCGGAGGCTAGGTAATCCAAAGTGAATTTCCGGATAGACCCACAGTGAGCGGCTGGGGATGCGGGTAACCGGAAAGCCCGCATAGGTTTCTGGTGGAGTGCCGGTGGCAAAAATGTGCACCTCATGGCCGAGCTCCGCGAGCTGGTCCAGCGTATTTGTCAGGCGGGTGACCACCCCATCAATCTTGGGCAAGAAAACTTCGGTGACAATAGCAATGCGCATGGTAGGAAAGTCGCTGCTTATTTCTGCTGCGCGGTGTGTGGAACGCCCGCTGCCTGCTGTGCGGTCCACAAAGACTGGGCCGGAATCTTGCTGCGGTCAACGCGGTCCGCGTATTTCTTAGCAACCTCTTCGACCTCGTGGAGTAGGCCTTCAGAAAGCGTGGTGGGGTTAAGGCCGAGCCCCAGGAAGGTGTCATTGGATACGTGCAACTCGTTCTCAGCCGACTCTTTGCGCGGATTAGGAACATAAGCCACCTCGGCGCCAGAGATGTCAGCGATGAGTTCTGCTAAGTCTCGCACGCGGTGGGTTTGCGTCATTTGGTTAAGGATTTTTACGCGGTCACCGCGCGATGGTGGATTTTCCAGAGCGAGCTCGATGCAGCGCACCATGTCTTGAATGTGGATGAAGGCGCGGGTTTGGCCACCGGTTCCATGTACCGTCAGCGGATAGCCGATGCCGGCCTGCACGAGGAAGCGGTTCAATACCGTTCCGTAGTCGCCGTCATAATCAAAGCGGTTAATTAGGCGTTCATCCTTCTGGGTCTGGGCGGTGTGGGTGCCCCAGACAATGCCCTGGTGCAGGTCGGTAATGCGCAGCTCATCATTCTTGGCGTAGTAGGCAAAAAGATGCTGATCCAGGACCTTCGTCATATGGTAAATCGAACCCGGATTGGAAGGGTAGAGGATAGATTTTTCCACCTCACCCTGTTCCGGTACGGCCACCTTGATATCCAGGTAGCCCTCAGGGATCTGCATACCGGCGGTGCCGTAACCGTAGACTCCCATGGTTCCGAGGTGAACGACGTGAATATCGAGGCCGGTTTCTACAACTGCGGCTAAAAGGTTATGGGTGGCATTGATGTTGTTATCCACCGTGTAGCGCTTGGTGGTGGGATTTTTCATGGAGTAAGGCGCGGCGCGCTGCTCCGCGAAATGCACGACGGCATCCGGAGCGAAGGAACGGAGGAACTCCACGAACCCGGCGTAATCCTTGGCGATATCGATGTTGGCGAAGGAAATATCTTTCCCACTGACCTCTTTCCACGCCGCCAAGCGTTCCTCAATGGAAGCGATGGGCGTGAGGGATTCGGCGCCTAGTTCCGCATCGATGGCGCGCCGGGAGAGGTTATCAACGATAGCGACCTCGTGGCCTTGATCCGAAAGGAATAGGGAAGCGGGCCATCCACAAAAGCCATCGCCACCAAGAATCGCTATCTTCACTGTGTCATTCTCCAGAGCTAGTTGTCGTGCTGAGGCTAAGGGAAAATTTTACCCTGCATAGCCCGTATATTTGGGCCATGCAGGGTTAACAGTGAATGAACCTATGGTGTAGCGCGCTAGCGACTAGTCGAGGGTGCGCAGGACGGAAAAAGTGTCCTTTACCAGCTTCTTCTTATCAGCCAGGCTGATACTTTCTCCCGCCGCTTGGCGCCGGTCCAGCTCCTGCCGGAATGCAACGCTGCCGCCGGCGCACGCATTGAGGACGACGCCTAGCTCATAGTCCGTGTAATCAGTTCCGCGCTGCTGGAAGGCGGAAATGATGGTGTCAGATACGCGCTCGAAGCGCTTCCTCTCTTCGGAGGTGTGGCTGAGGTTATCCAGGGCCTCACCAATGCGGTAGAGCGTATGGAGGGACCGCAGCTCCTTTTCTTCGTCTTCCAAGGACTCGAGCAGCGCTGCCTCTAAGACGGCGGTAACGCTTTTACCAGGGCACACGGAGGGGATATCCGCGGCGAAGGATTCCAACACGTCTGCCGTGAAGTACAGCAGGGCATCGGCCACCGAGGAGAAGTAGTTGTGAAAGGTGCGCGAGGAGACCCCGACGGCCGCGGTGATGCCGGAGATCGTGGCGGCTTCGGCGCCGCCGTCGAGGACGAGGCGCGCTGCCGCATCGGCCATGGCCTGACGCGTAGCTCGCTTCTTTTCTTCGCGCAGACTAGTCACGGTGTGCTTCGCCTACCTTCTCTCGTTGGGTGCGCAGGAGTTCCTCGCGGTCGGAGTGCAAGGCCTCGCCTTCGATATCCATGTTTGGCGTGATCTTATCCAACCAGCGCGGGAACCACCATGCCTTCTTATCCAGCACAAACATGGTAGCGGGGATGATCATCATGCGGACCACGAAGGCGTCAATAAGCACGCCCGCAGCCAGGGCAAAGCCCATGGTCTTAATGAACGGCTCGTCCATCAAGATGAAGGCGGCAAAGACGGAAACCATAATGAGGGCTGCGGCCGTGACCACGCGGGCGCCGTGCTTGAAGCCATTCGAGGTAGCGTTGCCAGCCGTCTTGCCATTGACAAATCCCTCACGCATGCGGGTAACCAAGAAGACTTGGTAGTCCATGGCCAGGCCGAAGGTAAGGCCGATGAGCATGATGGGCAGGAAGGAAAGCAGCGGCTGTGGGTCGTCGACGATGCCGAACATGCCTTCTTGCCAAATGGCCACGGTGATGCCGAAGGTCGCGGCCATCGACAAAGCGAAGCCGGCTGCGGCGATGAGCGGTACCCAGATGGAGCGGAAGACCAGCATCAAGACGATGAAGGCCAGGCCCAGCACGATGGCTACGTATGGGATGAGCACGTTATTGAGGCGCTCAGAAATGTCATCGAAGATCGGGGTGATACCGGTAATGCCGTAGGAACCGCCGGTCTTTTCAAACTCACCCTGGTAATCGCGCAGGTGGTTAAGGGTTTCGGTGGTTTCCTCATCGGTTGCACCGGTGGTAGGCGTGATCATGATCTGCGCAGCATCACCGTTGTCCGTGGTCTGCACGATCTGGGCGTTTTCTACGCCGTCGTTGCCATTGATCTCCTGCAGGAGGTCCTGGAAGGCCGGCATGCGGTCCTGCTCAGGGACATCGGCCACATCAACGAACGCGATCATCGGGGCATTGCGGCCAGGGCCAAAGGCGTCTGCCGTGATCTCATAGGCCTCGCGCTGCGGGGTGCCGGGCTTTGCGGTGCCATCGGTAGGCATGGCCAGGCGCAGCTGGGCAAATGGTACGGCCAGGGTGCCCAGCAAAACGACGGCCGCGACAAGGTGCAGCCACGGGTGGGCACGCACGCGGCGTACCCAGCGCAGGCCCATGGTGGGCTTTTCGTCCTCTGGGTCTGGAACCTTGGGGCCAGGTACGCGGCCGGCGAAGATCTTGGTGCCCAAGAGTCCCAGCAGGGCGGGGATGAAGGTATTGGCAACCAATACGGCGATGATGACCGTAGCTGCGGCGGCGATGGCCATGGTGCCCAGGAACGGGATGCCGATAATGGTCAGCGCGGCCAAGGCGATGACCACGGTGGTGCCGGCGAAGACAACGGAACCGCCCGCGGTGCCCAGCGCCATGCCCATGGCGTGGGCACGGGTGGCCTTATCCATCTTCTTGAGCTCTTGGGCCAGTTCCTTTGGCGAAAGATCGTTGAGGCCAGAGGAGGTGATGAGCTCGTTGCGGAAGCGGTTGACAATAAACAGCGCGTAATCGATGCCGACGGCCAGGCCAATCATGGAGGCCAACGTCGGGGTCATATCGGAGATGGTATCCGTAAAGACCGTGGATACCTGCACGCCGAGGATGCCAATGCCCACACCGATGATGGCGGAGATTAGCGGCATGCCAGCGGCCACGAAGGAACCGAAGGTAATCAGCAGCACGATCGCGGCGACGATGAGGCCGATAATCTCGGCGCTGCCACCCATCTCTTGGCCAGCGGAGCTAAAGGCATTGCCCTGGTACTTCACGGTGAGGTCGCCCTCGTCGTACTTATTGAGTACGTCCGTGACCTTGGTCATGTCCTCTTCTGGGATGTCCATGACGGTTTCCGCATCAAAGGTGATGGTGACGGTGCCGGTGGACTTATCCTCGCTCAGGGGGGAGAGCTGCTGCAGGTTCTTTTGAATCTGCTCGTCTGGCATGTGCTGGGCCTTCATCTTTTCGCCCATTTGCTTTTCCATGCCGGCTGCAGCCATCACCGGGCTGACCAGCTTGTCCTGGCCCTTGAGCGCGCCAGTGTCCTTGAGCTCGCCAAGGAGATCATCTACCTCGCCGGCTACCTGCTTATCGGTGAGGTTCTTCCCCTCTGGAGCTTGGATGACCACGCTGCCTTCGGGTGCACTCATGGCATCGGTATCTTGGCCGAAGCGCTCCATCATCTTGTCTTGGGTGGTGGTGGAGTCCATCTCCGGCATGGAGAAATTAGGGTTGGGGGCCTTGGCAAAGCCGGCGGTAAGTCCCGCCATGGCCACCAAGACGATGAGCCAAAAGGCTAGGAAGGGCCACACCTTGCGGTAGGACCAGCTACCTAGCCGGTAGAGGAATTTAGACATAAATATGCTTTCTTGTGCAGTATGCGCGCAATTCTGCGCGCGCGAAGATGTATAAGGAATCCGTGGGGAAGAGGAATGTGCACCCCACGCGAAACATTGCATAGTGTACGCAAAATTGCGGAATGTGCGCAAAGAACTGTGTGGTGGACCATAGGAAGCTGCTCGTGAGATATAGGTCTTGTGCCCTCAGGCGTATCGGCGATGGCGGCATGGGGCGGTAGACTGACCGGCATGCTCCACGCCGTTAGTTTTGCCCTCCTGGATTCCGTCAATGCCTTACTCATCGGAATCCTCGTGGCCATTGGCATCATCTTGCCCCGCGGCAAGTACCGGCGCATTGCCTCCTTAGTGGTGATAGGAGACTGGATGGGAGTCCTCGCCGCGGCGGCCGTGGTGATGTTTGTGCTGCTGGGAGTAAAAGACCAGATCGAGGCCATTTTGAGCTCGCCCGTTGCCGGCTGGGTACTTGTCGCAGTCGGCATCGCGGTGGGGTTTGGCTCGTGGCGCTCTCAAGGCCAGCCCAATGCCTTGGTAAATCGGCTGCTCGAGCCGTTGCGTACTCCATCGCTGCTTACCGCGATTATCGGTTTCATTATGGGCGTGGTGCAATCGCTGACCTCGGTGCCGTTTTATTACGGGCTCATGCACCTGGCTACCGAAGACATCGCTCCGGCCGCTCAGTACGGCGGCTTGGTGTGGTACGCCAGCCTGGCTTTGTCCCTGCCCACTATCTGTGGCCTTTTTATTGCGGTGGTGCGCGCCCATCCGGAATCGGCCGCCGGCCGTCTTTTTGCCGCGGCGCGCGCCAATAGCACCCAGGTGGCGCTCTTCGGCGGCTACCTCGTGGCGGTCTTCCTCATCCTCATGGGCGTGCTTTCCCTTTAATCAAAGGTGACCTCCTCCAGACTCAAAGCCACATCGGATTGGCTGCGCGCGCAGTCCACGTAGCGGGCAGCATGCGCAATGAAGGCCTGTGACTCTTCCTGGCTGAGCTCGCGGCGCACCTTGGCCGGCACGCCGGCGGCAAGGCTCCGCGGCGCAATGGTGGTTCCTTCCAGTACCACGGCGCCTGCCGCGATGAGCGAGCCGGTGCCAATAGTGCAGCGCGAGAGCAGCGAAGAGGACATACCCACCAGGGAACCGGCCTCCACATGCGCGGCATGAACCATCGCCATGTGTCCCACCGTGACATCATCTTCTAGTACGCACGGCGTGTCCTCTTCTACGTGGAAGACGCAATTGTCCTGAATATTGCACCTAGAGCCAATGTGAATTGCGCCCACGTCGCCGCGCAGTACGGCGCCATAAAAGACGGAGGAATCCGGGCCGATTTCTACATCACCAATGATGGTGGCATTGGGCGCAATCCACGCACTGCGGTGGATGCGCGGCTTCTTCCCAGCACAAGGCAAAAGCAGCATGTCAGTCCTTTCTAGGAAACTATTCCACCACCACGGCGACGGCGGGGGAAAGTTCATAGTCGCCGGGGTAGGGGAGGTGGTCTACGAGGGCGTCGGCAAGCGCGGGCGTAAGCGGAATGACCCAGCCGCGCCGGGGATCTTTGATGGGAAGGGCTTCCTTGTTTGTGGCGGCAAAATGAACCGTGGCAGCGGGAGAGACCAAGGTAGCGGATTCACGGGCGCGGGCTAACTCGCAGAGCACTTCCGCGCCGGGCTGATTAGTGACCACAATGATAAGCGGGCCAGCGGTGTGGATTTCCAGTTTTTCTACCCGTGCGGTGGGGGCGGTGAAATCGGGGTGAGCTAAGCGCGGGGGCTGCGCGCCGGTAAGTCGGGCGAGGGCGTCTTTTAATCCCATAAGCCCTTAGTCTAACCTGACTTAGGTCATGGGCAGGTGAGTAACGTCACTCTTGACACTGTTACCTGGTGGTTTTGTTTGCGGGTGGGATTTTTCCGCACTAAGTGGGTAGTTCCGGGGTGTTCAGTAGTCTGATTTTGGTGAGTCCTTATATTCGCACCGTCAAGACCGACTCAGGAGCGATAGCGGTGCACGTGGTGTTCTCTGAACGCAAAAGTGCGAAAAGAATGAAGCATATCGGCTCAGCGCATTCAGAGTCTGAGCTTGCGCTTTTGCGGGCTGAGGCTCAACGCATCGTCGATGGTGACCAACTCGCAATGGACTTCGGCGAGGTTACACACCCCACCGGCAACAGGCAGCGTTTCCAACCCGCTGCCGGTAGCCGGTCAGCGGGCTGGATACTTGCTGGACTGTATTGATGCGTGTTTCAACGAGTTAGGCCTTGCTGCAGCAAGCGGCGATGATCCGGTGCTTCGTGTTCTGGTGCGTGCCCGGATCATCCATCCCAGCTTAAAGCTGGATTTCATCGAGACTCTTGCTGAGGTTGGCATCACCAGCGCAAGCTACCGCACCATCCAGAGGCGTCTTTCCTCCTTCGCCACCGAATCGTTCGGGGAGATACAAACCCAAGCGTTGGCCCATCATGCAGGTATTGGGCCAGGCGCATTTAACTTGTACGACGTGACCATCTTGTACTTTGAAGCCGATACTCCTGATGAGCTTCGCAACTCCCTAGTTTCCAAAGAACGCCGTGTGGAGCCACAAAACCTTGTCGGGCTGCTTACTGATGCCACCGGGTTTCCACTGCATGTGGGCGCGTTTGCTGGCAACTCGGTATAAACCCACACGATGCTACCGATGATCACACGGTTCTAAGATGCCTACCAGCTCGACGAGGTTACCGTCGTTGCTGATGCGGGCATGGTTTCAGCGGCGAACAAGCAAGCACTCATCGATGCAGGTCTGCACTACATTTTGTCGGTGAAACCTCCACCGTGCCTGAGGTGATTGAAACCTGGCGGCGGGAAAACCCCGGTGAAGACTACGCCCACGGCCAGATCTGGACACAAGCCTCGGCTGGGACAACGGCGCCCATGATTGGCGGCCAGCCTCCGTTGGCGCGGCGAGCCTGGCTGAGGCCGTAACGGATCTCGTGGCTGCCGGTGCTAGCCTGCTGGGTGGGTGCTGCCGCGTGGGGCCACTGAGATACGCCAGCTGCGCGCTTCCATCCTTCGCGCAACAAGCGGGTCCTCTGGACAATAGCGAAGGAATACCAGGACAACTCCAATGCACGGGGATACAATATTGCTATGAAAAAGTCTTCTTTCCTCGCAGCATGCGCTGCGTTCCTCGTCGCCTCTCTGTCCGTACCCGCCGCCAACGCCGAGTTGACCCAGACTGAGCGGGACCAATTCCGTACCGACCCCGTTGGCGCGATTGCCTGGCAGGCCATCAAGGGCTCTTCCGAGTATGTGCGTGCCGATGGTGACACCATGATGGCCGCGTCCTTCTTCTCCATGACTTCGCCGGGCGACGACATCGGCCTGCCGGCCCTGCAGAACTGCGCCGAGCGGGTCGGCTCCTCTGCTCCGGAGGGTGGCGTGCGCTACGTGGCGGCCGCCCTGTGCGCGACCTTTGACCCGACCACACGTGGCGAGGTGCAGCGCGCGAACCTCATGTACGCGCCGCTGGGTTAAACCGCGCTTTATCGAGCCGCACGGTGGTTGCGTCATGTTGCGTTGAATCGCGCTGCGTCAGGCAGTGCGCAGCGCGTTCGATTTGGTGGAATGCTGCAAGGAGGGATGATGCGCAAGCACGTGGTGATCAAGGGAGTCTCGAGCTGCGGTAAGTCCACGGTCGGGGAGTTGCTGGCGCAGCGCACCGGCCTGCCTTTTCGGGATGGGGACGATATGCATCCGGCGGCGAACATCTAGCAGATGGCCTCGGGGCAGGCCCTTGACGACGCCGACCGCAAGCCCTGGCTCGAGTCCTTAGGCCGCTTTCTTGCGGACCAGGACGCCGGTGCCATTGTGGGCTGCTCCGCGCTCAAGCGCTCCCACCGCGACATCATCGATACGATCTTTGTAGGCCTGCACGGCTCTTATGAGCTGCTCAAGGAGCGCATGAGTCAGCGCTCTGGGCAACTTCATGCCGGTCGTCCTTCTGGACTCGCAATTCGAGACACTCGAGGAACTGCAGCCGGGGGAAGCGGGCATCGTGCTGGATTTCAGCGAGGTCCCAGAGGAACTTGCCGCCGCGGCGGCCGAATACTTACGGGGTTAGCTGGCGCTTCCCGACTTAGGTCATGTGTGGGTGAGAAACGTTTCTCTCGACACTGCTACCTGGTGGTATTTGGCGGTGGGGTGGGATTGTTCCGCACTAAAGTGGCCTAAGTCAGGTGGAATCGGGGCGCGCTAAGCGCGGGGACTGCGTGCCGGTTAGCCGGGCAAGTGCATCTTTTGATCCCATGGGAGCCCAGTCTAGTGAGCGCTCACAGTGATGGTGCGGCAGCGCTCCAGGTCGAAATAGGCACGTTGGCCGGTGGCGGCAACGCGTGCGCGGGCCACGGACTCATCGTGGGTTACGGCCGTAGCGAGGAAGACGAGCGGACCATCCGGCTGGCGCCATGTGCCGAGATACCGCGCGCCGTGTTCCTTGGCTAAGGCCAAGGCCTTGCTCACCGCGGCTGGGGTAGGCTCCGTCACCCGCAGCAGCGCTTTCCCGGTGGGGTTATAGGCAAACCCGGTGCGGGGCTGCTGGCCGGTTTCGATATCGAAGGTGCCTTCTTCGTCCGCGAGTAATTGCCGGAAAATACGCTTCATTGGGCCCAGCGTAGTATGGGGCACCATGATTGACGCCAGCAACACCGCACTCGTTATTGAAGGCGGCGGCATGCGCAATTCCTATACGGCCGCCTGCATGGTCAAGCTCATCGAAGAGGGCGTGGACTTTGGCTGGGTAGGCGGCGTCTCCGCCGGGGCATCGCATACCGTTAATTACTTGTCGCGCGATGCCCGGCGCGCAGAAGAGTCTTTTACGGACTTTGCTCAAAGCCCCAGCTTCGGCGGAGTGGGTTCGCTGGTGCGGGGTACCGGGTATTTCAATGCCGAGTACATCTATGAGCGCGCCGCGGACAAGGATCTGCCCTTTGATTGGCAGGCTTACCGCGAGCATCCTGCCGATATGGTGCTCGCTGCAGCGCGCGCCGATACCGGCGAGTCTGTTTATTGGACGCGCGAGGACATCCACACCCCGGAAGATCTCTTCGTGCGCGTGCGCGCTTCCTCCACGCTGCCGCTGATAATGCCGATGCGATTTATCGACGGCGCGCCGTACGTGGACGGCGCTTTGGGCTCTTCCGGTGGCATTACCATTGCGCAAGCAGAAGAGGCTGGATACGAGAAGTTCCTGTTTATCGGGACTAAGCCGCGCGGGTACGTGCGCCCTGCGGTTGCGCGCCCAGCCTTTGTCCGCCGCGTCTTCCGCAGGTACCCCGCTATTGCCGACGCCCTCATAGCCCGCCCCGCCCTCTATAACGCGGCCAAAGACCGGCTTTTGGAGTTGGAGCGCCAAGGCAAAGCGCAATTATTTTTTCCGGAAGATATGCAGGTGGCCTCTACCGAACGCAACGTACACAAGCTGCGGGCAAACTATCAGGCGGGTAAAGCCCAGACCTATACGGAGTGGCCACGGTGGAAGGAATTCCTCCTCGATTAGTTCACTATGGGCGTTTCCTGTGAGATGTACCGCCGCTGGGGGTGGGGTCTCGGCTGGGAAAGTGGTGTGCCCAGTGTAAATGCCAGAAGGCCAGGGCTTGGAAAAGCCTTTCACGTGGCGCTTTCTTGAGAAATGCCTAAACTATTCCAGCGTGTTAGCAATTTTTGATGGAAATATATGGCTGAGCATCTTTTTCATAGTGCTGCTCGGCACGCTATTTGGCATGATCCCCTTCGGTCCGCTGCGCTTTGGCGCGGCGGGCACGCTGTTTATGGGCTTGGCCTTCGGCTCGTCTATTGATCTGGATAAAGACATCTTAAGCTCCCTGCAAGAGCTGGGATTGGGACTCTTTATTTATATGCAGGGCCTGTCCGCCGGTGAGCGCTTCTTCAAGGGCTTTTCCAAGCAGATGAAGCACATGCTCACGGCGGCCATTGCGATTGTGGTGGCCGCGGGCGCAGCCCTCCTCTTTGGCGGCATGCTGGGGCTGGATACCCTGGCTTCCGTTGGTGTATTCGCCGGCGCCACGACCTCGACGCCGTCGCTGGCAGTTGCCCAACAGCAAACCGGTGAAGAGCTACCGGCTGTGGGCTACTCGCTGGGCTATCCCGTGGGTGTGGCGGTGGCCATTTTGGTCGTGGCATTCCTGCTTAAGCAGAATTGGCCCGCCAAGCACGATAAGGACAATTCGGCCTCCAAGATCTTCCGCTCCCGCACCATTCGCGTTACCAAAGACGTGAACTACGACGACTTGGAAGAACAGTTCAAGGATCACTTTGTTATCGCTACCATTCGCCGCGGTAATAAGGTCCGGGTTGCCGGCGATCGCCCCGAATTGCACAAGGGCGATATCCTGCGCGTTATGGTCACCAAGGCTAAGGCCCGTGAACTGACCCAAATGCTGGGCAAGCGTCAGCCGCAAACTCCGTTCGTGGATAAACGCCTGGTCATCGAAAACGTGGCTATTTCTAACCAAGATATCGCCGGCCGCACCGTTGAGGAGCTCAACCTGTTCTCCCGCTATGGTGGTCGCATCGTGCGCGTGCAGCGCGGCGATGAGGAATTCTTGGCCAATAATGAAACCCACTTGGCTTCTGGCGATATGCTGGAGCTCATCGTGAAGTTTGACCGCTTGGGCGACATCAAGGATTACTTCGGTGACTCAATTAAGTCCTACTCCGAGCTGAACTGGGTGGCCTTGGGTGGTGGCCTGTTCCTGGGTTACCTGCTGGGCCAGGTCGTGGTACCGATGCCGGGTGGCGCTTCTTTCGAGCTGGGCTTCGCGCTCGGCCCGCTGATTACCGGCCTTATCCTCGGTGCGCTGCACCGGACCCGCCGCATTCCGTGGCAGGTGCCGGCCTCCATTAATACTGCCTTCCAGCAGTGGGGCCTCGTCATCTTCTTGGCCTCTGTGGGCCTCTCGTCCGGCGAGGCATTCCTGTCCACCGCCTTCTCCTGGATGGGCCTGAAGTGCATGATCCTCGCCGCCATTGTTACCGTGGTGGTTGCGGTCCTATTCGCTGTAGCGAATCGCTTCATGGGTCAGTCCGAAACTCGTACCGCCGGCGGACACTCTGGCATCTTTGCTCAGCCGGCCGTGGTCAATTACGCCACGGGGCTGAGCTCCGACTCGCGCATCATGACCGGTTATGCGGCCACCATTGTGGTGGCGCAGGTGGTCAAAATTGCCGTTGTCCCTGTGATGTTGATGGTTTAACACGCAACTGAAAAGGCCGCTTCCCGTTCTGGGAAGCGGCCTTTTTCTCTGCCGTGTGAAGCTGTGTGGTTTCTAATCCGCCACGAGGGTTTCCATGGTGAGCTCTGGGTGTTCCTTCTCAATGAAGGCGAGCTTCCACTTATCACCAAAGAGCGCGATGAGCTCGCCATCTTGGCGGGTAAAGATTTCCACGCCGCGCTGACGGCCGAGCTCTGGGGCGGATTCGGCATCGGTGCGGCGAGCCACGGAATAGGGGATAGGCTCGGTGACGGTTTCCACGTTGTATTCGAACTCCATGCGGGCCTGCATGACCTCGAACTGCATGGGGCCCACCGCCGCCATGACCGGGGAGGCATCGCCACGCGCCTCGTTCTTGAGAATCTGGACCACGCCCTCGGCCGCCAGCTGCTCCAGACCCTTGCGGAAGGCCTTGTACTTGCCCAGCGACTTCGCGCGCAGAATGCGGAAGGCTTCCGGTGCGAACTGTGGCATGGGCTTAAATTGCACCTTCTTACCGGAATAGATGGTGTCACCAGGGGCAAGCGAGCCAGCGTTGACCAAACCCACAATATCGCCCGGATAGGCGGTGTCCACGGTATCGCGCGTGCGGCCAAAGACAGTCAGGGCGTACTTGGTGGAAAAGCTGCGGCCAGATTGGGCGTGGTTGACCTGCATGCCGCGCTCGAATTCACCGGAGACCACGCGCATAAAGGCCAGGTTATCGCGGTGCTTTTGGTCCATGCCTGCCTGGACCTTGAAGACGACTCCCGAGAAGTCATCGCTAACCTCGCGGACCTCATCAATGGCGCTGGTGGCTGCCTCAACTGCCTTGGGATCGGATTCGCGCGAGTGCGGAGCCGGGGCAATGGCGCACAGGGTGTCCAAAATCTGGTGCACACCAAAGTTCAGCATGGCGGAAGCGAAGATGAGTGGGGAGGTCACGCACTGCTCAAAGAGCTCCTGGTCATGCAGGGCACCATCGGCGGCAAGCAACTCGGCTTCCTCGACAGCGGTCTCCCACACGTCTTCTTCCTTCTCACCGGCGGCATCCGGATCGAAGTGTTCTTCCGGGGCGATAGTGGAACCACCAGCGGTGCGGATGAAGTGAATGTACTCATCGGCCTCGCCATCATCGTTGATATGTGCCAGGCCGCGGAAGTCACCGGCAATGCCTACCGGCCAGTACAGGGGCGTGGGCTGCAGCTGAATTTCGTTGACGATTTCATCGACAAGCTCCAAGGGCTCGCGGCCCACGCGGTCCCATTTATTGATGACGGTAACGATAGGCAGGCCGCGGGCCTTGCACACGCGGAAGAGCTTGAGGGTCTGGGGCTCGAGGCCCTTGGCGGCGTCGATAAGCATGACTGCCGCATCCACCGCGGTGAGCACGCGGTAGGTATCCTCTGAGAAGTCCGCGTGGCCCGGGGTATCGACCAGGTTAATCATGTAGGGTTCGCCCTCGTGGCCCTCCGGCGCATACTCGAACTGCAGCGCCGAGGAAGCCACGGAAATGCCGCGGTCCTTTTCCATATCCATCCAGTCAGACACGGTGGACTTGCGGTTGCCCTTGCCGTGGACCGCGCCGGCCTCATTAATAACGTGTGCGTGCAGCGCCAGCGCCTCCGTCAGCGTGGACTTACCAGCATCCGGATGGGCGATAACGGCAAACGTGCGGCGGCGCGAGGCCTCAGAAACGACAGAACTCATGCGCCATAGTCTAGTGGTTTCGCGCTACCACTCCACATTGAGGCGGCGCCCCAAATCATCAAAGACGCGGCGAGCCACCGACAGCTTCTTCGCAATGGGGCGCTGCAGGCCAGGTTTGCGCTTGTCGTTGTAGTATTCGCCGGATTCAAAGTGGATTCCCTCGGTGCCCGTCAAAAAGTAGGCGAGGTTATCGCCGCCGTCGGCAGGCTTGCCAAAGGTCTTGCCAATCAGCCCGGAATACATCTTGGACATTAGGCCAGTAGAAGACTTGGAAAAATCCGTGGCAAGCACGCCAGGGTGGAAGGACACCGCGTTAATCCCGTGGGCATCAAAATAACGGGTGAGCAGGATATCGCCCAGCTTGGCGTTGCCGTAGGCGCGCTCGGGGCTGAAGTGCTCCAGCGTAGTGGGATCACTGAGGTCGAACTTAGACATAAGGAAATTAGCTAGGGAAGCCGTTTGCACCACGTTCGCGTTATCCGCGCGCAGCTTGTCGCGTAGCAGCGAGGTCAACAGGAAAGGCGCGACCACGTTGACCTGCCAGGTGCGCTCAAATCCATCGGCGGTGGTGGACGGGCCGTCAAAAATGCCGCCGGCATTATTGCCCAGGGCGTGGATGTGCTCTAAGCCTTCCAAATCCTGTGCCAAGCGGCGTACCTGGCCCAGGGATTCGAAGTCCGCTAGGAAGTACTGGCCTTCGACTTCCTCGGCCACCGCGCGGGTCTTTTCCGGATTGCGGCCGATGATAACCAGGTTGTCTTGTGGCCGGGTGCGGTGCAACTGACGAGCAGCCGCGGCGCCCAACCCGCCGGATGCGCCGGTAATCACAATGGTCTTGGCAGTGGTATTTGGCGGAGTCATAGCACCAATCCTAACCTCCCATGGAGGGGTGGCGCCGGCCAGCAGTTTCCTTGCGCTGAAAACAGGTCTATACTTCCGCTGGTGAAACACCTGCTTTCCATACGGCAGTGGGGCCCGGCGCGATTGACCGCGGCTGGCTTCCTCGTGCTGATTCTGGTGGGAACGGTTTTGCTCATGCTGCCGTTTGCCGAGGCCGGCACCGCCCGCGCTTCCTTCCTGTCTGCCCTGTTTACCGCTACGTCCGCGGTCTCGCTCACTGGGCTTATCGTGGTGGATACCGGCAGCTTTTGGAGCCCGGCCGGCCAGGTCATCATCCTGGCGCTGATCCAACTAGGCGGCCTGGGCATCATGTCGCTCGCTTCGCTATCCGGCCTGCTATTTACCGGCCGGATTAGCTTCAAGGCGCGCAAAACCGGTGCCTATGAGGGGCGCCCCATTGCCCTTGGTGGTATCCGCAAGACGCTGATTTTTACCTTCGCATTTACCGCGGTGGCTGAGACCATCATCGCTGTCATTGTGGCCGCACGCTTGATGATTGGCTATGGGCACTCCTTTCCGCGCGCGGTGTGGGAGGGCATTTTCCATGCGGTATCTGCGTTTAACAATGCCGGCTTTAGCACCAATAGCGATAACCTGGTGCCCTTTGTTTCTGATGCCTGGATTTTGCTGCCCTCGGCCGCCGCGCTGATCGGTGGCGGATTGGGCTTTCCGGTGTGGGCGGAGTTGGTGCGCTTGGTACGCCGCGATCGTCACGTGGTTCATCGCATTTCCATTACCGCGCGCATGACGCTGGCGGCCACAATCGTGCTCTTGCTCGCCGGTGGCGTCTTTTTCGCGTGCATGGAGTGGACTGGGCTTTTATCCTCCATGTCGCTGGGGGATAAGCTGCTCAACTCTTTCTTTGCCAGCGCGTCCCCGCGCACGGCGGGCTTTAACGCCATTGATTATGGCCAGGCCCATCCCATTACACTGATGGGCACCGACATTTTGATGTTTATCGGTGGTGGCTCGGCCGGTACGGCCGGCGGTATTAAAGTCACCACCGCCTGCGTGCTCTTGGCTGCCATGGCCGCGGAGTTTTCGGGCCGGGAAACCACCACCATTGGCCACCGCAGCCTTCCGCGTTCGGTGACCCGCCAGGCCCTAGCCCTGAGCTTTGCCGGGGTCATGGTGGTCACGCTGGGCGTTGCGGCCCTGCGCTTTTTCGATACGGAATTCAGCGGTGACCAAGTTTCTTTCGAAGTGCTCTCCGCATTCGCTACGGTGGGCTTGTCCACCGGAATTACCGCGAGCCTGTCTGCGCCCTCGCAAATAGTGCTGTGCCTCATTATGTACCTGGGTCGTGTTGGCCCAACCACCTTGGTAGCGGCGCTGGCTGCAAAAACCGTCAGCCGGCGTTTTAGCTATCCCGAAGAAAGGCCGTTCCTTGGCTAATATTCTCAAGGCGCTGGGCCGCACCCGCGCCGGCATCGATATTCCTCCCGTTGTTGTCATCGGTCTGGGGCGCTTTGGCTCCTCGCTTGCCCATGAATTGATGGCCAATGGCGTTGAGGTCCTTGGCATTGATTCCAGCGAAAAGCGCGTGCGCGAAGAAGCTCCGTACCTTACCGAGTCTATTGCGGCAGATACCACCGACCCAGAGGCTTTGCGCCAGCTGGGCGTGGAGGAGGTCGAGCGCGTCATCGTCGCCATCGGCTCCCATTTGGAAGATTCCATCCTCACCGCGTCCAATCTGGTGGAGTTGGGGGTCAAAGACATCTGGGCCAAGGCGGACTCGGAGGCACACGCGCGTATTCTCAGCCAGATTGGTACCCACCATGTCATCCGGCCAGAGCGTGATACCGGCCGCCGCGTGGCTTACCTTTTGGGCGGGCGTTTCCGTGATTTTGCAGAGATTGCCACCGATTATGGCGTGACCCAAATGGCCGTTCCTAGTTCATTGGTGGGCCGGCCGCTCGACCTTTCTGCCATCTGGCGCACGCACCGCGTGCAATTGGTTTCCGTGCGCCGCGCGGAAGGGGAGTGGGCCCCGCTTGCCGACGCCACCGAGCTCAACCCCACCGATTTCATCGTCGCCGCCGGCAGCCCCAAGGCCCTAGAAAAATTCTCCCAGTGCTAGCGAGAGTGGATCTGGTTCTGGGCCTTGCCTAGCCCGTCCGCCACGATGAGGCGGGCGGCCTCGGCCGCGGTGGCGATGGCGTCATCAAAGCCAGCGCCCGCATCCACGGGGCCCAATACGTAATCCGGAATGGACGAACCCTTGGGCGGCCGGGCAATACCAATGCGCACGCGCAGATAGTCGCGGGTGCCCAAGCGCTCGGTGAGCGACTTGAGGCCGTTATGCCCATTTTCATTTCCGCCCTGCTTGATCCGGATCCTATTGGCCGGAAGGTCCAGCTCATCGTGGAGAACAATGACGTGATCCGCGGCGATGCCAAGTTGTTGTGCCAGCGGCGCTACTGGATCGCCAGAAAGGTTCATAAACGTGCCCGAACGCACGGCAAGTACTTTCTGTCCCGCCCAGCTAAGCGGTGCCACCTGCACATCCATCCCGCGTACCGGCTCGAGTACGTCTCCCCCTGCGGCTAACAGATCATCGATGGCCATATAGCCCACATTGTGGCGGGTAGCGGCATACTTCGCGCCGGGATTGCCCAAGCCCACAATAAGCCACTCCGCCTCTAGCTCGTCCGGATTGAGGCCTGGTGTGGGTTTATTCTTCGAGCCAAAGAACCGCGCGAAAAAATCTCCTAAAGGTGCCACTGCACTAGCTTCCTCTCTCGGTAGGGTGGGGTGCTATGAGTCAGGTTATAAGCTCCCTTTCCCGTAGCGTAATCCCCGCGCCCATGGCCGGCGGTCCCACGACCCCGGAACTAGTGCGTGCCGCTCATGCCGCCGGTTCTTTTGGCACCTTAGGTGTGGGCTCTGCCAGCCTAGACGCTGCCCGCACACAGATTGACCAGTGTGCCGGCATTCCGTTTGGAGTAAACCTCTTTTGCCCACAACAGCCGCTTTCCGGGGCGCAACATGCCGCCGCACGCGAGCTGGCGCAGGCAGAAAACCGGCCACTGCCTGAGCCCGATTACTCTTTTGGTTTCGAAGAGAAGCTGGATTTAGCACTGCGCGGCGGTGCCCGCGTGGTGTGGTCCATGTTTGGAACCTTCACACCCGAACAGATAGAGCGAATCCACGCCGCGGGCGCAGAGGCCTGGACCACCGTCACCACCCCTGCGGAGGGAACCGTGGCCGCACGTCGGGGCGTCGACGTGCTTTGCGTCCAAGGCCCGGCCGCCGGCGGCCATCGTGGAACCTGGGACTTAGCCGCGACTCCCGATTCCCGGGATCTGGAAGAGCTAGTGTCCGACGTGCATACCGCAGCCCCTGATCTGCCTCTGATCGCTGCTGGCGGCCTGCGCACTGCAGAAGATATAGCCACCGCTATGTCCTGGGATGGCGTCGCCGCATGTTCCTGCGGTTCCGCATTTTTGCTCACCGAAGAGGCGGGAACGAGTGACTACAACCGGCAGCTACTGCGCCGTGGTGGGCAGACCGTGTCTACCCGTGCTTTCTCGGGCCGCTTTGCCCGTGGACTAGAAACTCAGTACACCCGCAGCCACCCCAACCTTCCACCGGTTTATCCGCTCTTGAACCCTGTACTTAAGGAACGCCGTGCGCAGCACGATGATGCCGTAGCCTACTGCCTCGTAGGAACCGAAGTGGAGAAAATAAACGGGGGTACTGTGGCCAACATCCTGAACCAACTATGCCAAAACCCACAGTAGTAGGCGCTAATATTTATGGTTGAAGATTTAATGCCACCCCCGTGACAGAAAAGGAATGAATTACGTGACTGCGAACGCACATGTTGGCCATGATGATTGGAACGAGCGCCTCGAGCTGGCGCAGCAGATGATTCCGCTCATCCACCAGCTGCACCGCAACAATAACGTTGTCACCACCATCTTCGGCCGCCCACTGGTGGGCCAGACCGATATCGACATCATCAAGTCTCACCGCTATGGCCGCCGCATCGCGCAGCGCCACCTGTCCACGGCGGAGACCCTGCCTATCCTGGTGGAATTGGCAGACATGAACCTGGGCGCCGCAAGCGTCGACCTCGGCCGCTTGGTCCTCGGGTGGGAGGAATCCAACGAGGAAAACCTCCGCATGTACTTGGAAGGCGAGCTGTGCGAGATCGTCGGTGCTGGCGTTGACCTAGAGACCACCGACGTCGTCCTCTACGGCTTCGGCCGCATCGGCCGCCTGTTGGCCCGCCTGCTCGTCGCCCGCGAGGCAGCTTACGGTGGCGTTCGCCTGCGTGGCATTGTCCTGCGCAAGAAGGGCGACGGTGACATCCTCAAGCGCGCTTCCTTGCTGCGCCGCGATTCCGTCCACGGTGCTTTCAACGGCACCATCTCTGTAGATGAGGAAAACGAGGTTATCTGGGCTAACGGCACCAAGATCCAGATGATCTACGCCAACGATCCCGCCGAGATTGACTACACCTCTTATGGCATCAATAACGCCATCTTGGTGGACAACACCGGCGCATGGCGCGACCGCGAGGGCCTGTCTCAGCACCTCAAGGCCAAGGGCATCTCCCGCGTGCTGCTGACCGCACCGGGCAAGGGCGATATCAAGAACATCGTCTACGGCATCAACAACGACAACATCAGCGATGAGGATCAGATTCTCTCCGCTGCATCCTGCACCACCAACGGCATTACCCCGGTTCTTAAGGTCATCAATGACCGCTACGGTGTAACCCACGGCCACGTGGAGACCGCGCACTCCTTCACCAATGACCAGAACCTCATCGATAACTACCACAAGGGCGATCGCCGCGGCCGCGCCGCAGGCCTGAACATGGTGCTTACCGCCACCGGCGCAGCCAAGGCTGTTGCTAAGGCTCTGCCGGAATTTGAGGGCAAGCTCACCGGCAACGCCATCCGCGTTCCTACCCCGGACGTGTCCATGGCTGTGCTCAACCTCGAGCTGTCCAAGGAAGTAGAGCGCGATGAGGTCAACGACTTCCTGCGCAATGTCTCTTTGCACTCCGACCTGCGCCAGCAGATTTCCTACATTGCCTCCCCAGAGGTTGTTTCCTCTGACTTCATCGGCAATACCCACGCCGGCATTGTCGACGGCGTTGCTACCATCGCCTCCGGCAAGCACCTGGTGCTGTACGTGTGGTACGACAACGAGTATGGCTACTCCAACCAGGTAGTACGCATCGTAGAAGAGCTCGCACACACCCGCCCGGTTGTTCTGCCGAAGCGCGTATCTCCTTCTGAGCTTTAAGCTCACCTAGCTCTAGCCCGCGGTTTCCGCGGGCTTTTGCCGTTTTCTCCCGGCTCCAACCACCCCACCCCGAAAAGCAGCCACGCTATCGGCCTGGAAGCACGCCAATGGACTTGAAACGTGTCTGCATTATGCGGTTAATCCATTGGCTGCAGTGCTTTTGTCTGCAGCAGCCGTTTCGCGGTCCATGAACCAACGGCGGCGATGAGCAATGTTAAGAATGCCGCGACAGCGTAGCGTGCAGGAGTGTTGGCATTTATCGGCCACGCCGAAAAGGCAATTAGCCACAGGTAAGTCTTGGCGAGGACATCACCGCCGAGAGTTGCAGAAACAATGGTGCCCATGATGGTGAGGGCGAGTGCACTAATAATCCCGAAGCGCACCACGATGCACAGGGAAATCACCGCAATACTGAAACCTACACCTACGGCCAGCGGCAGTCGTCCCAATACAGCAGGAGCAGAAGTACCGGCGCAGATTGAAGCGAGCGAAGCAGCCGTGCACACGAATACTATTGCCCCAAAGATCCAGATGAGAAGGGCGTTAGGGCTATGACGTGATTCGCTGTAGCTCAGCGGCCACGCCGCCTCTAGCAGTGGCCACACTATGCAAGGGAGGACTCCCGCGCCCACAGGCAGGAGCGCAAAGACGAAGAAGCCGTGGACATAATCGGCAGGGTAGGTGAGGGCAATGACGGCTAAAGCCACGATGCTCAGCACTAGACACCCGATAAGCAAGGGACTGAACGCCGCACGGTGCAGCCCGATCAGCGCGCCAGATAGCTTGGACCGAGCGGAAGCTCTCGGAGTAGCAGTAGGGGTCCACTCCCCACCAGTGGTGATTGCGCCAGCATCTTTATGAGTATCGCCCTGGGGCAGGCGCAATCTAAGAGGTTGTTTGCGGCGAGGAGTAAAGATTGCCGCGCACGTACCTACAGCCGCAAGAACTAGGCATAGCAGTGCGGCGGGCAGTGGACCTTCTTGCAGTAGCGGATCATCTGGATCGAGAGGAACAGAGTTCTGATGAATCCGCAGGGCAGAAAGCAATAATCTCATCGGCCACACAGGTGGGAATGCCCGCCACGCGTTGCCCTCGACAGTGCTCGGTAGAATTCCAATTCCTTGCCAGACAATGCTTCCAGCCAACGCGGCGACGAGGCCGCAGCGGCGCGCGCACCCTGCAGCGAGCCCGGCGATCCCGATAGCCCCTAGGAAGGAAAAGAGCCCAGCCACTACTAATAGCTGATGGTTGGCACGGCCCTGAAGAGCCACGATTGCCCAAGAAAGACCGAAATTGAGGACATGGAAGATCGCCAGGCTAGAAAGTATGACAAGAAAGCGCGAGGTCTGTTCATAGTGGGCGTTGAACCGGCGCCAGAGCGTACCGCCGCCGCGAGTACGGACTTCTCGGCGCTCGGGAATGGCGGCAAAAAGCGCAATGAGAGGTGCATACATCCCCGTGATGAACATGGACTGCCACCCCAAAACGCCGGTGGCGTCCTGCGTGGGAGAAGCCAGCGCGGAAAACAACGCTGTCATTACCACTAATGGTACGGCCAGTAGAGGGAGCCATTGCAGCGCGCTCCCGCGGCTGCGAAGGACCTCGGCGGAAAGGTAGCGATTAAACATGAGCCTCACCATCCGGGGAGGTCAGGCGGAAAAATTCGGCTGCCAGCTGACCACTGGGAGCCAAATTCTTAAGCGAACCAGAATAGCGGATGGTGCCCTCGGCAAGGATGGTGATGTCCTGGGCTAAGTGGACAATCTCACCGAGCTGGTGGGAGCTGACGATGACGGTATGACCGGCGCCAGCCAGGTTCTGCAGAAGTTCACGAAGCTCTACGATGCCCTGCGGATCAAGGCCATTTTGGGGTTCATCGAGAACGAGGATTTCGGGATCGCCAAGCAGTGCTTGGCCTAGGGCGAGCCGTGCCTTCATGCCAGTAGAAAATGACTTAGCCTTTTTCTTCCCAGCCCCGTTGAGGCCCACGATGGCAAGCACTCGCTCTATCTCGGATTCTGGTAGACCAAGCAACCGCGTATGGACGCGAAGATTGGCTGCTGCAGAAAGGTGCCCATAAAAAGCTGGACCGTTAACGGAAGCCCCCACGTGGTCGAGAACCTCGCGTGACCAGGGCGCACCGGCCACGCGAATAGTCCCGGAATCGGCGGCAAGAAGGCCTAGAAAGATGGAAAAGAGCGTAGATTTGCCGGCGCCGTTACGCCCTAAAAGAGCATGGACGCGACCAGGGGTGATGCTAAATTCTACATCCCTCAAAACTGTGTGGGAGCCAAAAGACTTTGAGACCTGCTCAAAGGAGATTTCATAATTCATACTGCGAAGTCTCGCGTGCTGGGGCGCGAAAATCTTCCGCCCGCAAGACGGACTTCGCAGTGAATGTCTCCTACTGCAGTAGGAGACTAGGCAATTCCAGCGCGCTGGGCCACCAGGACCATCGCCACGCGGTCGCGCGCCGCGAGCTTAGACATGAGCGAAGAGACGTGCGTCTTCACCGTCGTTTCCGCAATGACCATCTCGGCGGCGATCTCGGAATTTGTGGCACCGCGCGCAATGAGCGAAAGAACCTCCATCTCGCGCCGGGTCACCAGGCTGAGCCCTTGGCGCTCCTGCGCGCTCAACTCGCCTCGCGTAAGGGCGGTGCGATAGGCCTCCAGAACCGGTCCGGTCACCTGAGAGGCCAGTACCGATTCGCCCTTGGCGACGTCCCGGACTGCCCCCACTAACACCTCCGGATCCGCATCTTTGAGGAGGAACCCATGCGCGCCGGCGGCGATAGATTGAGCCACCAATTCTTCTTCATTAAACGTGGTGAGCATGATGATTCGGCATTCGGGGACGCAGGAAAGAATTGCTTGGGCCGCAGCGATGCCATCCATGCCGGGCATTCGGATATCCAGGATGGCTACGTCAGTGCGGTGGCTCAATGCCGCGGTGACGGCCTCTGAGCCGGTATTTGCGGTGGCCACGACCTCAATATCATCTTGTGCGTTAAGGATGGTAGACAATGCGGCAATAAGCATTGCTTGGTCATCGGCGAGTAGGACACGAATCTTAGGCACGGTTTTCCTTCTGCATCGGTAGTTCGGCACGCAGTATGAACTTTGTTGCATCACCCGAGCTCTCTAGTTTTCCACCTAACGTGTGAGCACGCTCTTCGACGCCAATGAGGCCGACTCCGCTGCCAGTAACTTCGCTGGGAGTAGGGGAGGGATTGGTAGAGGTAAGGGTGATCTGAGCGGCGTCGGCAAGCGCGAGCTCTACTTCTACGTGCGTGCCAGGGCCCTGGTGACGCAGCGCATTGGTCAGGCCTTCAGAAATGATGCGTACCAAGGCCAATTGCGTAAGTGCAGGCGCCTCATAGGTCTCTGGTAAGTCCGCTGCAATTTCTAAGCCCGCCGCGCGGAAACCGTCGATGATGCCCTCGATGTGCTCAAGCTGCTCTGTCGGCTTGAGAGCGGAAGGACCGGTGCTCCGCAGTGCCGTGACAATGCCGCGGACCTCTTCCAACGCAGAATCCGCGCCCTCACGAATAGTGGCAAGAGCATCCTGGGCAGCGTCACTATTTACACGCCCGGCAATGATCCCGGCATTCGCCTGAACCTTGATCAAAGTTAGGGAATGCGCGAGTACATCGTGCAATTCCCTAGCAATGAGCAGGCGCTCTTCTTCTTGGGCTTGGTGGAAACGCTCCTGGGCTAGCCGCTCGCGCTGGCGTGCCAGGTCGAAGTAGCGTGCGGCGATGAAGTAGGTGCTGCCCAAAACCGCCCAATGCACCACCACCATGGCCAAATAACGGAGGTCTAACTGGTAGTGCAGCAGGAATGACTCCGGATCTATGCGCCACATGAAGGGCGAGATGAAGGAGCCAAGAATCGTCAGCGCCAGCACCGTGCGGGGAATGGCACGGCGCGTGACATAGCGGGAGGTGGCATACACCGCCATGGGTGCAGTCAGGGCCCAAGGGGTAAGCCCTAGATTGGTGGGCAGCTGGCTCATCCAAGCCACGGCCCATGCCGCGAGCAGCACAATAAAGCCCGTGGCGCTGAGCACGGGACGGCTCCGCCAGATCCACATAAATGGCAGGAATAGCAACGATAGACCTGCCTGAATAATCTCAATTATGCTGGGATTCTTCGCAGCAGAAATCACATAAAACAGCGCAATGAGCACCGCCACCGCGGTGAGGATTTTATCTCCCAAACGCGCTCGCGCGGCGGTGTCAGTGCTCATAAAGGAAGATAATAATACAGCCCTGAGTGCTACTTCTTCTTATCCTTCTTCTTGCCCTTCTTGGACGTCTTCTTCGCTGTCTTTTGCTCGGACTTGCGCTCAAGCTTGGCGGCGACGTCCGGCACGTAGCGGAACTCTTCGCGGGCAGGGCGTTCATAGGTTTCGCCATCGGAATCTGGGCGCTGCGGGATCTCCGGCATCTCGCGCTCGAGCTTCTCGTACGGAATGGTGCTCAGAAGGTGCGAAATGACATTGATGCGCGAGCGCTTCTTGTCTTCTGATTCCACGGTGTACCACGGCGCGGTTGGGGTATCGGTGTGGATGAACATCGCATCCTTGGCACGGGAGTAGTCCTCCCAGCGGGTAATGGACTGCAGATCCATAGGGGAGAGTTTCCAACGGCGCAGCGGATCGTTGCGGCGGGATTCAAAGCGCTTAATCTGCTCTTCATCAGAAACAGAGAACCAGTACTTGCGCAGCATGATGCCGTCTTCGACCAACATCTGCTCAAAGGTGGGTGCTTGGTGCAGGAAGCGGACGTATTCCTGATCGGTACAAAAGCCCATGACGCGCTCGACACCGGCGCGGTTGTACCAGGAGCGGTCAAAGATGACGATTTCGCCCTTGGTGGGCAGCTTTTCCACGTAGCGCTGGAAGTACCACTGGCCCTGTTCGCGAGAGTTCGGTGCGGGCAGTGCCTCGATGCGGCAGGTGCGCGGGTTGAGGTACTGGGTGATGCGCTTGATCGCGGAGCCCTTGCCGGCGGCGTCGCGGCCCTCCATGATGATGACTACGCGGGCGCCGGTTTCAACGACCCATTGCTGCATGTCCACGAGCTCCGCCTGGAGGCGTTCGAGCTCCTTTTCGTAGGCCTTCTTGTTGAGTTTCTTAGGGGCTTTACTGCTTTTTGTGCTCATTAGTCCAGCTTAACCGGCACTAGCGGCTGGGATGAAAACGGGACCGCCCACTTTGGAGTGAGAACCTGGGCACAGCCTAGGAGCAGGTACAGCTGGGGCCGCAGCCGGGCTCGCCATAGCGGGTGGTATTGGAAATATGCCCCAAGCCTTCGATGGCGATGGTGACGTTTTGGCCGTCCTCGATAAATTGCTGCGGGGTGCGGGCAAAACCCACGCCCTCCGGTGTGCCGGTAATGATGACGTCGCCCGGATTGAGTGGATAGAGCTGTGAGCAGAACTCAATGAGCTCAGCTACGGAAAAGTTGAGGTCATCGGTATTATCGCGCTGCCTTTCCTCACCGTCTACGGTAGTGGTGAGGACAGCTCCGGACCCCGGTGACCACTCATCCGCGGTGGTAAGCCAAGGACCGAAGCCGGCGGTGCGATAAAAGGATTTACCGGCATGGAACTGGCTAGTTTGGCGCTGGAAGTCACGCAGCGTGTAGTCATTCATGATGGCGTAGCCGGCCACATAATCTAGGGCCTCGTCGCGGCTGACACGGTGGGCGCGCTCGCCGATGATGACCGCCAATTCTCCCTCATAATCCAGCTTCTGTGTGCCATATTCGGGAATGAAGACATCATCATAAGGGCCGGTGAGGGCGTCGGCGAACTTGATGAACAAGGTGGGATGTTCGGGGAAATCGCGTCCCATTTCGCGGATGTGCTTGGCGTAATTGAGCCCCACGCAGATGACCTTCCCGGGAGTTGGTACGACGGCTTCCAAATCAGCGTGGTCAAAGACCACGGGCTCGCCGGAAAGCTGGGCGGCCTTGCGCCAATCCTCGCTGCGCAGCAGCTGGCCCACGTCCTCATAATCCAACTCAACACCCACGTTATCGCCGTCGATTCGGATAGCGGAAGTGCCAAAGCCAGTGCGTAGGGTAGCCAATTTCATGGCGACTATCCTACGCGCAAGATTTCCTCGACCGCGTCGGCGCAAAGGATGGGGATTTCTGCCTTTTCTTGCTTTGCCCAAGGCTTGAGCACAAACGACGCCGGATCCATGCGCCCCGGTGGGCGCCCGATTCCTACCGAAAGGCGCTGATAGTCTTTGGTGCCCAGGGACTTTGTGGTTGAACGCAACCCATTGTGGCCATGGTCGCCGCCGCCTGTGCGGAGCTTTATAGTGCCGAAATCGAGTTCTAGCTCATCGTGAACAACGATGATGTCGGCGGCGGAGAGATGAAAGTATTGGGCCAAAGCTTTGATCGGCCCGCCGGAAAGGTTCATAAAGGACCGTGGCTTTGCGCAGATAATCTTGCGGCCGCCAGCCATACCCTCGGCGATTTCGGTGTTGGTCTTTTTGTGTACCGAAAAGCTGCTCATGAGCTCTCCTGCGAGTTCATCTGCCACATCGAAGCCGATATTGTGCCGAGTGCCTGCGTACTTGGGGCCGGGGTTGCCAAGGCCTACAACGAGAAGTGGAGTCACGCGCTCAATTGTCTCATAGACAGAGAGAAAAACGGCAAGGCCGCCGCGAGAAGTGATTCTCACGGCGGCCTTTGCGTGTAAAGGGGAGGGGATTACTCCTCGGAGTCGGAGGACTCTTCGCCCTCGTCGACGGACTCGGCACCAGCGTCAGCGCCGCCTTCCTCAGCAGCCTCGGCTGCTTCCTCGAGCTCCTCATCAACCTCAGGCAGGGAGATGGAGACGATAACGGTGTCTTCCTCTGCCACCAGGGTGGTGTCTTCCGGCATGGTGACGTCGCCAGCGGTGATAACTGCGCCGTCCTCGAGGCCTTCGATGGAAACCTCGATCTCTTCCGGAATGTTCAGTACGTCTGCCTCAACCAGCAGTACGTCAGCATCCTGGATGTGCATGGTGCCTGGGGCCGGCTCGCCGGTCAGGGTAACCGGAACCTCAACCTCAACCTTCTCGCCGCGCTTAATAGCCAGCAGGTCAACGTGGTCGATGTCGAAGGTCAGAACGTTCTGGTCAACGTGCTTAACCATGGTCAGGTACTGCTCGCCGTCGATCTCCAGCTCCAGAACGGCGTTGACGCCGTTGTTGCGGACGAGGGACTGGATGTCCAGCAGCGGAACTGCGAAGTGGACCGGCTCCTGGTGGGAACCGTAGATGACGCCTGGAACCTTCCACTCGCGGCGCAGGCGGCGTGCGACACCCTTGCCGAATTCGGTACGTGCTTCAGCCTTGATTACTGGGCGCTGTGCCATGCTTCATTCTCCTTAGTTAAAGTAGTGCGGCGCGGCCAACGCGATAAAAACGACGAAAGCCTGCCGATGGACGTCTTGGACGAGTCATCGCAGGCGTATATAAAAGCAACATGCTCTAACTTCAATCGCGTCGATAACGGCTTCCTCATCCTGAGGTCGCCCTCGCCGAGACTGAGTTAGATTAGCACGCGCACCAGAAGCAAATCAAAAGCCGCCGAGGTAAGTCTCGGCGGCCCTGCGCTTAGGCGCGATCGAAGAGGGTGGTTACGGAACCATTCTCAAAAATTTCGTGGATGGTCTGTGCCAACAGCGGAGCGATGGACAGCACCGTGAGGTTGGACCAGCCCTCGGTGGACTGCGGCAGGGTATCGGTGGTGATAACTTCCTCCGCGCCGCACTCGGAGAGGCGCTCGCGGGCTGGATCAGAGAAGACGCCGTGGGTGCAGGCAATGATGACCTTCTTCGCACCGGCGTCCTTCAGAACGCGCACGGCGCCGGCGATGGTGCCACCGGTGTCAATCATGTCGTCGAGAAGCACGCAGTCCTTGCCGTCAACATCGCCTACCACGCGGTTGGACACCGTCTTATTGGCCTCGGTATTGGAGCGGGTCTTGTGTACGAAGGCCAGTGGGGCATCGCCCAAGTCGTGGGCCCACTTTTCCGCAACCTTCACGCGGCCGGCGTCCGGGGAAACCACGGTGATGTTATCGGTGGCGTACTTGGACTTGATGTAATCGGTCAGGATGGGCTGAGCGTGCATGTGATCGACCGGGCCGTCGAAGAAGCCCTGGATCTGATCGGTGTGCAGGTCCACGGACACGATGCGGTCCGCACCAGCAGCCTGCAGAAGGTCTGCTACCAGGCGGGCAGAAATCGGCTCGCGGCCCAGGTGCTTCTTATCCTGGCGTGCATATGGGTAGAAGGGCAGGATGGCGGTGATGCGCTTAGCGGAGCCGCGCTTCAAAGCATCGATCATGATGAGCTGCTCTACCAGCCACTTATTGAGCGGCTGGGTATGAGACTGCATTACGAAGCAGTCGGCACCACGCACGGACTCTTCAAAGCGGATGAAGATTTCGCCGTTGGCGAAGTCGCGGGCGGTGGTAGGAACCAGATCGGTCTTGAGCTCCTTAGCCACAGCCTCTGCCAACTCTGGGTGTGCACGCCCAGAGAAGAGCTTCATGTTCTTGCTGCTACCAGTTACCTTGCCAGTCATGGGAGAATATGCCCCTTACTTTTCGTTGTCCTGCGCACGGGCTGCGGCCTCAGCCGCGGGAGTACCCGGACGCTTCTTTTGAACCCAGCCCTCGATGTTGCGCTGTTTGCCACCGGAGACTGCGAGTGCTCCCGCAGGAACATCGTCTTTAATTACTGTACCCGCACCGGAGTATGCGCCATCACCGACATTGACCGGAGCGATAAACATTGTGTCAGAACCGGTGCGCACGTGGCTGCCGATGGTGGTGTGGTGCTTGTTCACGCCGTCGTAATTCACGAAGACGGAGGAGGCGCCGATGTTGGACTGCTCGCCCACGGTGGCATCGCCGATATAGGTCAGGTGCGGAACCTTGGAGCCGCGGCCAATCTGGGCGTTCTTTGCCTCTACGAAGCCGCCGAGCTTTCCGTCCTCGCCCACCACGGTCTTCGGGCGGATATAGGTAAACGGGCCGACCTTAGCGTTGGTACCAATGACGGAATCGCTGCCATGGGTGCGCACGACGGAAGCGCCCTCGCCCACCTGCATATTGGTCAAGGTGGTGTCGGGGCCAATCTCGGCGTTATCGGCGATGCTGGTAGCGCCCCACAGCTGGGTGCCCGGGTGAATAATGACATCGGAGCCCACGGTGACGTTGACGCCAATCCAGGTGGTCTCCGGATCCACGATGGTGGCGCCGCCGCGCATCGCCTTTTCTACCATGCGGCGGTTGAGCTCACGGCCGGCAGCGGCGAGCTGCACGCGGTCATTGACGCCTGCGAGTTCGGCCGGATCCGCTGCTACGTGCGCGCCGACGCCGTGTCCTGCGGTGCGGGCAATCTCGAGCACATCAGTGATATACAGCTCGCCTTGGGCGTTATTGGAGTCGAGCTTCTGGAGGGCGTCGGCAAGCACGCGCCCATCAAAGGCAAAGACGCCGGAGTTGACCTCATCGACCTGGCGCTGCTCTTCGGTGGCATCCTTTTGCTCAACGATGGCAGACACGCTGCCGTCCTCAGCGCGAATGATGCGGCCGTAACCGGTCGGGTCATCGAGGCGCATCGAGAGCACGGTGACCGCGTTGCCCTGCTCGGTGTGGGTGGCGCGCAGGCCCTCGATGGTCTCTGGGGTCAGCAGAGGGACATCGCCGTTGGTGACAATGACGGTGCCCTCGAAGTCCGGAAGCGGCTCCAAGCCGCAGGCCACGGCATGTCCGGTGCCCAGCTGCTCTTCCTGTACCGCCTGCAGTACCTCGCAGTCCAGCTCCTGGGCGATGGCATCCACGGCGGGGGAGACCTGATCGCGCTGGTGGCCCACCACCGTCACGATGCGCTCCGGGTTGATCCCGGCCGCAGCATGCAGAGCGTGGCCGAGCAAAGTGCGCCCGCCAATCTCATGCAAGGTCTTCTGCTTGGTGGACTTCATGCGGGTGCCGGCGCCAGCCGCAAGGACGACGACAGCACACGAGGTTGTTGCTACCACGGGTTATTGAACTCCTGGGGTCGAGTCTGATTCTTATCCGGACTACATCCTATAGCCCGAGTGCGATTTATGTGTGAGAAACCTCTTTCAGGCCGCGGGCGCGCCACACACCGAGGAAACCAATGAGGGCAAGGAAGAGCAGCGCCGCCTCAGGTCCGGCCAGTGCCACCACGGAGGAGATGCCACCGACGATAAGCAAGATAATGCCCATCATCGTATTGGCCGCACCTACGTACTGGGTGCGCTTATCGCCGCCGGCCATATCCACCACGTAAGTCTTACGCGCCACGCGAATGGCCGTGTGCGCCAGGTTCACGGCGAAGAAGCCAATCGGCATGACCCAGGCATTGACCGCATCCGGTGCCCAGTGCGAGCTGGCGACCAAAAGCACCAGCACGACGGAGGCCACGGCCGCGCCCACGGCCATGGTGTTCTTAGAGGACTTATCCGAATACACACCGGAGATGCGCCCGCCCACCAGAGAGGCTAGGCCGGAAGCTAGCACGAATCCGTAGAGCCCAGAAAGGTTGCTGCTGAGCAGCACAATAAAAGAGGTCGATAGCGCCGAAACGAGCAGGAGCGCGCGGACGATGACGAAGTTACGAAATTGGCCGTCGCTGGTAAAAAGCTGCCAGGTATCTTGCCACCAGCGCTTATCGATGCCCCCTTCGGCTTCCTCTGGCACCGGCTCATCCACGTGCGAAAAGACCCACGCGGCAATGGCCCAGGTGGACGCACCAATGGCGAGGACCGTGCCCATCATGGGAATGCTGAGCTCGCCCAAAAAGTAGAGGATAATGCCGGTCAGCAAAGTAGCACCGCCACCGAGGGCTGCCGCGCTACCGGTCACCCGGCCGCGTGCGCCCTTAGAAATCGTGCGCGCCTGCACGTCCTTGCCCGCAATCGAGCACAGCGCGCGGAAGAGGGAAAGTGACGCCAAGGCCACCAGCACCACCACGCCCAATACAGCCCCGCGGGTAAAAAATGCCGCGAGCGCGATGACCGCGGCGGATACCGCTTGGCCCAAAGAGCCGATAATCCACAAGCGCTTGCGGGCCCTATAGGTAGTCACCCACGGAGTCAGCGCCGCCTGCGGCAACATCGAACCGGACTCGCGGATAGGGGTGAGTAGGCCGGTAAAGAACGCAGGCACTCCGGCCGCACTAAAGAGCGCGGGCAGCACCGTCTTGGCGGCAACAATCTGATCGCCCAAATTTTGCAGGCCGTTGGACCAGATGAAATACCGGGCATTGGATTTAGACATGAGAAATGCGATCTTTCAGAGAAACGAGTTGGTTAAATAAGAGCCATGCTGACACGCCGGAGAGTAAAACACGGCCGCAGTCACGCCGAAATTCTACCCGCGCGGCAGGAGGCCTAAGAATCATGCACGATGTCGATCCCCTCATCAATTCGCTGTACCAAGCCTTCGATCTTCTCGGCGTGGTTTTGAACGGCATCATTGGCGGCGCCCTTGCCCGCCGCCGTGAATTCGACATCGTGGGCTTCGTGTTCCTCGCCCTCTTTTCTGGGCTGGCCGGTGGCATGATCCGTGACATGCTCATCGGGGATGGAGCAGCGGCAGCGATCTCAGACCCGTGGTACCTCGGCCTTGCTTGCTGTGGTGCGCTTATTGCGTTTCTTATCGATCTCAAGGGCAAGGAGTGGGAGCTTTTCCGCGAACACGGCGATGCCATCATTCTCGGCGTGTGGTCCACCACCGGCTGCGTTAAAGCGCTCACCCACGGCATGCCACTTATTCCCTGTGTCTTTCTGGGCGTGCTTACCGCGGTGGGCGGAGGAATGGTCCGCGATATAGCTTCGGGGGAAATCCCGTCCATCTTTGGCGGCAGCCCCCTGTATGCCGTGCCCTCTATCCTCACCGGCATCGTCATGGTTACCTTTGCCGATTATGGACAGTTTGCACTCGGCATGGTGGTCGCGCCGATCGTCGGCAGTGGCATGGCCATCGTGTCCTATTGGCGCGGCTGGGTCCTGCCCCGCGCCGGTGTCGCCCCCGTTAACTACACCGCTGCCCAAGTGGCGGCGATTGCGAAGAAAGCCGAGCTCAAAGGCTTTCGCCGCGGCAGGAAGAAAAACTAAAAAAGCTTCCCCACCAGGACTCGAACCTAGAATGACGGTACCAAAAACCGTAGTGTTGCCGATTACACCATGGGGAAACACAGCAAAAGCTGTAGGCATAGCGTACCTGACGCCCCCGGGTAAATCACAAATTGCGGGGCAAAGGATAGGGTAGAGGGCATGGCTCGACAAAGGATGACCGGCCGGGAACGCCGCGAACAACTCATTTCCATCGGACGCGCCGCATTCGCGGAACTAGGCTTTGAAGGAACCAGCGTCGAAGAGATCGCGGCACGCGCCGGGGTATCCAAACCCGTTGTCTATGAGCACTTCGGGGGCAAGGAAGGCCTTTATGCGGTGGTTGTTGACCGCGAGATGCTGGCCCTGGAAAAGGTCATTACTGATTCCTTGAAGACCGGCAGCTGGCGCGAGCGCATCGAGCAGGCCGTCATGGCCATTTTGACCTATGTTGAGGAAGAAACTGATGGCTTTCTCATCCTGGTGCGCGATGCCAAGCCCGGTGACGAGCGCAGCTTCTCCACGTTGTTGAATTCCGCGGTGGGCCAGGTTTCCTATATTTTGAGCGAAGCATTTGAGCACCGTGGCATCGACCCGGATTTGGCGGATATTTACGGTCAAGCGCTGGTGGGAATGGTATCGACCACTGCGCAATGGTGGCTGGATGAGCGCAACCCGGACAAGGAAGTCGTCGCCACGCATATTGTCAATCTATGCTGGAATGGTTTGTCCGGTATGGAAGTAAAGCCCAAGCTAGGAGGCAAATAGATGGCGACCCCAATGCTGGCCGGCCTGCTCAAGGTAGCGGCCTCGGATCCCAAGCTCAAGGGCATGATTTCTCATGTGGGCGAAGACCTCCACATCACAGGCTTGGATCAGTCCCGGCCGTGGGCCTTGGGCACCTTGGCTCATCATGCCCCAGTGCTCGTGGTAACCGCTACGAGCCGCGAGGCCGAGGACCTCACGGCGGAGCTTACGGCGATGCTGGGGCAGAAGGTGGCCATGTTCCCCGCCTGGGAGACCTTGCCGCATGAGCGACTGAGCCCCGGCGTAGACATCATCGGCCGCCGCGCTGAAGTTCTGCACAATCTCGATAGCCTGCAGGTCATCGTGACGGCTGCCCGCGGCCTGTCCCAGCCCATCCTGCAGGAGGTGGAGGGCCGTGCTCCCGTCCACCTTGAAGAGGATCATGAATATGACTTTGATGAGGTAGTCCGCGAGCTCGAGTTCCGCGCCTATAAGCACGTAGACATGGTGGCTAAGCGCGGCGAGTATGCTACGCGCGGCGGCATCATCGATATTTTCCCCACCACGCTGGATTATCCGGTCCGCGTGGAGTTTTGGGGCGATGAGATTACCGATATCCGCCAATTTTCCGTAGCTGACCAGCGCACCATCCCTGAAATCGAGGTGGGCCGCGTAGACATTTTCCCGGCCCGCGAGCTGCCTATTACGGACGCCATTGCCAAGCGTGCGGCCGATCTCGCCGTTAAGCACCCCGGCAATCCCGCCTTGGTGGAGCTTTTGACCAAGGTAAGCGAGCACATTCCGGCCGAAGGTATGGAAGCGCTCCTGCCCGCGCTTTCCGACGCCCCCATGATCACCCTCCCCGAATTCCTGCGCCCCACCACCCACGTGGTGATGGTCGGCCCGGAAAAGATTCGCCGCCGCGTGGCGGATCTAGAAAAGACCGATGCGGAATTCCTCGCTGCCGGTTGGGAAGCCGCGGCCATGGGTGCCGATGGCCCGCTGGCAACCGAAGGGCTCGATACCGAGGCATCCAGCTACCGCTCCTATGAATCCCTCGAGGTCTCCATAAGCGAGGCCGGCCTGCCCCTGTGGACTTTCTCCCCACCGGGAATGCTCGCCGCCCCGGAAGAGGAGACCCTCCCGCTCGAATTCGAACCAGGGCCCACCCCGCGCGGCAATATCGAAGAAATCGATGCCATGATGGCCCAACTCCTCGCGCACACCAACGCCGGCGGCCGGGCAGCCTTCATCGCGCCGGCGCAAGGTGCCATCAAGCGTATGGTGGATCGCTTTGCAGAAAAGGGCATCCGCACCAAGGTGGCTACCCCTGGCTGGGAACCCACCGCCGGTGAAGTCACCCTCTACCAAGCACTAAGCCACGCCGGCCTGGTATTTCCCAAGGTGAAAAAGCCCAAGGACGCCGAGGCCCTCCCACTGGTCGTTGTCACCGAGACGGATCTGACCGGTAACCGCGTAGGCGATATCGCCGAAGCAAAGCGCCGGCCCGCCAAACGCCGCAATAAGGTTGACCCGCTGGCCCTCAAGCAGGGCGATTTTGTGGTGCACGAGACCCACGGCATCGGCAAGTTCCTCAAGATGGCCGAGCGCACCATCCAGTCCGGCGATGAAACCAGCCGCCGCGAATACATCGTGCTCGAGTACGCGCCCTCCAAGCGTGGTCAACCCGCCGATCAGCTCTGGGTTCCCATGGACTCGCTGGATCTGCTCAGCAAGTACACCGGTGGCGAATCGCCTCACCTGTCCAAGATGGGCGGTTCCGACTGGAAGAACACCAAGAAGAAGGCGCGCGCGGCCGTGCGCGAAATCGCCGGCGAGCTGGTTGAGCTCTACGCCAAGCGCCAGGCCGCGCCGGGGCACCAATTCTCCCCGGATAATCCGTGGCAGGCGGAGATGGAGGATAATTTCCCCTTCGTCGAAACCGAAGACCAGATGCTGGCTATCGACGCCGTCAAGCACGATATGGAGTCCACGGTGCCGATGGATCGCGTCGTCGTCGGCGATGTGGGTTACGGCAAGACCGAGGTGGCCATCCGGGCCGCCTTCAAGGCCGTGCAGGACGGCATGCAGGTGGCCGTCCTCGTGCCCACCACGCTGCTGGCGCAGCAGCATTTTGATACCTTCAGCGAGCGTATGACCGGCTTCCCCGTCAAGATTGAGGTGCTTTCGCGCTTTACCTCAAAGAAGGAAGCGAAGGACATCTTCAAGGGCCTGGCCGATGGCAGCGTCGATATCGTCGTCGGCACCCACCGCCTCCTCCAGACCGGTGTGCACTGGAAGAACCTCGGCCTCATCGTCGTGGACGAGGAGCAGCGCTTCGGCGTGGAGCACAAGGAACACATTAAGGCGCTCAAGGCCAGCGTGGATGTGCTTACCATGTCCGCAACACCTATTCCGCGCACCTTGGAGATGTCCATGGCTGGCATCCGCGAGATGTCCACCATCCTGACCCCGCCGGAAGACCGCCACCCGGTGCTGACCTATGTCGGCGCTTACGAAGACAAGCAGGTAGCCGCGGCCATCCGCCGCGAGCTGCTGCGCGATGGTCAGACCTTTTTCATCCACAACAAAGTCTCTGATATCGAAAAGAAGGCCCGCGAGCTGCGCGACCTGGTACCGGAGGCCCGCGTCGTCGTCGCGCATGGCCAGATGAACGAGGAGGTGCTCGAGCAGACCGTCCAGGGTTTCTGGGACCGCGAGTACGACGTCTTGGTGTGTACCACCATCGTGGAAACCGGCCTGGATATCGCCAATGCGAATACCCTCATTGTGGAAAACGCCCACCATATGGGCCTGTCCCAGCTGCACCAGCTGCGCGGGCGCGTGGGCCGCTCCCGCGAGCGCGGCTATGCCTACTTCCTGTACCCCAAGGGAGCTACGCTCACGGAAACTTCCTATGACCGCCTGGCAACTATCGCGCAAAACAATGACCTTGGTGCTGGCATGGCCGTAGCCATGAAGGACTTGGAGATGCGCGGTGCCGGCAACGTCCTTGGCGCCCAACAGTCCGGCCACATTGCCGGTGTGGGCTTCGATCTTTACGTGCGCCTCGTTGGCGAGGCGGTCGAGACCTTCAAATCGCTCGCCCGCGGCGAGGCCCCCACCGTTACTGATGAGGGCCCGAAGGAAATCCGCATCGATCTCCCCGTGGACGCGCATATTCCGGAAGGATATATCGACTCCGAGCGCCTGCGCCTAGAGGTCTATCGCAAGCTTGCGGCCTCGCAGAATGACGATGATCTCAAGGCCGTCATCGAGGAAATGAAAGACCGCTTCGGCCCGCTGCCGCAGGAGGTCCTGCGCCTGCTTTCCGTTGCTCGCCTGCGCCACCAGGCGCGCCGCGCCGGCATCTCCGATATCACCGTGCAAGGCACCCGCGTCAAGTTCCATCCAGTGGAGCTGCCGGATTCCAAGCAGGTACGCCTCAAGCGCCTATATCCGGGCTCCAGCTTCCGCGCGGCCGCGAAGGCAATCAACGTGCCATTCCCCAAGGCGGGGCGCAATGTCACCTCCCCGAAGCTGCGCGATACCGAGCTCATTCAGTGGGCGGCGGACTTCCTAAGCGCGCTTTTCGACGTCGACGCCATCAACGTCAGCGGCGCCCAGCCGACCTCGAACGTGGTCAGCGTAGGGGAGTAGCTAGAGGGTGAGCCAGCCGGTGCTCAAGCCCCAGATGGCGGTGGCGGCACCGGCCAAGACAATGGCCACCACGCACCACTCGAAGGTGTTGAAGATGCGTTCCTTCTTCCACAACCGGGTGCCGACATACGGGATAAGTCCCGGTACCACGGCCAATGCGCCGAGCAGGACGTAGACGAGGTCGGCCGCATAAATCAGCCACAGGGAATAGATAAACGCGAGCAAAGAAATGACCAAATGCTTGCGGTTATCCTTGCGGCTGACCTCTGGTCCGGAAAGATCGAACTTGATACCCGCCTGCGGGTGAGACAGCCCCTTGCCCCGCAGCGCCAAGAGCAATAGGTACAGCGAAGAAAAGATATAGGGCAGCAAGTACATGATGGTTGCCAGCTGCACCATGGCGTTATAAGACGCCTCGTTGAGGTAGAAGACGATGATGAACAACTGGATGGCCATCGTGGAAATCAGCTGCGCTACCCACGGCGCACCCGCCACGTTAATGGTGCCAATGCGGCGGGGAATGAGGCCGTCGATGGCCATCATTACGATGGGCTCGGCGCACAACATCTGCCAGGAGACATAGGCGCCCAGAACCGACAAGCACAGTCCAATAGATACCAGTGCGCCGCCCCAGGGGCCGATGACCTCGGTGAGCACAGATGCCATGGAATTATCTGGCAGCGCGGCTAATTCTTCTTTGCTCATCACGCCAAAGCTCAAGGTAGACACGGAAACCAGCAGCGCCAGCACGGAGAAGAAGCCGATGACGGTCGCGCGGCCGACGTCGGTGCGCTTAGAAGCCTGCTTGGAATAAACGGATGCGCCCTCCACACCAATGAAGACCCACACGGTAAAGAGCATGATTCCCTGGACCTGCTCAAAGACGCTGGCCTCAGACGCGCGTCCCCAGAAATCCAAGGTGAATTTATCCCAGCTGAACCCGAGGAATGCAATGAGCACCACAAAGGCCAGGATGGGCACAATCTTGGTAATTGTGGTGATGAGGTTCATGAACGCTGCTTGCTTGATGCCGCGAGCAAGGACCGCAAAAATGCCCCAAGATAGGAGGGAGACGGCGATGGCGGAGGTCCAGTAATGGTCGGCGTCGAAAAGCGGCAGGTAATGGCCCAAGGTATTGAAAAAGAGGGTGGCATAACCCACCTGCGCCATAACGGAGCCCAGCCAGTAGCCCCAGCCGGAGGTAAAACCAATAAAATCGCCGAGGCCGGCACGCACGTAGGAATAAACGCCAGAATCAAGGTGCGGCTTGCGGCGGGCCAGAATCTGAAAAACAAACGCCACAGAGAGCATGCCGATGCCCGCTACCAGCCAGCCAATGAGCATCGCGCCTGGGCCGGCAACGGAAGCAATGTTTTGGGGCAGCGAGAAAATGCCCGCGCCCACGGTGGAACCGATAATCAGCGCGACGAGGGTCCACAACGTCACGGAGTGGGATTTATTCTGGCTGGAGGTCATTGGCCTAAAATACCTTGAATAGCCCCATAATGGGAACTCGGGCTAGACTTTGTGCACATGACTGTGCTGTTGCTCGATGAACGCTGGCCCACCATGATCCCCATGCAGGCACACGGGAAGCTGCGTGGCCCCGTCCACTTCACGGGTGAGGTACCCGTGTCCGTACGGTGGAATTTTTCCGATCTGCTGGTAGGCGAGGACGCCACCGGCACCTTGGTAAGCACCGACGAACACGATCCGGAAACTCGCGCCCGCCTCGCTAGCGGCGAGTCCGTCATTCGCGCCGAATCCCTTGCGGATCCCATCATGCAGGCGCGCCAGACCATGGCCACGGCGCGGCGCATTGGGGAGTGGGAGCGCGAGCAAACCCATACCTCACTCTTGCCTTATCTTGAGGAGGAATCTGCCGAATTCGCCGCGGCCGTGCGCAATCGCGAACCGGAAAGCGAGATGCTCAAGGAATTGGGGGATGTCTTCCTCCAGGTGCTCTTCCATGCGGAAATCTCCACCTTTTCGCTTGACGACGTCGCCCAGAGCTTCCTCACCAAAATGCGCGCCCGCGCCCCATACCTATTTGATGGCACCACGGAGATTGTCGACGTTGACACGCAAGAGAGGCTGTGGCGCGAAGGCAAGGGAATGTAGGATGGCTTCTCATGAAGAGGCTCCTGCAGATATTCGGGGGCTGCGGGGTGGCCGTAGCCGTGATCATCGCGTTGGTGGCATGGCTGTTGACGGGGCACGGCACTTCCCAGGAGCCCGTACCGGAGAACATTCCGCCCGTTGAAGGCAAAGAGGTCGCGCATATTGACGTCAACGCCCCCGGCCGCACCGCGGACAAGCTTACCTACTGGGCCTCTGACCTAGCTGAGCAGACTGGTATCCCACCGGCCGCTCTGCGCGCTTATGGCAACGCCGAACTCATCGCTCAGCAAAAATGGCCGAATTGTCATCTGCGCTGGAATACCCTTGCCGGGCTGGGCTACGTGGAGACCCGCCATGGCACCTACAACGGCAATTGGTTTAAGCCCTCCAAGCTTGACGACGCCGGCTACCCCCAACCACCCATCAACGGCATCGCCCTCGATGGCCTGAACAATACGGCGCACACCCCAGATACCGATAATGGCGACATCGATGGGGACTCCGAATATGACCGCGCCGTCGGCCCGATGCAATTTATCCCGACCACGTGGGAGTCGGTGGGCGCTGATGCCAACGGCGATGGGAAGGCGGACCCCAACCAAATCGACGACGCCGCAGTTGGCGCCGCCGGACTTTTATGTTTTGGTGATAGAGATCTCTCTAACCCAGAACAGTGGGAGGAAGCAGTCCTAAATTACAATCAGTCCAGCGAGTATTTGCATAAAGTTGCACACGCCGCCAATGCTTACTCGGTTCCGCAAAGTGCCAAGTAGCGTCACACAGTAAAGTTTTCTGCAACAATTGACAACGTAGCTGGGCCGGCTGGTCCAGAGCGAACTTTTTTATGAGGAGTGAAAAACAGCATGGCTGATATCATCCACACTTTCGCCCGCGAAATTCTTGATTCCCGTGGCAACCCAACCATTGAGGCCGAGGTCTTCCTTGATGACGGCGCCCGCGGTGTTGCCGGCGTTCCTTCCGGTGCTTCTACCGGTGTGCACGAGGCTCACGAGCTGCGCGACGGTGGCGAGCGCTACCAGGGTAAGGGTGTTCTGAAGGCTGTTGAGAACATCAACGAGAAGATTGCCGATGAGATTGCCGGCTTCGAAGCTGACGACCAGCGCCTCATTGACCAGGCACTGATTAAGCTGGACGGTACCGATAACAAGTCCGAGCTCGGCGCAAACGCCATCCTGGGCGTTTCCATCGCCGCAGCCAAGGCCGCTGCAGAGTCCGCTGCACTGCCGCTGTACCGCTACATCGGCGGCCCAAACGCTCACGTGCTGCCAGTGCCAATGATGAACATCCTCAACGGCGGCGCACACGCTGACTCCGGCGTTGACGTTCAGGAATTCATGATCGCTCCGATTGGTGCGGAGTCCTTCGCCGAGGCTCTGCGCATGGGCGCCGAGGTCTACCACGCACTGAAAGCAGTGCTGAAGGACAAGGGTCTGTCCACTGGCCTGGGCGACGAGGGTGGCTTCGCTCCGTCCGTTGACTCCACCAAGGCTGCTCTCGACGTCATCGTGGACGCCATCAAGAAGGCCGGCTTCGAGCCCGGCAAGGACGTAGCCCTGGCACTCGACGTTGCTTCCTCCGAGTTCTTCAAGGACGGCAAGTACCACTTCGAGGGTGGCGAGCACACCGCTGAAGAAATGTCCAAGGTCTACGAGGACCTCATCGACCAGTACCCGATCGTCTCCATCGAGGATCCGCTGCAGGAAGATGACTGGGATGGCTACACCACCCTGACCGCCGCAATTGGCGAGAAGGTACAGATCGTCGGCGATGACTTCTTCGTCACCAACCCTGCCCGCCTGCAGGAGGGTATTGAGAAGAAGGCTGCTAACGCCCTGCTGGTTAAGGTCAACCAGATTGGTACCCTGACCGAGACCTTCGACGCTGTCGAGCTGGCTCACCGAAATGGTTACCGCACCATGATGTCCCACCGCTCCGGTGAGACCGAGGACACCACCATCGCAGACTTGGCTGTTGCTCTGAACTGTGGCCAGATCAAGACCGGTGCACCGGCTCGTTCCGAGCGCGTAGCTAAGTACAACCAGCTGCTGCGTATTGAGCAGGAGCTTGGCGACGGCGCAGTTTACGCCGGCCGCTCCGCATTCCCGCGCTTTAAGGCTTAATCGCCTCCTTTCGTAGCGCCCTCGCATTGCCGCGGGGGCGCTTTCGCATGTCTAGGTATTGTTGCCAGGTTTGCTTCCAATTCATGGTCCGCGGTGCTAAAGGCCCTTGGGCACGGTCAATTTCGAAGGTGCCGTCCGAAAAGAGCCAGGCAACGTCCCCAGTGATGGGATCCATTATGTAGCGTGCCCTACCATCGGTCTTTACGTTGTGGTGGTGTTGACAGAGAGTGACAAGATTATCGACGCTCGTCGGTCCGCCGTCGGCATACTCCACTCGATGATCAAGCTGGCAGTAATGCGCCGGCATGGAGCACCCCGGCCAACGGCACGTGGCATCGCGACCGTGAACCCATGTCCTGATTTGTTCGGTGGGAACGTAGGAGGATGTTTCTTCTGGGCACAGCTCGCGAGTCATCGAGTAATTGCTTAAATGTTCTGTAAGAACGCACCATCCCGCCGAAGGTATGTATACGCGAGAAGCATCGTCACCCGCTGCGTAGGTATTGATTACTACTTTTGTCTGGGTGCGATTAAAGATCAGCGTCTCCAAAGCCTCTGACTTAGTGATGTTCTTCTTTCGCGCTGCTTTATCGATGTGCCGTGAAATAGCACTGGCGGTTGCTTTATCCGTCTTCAGAGTGATGGTGGCTTGGCCTTTGGAATAAGAAATGGAAACGGAGCGCTCGATTTCCTTCTCAATATCTGGTTTGAGAATGCCGTCGATGTAGTCGCGCAAGAATCTACGGATTTCAGATTCCGTGGGCACATGCTGAGCAGGTTCCTTCGGGGTGAGGAAGTCTGCAAGGGCGGCATCGATTAGTTGGATGCCCTCGGCGTCGTCGCCAAGCGGGGCAAGCTCGGCATCAATGACGTGCAGCCGCGGGAGGTCGAGAATCCAATGTTCGGTCTGTACCGCCGTGGTTAACGGCAATTCTCGCATGCGCAGGTGAGAACGCAGTGCGGATAAGACACGCCAGTAGCTCAAGCCCACCCGATTAGCTAAAGCGGCGGTAGTACATTCGACATCGTCTTCTAATCGCGGAAGCACGGATTGGTATAGCTGCCAGGATTGAATGCGTTGGAGCATGCCCAAAACGCAAACCGTATCGTCGAGGTTATTGGTAGAAAAATAGGCTTTCTTTGGTGGTGCGTCGCTGGCTGTCACGGAAAGTTCCCCCTCTGGAATAAATCGCACACCCAATCGAATTTCTGCCCCTAGTATAAGCTGCCTTTCCCGCGTGCGCAAGGGGTAAAACGAAAGAGTGTGCGAAATTCCGGGGGTTAGTAACTGAAAACGTTGTCAGCTACTGCTTCGAGTTCCTTATCGTCATATTTGTCACCGCAGGTGGCTAGGGAACCCACGCCAGCCATGTACATGGTAAAAAGCTTGTCTAGGACGGGAGAAGCCGCTGATATTTCAAGCTTTTCGTAGATGGGAGCGTATTTCCTATCGAACTCCTCAAGGCTAGGGACGAGTTCTTCAAATGCGCTGTCGCCATGGGTTAGCAAATATTTGGCGTCGTCCAGGATCTGCTCATTCTCGCAGGCAACAGATCCAGCCTTCTTCAGTGTCGTGGCATTGACCTCGTAGCTTGTAGGTCCGTCTTCCTCTTCGGAAGCCCCAGCGCCGAACACATCCAAGTAAAAGTCCGGGATAGTGCCGTGTTCTTTTATATGGTAAATGAAGCCGCTTTTGGTATTGAGGTCGTGTTTTCTGCTTGTGGTGGTGGGGGTTTCGCTGCTGGTAGGGCTTTCGCTAGTGGGGGATTCAGCTTCGGTGGCTGCTTCTTCTTTGTGGTCGGTCGAGCTGCACCCGGTAAGTAGGGTGCCTACGGCGGCTAGGAGGAGGAGACGCTTGAGGGGCATAGCTATTCCTTAAGTAGGGAATCTGGTTCGAGGTTTTAGCTGGAATGGATGGCCTCAGCGACCTCTTCCAGTTCCTCATCGCTGAATTCATCGCCGCAAGCCATCACGGCACCGAGTGAGGTCATCGCTGCAGCCATGATCTTGTCATTGTCTGGTGCGTCATCGGGGATGTTCAGTGCCTCAAAAACATCACTGTATTTATCATCAGAGCCGCTGACTGATGACATAACAGCTTCCCCAAATTTGTCGGTGTTTCCTCGGAAATATTCCTTTGAAATGTCGAGCAACTCGTCATTCTTGCAGGTAGCTTCGCCGGCCTTCTTGACGGAATCCGCGTTGGTTTCAAAGGTCTCGGGCTGATCGTCGCCCTCGAGCTGGTCAGCATCGTGGTTGATGTAATCATCCGGCAGGGTTTTGTACTCCTTGAGATAGTCGGCCATGCCGTCTTTGGTGTTCAGGTCGTAGCCGTCTCCGTAGACGGGGTATTCGCCGTCTTGGGCGGAAGGGCTGCAGCTGGCAAGGAATAGGGTTGCGGTGAGAACGGGGAGGAGGCGCTTGAGGGACATGAAACTTCCTTCCTGGGAGGGAGAATTTCTTTTAGTGTATCCAAATTGCGCGTGCCACGTCCCTGTTACAGGAGTGACAGCGCTAGGATTAAAGGCCTATGGCACGCGAAAAGAAGAGGCAGCGAAACCGGAGCCGCACTAAGGTTCCGGTGGCCTCGCGTGCTGCGGATATCCGCAAAGCTCAGCGTGCACAGCTGAAGCAGAAACAGAAGCCGGACCGGATGAGTATTGCCGGAGTAGGCGTAATCGTAGCTATCGTGCTCGTGGTTTTGTTTGCTATCGCCATTCCGCTGCGCAATTACTACCACGGCCGGTCCGAAATTGCCCGCCTCAATGAGTCAATCGCTGCCAAGCAGGATGAGAAAGCTGCTTTGCTGGAGAAGGTTGATAAATATAAGTCCGATGAGTACATCAAGCAGGAGGCGCGGCGCCGATTCGGGGTCGTCGATGAGGGCGAGACCGCCTACCGCATCATTGACCCGCAGATTAAGCCGGATGACCAGCTCACCACAGATGGTCAGAAGGAAGAAGATTCCCGCGAATGGTACGAAGTTTTGTGGGATTCTGTAGCCGAGCCGCCTGAGGAAGAAGCTCCGTCCGAGCAGGTAAATCATCTTCCGATTGAGCCGGCGCCGGAAGAGAATCCAGATGTGCGATAATTGTCCGCATGACCGTCACTGATGCAGATATCGCTGTAGTAACTGAGCAATTGGGCCGCACTCCACGCGGGGTCCTAGAGGTTTCTTATCGCACGCCGGATGGGCAGCCCGCGGTAATTAAGACGGCGCCCAAGCTTGCCGACGGCACCCCATTCCCCACCCTCTACTACCTCACCGACCCACGGCTTACGGCCGAAGCCTCACGCTTGGAGGTTGCCCACGTTATGAAGTGGATGGAAGCCCGCTTGGGTAAGGACAAGGAATTGGCTGCCGACTATCAGCGCGCCCACGAATACTTTTTGGCCAAGCGCAATGACATCGAAGACCTTGGCACTGATTTCTCCGGTGGCGGGATGCCCGATCGGGTCAAATGTCTGCATGTGCTCATCGCGTATGCGCTTGCTGAAGGCCCACAGCATTTCCGGTTGGGAACTGAAGCGGTTGCCATGGCCGCTGACCATGGCAAGCTTCGAGGCTCTGCCATCCCGCAAGATTGGCCCAGCGTAGAGGATCTGGGGATTGACCTGGCCCAGTTCGATTTCTCTAACGCGGAATAGGAGGGCTGCTATGACTCGCGTTGCTGCGATTGATTGCGGTACCAATTCGATTCGCTTGCTCATCTCTGAAATTCAGGATGACGGCAAAGTTCGCGATATTACCCGCACCATGGAAATCATCCGCTTGGGAGAGGGAGTCGATGCCACTGGAGAAATCGCCCCTGCAGCCCTAGACCGCGCCCGCGTGGCCTTGGAAGGCTACGTACGTCAGATGAAGTTTGAGAAGGTCACCCGCGTGCGGATGGTCGCTACCTCCGCTACTCGCGATGCCAAGAACCAGCAGGAATTCTTCGACATGACCGCTGAGTTGCTAGGCCAAATTCAGCCTGGCGCACAGGCTGAGGTCGTCTCGGGTGAGGAAGAGGCTCTGCTGTCCTTTAATGGTGCCGTGGCCGATGTGGAGCCAGACCGCGGGCCATTCTGCGTCATCGACCTGGGTGGCGGTTCGACCGAGTTCGTCGTAGGCACGGCCGATGGCGATATCTTGGGCACCCACTCTGCCCGCATGGGGTGCGTCAGGCTAACCGAGCGCATTATGCGTACCGATCCGCCTACCGAGTCGGAGATTGAGATCGCTTCCGAGTACGTCGGCGAGCGCACGGCAGAAGTGGAAAAGATAGTACCTATTTCTAAGGCCCGTACCATCGTCGGATGCGCAGGCACTTTTACCACTCTTTCTGCATTGGCTCAGGGCCTTGAGCGCTACGACGCCGATGCCATTCACGGGTCTGAGCTCCGCTTCGATGCCCTTCGCGTGCTTTTGCAGCAGCTTATTAGCCTGCCTTCCGACGTCCGCGTCCTCAACCCCGTCATTCACCCTGGCCGTGCCGATGTCATCGGCGGTGGGGCCGTAGCCGTCGAAGGCATCATGCAGCTTATCGAGCGCAATTGCGATGCGCGCAGCTTTTTCATCAGTGAAAAGGACATTCTCGATGGCATTATCGCTGGTCTGGCTGCGGAGGGTACCCCTCGTTAACTCCCGCGGGGTGAGGTGGCCTAAAATATTCCTTGGCCTTGCCCCCATAGCCCAATCGGCAGAGGCAGTCGACTTAAAATCGATTCAGTGTGGGTTCGAGTCCCACTGGGGGCACCATGTGAAGTCTCGAGACGTCTTTCTTGGAAGCGTCGTCAGCATGTCTCCACAGCATTTATGCGGAAGCTTCACACAAAACTTCTAGCTAAATGGTAAGAATGTGGAACTTTATGGGGTGGTGTTTCGTTGAATGAGGTGAGATAGCTAATTTGCACCTCTCTTAGAAAGGACAACCGTGCGTTCAAGCAATCCGGTAATGAGTTCTCTGACCGAAAATAGTAGCCGCCAAAATCCTGGTTATGCGGACGCATCTACTCGTCCCATGACCGTGGATGATGTAGTGACCAAGACGGGCATTACCCTCGGCGTCATCATTGTCGCCGCAGCCATCAACTTCGCCTTGGGAATGCTAGTGAGCCCAGGTATCGCCATGGCCTTGACTCTGGTCGGTGGTATCGGTGGCTTCATTACCGTGCTCGTTGCCTCTTTTGGTAAGAAGTGGGGTTCTGCTGCAGTCACCCTGATTTATGCCGTATTTGAAGGCCTATTTGTCGGCGGCTTCTCCTTGATGTTCGCCAATGTCAACTTCCAGGGCGAGGGCGGCATGGCCATCATTGGTCAAGCGATTGTCGGCACCATCGGTGTCTTTATCGGCATGCTGATTGTGTATAAGACTGGCGCAGTGAAGGTGACCCCGAAGTTCACCAAGATCCTTTTCGGCTTGATCGCTGGCGTTGCTGTCATGGCGCTTGTTAACTTCTTGGGCGCGATTTTCTTTGATTTCAATCCGTTGCGCGATGGTGGTCCGATTGCCATCATCTTCTCGCTGGTCTGCATCGTTCTTGGTGCCCTGTCCTTCCTGACCGACTTTGATCAGGCTGACCGCATGATCCGCGCTGGTGCTCCCGCTAAGAACGCGTGGGGTGTTGCTCTGGGCCTCGCTGTGACCTTGGTCTGGCTCTACACTGAAATTCTCCGTCTGCTGAGCTACTTCCAGCGAGACTAACTGACTCTTTTGTATTGGCCCGCACTTCGGTGTGGGCCTTTTTGTTGCCGAAAATTCGCTTACAAACGTGTAATTTCTGGGGTAGTGCTGGGGGATAAAGTGAGGGTTTAACCTTCATTTGGTCTACCAAACCACTCCAAGAGATGATACAGCTCATGAGCAGGAAATTTCGCCCTTTAGACGTGATGGGTGTGACATATGGGACAAATAATTTTGTTAAATTGCCGTTAACCTTTGCGGTTGCGTAGAAAAATCTGGGTGCCTCATGCATGCTGTGTACCGGAACGGGAAATATGAAGTGAAAAGTTCTCTGTTTCACTTTTCCTGTTCCTCTCGTCAGGAAGTGAGTGCGCGAAGGATTGTTGTGAAGCGTCAGGTCACCGTAGCAACGTTGATGGTCGGCAGCACCGTTATGCTGAGCAGCTGCGTTGCGGACATCGGTACGAGGAGCGCGTCAGAGGAGACCACCAAGGTGGACGAGGCTGGCGGCATTAGTTCGACCGACGGTGCAGGGGGAACCAACGGGGACGCGGGGGATGATGTGCACGACAATCAGGGGGAAACGGCACACACCAATGGCGGGGAGAATGCGGGCGGCGCCGGCCAACCGGGGGAGGCCGGCGCCACGGGGTCGGAAGACACTTCCGGCGTCCTACCGCCACTGGGGGAATTCGATCCGGCAGACCCGAGCTTCGAGCTTTTTGATCCGTGTACGGAGATTCCGAGTAACAAAATAGAAGGTATTGGGTTGAAGCCAAGGCCACTTGATTATCGTAGGGATTCGGGGAGCACTTTCTGCAACTTTGAATCGAGTGGGTCAAACTTTTCGGCGGGTGTTCTTGTCTCGATGGCCAGTGATTCGGATTCAATAGATGCGTTGAATTTGAATGAGGAACTGCAGCAAAAAAGTCATGGGGTGGAAGGGAAACAAATACAGATCTATAGATCGGAAATTTTCGGAGGAACCCAGTGTGACGGATACGTGTTAACTGAACGGGGAACCGTAATCGTCAGCGTAAATGATATTGGTAGCCAGTCAACCACTGAAGAGCGGTGCAATCTTACAGACTCATTAATAAATCAGCTTAGCTAAAATTGGGGGAGTAATGCGCGTAAGCATTTCAAACATTCGCAGAACTACGAGCAGCATCGGGGATCTTTTTCGTAGATCACAGGAGTTAAGGAGCAATGTCAATAGCCCGTTAGATGCAAGTTTTTCATCGGTACCAGGAATTGATCACGTAGGAGATGTCCATGAACGTGTGTTGGACAGTGACCCAGGATCAGCCAAGCAATCGCTATTGAATTTCGCGGCACAGGTCGAGTGGCTGTCTGATTCTTTGGGGCGGGAGGCCCGAGGGTTTCAGTCGCAGGAGGACGCGAATAGTCGGGGAATGGAGATCGCGGATGCGGGTGGAGATATCGGCATTGAGTCGATGCCGATTATGAACCAGCCGGAGCCGGGGTACAGCCCATTTGGGTTTTCCATGCCGGTGGTGAATGTTGGTACGGACATTGTGAAGCTTGCTACCGACCTGATGTCGACGCAGATTTGGAATGTGTCGGAGGCGAATGCGCGGTGGAGCTCGTTGGCGTCGGAAGTCGACGATATCGTTAGCGGGTTGCAGGAAGCAGCTGGGTCTTTGGAAAGCGAGAACGACAGCGAAGCCACGTCGAGAGCGGCGGCCAAGATTAGGGAAGTGGCGGCGTCGGGAAGCCACTTTGTAGCAAATGCCAAGGTCATGGGGGAGAAACTGACCGGATTCCACGCCAAGCTGATGGGCATGCAGCCGACTGCGATGGCCATGGCGATGGAAGTGATGGCCATTCCAGAACCGGTCGAGCGCGAAATTGCGGAAAAGGCCGCATTGGCCGCATTGCAACCTGACCTGCAGCGCTTCGCGGTAGAAGCAATGCCGTACCAGCACGCTCTGATGGAACAATCGCCGGCGTCGGGAGGCGGCGGTGTCGACGCCGGCCTCGCCGGAGTTGATGGTGATGGGCAGCGCTACACCACCGATGCCGTGGTGTGGCCAAAGAAGATTGCGGAAGCGATTGCGCGAGGTGAGTTGGGGCCGGGGAACTTCGACGTCGTCAATGGCAATGTGGACGGGCTGGAAGCGGTGGGGATGAGCCCACAGGAAATTAATGATTTTCACCAGCAGATGCATACTAGCGGCAGGAATGCGCTGGAAAGGCTTGGTCTGGGAGACCAAGTAGCCATCGGTGGGAATGAGGTGTCCACCCAAGGGGCGTCCGTGCCGAGTGTCGCTTCGGCTAACGGGGCGATGGGGCAGGTTCCTGGTGGTACAGCGCATCCGGTTGCCGCAGGAGCACATGCAGGCGCACTTAATAGCAGCGGTGCGATGGCACCGGTAGCTACAGCGCAATCCGCCAATTCTGGGATGGCGCCGATGATGGCAGCCGGACGGCCTGCGGACGCGGGCCGCGGCGTACTCGGCGGTCAGTCGCTACGAGGCGGAATTGGATCCGCTGCAGGAAATGTAGGTGGCGGCGCCGATGTGGTGCGCGCCGGAAGAGGAGCGCAGTCGGGCCTGCACCTTGGACGCGGAGCCGGGGCGCCCTACGCCGGTGTCGGTTCAGGCGTGCGCGCTGGCCATGGCAATGCACTCGGCGGCGGTTCTAGCATGCGTGCTGGTCTTGGCAGCGGTGCAGGAAACGGGGCTGGTGCGGGCATGCGGCCCGGCGTAGGTGGCAGCCTTGGTCATGGAACAGGCGGCGGTGAAAGTGCCGCGGCAGCGCGCGGTGGCAATGCAGGCCGCTCCACCGGAGGGGCGCGAGCCTATGGTCCAATGATGGGGATGCGCGGAGGTAAAGACAGTGAGAAAAAGCGCGTAAAGTCCGTCACCACGCAGGTCGAAAGGGACCCGAATAAGCGCGACCTCTTGGGGGAGCCGCCCGCTGTCGTACCCGGTGTCATCGGGGATTGGGTGCGGGAAGTGGACCCAGAAAAATAGCATGAAAAAGGGCCGAGGATATCCCTCGGCCCTTCAAGCATTATTACTGCTGTGGCAGTTCGGTGGCGGTACCGTTAACGTGCGGCTGCGCTGGCTCTTCTGGAACACCGGACTCGACTACAGGTGCTTCCTCTTCAATAACGGTCTCGGGTGCGGAAGAGCTGGTCTCAGCGTCCTTCTGCATCGGGGCCTCACCGGTGAAGGTGGAGGCATTTTCTACCTTGGAATCAGAATCCTGCTGGTTCGGTGGGTGGCAAGCAGCGAGGGAGAGGCCAGCAGTGAAGACCAGGCCAGCGGCGGCGAAACGGGAGAACTTCTTCATGGGGATGTGCTCTTTCTCCAGAGTGGTAAGTGGTTAAAAGTTTAGGACTCGCGTGGTGCAGCGGCCTTAGCAGAATCATACGGCGCTGCGGACTCGATGGTGACCGAAATGGTCTTGCCATTCGGAGCGGTGTACTCGCGGGTCTCGCCCTCTTGTGCGCCAAGGATGGCAGCGCCCAGCGGGGACTGCTCGGAATAGGTTTCTAGGTCCTTGTTATCGGAAGCAGCGGCGCGGGTACCGATGAGGAAGGTCTCCTTATCGTCCTTGTCACCGTTGTAGTAAACGTGAACTACGGAACCGGTGTGGGCAACGCCCTCCTGAACAGCACCGCGCTCGGTGGTGGCATTCGCAAGAACCTCAGAAATCTGCTTAATGCGGGCCTCTTCCTGGTCCTGCATCTCACGTGCGGCGTCGTAACCGGCGTTCTCTTTGAGGTCGCCTTCCTCACGGCGCTCGTTGATTTCAGCCGCGACTACTGGGCGGTGGTCGATGAGCTCTTGCAGCTCGGCCTCGAGCTTCGCCTTGGTCTCTGGGGTGATGTACTGCTTTTGCTGCTCAGCCATTCTGCAACCTTCTGTAGATAGGAATTGTGGTCAAAGCCCCTGCTAATCCCTGGGGCTATAGGTAAAAGTGGAACTGGGCATATATCCAGTTCTAGGCGCTACAAATCCTAGCACACGCGGCTAGCGGCTTTCCGCGTAGTCAGGGTTATCCATATCCAAGTATTCGGGGATATTGCCGGAACAACCATAGGCCCCGCCAGCTACGGCACGAGCGTTGGTTGGGACGTCGACAGCGATGCGCTGGGTTTCGTTTCCGCCCGCGGGAACAGGGAATTCACGGCGGCCTACTTCGGCCTTGGAATAGTCATAGGCTTGGACAATGCAGTAGGCATCTTCATCGGTGTGATTGCGGGTGACATCGACCCAAACGCGGGTGGAATCATCGCTCAAAACCTCCTGGGTCACGATGGACACCTGTGCGTTCACCCGCTCCTTTTCCTGGAAATACCGGAATCCGAAGAAAATAAGTGCAATAAAAATGGCGACAAAGATAAGCACCAGCGCCTTATTAGTCCAGCTACCAGAGTTCTTTTCAGAGGAGCCGCGGGAGCCGTAGCGGGCGGCTGGGCGAGATTTTCCGGCGGAAGTCATGGCTTCCACTCTAGTCGAGGACCATGGTTTTCCAATTATCTACTAGGATAATCATCTGTTCAAAGAACCTAGATTAATAAGGGGATGGATTTTCAGTGAGCGATTTTCGCCTACTAGCTATCCACGCGCACCCAGACGATGAATCATCTAAGGGTGCTGCAACCACCGCGCGCTATGCCGCAGAAGGCAATGAGGTTTTGGTGCTGACTTGTACCGGCGGCGAGCGCGGCGATGTGATTAACCCCGCCATGGATCGCCCGGGAATCAAGGAAAAGATGGGCGAGGTGCGCCGGGAAGAGATGGCTAACGCTGCGCGGGCGCTGGGCGTACAACATCGCTGGCTGGGCCACGTTGATTCCGGATTGCCGGATCCGGTTGAAGGCAAGACTATGGAGGAATTGCTGCCGGAGGGCTGTTTTGCGTTGCTGGGGGATGACACCGTTGCGCAGGAATACGTCCAGGTTATCCGAGAATTTCGTCCACACGTCATTGTTACCTATGACGAAAATGGTGGCTACCCGCACCCAGACCACCTTATGGTGCACCGGGCTTCAATGATCGCGTGGGAGAAGGCGGGCGATGCCGAGTATCACCCAGAGCTGGGTAAGCCGTGGGAGCCGCTGAAGCTCTACTACTCGCACGGCTTCGTCTACCAGCGCATGAAGATGTTCCATGATTTGCTATTAGAAGAGGGGAATACCAGCCCCTATGGGCCGATGCTGGCGCGCTGGGACACCACTTTTGGCGATATCATGGCGCGTGTAACCACCCAGGTGGAATGCGCGGATTACTTCAGCAATCGCGAGGAGGCCTTGCGGGCGCACGCTACGCAGATCGATCCGGCGGGTGCCTTCTTGGCGACGTCGGTGGAGGTACAGCAGCGCCTTTGGCCCACCGAGGAGTTCGAGCTGGCGAAGACTCGCGTTTCTACCTCCCTGCCAGAAAATGACCTCTTCGCCGGCATCGAAGAGAAAGAGGAGGCCTAAGACATGAGCATGTATGGCTCTTTCGTGCTTGCCGCACATGACGTATTTGTACTCGCCCAGGGAACCGAAGGCGCCGAAGGAGGCCCAATGGGCCCTGAATTTGGCAAAGCTTCGCCCATCGGTCTACTGATCTTGGCGCTTATGGGAGTTGCGGTGCTGTTTGCAGGCTGGAATTTCCATCGCCGTTACTCACGCTTTCGTCGTCGCATGATGTTTGCGGAGGATCACGGAATCGATCCGTTCGATGAGGAAGCCGTGGATGAGGCGATGAAGGAAGCCGGCATTTACGATAACCGCAAGAAGTCCATTTTCTAGGCGGATAGACTGATGAGCGTGAGTTCTCTCAAGCAGCTGGCTTACCCAGCTTATGAAGCGCGGCTGGCGCGCCTGATCAAGGGCAAGCCGCAGCCTAAGCACATCGCCATCATGGCCGATGGCAATCGTCGGTGGGCGCGTGAGGCTGGTTTCACCGATATCAGCCATGGTCACCGCCAAGGTGCGAAGAAAATCGGAGAGATGATTTCGTGGTGCCGCGATACCGATATCGAAGTGGTCACCATTTATTTGCTGTCCACGGAGAATCTGAAGCGCAGCGAGCAGGAAGTAGAGCTGCTCTTTGACATCATCTCGGATGTGGTCACGCACCTATCCCATAGCGACGTCGGCTGTCAGGTGCGCTTGGTCGGCCACCTCGATCTACTCCCGGATGATATTCGCCAGCGCATGGTGACGGCGGCAGCGGAAACCAAGGACAATACGGGTGTCATCGTCAATGTGGCGGTGGGCTATGGCGGGCGCCAAGAAATTGTGGACGCCGTGCAGAACTTGGTGCGCGCGGAAGCAGAGAAGGGAACTACCGCAGCTGAGATGGCGGACCGCGTCACCGCAGAATCCATTGGGGAGCACCTGTACACCAAGGGTCTTCCGGACCCAGATTTGGTTATCCGCACCTCTGGTGAACAACGCCTGTCGGGCTTCCTCCTGTGGCAGGCCGCGTACTCCGAAATCTGGTTCACGGATACTTACTGGCCAGCATTCCGCAAGGTGGACTTTCTTCGCGCCTTGCGGGATTACTCCCAACGTTCGCGCCGCTTTGGTAAGTAGGCGCTAGAGCTTGCGCATCCGCACCTGTTCTACCAGGTGATGCGAGCCCTTTTTCAGCACGAGGGAGGCTCGCACACGGGTGGGTAGGATATTTTCCACCAAGTTCGGCAGGTTAATGGACTGCCAAATTTCGCGGGCTTGGGCGCGGGCTTCCTCATCGTTCATGTCTGCGAAGGAAGAGAAGTGGGCGTTGGGCTCGCGGAAAGCGGTGTGGCGCAGAGTAAGGAAGCGGTCGATATACCACTGCTCGATATCGTCGGTGCGGGCATCAACGTAGACCGAGAAATCAAAGAGGTCCGCCACGGTCAACGTGGGGCTCGTTTGTAGCACGTTGAGCCCTTCCAGGATGAGGATGTCGGGCTGGTGAACTTCTTGGTATTCCCCGTCCACAATGTCATAGGTGATGTGGGAATAAAGCGGTGCCTTGACAAATGGCTTTCCTGATTTTACGTCCGTGACAAAGCGGAGGAGTGCGCGCCGGTCATAGGATTCCGGAAAACCCTTGCGCTGCATGAGGCCGCGTTCCTTGAGAGTCTTGGTGGGGAAGAGGAAGCCGTCGGTTGTCACGAGCGCCACCTTGGGGTGGGACTCCCAGCGTTGCAGGAGCACCTGGAGGAGGCGGGCGGTGGTGGATTTTCCCACTGCCACGGAGCCGGCCACACCGATGACAAAGGGAACGTGCGTCGGAGGATTGCCTAAGAAGGATTCGGTAGCCGTGGTGAGCTGCTGGCGTGCCATGACCTGCATATGGATGAGGCGAGAGAGGGGAAGGTAGACATCAGCTACCTCGTCTAGGTCGATGCGGTCTCCTAGGCCGCGAAGCTTTTCCACCTCGGTTTCCGTGAGCACCTGAGGCATGGATTTACGCAGTTCACGCCAGGTCTCGCGGTCAAAATCTAGGTAAGGACTCGAATCCAATGTGCGCGCCATGGCTCTATTGTCGCACTTGCATAATCCGTGGGTAAAAGTATGCCCCCTAAGGGTGCATGGCACGATAAGATATGCAGCATCCCATACCGCTTGATTTTGAGAAGGGGACCACACCTTTATGGCTTCTTTTACCTCTGACCTCCGCGACCTCGCTCCGGACGTATTCGGCGCAATTCAGGGAGAGATTTCCCGCCAGCGCGAAACCCTGGAAATGATCGCTTCTGAGAACTTTGTGCCTCGCGCCGTGCTCCAGGCACAGGGCTCCGTGCTCACTAACAAGTACGCCGAGGGCTACCCGGGTCGCCGTTACTACGGTGGCTGCGAGCATGTCGACGTCGTGGAGGACCTAGCCCGCAACCGCGCTAAGGAACTCTTTGGTGCGGAATTCGCCAACGTTCAGCCGCACTCCGGTGCGCAGGCGAACGCAGCGGTGCTTTCCACCATCGCTGAGCCGGGCGACAAGATTTTGGGCCTGTCCCTGGCTCACGGCGGCCACCTTACCCACGGCATGAAGTTGAACTTCTCTGGCAAGCTTTATGATGTCGCTGCCTATGAGGTGGATCCAGAGACCATGCGTGTGGACATGGATAAGCTGCGCGAGCAGGCGCTGAAGGAAAAGCCGAAGGTGATTATCGGCGGCTGGTCTGCTTACCCGCGCACCATGGATTTCGCGGCCTTCCGTGAAATCGCTGATGAGGTCGGCGCTTACCTGTGGGTAGATATGGCCCACTTTGCGGGTCTTGTGGCGGCGGGCCTGCACCCGAGCCCAGTGCCTCACGCGGATATCGTGTCCACCACCGTGCACAAGACCCTGGGCGGCCCGCGCTCCGGCATGATTTTGGCCAAGCAGGATTATGCCAAGAAGATCAATTCCAACGTCTTCCCGGGCCAGCAGGGCGGACCGCTGATGCACGTGGTCGCTGCCAAGGCCATTGCTATGAAGATTGCTGCTACCGAGGAATTCAAGGAGCGCCAGGAGCGCACCTTGGAGGGTGCTCGCATTCTGGCAGAGCGCCTTACTGCAGAAGATGCCAAGGCGGCTGGCGTGGACGTGCTGACCGGCGGCACCGATGTGCACTTGGTCTTGGCGGACCTGCGCAATTCCGAATTGGATGGACAGCAGGCAGAGGATCTGCTGCACGAGGTAGGCATTACCGTTAACCGCAATGCCGTGCCGAATGACCCGCGTCCACCGATGGTCACCTCCGGCCTGCGCATTGGTACCTCTGCGCTGGCAACCCGCGGCCTCGACGCCGAGGCCTTCACCGAGGTTGCAGATATTATCGGCACCGCCCTGGTCCAGGGCAAGAATGCCGATGTGGAGGCCCTGCGTGCTCGCGTGGACAAGATTGCCCAGCACTACCCGCTGTATGAGGGCCTCGAGGACTGGAAGCTGGTTTAGTCCTTCACCTCATGGCCACGGGCCTGCGCCATGGTAGCGCGGGCCTGCTGGAGCCATTCCGGCTGCTCTTGGAGGAGCTGATTGATTTCCGCTGTGGTCAGCGGCTTATCCATATCGTTCTTCTTGAGCGCGGTAACAGAGATACCCAGCTTATGGGCAACCTCGGGGCGGGGGTGGGGCCCTTCGCGGCGCAAAGTTTGCAGCCACTCGGGTGGGTTATGCTGCAGTTCGCGCAGCTCTTCGTGGCTAATGGCACTATTTTGGAACTCGTCCGGCGCGGCGGGCAGGTAGATACCTAGCTTCTTCGCCGCGGTTTGGGCACGCATGGCGGTGCCGGATGGTTGCTTTTGTTCTTCAGTCACGCTTTTACCGTAGCACTTTCAGTAGACTGTCCTCTATGCTGCGCTTAGCTTTTGCCACCGGCACAGAGCCTGGAAAGTGGTTCCGCCGATTCGAGGAAAATACTGCTCATGGTGGCTTGTACACCGTTGATGCGGACGATGCGCTTGCCCCGCTGGTAGCCGGCGAGGTGGACCTAGCTCTTGCGCGCTTGCCGGATGCGCGGGTGGATGACACCTTTCATGTGGTGCGACTTTATAAAGAGGCCCCTGGCATTGCCGTTCCCAAAGACTCGGTCTATGCGGAGGTGGGCGAGGAGCTTGCGCTTGCCGACGTCGCCGATGAACACCTCAACTACCGCCTCGCCGATTCCGGGCTTGTCGATGTCCCCGCCGTCCGCGACGCCTTGCAGGTAGTGGCGGCCAATGTGGGTATCGCGATTGCGCCGCGGCCCCTGCTGAAGGTCCTGAGTAAAAAGCAGGTGGTGCCGTTGGGCCTTAAGGACGAGTCCGTGCCGGTGACGGAGATTGCATTGGTGTGGCGCAAGGACGATGACGGGGAAGCAATTCAGGACTTCGTGGGCGTCGCTAAGGGCCGCACGGCCCGTTCCTCCCGCCAAGAGAAGCCGAAACGCAGCGCCAGGGAAAAGGCGAAGGCGAAGCAAGCGCGGAGAAACGTTAACAATTCGTTACAAAAGAAAAAGAAGGCCCCTAAGCAGCGCAAACGTAGGTAGGCCTTTACTGTTTGCTGTCTACTTCCTGTCTGAGCGGGTGGCGCCAGCTGGGAGTCGTCGTTACGGTGGGCTTTGTTCGTCATAAAGGACGATTTAACAATAAATTTAGGATTAACTTACTTTCTCGATGAAAGGATGATGCAGTAATGCAGAAGATGACCCGTCGTATCGCAGGTGGCTTTGCAGCCGCAACCCTGTCCGTAGCTCTCGTAGCATGCTCCGATGCTGAGGATGCAGCTAACGACGCTAAGGATTCCGCCGGCTCCGTAGCAGCAGACGCTACCGACGCTGCTGGCTCCGCTGCTGCTGAGGCTACTTCCAATGATGACGCTGATGACGCGGACGATTCTGAGGATGCAGAAGCATCTGACTCTGAAGATGCCGACGACAAGGATGACGCTGACGACAAGGGCGGCGCTACCAAGTCCATCGCTACCGCTAACGGTGACGTAGATGTTCCGGCTGATTTCGCTTCCGCTATTGAAGAGAAGAAGGCTGAGTGGGGCGACGTAAAGAGCATCGAGCAGGGTGACGACGATGAGTTCCTCGCTAACTTCGATAACGGCAACCTGCTGACCTTCGGCGACGATGAGGGCGCTCAGCCTATCGTCGGCAAGATTGCTGAAACCTGGAAGGAGCAGGGCGGCTTGGACTCTGAGGTAGGCCTGCCTAAGGCTGCTGAGGAAAAGGCTGCTCAGGGCAAGGGCTGGACCCAGCAGTTCGACGATGGCGTTATCTCCTGGATCCAGGACGAGAGCGGCAAGTTCACCTCTTCCGTAGAGAAGTAAAAAGCTACTTTAGAGCTTTTCCCTCTGCAGCATGTGCTGCGGAGGGATTTTTCGTTTTCTTAATGTTCATCTTGCACCCATGTAATTTCAACCTTCGGTGCCTACTTTGGGTGGCAACCCCGGGGATTCGGGGTGATTCGGAAGAAGTCTGATCTACCGCACACTAAGGGAGAACCCTGCCATCATGTCTCGTCCCTCTGTACTTTCTACTCCGCTAGCCACTACTGATAACACCGCCGCTACCAAGACCTATGTAGTGGATACCTCGGTCTTGCTGTCTGACCCTTGGGCCCTGCGCAAATTTGCAGAACACGATGTGGTCCTTCCCGTTGTAGTTATTTCTGAACTGGAAGGAAAACGTCATCACCCAGAGCTTGGCTGGTTCGCCCGCCAAGCTCTTCGCTTTTTGGAGGAGCTGCGCGCTACCTATGAGGCCTTAGACCAGCCGGTTCCCGTCAACGTCGATGGCGGCACCCTGCGCGTGGAATTGAACCATCAAGACCAATCCTTGCTGCCTACCGCATTCCGCGGGCCAGAAGGCGACCACCGCATCTTGGCGTGCGCTCTTAACCTTGCACACGAGGGGAAGGACACCGTGCTGGTCACGAAGGACGTTCCCCTGCGCGTAAAGGCCGGCGCGGTTGGCGTGCAGGCGGATGAATATCACGCCCAGGACGTAGTCTTGACCGGTTATACCGGAATGGCGACGGTACAAACCAGCTCTGATGTCATCGATGCCCTCTATCGTGATGGGGAAGTCATGCTAGACGGCGTCGAAACGGAAAAGGGTACCGCCGTGGAGGAGCTGCCAGTGCACTGCGGCTTGACCTTGGCGGCAGGTGCGCAATCCGCGCTGGGGCGCATGAGTGCTGATGGCGTGGTCGAGCTCGTACGTGGTGATATCAATGCCTTTGGCCTCCAGGGACGCTCCGCGGAGCAGCGTATTGCTTTGGACCTGCTGATGGACCCAAACGTAGGAATTGTCTCCATCGGTGGCCGCGCCGGCACCGGCAAGTCGGCACTTGCGCTGTGCGCCGGTTTGGAGGCGGTGCTCGAGCGCGGCGAGCACCGGCGCATTGTGGTCTTCCGCCCAATGTATGCGGTTGGCGGGCAGTCGCTGGGATACCTACCGGGCACGGAATCGGACAAGATGAACCCGTGGGCGCAGGCGGTCTATGACACCTTGGAGGGCTTGGTGTCTGACAACGTCATGGAAGAGGTGCACGAACGCGGCCTCATCGAGGTCTTGCCGCTAACGCATATTCGCGGTCGCTCGCTGCATGATGCTTTTGTCATCGTGGATGAGGCGCAGTCCTTGGAGCGAAACGTCTTGCTTACTGTGCTTTCCCGGTTGGGGAAGGGCTCGCGAGTAGTTCTTACTCACGATGTGGCGCAGCGCGATAACCTTCGCGTGGGCCGGCACGACGGAGTCCAAGCAGTGATTGAAAAGCTCAAGGGGCACGAGCTTTTTGCACATATTACTCTGCAACGTTCTGAGCGCTCGGCCATTGCGGAGCTCGTTACTGACCTATTGGAAGGCGGCAACTAGGCCAAGTTCGTTCGCGTTGGGTGATCTTTATGTGTACAGCGTGGCGAAGCTGGGCATGTCCCAGTAATAATGTTGTATATGAGCGAGAACGCCAAGCAGACGTCTTCGGACGACAAGAAGAAAGATTTCCGCATCCGCCCCTTCACCGCGGCGGATTACCCGCAGATGCGAGAGATCTATGAACAGGGGCTCAATACTGGGCACGCTACCTATGAGACCCGATCCCTGACCTTTGAAGAATTCAAAGCCGGCAAGATCATGCCTTCGGTGTATGTGGCCGTTGAAGCAGATGATGATTCAAAGGTCCTGGGGTGGGTTTCTGCGGCCCCTGTATCTACCCGCACCGTCTTCCACGGAGTAGTGGAGGATTCCATCTACCTAGGCACCGAGGCGCAGGGCCGCGGTATCGGCGGCGCACTTTTGGACCGCCTGATTGAGGTGTGTCAAGACCTGCACAAGTGGGCCATCCACTCATGGATTTTCCCTGAAAATGCAGGTTCTGCGGGGCTGCATAAGTCGCGCGGCTTCGTGAAAGTGGGTACCTACTCGCACATGGCAAAGATGACCTACGGCGAGCTTGCGGGCCAGTGGCGCGACACCGACGTATATGAGCTGCTTTTGCCCAAGCCGGAGGAAAAGAAGCGGTAGCTTCCCCGGCGCATACTAGCCCCTGCTCGTACCACACTCGTGGTAACGATGGCAGGGGCTTTTTGTTTAGGCCTTAGAACCAGGGGAGCGGCAATAAAAATGCCCCGCCTAGGGCGGGGCATATCGGCCCACCGTGCGCGCGGGCTTGCGCCACACCTCGATGGGGCCGGCCTGGATTTGCAACGCCGCTTGGAGGGCGCCGGGGCATATCCAAGGGCGGATTCTATGGGGGCGTCGGCAAGCGGGAATGCATCGCGCAGGGCATGCAGCTCCCGGCTAGTGGCCTGTATTTCTGCAGGTGAAGGTGATATTAGTCAATCGTTTCCTTCAGTCGCTCCTCGCGCAGTGGCAGGAGGAGGATGAGGGCGACGATAACCAGCGGAACCATGAGGGCGATGACCGGGGTCAGTCCGTCATTGTAGGAGTTGAGGATGGCTTCCTCGATGGGCTTGGGGAAGGATGCAACCAAATCCGGGGTGAGGCTATTGGCACCGCCATTGGCATCGCCAAACTTCTCCGCGTAGGCAGCACCCTCCGGTCCCATCTTCTGGAAAGCCTCAGGCATGCGGGTGGCCATCTCATCCTGCATATTGTGGATGAACATGGAGCCGACCAGGGAAGCGCCGAGGGCGGAGCCGATCTGGCGGAAGAAGTTATTCGCCGCGGTAGCCGTACCCACCTGGGACAGCGGGAAGGAGTTCTGGACGATGAGCACGAGGACCTGGATAACCATGCCCAGACCGATGCCGAAGACCAGGAACTCGCAGCCCAACTGCTTCAGGGAAGTCTCCACGGAGAGGTGGGACATCCAGAACAGGGCGCCGGCGGTAATCGCCAGGCCGATGATGGGGTAGACCTTGTAGTGGCCGGTGCGGGCGATAATGAAGCCTACGCCGGTGGAGGTGCCGATAAGGCCCACCATCATTGGGATCATCATGAGACCCGCCTTGGTTGGGGTCAGGGTGTGCACCATCTGCAGGTAGGTAGGCATGTAGCCCAGAACACCGAACATTGCCAGGCCAAGTACCACGCCGGAGAGGGTGGTCAGGGCCATGTTGCGGTTCTTGAACAGGCGAACCGGGATGAGCGGTTCCTTAGCGCGCAACTCCACAAAGACGGTGATGATGGCGCCGATGATGGTGATGGCACCCAAGGTGAGGATCATGGAAGAGCCCCACTCGTACTCGGTGCCGCCCCAGGTGGTCATGAGGATAAGGGAAGCGGTGGTGATGGCGATGAAGGTGGCGCCAAGCCAGTCAAAGCGCTTCATATCGGCATCACCCACGCGCAGGTGCAGCACTAGGGTGCACACGATAATGGCGAGGATGCCCAGCGGGATATTCATCCACATGCCCCAGCGCCAGCCTGGGCCGTCGGTGAACCAGCCGCCGAGGACGGGGCCGAGAACCGAGGACAGGCCGAAGACGCCGCCCATGATGCCCATGAACTTGCCGCGTTCACGGGAGGAGGTGACCTCGGCGATGATGGACTGGGAGGAAATCATCATAAAACCTGCGCCAAAGCCCTGCACGGCGCGGGCGATGATCAGCAGCGTCATGGAGTTAGCAAAGCCGCCGAGGGTAGAGCCCACGACGAAGGTGGCGATACCACCGATGTAGAGCCACTTGCGGCCTAGCATGTCACCCAGCTTGCCGGAAATAGGCATGGCGATGGTCATGGTGACAAGGAAGGCGGAGATGACCCAGCTCATGTGGTCGACGCCGCCAAGCTCACCAACGATGGTTGGAAGAGCAGAAGAGAAGATCATTTGGCCCAAAGAGCTCATCAGCATGGTGAGCATCAAAGCCGAGAAGATAAGCCCGAGGTTATCGGCTCGGGATTGGCCCTGCGAGGGGGCTTTAGTAGCCGTATCTACCATCGCATTCCTTTCATAAAATCTGTTATTAGCGTGAGGGAAGTATCGAGTCGCGCGTGGAGGTCCTTGCTGCAATCCGCGTCGGGGGATGCCATCGCAAGCCAAAGTGCTTCGCGGACGAGGCCGGCGATGAGCATCGCCTCGGTGCTCGAGGAGCAGTTATCGAGGACGCGAAGCTCCGGTTCTGTGGTGAGGCGTTCTTCAATGAGATCGATAAGCTCAATGGATTTTGCCCGCTTCCGGCTTATTGCCGCCGCGGCCGCATCAGGATCATTAGAGATGCGCTTGCGGCGGTCCCGGATGGTCGGGTTGATGTGGTGGCCTTCCATATGCTGCCTGACCAACTGGAGGACGAGTCCTACCATGCTGGTCGTTGGCTCAGTGAGGAAGAATTCCCGCATCTCTTCCGTAAACTCGGTGCTTGGAGCACCTAGTACGGCGGATTCCTTAGAGTCGAAGTAATTGAAGAAGGTGCGCCGAGAAATACCGGCTACTTCGCAGATCCTCTCAATCGTGACCGCGCTAAAGGATTGTTCATCCACCAGCTTCGTGGCGGCATCCTCAATGCGCAGGCGCGTCTCGAGGCGCTTCTGCTCGCGTAGTGATAATTCTTCTTGCACGCCATGCAACTTTACACTCGGTGCAAACTTGCACCAAGTGCAAAAGTGGTGATTTTAGAGGTGCGTTTCCTCTAATGTGTGCTATGCCATAGCGCTTGCCGACGCCCCCTTACCCCAGGCATGCGAAACCCCGCCCGAGTCCTGCCCGGGCGGGGGTGGCGGTGCGGCGAGTACTTAGAAGTTATCGCGGTCGCGGTTAGTCATGCTCAGCACGTTGAGGCGCTTATCCAGCTCTTCCTCGGTGAGGTTTTCGCCGTCGACGAAGCCCAAGTCAATAACGGCCTGACGGACGGTGATCTTCTCGTGCAGGGCGTGCTTTGCTGCCTTAGCTGCGTTCTCGTAGCCGATGGCAGAGTTGAGCGGGGTCACGATGGAGGTGGACGACTCCGCAAAGTGCTTCATGCGCTCCTCGTTGGCCTCGATGTGATCGATGCACTTATCGGCGAAGACGCGGGAAGCATTAGCCAGCAGGCGAGCGGACTCGAGTACGTTGCGCGCCATCATCGGGATGAAGACGTTGAGCTCGAAGTGGCCCTGGGCGCCGCCGAAGGCTACGGCTGCGTCGTTGCCCACCACCTGGCCCGCCACCATGGTGACGGCCTCAGGGATAACCGGGTTGACCTTACCCGGCATGATGGAGGAACCCGGCTGCAGGTCCTTCAGGTGAATCTCGGCCAGACCAGTCAGCGGGCCGGAGCCCATCATGCGCAGGTCATTGGCAATCTTATTGAGGGATACAGCAATCGAGCGCATGGCGCCGGAGAACTCCACCAAGCCATCGCGGGCTGCCTGGGCCTCGAAGTGATTTTCTGCTTCCTTCAGTTCCTTCACGCCGGTGAGCTTCTTCAGCTCTTCGGTGACCTTGGCACCAAAGTCTGCGGAGGTGTTCAGGCCGGTACCGGTGGCGGTGCCGCCGATGGCCAGCTCGCCCAAGCGTGGCAGGGTGGCCTCAATGCGTTCAATGCCCAGCTCGATCTGGCGGGCGTAGCCGCCGAATTCCTGGCCCAGGGTAACCGGGGTGGCATCCATCAGGTGGGTGCGGCCGGCCTTGACCACATCGGCGAATTCCTTGGCCTTCTTGGTCAAGGATTCGTGGAGGACCTTCAGACCCGGGATGAGGTCATTAACGGCAGCTTCCGTAGCAGCCACGTGCGTAGCGGTGGGGAAGGTGTCATTAGAGGACTGGCCCATGTTCACGTGGTCATTCGGGTGAATTTCCACGCCATTGTTATGTGCCAAGGAGGCGATAACCTCATTGGTATTCATATTGGACGAGGTGCCGGAACCGGTCTGGAATACGTCGATTGGGAAGGCGTCGTTATGCTTGCCCTCGGCGATTTCAGTGGCGGCAGCAATGATGGCATCGGCCTTATCCGCATCCAGCTTGCCGGAAGCCTTATTTGCCTGAGCGCAGGCTGCCTTGAGCAGGCCAAGGGCGCGAATCTGTGCATTTTCCAGGCCACGGCCGGAAATCGGGAAGTTGTCCACTGCGCGCTGGGTTTGTGCACGCCACAGGGCATCTGCAGGAACCTTAACTTCGCCCATGGTGTCATGTTCAATGCGGTATTCAGTCATGTGAAGATCACCTCAGTTAATTGGGTAGTGTGTGCTTTCCAGTATGGCGGAGATCTAAAAGAAGGGCCGCCTTCGGGGGTGAACCCTACTTCTTGGTTGGCGTGTTGTAGTCCACGACGGAATACTCCTGCAGCTTGGACAGCTTGTGGATGGAGTCGATGTAGCGGATGGTGCCGGACTTGGAGCGCATAACCAGCGAGCGGGTCGTAGCACCGGAATTACGGTAGGAAACACCACGCAACATGTCACCATTGGTCACGCCGGTGGCGGCGAAGTAGCAGTTCTCAGAGGAGACCAGATCAGTAGTGGTGAGAACGCGGTCCAAATCGTGGCCGGCGGCGCGGGCCTTTTCTGCTTCCTCTTCATCCTTCGGCCACAGCTTGCCTTGGATTTCGCCGCCCATGCAGCGCATAGCGCAGGCGGTGATGATGCCCTCTGGGGTGCCGCCGATGCCCATCATCATGTCGATGGAGTTCGAATCCTGGCAGGTGGCGATGGCGCCAGCCACGTCACCATCCATGATGAGGCGCACCTTGGCGCCTGCGGCGCGAATTTCAGAGATGAGCTGTTCGTGACGAGGACGGTCAAGGACCACCACCGTCAGATCGGAGGGGCGAATATTCTTCGCCTTTGCCACGGACTGGATATTCCATTCCACGGACTCGTTGATATCGATAGCGCCAACTGCCTCGGGGCCAACGGCAATCTTTTCCATGTAGAAGACTGCGGAAGGGTCATACATGGTCCCGCGTTCGGCAGCCGCAATGACAGAAATGGCGTTGGGGCGGCCTTCCGCCATCAAGCGGGTACCGTCGACCGGGTCTACGGCGATATCCATGGCGGCACCCTCGCCGGTGCCTACCTCTTCGCCGTTAAAGAGCATGGGGGCCTCATCCTTTTCGCCCTCACCAATGACAACGACGCCGTTCATCGCTACGGAATTGATGAGCTTGCGCATGGCGTCGACCGCCGCGCCATCGCCCTCATTCTTCTGGCCGCGGCCTACCCAACGGCCGGAAGCGAGTGCTGCTGCCTCGGTGACACGAACCAGTTCCATTGCCAGGTTGCGGTCAGGAAGATAAGACGTATTTTCGGACATGTGTAGTGGTTGCCTTCCATAGTTTTCTCATCGAGGGGTGTTCCCCTTGATGCTCTACCTTTCCATTCTCGCACTTTTTTGCTCTAATGGGTTCGATTTTGCGCCCCATTTGTGGGGGATTGACAGATCTTTCGGAGCAAAAGGGGCCGTGTGGCTTTTTGAAAGCAGGCCGTGCGATACTAAGGCGCGTGGCTGCAGAAGAAAGACCAAAGATTTTTGAAGGCGCGAAGGATATTTCCCTGTCCCTCGCCGTCGTGGTGATTATGATGCTGCTCGCCGTGGGAGCGACCGGCCTGTGCTCAATTAACTCCGAAACCCAGCAGGGAGCGGTGCAGGAAGTGGATGAACAAACCTTCCTAGACACCCAGGCTCGCGCAGGGGTCGGTGCTATTCGCAATCCCGAAATGCCGGAGGGCTGGGAGGCCAATGCTGCCCGCCGCGTAGATATGGGCGGCGAGAATGCCACCGTGGTCAGCTGGGTGACCGCTGACCAAGGGTTTGTGGAGTCTACACAAACGCAGGTCGCGGCCGATAAGGCAGGCGAGGCGTACGATGCCAACTACCGCGGCATTGAATCCGCCCGCGAGGTCAAGGGCCACCAAGTGCGGGTGCTAGAAAGCGACGATGATTCCGTGCGCCGCCTGTGGGTTACGGATTTGGGCGATGCCCGTCTCATCATCTCCGGCGCCGCGGACGACAGTGACTTTGAGGCTGCTACCGCTGCGTTTATCGACGCCGCACCTATAGCCGAAAAATAACCTCGCCCAAGCCTTCTTCCGCGGCGGTGGCGCTAAGACCGTCGCCGGCTTGGGCGATAACTTCAGCTAGGGCCTGCGAATCTAGGCCGCTGAGGCGTGTTTTTCCTGCAAAGACATCGATGCGCTCGCGCTGCGAGCGCTGCGGATAAATGGCAATCTCGCGTACTTTGTCGTCCGTAAAGCGCAGCACCACAGATTGGGAGAAGTAGCTCACCTCATTATCGTCGCGGGTGTGCGCAGGGCCGAAGAATTCTTCTACGAATTCTCGGGAGTCTCCCGCCATGATGGAACCGGCGGCCGCGGATTTCGATACAAAGTCCACGCGCTCGCCTGGATACCCATAAATCTGCACTACTCGTCTCCTTCAGCGTCTGCGTCCTCGGCCCGATCGAGCGCGTCTTCCACACGCTTCGCCGCGCCGTCGAGGTGCGCCTCGCACGCACGGGCAAGCGCCTCCCCGCGCTCCCAGTATTTCAGCGACTCATCCAAGCCCATTTGTCCGAGCTCGAGAATCTTGACGGTTTCAATGAGTTCATCGCGAGCTTGCTCATAGCTCAATTCTTCTACTGGGGTAAAAGCATCCTGGCCTGGCTGGCCGGTACCAATGGTGTCCTCGGACATGATTTTCTCCTCGTCTGGTGATTAATCGGCGGCCTGGGAGGCCATAGAAACTGCGGTAATAGATCCATCGCCTACGCGAATGCGCAACTGTGCGCCGGGTGGGGATTGCTTATAAGAGGTGACGACCTCGGGCCCGGAGCCGTCCTTGGGCACTACCTGGACGATGGAGTACCCGCGGGCGAGAGTCGCCGACGGACCCAAGGCCGAAACGCGGGCGCGCAGCGATTCCACGTGGCGGGTTTCTCGCTCCACCATGACTTCAATTTCTCGCCGCATGGTGGCGCGGGTGCGCTCTACCTCTTCGCGGCGCGCACGGATAGGGGTCATTGGGTCCGCCATGACAGGCCGGGAACGAATATTGTCGAGGCCGCGCCGTTCCCTTTCCACCCAGCCGCGCAGCGCGGCCGCCATGCGAGAGCGAGCCTCTGCGACGATGGCGCGCTCCTCTGTCACAGAGGGCACGACGCGCTTGGCGGCGTCGGTAGGCGTCGCAGCGCGCAGGTCGGCGACGTTATCGAGCACCGGGCTGTCCGGCTCATGGCCAATGGCAGAGACTACCGGGGTGCCGGCCGCAGCCACTGCGCGTTGCAGTGCTTCTTCCGAGAAAGGCAGCAGATCTTCCACGGAGCCGCCGCCACGGGCGATGATGATGACGTCGACTTCAGGATCCGCATCAAGCTGCTGGAGCGCATCAATAACCTCAGGCACGGTATTCGCACCCTGGACCGCGGTATTGAGGACGCGGAACTGCACCGCTGGCCAGCGGTCATGGGCTACCGCCATCACATCCCGCTCTGCAGCCGAGCCGCGGCCGGTAATCAGCCCAATTTTGTGTGGCAGGTAGGGGAGGGGCCGCTTGCGTGCGGGATCGAAAAGGCCTTCAGTAGCCAGCTGTTGGCGCAGCTTTTCAATGCGAGCAAGCAGATCGCCAATGCCTACATGACGAATTTCGGTGGTCCACAGCGAAAAGGAACCGCGTCCCGCGTAAAAGGCTGGCTTGCCATGGACAATGACGCGGTCGCCGTCTTTTAGTGGCGCCGATAATGACTGCAGCATCGATGATGGGCAGGTTAACTGCACGGACTTTTCCTGCTGTACGTCACGCAGCGTGAGGTAGGACAGCTTCCAGGTGGGCTTGAAGTTAATTTGGGTCAACTGACCCTCTACCCACAGGTAACCCAGGCGCTCGATCCAGCCCTTGACTTGGTCATTGACCTTGCCAACGGGCCAGGGAGTATCCGGTGTATTTGCCGGTTGATTCACACAGCCTCCCTTTCTTCAGTCTGCCGTGTTCTTCCGTCTAGTTTAGGGGCCAGCGCAGTTGATTGTCCCGCTCGGGGTAGCCAGAAAGGTGACGTTAGGCCCCACTATTGTTTTGCGTAGTGTTTCGATACTCTGGGAGCCATGACTGATGGTAAAAATGTTCTCCTCGCGGCCCCGCGCGGATACTGCGCAGGCGTGGACCGCGCGGTCGAGACCGTAGAAAAGGCGCTGGAAAAGTACGGCGCGCCCATTTATGTACGCAAACAAATCGTGCACAACCGTTACGTCGTAGAATCTCTGGCAGACCGCGGCGTCATCTTCGTCGACGAGGCCTCTGAGGCACCAGAAGGCGCCCACCTAGTCTTCTCCGCCCACGGTATTTCCCCTGCCGTGCGCGCAGAGGCAACGCAGCGCAAGCAGCTTACTTTGGATGCCACCTGCCCATTGGTAACCAAGGTGCATAAGGAAGCCCAGCGCTTCCAGCGCGATGGCTACCACATCCTCTTGGTTGGCCACGAAGGCCACGAAGAAGTAGAAGGCACTGCCGGCGAAGCACCTGAGGTCACCCACCTCGTGGACGGTGTCGAGGGCGTCGCCAAGTTGCCAGATTTCTTGCAGGATGAGAAGCTTATTTGGCTGTCCCAGACCACGCTATCGGTGGATGAGACCATCACCATTGTCAATAAGCTGCGCGAGCGCTTCCCACACCTGGAGAACCCGCCTTCAGACGATATTTGCTACGCCACCCAAAACCGCCAAGAATCCGTCAAGGCCATTGCGCCACAGTGCGACCTGATGATTGTGGTGGGCTCTAAGAACTCCTCCAACTCGGTGCGCTTGGTTGAGGTGGCGCTGGAGGCAGGCGCCAAGGCTTCCCACCTCGTGGATTTTGCCAAGGAAATCGACGAAGCCTGGCTGGAAGGCGTCCAGACCGTCGGCGTAACCTGCGGTGCTTCGGTACCTGAGTTGCTGGTACGCGAAGTACTGGAGTTCCTAGACGAGCGCGGTTATAGCGACGTAGAGCAGGTAACTACCTCTACCGAGACGATTACCTTCGCCCTGCCGCGCGACCTGCGCCCAGCACGCACCTAAGTAGCGTTCGCCTATACGGCGGTGAAAACGAAAGAAAGGCCCGGAAACGGGCCTTTCTTTTTGCTTTAATCCTCGTCGTAGAGGTTATCGTCCCAGCCTTGCTTAGGCTGTTCCTTCTCCTGCTGAGACGCCGGGACGGAATCGCCAGCGCGCCGGGCTGGATCCGGGCGCAGCGGATTGTCGCGTTCCTCTTGTTGCATTCGGCGGCGCTCTTCACGGTCGCGCCCACGCAGGCGATCCTTGGGCGCGGGGCGTGACTTCTTTAACGTGTGCGAGGCGCGGGCGCGCTGCGGTGCGGCTTGAGACTGCTTGGAGTTCTTTGCCGGCTTATCGCGCGCCATCAAGTCTGCAACCGATAGGCGTTCCTCGCGGTTGCGTCGGTCTTGTTCGGCGTCGGCACGGCGGGAAGCGGTTTCCATTTCGGCGGTGCGCTTGGCCGTCTTGCGATAGCGTGCCCAGCGCAGCCAGGCGATGATTGCCGCACCCACGAAGGCAATGAGGAGCCACAGGAACCTCTGGACAAGGGGGAACGCCGCGGTGACGATCGCCGTCTTGGAAAACGCCGATGCGCCGTCTGGCAAGTTGGCCTTGGTGATAAAGAAACCGGCCACGCCCACCGTTATGGCATACACAATGGGGATAGAAGCCACGGTGAGGAAGAGGCCGCGTTCTTCTACGATGAGCGCCACCAGCAGCGAGCCGATGACAAGGAACGCGAGGTAAGCCCACCCGATGGAACCCATCAGGATGGAAATCAACGCGCCCGTGAGCAAGAGTGCCGCGAGCAGCCCAAGGCCCTTGCCCAGTGTGATGCTGGGGAGACCGGAGCTTTGGGCGGCGGAGGACTTTCTTTGCTTGGCTTGTGACACGTCGGAAGATCCTACCGGTTGCCGCCGGCCCATGGCTATTTCCACGCACGAAAGCGGCGGATTTATAGTGCCGAATTCCCGCGCGGCCAGGTATCAATAGGCAAGGGCTCCCGCGGGGTGCGATCCGTGCGGCCGGGGATATCCATCTCATGCAATTTGCGGGCGGTCACGCCCACGCGGGAATCAAGCGAAGAAAGCGTGGCATTATAAGCCTCGACTGCTTTCTCCAGGTTATGGCCCACCTTGCTGTAGTGATCAGAAAGCGTATTCAGGCGCGTATACAGTTCGCGCCCTAAGCGCTGGACCTCCTTAGCCTTGGCGGAGATATCTTCTTGGTGCCAGCCCATGGCCACCGTGCGCAAGAGGGCAAAAAGCGAGCTGGGGGTGGCAATGACTACATTGCGTTCAAAGGCGTACTCGATAAGTTCTGGATCCACCGATAGCGCGGCATCAAGGAAGGGGTCTGCGGGAACGAAGGGGATGACGAACTCGGGCGTTGGTTGAAACGCCTCAATGTAGTCCTTCTGCGATAGTGCTTGGACGTGGCCGCGCATTAAATGCGCGTGGCGGCGGAGGAAGCCGGCGTGCTCTTCTGGGTCATCGGTTTCTAGGGCGTCAAGGTAAGAGGTAAAAGGAACCTTGGCATCGACGATGATGTGGCGGCCACCGGCCAAATTGATGAGCATGTCAGGGCGGACGATGCGCCCGCCTAATGGGGCGGAGACCTGGCAATCAAAGTCCACGTGTTTGGTCATACCGCCTAGCTCCACCACGCGCTCTAATTGCACCTCGCCCCAACGGCCACGCACATTGGGTGAGCGCAAAGCGGTTACTAGTTTGTCGGTGCGTTCGGTCAGGCGGGAGGAGGTGCGGGTCACCGCCTGCACCTGGCTGGAGAGGGAGGCGAGCAGCGCGGTGCGGTCTTCCTCAATTTCTTGGAGCTGAAATCCCAAGCGGTCCATGGCCTTTTCTAGCGGTTGGAGTTCGGCTTGGCGGCGCTGCGAGTCTTGTAGCGCGCGGTGCTCGGCGCTCGGCGCGGAGCGCGTAGCGGAGTAAGAATGGGCCAGCCAGCCCATTACCGCGCCGAGGATGAGGCCGATAAAAAGTAGCAGCACGGGCAAAGTGGAAGTCATGACTTCCAGCATGGCACGCGCGGCCGACACGACCCATTATTTTTTCGAATCTCCGTTCAAAAGGCCTTCGAAGGCGTCGCGGGCGCGGCGCAGGTTTGCGCGCATGCCGGGCTTGTCATGCTCCTTGGGGGTGGATTCCACATTGAGGGCGGCGTCGAGGGAATTGGAATCGCCGTCCGCGGAGACGTCGGCAAACGCGCCTTCTGGGGCTGCATAGTCCGGCATCTTGAGCCATGCCTCGCGCTTATAGCGCCCTTGGTCTTCGGTGTAGCGGCCGATGAGATAACCAGCTACGGTAGAAAAGTCCAGATCCGCGGCGGTCTTTTCGCCCGACTGTAGCTTCATCATGTCTTGTCCGTAGCGGTAGGCCACCGCAAACATGGCGGCCGTCGGAACCGCGAGGAAACCACCTATCAGGCCAAAGAGAGCTGAGCCGACCGTGACGGAAACCAAGACGATGACCGGGTGCAGGTCCATGGCCTTGGACTGCAGCCAGGGCGAGAGGACATTGCCCTCCAACTGCTGGACCAGCAACACCAAGCCGAGGACGAGAAGAGCCTTGGTTACGCCAAGGGAGACCAACGCGATGGTGACGGAGAGGGCGCCGGCCACGATCGCGCCGACGAAGGGGATGAAGCCCGCGATAAAGGTGATGATCGCCAAAGCCATGGCCAGCGGAACACCGATAAGGGCGAGGCCGACGCCGATAAAGACGGCGTCGACAAGCGAAACCACTGCCTGCGCGCGAATGAAGCCGCCCAGCGTATTCCAGGCGCGAGTAAGCAGCTCCGTCAGATGCCAGCCGGCGCGCTTGCCCGTGGCATCGCGCAGCCAGGGAAGGAACTTAGCGCCGTCCTTCAGGAAGAAGAAGGTCAGCACCAACACGATGAAGAGCGTGACCAAGATGGAGGTGGCGGTGCCGATGCCGGTAAAGACCGAGCCCGCGATGGCGCCGGCACGTTGCTGCAGCCAGGACGCCGCCTCGTCGATGTAGCTACTCATGTCATCGCTATCAAGGTTGAGCGGTGGACCCTGGGCCCAGAGCTGCAGGCTTTGGATGCCGGAGACCGTCTGCAGATACAGCGACCGGGATTGCCGCATGAAATCTGGGGCAACAAAAGCAATGAGGCCGCCAACAGCCGTGAAAGAAACCAAAATGGTTACGGCGGCCGCCAACGCGGCGGGAAGGCCAATATTGCGCAGCTTTTTAGCCACCGGTGCCAGAACGGTGCAGATAATAAGGGCCAAAAGAACTGGCAAAAGCCCCTGCCAGAAGTTACCCAGCAAACGGTAGAGGGCGTAGAGGAATACGCAGATGATGAGCAGGCGAACGGCCCATAGGGAAGCGGCCTTAACCACCTCGCCGGCGATGACGGAGCGGTCTACCTGATCGCCTGGTGGATGTGGGGATACATCCTCCAGCTTGCTGGTGTCGAAGCTTTCATCAAACTTATCGCCCAGGCCCGCTTGGGGGTCATCGGGCAGCGGTTGGTTATCAGAATTCACCCCACCATCTTGCCTTAAAAGAAGGCGGGTGCGTTAGGATTGGCCCCGTGAGTCTTACACTAGGAATCGTCGGCCTGCCCAATGTGGGCAAGTCCACTTTGTTTAATGCCCTGACCCGTTCCGAGATCCTGGCGGCGAACTACCCGTTTGCCACCATCGAGCCCAACGTGGGCTTGGTGGAGCTGCCGGATTCCCGCCTGACCCAGCTGGCGGAGATGTTTAACTCTGAGCGCATCCTGCCTGCCACCGTGTCCTTCGTGGACATCGCCGGCATCGTCTCCGGCGCTTCGCAGGGTGAAGGTATGGGCAACGCGTTCCTAGCCAATATCCGCGAGGCAGACGCCATTTGCCAGGTAGTACGCGCCTTCTCTGATGACAATGTCATTCACGTCGATGGCAAGGTGGACCCGCGCAACGATATCTCCGTTATTAATACCGAGCTCATTCTTGCGGACCTCCAGACCATCGAAAAGGCCCTGCCTCGCCTGGAAAAGGATGCGCGCAAGAATAAGGACTTGGCCGCCGAGGTAGAAGCAACCAAGAAGGCCCAGGAGATTCTGGAAGATGATCGCACCCTCTTCGCCGCCGCGAAGGAGGGCGAGATTGACCTCGCCCTCGTGCGCGATCTGCACCTGATGACGGCTAAGCCTTTCCTCTATGTCTTTAACTCGGACGAAGCAGTGCTTACCGACGACGCTAAGAAGGAAGAACTCCGCCAGCTCGTCGCCCCGGCCGAGGCCGTATTCCTCGATGCGCAGACGGAAACCGAGCTGCTTGAGCTGGAAGAAGACGAAGCCCGCGAGTTGCTCGAGGCCGTAGGCCAAGATGAGCCGGGCCTAGCTACCCTGGCTAAGGCAGGTTTTGCCACCCTGGGCCTGCAGACCTACCTCACCGCCGGCGAGAAGGAGGCCCGTGCGTGGACCATTAAGCAGGGTTCTGCCGCACCGCAGGCCGCTGGAGTCATCCACACCGACTTTGAAAAGAAGTTCATTAAGGCCGAGATCGTTTCCTTCGATGACCTTGTAGCCGCCGGCTCCATGGCCGAGGCTCGTGCGCATGGCAAGGTCCGCCAAGAGGGCAAGGACTACATCATGCAGGACGGCGATGTGTGCGACTTTAAGATCGGCGGCTAATCCCACCCCTTTGAACTGGCCCTTTGCCAGAGGGAGAAGGCGCCGCCCACTCGCGCGCAAGAGAAGGTAGCGAAGGCAAACCTTCCGCGTTACTGTGGGCGGCGTACCCGAACAAAGGAGGCCGCAACATGGCTGAACTAGATAACAAGACCATTGCCATCATCGCTACCGATGGCTTCGAAGACTCTGAGCTGACCTCCCCGCTGGAGGCCGTGAAGAACGCTGGCGCTACCGTGCGTGTCCTCGCCCCAAAGGCCGGCACCATCACCGGCAAGAAGGGTACGGAGATTTCCGTGGACGCCGCTACCGCTGACTCCACCGGCGAGTCTTTCGACGGCATTATTCTGCCTGGCGGTACCGACAACGCCGACCTCATCCGCTTGGACAAGGCCGCAGTGGAAATCGTGCGCAACCACATGAGCAAGGATCTGCCGCTCGGCGCTATCTGCCACGGTGCTTGGATTCTGGCTGATGCTGAGGCCCTCAAGGGACGTACCCTGACTTCCTTCCCCTCCCTGCAGACCGACCTGCGCAATGCAGGCGCTATCTGGGTAGATGAGGAAGTCCACTGCGACCAGGGCTTGGTTTCTTCCCGTACTCCAGATGACCTGCCAGCCTTTAACGCCAAGCTGGTAGAAGAGTTTGCAGAGGGACAGCACTAAAGTTCCGCGAATGTAAGCCACGGTAGTTTCCCGTGGCTTTTTTCGATCTTGCGCCGGTGTCGCATGCCCGATAGAGTTAGGTTTTCCTGAAGGGGAGTAGTTCCCTCGGTTAGCTCCGAGATGACTGGTCGACATACTGGCGTGTAGCCCGGCCAGCCAGCGCCCGCAGTGCCCCGCGGCCGTGAACGAGACCTTCGGTCCGCAACCGAACCGAAGGGAGAAGTGACTATGTCCTCTATTGGCTCAGAGCAGCGCATTCTTGAGCGCTTCATGCAGCTGTCCATCGCCGCCGCTGTGGTCACCATTATCCTCAAGGCATTGGCAGCGTGGTTTACCGGCTCGGTGGGTTTCCTGTCCGATGCCCTCGAATCCATCGTAAACCTCGCCGCGGCCGTCGCCGGCTTTAATGCCCTCCGTATCGCCGCTAAGCCGGCCGACGATAACCACCAGTTTGGCCACGGCAAAGCCGAGTACGTCTCCGCCTTGGTAGAGGGCGCCATGATTTTTATTGCGGCCGGCATGATCATTTATACGGCGATCCAACGCTTCTTTGTTCCGCAGCCTATTGAAGAGCCGGGCTGGGGCTTGGCGTTGTCAACGCTTTCGTCCGTGCTCAACGGCGCGGTGGGCATCGCGCTCATCCGTGCAGGTAAGCGCTATCGTTCCGCCACCTTGGACGCGGATGGGCACCATTTGCTTACCGACGTCTGGACTTCCGTCGGCGTCCTTATAGGCATCGCCGCCGTATTCCTTACTGGTTGGTGGTGGCTGGATCCTGTAGTGGCGCTCGCAGTGGGCATCAATATTTTGTGGACGGGCTATAGCCTTCTGCGCGACTCGGTGAGTAGCCTTCTTTCTGAGGCGCTTCCCGACGACGAGCGTCAGAATATTAGGCAATTGCTAGCCCGGCTGGAGCAGGAACACTCGGTAACGTTCACGGATCGTCGCACCGTGGCCTCTGGCCGCCAGCGGTTGGTGTACCTGACCATGGAGGTGCCAGGGGAGTGGAGCGTCATGCACTCCCACGAGGTTGCAGACGCAGTGGAAATTGCCCTCGACGAGCTCTACCCAGGCTGCAGTGCGTTCATTCATGTGGAACCAGCCGGCCTGGAAAATCGGCGTCCGTACCTATTCCGCTAAGGCTTAATCTTCTCAGCTTTCTGCCGACCACTGTGGTGTATGCGCACTAGACCAATATGTGTGTAGGCCTGTTCGGGGGCACGGGCTTGTATGTTGCCTGTAAATTGGCGGGGTAAAACTACACCCTCTTTAAAGAATCCTGTGGTACCGCTGTCACCGCATTTCGGGGGTGTGGTGAACAATGGACGATTTGGAGATCGTGAGGGGTCGCGGCTAGGGCGCTGCGGGCGAGAGACTCGACATCCGCCTCCCGCGGTTTGGGTACTTATGGTGCAGTTTTCCCAATGTTATAGAACTGTTACCAACCGTCCTGAGCTGCATGAAGCTCGGCTTTGGTGAACAAAATCGAGGAAATTTCCCGCTAGCGGTCGAAAAAATTTGAATTCTCCGTATGGTGGTTGTCACAGCAATCAATTGGAGATTTTCACCCCCACACTCCACGTGGCGGGGTTAGAAAATGTCCTTTTGTTTGATTGAAGATAGCTATACCAATAGCAGAAAGGATTTACTGACAATGGGTAAGAACATTAAGGACCTCTTTAACGCAACCGCATACGACAAGGACGGCGAGAAGCTGGGCGACGTTAACGAGGTATTCGTTGATGACCAGTCCGGCCAGCCTACCTTCGTTGAGGTTAACCACGGCCTGTTCGGCATGAACTCCAGCCTAGTTCCGCTGCGTGGACACGACTTCTCCGGCGACGACCTGAAGCTGGGCTTCTCCAAGGACCGCATCAAGGATGCTCCGGACTTCGACTCCGATAAGCCGCTGACCCCTGAGGCACAGTCCGATATCTTCAAGCACTACGGTCTGGAAAACGCACACGACGTTACCGACTACAAGGATTCCAACCTTGACTCCAAGCGCGACGTTCAGGCTGGCGCTGACAAGGACCACAACCTGACCGCAGGTGCTGGCGCTGCTGGTGCTGGCGCAGGTGTTGCAGGTGCAGGCGTTGCTGGTGCACACGCTGACGAGAAGAAGGCAGCCACCCACACCACCGACGACGCTGCTACCGAGCGCAAGGCTGGCGTAGCTGATGACGCTGCAGCTGCACGCACCAACAACGATGGCGAGCTCATCCGTTCCGAGGAGCAGCTCAACGTCAACAAGGAGCGCGTGGCTACCGGTGAGGCTCGCCTGCGCAAGTACGTTGTGACCGACACTGAGAGCGTTGAGGTCCCGGTTGAGCGCGAAGAGGTTCGCGTCGAGCGCACCCCGATCAACGCTGAGGATGCCAAGAACTACAACGGCTCCATCTCCGGTGACTCCGAGGAAGCTTCCGTCACCCTGCACGAGGAGCGCGTGAACGTGAACAAGGAAACCGTTCCGGTTGAGAAGATCAACCTGAAGAAGGACACCGTTCGCGACACCGAGACTCACACCGAGGAGCTGCGCAAGGAGCAGATCGACACCGATGGTGTTGACGGCCTCAAGAAGTAAAAGCGCATAGCTAAACGCCCGCAAGGATTACCTTGCGGGCGTTTCTTTTTGCCTATTTAGGAGACTGGTTTAAGCCTTGACGCCGATGGCCTCAGCCGAGTCAGAATCCATAATGTCCTTGACGCCGTTCTCGGCAGCATCCCAGGTTGCCTTGTCCTGGATGCCGGCGCGCTTAGCCACGATGGTGGCGCACAGCACCTGTCCGGTGACGTTGAGTGCGGTACGGCCCATGTCAATAATCGGCTCGATAGCAAGCAGGAGACCAACGCCGGCCAGTGGCAGGCCGAGCGTGGAAAGCGTCAGGGTGAGCATCACCGTTGCGCCGGTGGTGCCTGCAGTAGCAGCGGAACCAATAACGGACACGAAGATGATGAGCAGGTACTGGGTGAAGTCAAGGTCGATGCCGTAGAACTGGGAGACGAAGATGGCAGCGATGGCTGGGTATACGGAAGCGCAGCCATCCATCTTGGTAGTTGCGCCCAGCGGAATGGCAAAGGAAGCGTACTCGGACGGAACTCCCATAGCCTTTTCACTGAAGCGCTCGGTAGCTGGCATGACGCCCATCGAAGAACGGGTGACAAAGCCCAGGGAGGTCACGGGCCACACGCGCTTGAAGAAGCCGATGACCGGGATCTTGTTGAACTTCAGTACTGCCGGGTAGATCACGGCAAATACCAGGCCCATGCCTACGTACATGGCCAAGACGAACTTGCCCAGCGAGCCCAATGCATCCCAGCCGTAGGTAGCTACGGCCTTACCAATAAGGGCCGCGGTGCCAATCGGGGCAAGGCGGATAATCCACCACAGGATGACCTGAATGACCTTCAGGAAGGACTCGGTAAAGCGCAGGAAAGGCTCAGCAGACTTACCAGTCTTGACGGCGGCGATACCAATGGCTAGCGAGATGACGAGGAGCTGGAGGGCACCAAAGCTGAGGGATACTTCGCCGTCGGAAAGCGAGGCAGAAAGGCCCACGAAGTTCTGGGGGAGAAGTTGCTCAAAGAACGCGGTCCATGAACCGACGTGGGAAGGGTCCTGCGCGGTAGAAGCATCGATGCTTGTGCCGATGCCCGGCTTCATCACGACGGCGACGATGATGCCCGTCAAGACGGAGAAGAATGCGGTGATGGCAAACCATACCAGTGTGGAGATTGCCAGGGACGCGGCGTTGGCCACCTTGCGCAGATTAGCGACGGAGGTGACAACAGCGGCGAAGATCAGTGGCGGGATCATCACCTTGAGTAGCTGGACGTAGGCGCCGCCGACGCCCGTGAGTAGGGTGGTCAACCAGCCGGGGTTGTCTGGGTCGGTATCCATGCCGGAGGCAATGAAGCCTAGGATGAGGCCGATAATAAGGCCCGCGATGACCTGGGCACCGAATCCCGTGGCCCAGCCTGGAAGCTTGGAGCGCGAAGATTCTTGTTGAGACATTAAGATTCCTTTGAAAATAAAAATGGACAGATCGGACTATTTTCCAGATACTGTTCTGTTCAACTTCAACATCGCTCAGCTTATTCCTTCAACCTCTTTGGGTACAAGGTGCGGGATATTTGCTGTGGCCACAACCTCACCCTTCGCGCTCACGGAGAGGTGGTTTTGCGCTTGCTTTTCGACGCCGGTGAGCGCGAAGGGAGGGGAGCTTGAACTACCACGTGTGTCCCATTGCTAACTTTAAGTAGCTACTCTCTCTATCTTTCTCAGGAGGAACATTCATGGGCTGGGTTAAACCTCTCGTTGGCATTTTCGCAGTTGGCGCAGTGGCGTCCGTTGCCTTAGGCGGCGGCGATGAAGATGCAGTGGTGGTCAATCGAGTGATCGATGGCGACACCATTGACGTCGACATAGACGGCGAAAATACCCGCGTCCGGCTACTTAATATTGATACGCCGGAAATCGGCCATAACGGCGAACCGAGTGAGTGCCTCGCGGAGGAAGCGAAGCAGTACTTGGAAGGACGGCTGCCAAAGGGGACGGAGGTTCGGTTGGAATATGACTCCGAGCGGACCGACAAGTACGGCCGCACCCTTGCCGGTGTCTTTATCGACGATGACTTCATTAACGCGGATGTCGCGGCCGAAGGGCTGGCCACTGCAGTCGTATTTGGTGGAAACGACAAGTTTTATGACGAAGTGCACAACGCCGAACGCCGCCCTAAAGATGCTGGCGAAGGGATCTTTGGGGTCTCGGACGAGTGCAAGGTCTCCAGCGATGAGGACATGGCCGAAGCGCTTAGCGGCGCTGAAGCTGCGGCGGCAGCATTTGCAGCTTCCGGGGAAGCTGATATTGCAGGGTACGAGGATGTATTGGACAAGTCAGCAGCTGCGAAGGCCGGATTAGCGGTTCTGACTCGCCACAAAGATGCTCGAAGCACCTTCCAGAAAGCAGCGTATCCGGATGCTCCCAAGGAGATTGCCGCGAAGAAGGAACGCGAGCTTGAGGGAAAGGAGAAACAAGCCCGCGAAGAGATCGAGAAATTGGAGGAAGAGAAGCGCGAGAAGGAGCGCCAGGAAGAAGAACGCCGCCGTGCAGAGGAGCGGAAAGAAGAGATTCGTCAGCAGGAGCACGATGCGCCGGAAGTAGAGGTAGCGGAGCAACAAACGCACGACGAGGTGGCTGAATACCAAGCGCCCGAGCAGCAGCCCGCACCTCGGCCGGCACCGGTGGTCGATAACTACACCGGGTGCCGAGCTTATGGCGGAAACTATGCCATGACGTCTGTAGATAAGAATGGACGTTCATACGCGAAGATCGACTGCACTACGAAGCAGCAGATCGGTTAGGCACCCCGCCCTTCGCGCTCACGGGCAGGGCCCTGAGTGCTTGGAGTATGGCTCCCGGTGAGCGCGAGGGGAGCGGGGATTAGGGCCTACGCCCTTGCCGCTCACCGGGACCAAGGGGAAGTGCCATCCAAGCGCTGCCGGTGAGCGCGAAGGGTGGGAGGGCCCGGGATCTGGAATACTGGCAGCATGAAAATCCTCGTAACCGCATTTGACGCGTTCGGCGGAGAGAGCATCAACCCCACGGAACGAGCGCTTCAACAACTGCCGGATCGCATTGGAGACGCGGAGCTCATCAAGCTGGTGATCCCGACGAAGTTCGGGGAATCGCTGCGTCGGGCGATCGAGGCCGCGGAGGGCTCGGCGGTCGATGCAATTGTATGTTTGGGCCAGGCCGGTGGGCGGGCGCATATCACTCCAGAGCGGGTCGCGATTAACGTTATGGATGCCGATATTCCTGATAATGTGGGTTATCAGCCGGTGGATGTACCGGTTGTGGAAGGCGGCCCGGCGGCATACTTCTCTACGTTGCCGGTAAAGGAAATGGTTGCGGCAATGGAGGATAGTCCGGCGCGGTTGTCGAATACGGCCGGGACCTTTGTATGCAATCAGCTGCTCTATGGTCTCCTGCACCACTTTGCAGCGACGAGGGTGCGTGCAGGATTTGTCCACGTCCCGTTCATTACAGAGCAGGAGAAAACGGATAAGCCCATGATGGAGCTGGCGGAGATCGTCGAGGGGATTAAGCGGGCACTCTGGGCGGTGCAAGCTAGTTAGGGTAGCCTTTGTGGCTTTTTTAACCGGCGAAATATAGATTAAAGGACATGTCTCGCTTTAGCCCTCTCAACTGGCCGGTTGTGCGCCAGCTGCGCAGTGGCGATCCCTTCGGAAGGGACGTCAATACGCAGTCTCAAAAGAGTAAAGATAAGCATGGGCGCACCGTGGAAGCGGACCGCGTGGTGCAGTCGGTGTGCCCGTACTGCGCGGTTGGTTGCTCGCAGCGCGTATATGTCAAAGATGAACGCGTCATCCAGGTGGAGGGCGATCCGGATTCGCCTATTTCTCGTGGGCGCCTGTGCCCGAAGGGATCCGCGTCGGAGCAGTTGATCAACTCCGCTACGCGCCTTACCAAGATTAAGTATCGTGCGCCGCACTCTACGGAGTGGCAGGATCTTGATGAAGATACCGCGATGGAAATGATTGCGGATCGTTTCTTGGAAGCCCGCCGCAATGGCTGGCAGGATGTGGACGATGAAGGCCGTCCGCTCAATCGCACGATGGGCATCGCCGGTTTGGGCGGTGCGACCTTGGATAATGAGGAAAATTACCTTATCAAGAAGCTGTTTACCGCCGCTGGCGCGATTCAGCTCGAGAACCAGGCGCGTATATGACACTCCGCCACCGTTCCTAGTCTAGGAACTTCGTTTGGCCGCGGCGGCGCAACCCAACCGCTGCAGGATATGGCGAATGCGGACTGCATCGTCATTGAGGGTTCTAATATGGCCGAGTGCCACCCAGTGGGATTCCAGTGGGTGGTGGAAGCCAAGAAGCGTGGTGCACGCATCATTCACGTGGATCCGCGTTATACGCGCACGTCAGCCTTTGCGAATCGCCACATCGGCATTCGCGGCGGCACGGACGTGGTGCTTTTGGGCGCAGTCATTAACTACCTGCTGGAAAACGAGCTGTACTTCCATGACTACGTGGTGGCGTATACCAATGCGCCGATGATCATCTCGGAGGACTACCAAGACACCGAGGATTTAGACGGCCTGTTCTCTGGTTATGACCCGGAGACCGGTAAGTACGTCACGGATTCGTGGCAGTACGTACAGAAGCCGGAGGGTGCGTCGTGGAATGTGGAACGCGATGAGACGCTAGAGCATCCGAATTCAGTCTTCCAGATTCTCAAGCGGCACTACGCGCGCTATACGCCTGAAGTAGTGGAGGAGACCTGCGGTATTGCGCAGGAGGACTTCTATTACCTAGCGGAGTCGATCGCGCGGAATTCCACGCCGGATCGCACCACCTGCTTTGCCTATGCGTTGGGCTTTACCCAGCACACCCTGGGTGCGCAGTTCATTCGTACCGCCGCCATCTTGCAGCTGCTCACCGGCAATGTGGGTCGCCCAGGTTCGGGAATTATGGCGTTGCGCGGTCACGCCTCGATTCAAGGCTCTACCGATATCCCGACGTTGTTCCACTCGTTGCCGGGGTATTTGCCCATGCCGAGCGTCGATAAGCAAAGCTGGCCAGAGTTCGTTGATGGAATCCGTAATGAGTCGCAGAAGGGCTTTTGGCAGATCGGTGAGAACTACGTGGTCTCGCTGATGAAGTCCTACTGGGGCGATGCGGCAACCAAGGACAACGGATGGGGATATGACCTCATGCCGCGCATTTCTGGTGCGCATTCGACCTATGAAACGCTCATGGCCATGCTGGATGAGCAGGTGGAAGGCTACTTTGTCTTTGGCCAGAACCCGGCCGTCGCGCAGTCCAATGGCGGTATGCAACGCCGTGGCTTGGCGGCGCTGAAGTGGCTGGTCGTACGCGATTTCCAGGAGATTGAGACCGCCTCCTTCTGGAAGGATTCGCCGGAGATTAAAAACGGCGAGCTTAAGACCGAGGACATCGGCACCGAGGTCTTCTTGATGCCGGCGGCCACCCACGTGGAAAAGGCGGGAACCTTTACCCAGACGCAGCGCATGCTGCAATGGCGCTTCCAGGCAGCCCCGCCACCAGGGGATGCCAAGAGTGACCTGTGGTTCTTCTACCAGCTGGGCAAGAAGATCAAGGAGCGCCTGCGCGATTCCACCGATCCGCGAGATATTCCTCTGCAGAAGGTCACCTGGGACTATGTGGAAACCGAGGAAGGCGAGCCGAATTCTGAGGACGTCCTCAAGGAGATCAACGGCTACTACCTAGAGGGCCCGAAGAAGGGCGAGCTTTTGCCTGCCTTCGTGGAGATGAAGAATGACGGCAGCACCTCGGGCGGTTGCTGGATCTATACCGGCGTGTTTAAGGACGGCATTAATCAGTCCGCGCGCAAGGTACCGGGTTCGGAGCAAAACGAGGTAGCTCCCGAGTGGGGTTGGGTATGGCCGGCCAACCGCCGTCTGCTCTACAACCGTGCTTCGGCGAAGCCTGACGGCACGCCGTGGTCCGAGCGCAAGAAGTATGTGTGGTGGGACGCTGACCAGGGTCAATGGGTTGGCGATGACGTGCCGGACTTCCCGGCTACCAAGGCCCCGGACTACAAGGCTCCGGTCGACGCCGTGGGCCCGGACGCCCTCGACGGCACCGATGCCTTCATCATGCAGGCTGATGGCCGCGGTTGGCTCTTTGCACCGACCGGGCTTTCCGACGGCCCATTGCCCACCCACTATGAGCCGCACGAGTCCCCGGTGCACAACGTGCTGTACAAACAGCAGCAATCGCCGACGCGCCTGACCATTAAGCGCCCAGACAACCTGTCGCGCCCAGAGCCTGGTGAGCCGGGCTCGGAGGTGTTCCCGTTTGTCTTTTCCACCTATCGCCTCACCGAGATGTATACCTCGGGTGCGATGTCGCGCCGCCTGCCGTACCTAGCGGAGTTGCAGCCGGGCCTTTTCTGCGAGGTCGATAAGGCCTTGGCAGAAAAGCGTGGCTTGGAAAACGGCAAGTGGGCCACGATCATCTCGCCGCGCGGCGTCATTGAGGCACAGGTCTTGGTCACTGACCGCATGCAGATGATGAAGATCAATGGTGAGGAGTTCCACCAGATCGGCCTGCCGTATCACTATGGCGAGTCCGATTCCACAGCCGTTGCAGGCGATGGCGCCAATGATCTGCTGGGCCTTACGTTGGAGCCGAACGTATTCATCCAGAATTCCAAGATCGGCGCTTGCGATATCCAGCCGGGGCGTCGCCCGCGCGGTGAGGCCCGTATGGAGATGCTCAAGGAGTATCAGAAGCGCGCGCACCTGAACCTGGATTCCGGCAATGATCTGCTCACCGTGAATGATTCCTTCACCTATAACCCAGAGCCGCCACAGACCGCGGATGCGGATGAGCACGGCGAGAAGGGCGAGGAAAGCGAAGAAGGTAAGTAAATGACAAATCTTCTGACCGAAAACGCGAGCCGGCATGGCTATGACAAGTACCGCCGCATGGCCTTTTTCACCGATACTTCCGTGTGCATCGGGTGTAAGGCCTGCGAGGTGGCGTGCAAGGAGTGGAACCGCAACCCGGTAGAAGGCTATGACGTCACGGGTGATTCCTATGACAACACCGGCGCACTGGGTGCAAATACCTGGCGGCACGTGGCCTTTGTGGAGCAAAACAATGACCGCATCGAGCATGCCCGCGAGGAGGGAAAGAATCTCATTTCCCTGGGTATGCCCTCGGTAGGGGTGCAGGCCCCAGAGGTTGATACCACCCCGCCGGATACGGATACGTTCCGGTGGCTCATGTCCTCGGACGTGTGTAAGCACTGCACGCATGCGGGCTGCTTGGACGTGTGTCCTACCGGCGCGTTGTTCCGCACCGAGTTTGGCACCGTTGTGGTCCAGGATGATGTGTGCAATGGCTGCGGCACCTGCGTGGCCGGTTGCCCGTTTGGCGTCATCGAGCGCCGCGATGACGGCGGTGTGGCGCTGAAGTATGACAAGACGGCCACGGTGGATTACGTGGATAATTCCCATGCCGGCGTGAACGTGCTGAAAAAGCTCAAGCAGCTTGCCCCGCAGGGCCCTGACCACACACCTGGCGAGTCGATGCCGATTAAGAATTTGGGCGTGGCCCAAAAGTGCACCATGTGCTACGACCGCCTGAAGCAGGGAGAACAGCCAGCATGTTCTAAGACCTGTCCTACTGATTCCATCCAGTTCGGCCCGTATGAAGAGATGGTGGCCGCAGCCAAGGAACGCGTGCGTGTATTGCACGAGCAAGGGCTTACCGAGGCCCGCCTTTACGGCGCCAACCAGGACGATGGCGTGGGCGGAACCGGCTCCATCTTCCTGCTTCTGGATTCACCTGAGGTCTACGGTTTGCCGCCGGACCCGCGCGTGCCGACGGCCGATTTACCGCAGATGTATAAGACCGCAGCCAAGGCTATCGGCGGCATGGCGCTGGCCGTGGCCGGTTCGTTCCTGATTGGGGGACGCAAATGAGCAACTTTGATGAGTATCGCCCACCGCAGCCGGAGCGACGCAATCGCTACCGGAAATTCGACGGTACAAAGCCGAAGAAGAAGCGGAAGCGGCCGGGCGCCGGCGCGCAGGACGGCTCCAAAGAGGAGCGCATGGCGCAGGACTTCGAGTTCTCGTCTTACTATGGCCGACCTGTGGTGAAGGCTCCGCCGTGGGAATGGCCTATCGGCGCCTACCTCTTTCTGGGCGGTGTGAGCGGTGGCTCGGGACTCTTGGCCGCTGGTGCACAGGCCGCGGGCAATGCACCGCTGCGGCGCACCACCCGTATCTCTGCCTTTGGCGCGGCGGCCGTGGGATCGGTCTTTTTGATTCTGGACTTGGGCCGCCCGGAACGCGCCCTGAACATGTTCCGCGTCTTCAAGGTGACCTCGCCAATGTCCATGGGCTCGTGGATTTTGTCGGGATTTGCCAGCGCGGCCGCGCTGCCGGCCGCCGCGGAAGTGGATGCGGCGACCGGCCACAAGCTGCCGTTGCCGAAGTTTGTGCGTACGGCGCTGAAGAAGTCGGCCGGGCCGGCGGGCGCGGTCGCGGGCGTACTCGGTGGTCCGCTCGCGGGCTATACCGCGGTATTGCTGTCTAATACCTCGAACCCGGTGTGGAATGACATGAAAAAGCACCTGCCGTATGTCTTCGTCTCCTCGGCGGGCGCGGCGTCGTCAGGCCTGGCTATGGTGACCACTCCGGTCGAGCACGCGGGACCGGCCCGCGCGTTGGGTATGGCCGCGGCGGCCAGCGATCTGGTGGCGACCAAGGTTCTTGAAGAAGGCATGGAGCCGGAGCCGCGCGAGGCGCTGCACGAGGGCAGGCCGGGCGCGTTGATGAAGGCCTCGGAATGCTTCATCGCGGCCGGCGGTGTCGGTAGTGCAGTGGCTGCGGTGACGAAGTCGCGGGCCGTCTCGGTAGCCGCGGGGCTCTCGCTCTTGGCAGGCTCGGCGTGCACGCGCTTTGGCGTGCTCAACGCTGGGCTGGAAGCGGTGAAGAATCCGGAGACCACCATCGGGCCGCAGAAGCGCCGGGCGGAAAAGCGCCGGCGCGAGCAGGGCCTCGACCACGATGTGGTGAGCCCGGACTAGTCCAGGTCCTGCAGGACGGGGGCGAGCTCCGAGCCGATGTCTTCCATGCGTTGTTGCTCGGCTGCGGAATCGCGGCCATCACGGTGGAGGTAGTAGTTCAGCGCCACATCGCCCACGGTGGTCACGCAGGTGGTAGACACTGACTCTTCGACCGGCCAGGCAGAACAATAAAAGCGCCTGTCAGCGGCGGTGAACTCGAAGGGGGAGTACTCATTGGCGGGGCGCTGCTGGGCGGCGTTTTGGGCATCGAGGTCGTCGTGCAGCAGCTCTAAGTAACGCTGTGCCGCCTCATCGGGATCCTCGGGGCACACGGGTGCGCCCTCGGCCTCATACTTCGTCCCCAGCAGGCTGACCTGCTCCTTATCCTGTGCACGGTAGAGCACTGAGAAGGAGTGTTCATCCTCGTCGGTGGAGTGCGGGTCGAGCTTCGCCTTAGCGAGCGAATCCGGCAGGGCCTCGCGCACCGCGGCAATATCAACAGGGGAGCATCCGCTTGGCGATGCCCCCTCGGACGAGCACCCCACCATCCCCGCTGCGGCAAGGGCGGTGGAGGCGAGGGCCAGGAAAGCGGGGAGGCGTCGGCGCATCTTAAGCCTTAATGAACGCATCGCCGGTGCGCTCGGTGGTATGGCCGATGACGGGGTAGCCGGGAACCTCGCCGATGAGGAGGAGGCCGCCGGAAGTTTGGGCGTCGGCAAGCAGCACTAGCTCTTCCTCGCTCAAAGAGGAATCGAGATGTGGGCGCACCCAGTCCAGGTTGCGGCGGGAACCGCCGGGGATGAAGCCCTCTGCCAGTGCTTCCTTTGCGCTCTCGATGGTGGGCACGGCGGAGAAATCGAGCTCGGCGGCGATGCCGGAGGCGCGGCACATCTTGTACAAGTGGCCGAGCAGCCCGAAGCCGGTGACATCGGTGGCCGCGCGTACGCCCGCCTCCACCGCGGCGTGGGCGGCCTCGCGGTTCAAGGCGGTCATGGAATCTACCGCGGCCTGGGATACCTCGCCGGTGGCCTTGTGCTTGTTATTGAGGATGCCTACGCCGATGGGCTTGGTCAGCGTGATAGGAAGACCAGCCTTAGCGGCGTCGTTTCGCATGAGCTTATCGGGGGCGACGATACCGGTGGCGGCCATACCGTAGAGCGGCTCAGGGGCGGTGATGGAATGGCCACCGGTAATGGAGATGCCGGCTTCGGTGGCTATGTCCATGCCGCCGCGCAAGACCTCGCGCAGGACATCCAGGCCAAGCTTTTCATTGGGCCAGCCCACGAGGTTGATGGCGGTAACCGGGGTACCGCCCATGGCGTAGACATCAGAGAGTGCATTGGCCGCGGCCACCCGTCCCCAGTCATAAGGATCATTGAGCATAGGAGTAAAAAAGTCAGCGGTGGAGATAACCGCCAGACCATCTTGAATCTTGACGGCCGCGGCATCGTCGCCATCGTCCAAGCCAACCAGCACGTTGGGGTCGGCCTTGCCAATGAGGCCCTCGACGGCGGATTCGAGCTGGCCAGCGGGGATCTTACAAGCGCAGCCGCCGCCGGCGGCAAAAGAGGTGAGCTTAATATCTTCGGTCATACGGCTATTTTACTAGTTCTACGGGAGCCCCTTGCTGCGTATTAGCGGGAATAATGCGCAGCAAAGGAATCTCCTCGGGCGCCGCAGGAGCCACCGTGGCGCACCGCGGTGAATGTAGCGTCTGGTAGGTGTCTCGGTACCGAGGAATGCCCGTGTAAGGTGAGCACACGGAGGCGTACGTGTCCTGGTGGGCGCCCCGGTCTTCAAAACCGGTGAGGCCGAGCATCTCGGTCTGGCAGGTTCGATTCCTGTCCGTCTCCGCCACCCGCGCGCAAGGAGGAATGCCACAGTGCCCACGCCCACGCCTGCTGCCAGCCCGGATCCCCGCAGGAATATCCCCCGCATGGACGAGCTACTCCAGCTGCCGGAAGTAGAATCCGCGCGCCACCGCCTAGCCGAGCACACCATCCGCGCGATAATCCAGGGCGCAGTCACCCAAGCGCGCCGCGGTCAGCTGCCGGTCAGCGATATACCCGCAGAAATTGCGCAGCGCCTGGAACAAAAGAATGCGCATTCCCTGCAGCCGGTCATTAACGCCACCGGCGTCATCATTCATACGAACCTAGGGCGTGCCCCGCTTCCCGGCGCCGCGGTAGAGGCCCTGCACGCCGCTGCCTCCTATACGGATGTGGAAATGGACCTGGACTCGGGCAAGCGATCCAGAAATCGCGGTACCGGCGCCACGGCAGCGCTGCTCGCAGCCTGCCCCGGTGCAGAAGATGCCCTCGTGGTCAATAACGGCGCTAGTGCCCTGTTGCTGGCCACCGCTGCGCTCGCTCCCGGCAAAGAGGTCATCATCTCGCGCGGCGAGCTCATTGAGATCGGTGCGGGCTTTCGCCTGCCGGAGCTCATCGAGTCCACGGCCACGCGCCTTAAAGAAATTGGGGCGACTAACCGTACGCACCTGGCCGACTACGAGCGCGCGCTGGGCGTCAACACCGGCGCCATCTTGAAGGTGCACCCTTCCAATTTCCGCATCGAGGGCTTTACCTCCGCAGTCGGGGTAGAGGAACTGCACCGCCTAGCGGTGGAGCACGATACGCGACTCATCGTGGACTTGGGCTCCGGCCTGCTCACCCATGACCCGGCGCTGCCAGAAGAACCAGATATCCAGGCTCAGCTGCGCGCCGGGGCCGATATCGTCATAGCCTCCGGCGATAAGCTACTTGGTGGCCCGCAGGCAGGAATCTTGCTCGGCACCAAGGAAGCGATTGCCGCGGTGAAGAAGCACCCGCTGGCGCGTGCGGTGCGCATAGATAAGCTGCGCCTCAACGCGCTGGAGGCGGCCATTTCGACGCCCTCGAATGCGGTGCAGGACGCCCTCCACCTCGATCCTCAGACCCACCGCGAGCGCACGGAAGCCATCGCGCAGGCAGTTGGGGCAGAAGTGGTGCCTCATGATGGCCGCGTGGGCGGTGGCGGGGCGCCCGAATACCCGCTGCCGGGCTATGCAGTGAGCCTGCCTGAGCACTATGCGGACGCGCTGCGCCGCCAGGACCCGCCCGTGGTAGGCCGCGTGCATCAGGGCCGCTGCTTGGTGGATATTCGCTGCGTTCCCGCTCACCACGACGCCACGGTTATTGCCGCTATTAAGGCGGTGGGCTAGGTGTACGTCGTCGCTACTGCCGGCCATGTGGACCACGGCAAATCCACCCTGGTCCGGGCTCTTACGGAGATGGACCCGGACCGCTGGGAGGAAGAAAAGCGCCGCGGCCTGACCATTGATTTGGGGTTTGCCTGGACCACGCTGCCTTCTGGCGCGGATGTGGCTTTCGTAGATGTGCCCGGCCATGAAAAATTCCTGGGCAATATGCTCGCTGGCGTGGGCCCAGCCCCGGTCGTCCTCTTCGTGGTGGCGGCCGATGAGGGATGGCAGGCCCAGTCCACCGACCACCGCGATGCCTTGCGTGCGCTGGGAGTAAAGCATGGCATTATTGCGCTAACTCGCAGCGACCGCGCCACCGTGGACCGCACCGCAGAAATCCGAACGCAGCTGGCCGGCACCCCGCTTGCCGACGCCCCCATTATCCCCGTATCCGCCCCTACCGGCGACGGCATTGCGGCGCTGCGGCAGGCGCTCGATGAGGTCCTTGCCACTGTGCCCGCTCCCGATGAGCAGGCACCCGTGCGCCTGTGGGTGGACCGCGCCTTTAGCGTGAAGGGCGCGGGCACCGTGGTGACCGGAACGCTTGCCGCGGGCACTCTGCGCGTGGGCGATAGCCTTAAGGCGGCCACGGCTGGTGGGGAAAGGGCCGTGGAGATCCGTGGCCTGCATAGTGAAAATCGCGCGCAGGATTCACTCGGCCCCGTCACCCGCGCGGCCGTCAATCTGCGTGGGGTGGACGCTGCCGATATCCACCGCGGCGACGTGCTGCTTACCCCAGGTGCGTGGCGCATGGTGAACCACCTGGATGTCCGCCGCACCTTTGGCGCGGAGCTCGATGCGCTTCCCGATAACCTCGTCATCCACACCGGTACCGCCGGAGTCGAGGCTCACCTGCGGCCGCTGTCCGCCGATTTCGCGCGTCTCAGCCTGGCGCATCCGTTGCCGCTGCAGCTCCTTGATCGCTTCGTAGTGCGCAGCCCTGGTGGCCGGCACGTCGTCACTGGGGTAGAAGCCGTAGATCTCCGCCCGCCGGAGCTTAACCGGCGCGGTGCCGCCCGCCGCCGCGCAGAAGAGCTCAGCACCCAGGACTCATTCCGGGATCCTGCCTCTTACCTGCGCCGCGTCGGCTTCGCCCGGGTGGATGGCCTAGCTCGCGACGGCTTTACCACAGCGGCGCCGCCGCAAGGCATTATCGCCTTCCGCGACTGGTGGATTGCCGCCTCCCAAGTTACGCGGTGGAAGCAATCGCTTATCGACGCCCTGCATGCCCACACCGCCGCACATCCCCTGGCACCGGGAATGCCCCGCAAGGCTGCCATGGACGCCCTCGGCCTGCAAGAAGAAGGCTTGCTGGGGCTAGCCATCGCCGCTGCGAAGGCGGAAAGCAGCGAGGGAGTGTTGCGCCTTCCCGGGCAGCGGGCGGACCTCGGCGCGGCGGAGCGTGGGGTCGCTGCCATCGAGGAAAGGCTAAAGGCAGAACCCTTTGCGGCACCCGAGGCAGATGACCTAACGGAGCTGGGCCTGGGCCCAAAGGAACTTGCCGCCGCCGAGCGCGCCGGGCGCCTCCTGCGCCTCAGGCAGGGAATCGTGCTCTTGCCCTCGGCACCGGAGGAAGCGCGCCGGCGCCTTAGCGAACTGGAGCAGCCCTTTACGCTTTCGGCAGCCCGTAAAGCGCTGGGCACTACGCGACGGGTAGCCATCCCGCTGCTGGAATACCTCGACGCCCAGCGGATTACTCGCCGCGGCGACGGGGGCCAACGCACATTGCGTTAGCGTGGCCTCTGTGGCTGAGCATCGCACCTATTTGCGGTGATTGCCCCCGCGGTGGTGAGACGTGTCGCGTGCCACGCGCCGGGCCCGCACGCGCGCGGATTCGGAGGAAAAGCGGCCCGGTTCTTCGGCTACCGGCAGCGCACGCCAGCTGAAATTCTGCTCACCTGGGATAGAGGAGACCAACTCCGCCAGCTTGGCGCTGGCCTGCGGTTGTTGTGCTTGCTCATTGTGCTGCTGAGCTGGTGCATCTGGCTTAGCGGGTGCAGCCGGCTGGGCCTGTGGCCCTTTGGGGCGGCGCGAGCCGGTGGGCAGCGCCGTCACGATGACTTCGCCGGAAAGCGTGTGCTCCCAGACCTCGGGCTGAGCCGGCGTGGCTGCGCGCGCGGCGGCGGGAATCGCAGGTTGTGGCGCAGGCACGCGCAGTGGTGGAACAGCGGGGGAGAAGAGCTCCGCGGTGGTGGCCTCATCGGCGGGGATATCGACGGCAAGCATGCCGCGGCTCGCGTAGGCGCGGGCAGAAAGCCGCGCCCCAGAACCGTGTGCGGCAGCGAATGCGGCGCGCAGTCCAGGGAGCGCGGCACTGTCGCCGAGGGGGCCGAGAACCAGGTCATCGCAGGTCGCCACCGCGGTGCCGGCAAGGTCGTCCAGTGTGACGAAGAACTGCTGCGTGCCCATCTGCTCAAGCTGGGCGGACGATAGGTCGCCGGCGCCGGCATCGATCAGCACGCCTCGTCCGCCGGAGAGCAGCGCGGTTCCTTGCGGTTGGTCATTGACCGGCACCATCCACGGCCACAGGCCCAATGACACGGCAACCTCGACCTGGCCGTCAACTACCTCCACGGTGGCGATCGTCTGCGGCTGTGCAGAGGAGGCCTTCAAGCGCTCCAAGGCGGGATACTCCGCCGCCTCGACCTCGTCCAGAAACCCTAAGAAGCCGAAGTCTGAGCGAACGCGCCAGCCGTTGGTGTAGGTATCGGGTTCTAGGGAGACGTCGACAAGCGCAGCGTGCTCTGCCACGCCGGGGATGCTCAACGCGGTGCCCACCACTGGGTGCTCGAGGACCGCAACATGCTCCACGCCGAAGTAACTAGTCGCGAGCGGGTATAGCGCCATAGAAAGTCACTCCCAAGGTTAAAGGCCGGTAAACAATGCGTAGCTCATTTTACGCATATGGGGGATAGGGCTGGCGCCAGCTTTATATCCTGCGAGTTTTTATTAATGTATAGACAGCTCTCTTAAAGGTGAAACCCGGAAAACAGAATAGGAGTAGAACCATCTCTTCTTCACCGTCTTCCTCATCCCGCCCTATGCGTGGGGTAAATAATTCGGAGGAAAGCAAAAAGCGTACCCGCAACGCCAAGCGCATCTTAAAGGACATTATGTACCCGCATAATATCCACCCCGCGCTGGTACCGGGCGTCTCCATTGAGGACCAGAAGGTCAAGTACGGCGTGGATAAACCGATCCTCTTTGTGGTCGGCGGACTGGTCGTCGCCTTCGTAATCTGGGGTGTGATTGCGCCCGAGCAGGTCTTCGATGCTTCTTCGGCAGCGCTCGATTGGGTGATGCGCAACTTGGGCTGGATCTTTACCGCCCTCGCGACGTTCCTGATGTTTTTGCTCATCATCTTGGCTTTTTCAAAGTACGGCAAAATCCCTCTCGGGCTAGATGGGGAGAAGCCGGAATTTTCTACGGTGAGCTGGGCGGCGATGCTCTTTGGTGCCGGCATTGGCATCGGCATTATCTTCTTCGGCCCCTTTGAGCCGCTGAGCTACTACCTTTCGCCGCGCCCAGGCGCTTATGAGGCCGCGAGCGATGAAGCGGTGCTCGGAGCGATGGCGCAGGCCGCCATGCACTGGGGCATTAATGCCTGGGCAATCTACGCCATCGTGGGCCTGTGCGTGGCCTACGTGTCCTTCCGCCGCGGCCGCGTGCCGCTGATGAGCTCCATCCTGATGCCGCTCTTTGGCAATCGCTCCTCTGATTCCCTGCCCGCGCGCATCATCGATGGCCTGGCCATTATTGCCACTCTCTTCGGCACCGCCGCCACGCTGGGCATCGGTGCGCTGCAGATCGGCCGCGGCGTGGAATTGGTCAGCGGCTGGTCCACCACCGGCAATACTGCGGCGCTGGTGATCATCGTGGTGCTGTCCATCGGAACGATCTTTTCGGCCGTCTCCGGCGTGGCCAAGGGCATTCGGTGGCTCTCCAATATCAACTTGGTGTTGGCCATGGCGCTGGCCCTGTTCTTCTTCGTCGTGGGGCCGACCGTCTTCTTGGCCAATATGCTGCCGGCCGTGGTGATTGAATATCTCGATGAAATGCCCCAGATGCTCTCTGCCAATATGGGCCAGGGGGAAGACATGGTTGCGTTCCTGTCCTCCTGGACCACCTTCTACTGGGCTTGGTGGGTATCGTGGTCGCCATTCGTGGGCGTCTTCGTAGCCAAGATTTCGCGCGGGCGAACCATCCGCCAGTTCGTGCTCGGTGTGTTGCTTATTCCCTCGGCCATCATTGTTGCCGCTTATACCATCCTGGGCGGTACCACCATTTGGCTGCAGCGCCGCGATGGCGATATCGCCCCAGATGGCACTATTGATTCCATGCCGGCGGCAGAAGACATCTTTTTCAAGGTCTTGGACCACTTCCCAGGGGCGGAGTGGATGGCGCCCATCGTCATCGTCATGCTGGTGGTCTTCTTCATTACCACGGCTGACTCCGCATCCATTGTGAACTCCCAGCTCACCCAGCGCGGCAACCCCAAGCCCAACCCGGTCGTTACGGTCTTTTGGGTGGTATGTATGGCTGGCATTGCCGTGGTCATTTTGCTCGCCGGCGGCCGTAATGCGCTGCAGGGTCTGCAGAACCTTATTACGGTGACGGCGTTGCCTTTCGCGGTCATCATCGTGCTTATGTGCATAGCGTTGGTGCGCGAGCTGCGCCATGATCCTGCCTCCATTCGTCATTTCTACGAGGGCGAAGCGGTCTCTAATGCGATCGTGCGGGGCGTGCGCGATTATGGCGATAACTTTGCCCTGTCTATCGAGCCGACAGACGGCGACTACGCAACGGGCGCGCACTTTAACTCCACTGCGGCAGAGGTGACCGATTGGTACGCGCGCACGGACGAAGAAGGCCGCGCCGTGGGCTATGACTACGAGGCGGGCGAGTATGTGGACAACGATCCATCTATCAAGAATGGCGAGTTCATCTCTCCGGTGCCGGAAGATAAGAAAGAAAGTTAATGCTTGACAATTATTGTCAGGTAGGGTGCCAGCTATGACTTTTAGTACCTTTGCCTTTGCCTTCGCCTTGGTGCTGCTGTCGGGTCTATCGACCTCGATTGGCGGCGCTTTGGCGGTGGGAAGGCGCCAGCCTGGGCCGGCTTTTATGGCCGCTGCACTGGGGCTTTCGGCCGGCGTGATGCTGTATGTCTCCTTTATGGAGATCCTGCCGGAAGGCATTGCGCAGCTTTCCGACGCCCTCGGCGGCGAAACCACCGGCACCTGGGCCGCCGTCGGGGCGTTCTTTGCTGGCATCGCCGTCATCGCCATCATTGACCGGCTCGTGCCGGAGGAGATTAATCCCCATGAGCCGGCCACCACGGCCGAAGAAGCTCGCCGCAAGAAGCTAATGAAAACTGGCGTATTTACCGCCTGCGCGCTGGGCCTGCACAATTTCCCCGAGGGGTTTGCCACCTTCCTATCCGGCCTGGAATCTAAGGAAGTTGCGGTGCCGGTGGCGGTGGCCATCGCCATTCACAATATTCCGGAAGGCATTGCGGTGGCTGTTCCGCTGCGCGAGGCCACTGGCTCCCGCAAGAAGGCCTTTTGGTGGGCCACCTTGTCTGGACTGGCCGAGCCGCTCGGCGCGCTCATTGGCTTTGGCCTTCTCATGCCGGTCATTGGGCCGGCGACGATGGGTATTAGTTTCGCCGCCATCGCCGGCATTATGGTCTTCATCTCGCTGGATGAGCTATTGCCCACCGCTGAGGAGACCGGCGAGCACCATCACGCTATCTACGGCTTGATTGCCGGCATGGCCGTGATGGCGGTTTCGCTGATGCTGTTTATGTAGCCGGCTACGCAGCCGGGCTACGGCTTTTTAAGCCTCCGCCGGCTGGGCGGAGGTGGCCGAGGTCTTGCCAAAGGAGGCCTTGACCGCCATCACGATGGTGGCAACCACTACGCCTAGCACCAGGCCGCAGACCATGGACATGCCGGTATCTGCCAGCCACGCCAGGGCGCCATTGGAGATCTTCTCAGTTACGGACGCGATGAATTCATGTGGCTGATCCATACCGAATTCGTGCAGGCCCTTGACCACGATGTGGCCGCCTACCCACAGCATGGCGGCGGTACCGATGACGCCGATGATATCGAGAACGATCGGCATGCCCTTGACCAAGGCGTTGCCCACCGTGGACTTGCCATTGTGGCGCTTATTAAGGGCCATGCCAATATCGTCCATCTTGACCAAGAGGCCAACGGCGCCATAGACGCCCAGGGTCAGCAAGATGCCGACAAAGATGAGGGCTCCCAGGCGCATCCAGAATGGCTCGTTGATGACCTCATTTAGGGAAATAACCATGATCTCGGCAGACAAGATGAGGTCAGTGGTAATCGCGGACTTGACCAAGCTATCTTCGGCGTCTGCGCCCTTTTCCTGGACTGATTCAGTTTCCTTCTCTCGGTGGGGTAGAAGGTGATGCAGAATTTTTTCCGCGCCTTCGAAGCACAGATAGGTACCGCCACACATCAAGATGGGAGTAAGTGCCCAGGGGGCGATCCAGGAGAGGATCATCGCGATGGGCAAGATGATGACGAGCTTATTGATAAGCGAGCCCTTGGTGATGCGCCAGATCATCGGCAGCTCGCGCTGGGGCTTAATTCCCTCCACGTATTGTGGGGTTACGGCAGCATCATCGACTACCACACCTGCGGCCTTTACGGAGGTCTTACCCGCAAGGGCGGCCACATCGTCAACGCTAGAGGCAGCGGAGCGGGCGATCAGGGCGACGTCGTCAAGCAGGGCAAAAAGGCCACCAGCCATAAATTATCCTTCTGGGGTTAGGGTGATGTTATCGGACCACGTTAAGTGTATTCCCTGATGCGCCAACCAAGCCATCGCATCATCACCGCTGCGAGTAATGCCCTCGACCGCGGCAAGTGTAGTGTCGATCGCTTTCTCGGCGTCTTCGGCAGAAATCAAGCCGGCGGAGGTAGCGGCAGAGAGTTCATCAATATCGAGCACGGAAATGGGCTCGCCGCGCGTGGCTACTAGATCCACATAAAGGTCGCGGGTGGTCCACACCGTGCCATCGCGTTGGATTTCGGCCACATCAATATAAAAGTCCTGGTCGACGTCTACACCGGGGCGGAAATGGAAGATATTGGCGCGCAGGTTGAGATCGGGCAGCAGCCACGATTCCAGGTAACCAAAGCGCGGGTGATCGGCGCCGCGAGCCATGTAGAGGCCGAAATCCGTCTCGGTGTACGTGTCGACCTCGCGCAGGAATCCCTTGGGATCGGTATTGGTGTACTCGGCGGTATTAAAGGTCTCGCGCTTGACCGGATGGAGATCCACCGGCATCTACTTCACCTCAAGGAAGGCGGCGGTCGGGGCAAAATTGCAGCGGGATTCCTGGGTGTTCACGCCGCCAGAAAGCAGCGCGATGACGGTGCCCTTGCCGGTCTGGGCGGTGCCGGACAAGGTGGTAGGGCCGTCCTGATTGATGCCATTGTTATTCAGTGGGGTGACACCGCTGCGCAGGGTGTCAAGGTTGAACCACTGCACGTTCATCCCGCCTTGTTCGCGCGCGGCCGGTGGGGTGCCAAGAGCGGTGAAGAGGAATACGGTTTCACCGGGCTTTGCGCCCGGTGCCGGCATTTCGGTGGGGCCGGGAACGGCGATGGCCGAGCCCATGGCATCGCTGGTGCCGTCGATGCAGTGTGCGGAGACCGTGGGCCAGTAGAACTGGCGGAAGTTCGGGTTATTGCCCTCCGGCATGGCTACCCCGTCCTTGCCATCGCCGCCGCCGGCGAAGAACGCGAGGCCCGAGAGGATAGCGTTGCGAACATCCTCGGGAATCCACGGTTGTGCCGCAAAAGCGCGGATGCGGTCCTGGGTTTCCTGGTTGGGGCGGCCGAGCTCGTCCAGTGGGCTATGGGAGGACGCCTGCTGCACCAAGGAAGAAAGATCCGGTGCGGAAGCCTGCGCTGGGGCGACGAGGGGAGAGGCGAGGCCGATGAGCGCGGCCGTGGCAGCGGCGATATAACCGGTGCGGCCGGACAGGCGCCAGGTGGTGCGGGCGTGGCTCACGTTATCAATTCCTTGGGTGCGGTCTCGGGGGAGGGGGCTAAACCCCAGTTGTCACATTTGTAACAATATTACCTACAGTAACGATAGTGATGGCTGGGGGAGTGTCAAGTGCTTTGGCAATCTATAAGATTTTTCGCCCGTTCTATACGGTGCGTTACGGGGTAAAGCCATCCCCAATGCTGCACTTGGCCCTTTAAGGGGGTATCGTGGGAGCTCGTTCAAGATCAATTTCGCGCGCGCAAGCGCTGTAGATCCTCCGAAGGAGAACCCCACTAGTGAGTAATACCGAGTTCCGTAATGTTGCCATCGTCGCGCACGTTGACCATGGCAAGACCACCCTGGTCAACGGCATGCTGGAGCAGTCCGGCGCCTTTGGTGACCACGGTGAACACACGGACCGCGTCATGGACTCCAATGATCAGGAGCGCGAGCGCGGCATTACCATTCTGGCCAAGAACACGGCCATTCACCGCAAGGGCCTGGGCAAGGACGGCCAGGACCTGATTATTAACGTCATCGACACCCCAGGCCACGCCGACTTCGGTGGCGAGGTCGAGCGCGGTATTTCCATGGTGGATGGCGTTGTCTTGCTCGTCGATGCCTCCGAGGGTCCGCTGCCGCAGACCCGCTTCGTGCTCACCAAGGCACTAGAAGCCAAGCTGCCGGTTATCATCTGCGTGAACAAGACTGACCGCCCAGATGCCCGCATCGACGAGGTTGTCTCCGAGTCTCAGGACCTGCTGCTGGAAATCGCCGCCGGCCTGGAGGACGAGGAAGCTGCGGCCGCCGCCGAGGAGCTGCTGGACCTTCCGGTTCTCTACGCTTCCGGCCGCGCCGGCGTTGCCTCCACCGAGAACCCAGGCGATGGCAACGTCCCTGAAGGCGAGGATCTGCAGCCGCTTTTCGACGTCATCTACAACGTCCTCCCAGAGCCCTCCGCTACCGTCGACGCCCCGCTGCAGGCGCACGTGACCAACCTGGACGCCTCCGACTTCCTGGGCCGTATCGCGCTGCTGCGCATCTACGCCGGCCGCATCAAGAAGGGCCAGCAGGTGGCCTGGATCCACTACGACGAGGATGGCAACCAGCACACCAAGACCGTGAAGGTCGCCGAGCTGCTGCGCACCGTTGGCTTCGAGCGCCAGCCCGCTGAGGAGGCCATCGCCGGTGACATCGTTGCTATCTCCGGCATCTCTGACGTCATGATTGGTGACACCATCGCCGATCCAGAGCACCCAGAGGCCCTGCCGCGCATCACCGTGGACGAGCCGGCCATCTCCATGACCATCGGCGTTAATACTTCCCCGATGGCAGGCCAGGGCGGCGGCGATAAGCTCACCGCACGTATGGTCAAGGCCCGTCTGGAGCAGGAGCTCATCGGTAACGTTTCCCTGCGCGTGCTGCCTACCGAGCGTCCCGACGCTTGGGAGGTCCAAGGCCGTGGCGAGATGGCGCTGTCCGTGCTCATTGAGTCCATGCGCCGCGAGGGCTTCGAGCTGACCATCGGCAAGCCGCAGGTTGTGACCAAGGAAATCGACGGCAAGACCTACGAGCCGTACGAGATCCTCACCATTGACTCCCCGTCCGAGCACCAGGGTGCTATCACCCAGCTGCTGGCCGCCCGCAAGGGCCAGATGCAGGCCATGGACGTGCGCGAGGGCGACTGGGTACGCATGATCTTCCGCGTCCCTGCCCGCGGCCTCATCGGCTTCCGCACCCAGTTCATGACCGAGACCCGCGGTGCCGGCATCGCTAACTCCATCTCTGACGGCCTGGATGTCTGGGCCGGCGAGATCAAGTCCCGCCCAACCGGCTCCCTGGTGGCCGACCGTACCGGCCAGATCACCCAGTACGCGCTGATGCAGCTGGCTGACCGCGGCAACTTCTTCGTCGAGCCGGGCGCCGAGGCTTATGAGGGCATGGTCGTTGGTGCCAATAACCGCGATGAGGATATTGACATCAACATCACCAAGGAAAAGAAGCTGACCAATATGCGCTCCGCTACTGCGGATGCCACCGTCACCCTGGCCAAGGCGCACACCCTCTCCTTGGAAGAAGCACTGGAATTCTGTGGTAACGACGAGTGCGTCGAGGTCGCCCCGGACGTCCTGCGCGTGCGCAAGGTGGAGCTTTCCGCTACCGACCGCAAGCGTGCTGCTGCTCGCAAGAAGCAGATGAATAAGTAATAAGCCGCACCCTAGGTGGTGGTGATTGCCGCTGATGTGGCCACCATCGCCGCAACCGCTGCCGCCTCCTCAACTACGGCCTTGACCGCTGAGGAGGCGGTTTTGTCATACTCCACCTCTTTTTTGATGTCCTGAATGCGTGCCCGCATCTCCCGGCGCTTCATTCCCTCCGCATTGTTTTTCAGCAGGGTATAGGCGCCGCTGACCTCGCGGAGAATATCGAGAATAATGACGTCGTTGACCGCGGCTGGGCGCTGCGCCTCTAGCACCGCAACCAACCGTTCGCGCAGTTCCTTTTCCAGCTCTAGGTCCGTCATGATGTAGCGGTCGCCGCTTATCTGCCACCACTTGGCTTTTTCCACGTCGAGCTGTCCATTTGCGTGGAAATCCAACGCGATGATTTCCCGCGGGGTAAACCACGAGGCCTCCAAGAGGCTCTGCATGCTGGTGGCCTTGTGTTGCTGCAGCTCCTCCCAGGCCCAAGCCAACACGGGGTGCTCTGGGCGTTGTGCGGTAGTCTCGACCCTTTTCTTCTCACCGAGCTCTACGTGACCGCCCAGCAGCAGGTCCGCGAGTACGGTGGCGCGCAGGGCGGCCTCATTATTGGATACCCAGTCTTCCTTCTTGCCGTTGTCCTTGGTTAGTAGAAGGAACATTTCTTGGCAGATGAGCATCGGGGCCTCCTTAAAAGTTGCGGTCTATGGCCGAGTCTAGCGCCAATAATCTTCGTTTCGGCGGGGTAGAGGGACTAAAGTAGTCCGCGATGAAAAAGAATCCGGCTTCACCAAGGCGCGCGGCGTCGGCAATCGCAGCGGTACTCAGCACCGCCAGCCTTGCACTACTTAGCGCCTGCGCGGCTAACCCCGGCCCACCGCCGGTGGTGGAGGAAAATGCCTCCGTGCTGCAAGAAGATCAGACCACCACCACGCCTACCCCGGAAGAAGAGCAGCCGCAGGATGCCGACTCCGCCAAGCGCCCCACCATCTCGGTGGGTGTGGACCCTCTGCGCGCGGGATTGAACCCGCACTTGGTGGCCAATAACTCCGAGCTGGTCGACCAGATCGCAGAACTAGTTCTGCCCTCGGCGTTCCACAACGGACAAAGGGACGCCGATATCCTCGAATCCGCCTCTGAGGTCACCGCGCCTAAGGGCGTGGCGCAGCGGGTGCGCTACGTCATTGCCTCGCCCGCACAATGGTCCGATGGCACACCCATTTCCGGTGCGGACTTTAGCTACCTGTGGAAGCAGATGACCACCACCGCCGGTGTGCGCGATCCCGCCGGCTACCACGCCATATCGGCCGTCAATACCTCCGATGGCGGCCGCGTAGTCACCGTGGACTTTTCCCAGAAGGTGAAAGATTGGCACCTGCTTTTTCATAATTTGCTGCCTTCCCACCTGCTGCAGGACGATAACTTCGGCTCTGCCTTAGCCGATAAGATTCCGGCATCGGCCGGGCGCTTCCTCGTCGATAGCGTGGACCGCGGCCGCGGAGTCATTACCTTGAACCGGAACGACCGCTTCTGGGGTGCCAATCCGGCGCAGGTGGACGTCATCCAGCTGCGCGAGGTGCGCGATAGCACCCAGGCGCTTAATATGCTGCGCTCCGGGCAGATTGGTTTCGCGGACTTCACGCCTGGCCAAACCTCGCAGGAGGCACTGGGCCTTTTGGGACATGTTTCCGATAAGACACTGACACGCCCGCGCCAACTGCGCCTGCACATGTCCACTGCGGATGGAGCACTGGAAGAAAGGGCCGCGCGCCGCGGATTGGCCTCGCTGATTGACACGGACCAGGTCGCGCGCTTGGCCACCGGCCGCGCTTCTAACCTCCAACCGGGGAATAACCCTATAAGTAAGGACACGGACCTCACTGCGCTGCGCACTCGCGCGAGTAAGAAGCCGATTCGCTTTGCGGTAGACCCCACCAGCCCCACGGCCTTGGCCGCGGCCAATACGCTTTATGACGTCCTCGAAGCCCACGGGATCGGTGCCGAGGTGGTGTCCGAGCGCCTGACCACGATCACCTCCAAGCTCCTGCCCGAAGGTGAGGTGGATGCGGTAGTGACCTGGGAGGATATCTCCCTGAACTCGGTGGCCGCGGCAAATATCTTCAGCTGCGATGACAAGCAGCCGCTCGCCGGCGACCTGTCCGGAATCTGCCCGGAGAACGCGGAGGAGATTCGCGAGGAGATTTTATCCGGCGCCATGAGCCCGAAGGAAGCACTCGGACGCATTCGCGATGTGAACTCTAAAGAAGCCCTCTACGTGCCTTTGGTGGATGAGACGCGTATCCACGCGCTCGGGGAGGGTATTGTAGGCCCCGGCCAAAGCATCGATGATTGGGACGAGGGTCTTATCACCGCGCCCCGCTGGAGGATAGATGAAGACTAAGGACCTAACCGGCTACCGCGTGGTGGCAGTGCACGCCCACCCGGATGATGAAACCCTCTTTATGGGTGGCACCCTGGCAACTCTAGCCGCACGCGGCGCCGAGGTTATCGTCATTACGCTTACCTTGGGCGAGGACGGCGAGGTCATCGGCGAGCCTTACCAAGGCTTGGCCGATCATGATCAGCTCGGCGGTTTCCGCGCCCGCGAATTGGCCAATGCCCTCGATGCCCTGGGCGTCAAGGGCATCCAACTGGGCGGTTTCGGCCACTTCCATGACTCCGGCATGGCAGGCTCTCCCTCGCACGAGAACCCGCGTGCACTGGTCAATCGCATCGAGGAGGCGGCCGATTTCCTGAGCGACGAGCTCGAGGCCATCCAGCCCCACGCCATCCTCACCTACGGGCCCGATGGCGGCTACGGGCACCCGGACCACATTGCGGTGCATGAGGCGGTGATGAAGGCGGCGTCGCCAAGCACGCGCATTTGGTACGGCATTTTTGAAAGCGCCGCCAATTATGCCGGCCTGGACACCCTCGATGCGCCGGCCGGGTGGACCAAGCCCAGCCAGGAGTACTTGGACAATTTCACCAACGAGGGCGCCGATGTCACCATCGCTCTTTCCGACGCCGCCCTTGACACCAAGCGCTGCGCCATGCGCGCCCACGCCTCCCAAATCTGGGTGGCCGATGGCTCCACCACCCGCACCAACCCCGAGGCCGCCGTGGCCGCGCTGCATGAACCCGAGCGGGTGCCCGGAGCCTATGGACTGTCTAACCTGCTGGTCATGCCCCTGCTGCGCGCCGAGTACTTCCAGCTGGGCCAGGGCGAGCCGGCCGATGACCTGCTGGGTGGCCTATAATGCGCACGGAATTTAGCCGCGGCGAGCAGGTCACCGGCCTAGTGTGGCTGGCCATCGGCGCCTTGCTGTCGGTCTTCCTCGAGGTCATCTACCTCACCGCGCGCATTCCATTGTCTAACGGTGCGAGCGTGGCTTTTCCCATCACCATCCTGCTTGCGTGGTGGTTTAACTCCGTGCTCACCCGCACCGCCCGGCTATGGAGCCCCGCGCCGATGGTCGGCGCCATCCCGCTCATCGTTTGGTGCCTGGGCTTTTTCGCCTTCATGCTCCTCGTACCGATGACAGGAGACATGCTCTTGGCCAATAATATTCTCAGCCTGCTCCTGCTTTTGGCCGGGATAGGCGGGGGCGTTTGGCCATTTTTCAAGCAGAAGTGACATACTGTTAAACATCCCAAATCCGAGAAATCAGGAAGCTTCAAGGAATCTCCATGACATATACGATCGCACAGCCTTGCGTTGACGTAATGGACCGCGGCTGCGTTGAGGAATGCCCTGTTGACTGCATCTACGAGGGCAAGCGCATGCTCTACATCCACCCGGATGAGTGCGTGGACTGCGGCGCCTGCGAGCCGGCTTGCCCGGTCGAGGCCATCTTCTACGAGGACGACGTTCCCGATGAGTGGCTGGACTACAACGACGCCAACGCCGCCTTCTTCGATGACCTGGGCTCCCCAGGCGGCGCGGCGGCCCTCGGCCCGCAGGACTTTGACGTCCCGATGATTGCCGCGCTTCCGCCACAGAATCAGGAGTAAGACATGGCCCGCACACCGCTAGGAAAGACGCTTCCAGACTTCCCCTGGGATTCGCTGGCCGGCGCCAAGAAGAAGGCCCAGGCCCACCCGGGTGGAATCGTTGACCTCTCGGTGGGCAACCCCGTTGACCCTGTGTCCCCGGGCGTGCAGCTCGCGTTGACCGCGGCCGCGCAGAACCCTGGTTACCCGCAGACCGCCGGCACCCCGGAGCTGCGCGAGGCCATCGCCGCCGCGCTCACCCGCCGCTATAACATGCAGGTAGACCGCGTCCTACCGGTGGTCGGCACCAAAGAGGCCATCGCCTGGCTGCCCACGCTTCTGGGCATGCGCGGCGAGACCGTCGCCTTTCCCTCGGTGGCCTATCCCACCTATGAGGTGGGCGCCTTGCTCGCCGGTGCTAAGCCGCTGCGCGCGGATTCCGATTTCCAGGATGCCTCCCTGGTCTTTTTGAACTCGCCGTCCAATCCCACCGGCCGCGTGCTCGGCGTGGAGGAACTGCGCCGCATCGTGGCGTGGGCGCGCGAGAACGGCGCCATCATCGCCTCCGATGAGTGCTATATGAGCCTGGGTTGGAACGACGATAATCCGCCGGTGTCCATCCTTGATCCGCGCGTGACCGATGGCGATAACACCGGCCTCATCGCCATGCATTCGCTGTCCAAGACGGCGAATATGGCCTCCTACCGCGCCGGCTTCTTCGCGGGCGATAACGAGCTCATCGCCGAGCTGCTGCAGCTGCGCAAGCACGCTGGCCTCATCGTTCCAGGCCCCATCCAGGCCGCCATGGTCGCCGCGCTAAACGACGACGACACCGAGGCCCTCCAGCGCAACCGCTACGCCTCCCGCCGTGCGGTGCTCATGCACGCGCTTGTCGACGCCGGCTTTACCATCGACCACTCCGATGCCGGCCTGTACTTGTGGGCCACCCGGGGCGAGAATTGCCGCGAGACCATCGACTGGCTGGCTGAGCGCGGCATCCTCGCTGCCCCGGGCGACTTCTACGGCCCGGCCGGCGAGAAGCACGTGCGCATCGGCCTCAATGGCACCGATGAGCGCATCGATGCCGCCGTCGACCGCCTCGCCGGTGCCTAATTCGGGCAGGCCTCCCGCCCGCGCGGGCATCTCCCCGCGCAAAACGGTCCTGCGTGGCCGCGTGCCGGAGGAAGGGGAGTACTTCGCCGCCCGTGCCGGCGACTCTCCCTTTTCGCCCGGCACCGTGCTGCCGCCCGGCGCTGCACTTTCACACCCCGTGCCCGCCTGGTACCACCCCTCCGTTCCTCCGGAATGCCCGATTCCTTTCGACTACTCCGTGGTCCACGCCGACCGCGACCTCATCGTGGCCGATAAGCCGCACTTCCTGCCCACGACCACCAACGGCCGCCTCCAACGCGAAACGCTGCAAACGCGCCTGCGCGTGGACTTTGGCGAGGACGACATCGTACCCCTGCACCGCCTGGATCGCCTGACCGCTGGCCTCGTCATCTGCTCCCGCAATCCCGAAACCCGCGCCGCCTACCAGCGCATCTTCCTGGAGGGGAGTGCGGTGAAGAGGTATCGGGGCGTCGTCAAGCAGCCGCTTTTCATAGACCGGGAAATTGACCTGCGCATGCGCAAGCCCCGCGGAGCGCGCCAGGTGCTCGTGGCCCCCGAAGGCACACTGACCTCCACGTACGTACGCGCGGCCGGCCGGGAGGTGACCATGTGGCCGCGCACCGGCCATACCCACCAGCTGCGCGTGCTGCTCAATTACCTCGGCCACCCACTGCTTGGCGACGATACCTATCCTACCCCGCGCAAGCTCGACCTCTATGACTTCCGAACCCCGCTCGCCCTGCTCCACGAGGCTATAACTTTTATAGATCCTCTATCACATTCCGAGCGTCAATTTTTCAGTTCCCAGGCCTTAAGAACTACAATCGAGTAGTTATTTAATCACTGGCTAGAAAGGCGGCCCATGGCAGACCTCAGCGTCGCGCGCTTTGTGTCCAATTTTGGGCAGTTTCTCAAATTCGGCATCGTCGGCGGTTCCGGTACCGCGGTAAATCTCATCACCTCGGTCCTGGCGAAGAAGTGGGGCTGGGCATGCTTCGAAGCGATGCCCAATGACCCGCTGGTCAACCTCTTCGGAACCCAATTTCACCTGCGCTGGTTCATGCTCTATTCCACCATCGCTTTCTTAGTCGCAAATACGTGGAACTACCAGCTCAACCGCATGTGGACCTTCAAGTCAGTGTCTAAAGTGTCCTGGATCCGTGGATTCTTCCCCTTCCTGCTCGCCGGTATTGGTGCCTTCGTGGTGTCGATGGCGATTCAGCATCTGCTGATGAATCCCACCTCTCCGCTCCATTTGCCGGCCGATATTCTGGATGATTCCACCGGCCTGCGCACGATGTATTACTGGGCAAACGCCATTTCCATCATCGTGGCGATGCCCATCAACTTCGTCATCAACAAGCTGTGGACCTTCCGCTCGAAGCCGAAGGCGCCTCAGGTTGTCCAGGAAACTGAACCTGCCTAGCCAGGTCCCGGGCCGGCCTCATCCGCCTCGCTCTGTCCCGCCCCTTGGCCCCATCGCCTTTCGCCCCACCGCCCTTCGCGCTCACCAGCGCACGGCGATGGGGCTTTTTCTAGCTGCCGGTGAGCGGGAAGGGGGGCGTCGGCAAGCAATGCTCCCGTCGCGGACACCGGCATCCCTTCGACGACGGTGAGTGGGCCTCTCGGTGAGTGCGAGGGGGCGGTACCTCCCCACGCGCTCACTGGGGCAGAAAACGCGAGAACCCGCCGTCCGCGGTGAGCGCGAAGGGCGGGTGGAGGGGAGCGGGAGTGGGACTAGTCTTCGAGCTCGGCATCCAGGCGAGCCTGGTCGCGGCGGTGCTGGCGGCGACGAATGAAGGGGGTGAGGATGAGTACGGTGATTACACCGACGGCGGTGCCGAGGAGGTAAGAGGCGGGGCTGTGGCCGTCGGCAGGCGCGTAGGCGTTATAGGCAATGCCAGCGAACATGGCGATAAGTGGGATGAAATAGACGGCCATTGCGGTCCAATTTCGGCCCACTGGTGGGGTGGCGACGCGCTTGCGCATCCAAGCTGTGCCGATGGAATTGCCGAGGATGGACGGTACGAGCGCGAGGAAGCACAGCATGCTCATTCGGCCGGGGAGAACCCAGGCGAGGATTGCGGCGACGACGAGCTCGAGGAATGGGATGAGAGTGATGCCAATTGCGCAGGCTTTATAGAGCGTGTCGCGTTCGAATTCATCGCGAGTGGCGCGCTCGATTTCATTGAGGGAGTAGTTGGCAATGGCGTTAATCATGTTGTTCGGCTCCAAAGATTTCTTCGACGGATTTACCTAGTTCGTGGCAAATGTCCAGTGCGAGGTGCACCGAAGGGGAGTAATTGCCCCGTTCGATATTGGCGATGGTCTGGCGGGAGACGCCGGCTTTTTCAGCGAGTTCGGCTTGTGATAATTCGAGCCAGCGGCGCCATTTGCGGACCATGTTGGGGTGGTCGGCCATCTGGACTCCTTTACTGTGTGTCTTGCTTGCATATCCGAATGTAAAGGATAATTGTCATTAAAGCAAATGTTTCACACATAGATGCCATTTCCAGTAAGGCTGAGTTGCTGAGGTCGGAAGCTCAGGGTTGCGGCCTTTTAGCACCTCAAGAGTGGCTTTGATAAGTAGGATGGCTTCGCTGAGGTGGTAGTTGATGTCGTCGGCAGTAAAGCGCAAAACCGTATATCCGTGGGCGACGGCCGAGTTTTGTTTGGACCGGTCAGCTTGAAAGGCCTCGCTGTGCTTGTGGTATTCCCAGCCATCGACCTCCACAAGGAGCCTTCCAATCCTGAGATCAAAGCGGTACCCCGCAATGAGAGCATTGTGTTCTGGGAAAATTCCTTCAGTGCGCAGCTTTCTGCTTAAAGTGCGCTCCGGTGGGCTATCCGCTCCAATCGCGGCGTGCCGGATCGTCTCTTTTAGACTCCTTGGGACGCGCCGCATTCGCCGACGGTCCGTTTCTAGACGGCCGGGGCCGTGTTTTCCTCGGTAGTGTTCTTCCAGAAGAGGCCTGCACGCACGCGAAATCCTTCGCGCGGCCCACAACGGTTGCATCACCGGAAGGCCGTTGACATTGTGCGTGGCTTGAAGTCGCGAGTGTGAAACGCGAAAGCTCTTACCCTTCAAAGTGCGCGGTCCCTCCGCTTCCAGAGGAAATGTCAGCTGCCGGCCGAGGTAAATCTCTTGCGCCGTCTTTCCCGTGAAATGGATGCGGCTGAGCCCATGCGCCAGCGCCCGCGCCACCGCCCAGGGCGTCCATTCATCGGTATAAATCCCCCTGTGCACGCGATACAGCTTCCCCTCGCGCACTTTGCGACGAATCGCATCCTTGCTCAAACCTTGCCCGCGCAGTTCCGCGGTAGTCCATTCCCCCATGGGGCTTAACCTAAGCGGTCGTGGTGGGCTGTAGCTATGCGCGTCGCGGCATCCTGTGGATAACCCGGGGTTCGGGGGCGATTTTCCGCTGCGTGGTCCGGATAGCTGTGGATAACTGCCCTTCGCGCTCACCGGCGGCCCCGGGTTGCCCTGATTTGTGCTCCCCGTGAGCGCGACGGGAGGGGGCGTGGGCAGAGTTCGCCCTAGGCGCTCACCAGGTGACGAAAAAGAGAGACCCCGCCTCGTGCCGGTGAGCGCGAAGGGCGGGAGTGGCCGAGGGAGGACGGAGGGGCGAGGTGAGCCCCCTGGGATAAGGGGCTAGGTGAGGGGCAGCGTTGAGGTCGGGTTGATGCCGCGAACCTTGGAATTGATAACGCCGGCGATGGCGAGCACCACGAACATGGCGGCGGCGGAGAGGAGTTGGGTGCGGGCGGTGGCGTCGGTAAGCATGAGCACCGCGATGGCCGCAAAGAGGGCGAGGGCGAACCAGGTGAGGTAGGGGAAGGCCCACATGCGGATGGGGAGGGGGTGGAGGGCCTCGAGCTGGCGGCGCAGGCGTAGCTGGCTGACGGCGATGAAGACCCAGACGATGAGTAGGGAGGCGCCGGCGGCGTTGAGCATGAAGCTAAGCAGCCAGCCGGTATCGGCGTAGTTGAGCACCACCATGACGGCCGAGAGGAGGACAGAGAGGGCGATGGCGGTGGTGGGAACGCCGTCCTTATTGGTGGTGGTGAAGATGCGTGGGGCCTCGCCGCGGGAGGCTAGGGAATGCATCATGCGGGAGGAGGCGTAGATCTGCGAGTTGAAGGCGGAGAGTAGTGCGAGGACGATGACGACTTCCATGATGCCGGCCGCGCCCGGGATGCCGGCGCGCTCGAGAACCATGGTGAAGGGGGATTCCGCGGCCGTGGAGGCACCGCCCAGGATGGAATAGGGCAGGAGGAACGTGATGACGAGGACGGAGCCCAAGTAGAACACGGAGATACGCAAGATGGTGGAGCGCACGGCGTTGACTAGGGATTTTTCGGGGTCCTCGGATTCGGCAGAAGCGATGGCAACCACCTCGATGCCGCCGAAGGCGAAGGCTACGGCCAACAGGCCGGCCGCGACGCCGCCGAGGCCATTGGGCATGAAGCCGTCCTCCAAGAAGACGGAGGTACCGATGAAGGAATGGCCGGGCAGGAGGCCCAGGATGAGCAGCGCGCCGATAATGAGGAAGGCCACGATGACAACGACCTTGATGAGGGCGAACCAGTACTCGAATTCGCCGAAGCTGCGCACGCGCAGCAGATTGATGATTCCGAAGAGGACCACGCAGATGGCGGCGGGAATCCACGGCGAGACGTTGAACCAAGAGCCGATGAAGCCGGCCGCGCCGGTGATTTCGGCGCCCAGCACGGCGACGGTGGCTAGCCAATAGATCCAGCCCTGGGTAAAGCCCGCCCAGCGGCCGATGCCGTGTTCGGCGTATTCGGAAAAGGAGCCGGAGGCGGGGATAACGGTGCCCATCTCGCCCAGCATCTGCATCACCAAAATGGCCAGAAAGCCTGCGATGACGTAGGCGAGGAGCACGGCGGGGCCGGCGGCGGAAATGCCGACGCCGGTGCCCAAGAAAAGTCCGGCACCGATGGTGGAGCCTAGCCCCATCATGGTCAGGTGGCGGACCTTCAGGCCAGAACCGAGGGTGGAGGAGTTATCAGTCACCCCTCCATCTTATTTTGCCCGATTGGGCTATAGGAATCGGGGGTGTTAATTCTTGTGCAGCTCGTCGTTAAGCGCGACGGCCTCAGCCTTCCACTCCACGGCCTCAACCGCGCCGGAGACGGAGTTGCGGCGCAGCAGCATGCCGGAGGCACCGGAGAGCTGGGAGCCCTTGACGTTCTCGCCATTGTCGACGCCCAGTGCTTCCGCGACCTTGCCAAAGACGGCCACCTTGGTGCCGGCGGTGACGTAGAGGCCGGCTTCGACCACGGCGTCGTCGCCAAGCGAAATGCCAATGCCGGAGTTGGCGCCGAGGAGGCAGCGCTCGCCGATGGAGATGACCTCCTTGCCGCCGCCGGACAGGGTGCCCATGATGGACGCGCCGCCGCCGATATCGGAGCCATCGCCTACGACGACGCCCGCGGAGATGCGGCCTTCCACCATGGAGGCGCCTAGGGTGCCGGCGTTGAAGTTGACGAAGCCCTCGTGCATGACGGTGGTGCCCTCAGCCAGGTGGGCGCCCAGGCGGACGCGGTCTGCGTCACCGATGCGGACGCCGGACGGCACAACGTAGTCCACCATGCGGGGGAACTTGTCCACGGAGTAGACAACGACCGGGCCGCGGGAGGCCAGGCGGCCGCGCACCATCTGGAAATCGGACACGGCGCACGGGCCGTAGTTGGTCCAGACAACGTTGTTGAGGTGGCCGAAGATGCCATCCATATTCAGGCCGTGCGGCTTGACCGCGCGGTGGGAGAGCAGGTGCAGACGCAGGTAAGCATCGTAGGTATCGACGGGGGCGTCATCCAGATCCTTGATGGAGGTCTCAACGGCGACGCGGGCTACGCCGCGCTCCTCGTCCGGGCCGGCCAGCGCGGAGAACTGCTGGGGAACCTCCTCCAAGCGCTTGGTCTCGGTGGTCTCTACGTTCTTATCGGTGTATACGGCCGGGAACCATACGTCCAAGACGGTGCCGTTATGGGTAATGGTTGCTAGGCCACGTGCGGATGCAGAAGTCATGCCCGCTAGCTTAGCAACTACTTCCGCGCCCCCGCGCGCTGGCCGGTGGGAAGCACGAAGGACAAGATGACGAGCACCGCAGCCAGGATGAGCACCGAGATGACCTGGTTGCGCGCGGCCGGATCAAAGAGCATGAGCAGGGTCAGTCCGGCCAGGGCGGCGGCCGTAACCCACGGAAGCCAGGGGAAGCCGGGTACGTGGATCTCGGTCAGCTCGCCATTATCGCGCAGGACGGGGTGCAACTTGATAAAGGAAGCCACGATGAAGGACCAGATGACCAGCAGGCACCCTCCGACCGCGTTGAAGAGGAAGGCCAGAAGCCCTGGCGGGTTCCAGAACTGCAGGCCCACCGAAGCGAAGGCGAAGACCATGGACAAGATGACGGCGTTGATGGGGGAGCCGGCACGATTTTGCTTCAGGAAGAATCCCGGGGCGCAGTGGTCTTTGGCCATATCGAAGACCAAGCGGGAGGTGGCGTAAATCTGCGCGTTGAAGGCAGACAACAGTGCTAGGGCGATAATCGCCTCCATGAAGCCGGCCGCAAATGGAATCTTGGCGGCCGCGAGCACCAGGGTGAAGGGGGAATCGGCCGCGACATCGGCGTCTTGGATGGAGCTAAATGGCAGCGCCATGGTAATCACCACGATGGAGCCGATGTAGAAAATCATGATGCGCACGATAATGGCGCGCACCGCGGTGGCTACGTTGTGCGCCGGATCCTCGGACTCGGCCGCCGCGATGGTCACCAGCTCGATGCCGCCAAAGGCAAAGGCAACGGCCAGCAAACCGGCGGCGAAGCCCGGCATGCCATTGGGCAGGAAGTTCTCGGTGAAGTTGGTACCGGCCAAGGAGAAATCCATGCCCGGCAGGATGCCCAGCGCCATGAGTACGCCGATGACGAGGAAGGCGACGATGACGCCAACCTTGATGATGGCGAACCAGAACTCGAACTCACCAAAACCGCCCACGGCCGCGAAGTTGACCACCGCGAAGAAGGCCACGGCAATAAGCGCTGGAATCCACGGGGCAATATCGAACCAGTTGGAAATGATGGCGGCCGCGCCGGTGATTTCGGCACCCATGACCATGATCAGCATGAACCAGAAAATCCACCCCATGGTAAAGCGCGCCCAGTGGCCATAGGCCTGGCCGGCGTAGGTGGAAAATGACCCTAAAGAGGGGCGGGCGGCGGCCATCTCACCGAGCATCCACATCACCAGTGCGATAAGCGCGCCGGCTACGGCATAGGAGATGAGCACGGAGGTGCCGGAAATCTGGATGCCGAGGCCGACGCCGAGGAAAAGGCCGGCGCCTACGGCAGAGCCAAGGCCCATCATCGTGAGATGACGGGATTTCAATTGAGTGGCTTCGGCCATTGTTATCACCTTAGGGAGGACGAATTATTTGCAGTGAAGTGAACTTTACACAATGCGGTGAGCTGCGCGGGGCGCTAGCATGGCGCTTTGTGACTTTAGATCTATATGCAGACCCCATCGAACTAACCAAGGCGCTCGTGGATATTCCGAGCCCCTCCCACCATGAGGAGGCCATCGCAGACGCCATCGAAGAAGCGCTGCGCGGATTGGACATCGAGGTTGCCCGCTACGGCAATACCGTGTGCGCCCGGACGAACCGCGGGCTAGATTCCCGCGTAGTACTCGCCGGCCACATTGATACCGTTCCGTTGGCAGAAAATGTACCGCATCACATGGAAACCTCTGAAGACGGGGTAGAGATTATGTGGGGCTGCGGCACTGTGGACATGAAGTCCGGCATGGCCGTCTACCTCAATGCCTTTGCCCAGCTGCACGAAGCGGACGAGCTCAAGCATGACCTCACCGTCATCGCCTACGAGGGCGAAGAAGTGGCCACTGAATTTAATGGCCTGGGCCACCTGCAAAAAGACCACCCGGAGTGGCTCGAGGGCGACTTCGCGCTCTTAGGCGAGCCCTCCGGCGCCATGGTGGAGGCTGGCTGCCAGGGCTCCATTCGCCTGCGCGTGACCGCCCATGGCACCCGCGCGCACTCGGCCCGCGCCTGGCTCGGCTCCAACGCAGCACACAAGCTCGCACCCATTATGAGCCGCATCGCCGCCTATGAGTCCTGCGATGTCACCATCGATGGCTGCACCTACCGCGAGGGCCTCAACATCGTCCACCTCGAGTCCGGCGTGGCCACCAATACGCTGCCGGATGAGGCATGGATGTTTGTAAACTTCCGCTTCGCCCCAGACCGCACGAGCGAGGAGGCGCTGGACTACATGAAGTCCATCATCGGCGAGGAAGAAGACGTCACCTTCGAGATCGACGACATCGCACCGGCCGCCCAGCCCGGTTTGGGCCAGCCAGCGGCCAAGGCTCTTATCGACGCCGTCGGGGGCAACGTCCGCGCCAAGTACGGCTGGACCGACGTCGCCCGCTTCTCCGAAATGGGCACCCCAGCCGTAAACTTCGGCGCCGGCGACCCCGGGTTCGCGCATAAGAAGGACGAGCAGGTCCCCACCGCCCAGATCACCGAAGTATCCACTGCCCTCTTGAACTACCTGAAGGGATAGACCATGACCCCTGAGCAGATGCGCACCCTGCGCGGCCCGATGCTGCTGCGCACCGAAGGCGAGCAGGCCTCCACCTTTGACCAGCGGCTCTTGGAGTCCGGCGCGGACCATGAGTGGCAGCATGCCGATCCGTGGCGCGTCCTGCGCATCCAAGGCGAGTTCGTCGCTGGCTTCGATGCGCTTTCCAAGCTGCCGAAGGCCGTGACCGTCTTCGGTTCCGCACGCACCACGCCGGAGGATGCGAGCTACCAGTTGGGCGTCGAGGTTGGCCGCAAGCTGGCCGAGCACTCCTATGCCGTCATCACCGGCGGCGGCCCCGGCATCATGGAGGCAGCCAACCGCGGCGCCCACGAGGCCGGCGGGCTATCCGTGGGCCTGGGCATCGAGCTTCCCCACGAGCAGGGGCTTAATGAGTATGTGGATCTGGGCCTGAATTTCCGCTACTTCTTTGCCCGCAAGACAATGTTCTTGAAGTACTCGCAGGCTTTCATCTGCCTGCCTGGCGGCATGGGCACGATGGATGAGTTCTTCGAGGTCATGTGCATGGTGCAGACCGGAAAGGTAACCAATTACCCCATCGTGCTCATGGGCACCGAGTATTGGTCCGGCCTGCTGGAATGGATGGATAACACGCTCGCGGCCAGCGGCTATATCAACGAGGGCGACCGGGAGCTTTTCCTGCTTACCGACGACCCCGATGAGGCCCTCTCCCACATCATCCAGCGCCACCAAGTCATGAGCGATAAGCGCATCAGGGAGCCGCGTTGAGCCTCGCGCGTGTGATGGCGATTGTCAATCGCACCCCGGATTCCTTCTATGACAAGGGCGCAACCTTTGACCTCGACCCGGCGCTGCGCCGTTGTGATGAGGTGATCGCAGCGGGTGCGTCGATCGTCGATATTGGCGGTGTGAAGGCTGGCCCCGGCAAGGCCGTGGACGCGGCGGAGGAAATCGACCGCGTGGTGCCGACCATCGAGAAGGTGCACGAGCGCCACCCGGACGTGCTCATCTCCGTCGATACTTGGCGCAGCGAGGTAGCCGAGGCAGCCATCGCAGCCGGCGCCGGCCTGGTCAATGACACCTGGGCCGGTTGGGACCCCGAGCTCATCGAGGTCGCCGGCCACCACCGCGTGGGCTACGTGTGCTCGCACACCGGCGGCATCACCCCGCGCACCCGGCCCCACCGAGTGCACTTTGATGACGTGGTGGCCGATGTCATCGCGGAAACCACCCAACTGGCCGAGCGCGCCGCCTCCCTCGGCTGCCCGGAGGACCTGACGTTCATCGATCCGACGCATGACTTTGGCAAAAACACCTTTCACGGGCTCGAGCTCCTGCGGCGCATCGACGAGGTCGTCGCCACTGGATGGCCGGTGCTCATGGCGCTATCCAATAAGGACTTCGTGGGCGAGACCCTTGACCGCGGGGTAGGCGAGCGCGTGGCCGGCACCCTGGCCGCTACCGCGTGGTCTGCCGCCCGCGGCGTGGCCGCCTTTCGCGTGCACGAGGTGGCCGAGACGGCTGATGTCATCCGCATGACCGCCGCCATCCAAGGCGAGGTCGCCCCGCTAGCAACCACGCGAGGCCTTGCATGAGCGTCTCCGTTATCATTCCAGCGCTCAACGAGGAGGGCACCGTCGCGGACGTCGTGCGCGCCTGCCTGGCCGATGAACCGCTCGAGGTGCTCGTCATCGACGCCGACTCCACCGACGACACCGCCTCCCGCGCTGCTGATGCCGGAGCGGATGTGCGCAATTGGCGCGATATCCTCCCAGAGGAACCGCGACCCGGTAAGGGCGAATCCCTCTGGCGCGGGGTTGCCGCGGCGAAGGGAGATATCGTCGTCTTTGTCGACGCCGACCTCGAATCCGCCGCGCCCGGCATGGTCTCGGCCTTGGCCGCGCCCTTCGCCGACCCCGCGGTGGAGATGGTCAAAGCCTGCTACCGCCGCAGCCTCAACGGCCAGCCCACCGGCGGCGGCCGCGTGACCGAACTGACCGCCAAGCCGCTCATCAAGCAGCTCTTTCCCGAGCTCGCCCACATCGATCAGCCCCTTGGAGGCGAATACGCCCTGCGCCGCGCCACCGCCTTAGAACTTCCCTTCGTGGAGGGGTATGGGGTGGAAGCGGGGCTAATGGTGGACGTCGCCAAGCGGGGCAAAGTCGCACAGGTAGACCTGGGCACGCGGGTACACCGCAACCGGCCGCTGCACGAGCTGGCGCCGATGGCCGAGGTGGTTGCGCGCACGCTGCTCGCCCGCGCCGGGGTCCTCGCGCCCGTTGCTCAACGCCCGCCGCTAAAAGGTAAGGTTTAAGCCATGCTGTCTTGGATTATGCTCCTCCTTGTCCTCATCGCCCTGACCGTCATCGGCACCTGGGTATGGGGCTCCATCTTTGGCCGCGGCGAGGTCATGCACCCGCTCGACGAGCCGCAGAAGGTGCGCGAAAATAACCGCGCCGCCCTCCGCGAAGGCCGCCTTGACCAGGTGAAATTCGAGGTAGTTCCCCGTGGATACCGCCAGGACCAGGTAGACGATCTCCTCGCGCAACTGGAAGAACAACTATCTTCCGCGCAGAAAAGGTCTAAGCTGGAAGGAAAAGAAGTTAACTAAAGGAGACTCACTATGGCAGCAATGAAGCCGCGCACGACGGGCGGAGAAATGGAAGCAGTAGAGGAGTCCCGCAAAATTGTCATGCGCATCCCCTCGGATGGCGGCGGTCGCATCGTCATCGAGCTGAGCAAGGACGAGGCCGCCGAGCTCGGTTCCCTGTTGACCGAGGTTTCTAGCTAGTCTAGGTACATGCTTTCTCATATCGTCGACATTCTGGCCGATCCCAACGATGGCACCGCGCTTTCTGGTGCCGATGATTTCTCTCGCCTCGTTTCGGAATCCGGCCACTCTTATGATGTGGCCAAGCAGGGCTACGTCACCCTCGCGGCCGGCGCCGGACTCAAGCACAAGGGCGATGACATGGATATGGTCAACGCCCGCGAGACCTATTTGGCCATGGGCCACTTCGCGCCCTTCGTTGAGGCCGTAACCGGGGCCGTCCAGGACGGACTGGATTCCGCCTCCCTGGCCGAGTCCACGCCCGCCTCCCTCCTCGAGGTGGGTGCCGGCACCGGCTACTACCTGGCCCACACCCTGGACTCCATCGCGGAGGCCCGCGGCGTTGGCCTCGACATTTCCCCGCACGCTGCGAAGCACTTGGCTAAGTGCCACCCGCGCGTCGGCGCCGTCGTGGCCGATGTGTGGGAGCGCCTTCCCATCCAGGATGAGTCCGTCGACGCAATCTCCGTCGTCTTCGCCCCGCGCAATCCCGCCGAATTCCAGCGCGTGCTTGCCCCAGGCGGCCAGGTCATCGTCTTGACCCCCGGCGCCGGACACCTGGATGAGCTGCGCGAGCCGCTCGGCATCCTCGGCGTGGAAGAAGGCAAGGTCGAGCGCATGTATGAGCAGGCCGAGGGCTTCCTCGAGCAGGCGGCCGACCCGGTCGATATCTCGTTCCCCATCGAGCTTGATAAGGCCTCCGTCGCCGCTCAGGTAGGCATGAGCCCGTCCGCGCGCCACATCAGCGCCGGCGAACTCGCCGAGCGCATGGCCGCGCTGCCCCCGACGCTCACGGTCACCGCTCGCGCCCGCTTGGACCGCCTCCGCGCCGTCTAGCTCCCGGCTGGCCCCAGCCACCTCACCGCCCTTCGCGCTCACCGGCAGCGCGTGGGGCGGTTCTTTCGTCTCCCCAGTGAGCGCGAGGGGAGGTTTTCGCCTTTGCCGCTCACCGGCACACGCTTTCCGACGCCCCAGCTTCTCCCCGTGAGCGCGAAGGACGCGTATGAGGGAGCGAGGACAGACGCGGCTCAGCGGAGTGAGGCCGAAAACGCGCAACCCCGCCCTTGCCGCTCACCAGGGGAGGCGGAACCGCGGTGGGCGGCCGCGCCGGTGAGCGCGAAGGGCGGGGAGGGGCAGGGGAGGGACGGGTTAGGTGAGGAGGGGCAGGCCGGCGTTGAGAGCCTGGCGGATTAAAGCTTGGAGCCGGAGCGCTGCCAGTCCTGTTCGATGACGGCATCGCCGGAAGTCTCGACTCGCAGGCCGGAGCAGCCGCCTTCGAAGTAGACGCGGGAGGCCATGGCGATGAGACCGCCGTCGACGAATACCTCAACGGTGGAGCCGTCTTGGATGATGGTGAGGGTATCGGAGTCGCCTTCGGCAAGCGTGGCGGTGGCGGGCTCGGAATCGGCGAAACAGTGGTCGAAGGCCTTGTTCATGGAGCGATCGAGGCTGATGTCATCGCCGGAGTGGCAGATGGTGGCGGCGGGGTCACCGGCGCCGTCGAGAAGTGTGACCGTTACGCAGGAACCGGAAGGGACCTCCATGACGCCGGTCCAGGAACGGGCGTAATCGGAGAGGTTGACGGCATCGGGCAGGCCGCGGGCGGGGGCTTGGTAGAGGACGCCGCCCTCGAGGGTGACTCGGCGGGGCAGGGACAGGGCATTGGCCCAGCCTTCGGCTTCCCAGGAGGCGTGCTTGGTGGCGTCGTCGCCGCGGCCGTTGCCGTTGAGGAGGCCGACGATGACGGCCCGCTCGTAGCGCTGCTCTGGGGTGAGAGTGCCGGTGGTCGTATTGGTATTGCGCGGACGGGAGAAGTCGTGGCCGAAGTCTACGCGGCGGAAGCCGGAGACCACGGTAAAAGTAGTGCCCTCCAGCCGGCCGACGAGGTAACCGGAGACGTCGCGGCCGCCGCGCTCTAGGGTGACGAAGAGGACGTCGTAGATATTGCCGTCGACCTCATCGCGCAGGCGGACCAAGCGCGGGGAGACGACCGGCGGGATGGGCGAGGTAGCGGGGACCTCGCCTTCGAGGAAGCCAGGGTCGCCGTCGAACTTGAGGCTGCCGCGCAGCCGCCAGGACACGCCATCGGCAGATTCGAGGATGACGGGAACCGGGGCGTCGGAGTGGCCGGTGAGCGCGAGCATGAGCCAGCCGTCGTGGCCGTCATCGCGGTCCTCGGAGGCCCAATCGGGCACCACGGAGGGGGAGCGGAAGTGATCAAAGTTGCGGGTATTGCCTACGACCTCGCCAAAACGGACGACATTGGGGTCGAGGGCTTGCGGGTCATCGGAGACCTCGCAGATTTCGTCCACGTCAGCGTAGCGGGCGAGGTGAACGGAGATACCGGCGGCGGTCACGGAAGTGAAGTAAAGGTGGATATCGTCCGGGCCTTGGGCTACGGAACCGGCACGCAGGGAGAGCTCGCCGCCAACGGGCGCGAGGGCATCGTCGCAGTCCAACCAGTCAAAGGGAGACTCTTCGGAGTAGGTGTGTCCCCAGCGGGCAGGGGAGTCCGCGGTGGGGCGGTACTGGTAGAACAGGTGCCAGGTATCGCCGTCGCGCAGGATTCCAGCGGGGGCGTCGAGGACGCCGTCTTCGGGGACAAAATGCAGTTCGGGGCGGTGAGTTGTCACGGCTATCCTTCCTTAAATCAAGCTGCGGTAGATATCGACGGTCTGGGCGGCAATGGTAGCCCAAGAGAAATCGCGGATGGCGCGCTCGCGGCCGGCGCGGCCAAATTGGGTGGCGCGCTCTTTATCGGCGGCGACGTCATTGACGGCGGCGGCGAGGTCGGCTTCGAAGGCGGCGGTAGCGGCGGCGTCGTAAGGCACCAGCACACCGGTCTCGCCATCGACCACAACCTCCGGAATGCCGCCTACGTTGGAGGCGACGACGGCCGTGCCGCAGGCCATAGCTTCTAGGTTGACGATGCCGAGCGGCTCGTAGATGGACGGGCAGACGAAAACATCTGCGCCGGAGTATATCTGCTGGACCTCATTGCGCGGGAGCATGTCCTTGACCCAGAAAATGCCATCGCGCTGGGCGCGCAGCTCATCTACCAGCGCCTCGGTCTCCGCCGCGATTTCGGGCGTATCGGGCGCGCCGGCGCACAGCACCAGCTGGATATCCGGGTCGAATTTCTGCGCCGCCTGCAGCAGGTGCTTTACGCCTTTCTGCCGGGTAATGCGGCCGACAAAGGCAACGATGGGGCGTTGCTTATCGACGCCCAGCTTGTCCAACACATCCCCCTCTCGCGGCTGCCACAGCTCGGTGTCGATGCCGTTGAGGACGACGTGGACTTTGGAGGCGTCGATGCGCGGGTAGGCATCCAGGATGGAGTCCTTCATGCCGGCGGAGACGGCGATGACGGCGTCGGCATATTCCATGGCGTTCTTCTCAGACCAAGAGGAAACGTCATAGCCGCCGCCGAGCTGCTCGCGCTTCCACGGGCGGTGCGGCTCCAGCGAGTGGGCGGTGACCACGTGCGGAATATCGTAGAGCTGGGCGGAAAGATGGCCGGCGAGGCCCGTGTACCACGTGTGGGAATGGGCGATGTCGATATCAGAGGCGGCATCGGCCATGCGAAGCCCGGTGGACAAGGTCTTAAGCGCGCCATTGGCACCCTCGAGTGCGGGGTCTACGCCGTGGACAAAGACGTCTTCTTCTTCGCGCGGGGAGCCCATGCAGTGCACGGAGACATCGATGATATCGCGCATAAAACGGGTGAGTTCAGCTACGTGAACTCCGGCCCCGCCGTAGATTTCCGGCGGGTATTCTTTGGAAAAGATTCCGGCTCTCATGCCCACCCAGAATACGTATCTCTGGTGCCGCGTGCAGAAATACGGGATGGGGGTAGAAATGTGCATATATCTGCTGCGAAATGTGGGATTTGCGGTTAGGTTTGGAAACGTGAGAAGCCTGCCAAATGTCCTAGCCATCGTCCTAGCCGGCGGCGAGGGAAAGCGCCTTTTTCCCCTGACCGAAGACCGCGCTAAGCCCGCCGTGCCTTTTGGCGGGTCCTACCGCCTCATTGATTTTGTCCTGTCCAATCTGGTCAACGCCGGCTACCTCAAGATTGCGGTGCTGACGCAGTACAAATCCCACTCCCTAGACCGCCACATTTCCCAGGCATGGAATTTGGCGGGGCCGACGCCGCAGTACATTGCCTCGGTGCCTGCCCAGCAGCGCCGCGGCAAGCGGTGGTACAACGGTTCGGCGGATGCCATTGTGCAGTCGCTTAACCTCATCTATGACGAGAAGCCGGACTACGTCATCGTCTTCGGCGCAGACCACGTCTACCGCATGGATCCGGCGCAGATGGTAGAAGAGCACATCGCCACAGGGCTAGATTGCTCGGTGGCCGGCATTCGCGTGCCGCGCTCGGAGGCAACGGCGTTCGGATGCATCCAGGCCGACGGCATGGGAACCATCACGGAGTTCGTGGAAAAGCCTGCGGACCCACCGGCTACGCCGGATGATCCGAATATGAGCTATGCCTCGATGGGCAACTATGTCTTTACGGCGCAGGCGCTTATTGACGCCCTCTTGGAGGACGAAAAGAACGAGGACTCCGCCCACGATATGGGCGGCGATATTATTCCGTACTTTGTGGAGCGCGGGCAGGCACACGTCTATGACTTCATGGCCAATGAGGTGCCGGGATCTACCGAGCGCGATCACGGCTACTGGCGCGACGTGGGCACCATCGATTCCTTCTATGAAGCGCACATGGACATGATTTCGGTGCACCCGATCTTCAACCTCTATAACCGGAATTGGCCGATTCACTCCACGGATGACTCCAATTTCCCACCGGCGAAGTTCGTGCAAAATGGCATCGCGCAGTCCTCGATGGTGGCGCCGGGTTGCATCGTCTCCGGCGGCACGGTGCGCAATTCCGTGCTGGCGTCTGACGTCCACGTGGCCGATGGCGCCACGGTCGAAGGATCGGTCATCCTGCCGGGCGTGCGCATCGGACGGGGTGCCGTGGTGCGCCGCGCGATCCTCGATAAGAACGTCGTCGTCAGCGATGGCGCAATTATCGGCGTGGACCGCGAGCGCGATGAGGAGCGCTTCAAGGTTTCTGACGGCGGCGTGGTTGTCGTCGGCAAAAACCAGAAGGTCTAAAGCTTCGTTACAACGGTGAGCCCGGACCCCAGTGGCAAGCGGGTGACGTTCGCGCCCTCGAGCTCGCGCAGGTACTCGTCTGCTTCGCGGGCAGCGGCGGTGTCGCGGTCGGTCCGGGAGGCGTCGGCAAGCGTGCCATCGAGCAAAGAATTAGCCAGGACCAGGGTGCCGCCTTGGTGCAGCAGTGGCCACGCGGCCTTGATGATGGCGGGGAGCTCGAGCGCGGCGACGTCGGCGTAGATGACCTGGTAGGCATCATTAGCCAGCCGGCCCATGACCTCGAGTGGGCGAGACGGCAGGAAGCGGCCGCGTGAAGGTGCATAGCCCGCCTCGCGGAAGGCGGTCTTGGCGCTGCGCTGGTGCTCCGCCTCGGGGTCGATGCAGGTCAAGATGCCATTATCGGGCATGCCGGCAAGCAGGTAGAGGCCTACCACATTGGCGGCCGGGGTGATCGCCACGGACTGGGGGCGTTCGGTAGAGCCGGACGAGGCGGCCGTCAGCGTGGTGAGCAGCTGGCCCGTTGATTCATCTGGAACGGGCAGACCGTACTCATCGGCGTGGTCGCGCGCGCCACGCAGGGCCGCGGAGGGCTCGCTGGTGGTCTCGATATAAGAACGCAGTGCTTCATATGCGGTAGTAGTCACGTAATAAACCTTAGGGAAAAGTGTCCGCAAATGTGGCAAAAACGCGCCTAGCCAGCGAGGTTGTGGTGGGTGGGGATAATGTGACGGACTCACAGGAAATTATCAGCACTGTGGCTGGAGTTTCACTTTGAAGTATAGAAAGATGACATGCATGACAACAACGAAGCGCGATGCCGAATCCCTTCAGCCCGCCACCCCTGAGGTGGAGTTGACCGGTACCGCGGCGTTCGATGCCGGTGAAGCCGACATGCCCGCCTGGGGTGACCTCGTGGCCGAACATGCCGATGGCGTCTACCGCTTGGCGTATCGCCTCTCCGGCAACCAGCACGATGCAGAAGACCTCACTCAGGAAACCTTCATGCGTGTCTTCCGCTCCCTGGATAAATACCAGGCGGGTACGTTTGAAGGCTGGCTGCACCGTATTACCACCAACCTCTTCTTGGACATGGTCCGCCATCGCTCCAAGATCCGCATGGAGGCCCTGCCGGAGGATTATGAGCGCGTGCCCGGCACGGATATGACGCCGGAGCAGGCCTATACCGTGGCCAACCTGGACCCAGCGCTGCAATCCGCGCTCGATGGCCTGGCTCCCGATTTCCGCGTGGCCGTGGTGCTGTGTGATGTGGTTGGTATGAGCTATGACGAGATTGCGGAGACCCTGGGCGTCAAGATGGGTACGGTGCGCTCCCGCATCCACCGCGGCCGTTCCCAACTGCGCGCGGCGCTCGAAAAAGAGGCGCAAACCAATGCGGAAACCCGCATGCTGCTGCGCACGCGTTAAAGCACCGCGCGCTAAACTTTAAAGAAACTGCATAGTCCCCGCTGCCGGCGGGGACTTTCCGTGTTACGGAAGGCCAAGCAACTAGTGGAGGAGGGTGTCGATGGACTCGCTGCGAGGACGCCGGACCGTGTCCACGCTGAGCGTGCGCGGCGGATTCGATGCCGCCCAGGCCAAAGCCCGCGATAAGGCGAAAGCCAAGGCGCGGCGCAGCGATACCATCGGGCACCTTGGCCCAGAGGCTGTCGTTGCCTTCGTAGACGGGGAGATGGAGCCGAAATTCATGCACCGCGTGCGCATCCACTTGGTGCACTGCGCCGAGTGCCGCGCGGATGTACATCAGCAGCGCCATGCCTCAGAGTGGGTTCGCCACTGCGCGGATTCCGCTAAGGTCAAGGCGCCGCAATCCCTGCTGGCAAAGCTCGCGGGCATTGCCACCGAAGAGGTTGCGCCCGGGCCGGATGCGGCAACGCCCGTGCACCGGCCGCAGCAGGATTTTTTGGACAAGGTGGAGATGGTGGTTCGCGCAATCAAGCACAATCAGCGCGGCTAAGAGTGAGGGACTAGTATTTAACCGTGTTTTCTTCCATTGGTTGGCCCGAGATTTTCGTCATCGTGGTCTTGGGCATCATCGTCATCGGCCCGGAGCGCATGCCCGAGGTGATTAAGGATGTGCGTGCAGCCATCTACGCGGCGCGCAAGGCCATCAATAACGCCAAAGCAGAGCTCAACGGCGAGATGGGGTCGATTACCTCGGAATTCGATGATATCCGCGGCCCGCTCACCCAAGCCGCACAGTGGACGCGCCTCGGCCCGAAGGGCGCTATTACCAAGGCGCTTTTCGACGGCGACGATTCCGCCTGGGACGATTTCAACCCCAAGAAAATGGCAGAAAACGTCAAGACCGCTACCGCTCCACAGGAGCCGGAGGAGCAGCCGCAGCCTCAACCGCAGCAGCAGCGCCGCCCGAGCTTCGACTACTCCCAGGTCTATGCCGAGCAGCCGCAGCCAGAGCCCCAGCCGCAGTCTCAGCCGCAGCAACACACCGAAGCCTCCCAGCCGACGGAGCAGCCCACGCCAGAGAAAAAGCCGCCACGCGGTGGGCAAGAATCCACCGGCGGCGGCTTGTGGGGCGATGTAACCTAGAGCGCTAGTTCACGCCCAAGTTGAGGTTTTTGCCCACCAGGGAATCAGAACGTATGGCCAGCTTATCGGCCACTGCCTGGATCTGTTGGGCGGCGGGGGACTCGGGGGAATCGAGAACAATCGGTGTGCCGGCATCGCCACCGCTGCGCAGGGTGGGATCCAACGGCACGGAGGCCAGCAGTGGCACCTCATGGCCCAAGATGACGCCTAGGCGATCGGCCACAATCTGTCCGCCGCCAGAGCCAAAGACATCCATGGTGGAGCCATCCGGCATCACCATGGCGCCCATGTTTTCAATTACGCCGGCCACGCGCTGGCGGGTCTGCTGGGAGATGGATCCGGCGCGCTCTGCCACCTCGGCCGCCGCGGCCTGCGGGGTGGTGACAATGAGTAGCTCCGCATTCGGGATGAGCTGGGCTACGGACAAGGCGACGTCGCCAGTGCCCGGAGGCAGATCCAAGAGCAGCACGTCGAGGTCGCCCCAGAAAACGTCAGCCAGGAATTGCTGTAGCGCGCGGTGGAGCATGGGGCCGCGCCAGACTACCGGGGCATTACCCTCCACAAACTGACCGATGGAAATGTGCTTAATGCCATGAGAAATCGGCGGCAGCAGCATCTCATCATCGAGCACGGTGGGGCCGTCGGTGCAGCCCAGCAGGTTGGGTACGGAGTGGCCGTAAATATCGGCGTCCACGATGCCAACCTTGAGGCCCTTCTGGACCAATGCCGCGGCAAGGTTGACGGTCATGGAGGACTTGCCTACGCCGCCCTTACCGGAGGCCACCGCGAAAACGCGAGTGGTGGAATCTGGCTTTGCAAATGGGATTTCCGGCTCGGCTTGGCCACCGCGCAGCTTCTTCTTCAGCTCGCGGCGCTGCTCGTCGCTCATGGCTTCCATCGTCACCGTGACGTTTCCAACGCCCTCGATATCCTCTACCGCAGCGCGGGTATTGGACTCGATGGTGGATTTCATGGGGCAGCCAGCGATGGTGAGGTAGATTTCCACGGCCACGTCATTACCGGTGACGGTAACGGACTTCACCATGTTGAGTTCGGTGATGGGGCGGCCGATTTCGGGGTCTTCGACGCGGGAGAGTGCCTCGCGTACGGCGGATTCAGTAATAACGCTAGACATAACCCTTGCCATCTTAGTCACGCCGCAACAGGAGGTAAACACGCCCTCGGTGTAGAATCAGCTAGACGCTCACGCGCCGCTAACCAAAAAGGAGAAGAGTATCGCTATGCGCAGCTTTGCCCGTCCCGCCCGCGCCATTGCCGGTGTGGTGCTGTCTGTAACGCTGCTTTCCAGCTGCTCTTCCCAGTTCGATACCAACCCCATTGCTAAGAGTCCCCAGAGCGAGCCGATTGGCATTTTGGTCGATGCCAATGAGACCGACCAGCTGGTCCTCGCGGAGATCTACCGACAGGAGCTGATGGGACAGGGCCGTGAGGCGTCCATTGTGAAGGAAGACATCTTCCAGAACACCAAGGGTGGGCGCTCCATGAACCCAGGCGGCAATTTCTATGTGGGCTGCACCGGCGCGTTTCTCAATATCTTAAACCCCGGTGAGGCACGGGCGATTTCGAAGGACTACAAGAAGGCACAGAAAGCCTCCGAGCCCGGCGGCGAGGACTACCTGGCCCGTACCCACATTGCGCTCATGTCGAGCTTGCCCACGGATACCTCCACGGTTGAGCCTTCCGGTGCCAGCGGCTGCGAGGACGCCGAGCCCGAATTGCCAGAGAATTTCGTGGTGCTCTATCAAGACGGTCTCTTCGACCGCGAAGAGCGCCAGGCTGTGGCCTCGCTGACTAAGTTCATTACCCAAAAAGACCTCTCTGACATGGCCGAAGAGGTAGAAAACGACGACTCCAGCGCGGAAAAGGTCGTACGCTCCTGGATGAATTCCTCCGGTGGCGACATCGCCCATGAAGAGGGCGACTCCGATTCTTCCGGCGGGTCGAATCTCACTGGTTCTTAATGATTGATCGTTGGCAGGTTTGTGTGAGTTTCCCGGGTTTGTTGGCAACTTGGAGCTCCTGATGGTTAGCAACCGGCAGACCAACACCTCCACAGAATCAAGGACACGTGTGACTCGATATGGAACCATTCTGGGCTTGTGAATGCCGACGCTAGTGCTTTTTCATTGCTCCCGGGTGTGAGTGACAAGCATCCGCGACACGATTGGACATATCGAGTAAACGCTCTAATTCTTAACCCGCTCCCTTTGCGCTCATGGTAAAGCGACCGTCAAGACGCTGGCGTCGGCATGAGTAAACCCCAGTGAGGCGGTCCTCACTGGGGTTTAAACGGGGCAGAGGCGACTAGATGTCGAAGGCCTCTTCCAGCAGGTTCTTCTGCTCAATCTGGTGAACCTTGGCGTTACCGGTGGCAGTCGAGGACTGAGCACGGCGGGAAACGCGAACCAGCTCCGGCATATCCGGAATCAGGGTGCGCAGGTGCTCGTTGTAGAACGGCCATGGGCCTTGGTTGGCCGGCTCGTCCTGAACGAAGCGGACCTGGTTGGCATTCGGGTAAGCCTCGAAAGCCTCGCGCAGGCGGTTGAACGGAATCGGGTGGAGCATCTCCACGCGGACGATGGCGATGTCATCGCGGCCGTCGGCCTCGCGCTTCTTTTCCAGATCCCAGTACAGCTTGCCGGAGACCAGCATGATGGTCTTGACCTTGTCGGTATCGCCGACCTTCTTGCCGTTGACATCAACGAAGTTCGGGTCGTTGATAACGGACTGGAAGCGCTTGACCTCGGTGAAGTCTTCCACGGCGGAGGTAGCTGCCTTGTTGCGCAGCATGGACTTCGGGGTGAAGACGACCAGCGGACGCTTCATCTCACCGAGTGCCTGGCGGCGCAGCAGGTGGAAGTGGTTAGCCGGGGTGGAAGGCTGAGCCACGGTCATGGAACCCTCAGCGCACAGCTGCAGGTAGCGCTCGATGCGGGCGGAGGAGTGGTCCGGGCCCTGGCCCTCGTAGCCGTGTGGCAGGAGAAGTACCAGGCTGGACAGCTGGCCCCACTTGGCCTCACCGGAGGAGATGTACTCGTCGATGATGGTCTGGGCGCCGTTGGCGAAGTCACCGAACTGTGCCTCCCAGGCCACGAGGGCGTCTGGGTTGCCCACGGTGTAGCCGTATTCGAAGCCCATGCCGGCGAACTCGGTCAGCGCGGAGTTATAAACCATGAACTTGCCGCCGTTGCCCTTGGAGGTGGCGATGGCGTGCATCGGGTTGTACTCGTTGCCGTTGCGTGGGTCGAAGGTGACGGCGTGGCGCTGGGTGAAGGTACCGCGTCGGGAATCCTCACCAGCCAGGCGGACAACCTTGCCTTCGCCGGCCAGGGAACCGAAGGCGATGAGCTCGCCCCAGCCCCAGTCGATGCCGCCCTCACGGGAGGACTTCTCGCGCTCCTTGGCTACCTTGCCCACGCGCTTGTGGTACTCGAAGTCCTCTGGTGGGTTGCCATAAGCGGCACCCAGCTCGGCGAGTTCCTCAGCGGTAATGGAGGTATCGAGGCCGCGGGTGAGCTCCTGGGAGGAAGTGATGCCGGTCTGCTCCTTCGGGCGAGCCTTGCCGGCTTCCTTGTGCTCAGCAAAGACGGATTCCATCTGGTCGTGGAAGTCACGTGCGGCTGCTTCGGCATCCTCAGCGGAAAGGTCACCACGGCCGATGAGATCGTTGGTGTAGTGCTCGCGCACTGCCTTGTGCTCGTCGATGACGGAGTAGAGCTCCGGCTGGGTCATGGACGGGTCATCGGCCTCATTGTGACCGCGCAGGCGGTAGACCATGAGGTCGATGAAGACGTCCTTGCCAAACTGGCGGCGGTACTCGGCTGCCATCTGACCAACCCAGACAACTGCCTCTGGGTCATCGCCGTTGACGTGGAAGACCGGGCAGTCGAAGCCCTTGGCCAAGTCGGTGGCGTAGTGGGTAGAGCGGCCGGAGTCCGGGGTGGTGGTGAAGCCCACCTGGTTGTTGACCACGATGTGGACGGTGCCGCCGTTGTTGTAACCGCGCAGCTGGGACAGGTTGATGGTCTCCTGAACAATGCCCAGGCCGGTGAAGGAGGCATCGCCATGCAGCATGACTGGAACAACGGTGTGGCCCTCTGGGCCCTTGTCCAAGATGTCCTGCTTAGCGCGGGCGATGCCCTCCATGACCGGATCCACGGCCTCGAGGTGGGATGGGTTGGCGGCAAGGGTGACCTTGATTTCGCCATCGCCAAACATCTGCAGGTGGTGGCCCTCGGAGCCCAGGTGGTACTTCACGTCACCGGAGCCGCCGAGCTGGCCGCCCTTGTAATTGCCGTCGAACTCGCCGAAGATATCGGCCAGTGGCTTGCCCACGATATTGAACAGGACGTTCAGGCGGCCGCGGTGCGGCATGCCGATGACGACCTCGTCCAGATCCTGGCCGGCGGCGGTATCGATGATGGAATCCAGCAGCGGGATGAGGGTCTCGGCGCCCTCGAGGGAGAAGCGCTTCTGGCCCACGTACTTGGTCTGCAGGAAGTTCTCGAATGCTTCGGCGGCATTGACCTTCTGCAGGATGTACTTCTGCTCCGCGTTGGTCGGCTTCGGCATGCCCGCCTCCAGGCGGTCCTGCAGCCAGCCGCGCTCATCGCGGTCCAGGATGTGGGTGTATTCGGAGCCGACCTTCAGGGTGTAGGCGGCGCGCAGGCGGGACAGCACCTCGCGCAGGGTCATCTGCTCCTTGCCGCCAAAGCCACCGACGTTGAAGGTGCGGTCCAGATCCCAAATGGTCAGGCCGTGGGTCGCGATGTCGAGGTCGCGGTGGTCCGGGTTAGGCAGGCCCGGCTGTACCCAGCCCAGCGGGTTGGTATCGGCCAGCAGGTGGCCGCGGGAGCGGTAGGACTCGATGAGCTGCATGACGCGGGTGTTCTTGTCCACGCCGGAGTTCGGCACGTCCTGTGCCCAACGGAACGGCTCATAAGGCACGCCCATGGAGGAGAAGAGGTCGTCCCAAAAGGCGCCGTCGACAAGCAGCTGGCCAATGGTGCGCAAGAACTCTCCGGACTCTGCACCCTGGATGACGCGGTGGTCATAGGTGGAGGTCAGGGTAACCAGGCGGCCGACGCCCAGGTCTGCCAAGCGGTCCGCGGAAGCGCCAGCGAACTCGGCCGGGTAATCCATAGAGCCCACGCCGATGATGGAGCCGGCGCCCTTAGTCAGGCGGGCGATGGAGTGGCGGGTGCCGATGCCGCCTGGGTTGGTGAGGTTAATGGTCACACCAGAGAAGTCATCCATGGTGAGCTTGTTCTTGCGAGAACGGGTAACGATGTCCTCATAGGCCTCAACAAACTCGGAGAAGGACTTGGTCTCGCACTCCTTGATGGCGGCGACGACCAACGCGCGGGAGCCATCCTTCTGCGGCAGGTCAATGGCCAGGCCCAGGTTAATGTGCTCCGGCTGGATGACATAAGGCTTGCCATCCTTTTCCTCGTAGCGCACGTTCATGTCTGGGTGCAGCTGTACGGCCTTAACCATGGCGTAGCCGATGATGTGGGTAAAGGAGATCTTGCCACCGCGAGTGCGCTTGAGGTGGTCATTGATCATGGAGCGGTTTTCCCACATGAGCTTGACCGGCATATCGCGCACGGTGGTAGCGGTAGGAATCTCCAGGGATTCCTCCATGTTCTTCGCAATGGCCTTGAACATGCCCTTGAGCTGGCGCTCGTCGCCGCCCTTGTAGTCTTCGATGCGGTCGAGCGGGGACTCGGACTTCTTCACGGACTGCTTTGCCTTAGCGGACTTTTCCTGCGCCTTGGCCACGGACTTATCCACGTTGGTCTCGCGGGCCTCCTGCTTGCGGGCGGTAGTCGTACCCTCAGTCTTCTTCGCGGCAGGCTTAGACGGCTTCTTCGGGGCTTCCTTGGCAGGTGCCTCAGACTTGGGCGCGCCGTTTGCTTCGAAGTAGTCGCGCCACTCCTTATCTACGGAGTTAGGGTCCTTGGAGTACTGCTGGAACTGCTCGTCTATCAGCCACGCATTGGGGCCGAAGATATTCGATGTGCTCACGGCAGGTATTCGCCTCATTTCTCTGCTTTAAAATGGTCGTTTATTCGACTTTAGTGCGGCCTTTGCACGAGCGCATGCGTCACTCGCCAAAGAGTCTGCCTACATGATACGGGTCATACCCCTAAACTCACTATGTTAGGGGTATCAATAGCCCCGCTTAGTGGTTTCCGGCTACCCCTAGGCTTGGGTGAGGGGAGAAAGCTGCTCGCTGGCGTGCTCGATGACCTGCTTGGCCAGCTTGCGGTTGGCGGTGGTGCCCAGCACGGCGCCGATGCCCATGGGCATGAGCTTGCTGATCCACGCCCACTTCAGGCGCTTGGTGATCTGCTTGGTAAAAAGCTTGGTCAGGCGGCCGTTGATGCCAGACAGCGTCGGGCCGGAGAAGCGGGAGAGGCTAGCGGCCGAGCGCATGCCCGCCACGCTATTGAGATCGCCCACAAAAGTATCCACCAAAGCGGACCCCTTCGAACCGGTCAGCACCAAAAGTACAAGGGCGCGGCGGCGCTCGGGGGACTTGATGTCATCGCCACGCAGGTAGGCCGAGGCCAAGATGTACCACGCGGCCGCCTCCAAGAAGACTACGGATTCGCCGGCGATGGTAGCTGCGCCGGTTACCAAACCGACACCAGGGATGGCAGCAGAAGCGCCCGCGGCCGCACCGGTGCCGGAGGTGATATTGAGGAAGTGCTTGTCAATGAGTTCTTGCAGCTGCTGCGGGCTCGCGTCCTTATTGCGCTTTTTCAGGTTGTCGACGTACTTGATGATGACACCGGACTGCACGGCTACTGCGCGGTCCAGGGAATTGAGGAGCGCGGAGGTAAAGCGGTTGGTATCTTCCGGATCGATGTCATAGGTATCGACGGTGTCGACCTCGGCGGAGTTGTCCTTCTTGTCTTTAGTAAAGAAACCCATGTGTCCTTTTCTTTCGCTAAAACTTATCTGCGCCCAGCATAGTAAAGGCTCTATTAATACGCCGTCGCGCCGCAAAGAGATCGCCGAGGGCGTGCAGGGCACCTAAGCTAGAGGGCATGGTTACGCCGCACGAGAACAACCGCGACTCTGAGGGTTTCCCTCTGGAGGAGTCTTCCGCGGCGGCGCGCCTGAAAGCGGAGCAGGCCCACGAACGCGCCCGCCGCGCGCATGAAGAGGCCCAAAACGCCTTGGCAGATGAGCTCACCGTGCGCACCACCTCCGGGTGGGTGCGCGGCGTTATAGAGGAGGACCTGCGCACCGATCGCCCCATTAGCGCCGGGCCGGTGCTCACTTGGCGCGGCATCCCCTTCGGCGATACCACCGCCGGGGACAACCGCTTCCGCGCCCCGCAGCCCGCACCGGCTTGGGAGGGCGTGCGCGATTGCAGCCAGTTCGGCCCACCGGCCCCGCAGACCACGTATTCCTGGACCGACCGCATTATCGGCTCCGAGGACTGTCTGCACCTCGACATCGTGCGCCCGCGCACCGAAGAGAAGCTTCCCGTGGTGGTCTACCTACACGGCGGCAGCTTCATAATGGGCTCGTCCCACATGCTTATGCTCCGCGGCTTTGAGTTAGCCACCCGCATGGACGTGGTCTACGTATCCATTAACTTCCGCCTCAACTCCCTGGGCTATTTGGATCTGCGCAGCCTGGGCGGGGACTGCAGCGCTAACCCGGCGGTGGCCGATCAGATCCTGGCGCTGCAATGGGTGCGCGACAATATCGCGGCCTTTGGCGGCGATCCTGATTCCGTCACCCTCATGGGCGAATCGGCCGGCGGCGCGGCGGTCCTCACCCTTATGACGAGCCCGGCCGCGGAGGGCCTCTTCCACCGCGCCATCGCCCAGTCCCCACCGATTGCGATGATCCATTCCCGCGCCCAGTCCACCTTGTGGGCGCGCGAGCTGGTTCACCGCCTGGCCTTGCCCCGGCGCACCTCGGTGGAGGACCTGCGCCAGGAAAACTTTGCCGATCTGGTGCGCTCGGGCCAATCCATGATGTGGCGGGCCGGCGAGCTCATTCACCTTAATTCCTGCTACGCGCCCACGGTGGATGATGAGCTCATTCCGGAACACCCCATCGCCGCCTTTGAAAACGGGAACCAGCACCAGATTCCGCTGCTCATCGGCACAAACTCGGACGAGGCTAGCTTTGGTAAATTCCTCTTCCAGCGGCAAAGCTCCCGTGAGCGCGCCGCCTTGCGCCTTCTGGCTTCCTTCGATCCCCAGCACGCCCCCGAGGTCGTCGCCGCCTATGACGGCGCGGTGGCCCGGGAGGACTTTGCGCACCTGCTTGCCGACGCCCTCTTTTGGGCACCCTCCACCCGCATCGCCACCGCCCATGCAAAAGTGGCGCCAACGTGGATGTATCGCTTCGACTTCGCCTCTGCCGTGCTCAAGTGGCTCGGCCTCGGCGCGATGCATTCGATGGAGCTCGGCAATGTCTTCGGTGACCCTTATTCCTCGCGCGCGTCTTTCCTGACCAATTGGGGCTCGCGCGCGGAGATGGAGGAACTTACCGCCACCATGCAGCAACACTGGTCCGCCTTTATCCACGGCGGCCGCCCGGAGATGAGCTGGCCGCGCTACGGATCCACTCACCGCGCCACCATGATCTTCGATGCCGAGGCCTATATTGAGCACGCCCCGCACGAGCTCAAGCGACAAGCCTGGGAGGGATACCACATGTTGGAGTGGGGAAGTGGGCGCCCGGAGCTGGTGAGATCTTTGGGCTTCCAACCATCCGGGTGGGAATAACGGTAGACTCCACAGTGACCGCGGGCGGCGGCTTGCCTACCGTGGGAACCTCTGCTTCCGAAGGATGGATTTTAAACCACCATGAGCTTTTTCGAAGATATTGCTTCTGCATTGGATGCCGAGGGCATCGAGTCCCGCGTCAACGATGACGTCATGTTCGTTCCAATCACCTCTGATCTGGAAATCCAATTTATTGAAATCGATCCGCTTCTCCCCGCCGCGAACGTCTACATTGCCGCGGCGGATGTTGATGAAGACGATGAGGAATTTGAGGCAGTCCTCGTCTCCGTCGCCTTCTCTGTAGATGATGCCGTGGAGGCGGTGTCCCGCCACATCGCTACCGACCAGGTGGTCACCGTTCTGCGGGACCTGCTGGAGGGCACCGATGAGCGCATCGCGGAACTAGAATTTGCCCAAGATGAGCTCAACCCGCACCTCGTCGTGGCCGAAGTGGCCAATGACTCGGAGCTGCGCGTGCTCGTGGAAACCATCGACGGCGTCCCGTCCGCCATCGTGCGCTTCCTTGCCTTCGATTTCGATGAAGACGATCTCGATGACATGGAGGATGAGGCAGTCGCCCTCGCCTGGGAAGTGGACGAAGAGGATGAGGACCTCGACGAGGCTGACCGCCTCGCCCTCTTTGATAACGCCGAGTTTGATGACGTTCCCATCGTGGAGGTTCCCGCCGAGGCCCTTGAACTTGGCACCTACACCGACTTCGATCGCCTCTTTGATGTCCTAGGCCTCGTCTCCGAGCAGGCCCTGGACTGGGAGGCACAGCTCGTCTCCTTCGATGACGAAGACTACGAAGAGCCCGATGTCTACGACATCTTCGGCGAAGACGACGAGGACGAAGACGAGGACTACTTCGACGGCGACGATGCCGACCTGGACTACGAATCCGACGCCCCCGCAGCCGGCGAAAAATAGTCCCCGCCTCCCCATAGTCCAGCCCCGCCGCCTTCCGCGGCCACGCTGGGCCTTTCCCGTTTTAGGGGCCCTTTTGTGTTGCTACTTTCGCGCGCCGCCAATTAGGCTTTAGGACATTCCCAGCCTGCAGCTGGAAAGCTGCCCTAAACCAAGCCTTATGAGGAAGAGAAGACCATGGCAATGACCCGCGATACCACGTGGCGCTACGTCCTCGTCGTTATCGCCGTGGCACTCTCGCTCGCCGCGTGGTTTTGTACCGTCCTTGGGGTGTACTCCACGGTAAATGTGACTTTCGAGTCCTACCTGACCGCCAGCGTCTGGGTCCTCCTCCTAGTGGCCGCGGTGCTGCTATATACCTCGCAGCATGGGTTGGTGCCTAACTGCATCCTCCTGTATCCCATCTTCGGCGCCTCCATCAACCTGCTATTGGGCTCGTTGACGGTGCGCACGCAGGTGCCGATGTTCTTCGACACCGTCGGCACCGCCATCGTCGCCATCATCGCCGGTCCCGTGCTCGGCATGGCCACGGGGCTTACCACCACCGTATTGGGCGGAGTGTACTTTGCCTATGATCTCGCCTTTGCGCCCGTAGGCATTTTTATCGGTGCCGCAGTAGGCCTGCTGGCTCGCCGCGGGGTATTCAACAAGCTGTCGTGGATTATTTTCTCCGGCCTCGGAATGGGCATCGGCTCCGGCGTGATGAGCGTGTACGTGCTCATCTTTTCCTTCAGCGGCCGACCGCGCAAGGGACCGCAAAACCTCACCAAGTTCTACGAGATGATTTTCCAAGACGAGCGCTTGGCCATCATCTTGCAAGGCCTTACCACGGACATTCTGGATAAGGTCTTTACCGTCCTCATCGCCTGCTTGGTCCTGCGCTTTATGCCAAAGACAATCGCCCGGCACTACACGGTGACCTTCAATCGCGAGGTGATGCGGAAGGTGCTCCACGCGCCTGACCCGCACGCAGGGCCAGACGCATCTGCGCAGTCAACAAAACAGCGCGCGACCGCCTAGGCGGCTTGGCTGAAGCCGGCGAAGAGTGACTCGGGGGAGTGGACCGGCTGATAGGAGCTATCCACGAGCCACACATAAGTGGCATTTGGACCACGGGAGACCTCGTGGACTGCGCCAACCATCTCTGCCGGCACGAGTGTACGCACCCAGCCCTCTGCCACGGCCGGATCTACCGGCTGGCCAAAGTTCTCGGTAATGCGAATGGTAATCAGATAGGCCGGAATGCGGTCTTGCCCAAAGCCGCGCACGCGAGCTTTCACGCGTGCGCCCACGCGGTGGCGGGTAATGCTCATGCAGTACTCTCCGCTCGGTCCACCGGCGGGCGTCGGCAGTTGCTTTATCGGTGGGCGCCAAGTGGGAGTAGGGCGCGCGAGGGAGCGTGGGTGGTGCATGATGGCGGCGATGGAGTTGATGGTGTCATATTCGTGGTAGAGCAAGTCTGCCGCAATCTCGGAGGCGGACTGGGGCAGGTTCATTGCGGTGGGCTGGGGAAATTTCTTTTGTACGTTGTGCATGGCCATAACACTAGAACCCAGTGCGGACATAGCCCCACCAAAAAACAAACACGTGTTCGAACGCAAGCTGCAAATGGCTTTCCCTGATGCCAAGGATTAGAGTTGCAGCCGATATGATGAATACACACAGTGGGGAAGTAGAACACGAGGAAGCACCTAAGATCCCACGCGAAATCTGGGTCATGGTTACCGCCGCTTTTATTATCGCTTTGGGCTATGGCCTCATCGCCCCGCTCCTGCCGCAGTTTGTGGTTAGCTTCGATGTCTCCATGGCCGCCGCAGGCCTTGTGGTCTCCATCTTCGCCGCCTCGCGCCTTATCTTCGCGCCCATGTCTGGTTCTTTGGTGGACCGCGTGGGCTCGCGCCGCGTTTACCTCATCGGGCTCATGACCGTCGCGGTGACCACGGGCCTCGTCTCCATCGCCCAAAGCTATTGGCACATCGTGGCCCTGCGCGCCCTGGCCGGCATTGGCTCGACCATGTTCACCGTCTCGGCCATGGGCCTTATCGTGCGCATGTCCCCGCCGACGATTCGCGGCAAGTGCTCTGCCACCTACGCCACTGCCTTCCTGCTCGGTAACGTCGCCGGCCCCGTTCTTGGTGCCAGCCTGTCCTTCCTGGGGTTCCGCTGGCCATTCTTCATCTACGGCGTGGGCGTGGCGCTGGCCGCGTTCGTCGTCTGGTGGCAAATGCCTCGCGTGAACCACAAGCAGGCCAGCAAGGACAAGCTGCCGCCCATGCGCTTGCAGGAGGCCTGGGGTGATACCGCCTACCGCGCGGTGCTGACCTCCAACTTTGCCCATAGCTGGATCAATATGGGCGTGCGCGTATCCGTCCTGCCGCTTTTTGCCGCCTCCATCTTCCACAATGGCGCGGCCGCCTCCGGCCTGGCGCTCGCAGTCTTCGCGGCCGGCAACGCCATCGTGCTGCAGTTCTCCGGCAAGTGGTCCGACATCCATGGCCGCAAGCCGCTTATCCTCATCGGCCTCTTTGGTTCGGCCATCTTCATGGTGCTCATGGGCATGGCCACCAGCGTGTGGTTCCTCCTGCTCGTCTCTGCCTTTGCCGGCGCCTCTTCCGGGCTTATCAACCCCTCCCAGCAGGCCGCGGTGGGCGACATCGTGGGCAATGACCGCTCCGGCGGCAAGGTGCTATCCACCTTCCAGATGGCCGGAGACTTCGGCCAAATCTTGGGCCCCATGCTCATTGGCCTGCTTGCCGACGCCTCCGGCTTCCCCCTCGCCTTCACCGTCTGCGGTGCCATCGCCTTCATCGGCATCATTGCCTGGGCGTTCGGCCGCGATCCGCACGCCGCGGTGGGGAACAAGCCGAAGCGGGTGCCGCAGGAGAAGTAGGCACGTATTCTCGGCTAGAGAATTTCACCCAATTGGGAAGCGCAAAGATAAACGAAGGCAACGGAGATTACCGCCATCAACGTGTTGACGATCCAGCCGTTTCTCCATTGCTTTGGGGTGTGTTTGGTGTTCAGCAGGACCAAAAGGGTAAGGCCTAAGAACGGCATAAACAAAGCGCCCAGGACTCCGTAGGCGATGATGAGTCCGGTTGGCTTTCCAAGGAGTAGAAGCAGCATTGGTGGGAAGGTCAGCCAGATGAGGTAAGCGCGGTAGTACTTTCCACCAGTACTGGTTCGGGGATCGCCTTGCGGGATCTTTTTGAGGTGACCGATGTAGTCAGCAAACATCAGGGATACACCGTTCCACACGCCAAGGCAGGAAGAGAATGCGGCGGAGAAGAACCCGACGATGAACAACTTAGACATGAACGTTCCGTAGCGGTCCTCGAGAACGTCTGCCATATCAACGAGTCCTTGGTCGTTATCGGACACAGCGACGTTAGCGCTGTAGAGCAGTTCTGCGCCCAGTGCGAGTGTAGCCAGAACAAAAATACCGGTAACCGCGTAAGCTACAGCATTGTCCATGCGCATAACCTTCATCCATTTTGGCGTGTACCATTCCTTTTCTCTCAGCCAGTAGCCATAAGCAGCAAGCGTGATTGTGCCACCTACTCCGCCGGCGATGGACAGTACATAGATGAAGGAGCCATGGGAAACTTGAAAAGTTGCAACATATCCAACCGCTAGGCCGCGTGAAACAGGTAACCACCAGAGGCAGAGTGGTAGGGGAATGAGGCTCGGGCCTGGGGTGACACGGTTACCCATTAGTGGGGTGTAGCCGGACAACGCGAGTAACTGGCGTGGTCATGGCTTCTATCGCGCAGGGTCTACTTATTGCTATGGCCTGAAGTCGGGGACGTGTATCCCAGGGGTGTAACGCCTGGTAGACTCCCCGCCTTGATTTACCCCTAATGGGTAACTTAAACGTCTACCGCCGTGCCCCAGGACGGCCAGGACGGGTAGCCCTCATGTCCGGCCCGTGTCGTATGGTGTGTTTATGAACCGGTTGCAATTCTGGGAATGGGGTTTATGGCCCTGGCTGGGTGACGTTATCGCCTCCCAGCCGTTCCTCACTCTCATGGTGCCCGTGGCCACTCTCACGGGCGTGGTAATCACCACGAAAAGTAATGAACGTATCCGCCGCCGGGAACTCCAGGGGGAGGGAGAACGGTGGCGTTATGAGGTTGTGAGAGATAGCGCGGCGGTGCAACGCCAGGCGGTCCTCACGTTCCTGGCGGAGGTGGCAAACCTACAGGGCAAAATGGAGGCTAAAGCCTACGGAGCCGCCCTGGGGTACGTGTCAGAAATAGATCAACTCGTTGATGGTGAACCCGGGGACTATGAGGTGGTTAACGGCCAAATGGATACCGCCCGCTGGTTTCTGAATGAGGCCATTACACGCGCCCTCACGCTGGAGTTGTCACTGGCGGATCCGGTGGTCCGTTCTAACGCCGTGGTCGTCCGCCAGGCTATGGAGACGGACAAGTCTAGGTACTACGCGCCGGAGGGAGAACCGAAACAGATACTCCCTAATCCCTATGTTGATGAATTACTAACGGAGACTTACCCCATGTCTAAGGCTGTAGAGACGGCCCTGGAGGACTTGAAAGAAACGGCCATTAACCGCCTCCACCCGCTCCCGCCGGAGCTGTCAGTGGAACAACCACAGTCGAACTGGTGGCCGTTCGGAAAGAGGGGCACTCCATCGACTGCGAAAAGAAGTAGAAGATGACATGGCCCACACCAGTTACCTTTATATGGGTTTTAGGGGAAGGTGCGCGAGTTTCCAGCGCCACAATCTAGTTGACTTCACAAACTTCCCGGGGCTCGTTTTTGACAGCCGGGACTTAAAGCCCTGCACCGTCCACCAAGGATTGTTGGTTCGTTCAAGTACCTTCATAACGTCTGCTTGCTGGGCCTGATTTTGAATACGTCGCCAATACCGTTTGAGCAATGGATTAGTGGGCCACACCGGTTTGTATGTCAATGAGAGAGACTCACCTAGCCCGATTGCGCAACCGACAACAATCTCTCCCCGCCCATCGCACCTCATTTCGCTTATGTGACCCCGAAAACCGTCTTTGGGATAAATCAGGTCACTACCTTTTTCGAGCGCGAAAGTGTCCCCAAAAACGACCGTGCGAAACCCGTTGTTCCGTAGTAGCGCCGTTTCGTCATCAATGCGTCGGAGTTCTAAGCGTGGGCGAGAGGTCCGTTCAATAAGACCGAGAGTAGAGGCAACCAAAAGACCAGATATAACGCCCGAGACGGTTCCGTCTGTGATCCCGTTTGACCAGCACATTGAATGAGGTTTCCTTTACATAAATTCCATCACTGGGCGTTTGGATATTCTACCTAACGCATACGAAAAGGACCCAGGCCTTGAATTGGCCCCCGAAAGTTGGATTGGTTTAATTCTAGGCGGTTAGGGTTTCAAGGGTCTGATTTCGAAATAGGGGGCAAAAACCAGGAAGTCTACCGACCCATTTCTCGGCACCCATGGAACATGGTGTTTCCGGTGGCAAGGCTATACCGTCCAACGCTTTCGGCTAGAACAATTTTCATAATCATACCGATTATGACTGCCCACAAGAGAGCGTAGCCATAGCGTTGGCCCGCAATCATGGTGGCAACTAAGTCAGCTGCGCCGACACCAGTCGCTGCGGCAACATATCCCGGACCAACTAAGGTCCATTTCTCCCTTGTCTGGTTCGTCATTCCTTTGCCGTGCATTCCCCCTGCAGGCCGGACGGCACTCGATTCGCTGGTTTGACTCATAGAACCCTCTCGATTGAGTGTGCTTTAAATCACTATAGGGAGAGCGGCGCTTGCTACCAGCAAAACGGGTGTATCCATTTCCTGAACGGATTTCTAGGCCACCGTTCTTCCCGCAGCATACAGAGCCTTAGGCATCGACCTTTGGAGCTTCCATTCAAATTGAATTGGTTTTTCCCCATGGTGGGATACATAGTCCACCGCGCCTAGATAGGTATAGGCGCTCGCTGTCCCGACTTCGTTCTTCTTAGTAAAGCGCGAGGCAATAAGTATTTTTCCTTCACGCTCCCGATGGCCGATGTATCGCCTAGCCGCCTTCGATTTCAAAGTTGTTGTTGATTGAGATTCCCAGTGCAAAAGGTCGGGTGAAATTGGGTAGTCGCGGTAATTTGTCGAAGCACTAACCTGGTCGTCTTTTTGAAATGTCACCAAGAAGAGATCTGTGTTGATATCGGGAAAGTACTTCACTCCTTCGCGTGGCAGGTTTACAAGCTGCTGAAGGCTTCCTGACTCTAAAGCACCAATAAGCTCGGCCAACGAGTAATCCGCATGCGTTTCCAAAACTGAACTATCGCTATGCTGTGGAACGATGCGCGAGGAGTCACTGCTCAGTTGCATAACCTGCTCCAACTCCCAAGCAACTTGTGGATGCTGGCGCAAAGTCGTCAGGGCGGCGTCATAGGAACCAGGGTGCGGAGAATTTGAGTTCGCCCAGAATCCGAGTACGAGCATTCGGGTGAAGGCCTGGTCGGATGGCCCCATGTCGGAGTAGCGAAGATTTGAGGAGGAAAGGATACGCAGATAGGCATCGATTCGGTGTGGATCGTTGACGTGAAGGAAGACCCGAATTCGGTTAAGTAAAAACGATTCGGTCTCATCCGTGTTTTGCTGTAGTAGCCCTTCTTCTCGAAGTAGCCGGGTCCATGAATATTTGGATGGACGGTAGATATCCTCTAATTGCAGGTTCGAATCCTCAAGGAACTCTTTGAGATTCGTGGTTCGAATTTCAGAGAGCAATGCACGCACTTTGCGTAAGGAATTCCGTGAGACCTTCTTGACGTTTCGGAGAACCTGCTCGGTCGTCGATTGGTCGAACTGGATATGCGAACCCGGTGGGGTGGTGGGGAAGCCCTGCTCAATTTCTTCAGCTAAGCGCTTGCCCCGCTTCCGGGTTAAGGCATGGAATTTTCGCTCAAAATCAAAATCGACGTGCTGCTGTCCAATGAAATCGAGAATGACGCAGGAGTCCTTGCCTGGAGATAGACGAAGACCACGACCCAGTTGTTGTAGAAAGACCACAGGGCTTTGTGTCGGGCGGAGCAAAAGAAGGGTGTTAACAGAAGGAATATCAACGCCCTCATTAAATATATCTACAGAGAACAGGACTTTGACGTCGCCAGTCTCCAGATCTTTGATGGCCTGAGCACGCTCGGTGGCGGTGAGATCGCTTGTGACAGCTCGCGCTGGGATTCCAAATTGCTGGAATTGCCGCGCCATATATTCTGCGTGGGCAATCGTGACGCAAAAGCCGATAGCTTTCATCTCTGAGAGATCGAAGATGCGTCGGTTTAGCTCGTTAACAATGAAGCGGGTGCGCTTTTCTCCCGCTTTGATGTAGAACTCGGAGAGCTCTTCGGTGTTGTAGTCCTTTTTTCCTCGGCTCCAAGTCAATGAGGAAAGGTCCGTTCCATCGGCAATCCCGTAGTAATGCATAGGGACTAAGAGCTGTAGACGCAAGGCATCCCACAAACGCAGTTCATGTGCTACGCGATAGTCAAAGTATTTCTGGACGTTTTCGCCATCACCACGTTCTGGTGTTGCCGTTAAACCCAGGAGCTCTTGTGGCTGGAGGTGGTCCAAAAGTGCTTTATAAGTGGGGGCTTGTGCGTGATGAAACTCGTCGATTACTACGGCATCAAAATGCTTGCTATTTAGGTTTTGTAAACGGGAAGCGCTGAGAGATTGCACGCTGGCGAACACATAGTCCCAGCGGCGAGGCTGAGCGCCGTCGACTAGCAGCTCGCCAAAGTCCGCGTCTTTAAGCACTTCCTGGAATGTCCGGCGGGCTTGTTGAAGAATTTCTTTCCGGTGTGCAACGAAAAGCAGCCGAGGGCGTCGCTTCCATTGTTCGCATAGGTTCCGGTAGTCCAATGCGGCAACTACTGTCTTTCCTGTTCCTGTAGCAGCAACCAGGAGGTTCCTATGCCGATCTTTTACCTCACGCTCTGAGCGTAGCGCTTCGAGCATTTCTTCTTGGTAGGGGTAAGGAGTTACCTCAAGGCCAGATAACTCCAGTTGGCGAAGTGCTCCGGAGTTTTCGCCACCCTTGGCAACGCGAAGAGACCGCTCGAGTCTCTCCATGTCGCGATTTGGGTCGAAGGTCTTGAAATGACTGTCGTGCCAGTAGCTATCGAAAGTCTTGATGAACTTATCGATTACTTCAGGAGTCGCGGTATTGGACCCGCGGACATTCCACTCCCAACCATCGACGAGAGCAGATCGGGAAAGGTTGGAACTGCCGATAAAGGCAGTATCGAATCCGGACTTTCGGCGGAATAGCCAAGCTTTGGCATGAAGGCGAGTGGATTTGTGCTCATAGCAAATCTTTACTTCGGCCTGATACTTTTCAACCAATCGCTCGAGCGCAGCTGCGTCGGACGCACCGCAGTAGGTAGAAGTGAGTAGCCGGAAAGGGATCTCGTTATCGCGAAGGTACTCGAGTTGTCTATCAAGAACGCTGATGCCGGAGTTCTTGATGAACGCACAGAGCAGATCAACCGAATCAGCAGTTTTGATTTCTCTCTCGATTTCGCTGGTTAAACTAGATTCTCCTTGGGTGTTAGTGAATAGTGCACTCTTGGTGAGTGAAACATCCGGAAGTAAGGGAGGGTCCGCCAATCCGGAGTTGTATACGGCGTAGAGGAGTTCTTCGGAATCAATTTCCTCATCTTCGCCCAGTAGAAGCGCGATGTTATTGATTAGGGCAACCCGGTCTTCGGGTGACTTCAAACCGTATAGCCGTCGCTCTAGGAGTGAACCAATATGTTGTGAAACCGCCGAGGTATAGCGGCCATGAGCCTCTTCATCGGAGCTTCTTCCAATACCGAATCCTGCAGCAGGATGTTGGCTTAGCGTTTCGTTCATTCGTTCACGAATTCGGGCCGTAATAGGGGTCTCGTAAACGCCGAAAGGTAGGGAAGAGTCAGGGTTGGTACTCATAATGACCAAATTCTAAAGGCTTCGGTATGCAAATTGGCTGATTCAAGGATTGGCGAAGTAAATTTTCTCCAGACGGTGTTGCCCTTCAGTGATCTTCATTATTCGCATTCCCCAGAGACTTTGAACTCGATTAAGAAGTGCAATCCCAGCAGTCTAAATTTTTATCCCTGTTGACTGGAGACTGGATTGAGAAGTCCAAAATGGCTACGAGATGAGATTCTTTTGGTCGCCGAAATTGGAATCCGTTTAGGATGGCCAGCTACAGGACCTAAGGAGGAAATATCTCGGGTTTCCAACCTTCTGGCCAGGGGAGTCATGTATGGAGATGAATTCCAGCCAGGTCCTAAATTTAGGAATGTCAATGGCGTGAGCCGGAAATACTTTGATCTCTACTCGGCGCGCCCCTCCTATCAAGGACAAACGACAAACGGAGGCAAGGCAACGCAGGAAATCGCAGCGTTGGCGGAATCCGATCCGCAATTGGTAGTGCGTTTGGCGGAGGATATCCGCCGCATGCTGGCAGAAGGAAAATACGAAAGGAAGAATCTTTCTTTTCTTAGCTGTGACTAGAAGCAATAGCTTCTACTGCCGGGATATCTGCGGGAGCCCACGTCAGGTGCGCGGCCTCTGTGGAGGTAACCCATTTTGTATCGTCGTGATCGGTCAGGCGTAGGTCGCCGTCGACAAGCGTGCAGTAGAAAGTGGTTAGCTCAATCGTCGCAAAATCGTACTCGTAGGTTGTTGTCGTCACTTTCTGGCCGACCTCGGCGATGAGGTTAAGCTCCTCGCGAATTTCACGAGCTAGGGCTTGCTCAGGGGTTTCACCAGGCTCGATCTTTCCACCCGGAAATTCCCAGTGGCCTTCCAGTGGCTTGCCTGGTTTCTTGCGGCAGGCGAGGAACCGCTCGCCGTCGTGGAAGACGGCGCCAACGACGCGAATGGGGTTAGACATGACTCCATTGTGCCTTGGATCTCGGAAACATCTAGACAGTGAACTGTTACTTAGATAACATATCCCCAATGTTCGCGTAAGGCTGTCACGCGGGCTTGATTTTTGTATGCAAGCTTGAGGGGACGGTTTTACTGTGACTTCTACCGAATCTGTCTATACCTCTCACCAGAGCCATGACGGGGAGATCCCGCAGCCTGGGGGACGGTGGAAACTCTTTTTATATAGCGCCATTGGCGCGTTCGTATTCTTCCTGCCGGTGACGTACCAGGATAAGCGCTCCATTCCTTTGGACCACATGGTCACCATGGTGCGCGAAGGGATTCCGGCGCTGGTGCCGTGGATTATCTTTGCCCTTGCCGTCTATGGCACGGTGCGCAGCTTTACCACCGGGGCGTTTAAGGAAAGCGCGCTGCAGGCGGTCTTTGCGGTGCTCAACATTGTGGGCGCGGTGGTCTCCTTCCTCATGGTCATCGATGCGCTGCCGTGGGTGCTGGGCGATGAAGACCTAGTGCCGTTCCTGTGGAACTCCATCGCGATTCCGGTAGGCCTCATCGTGCCTATCGGTGGTGCGTTCCTGGCGTTTCTCATTGGCTTTGGCCTGCTGGAATTTGTTGGTGTGCTCATGCAGCCCATCATGCGGCCGCTGTGGAGGACGCCGGGGCGCTCCGCCATTGACGCGGTGGCCTCGTTCGTGGGCTCGTACTCGCTGGGCATTTTGGTGACGGACCGCGTCTACCAAAAGGGCGGCTATACCGGGCGCGAGGCGGCCATTATCGCCACCGGCTTTTCGACGGTCTCTGCGGCCTTCATGGTCATTGTGGCCAAGCAGCTGGACCTGATGAAAATCTGGGGCACCTACTTTATTGTCACGCTCATCGTGACCTTTGTGGTGACGGCCATTACCGTGCGCATTCCGCCGCTGCGCACCATTCCGGACGAATACTTTGCCGAAGCACACCCAGACCCGGAAAAGCCGGTGGAAGGCTCGCGCATCAAGAACGCGTGGCGCGAAGCGATGCTGGCACTAGAGCGCGCGCCATCCTTGTGGGAGTCCATCTGGGAGAACCTGCGCGATGGTGTGCGCATGGCGGCGGCCATCGTGCCTTCCATCATGTCGGTGGGCCTTATTGGCCTACTGCTCGCGCGCTTTACGTCCATCTTCGAGTGGATTGGCTACCTGTTTTATCCGTTCGCGTGGGTAGTGCAGCTGCCGGAACCGGTCCAGGCCGGCAAGGGCGCGGCCATGGGTATCGCGGAGATGTTCCTGCCCGCCACCGCAGTGGCAGGCAGCGACAGCATGGTGCTCAAGTTCGTCATCGGCGTGGTGGCAGTCTCCGCCATCATCTTCTTCTCCGCGCTGGTGCCGTGCATCTTGGCTACCAAGATTCCGGTGAAGCTCACCCACCTGGTCATCATCTGGTTTGAGCGCGTGGCGCTGACCATCCTCATCGCCACGCCGATTGCCCACCTGCTGTTTTGAGGTAGGAGCTAGGCCCCTAGGTGGGCCGTGACGATGTCATCGATAAGCCGCGCCGCTGCCTTGGCGGTGCGGTTATCTATGTCAAAGGTGGGGTTGAGCTCGACGACGTCCACCAGGGCCAGCTTGCCCGTTTGCGCAATAGCTACGGCCATGGCGCGGATGCGCTCGTAGCTGACGCCTAGCGATGCCGGTGCGGATACGCCTGGCGCGGTGGAGGCTGGCAGGACGTCGAGGTCGATGGATAGGTGGACCTTGTCCTTGCCCTCCGTGGCGCGGGCAGCGAGCTCGCCGCACTCGGCCGGGGAGAGGTTGACCAGCTCTTCGTCCAGGGTGATGGCCACGCCGAGGGACTCGGCCTCGTCGAAAAGCACCGCGGTGTTATTGGGGCGGGAGATACCCAGCACGGTGTAGTCGAAGTTATCGGTGAGCTCCGAAATCTGCTTGAACGGGGTGCCGGAGGTGGCTTGATCGGCGCGGCGCAGATCGAAGTGGGCGTCCAGATTAATGATCTTGGTGGCGCCTACCGCGCGGTAGAGGCCGCGGTGCGAGCCGAAGGCAGTCTCGTGACCACCGCCCAGAATGATGGGGAGGGTGCCGGCTTCGACGAGCTCCTGCACTTTATCGGAGAGCGCATCGTGGGCGCCGTCGAGGTCGTCGGCTTGGGTGGTGATTGTGCCGGCGTCGGCAAGCGCATGCGCATGGTGCACCGCCAAGGAACCCAGCGCGGAACGCAGCGCGGCCGGGCCTGCGGCTGCACCCTGGCGGCCGCCATTGCGCAGCACGCCCTCATCGGAGGCAAAGCCCACCAGGGTTACCGGGGCGGGGGAGTCGGTGGACTGATTGATAACGCTATGCCAGCGGGCGTGCTCTGGGCCAGGGCCATCGGAGCGGCCGGACCATTCGGGGGCGGGGGTGAAAAGTTCAGCTTTTTCGGTGTTCATGGTTACCGAGGGTAGGCAAGAACGCGGGATATGGCAGGAAAATTCTGCCTACAATCACTAAGTGTGAGTACAAATCGAGTTCCAGCGGCCCGTCACGCGTTAGAGATTCTTAAGTTGTTATCGACGATTGACGTACCAATTTCTGCTGCCAGGATACAAGGTGAACTGGGACTGCCACGGTCATCTACCTATCACTTGCTAGCGGAGATGGTGGATGCCGGCTTTGTGGCGCACTTGCCGGAACATAAGACATATGGCCTGGGCCTTGCGGCCTATTCCATGGCTTCGGCCTATGTAACTCAACAGCCTTTGGTGCGAATGGCTACTCGGGACTTGGAAAGGTGTGCGGATCTGGTGGGTGGATCGGGGCACTTGTCTCGTATGGCTGGATCGGAAATCTTGTACTTGCAGGAGGTCCGTGCCGCAGGGGCAATCTCTTTGGTGACCGAGGTTGGAGTGCGATTGCAAGCGCATAAGACGGCGTCGGGGCGCGTAATGCTGGCGCATCTTCCTGACGCAGAGGTGCGAGCCGCTTTTGATACCGCGGGTGGCAGTGGCTTTTCTGCATTGAAGGAGCGCTTGCGGTTGGTGGCCGCGCGGGGTTGGGACCAAGAGGTGGAGGAAATTACTCGCGGCCAGGCTTCTGTAGCGGTCCCTATTCTGGACCATCTGGACCGTCCAGCGGCGGCGGTGGCGGTGACGTATCCGGTAGGGACGCCAGATACAAAGGTGGATGGCGCCATTCGGACATTGCAGCAGGTGTCAGACAAGGTCGCAGGGAAAATGTACCGCAATCGAAAAAAGTGAGGTAGCATACATATATCGCGTTGGGCTGTCGCGCGACACATTTTTGATTATCGATCCCTACTCCAAGGAGTTTTGCCATGCCTAACGCCTACCCATCCACCGTGACCGTCAACGTCGGTGCGCTGAGCATCGAGGACGTCGTTGCCGTTGCCCGCTATGGGGCGAAGGTGGAGATTGCGCCCGAGGCTCTCGAAGAGGTAGCCGCGACCCGCGAGCGCGTGGAAGAACTGGCACAGGATCCCACCCCGGTCTATGGCATTTCCACCGGCTTTGGTGCACTTGCCCGCCGCCACATTCCGGAGGAGATGCGCGCCCAGTTGCAGCTTTCCCTGGTGCGCTCGCATGCCGCAGGCACCGGCCCAGAGGTAGAAGAAGAAGTCATTCGCGCACTTATGCTGCTGCGCCTGTCCACCCTGTGCACCGGCCGCACTGGTGTGCGCCCAGTGGTCGTAGAAACCTATGCCAAGGCACTGAACGCTGGCATCGTGCCGGTGGTGCGCGAGTACGGATCGCTGGGCTGCTCTGGCGACTTGGCGCCGCTGGCCCACTGTGCGCTGGCCCTGCTGGGTGAGGGTGAGGTGCGTGTCAACGGCGAGCTTAAGGACGCAGGCGACGCCCTGGCCGCGGCCGGCATCGAGCCGCTGCAGCTGCGCGAGAAGGAAGGGCTCGCGCTTATTAACGGCACCGATGGCATGCTCGGCCAGCTCTGCCTGGCCATTACTGACCTGCGCGCGGCCGCAAAGACCGCCGATATTGCCACCGCCATGACTGTGGAAGGACTGCTCGGCACCCTTGTGGTCTTTGCCGATGACCTGCAGCAGCTGCGCCCGCACCCAGGCCAGGCCGATGCCGCGGCCAATATCCTCCAGGTGGCCGAAGGCTCTGAGATTCTGGAGGCCGCGCTCGAGGAGTTCAAGAAGAACCAGGTGCAGGATGCGTACTCCGTGCGCTGCGCCCCGCAGGTAGCGGGCGGGTTCCGCGATACCCTGGCCCACACCGCCCAGGTGGCCGAGCGCGAGCTCGCAGCCGCGGTGGATAACCCGGTGGTAACCAAGGATGGCCGCGTGGTCTCCAATGGCAATTTCCACGGCGCGCCGGTAGCCTATGCGCTCGACTTCCTGGCTATTGTCACTGCGGACTTGGCGTCCATTTCCGAGCGCCGCACCGACCGCTTCCTGGACCCGGCGCGCAACCGCGGGTTGAATGCTTTCCTTGCTGATGACCCCGGTGTCGACTCCGGCCACATGATCGCGCAGTACGCCCAGGCTGGCATCGTCAGTGAGATGAAGCGCCTGGCTAACCCATCCTCGGCCGATTCCATTCCGTCTTCGGCCATGCAGGAAGACCATGTCTCCATGGGGTGGTCCGCCGCCCGCAAGCTGCGCAAGGCTGTCGATGGCCTGCAGCGGGTGCTCGCCGTAGAGATCCTCACCGCCGCCCGCGCCATCGACATGCGCGAGGGTACCCCGGCCAAGGGAACCGGCGCGGTGATTGAGAAGCTGCGCGAGACTGTCGAGGGCCCCGGCGTGGACCGATACCTGTCCCCGGAAATCGAGGAAATTGTACGCCTAGTTAAAGAAGGCGCTCTTATCGACGCCGTCGAGGACGCTACCGGCCAGCTGCGCGGCTAAGGGCTTGGGCCATCGCCACCTGTCCCGCGTGGGTGGGGTGCATGGGGAAGGAATCGGTCTCCTTGCCCGTAAAATCCACCCACGGCGAGGGGGAGCAGGCGGTGTGGTCTAGGGCGGCGTCGGCAAGCACGTAAGTAGCCCCATTGCGCTCGGCGGCCTCGCGCACCGCCTGGTTGATGCGCTCGATGGAGCGAGCCACCCATTCCCGGTCAGTGGCCGGGATTTTTTCTATGTAGGGGCAGGTCTCCCCGCGCTTTATGAGGGGAAGGTAGCCGGTAGCGAGGATTTTCGCGTTAGGGGAGCGACGGTGAATCTCCTCGTAGACCTTGTCGAGCCGGCGCGGCAGATCGCGGATTTCCAGGTCAATCTGCGCGCCGGATTCCGCCTGGCAGATATCGTCCGTGGCGCACTGGGTAAGGCGCACGAAGCTGGCGTCATTGCCGCCGATGGATAGGCTCACCAGGTCGGTGTCCTCGCGTAGGGCGTCCACCTGGGCGGGGTGCTCGCCGGCGGAGGAAAGCACGTCGAGGGTACTGGCGCCCTGGCAGGCCACATTGGTGAGCTTTGCGCCCATCTCCTTGGCCGCGAGCTCGGGGTAGGAATCCTGTGCGCGCACGCAGGTATTGGGAGGGTCCAGCGGCAGCGTGGTCGAGCCCATGGCCGCATAGGAATCTCCCAGCGCCACATAGTGGAGTGGCTGCGGTTCCTCGGCGGGGGTGGAACAAGCGGCGAGGAGGGCCACGGAAAGGAGGGGGATGAACCGACGCATGCAGGCCATCGTAGATCATCCCGTGGGTGTCTCATATACGAGACAGTTCGGGTTTGTGTGGCATGGTACACAGAGCTAGGTCACAGTACCTTGTGACATGTGACGCCCAACAAGTCCCCGGGGACAGCCCCGGGAAACCGGCCTAGGGGGCTTGGGAGGGCGTCGAAAAGCACGACGAAAGGAAGCCATGTCTCAACCACGCGAAGTACGCGCGCCGCGCGGAACCGAACTGTCCGCCAAGTCCTGGCAGACCGAAGCGCCCCTGCGCATGCTCATGAATAACCTCGATCCCGAGGTTGCCGAGCGCCCCGAGGACCTCGTGGTCTATGGCGGCACCGGCCGCGCAGCACGCAGCTGGGAAGCCTTCGACGCCATCGTTGAATCCCTCAAGGATCTCGAGTCCGATGAGACCTTGCTGGTGCAGTCCGGCAAGCCGGTGGGCATCTGGAAGACCAACGAGTGGGCACCGCGCGTGCTTATCGCTAACTCCAACCTCGTAGGCGATTGGGCTAACTGGGAGCACTTCCGCAAGCTCGAGGACGAGGGCCTCATGATGTACGGCCAGATGACGGCCGGCTCCTGGATCTACATCGCCACCCAGGGCATCCTGCAGGGCACCTTCGAGACCTTCGCGGCCGTGGCCAAGAAGCGCTTCGGCGGCAGCCTGGCCGGCACCTTCACCCTGACTGGCGGTTGCGGCGGCATGGGCGGCGCACAGCCGCTATCTGTCACCCTCAACGGCGGCGCCTGCCTCATCGTGGACGTGGACGAGACCCGCCTCAAGCGCCGCCAGCACAAGCGCTACCTGGATGAGGTTGTCACCGACCTCGACGAGGCCCTCAAGCTAGTCCTGGACGCCAAGGAAAACAAGAAGCCGCTGTCTGTCGGCCTGGTAGGCAACGCCGCCGAGGTCTTCCCAGAGATCCTGCGCCGCCAGCGCGCCGGGGAATTTACCGTAGACATCGTCACGGACCAGACCTCCGCACACGACCCGCTGTCCTACCTGCCTTCTGAAATCACCATGGAAGACTGGCACAACGAGGCCAAGGCGGATCCGACCACCTTTACCAAGAAGGCTCGCGAGTCCATGGCCGCCCAGGTTCAAGCCATGGTTGAGTTCCAGGATGAGGGTGCCGAGGTCTTCGACTACGGCAACTCCATCCGCGATGAGGCCCGCAAGGCCGGCTATCAGCGCGCTTTCGAGTTCCCGGGCTTCGTTCCGGCCTATATCCGCCCGCTCTTCTGCGAGGGCCTAGGCCCCTTCCGCTGGGCCGCGCTCTCCGGAGACCCAGAGGACATCAAGGTCACCGACCAAGCACTCAAGGAGCTCTTCCCGGACAACGAGCACCTGCACAACTGGCTCGACGCCGCCGAGGAGTACGTCGAGTTCGAGGGCCTGCCGGCACGCATTTGCTGGCTGGGCTACAACGAGCGCCACAAGGCTGGTCTGCTCTTTAATGACCTGGTCCGCGAGGGCAAGATCAAGGCGCCGATCGTCATCGGCCGTGACCACCTGGATTCTGGCTCCGTGGCATCCCCATACCGCGAAACCGAGGCCATGCTCGATGGCACCGATGCCGTGGCCGACTGGCCGCTGCTCAATGCCATGACTGCCGTATCTTCCGGCGCTACCTGGGTTTCCCTCCACCACGGCGGAGGCGTGGGCATGGGCCGCTCCATCCACGCAGGCCAGGTCACCGTTGCAGACGGCACCGAACTCGCCGCGGCCAAGTTGCGCGCGGTGCTCACCAATGATCCGGGCATGGGCGTTATCCGCCACGTTGATTCCGGCTACACTCGCGCAAAGGAGGTCGCCGACGAGCGCGGCGTCCGCATTCCAATGGAATTCAAGGCAAGGGACTAGATGAGCACACTTTTTACCGGCATTTCAGAACTCCGTACGGTCAGCGAGCGTGGCACGCTTAACGACGCCGCCATTATCGCCCAATCCGGCACCATCGCCTGGGTCGGCCCAGCCTCCGAGGCTCCGGCCGCCGATGAGAAGGTGGACCTGGGCGGCCGCGCCGTCCTGCCCGGCTGGGTAGATTCGCACACCCACATGGTCTTCGACGGTGACCGCTCCGCCGAATTCGAGGCCCGCATCTCCGGCGGTTCCTATGAGGCAGGCGGCATCGCCGTGACCATGGACGCCACCCGCCAGGCCGGCACCGACCGCCTGGACAAGCTGGTGGCGGACCGCGTGGCCGCCGGCCGCCGCGGTGGCACCACCACCTTCGAAACCAAGACGGGCTACGGCCTCAATACCGAGTCCGAGGTGGAGGCCGCCAAGGTAGCCTCCCGCCACGTCGATGACGTGACCTTCTTAGGTGCGCACCTGGTCCCGCCGGGAGCGGACGCGGAGGAGTACCTCGACGAGGTCGTTGGCCCCATGCTCGAAGGCGTTGCTCCCTACGTGCAGTGGATCGACGTCTTCTGTGAGCGCGGCGCCTTCAACGAGGAACAATCCCGCCGCGTGCTGGAGGCCGGTAAGAAGTTGGGCCTTGGCCTGCGCGTGCACGGCAACCAGCTGGGCGTGGGTCCAGGCGTTGCCCTCGCCGTCGAACTGGGCGCCGCCTCGGTAGACCACGTCAATCACCTAACCGACGAGGACGTCGAGCTGCTAGCCAATTCCGATACCGTGGCCACCATGCTGCCGGCGTGCGACCTGTCCACCCGCGAGCCGCTTGCTCCGGGCCGCACGCTTCTCGACGCCGGCGCCACCCTCGCCATTGCCTCCAACCTCAACCCCGGCACGTCTTATACCTCCTCGATGAACTACTGCGTGACCACCGCGGTCCTGCAGCAACGCCTCTCCGTCGATGAGGCCATTCACGCCGCCACCACCGGCGGGGCGACCGCCCTGCGCCGCCACAACGTTGGCAATGGCCTCGACCCGCAGGGCCGCCCTGCGAAGGGCACCATTGTGGAGGGTGCCGCCGCGGACCTGCACGTGCTCGACGCCCCCAGCGCCGTGCACTTGGCCTACCGTCCGGGCATGCCGCTGAGCTACCGCACTTTCGTCGCGGGCGCTTAGGATATGGAGTTTGGGGCGGCAATCGCGTAGGGTTGGTGAAGCAATGAGCATTACCGATAACGCCACCGGCGGCGTCAACGAGCCGGAAGATTTTAATAAGTCGGAATCTCAGGACAACTCGCAAGGTGTCACCAAGGACACCAGGGCTGCGAATACTTCTGAGGACACCGGCGCTGAGTCCCAAGATTCAGCCAACGACAACTCCCAGGGGTTCGCGCATCTTGGCCTGCCAGAGAAAATTCTGGAGGCCGTTGCGAAAGTAGGCTTCACCAAGCCGTCCCCCATTCAGGAAGAAACCATCCCGATCTTGATGGAAGGCCGCGACGTTGTCGGCCTTGCCCAGACCGGTACCGGCAAGACCGCAGCCTTTGCGCTGCCGGTTTTGTCACAGATTGACACCAAGGCCCGCCATCCGCAGGCCCTCGTGCTCGCGCCAACCCGCGAGCTGGCGCTGCAGGTGGCGGACTCCTTCCAGTCCTTCGCCGAGTCCCTCAAGGGTGTCGAGGTGTTGCCTATCTACGGTGGCCAAGCCTATGGCATTCAGCTATCCGGTCTGCGCCGCGGTGCGCAGGTCATCGTGGGTACCCCGGGTCGCGTCATCGACCACCTGGAGAAGGGCTCGCTGGATTTGTCCCAGCTGCAGTTCCTCGTCCTCGATGAGGCCGATGAGATGCTGAACATGGGCTTCCAGGAAGACGTCGAGCGCATCCTGGAGGACACCCCGGATCGCAAGCAGGTGGCGCTTTTCTCGGCCACCATGCCGAACGCTATCCGACGCCTGTCTAAGCAGTACCTCGACAACCCCGCCGAGGTCACGGTGAAGTCCGAGCGTCGCACCAATGACAACATCACGCAGCGCTTCCTCCTTATCCCGCATCGCGCAAAGATGGATGCCTTCACCCGCATCCTTGAGGTCATCAATTACGACGCCATCATCGTCTTCTGCCGCACCAAGCACGAGACCGAAGAGGTGGCCGAGACCCTGCGTGACCGCGGTTTCAGCGCCGCCGCCATCAATGGCGATATTGCGCAGGCGCAGCGTGAGCGCACCGTCGATCAGCTCAAGGATGGCCGCCTAGACATCCTCGTGGCTACCGACGTCGCCGCCCGTGGCCTCGACGTTGAGCGCATCACGCACGTGGTGAACTTCGATATCCCGAACGATACCGAGTCTTACGTGCACCGCATCGGCCGCACCGGCCGCGCTGGACGCTCCGGCGAAGCCATCCTGTTCGTCACCCCGCGCGAGCGCCGCATGCTGCGCTCCATCGAGCGCGTGACCAACGCCCGTCTGGAAGAGATGGACCTGCCGTCCGTTGATGAGGTCAATGAAAAGCGCAAGGAAAAGTTCGCGCAGTCCATTACCAACTCCATGGACAATAAGCAGGCGGACTTCTTCCGCACCTTGGTGCGCAAGTACTCCGAGGACAATAACGCGGCCATGGATGACATCGCCGCAGCCCTCGCCGTCATGCTGCAGGGCGGCAAGAACTTCCTGATGGAAGACAAGCCGCTGCCCAAGCCGAAGCGCGACCGCGACCGCCGCGACGATCGCAAGCGCGATTTCAAGGGTGGCGGTAAGGGCCGCAGCCCAAAGCGGCCGGACGGAGACTTTGAGACGTACCGATTGGACGTCGGCAAGCGGCAAAATGTGCGCCCAGGAGCCATCGTCGGCGCTATTGCCAACGAGGGTGGCCTGTCTGCCAAGGACTTTGGCCGCATCACCATCGCGGTGGGCCATACCCTGGTTGACCTGCCAAAGAACCTCGATCCGGCAGTGCTGGACCGCCTGAAGGATACCCGCATTTCCGGCCAGCTGATTAAGATTCAGAAGGACACCGGCCGCCCACCTCGCCGTGACCACGGCGGTGGACGCAAGCGCGGTGGACGCTGGCGCGACTAGCATTTTCGACTCGATGGGCCTCTTTGGAGGCCCATTTTTTCGTGCCATTTGACCTGCGGTTTTACTATAAACGGGGGTAGTGTGTCGGAGGGGTTTTGTATACTGAAAGCGCAAACATGTTCTAGAGAAACTTCTGCGGGGAAGTCCATGAATGCGCCCTACTTTGCCAATACCAATCCAGCAAATTCCACCTCACAAGCAGCAACAGACATTCGCAAGGCCGAATACCTCCTATGGAAACGCCTGCATCCAGACCCGGATGACGATATCGAAATAATTAGCCAATCACTGTCGGATCTCACCGGAACGCGGCAGTCCCGAATTAGAAATATCATTTTCGCCTTTGAGCGATTGCAGGAGCTGCCGCGCCTTAAAGCCCGGCAGGAAGAGCAGTACCACTTAGATTTAGACCGCTTAATTACTATTGACCAGACGCTGTCCAAGTTGGGCGAGATTGACACCGAAAAACGCCTGCTTATCGACGCCGAATTAACCACCTACCTCACCCCCAAACGCCCCAACCAAAAATTACCGTCCCATCGCAACCTGCGGCGAAAGCTGCGGGAGCTTATTGTCCGCCTTGATCCGACCATCGCCGCACGCGACCCGCGGCGCAAGGAGTCCTATCACCTCGAGCCTACGGGCGGGGAGTGGGCCGCAGTGTGCCTCGACGTGGGCCTAGAGACTGCCGAAATCATCGACCGAAATATTCGCGGTGTGGCCACGGAGAAGGACATTTCCTTGGCTCAGGCTGCGGTCGAGTTGCTCACCGGTGAGGCCGAAGCCAAGGCGAAGGTGGTGCTCAATATGTACCGCTGCGATCTGCCGGATGCTCCTGCTTTCGTCCAAAACCTGGGTTGGGTTTCGCCTGAGGTGGCCGATGACATGCAATCGCGGGCCACGACCGTGCGCGACATGGAGAAGGCGGCAGAAGATGAAAGCGGAAACTACGTCACCCCGCCGCATATTCGCGCCTTTGTGGAAGGGCTCGATGGAACCTGCCGGTGGCCCGGATGTACGCGGCCGGCGATGGCTTCCCAGATGGACCACCGGCATGATTTCGCTGACGGAGGACCTACTTCGGCGGCAAACTTGACCTGCCTGTGTCAACATCACCACAACATCAAGACTGATGGACGGGCGTTTTATATCAAGGATCCGATTAGCGGGGACGTCGTCTGGCTCTTTGAAGATTCGACTTGGGTCTATGACGAAGCCAGCGGGCCGCTCGCGCCGAAGAATCGGAGGTGGGCGCAGACTGTGGCGCAGGCGACGCGGCGGCGTCGAGAGAATGCGCACGAAGATGCGCAAAAGCTGAAGGAAGAGCTAGAAAACGAGAAAAGGGACAGTGAAGACACTGTCCCAGAGGAGTAAATGGCTTTTTAGAAGGCCACTTAGAAGTGGACGTACATCAGGATGAGGCAGATGATCCACAGAAGGTTGAATACGCCGCCGAATGCGGACAGTGGCTTCTTAGCTGCCGCGTAGTCGAAGGATTCAGTCGATTCGAGGGCGGCCATCGCCTTCTTCTGCTTTGGCAGAATGACGAAGAAGAGCAGGCACCATGCGATGATGGCAACCAAGATGGCGATGTGGAAGTTCACTTCGGACTTGTAAGCGCTGATATCGGAAAGGAATACGCCGAGGCCGAGGATAGGCACGATGGCAGAGATGTAGCCGTAGGTATTGGTGATGTTGTGCAGGACGCGAGCGGAGCCGAGCGCCGCGTGGTCACCCTGTGCTGCCTTGACCATTTGGGTCTGGAAGCTGGAGGTGGATACGCATACCGGGCCGATCAAGAGAATGGCTGCGGCCACGTGGAAAAATACAAGGAAAGAAGTCATTGAATGAACCCTTCAATCGCGGAAAGTTGCCACGTCAACCCTAATCAATTTCCGGTGAGTACGGCTAACCGACATTGCCTTTGCATCGCCCGCACGTCCTTAGAAGGCAGGGGAAGGGCGTACTTTCGGGCTATGTCAGCAAGGCGGCGGGAATAGTCGCAGCGGTTGGCGGGAGGTAGCCATTCCGCGGGGAGGGCGTCTGACTTTTCTTGGTTGAGCTCACGGCTGGTGGCTACGAGATTGAGCGGGTCGTTGCCAAAGCGGACCTTGGTTTCGCGGTCCCACTCGGAAGCGCCAAGGTCATAGGCCGCGGAGAGGGGGAAAATGTGGTCGATCTCAATGGGCGAGGTAGCGGGAATGGTGGTGCCACTATAGGGGTCATAAAGGGCCCCGCTGCGGGCGTGGCAGGCGTGGAGGGGTTCGCTGGATTGGCTTTCTAGAATGACCTCGCGGGTGGTGCAGGCGCCGTGGGGCTGCCAGATGCCGAAGTCTTCACGGTTGTAGCCGGCGGCTTCGGGGCGGGAGGGGAGCGTGGTGACGTCAAAACGCGGAAAAGGCCACGCATACCATGCACCGATGAGGACGGTGATGCATGATAGCGCGGCCAGGTAATAGGACTTCATGTCCTATTGGACTGCGAGGAGTCCGCGTTGGTTCCGATTACTTATCGGTGACCTTTTCTGCGGCTTCCTCAAAGTCGAGGTTGGAGTCATTTTCCACGAGCTTGGCCAGCTTGGTGGACTCTTCGAATTCGGCAACAACCTCTGGCTTAGGCTCCTTCGTGAGCTTGGAGACAATAACCGCCACGATGAGGGCCAGGAAGAAGCCTGGGACGATTTCGTAGAGGACGTCGGAAAGCGGAGACATGCCCCAGCCAATAGCAACGATTGCACCGGTAAGCATGCCGGCAATGGCACCGGCGGAGTTGAGGCGCTTCCAGTACAGGGAGAGCAAGATGATCGGGCCGAAGGCAGAACCAAAGCCTGCCCAAGCGAAGCCAACCAGACCCAAAATGGAGTCAGATGGGTTGATTGCCAGCAGGGCGGCGATGACCGCGATGGCGACGATGGCGGTGCGGGAGAGATTGATGAGGACCTGCTCGCTGGGCTTCTTCTTAGCAAAGATGAGGAAGAGGTCCTCGATGAGGGAAGTAGAGACGACGAGCATTTGGGACGACATGGTGGACATGATGGCGGCCAGAACCGCGGTCAGGACGAAGCCTGCGGGCAGTGGGTGCATCATGGCCTGCGCCATATCCAGGAAGATGGTTTCGAAGTTCTCCTGGTCGGTGATGCTGTGGCCGGTCTGGGTGAAGTAGACGGTGCCAGAGAGAGCGACGAAGATAGCGCCGATAACGGACAGACCCATCCAGGTAACGCCGTAGAAGCGGCCCTGGCGGGCGTCGGAAGGCTTACGCAGCGCCATGAAGCGGACCACGATGTGTGGCTGGCCAAAGTAGCCCAGGCCCCAGGCCAGGTTGCCGATGATGACGCCAGCGGAAACGCCCGCGAACATGGAGAAGTAGTTGTCATTTTCCACTACGCCATCGGTGCCGTAGGCATTATTGCTTGCGAAAGAGAAGATGGAAGCAGGATCGCTGAGAGAGACGATTGCCATAATTGGCACGATCATCAAGGCGACGAACATAAGCACGCCCTGGACGACGTCCGTGTAGGACACAGCCAAGAATCCGCCGACGAAGGTGTAGAAGATGGTCACCGCGGCGATAACAAGCATGCCGGTGAGGTAGTCGCCACCGAAGGTGGACTCGAAGTAGCGGCCGCCGGAGACCATGCCGGAGGAGACGTAGAAGGTAAAGAAGAAGATGATGATGGCTGCGGAGATGATGCGCAGCAGGCGGGACTTATCGTGCAGGCGGTTTTCAAAGAAGGACGGCACGGTAATGGAGTTGGCCGCGATCTCCGAGTAGGAGCGCAGGCGCGGTGCGACCCACTTCCAGTTTGCCCAGCAGCCGACGAGCAGGCCGATGGCCATCCATAGCTCGGACATGCCGGAGAGGAAGAGCGCGCCAGGCAGGCCCATGAGCAGCCAGCCGGACATGTCGGAAGCGCCTGCGGAGAGGGCCGCTACGAATGGGTGCAGACCACGGCCGCCCAAAACATAATCGTCATATTGATCGGTTTGCTTGTAGCTCCAATAGCCAATGGCTGCCATTGCGAGGAGATACACGATCATCGCAATGACGTACCAAGTTGAATCTTGCACGTTTTACTCCTTGTAGGTGTGTGATGACATTCTCACGTTAACGGGGTCACAAGGTTAACCCAAGCGAAAATACAGGTGTGGCGCAGATCTCCGTTTCGATTTTCTGTCGTTCAACTGGGAAAAGGACGGAACATAACGAGCGTGTAACAAAATCAAATGGGCTGCTATGCTGGCGGCTATGGCTTCTTACCTAGTGCATGGACTGTGGCTCCCCGTTACGGGACTAGGTCTATGGATTGAACAGGTAGAAGGGCACAAGATTGTCATGCCCAACGCCGTTCCTGAGGGCACCTTCCCGCCGGCGGTGGAGTCCATCCTGGGGAAGAAATCTTTCCGCAACCGAGCGCGGGTATCGCTGCGTACGCCAAAGGGCAAGGATGTCTCCCTGATGGTGCCCATGGCGATGTTCGGCCCCGAAGAGGCCGTGGCGGCGCTCGCCCAAATGGAGCACCTGAACCACAAGCCGCCCGCCACCATCGCCCCCGACCTTCAGTGGCTGATTCATGCCTACAGCGGCCTGTGCAAGTTCGTGCGCGCCGGGCGCGTGACCTTCCGGCTGGCTTACCAAGCCAATGAGTGGTTCCCCATGTGGCAGCTGGCCTCCGGCCTGGGCGAGCGCGGCTGGCTCGCGGAGATGATGGCGGCCGCGCCGGGCATTTTGCACGTGAATAATCGGGCGCTCTCGGATGACATGGCCGATGAGCTCACCCACTGGATTGCCTTTCGCGAGCTGCGGCCCGTGGCGGAGGCGCCGCGGCCGATGCCATGGCACGAGTTCGCCCGCGCCCTGCTCGATACGCGGCCAATCCGGCGGGGACGCTCGCAGCTGCTGCGCGGGCTCAATGAGTGGAAGAATTCCATCTACGAGGTTGAGCTCCAGCTGGTCTACATCGTGGAGGAGCCGCTTGACGTTGACCCGGATACGGCCAAGTGGCCAGTGCGCGTGCGGGTGCGCTCGGGCACGGATTCTCCGCGGCCGGTGTCGGCGCAGAGTTTGGATAGAGCGAGTGTGGAAAAGCTGCGCGAAGCTCACCGCAAAGCCGTGCGCATCGCACCCACGCTGGGGGAGACCGCGCAGCTGCCGCAGCCTGGCGACGGCGACTGGGACGTCTACCTTGAAACCCACCAGCTCACCCACTTTATTACCCACGAGGTGGATAAGCTCAAGGCCAGCGGCGTGACCGTCATGCTGCCTAAAGCCTGGGCACAGATGGAGACTAAGGCCAAGCTGGAAACCCACGAGGCCCGCGATCCGGCCGAGGCCGCCACGAAGAAACACATCGGCATGAATAAGCTCGTGGACTATAACTGGCGCATGTCCGTGGGCGATGTGGAGCTGACCGAGGAAGAGATGGAGGACCTGGTCAATTCCAAGTCCGGCCTCATCCAGCTGCGCGGCAAGTGGGTCATGGCCGATAAGCAGGTCGTCTCCCAAGTCTCCGGCTACATGGACGCGCTGCGGGAGAAGGCCATCGCGCGCAAGAAAAAGGAGCTCGAGCAGCTAGCAGCCTCCGCAGAGATGGCTAAGCAGCTCGACCAGCCAGGGTGGGAAGCTCTGATGGCGGACGTGGAGCGCCGCCGCCAAGAATTCAACGAGGGCGGCGAGGAGCACGAGCAGGTCACCGTGGCCGAACTGCGCGAGCTGGCGCTAGAGTCCATGACCCAAGAGCCCATCGAGTTCACCGGCAGCACCTGGCACACGGCGCTGCTCGGCGGGGTGGATAAGGTCGCGCCAGAGCGCGTGGAGATCCCTACGACTGTGAAGGCGGAGCTCCGCGAGTACCAGCGCCGCGGCGTCGACTGGCTGTATTGGATGTCGCGCAGTGGCATTGGGGCAGTGCTTGCCGACGACATGGGTCTCGGCAAAACCCTTCAACTACTGTCCCTCCTCGCGGTAGAGAAAGACCGCGGTGAGCAGACCGGTCCCACGCTCGTGGTGGCACCAACGTCCGTGGTAGGCAACTGGGCCCGCGAGGCCCAGCGCTTCGTCCCAGACTTCAAGGTCATGGTGCAGCACGGCTCGAGTCGCCCGCGCGGCGAGGACTTTTTTAAGGAGGCCGGCGTGAGCGATCTCGTTATCACTACCTACGGCACCGTGGGCCGCGACTTTAATGACATGGGCGAGGTGGGCTGGCAGCGCGTTGTCCTCGATGAAGCCCAGGCCATCAAGAACTCCGCGACCCGCTCGTCCAAAGCCGTGCGCTCGCTGCCCTCAGAGCACCGCGTGGCGCTGACCGGCACCCCGGTGGAAAATCGACTCTCCGAGATGCGCTCCATCCTGGATTTCTGCAATCCCGGCGTGTTGGGCACCGCCTCGTTCTTCCGCAATCACTTTGCCAAGGCCATCGAGCGCAATAATGACGAGGAGATGTCCGAGCGCCTCCGCCAGCTCACCGCACCGTTTATCCTCCGCCGCGTCAAGACGGACCCGAATATCATCGATGACTTGCCAGAAAAGTCCGAGCAGATCCTCACCGTATCCATGACCACCGAGCAGGCCGCCCTGTATAAGGCACTGGTCAACCAGGTAAAGAAGGACCTGCAGGAGGCGACAGGCATCAATAAGCGCGGTTTGGTGCTGGCCTCGCTAACCCGCATTAAGCAGATTTGTAATCACCCCGCGCACTACCTGGGCGATAACTCGCCGGTGACGCTCAAGGGCAAGCACCGCTCCGGCAAGGTCAAAGAGCTCATGCGCATCGTGGATGAGGCCACCGAATCCGGCGAGCGACTCCTCGTCTTTACCCAGTACAAGGCCTTTGGAGATATCTTGCAGCCCTATCTGAGTGACCAGCTGGGCCGCGATATTCCCTTCCTCCACGGCGGAGTAACCAAGAATAAGCGCGACCAGATGGTGGAAGATTTCCAGTCCGAGGACGGACCGCCGGCGATGATCCTTTCGCTCAAAGCCGGCGGCACCGGTCTGAACCTCACGGCCGCCTCTATCGTCGTGCACATGGACCGCTGGTGGAATCCGGCGGTGGAAAACCAGGCGACGGACCGTGCCTTCCGCATTGGCCAGCGCCGCAATGTGCAGGTGTATAAGATGATCACCGCAGGTACGCTGGAGGAATCCATCCAGGATATCTTGGACGGTAAGACGCAGCTGGCCGGCGCCGTGGTGGGCGAAGGCGAGGGCTGGCTCACCGAGCTGGACCCAGATCAGTTGGCCGCACTCATGAGCTACCGGGGGAGGGAGTAATCCATGGCCGTCAAAGGCGACGACAACGTCATCTATGCCAATTTTGGCACCCGCAAACGAGTAAGCACCCCGGCTGAGGTCAATCACGTAGACCGCAGCGGGCGCATCCTGTCCACTACGGCCTCGCGCATCGCGGCCTTTACCTCGCATGGCGCGGATCGCGGCCGGATTACCCGCGGCCGCCAGTACGCGGAGGGCGGCCACGTCGTGGGCCTCGAGGTGCGCAACGGTGCCATCCATGGCCGCGTGGCAGGCTCCCAGAACGAGCCCTTTGCGGTGCTCATCCAGTTGCCGTACCGCAATAACGACGATATTGCCCAGCTGGCCACCGAATTCGCCCGCACCCCCAATTCCGTGGCCAATGCGCGCAAGGGCATGCTTTCCGACGCCGCCCTGGACACCCTCTTTGCCTCCGAGGCCGAAGACCTCCGCCTGACCTGCGACTGCCCAGATGGCGAGTACGTGTGCAAGCACATCGTGGCGGTGGGCGATAAGCTCGCCACCCGCGCCGATGCGGACCCGGCCGTCATCTTTAATATGCGCGGGCTGGACTTTGCCCGGCTCGAGCGCATGGTCTTAGAACAGGCCAAGGCGGTTAGCCGCGAAAGCTTTACCCCGAGTGACCTGTCCGAGGAAGAAAAGAATGACATCTTCTGGAACGGCCGCGAGCTGCCGAAGCTGCCGCAGCCCAAGGTAGCCCCGGCCATCGATGACTCCGATCCGGACCTATTGCGCAAGGCCATGCGTTCGGTTTCGCATACCAACCTGGATCTCTTGCGCGCGGTATCTGATATTGAAGACCTCTACTACCATCTCTCGCACTAATGACTGCTACCACGTTTATTCATACTTCCGATTTTCAGCTGGGCATGACCCGTTGGTTCTTGAAGGGCGAGGCCCAAGGCCGCTTTAATGATGACCGCGAGGCCGCCATCGTCCGGCTGGGAGAGCTGGCTCAAGACACGGGTGCGGACTTCATAGTCGTGGCCGGCGACGTCTTTGAGCACAATGCCCTCTCGCGCGACATCCTCGCCCGCGCCACGGAGATGTTCAAGCGCCTGCCGGTGCCGGTCTATGTCCTGCCGGGAAACCACGACCCGCTGGTGGCGGATTCGGTCTTTTATAAGGCCAGCGCGGACAATGTTTACGTCATAGCAGACTCGGAGCCCATCGAGGTCGCACCCGGCGTGGAACTGGTTGGCGCGCCGTACCTTTCCAAGCGCGCGAATCACGACTTGGTCCGCCAAGCGCTCGAACCGTTGGAGCCGGCCGCGGGCATCCGCATCGCAGTCGGCCACGGCCAGGTGGATTCCCGCTCCGGCGAGGATGACGCCGATACCATTGACCTTGCCTTCGTCGAGGACTGCCTAGACCGCGGGGTGATCGACTACCTCGCGCTCGGCGATACCCACTCCACCGCGAGCCTTGGCACGACCGGCCGGGTGTGGTTTTCCGGTAGCCCGGAGACCACGGACTATAAGGAAACGAGCACTGGCGGCGGCGAATCCGATTCCGGCAATGCGTTGGTGGTGCGCGTGGGGGATGAGGTGGACGTCGATAAGCGCCGCATCGGCCGCTGGACCTTTGAAGCCCTCGACGCTGCCGTGGATTCTGCCGAAGACGTGGAGCGCTTCCTCGCGCGCCTGGGCGAGTACCCCGATAAGGTGCGCACGGCCGTGAAATATAGCCTGCGCGGCACGCTTGGCGTCGAGGCCCACGCCCGTCTGCAGCGCGGCCTGGACGAGTACGAAGCCGTATTTGCCTCCCTGCGCCCGCGCGAGCGCACCATGGACCTTTACCTGAAACCCAGCGAGGAGGAATTGGCCAGCCTCGATATCTCCGGCTACGCGGCCGAAGCGCTGCATGAACTATTGGACAACCGCGAGGATCCCGTCGCCCGCGACGCCGCCAACCTGCTATTCCGCTTGGAGGGGCAGTCCTAATGCGCATCCACCGCCTAGAACTCACCAACGTTCGCGGCATTGAGCACCTGGTCCTTGATGAGCTGCCCGAGACCGGCGTCGTGGTCATCCATGGCGAGAACGAAGCCGGCAAGTCCACCATCGTGGAGGCGCTCGATGTTGTGCTCACCGAAAAGCACAGCGGCCGCTCCAAGCGCATTCGCTCCCTGCAGCCGGTGGGCAAGGACGTTGCCCCGGAAGTTACGGCCGAGCTGAGCGTAGGGGAGTACCGCTTCCGCATTGCCAAGCGTTGGTTATCCAAGAAGTCCTGCGAGCTGAATGTCACCGCACCCCGGCCGGCGCAGTTTACCGGCAGCCAGGCCGACGATGAGCTAGAGCGCATCCTTTCGGAGCATTTGGATCGCTCGCTTGTCGACGCCCTCTTTATGCGCCAAGACGACACCGGCGCGGCCATCTCTGCTGTCGGCATTCCTAGCCTGACCCGCGCGCTCGAGCGCGAATCCGGTCTGGCCGAGGACGAGGTCTCCGGCGACGATTCCGCGTTGCTCGCTCGCGTGGACAAGGAATACCAGCGCTACTTCACCGCGGCGAAGGGTAACCCGGCCGGCGAGTACAAGGACGCCGTCGCAGCCCTAGCCCGCGCCGAAGAGGAATACACAGAAGCCACCCGCGTCCTGCGCGAGCTCGATTCCGTGGTCGAGCGCTACGAGCAACTCGAGCGCGACCAAGCCGCCGCTGAAGCAGAGCTCCCCGCCGCCCGCGCCGATCTCACCGACAAACAGGCGCAGGCCGAGGAAGCCGCCACCGCGCAGGCCACCCTGGACTCCCATAAGGCCACCCTCGCTCGTGCTTTAGAAGACCTTGCCCGTGCGCAAGCCGCGGTCACCGAGCGTGCCGAGCTCGTCACCGCGGCCGAAGAAGCTGCCGTGGCCACCGAGGCCGCCCAGCATAAGCTCTCCGCCGCGCAAGACAAGGCGAAGGAAGAAGCCGCGGCCAAAGAATTGCTGGAGAAGCAACTGGCAGAGGCCAAAGCGGACTATGCCGCGGCCCGCACCACTCTCAAACAGGCACGTCGCCTGCAGGATAAGCAGAAGTTTGAGCAGCTCAGCGCCCGGCTGGAATCGCTTGACTCCCTTGCCGCCGAGGCGGATCAAGCCCGCGCCGTCGTTGCGCAGCGCGGCCGGGAGGTCACCGCGGCCGATATCACCGGCCTGCATAAGGCAGACTCAGCGCTGTCGGTGGCCGAGCGCCTGCACGAGGCCGCTGCCGCCAAGGTGCATTTCTCCGGGCCGGCCGGCTCCACCATCCGCGTCGATGGCGAGGACATCGAGGTGGGGGAGGACACCGCCGTCGAGCTTGTCGATTCCCGCGTAATCACCATCGGCGATATCACCGCCCGCTTCTCGGCCGGTTCCTATTCCGCGGAGGACACCCAGCGCGATGTGGAACAGGCGCGCATGCGGCTGCGGGATCTGCTCGATACCCTCGGCGTAGAATCTGTAGCTGCGGCCGAAGAAGCTCATGAGACGCACCGTGCGCAGAACGACGACCTCGATGCCGCCACCCGCGCCCTAGCTGCGGAACTGGGTGCGGATGATTTAGGCGAGCTGCGCGCCCAGCATACTGCGCTGGCTGAGAAGATCGCGGACCTTGCGGACGTGGAAGAGGTAGACCTCGCCGCCGCCGAAGCCGCGGAGGAAGAAGCTAGCGAAAAGGTCGATGCGCTCGACCGCGAACTCGTGCCGTACCGCGAAAGCCGCCTAGCCCATGAGGCTGTGCGCCTCGATGCCGAACTTGCCGCGGCCCGCGAAAACGCGCAGCGCGTGACTCGAGACCTTTCCTCCGCACGCGAACGCGCCGCCGACGAGGACCTGCGTGCTGAGGTCATCCGCTTGGAATCCGTAGTGGCGGACCTGCGCGGGCAGCTAGATCAGATGGAAGCCGTAGACCTTGATACCGCCAACTCCTTGGTGGAAGGCGCGCAGTCCCACCTGGATTACCTCACCGAACGTATCCAACGCTGCGAGGTAGACCTCGGCCGGCTTTCCAGCGAGGTGAACTTCCACTCCGGTGCCGCCGAGCGCGCCCAACGGGCCACCGCGGCGGTGGAGATGGCCCGGGCAGTATACGAAAGCGTCGACAAGCGCGCGCAAGCCGCACGCTACCTGCGCGAACTATTGCTTAAGCACCGCGATGCCGCCCGCCAGCGCTACGCCGCGCCCTTCGTGGCTGCTCTCTCACAGCTGGCCCGCACCGTGTACGGTGGCGACATCACTTTCGAGCTCGATGAGGACCTTCGCGTGACTACCCGCACCCAGGACAATGAGACGGTGAGCCTAGCGAGCTTGTCCGGAGGTGCCCGCGAGCAGCTGGCCATCCTCACCCGCTTTGCCATCGCGCAATTAGTAGGGCCGGAGTCGGTTCCCGTCATCGTAGATGATGCGCTGGGCTCTACCGATGCACACCGCCTGCAGCTTATGGCCACGCTGTTTTCCCACGTGGGACGAGACAACCAGGTATTGGTCTTTACCTGCATGCCAGAGCGCTACTCCCGCGTGCCGGGACGCGATGAGCGCGACATAGCTTCCCTCAAAGGGGTAATCTAGGTCCCATGCCTTATCAAACTCGCTGGTTAAACGACGAAGAACAGGAGCTATGGCGCCTGTTGCTTGCCGCTGTGCGAAAAATAGATAGGGGAATGGAGGAAACGCTGAAAGCCGGCGGCGAGGTATCTGCCTCCGAGTTCGCCGTCCTCGTTGCCCTGTCCGAGGCACCGGAACAACGCCTGCGCCTGCACGAGCTGTGCACTCAGCTGGAGTGGGACCGCTCCCGCGCCTCCCACCAAGTAACCAGGATGGAAAAGCGCGGCCTGCTCACCAAAGAACCGGACGAGGACGATGCTCGCGGCATCAACGTGTGCGTGACTCATGTTGGCCTAGAACACTTGCGGCGTGCCGCTCCTGAACACGTGGAATCCGTGCGCCGCATGGTCTTTGACCACCTGCAACCCGAGGACGTGCCCGCCCTTCGGCGCTTTTTTGCCGGAGTACTACAGGTCAAAAACATCCCGGGCTATGAGGGGTACGTGCCAGATTCGCTACTACACGGAAAGGATCAAGCTCCATGATGGGACAAGAGCTCTTTGAGCACCCGAAGAAGCAATATAAGACCTACGGGATCACCGCGTTGGAGGAGCTTAGCCCGCGAATCGGCGATCCAGAGGTGCACTTGGACGACGCCGCCAGCGAGGAACAAGTTGCCGCCATGGAGGAGGCACTAGAGGCCTACCCAGATTCCGCTCTCACCTATGACCAAGACACCGAGCTGTGGATCGTCGGCGCGGAAGAGGACATTGAGCGCATGCTTGGAGACCGCGAGTCCTTTGTAGAGGCGCTGCTCAATGATGAGGACCCAGGAATTTAATTGCCGAATTTCGGTGTCAATCAAAAGTGCGAGGAATGCGGCCTTGCGGGCACTTAACTGTTAAGATATCCGTAGTTAATCCTCGGTGGATCGAAAGGTTTTATCATTATGAACGAGCGTGAGGCTCAGGAGCAGCGCGAAGCAGCAGCCCGCGATAAGAGCAAGGGCTGGGTTTCCGTCTTTGTGCAGTGGATCCCGAACATGCTGCTAGCCGTAGTGATGCTGGCAGCCATGTTCTTCGGTATGTACTACATCGAGCACGGCACCTTGGACATTACCCAGCCGATTACCAACGAGTTCATCACTCAGTAGCTTCGGTACATAGAAGAATCCGGCTCCCGCACCATCGGCGGGGAGCCGGATTATTTTTATTTGCCCAGCGCCTGGCGCCAGGTCATCTTGCGGCCATTGTTCAAAATGGCGCGGCGGTAGATGCGACCGACGAGGATGATAATCAGTGCGGTCACCACAGCCATGAGCACATAGCTAGCTAGCAAACCTAACCAGCTGAGGTTGCCCCCGGCCACCTGCATCGGAGCGACCAGCATGGAGACCGGCGGCAACCAGGTCATGACCTGCATCCACGTGGCATCCAGGTGCGCCCAGCCGAACATGGGAACATAGCCTGTCGCCATGATGAGGAAGAGGATGGGCGCCTGCGTGGACTGGAGATCCTCGGTGCGCTGCACCATGGAGCCGGCTGCAGCGTAAAGGCTGCCAAAGAAAAGCAGGCCTAGAATCTCGCCCACAAGGAGGACGGCTACCAAGCCATAATCTAGCTCGATGTCACTAGCCAGGCCGGTCGCAGCAAGCGAGATCGCGCCCCCGCCCAAGATGAGGAGGATAGCTAAGAACCCGATGATGGAATTGCCCAAAATTTTGCCGGCCAAAAAGTCTACCGGACGCACGGAGGATAAGATGATTTCCACTACGCGGGAGGATTTTTCCTCGGTGACGCGGCCGCCAATTAGACCGGAGAAGGTCGCGACGGAAAAGACCACAACCATGACTCCGATTAGTACCGTGGCAACGCTGGCTAGCTTCTGTTCAGTGCCGTCCTCTTCTTCTAAGTTCACCTGATTGACCGTGGTCGAGGGGGTAGCCTTTTCTAACTCTTGTGGGTCAATATTGAGCTTATCCAGCGCCGTTGCTTGTGCTTGAGAAGCAACGATTTGGTTGACCGTGGTAGTTACCGCGGCAGGTGTATCGCCCTTGCTGAGGAGATCCCAGCCGTCGTTCTCTGCCGGTACTAGGGCGGCATCGGCCTCTTCGTCTTCTACCAATTGCTGGGCTTCCGCGCGGTCTTTTGCCTCTGTGGCATCGATACCGGAATCATCAAAGGCAGACGCTTCCATGCCCACGACGGCTACAGAATCTGGTTCATCATCTCCGCCGAAAATATTGATGGCGATAGGCGCGATAATGGCACCGAGGATGAGTAGCAGCATGGTGCCCACTACCATCTTCGACTTCAGCGCGACTGCCATCTCACGCTTGGCTACAACTCCGATGGTCTTCATTGCGGAATACTGCATGGCCTAGGCCTCCTCGTTCTGGTTGCTGGTGACGACGTCTTGGAATAGCTCGGTGAGATCCGGGATCTTGCGGCCGAAGGAATGTACCGGGCCTGCGGCTAGGGCTGCCTGCAGGATTGCCTGGTCATCGATGGTTTCATCGGCCTCGAGCACGACGGCGTCGGCAGTTTCTGCCACCAGCTCCGTGCCTTCCGGATACCAGCCGCGCGCTGGGGTAGCGACTTCAAAGCGGGGAGGGCCTTGGCTGCGCAGCTTATCGACGCCCCCTTCAGCCACCATATGCCCCTTCGTCACAATGCCCACGCGGTCACACAAGCGCTGCACCAAGTCCAACTGGTGCGAGGAGAAAATGACGGGCACGCCGCGATTGGCGCGCTCGCGCAGCATGTCTGACATGACGTTGACCGCCACCGGGTCCAGCCCGGAGAAGGGCTCGTCCAGAATCAGCATGTCTGGGTCGTGGATAAGGGAGGCTGCGAGCTGTACCCTCTGCTGGTTGCCCAAAGACAGGTCATCGAGCTTATCGTCCATACGCTCACCCAGGCCCAGCTGTTCTAGAAGCTCAGTACCGGCGCGCTTGGCGGCGGGTTTATCCATGCCGTGCAGGGTGCCGAGGAAGACCAGCTGGCTCAGGAGTGGCTCCTTGCCGTAGAGCCCGCGCTCTTCTGGCATATAACCAATGCGGCGGCGGTTATCGTCATTAATCGGGGCGTCATCGAAGTAGACCTCGCCAGAGTCTTTGGCCAGCACACCAAGTGCAATGCGCATGGTGGTGGACTTTCCGGCGCCGTTGGATCCGACGAAACCGAAGATTTCGCCGTCACCAACGCTAAAGGTCATATCCCGCAGGGCTTGAGTCTCCCCGAAGGACTTATTGAGGTGATCGATGGTCAAAGTGGGCATGTTTAGTCCTCCGAGTTCTGATTGAAGGTCAGTGCGTATCCGACAGCGGGCAGGGTGGCAGAGATGAAATAACTAAAGAGCAGGTAGTAGCCGACTCCTAAGAGAAATTTGGTGCTATTTAATTCGAAGATATCTGCGCCCAGGAACCCAAAGTTGGATATGAAAGCAGCCGCGCTCCCGCCGATAAGCAATGACGTAGACAGCTTGAACGCCTTTTGCCGCCAGTGGTCCAGCACCTGGGCCTCATATTCATCGAGAGAGGCCAGAGGCTTCGTGTCCTTGGAGTCGATGGAAATTCGCAGAATGGTCCACGGTACGCACGAGAGCGCGATTGTTATCGACATGGCAAAGAGGGCCCAATAGGCGGAAAATGCTAAGGCAATGATGAGGAAAATCGCGGATACGGCCACGCAGCCATACATTGACGCGATTAATCCACGTGTGGGGCCGGGTCTGCGGAACCGTTCGGCGCGGATCGTTGTTGAAACTGGGGCGTCATTTGCTGTCATGCACCCAAGTGTTGCATAAACCCAACACTCTGGCAACAGTTTCTGCAGATTTTTCTTTGAGGTTGACCCTGACGCAGCGTAAGGCGCGACAATGAAGCCATGGACGACATCGATGAAGTTCTCTATACCGTTGGCGAGGTAGCAGCGCTCTTCCGCATCACGGTGCGCACTTTGCATCACTGGGAGGCACAAGGCTTGCTGTCTCCAACGTGGCGCAGTTGGTCCAACTACCGGCTGTACACCGAAGAAGACTGCGCCCGCGTGCAGAAGATTCTGATCTATCGCGCCACCGGTATGAAATTGACCGATATTAAACAGCTGCTAGATGGCGGTGCCTCCGACTTAGAACATTTGCGGAGGCAAAAGGAGAGCCTGCTCGCGCAGCGCGACAGCCTTACTGACATGCTGGCAGCAATTGACACCTTGATGGAGGATGCAATGAATAACCGAAAGCTCACCACCGAAGAAATCGGACAGATTGTCGGCGATGCCAACTTCGCCGCGCATCAACAAGAAGCCGAAGAGGCCTACGGATCGAGCGAGGATTGGGCTGTGTATCAGCAGCGCACTGCCGGTTGGTCGGAGAAGAACTGGAGCGATGCTCAAGCCGGCGTGGCTGAGGTGGATAAAGAACTTGCCGAAGCTGTAGCGAGCGGTAAGGCACCGGATTCGGAGGAGGCGCAGGGGATCGTCGAAAAGCACCGCGAAGCATTAAGCGCCTTCTTTCCCGTCACGCCGGCAAAGCACTTCTTGATTTCACGCGGCTACGTAGCTGACGAGCGCTTCCGTGCCCACTATGAAACGCAGCAAGAGGGGTTGGCGCAATGGTTGGCGGACGCCATTGAGCATGCTGCTAAGGCGCAAGGGGTGGATACCGACAATCCAGAGTGGCGATAGAAGGCTCGTGTCCAGCTAAGGAAGACCTAGCTGACCGGAGGAAAAATAAACCGCTGCCCACCAGAAAATCCTGCTGGGCAGCGGGGTCGGAAAACTCCTTCACCAGCTCCAACCCCACACCCTTGCTACCGGTGTTCTACGGCCTCATCCGAAATGTTTCACGCCACCACGCTGAACTGGAAAGTCACTGCCACGATCAGGCACCCGTTTCGTAGCTCGACCCGGTCCGCGAGACGGAAAACCGCGCTGTCCAGGAAGGTAGACATACGCCGACAGTATCAGACACACCGCCCGGCAAGCTGTGCAAGCCGGCCACGAGTCCGACATTGAATCCGCCGTGTGCGCGGGGTATTCCCGATTTTTCCTGGCCATATTCCCCAGAAAACCAGTGATAGGTTGCCCCCGAAAGGTGGTCACTTTCGTTCCGATTTTGTGTACATGGCTAGAGCGATTGTTGGAACTCGGGTGGTTTCGGTATTGGAAGGAGATAAGGCATCTAGGTGATATTTCTTTCCGATTGTCTCATGAAAACAAGACAGTTGACGTCAAAGTTATTTCAACTATGACAGGCGTCTCAATACCGAAAGACTTATTGTGCCCCGCAGTTACGTCTTGAATTCGCAAAGTGAGCAGAAAACTACTCGTTCTGCCAGAAGAAAAATGGTTGCTTTCCTGATGTCAACCGTTCTTCCAACGTCTACTTTGTCCATAGTTCCCGCTGCAAGTGCTGACAGTATTTCAGAATCTGCCCCAATCTATAGTGAAAGGGTGGAAGGGTTTCCACCGGAGTTTTATGAAGCTCTCGACAATGCCTCGAAAGAATCTACTCCGGAAGGCGTAGCTGCGGCACTTTTTCCAAGCGATCCGGAAGCTCAAGCTGAGATAATGCCTTCGCTTCGTGAAGTTGAAGCAATCCAGAAGCAACATTCTGATTCGGAAGAGGTTTCTGTCCGTGCGGTTCCAGCCGCTATTCTGCCGTTCATTGCTGCAATTGGTGGCTGCGTCGTAGGGGCTCTTGGAGGAGCGGCTGCAAGCGAGCTGGTTAGTAAAATAAGGCATGGTCACAGATTAGAAGCCGAAGCCCGTGTTGATGCGCTAATTGGTGGCTGCATCACAGGGGCAGTCCCTCCGTTGCTTCGTCCTGTCGCAAACGCTGCAAAGGTCCCCATTCGTAATGCCGTATTAGCGCTTATGATTAGGTGGTATCAGATTACTTAAGAGCTGAGTAGGACACTTATGAAAAATGGGGCTTGGCCTCTTTGGCAAGTAGTCACCGCGTCTCTCTTAGGAGCTATCGCGGTCACAATTATATCGCTCCAGAGTGAGCAGGGAACCCTGGTGGAAGCGATTTTAATCTTCTGCTTGTCTTCGGTTTTTCTTTTTATCGTGTTCTTTTCTGCAGCGAGACTATTCAACGCGCTCTACCGACGTTGGAAATCTTTCAATCAGGAATAGGCGTAAAATTATAACGTCTATTCCTTTCTTTACTGGAGCAGCAATTGTTTCCATCATTGCCGCAGCCGTACTTTAAGCGCTGTGCATCTGGTGCACATCTTGAGTTCTGAGAGTCGTTGCAACGCTTTCCCTGGTTGCGCCCTTTAGCGTGGTGTATCTGTTACCCGGGTGAAGCCTCGTTTCGGTGAGCATAAAGGCGACCACCGCGTAGATCATATTGCAGCGTCCCCAGTTACGTTTGATTCTACGGAAGGGTGGTTCGGCCTTGGCCCCGTATCAGTTTCGCCGGATCAGCAGGGAAATGGAATCGGCAGTGCGCTCATCAAAGCCGCTCTGAACCAGTTAAAGCAGGCGGGTGCTGCTGGCACCGTTGTTTTAGGGGAGCCGGATTATTACTGCCGCTTCGGCTCTAAGCAGATACCAGGAGCGTATTTTACTGGCACGCCGGCTGAGTATTTTACTGTCCTGCCTATTGGACACGAGGCCCCCGCGGGGGCCGTTCGCTATCTTCGCGCGTTTGGCTAGCGCGAAAAAATTTGCGTTCAGAATATCTCTATGCGTCAAGAAGGTGATGAATCAAGGCTTCGGGGCTTTCACGAAACCCCTGACCAGTTATATCAGATCCGCGGCTACACGACAGTAGTCAAACAAATGCCGCGAGCAGGAACTTCGTCTTAGAACTCAAAGTTAGGAACCTCCGCATCCGTGCCTTCTCGCTTCTCAGCAAGCTCCACATTCCACCGCGTCCGCTCGACAAGTTCGTCAAAGGTAAGCACCTCCGGTGACCTAAGGTTCGAGAGGAAACTTTCAAAGCTACGGAACTTCGCGTCAATCCGGTTTCCTTGCGAGCTACACAAGTCGCTCATGGAGCCGATCACCAAAAACGAGCGTGGCTCGACCAAATTCGCACCGTCGCCAGTGCTGCCTCCCTCGGTGTTCCTCTCGGCAATCCATCTAGCGTGGCTCTCTTTGGCGACTAGAACCGTTTCTTGGCCTGGGCTACTGCGCCGAAGAAATCGCGGCTGATCCCGTAAACAGCACTGCGGTATTGGTCCCATGTCAGCAAAGGCGTGTCCGGGTGTTTAATCTCTGCCAGTGCCACTGAACGCAGCAGGCCGTTGGACACTAAGAAGGCGTCGGCGCGTTTCCCGGAAGCGTGCAGGTTTGCTCCGCGAACTGTTTGCTCAAGATTTCTCTCGTCCCAAGTGGTGTAGAGTCTACTTCCGAGACCAACGCCGAGGGCCCATGGGTTGGCTTCGAGAAGGTTCTACCACGCCTTCTCAGCGCCACCCGCCGCGTTTTTCGCTTCGGCAAACGCTTCGTGGTCGTCGAGCCACGATTGCATAGTGTTAACGACGTCGCGACGGTTCTTCAGTTCCTTGATCTCGGCGGCCGAGGTCTCGGTTTCTACGAGTACCTGGAGCGCCTTAGGGTCTCGCTTGTACAGCCGCTGAAGTTCGCTTTGGTCGGCGATGATGCGGTTGAGGGCGTCATCGTCAACCCTGGAGGTTTTCTCGCCGGTAACGGGAATCGAGGCGAGGCTGCGGGTGAGGTCGATAAGTTTGTTTGAGCCTTCCCGGTTCGAGACGACGACATCATCGAGTTTCGGTCGTTCGAGTCTCTTCTTCGCGCCTGAAAACAGACCTCGCCAACTACGCCAGGCTCGCGCACAACTTGGATCTCGAGCTGGCGACGCTGTTTCGCAACTTTGCCGGAATCTCTGCCACTTCCACTGTTTTCTGAGCAGCACACGCCGCTACATCGGACTTGACATGTTCAGTGCTCGCTGTATAGTTCAGTCCATGCTGACTATTGCTTCACGTCTCGACGTGATGAACCGCCTGGGTCGTGCACTGGCCGATCCCACTCGATCGCGGATCATCTTGACCCTGCTCGACCATCCCGCTTACCCGGCGGAACTGGCTCGAGCTTTGGACCTGACACGCCCGAATGTGTCCAACCACCTGGCATGCCTGCGCGATTGCGGGATCGTCATCTCCGAGCCCGAGGGTCGTCGGACACGATACGAGATTGCCGATCCCCACCTGGCGCAGGCGCTGACGACACTGGTCGATGCCACCCTGGCAGTAGACGAAGACGCCCCGTGCATGGATTCCGCCTGCTCGCTTCCCGGATGCGACGTAGCTGGGGAGGGCGCATGATCCTCACCACGGTCTTGCAGGCGATAGGCCTGTTCGCAACTACCAACATCGACGACATCATCGTGCTCTCCCTCTTCTTCGCGCGAGGGGCAGGCCAGAGCGGAACCACCGCCCGTATTTTGGCCGGCCAGTACCTCGGTTTTGCCGGCATCCTCGTCGCCGCGATCCTTGTGACCATCGGCGCCGGAGCATTTCTGCCCCCGGCAGCTATTCCATACTTTGGTCTCATCCCTCTGGGCATCGGCCTCTGGGCCGCATGGCAGGCCTGGCGCGGAGACGATAACGACGATGACGACGAGGCCAAGGTTGCCGGCAAGAAGGTCGGCGTTTGGACAGTCGCAGGCGTCACGTTTGCCAATGGCGGCGACAACATCGGTGTCTACACCCCTGTATTCCTCAGCGTGGAACCTCTCGCGGTAGTCGCCTACTGCGTTATCTTCCTCGCGCTCGTTGCGCTCTTGGTGGCCCTGGCAAAGTTCGTCGCCACCCGCCCCCCGATCGCGGAAGTGCTCGAACGCTGGGAGGGCATCCTCTTTCCCATCGTTCTCATCGGCCTCGGCATCGTGATCCTCGTCAGCGGCGGAGCCTTCGGGCTCTGACGGAGCAGCAGTGTTCCAAACGGCCCCGACTGGGCGCACCCCTCTCTGTTCAGACCCCAACAACTACCCGCAGCCAGTCCTGCGTGATCACAGCAACAAGACCGCTATGAAGCGCTGCAAAAACCGCGCCACCAGATGAGTACGGAAACTCTTCCGCGGCTCGGTCCGCGCTCATAAACAATCCGCGCTATAACCCGAGCAGGAACGGCGTTCAGACAAAGAAAAATGACCCCTCCGAACGAACAGAGCGGGTCATTTTTGTGTTCGCGGCCGTTTTCCTTCGGCCGGCAGGAGGTTTCGTGAAAAGATTGGAACAGTTTCGTGAAACCCCACTTCTAACCGTGTCCCCGACAGGGATCGAACCTGCGACCTTCGGTACCGGAAACCGATGCTCTAATCCGCTGAGCTACGGAGACATCGCTGGGAAAATTCCCAACGATGTGATTTTAGCGCATGGGTTAGCGGGGGACTAAATCAACCCGGGGGCGTCGGCAGTAGTGACTTCGCCGGTGCGCAGGTAGTGCACGCCAATGTCATCAACGACCTTATTCTGGGACGCAAAGTGGGCATGGCCGGGGCCGTGGACGGTGACCACACGCGACTGCATCGGCTTGGAGAGGCTGGTGTGGTATTGGTACGGCGTTTGTGGGTCGCCCGTAGCCTGAATCTGGAGGGGCTTGGTGGCCAGCTTAGAGCCATCGAGAGGCGCCTGGCCTGTCACTGGCGTGCGGCCGCCACAACCCGCGCCGGAGCCGTAGAGGGAATTGATGAGCGTGAAGGGATCAAGGCTGACGAAGTTGGTCCACAGGTAGCTTGGGTACAGCAGCGGATTGCCGGGTACGGTGTTTTCATTGCAGACAATGAGGTTTTGCATATTCATCGCCTGAGCCACGGATTCTTGGTGTTTGCGCACTGTCTCCGGGTCGGGTTGCTCAGCATCCATGGGCTCGCTGCCATTCAAGTGCTTGGCAAAGGTATCCCACTGCGCAGGAACCGGAACAGCGACGCGCGTCATCCCCAAGAGTGGGGATGAAACCTGCACGGCATTGGGGTGCTGAATCTTCTGGCCGAGGAACTCCGCCTGCACGCGCAGCGGGCCGGTGGCGGTCATGATGTCCGCGCCAGGCTGGCCGGCAAACTCGAGCCCTGGAGGAAGGTCACCAATCTTGGCATTCGGCGGCAAAACAGTAGGGCGCACGCCGGCCTCGCGGGCTACCTTCTGTGACCATTTTTCATAAACCTGGAGCGGGGTGCTGCCGAGGTGGTACTTGGCGTCATTTTTGGCAATGAACCCAAAGAGATCATGCAGTCCCTTTTCATAGCCACGCTGTTGCGAAGCAAAGATGCCATTCCAGGCCAGCTTGGGGCTCATGCCCGAATCCAACAGGACCTTGCCGGTATGCTCCGGATACTTGGTGGCGTAGGCGGAGCCGAGGTAGGTGCCATAGGAGGTGCCGGCGATGTCAATCTTTTCTTCGCCCAAGGCGCGGCGCACCATTTCCCAGTCCTGCAGGGTATTCGCGGTGGTCAGCGAGTTGGTATAGCCCGGGGTGTGCTTTTCGCAGGCATCGCGGGTGAGCTTACCTACCTGGAGGCTTTCTTGGAGCGGATCGGTGGTTGCAGTGGCATCGCACTTTACTGGCGTGGAGCCGGGCAAGCCACGCGGTTGTACACCGATGGTGTCCCACTCATCGCGCACGGCCTGTGGCCATGGATTAGCGCTATTGCCGGCCCAACCATAGGCATCGCCACTTGGGCCACCAGGGTTGGTAAACAATGCGCCACGGCGGGCGCTTGGCTTTGCGGCGGGAACGCGCACGAAGCCGACGCTAATGGTGCCGGCCTGTGGGTTGTCGTAATACGTAGGCACGTCGATGCGACCGCACTCGGCATTGGCGACGTCTACTTGCTCGGGGCAGTCTTCCCAGGAAATGGCGGGCTTGGTTTCTTGCGGAGCGGGGGCTGGCGCGGCCGTAGCAATCGGTGCAGCGACACCAATGGTGACCGCAGCAGCACCGAGCGTGGCCGCAAGCTTAGAAGAAAAAGAAAGCATAGGTTAGGTCTCCAGAATAAAAATGATTGGTAGACCTAGCCTATGCTTTTTTGATGCTTTTAGCATCATATTCACAGTAGGTGGGTGCCCTCACCGGCCGAGGCAGGAGAGGGGCTACACAGAACTACTTGACGATGACAACGATGAGGTCACGCGGGCCGTGCACGCCCTCGACACGAGTGAGCTCGATATCGGAGGTAGCGGATGGGCCAGAAATCCAGGTCGCTGGCTTCTCCGGGTTCATGCGGGAGATGACCTCAGGGATGCCGTAGACGATCTCATTCTGGTGGACGATGCACAGGTGGCGGTCCGGAACCAGGGTCAGTGCGCGACGGCCGCAACGCTCGTCAGACTCGAGCACGATAGTGCCGGTCTGCGCGGAGGTGACGTGGGAATAAGTAACCACAGCGTCGGTCTCGTTCAGGGTGCGCGGATCGACGGATTTATCGTCCGGCTTGGCGTCGAAGCCCTCGAAAAGGCTGGCGTCCATGCCTTCGGCGTAACGAATGTCGTTGCACTTGCGGTCCTTGAGGATCGTGGCGATGGTCTGCTTGAGCTCGCCTTCCTCGGTGACGTGCACCTCGGCCTTGTAATCCTCGAGTCGGTCAATGAGCATATCGCGCAGCTCGTCCGCGTTCAGGGTGCCCTCGTGGTGGTAATCGCGCGGGGCATCAACGTGGTCGGGGAGACCAGCCTGCTTCTGGGCGGAGCGGATGCGGCTTAGGATTTCCTGCTTTGCGTTCACTTTTTGGACTCCTCACGGGCCTCGGCAAGAAGTTCCTTGCCTTCTTCGGACTCGAACCACTGGCGGAAGGACTTCTTTGGCGGAACCGCGGTGTCGCGGCCCTCGGACCAACCGGACATAAACAGTGGCAGGGATTCGATGGTCTTGTTGGTGCCACCCAAGATGCGGCCCAAGGCGACCATGTGAGTTGCCTTGTTCCACAGCTTCGGGTTGCTCCACAGTAGCTGAATGGTCTTGAAGAGCTTCGGCTCGATTGGTGGGGTGGCGTGGGTGACCTTCTGGTGGCGGTTTTCCAAAATGACGTCGGAAAGCGGAATCTTCACCGGGCACACCTCGTCGCAGCGGCCGCACAGCGAGCACGCATAAGGCAGGCTGGCGGAAGGATCGTTGTGATCCTTCATGCCGGTCAGCTGCGGCGTCAGGGAGATGCCGATCGGGCCAGGGTAGACAGAGCCGTAGGCGTGGCCGCCGGCGCGCTCGTAGACTGGGCAAACATTCAGGCAAGCCGAGCAACGGATGCACTTGAGAGCCTGGTGGCCGATCGGGGAGGACAGGGCCGCGGTACGGCCGTTATCCAGCAGCACCAAGTGGAAGTTCTGCGGGCCATCGCCCTCAGTAACGCCGGACCACATGGAGGTGTACGGGTTCATACGCTCCGCGGTGGAAGAACGCGGCAGCAGCTGGAGGAAGACCTCCAGATCCTGGAAGGTAGGAACCAGCTTTTCGATGCCCATCACGGTAATGAGGGTCTCCGGCAGGGTCAGGCACATACGGCCATTGCCCTCGGACTCCACGATGTTGATGGTGCCGGTTTCTGCCACGCCGAAGTTGGCGCCGGAGATGGCAACCTTGGCCTGCATGAACTGCTCGCGCAGGAACTGGCGGGATGCCTCGGCCAACTCTGCTGGATTAGCCTGCAGGGTGTCATCGGTATTTGGCATCTTGTTGACGAAGATATCGCGAATCTCCGCGCGGTTGCGGTGGATAGCCGGAACCAGAATGTGGGACGGCTTATCCTCGCCCAGCTGCACGATGAGCTCGGCCAGGTCGGTCTCGCGTGCGTTGATGCCCGCTGCCTCCAGGTGCTCGTTCATGCCGATTTCCTGGGTGGCCATGGACTTAACCTTGACCACGTCGGTCTCGCCGGTGGCGCGAATCAGACCCTCAATGATCTGGTTAGCTTCCTTGGCGTCGCGTGCCCAGTGGACGACGCCGCCGCGAGCCTTGACTGCCTCTTCGAACTGCTCGAGCAGCTCTGGCATGCGGGCGGCAACGTCTTCCTTGATGGCGGAACCTGCAGCGCGCAGCTCCTGCCAATCATCCAGCTCCTCCACAGCGTTGGAGCGCTTCTCACGAATGGAGGTGGTGGCGTGCTGCAGGTTGTGGCGCTGGGTGGCGTTATTCAGGCCAACGTGTGCCAGGGGAACAAAGGCCTTGCTGCCGCGCAGGTTGCCGTAGCCTTCCGGCGCGCGCGGTGGGGTGGTATCGAGGAAAGAGGTCATTAGAGCATCGTCTCCTTGGAGTAAGCGGCGGAGGTCGGAGTCCATGGGTGCTCCTTGGTGGAAGCCAGGATCTCAGCCATGTGAACGGCGCGGACGCCGGAACGCTGGCGGCTCAAGGCGCCGCCGATGTTCATCAGGCAAGAGGAGTCACCGCCGGTGACGAACTCCGCCTCGGTTTCCTTGATGTGGCGAGTCTTATCGGTGACCATCGCGCGGGATACCTCTGCGTTCTTGATGGCGAAGGTGCCGCCGAAGCCACAGCATTCTTCCTTATTCGGAAGGGTGACCAGTTCGATGCCTTCGACTTCCTGCAGTAGCTGCAGTGGGCGGTCGCCCAGCTTCAAAAAGCGCAGGCCGTGGCAGGAGGGGTGGTACGTCACGCGGTGAGGGAAGAATGCGCCCACGTTGGTAACGCCTGCCACGTCTACCAGGAATTCCGGTAGGTCCAGGGTCTTCTGGGTGGTCTTGCGGGCGCCGTCGACGTCGGCGGAGTTGCCGTAACGGTCGGCGATGCGCTCGTGCTGCTCACGAACGGCACCCACGCAGGAGCCAGAGGCAGCAACGACGTAGTCGATGGAGGGATCTGCGAAGGCATCCGCATAGGAGCGGATCATGCCCAGGGTTTCCTTCTGGTAGCCGGTATTGATGTGCATCTGGCCGCAGCAGGTCTGTTCCTCCGGGAAGACCACCTCGTGGCCCAAGCGGGAGAGAACCAGTGCCGTTGCCTTTTGTACGTCCGGGAAAAGGGCGTCACCAATGCAAGTGGAAAATAGCGCAATGCGCATACGGTGCTCCTCGTTGATTCTTGACATGGGGGGTAGGCACAACCCTACTCCTTTTAAGCAGTACGTGCGTAATGCGTCCCTTTGTTGACCAGCGATTATTTCGCAATATCAATGTTGCAAAAAGTTGTTATCAAACGTTTGTCCTGCAAAGAGGAGTTTTCTGGCCCGGCCCTTTTCACACTTGACTTTTCAGTCCACTAGAATCGTGCGACATGACACCAGCTGATTTGGCCACATTGATTAAAGAAACTGCCGTTAAGGTCATGGAAAGCCATGAGCTTGATTCCTCCGTTTTGCCGGAAACGGTAACCGTAGAGCGCCCACGCAATCCTGAGCACGGCGATTACGCCACCAACGTGGCATTGCAGGTGGCTAAGAAGGCAGGTGCAAACCCGCGCGAGCTGGGCGGCTGGTTGGCAGAGGCCTTGGCGGACAATGATGCTGTTGCAGAGGCCGACATCGCGGGCCCTGGTTTCATTAATATTCGCCTAGCTGCCGACGCCCAGGGAGAGATCGTCACGCAGATCCTTCGCGCCGGCAAGGAGTACGGTTCTAACGATTCCTTTGCGGGTAAGAAGGTTAACCTCGAGTTTGTCTCCGCTAACCCGACCGGGCCGATCCACCTCGGCGGTACCCGTTGGGCGGCCGTGGGCGATTCCCTGGGCCGCGTGCTGGAGGCCTCTGGCGCGGAGGTCACCCGCGAGTATTACTTCAATGACCATGGCGGCCAGATTGACCGTTTCTCCCGTTCCCTGGTGGCTGCTGCGAAGGGCGATCCTACTCCGGAGGATGGCTACGGCGGAGCCTATATCCAGGACATTGCCCAGGCCGTCGTGGAGAAGAACCCATCCGCGCTAGAGGGCAGCGACGAAGAGGTCCAGGAAGCTTTCCGCGCAGACGGCGTGGAGATGATGTTTGCGCAGATCAAGCAGTCCCTGCACGAGTTTGGCGTGGACTTTGATGTCTATTTCCACGAGAACTCCCTCTTCGAATCCGGTGCGGTCGATGCCGCGCTGGAAAAGCTCAAGGCCGAAGGCCATATGTACGAGGCCGAGAATGCGTGGTGGCTCAAGTCCACCGTTTACGGCGATTCCAAGGACCGCGTGGTGGTCAAGTCCGATGGCAATGCAGCTTATATTGCAGGTGACATTGCCTACGTGGCCGATAAGTTCGACCGCGGACACGATTTGAATATCTACATGCTCGGCGCTGACCACCACGGCTATGTGCCACGCTTGAAGGCTGCCGCAGCCGCCCTGGGCTACAACGCCGACGCCGTCGAGGTGCTTATTGGCCAGCTGGTTAACCTCCTGCGCGATGGCAAGCCAGTGCGCATGTCCAAGCGTGCGGGCACGGTTATCACCATGGAGGATCTCGTGGCCGCCATCGGTGTGGACGCCTCCCGTTACTCCTTGGTGCGTTCCTCTGTGGACCAGAGCATCGATATTGACTTAGGCCTGTGGGAATCCCAGTCTTCTGATAACCCCGTCTACTACGTGCAGTACGGCCACGCCCGCCTGTGCTCTATCGGCCGCAAGGCCGCCGAGCTGGGCGTCGATTCGGAAGGCGCGGATCTCTCCTTGCTCACCCACGACCGCGAGGGCGACCTCATCCGCACCCTGGGTGAGTTTCCAGCCGTGGTGGAGGAGGCCGCGCAGCTGCGCGAGCCGCACCGCATCGCCCGCTATGCCGAGGACCTCGCTGCGGTCTTCCACCGCTTCTATGACTCCTGCCAGGTTCTGCCCAAGGCGGGCGAGGAAGAAGCTCCTATCCATGGCGCCCGCCTCGCGCTGGCACAAGCCTCCCGCGTGGTCTTGGCCAATGCCTTGACCATGGTGGGCGTGAGCACTCCGGAGAAGATGTAAGTGGCGGATTTCAATGAGCTGCCGGCCCACGTCTGGCCGCGCAATGCAAAGCGCGAGGAAGACGGCGTAGTAACCATTGCTGGTGTTCCGCTGCCGGATTTGGCGGAGGAATTCCAGACCCCGCTCTATGTCTTCGATGAAGATGACTTCCGGTCTCGCTGCCAGGACATGGCCCGCGCTTTCGGTGGACCCGAGCACGTGCACTATGCCTCCAAGGCATTCATTTCGAAGAAGATCGTGAACTGGGTCAATGAGGAAGGCCTGTGCTTGGATGCGGCCTCGCTCAATGAGCTCAAGATTGCCTTGGCCGCGGAGTTTCCGGCCGAGCGCATCACCACGCACGGTAATAATAAGGACGATGAATACCTGCGTTTGTGCGTAGACGCCGGCGTGGGCCACGTGGTCATTGACAACGAGCTCGAGCTGGAAGAACTCAATCGCATTGCGGGCGAGGCCGGCAAGGTCCAGCCGGTGATGATCCGCGTCAAGCCGGGTGTTGATGCGCATACGCACGAATTCATCGCCACGGCGCATGAGGATCAAAAGTTCGGTATTTCGCTCGCCACGGGTGCGGCCTTTGCTGCGGTCAAGCGTTGCTTGGAGGCGGACAACCTGCGCCTGAGCGGCCTGCATTGCCACGTGGGATCCCAGGTCTTTAATGCGGAGGGATTCAAACTTGCCGCGGAGCGCGTCATGGGGCTGTACCGCCAGATTTATACCGAGCTGGGCGTGACGCTGGAAGAGCTCGATCTGGGCGGCGGCTTTGGCATTCCCTATATGCCCTATGAGGAAGCGCTGGATATCGAGCGCGTGGCCGGCGATATGCTCGGCGCGGTCAAGCACACCGCAGAGGAGCTGGGCATTGAGGCGCCCTTCCTCTTGGTTGAGCCCGGTCGCTCCTTGGTTGCTGGCTCGGCGGTGACCGTCTACCGCGTGGGTACCGTCAAGGATGTAGAAACTGGCAAGTCGGATCTGCCGCTGCGTCGCTATATCTCCGTCGATGGTGGAATGTCAGACAATATCCGGCCAGCGCTTTACGGTTCTGCCTATGACGTGCGCGTGGTCAACCGCTTTAGCGATGGGGAAGAGGTGCCCTCCCGCGTGGTGGGCTTCCATTGCGAGTCCGGCGATATTCTCCTTGAGGACGGCGAGCTACCCAATGATATCCAGCCGGGAGACTTGATTGCCTTTGCTGCTACCGGTGGCTACCAGTACATGATGTCCTCGCGCTACAACGGTGCGGTGCGCCCGGCGGTCGTCGCCACGCGCGTGGGCCAGACCAAGCCCATGCTGCGCCGCGAGACCATCGAGGATCTTCTTTCCCTCGAAGTGGACTAGCCCACGCACTCGGTCCCCGTCACGAGGCCTAATTTAATTCAGGGCCTGTGACGGGGGCTTTTCTATCTATAGACCCATTTACAGCGAAAGTAGACAGCTTGTTCTGTATAGTGTCCTGTATCCGCAATTAGCGGGCACTAAACCTTTACCCCAACCGCACAATGGAGACGGATTATGGCTGCATCGACTAGCGAGCTTCAGGCACACGAGCATTCCGGCAAGGGCGAGGGCGAGACCGTTGGTATCGCGCTGCTGGGCTTCGGCACCGTTGGTGCTGAGGTCTTTCGCTTGCTGGGGGAGAATGCTCATGCCTTTGCTCACCGCATCGGTGGCCCAGCCGAGATTCGCGGCATTGCCATCCACAACAAAAATAAGCTGCGCCCGGGCGTGCCCCAGGAGTTGTTGACCGATGACGCCAAGGCGCTCGTCGCCCGCGATGATATCGACCTCGTGGTTGAGGTTATCGGCGGTATCGACTTCCCGCGCGAGTTGGTGCTCGCCGCACTCAACTCCGGAAAGTCCGTGGTGACCGCCAATAAGGCCCTGGTTGCAGCGCACGCAGACGAGCTGGCGGAGGCCGCCGACCGCGCCGGTGTAGATCTCTACTTCGAGGCTGCCGTAGCCGCCGCGATTCCGGTGGTGGGCATGCTGCGTCGCTCTCTGGCTGGCGATCAGGTAGAGCGCATCTCCGGCATCGTCAACGGCACCACTAACTTCATCTTGGACGCGATGGAGTCCACGGGCGCTTCCTATGATGAAGCGCTGGCGGAGGCTACCCGCCTGGGCTATGCCGAGGCCGATCCCACCGCGGATGTAGAGGGCCATGATGCTGCCTCTAAGGCCGCCATCATGGCGTCTTTGGGCTTTCACACCCGAGTGAAGTTCGAGGACGTCCACTGCGAGGGCATCACCAAGGTCACCGCAGCGGATATCGCCGCGGCCAATGAAGCCGACTATTCCATCAAGCTACTGGCCATTTGCGAGCGCCTCCAGCGTGCCGATGGCTCCGAGGCGGTCAATGCCCGAGTGCACCCCACGTTGGTGCCCAAGGAGCACCCGTTGGCTTCCGTGAGCGAGTCTTATAATGCCATCTTCGTTGAGGCAGAGGCCGCAGGTTCCCTGATGTTCTACGGCAATGGTGCAGGCGGCAATCCTACGGCGTCTGCCGTGCTTGGCGACGTCGTCGGGGCAGCCCGCAATATCGTCCACGGCGGCCGCGCACCGGGTGAAAATACCTACGCCAACCTGCCTATCGCAGATTTCGGTGAGGTAGAAACCCGCTACCACATTGATATGGAAGTCCAGGACCGCACCGGCGTGCTGGCCGCCATCTCCGCCGTCTTTGCCGACAATGACGTTTCCCTGCGCACCGTGCGCCAAGAAGATGGCGCGGACACCGCCCGCCTCATCGTGGTCACCCATGCCGCAAAGGAGGCCACCTTGGATACCATTGTGGCTGCTTTGGGCGAGCTCGAAGAGGTCAAGGCCGTTCATTCCGTAATCCGCCTCGGCAGCTAGCCCCGGCCCATAGACTAGACAGCTATGAGTATCGAAGTTGAAGTCGGCACGAAAGCCATCGTGACTGTTCCTGCCTCTACGGCGAACCTGGGCCCAGGATATGACACCTTGGGCATGGCGTTGAGCCTGTATGACACCGTCGAGGTAGAGGTCACCGCATCGGGCCTTACGGTGGAAATCTTCGGCGAGGGCGCAGAAGACCTGCCGCGCGATGGCTCCCACTTGGTGGTCAAGGCGATTCGCTCCGCACTCTCGGCGGCCGACGCCACCGTGCCCGGCCTGCGGGTGGTCTCGCATAATAATATCCCGCAGTCGCGCGGCCTGGGTTCTTCCGCTTCCGCCGCGGTGGCGGGCGTGGCCGCCGGCAATGCGCTGGCGGGAAGCCCCCTGACCCGAGAGCAAGTGGTGCAGCTTTCTTCCGCCTTTGAGGGCCACCCCGATAATGCGGCCGCCTCCGTGTTGGGCGACGCCGTGGTGTCGTGGACAAATGTCCCTGTCGACGGCCATTCTTTGCCGGACTACCGCGCCGCGTCCATCAAGGTGCACGAAGATATCCGCGCCACCGCGCTCGTGCCTGATTTCCACGCCTCCACCCAGGCGGTGCGCCGCGTCCTGCCTTCACACGTGACGCATTCGGATGCGGCGTTCAACGTCTCGCGCACCGCGGTGCAAGTGGCGGCATTGCAGAACTACCCGGATCTCCTGTGGGAGGGAACCCGCGATCGCTTGCACCAGCCGTACCGCGCGGATGTGCTTCCCGTGACCGCGGAGTGGGTCAACCGCCTGCGCAACCGCGGCTATGCGGCCTACCTATCCGGCGCCGGCCCCACCGTCATGGTGCTGCACACCGAGGATATTGAGCAGAGCATTCTTGCCGACGCCCGCGAGCAGAACCTCCGCGTCATCGACCTCACCGTGGCCGGCCCCGTCCGCGTGGAGCTTACACAGGCTTAATTTTTAGCCGGCACACGTTGGGGTGCTGGCGCGGTACCAAGGTGATCGAGGTGTCATCATCGCTGGTTTCTTGCAGGAAGCCAGCGTGTACCGCGCACAGGAACGGCGAAGGCTCAAGACCCGAAGAGACAAAGGGGCAAGCATGAAGCTCGATGTCGGTCGAGTCCGGCTTGGTGGCAGGATCAAAGCCCATATCGCGCAGGGTGGCAAAGAGCGTATCGAGCGCACCATTGGAGGCATCCGCGCCCGCGGCGCGCGCCCAGCGTCGCCCGATCTCGAGGGCCTTGGCTGAGGCGGCGTCATCAAGCTCTTCCTTATCCGCCAGCATCGTGGTCAGCACTTCCACCAAGGTGATGTATTCCTCTGCCACCGCTTTATTATCCGGAATGCGGGCTTGGAAGATGAGGGAGGGGCGCCCGCGGCCCTTACTCGGCGCGGAGACTACGTTGACGGCCCCAGCGTTGACCAGCTCATCGATGTGTCCGCGGGCGGTGTTGACGTGCATGCCTAGTTCCTCGGCAACGGTGCCGGCCTTGGCGCCTTCGGGGTGGCGCTGCACAGCGGTGAGCACCTCGCGCTGCTTGGGCGAGAGGTTGAGGGCCTCCGGAAAGAGTTCGGTGGTGGACCGGGGAAGTGAATCAGGCATGGTGGAAATCCGCCTTGGGGTCTGCGAAAACAGAAATACTAGTTGGGGTGGACAAAAACGTTTGCTTTAGACACTGTTAAGGATACGATGTTACCCGCCGCGACGCTTAAAGCGAACTCGCGGTCTACCGGTACTGTAGCCTCTTGGCCGCCCAGATCAACGCGCAGCTGCGCTGCCGCGAGGCTGGTGGGCTCGACAGCCAAGACGCGAGCTGCCCATTGGTTGCAGGCCTCTGGCGCTGCGCCAATTGTGGCCGCATGCGGGTCAAAGGTCACCGCCACCTTCTGCCCAGGCTCAATAGACGCAGCCTCCTTAGTCGCCAGAACGGTAATATCGCCGCACGCGACCTCGACGGCGGACGCGCTGATCCCGGTCACGGTTCCTTCGAGGCGATTGAGCCCCGCTAGCACCGCAACGAAGCCCGTTGGCGGTGCCTCAAGCAGACGCGCGGTTGCGCCGTGGGCCCGCACCTGGCCGGATTCCATGACCAGCATGTCCTGCGCCAGGTGCGCGATATCGAGCGCATCATGGGTAACAAGCAGCGTGGTACGGTCTGCGCGGGCCGCGTGCAAGAAGCGGCGCCACCTTTCGGCCGATTTCACATCGACGGCGGCAAGGGGCTCGTCCACAATCAAGACCGCCGGCCGTGCGGCTAGCGCACGCACCAACGCCACGTGGGCGGCCTGGCCGCCGGAAAGGGCGGGAACGGGGACGTCGGCAAGCTCGTGCAATCCCGCTGCCGCCAGGAGCTCCTGCGCACGTACCTTATCGCGGGTGACCATGGCCACCGCCTCCACGGCCGTCGACCGCGGCGGCAACCCCGGCCGCTGGGTGAGCAAGACGACGTCGGCGCCCTCCGGGGAGACCTCCCCGCCGCTCAGGCGCCCGGCAATGCGCCCCATCAAGGTTGTTTTGCCGGAACCATTCGGGCCCACCACGGCCGTTATGGCGCGCGGGGAAAAATCCGTGCGCACACCGTCGACGGTCACAGACAGCGCCGGCAGATCAGTGGGCCGGGTAAGGGCGCGGAGCTTATCGACGTCCATCCCATGCAACCTCCTGGCCTGCGGCTGGTAGCTTCGCCGCCGCAGCACAGGCAAGCCCGCAAGCGCCAGGCAGGCCAAGGCCAACCCGATAAGCAGCGCGGAGAGCACGTACGCGCCATCCGCATCGACTTCGCGCTCTAAATAAATGCCCAGCGGCATGGTGCGGGTGACCCCCGGCTGCGAGCCGGCAAAGGTCAGGGTCGTGCCGAACTCGCCCAGCGAGCGCGCGAAGGCCAACCCCGCACCCGTAGCCAAGGCCGGGGCGATGGACGGCAGGGTAATTTTGCCCAGGACCTCCCACCGACCCAAGCCCACGCCGCGCGCAGAGGCGAGGATTTCCTGGTCCAGCTGGCGCAGCGCCGAATCGACCGCCACCACCACGAAGGGCAGCGCCACAAAGGTCTGCGCCATAACGACCCCGGGGAAGGCGAAGGCGAAGTGGATGCCGAGGGCGTCGAGAAGCGGGGCCAGGTATCCCTTGCGGCCAAAAGCTGCGGTAAGGGCCAATCCGCCCACCACCGGTGGCATGGCCAAGGGCAGGTAGACCAAGAGGCGCACTACGGCGCTGCCGCGGCCGAGTTGCTGCACCCACAGGGCCAGCCCCACCCCCAGCACGAGCGCGAGGACCATGGATTGGAAGGCGGCTGCCACTGAGATGAGCAGCATGTCTCGGATCTCGTCGCGCGCGAGGTAGTCGGCGATGCGCTCCCACGGCACGCGCAGGCCAAGGGCGGCAACAGGGACGATGATGGTCGCTACCGCAATGAGACCAATGAGGCCGATAAGAAGCGGGGCTTTGGGGCGAATAGGCTGTGGGGCGGACATAGTCTACTCCGCCGGGGTGAAGCCGCGCTCGCGCCAGGTGGACGCAAAGTCGCCGCTCAAGATATCGAGCACCGCGCGAGCCTGGTCGGGGTGGGATGCTTCTGCGGTAACGGCGCCCACAATCTGGTTAGTGAATTTCTCTGCCCCAGGAATGTCAATCACCTCGACATCATCGCCGGCCGCGGCGGCATCGGTGGAATAGACCCACCCAGCATCCGCCTCGCCCGAGGCGACCTTTCCTAAAACGTCGGCTACCTGGCGTTCTTGGGAGGATGGATGGACGTCCAGGCGCTTATCAGAGATGATCTGGGAGGAGATATCGCCGCAGGGAACTTGGGGATCGCAGAGCACGAAGTGGTCGGAGTGGGGCAGATCCTCCACGGAATGGATTCCCGCCGGGTTGCCCTTGGGCACGACCATGACCATGACATTGGTGGCAAGCACCTCGGGCGTGGCAACCGTGCCATCCTGCACCGCCTTATCCATGGTCTTTTTCGAAGCCGTGAGGAGAAGATCGGCCGGGGCGCCCTCGCGCAGCTTGCTTACCAAATCGGAGGAGCCGCCATTGTCAAAGCTCAGATTCACTGGCGGCTCCAGCTGGCCTGCGCGCTGAGTGAGTTTCTCATTGATGACGCGGGTGGAGGATGCAACCAAGACATTGAGCGTGGCAGCATCCGCGTCCTGGGTGGAGGTCGTTGACGTTGGGGGAGCGCAGGATGTAAGCGCGAATGCGAGGGCGGCGAGGAGTGCGGCGGCGCGCTTCTTCATCTGCGGAGGGCTCCTTCTACGGCGGTAGTGTGACCTATCCAGGATAGCCCTCCGCCCCGTGAGGGTTTAGCTCACGCGGGTGAACTTGATGTGGAAGTCGTTTTCTTCTTCCTTGAGGTAGTCCAGCTCGAAGCTCTCCTCGCGGGCCTCGACCTCCTTGAGCAGGGGAACCGGATTATGTGGGGCGATGAGGATCATGGATTCGCCCACGTTGAGGGTGCCCAGTGCGCCGTGGATGGCGCCGTGGCGAACGGCGTGCGGAATCTCGGAGGCATTCAGAGTTGGGATGGAGTGTGGCTTATTGGCATCGGAGATGGGCAGTTGCATAGCGAGTGGTCCTTTCTTAAGGGGTGCGAGTTTCGCTCTGTTAGCAATATTAGTACGATAAAACCCGTGCAAAATAATAGCGTGGCGCATCGCCTCATCTTCCTCGCCTTCGCAGGCCTATCGCTGCTGGTAGGCCTGGCTGCGGGCGCCACCCTATTGGGGTTAACCGCCACCCCTGGCGCGTCCTTCGCTGCCGATCACGGACCACTCATGGTCTTCGGTTTCGTGGGCGGAGCCATCGGCCTTGAGCGCACCGTTGCAGTGCGCACCTCCTGGGCGTGGGCCGGGCCCGTCTGCCACGTTGCCGGCGTGCTGGGCATTCTCGCCGGCCTGCCACGGGCGGTCCCGGCCGTGTGTTTTGCCGCCAGCTTCCTTGTCCTTGGTTTCATTTACGCCACCATCTATCGCCGTCAGGCGAGCCTCGCGATCCTGGTGCAGGCAGCCGGAGTTATCGGGGGAATAGCAGCAGCTGCCCTGTGGGCCATGGGCCCGGGGTTCGCCGCGGCGATGCCGTTGTGCGTCCTCTATGCGGTGGCCACCATCATCGGCGAGCGCATGGAACTAGCGCGCGTCACCATGGCCGGAACCCGCGCCGAAAACCACCTCACCCTTCTGGTTCTGGGGCTGGCGGCAGCCAGCGTCATCTACGTGCTTGCCCCAGCGGTGGGCTATCGCGCCATGGGCTTGGTGCTCATCGCCATCGCTGCGGCCACCGCGCGGGTAGACGTGGCCAAGAATCTGGTGCGCTCTCACGGCCTGCCGCGCTACTCGGCGGCGTGCATGTTGGCCGGCTACGGCTGGCTCGCCCTCGGCGGTTACCTCTGGCTGCTGCACGGACAGTCCACCGGCTTTGCCTATGATGCCTCAGTGCACGCCATATTCTTGGGCTTTGTCATGTCCATGATTTTCGCGCACGCGCCCATCATCTTCACCTCCGTCATCCGCCGCCGGTTGCCGTACCACCCGGTGCTCTATGTGCCGGTGGCGCTCTTGCATGGCGGCCTCGCGTTGCGCATCCTTGCCGATTGCGCCGAGCACACCACTGCCCTCCGCACCGGCGGGGTGGTTACGATAATCGCAGTGTTAGTTTTTCTCGCCTGCGGGATTGTCCTGACCGGAAAGGAGTCGCGCCGTGCGCATTCATGACGTGTCCCTAGCCGCGCGGGGCCGCTGGCATACCCTGAGCGCCGCCATTATCGGCTTGTGGATCCTTATTGGTCTCGGCCTACTCATCGCTGGCTCTTTGGGCGCTCCTGTGGTGTGGTGGGATATCATCCATCCCTTCACCATTGGCGCGCTGACCACGGCAATCATCGTCTTTTCCACTCATTTCACCGAGGCCTTGACCCGGACTGCGGGCGGGGACTACCGGGGCGTCGGCAGTCGCGTGGGCCTAGTGCAGCTCGGGCTTATCTTGCTGCTCATTGATAGGGCAGGGTATGACTGGGGCCCGCTTGCCGACGCCGCCTCTGCCCTCATCATCGCCGCCCTCACCTGGCACCTGTGGTTCATCGCGCGGCGCCTGCGCGGCTCATTGTCTGGTTCTTTTGCCGTGACCGTGCCCTTTTATATCGCGGCGGCCGTGTTCATGATTGCCTCCGTGGTGCTCGTCATCCTGAGCGGTAATGGGGTAGGCGAGTATTCCCTCCTCGTCGGTGCCCACTCGCGCGGCATGATTTGGGGTTTCGCGTGGCTGACCGTCATCGGCACGGTGGTCACGTTGCTCCCCACGCTATCGGCCACCGCGATTTCGCCCACCGCTCGCGCGCGGTGTACTCGCGCGCTCATCGTGCACTGCGTTGGCCTGGCCTTGGCGATGGCGCTGTACGCGGTGGGCCTTACCCGCGCCGCAGGCGTGGCCCAACTGCTCGTGGTCCTCGCGGCGGTGCTCATCATCCAGCCGGTGCTTGCCACCGTCATGGGGCGCTCGCCGCGGCTGACCACCGCCACCGTTGCCGTTATCGCCGGACTGCTGTGGATGCTGGCGCTGTGTGCCGGTGACGCCATTTCCGCAGCGGTGGGCGCCTACCCGCGCACCATCACGCTGGTTTTGCTGCCCGCCTTCCTCGGTGCCGGCCTCTTGCAGTTGGTCACCGGCGTCCTGCACCACCTGCTTCCCATCTTGACCGGCGCGCACCCTAATAGCGCGGAGCGCACCGGCTACGCCCGCCTGCTGCTTATCAACGTGGGCGGACTGCTGACATTGCTGGGCGCTACCGTGGCCGGGCTTATCATGATGGGGATAGGCCTTGCCGCCAACGTTTTCGCCGTCGGCCGAGCCATCTACCTTAAGAAAAGACTGGAGAGTTAAATGCTGAGCGTTTCTTCCTCACAACCTGCGGAAAAGCCCGCGCCGAAGGATTCATCATGGGCCTCGTGGCTGCTCATCGGCATCGCGCTGGCGGCGGTCATCGCGCTCGCGGTGGTCAATTCCACTGGTAAGGGCTCGGAGTCCGCGGCACCGGTATCCTCTGGCGAAACGCAGACCATTGACGTGGGCGTAGATGGCATGGCCTTTACGCCCTCGTCCATCGACATCGAGCCCGGCACCCACCTGGTGGTCAACTTCACCAACTCCGGCGACCAAGTCCATGACCTCAAGATTGGCGACGCCGAAACCGGCCGCGTCGACCCCGGCGAGACCGTCCAACTCGACGCCGGAGTCATCGACTCCTCCGAGGAAGGCTATTGCACCATCGCCGGCCACAAGATGCAGGGCATGACCTTCCAAGTCAACGTGGGAGACGGCGCCGCTGCAGGACATGACCATGCGGTGTCCTCAGCTAGCAACCCGCACGTAGACGTGCCAACCGCCGCCGAACTCGGCGCACAGCGCGATGATTTTTCCGCTTTCGATGCGTCCTTGCAGCCGGCCGCTGAGACGAAGACGCACAAAGAGACCTGGACGATGACCGAGGAAGTCGTGGAGGTTGCCCCCGGCATCAAGCAGATGCGCTGGCTCTTCAACGGCCAAGCCCCTGGGCCCACCCTGCGCGGCAAGGTGGGCGATAAGTTCGAAATAACCATCAAGAACGAGGGCTCCATGGCCCACTCCATTGACTTCCACGCCGGCGAGGTCAACCCAGATAAGACCATGAAATCCATCCAGCCGGGCGAGGAATTGACCTACAAGTTCACCGCGAACCGCTCCGGCATCTGGATGTATCACTGCTCCACGATGCCCATGTCCCTCCACATCGCCAACGGCATGGCCGGCAATGTCATCATCGATCCGCCGGACCTCAAGCCCGTTGACGCGGAGTATAACCTCATGGCTACTGACGTCTTCCTGGGCGAGGAATCCACCGGCGCCGACGCCCAGCGCGTTGCCGACGGCCGCTTCGACCTCATGGCCTTCAATTACTACCCTGGCCAATACGATGCAGAGCCCATCAAGGCCAAGGTAGGCGATACCGTCCGCCTGTGGTTGACCAACCTAGGCCCCGACCAGCCGTTGAGCTTCCACGTTGTGGGCGAGCAATTCGATACCGCCTACAAGGAAGGCGCTTACCTCATCAAGAATGAGGACTCGACCGGCTCGCAAGCCCTAGACCTCCTCCCGGCGCAAGGCGGATTCGTCGAGATGACCTTCAACGAGCCCGGTACCTATTCCTTTGTCAATCACATCATGACTAACGCGGAGAAGGGCCAGCACGGCAAGTTCATCGTTACCGAGTAGCCCTCCAGCGGTACGGCCCCTCCCGCTCCTCCCGCCCTTCGCGCTTACCAGCGACCGTTCGTGGTCACATTTGATGCCCACCGTGAGCGCGAAGGGCGGGTTTGTGTATTCGTCCACCCCTCGCGCTCACGGAGGCGGCGATTTCGCGCTTGCTGCGGCTCTCAGTGAGCGCGAAGGGAGGGGAGGCGGAGACTTCTCCCTTGGCGGTCACCGGCGGAAGTGGAGGACTAGCCGAGCGGCTGCCGGTGAGCGCGAAGGGCGGTGTGGGGAGGGAACGCAGGAACCTCGCGCAGCTCCGCACGGGTGTCGTAGTCGCGTTCGGCGCCGGTGCCGGGAATCTCGATGAAGTTGGCGCCACGGATGAGGCGGCGGACGGAGACGTTCCGAGTCGTAGGAAGGGATTCGAGCTGAGAGTGGAGCGCGGGAGCGCGCCAGAGGGAACACAGCGGCTGGAGGTATCCGTCGGCGGCACGGGTGAGGACGGCATCGGCCGAGGAGGAGACGAGGGCCGAGTGCAGGCGGGGAAGCAGTAGCGGCGAATCGGGGGCATCCACGGCGAAGAGGGCGAGCTCGGAGCAATGGGATAACGCCTGTGCGCCGGCCGCGATGCCGGCGACGGGACCACCGTAGAGCGGTGACTCGCACACCTGGGGCAGGCCGAGGCGATGCGGGGAGACGGCCACGGTCGGGGTGCCGTAGGGAAGCTGGGCGAGCAGGCGGTTGATAAAGCGCGTGCCGTGGGCGGAAAGGGAGGCTTTATCGGCGCCGCCCATGCGCCTGCCGTGGCCGCCGGCGAGGATGACCGCGCCGAGCATTAGGACTCCGGGAGGGTGCGGGACCAGTCCCCAGAGCGGCCGCCGGATTTCGCCACGATTCCGCAGCGGCGGATATACGCGGAGCGGTCCACGCCCTTGACCATGTCGATGATCGCGAGCGCGGATACGTTTACGGCCGTCAGCGCCTCCATTTCCACGCCGGTGCGGTCGGCGGTGCGGACGGTTGCGGAGATGGAAACGTGGTCGTCGGCAAGCGTGAGCTCCACTGCGCAGCCGTGTACGCCGATGGTATGTGCCAGTGGAAGCAGCTCGGGGACCTTCTTGGCGGCCGAGATTCCGGCAATGCGGGCTACCGCGAGGACATCGCCCTTGGGTACAGTGCCATCGCGCAAAGCGGTCATGACCTCCGGAGAACAGGCAACCTCGCCCTCAGCGGTGGCGGTGCGCACCGTGGGCTGCTTCTCGGTGACGTCGACCATGTAGGCGGCGCCGTCAGAGTTCAGGTGGGTAAATTCCATGGTTGCTCCTTAATACAGATAAACGGTGATGTCCTCGCCCATGGCCGGCGGCTCGGAGTCGATGAGGCAGAAGCCATTGGTGCCGGCCAGCGACACCACGCGGTGGCTGCCGTGGGGTAGGTGCGAGGTGATGGCGGGCGCTGCCTGAAAGTCTACGGTGACGGGAACAATGGTCGGCCGGCCGCGGGAGGCGGGAAGGGGAGACTCCACTCGAGCGTGCAGGTTGACCCGCTGGCGTGGCGCGGGGTGACCGGACAGTGCGGCGATAAGTGGCCGGGCATAAAGCTGGAAATCGACGAAGGCTGCCACGGGATTGCCGGGCAAGCACAGCACCGGGGTGTCATTCCACAGGGAGTAGCCCTGCGGGGCACCCGGGCGCTGGTCGACGTGCCCAAACCACGCGGAATCCGTGCGCCCGAGTACGGTGTGCACGACGTCGAAGGCGCCGGCTGACACGCCACCTGAGGTGAGGATGAGGTCGTGGGACGGGGACAACTGATCGAGCGCAGCGGACAGCTCGGCGGGGTTGTCGCCCACGTGCACGTGCGTATCTGCGCCGGAGAGGGCAGCGAGCATCGGGCCATTGGAATCCGGTAGTTGGCCGGGGGCGAGCTCTACTGGGGAAGAGACGAGTTCTTCGCCGGAGGAGATGACCGCGATGCGTGGGCGCCGGTAGGCCGTAACGGTATATACGCCGGAGGAGGTGAGGGCGGCGATGACGGCGGCGTCGATAAGCGTGCCGGCGGTGGCGACTGGCGCGCCGGGCTGGATGTCCTCGCCGGCTGGGCGGATATGCGATTTGGTGGGGGCCTCCGTGATGGTGACCTCGTGAGGAAGTGCTACCGGGCCGGACGGGGTGGTGGTGTTTTCCACGGGAACGACGAGCATTCCTGAGGTATCGGCCACGGGGGCACCGGTCATGATGCGAACGGCGTGGCCCGCGGGCACGGCGATGGGAGCCGCGCCGGCCGGTACATCGCCGGCGACGGGGAGGGTCCATGGCGCGGTGGAGGAAAGATCCGCGGCATGGACGAGGAAGCCATCCATCGCCGAATTGGCATGGGGCGGCACGGGGAAGCGCGCGGTGGCGTCGGTGGCGAGGACGCGGCCGCTGAGGGAGGCGTCGACAGGCGCGGACTCGGCCGGTGGAGTGGAAGCCAGCGCGAGTACGGCATCGAGGTGCGCGGAGATGCTGCGGGGCGTGGACATAAGACTCAGGTTAGCCGCCAATGGCGGACATCGGACGGTCTGGTTGGAGAAAGCCCTCGTCATCAATGCCATGACCGGGCTTTTTGGTCCACATTTCCCCGGCCCAAGCCTCCATGATGTCCTCATCGCTCGCGCCGGAGCGCAGCAGGTCTCGCAGTGGGGTTTCGGAATTGCCAAAGAGGCAATTGCGAATGGCGCCATCGGTAGTAAGGCGGGTGCGGTCGCAATCGCCGCAGAAGGGGTGGGTGACCGAGGCAATGATGCCCAGCGTGCCGCGCGTGCCATTCGGAGCGCTGACCTCCCATAGGGCGGCGGGGGCGGAACCGCGCGGTTCGCGTGCCGGCTCCATGGAAAAATGGGTGCGCAGGCGGGCGAGGATGTCTTCGGCCGTGACCATGTCTTCGCGGCGCCATTGCTCGCGGGGCCCGAGCGGCATCTGCTCGATGAAGCGGAGCTGGGCGCCATGGTGGACGGCATAATCCGCCAGCGGAACGATGTCTTCTTCGTTGACCCCGGGCATGACCACGGCGTTGATCTTGATGGGGTGCAGGCCCGCGGCATCCGCGGCGGCGATGGCCTGCAACACGTGGTCAAGGCGGTCGCGGCGGGTGAGTGCGGCGTAGCGCTCGCGGTCGATGGTGTCGAGCGAGATATTGATGCGGTCGAGCCCGGCCGCGGCGAGGGCGCCGGCGCGCTTTTCCAAGCCAAGCCCGTTGGTGGTCAGCGCGGTGGATGGGGAGCGGCCTTGGTCGGTGCGCAGCTGCTTGGTCGCGGCAATAATCTTCTCCAGCGACTTGCGCAGCAGGGGCTCGCCACCGGTAAAACGCACTTGGCGGATGCCCAGCTTGCCGACGCCTATCCGGATCAGCCGGATGGTTTCCTCATCGCTCAAGGTTTGCTCTGTGGGCATCCACTCCAAGCCTTCGGCCGGCATGCAATAGGTGCAGCGCAGGTTGCAGCGATCCGTCAGCGAGACGCGCAGGTCGCGAGCTTGGCGTCCATAGCGATCCAGCAATGCGCGTGTGCCATCAGCGGCCGGTGCAGGCAGATCCGCCGGCGGTCTCGCTCGGCCCACGGTAGGCAGGGGCAGGGAAACCACGGGCTGCTGGGAGGAAGAGGTCATTGGTGCCAGTCTAAGAGAGGGGACGAGGTACACCAAGCTGCAACGGCTACGGAAAGGAAATTATTCCTAGTTTTCCCGGCTTAAATCGGCGTCCTCGATGGCGGTGAGGCGTTGCGATTCGCCTGGCCCCTTCAGCCGGATGATGTTGTACTCGCCCTCTGCCAGGTGGGCGCGCAAATCTTTCTTATCGAACTTGCCCACGGATGTCTTATCGATGGACTTCACAAAGGTCCAATACTCCGGCAGCATCCAGCTCGGCAGTTCCTTGCGCATGCTGGCGCGCAGGCGCTCCGCGGTCTCGATGGTGGGTGAGGCGCCCTCGGCCAATACTGTGACGGCGAGTGGGCGCTCGACCCATTGCTTATCGGGGTAGCCAATCACGGCGGCCTCGACGACAAGCTCGTCAGACATGATGAGGTTTTCTAGCTGCACGGAATAGATCCATTCGCCGCCGGAGCGAATGACATCGCGGGCGCGGTCCTCCACGGTAAGGAAGCCGTCTTTGGTAACTGAGCCGACGTCGCCAGTGCGCAGCCAGCCATCGGCGGTGAACTTATCCTCCGCGGCCTCGACTTGTCTGCCGCGGAATTCGGAGGCGATTTCGCCCGGCTCAGCGGTGGGCGAGTGGTAGTAGGAACCGGTGACCAGGTTGCCGCGCACCTGCAGCTCGCCGGCATTGCGGTCGGTGCGAGCGACGACTTGCCCATCATTGACCACGCGGTATTCCAGCGAGGCGGGGATGCGGCCCTGGGACACGCGGTAGGCCCAGCGGGTATCGCCGGAGGCGCCCTGGGGCGGGCGGGCAACGCTGCCTACGGTGGAGGTTTCCACCATGCCCCACACGTGGACCACATCGACGCCGTAGCGCTCCTCCCACATCTTGATCAGCGTCGGCGGGACGGGGGAGCCGCCGGCATAGATCTCGGTGAGCGTCATGCGCTCTGGTGGATGGTGCATGTAGTGGACAAAGAGCTGGATCCAGATGGTGGGCACACCGTGTGCCACGCGCGGAGAGGTAGCGGCGATGGCCTTGGCTAGGGTGGGGGCGGACACGTCGGCGTCGGGAAGCACCAGCGGGGTGCCCGTCATGAAGCAGGTGAAGGGAACGCCCCAGCTGAGCACGTGGCAGATAGGAATGCAGCACAGGAAGGTCTCGCCGTGGGTAATGCACAGCGAGTCCGAGGAACGCAGCTGCATGGCCTCCAGGTAGAGGGACCGGTGCGAATACAGCACTCCCTTGGGAGCGCCCGTGGTGCCCGTGGAATAGCACAGCGCCGCGGCCGTGCGCTCATCTAGTTCGGGCCAGTCATAGACGGTTGAGCGGCCGTCGATAAGAGCCTCATAGGAATACACCTCAACCCCGCGGGGGAAAAGGTGGGCAAATTGCTGCGCTGGTTGGGCGCCGGTGATGATGACGCTTCCCACGGAGTTGGTGCCCACGAGCACCTTGCCCAGCTGCTGCGCCAGGCGGGGATCGCAGACGATGGCGGAGATTTCCGCATGGTTAATAATGTGGCGAATCTGGTCATTCATCAGCTGTTTATTCAGCGGGGCAAAAATCGCGCCCTTGCAGGCGGTGCCGAACATTACCTCCAAGTGTTCGGCGCAATTCCACATAAAGCTGCCCACGCGCTCATCGCTGGTGATACCCAATTCATCGTGAATGGCGTGGGCGAACGCGGCGGCGCGGGCAGCGATATCGCGGAAGGTAACTTCCTCGGCCGGATCGAATTCCGAGCCGGTGCCCTCACCGTGCCAGGTGGTAACCGTAGTGTCCCCGTGTACTGAGGCACCGTATTCCAAAATGCGGGTCAGGGAGAGGGGGATATCCATCATCGTGGAAAGCATGCCTCTACTGTAGCGGTGTCATGGTGCGGGCGTTGCGCCCTATGCGTTATACTTGTTCGCGACTGGTAGGAAACCGGAAAGTTTTAGCTCCCCTTTCCTATGCATTCGGGCCCAGAGAAGTATTTTTGCCCGCAGTCGTTTCTTGATTTCTTCCGGTTCGCGCACTAGCTGTGCGAAGTCTCCTCGAGGACACGGAAGAGGCCTCATACTTATTGCCCGGCAGGACGCGCATGCGCCTTGGCACGAGGGCGAGAAGTCCTAGAAAAATACACATTGGCTTCCAGTGCAACGCCGCGAGCATAGGCTGCGGCGGCTCCCGCATAATCGGACCTGGTCAAGCAACGAAAGGATATCCGTGAGCGAAACGGACAACACCGCAGCACAGGATCTTGCATCCCTGAAGCTGCCGGAATTGCGCAAAATGGCCGCAGAGCGCGGCCTACGTGGTGTCTCTGCCCTGCGCAAGGGGGATCTCATCACCGCCATCAAGACCGGACAGGTTCCGCCTAAGGCCAAGGCCAAGGTGGAAAAGGCCGCTCAGGTAGAAAAGGCGGACAAGGCAGAGAAGCCTGAGAAGGCAGATAAGCCGCGCAATAAGGCGCAGGATGAAGCGCCGCACAAGGCGGAAAAGCAGGAAGAATCCAGCGAGAAGAAGGATAATCGCCAGCAGGGCTCTGGTGAGGAGCAGCGCTATGAGTCGCGCTCCCAGGCCCGCCGCGCTCGCCGCAACCGCGCCCGCCGCCAAGAGCGTCAGGAGCGCCAGGAACGCCAAGAGCGCGAGGAGCGCAACCGCAACGAGGAGCAGGGCGGCACTAAGGACAGCCGCGACAAAAACTCCCAGGACGGCTCCGATAGTCAGGGCGAGAAGAATGACCGCGGCGATAATAAGCAGCGCGGCAACCGCCATGAGGACAACAATAACCACGAGCGCGGCAACCGCCGTGGGCGCCGCAACCGCCGCAACCGCCGCGGGCGCGGAAATAACAATGACAATAACGGCGGCAACGATTTGCAGGTCCGCGAGGGCGATGAGCTGCAGGCCGTCGGCGGCATCTTGGACGTCGTAGACAATAATGTCGCTTTCCTGCGCACCACGGGCTACCGTGCCGCGGCTTCCGACGTCTTTGTGAACAACGGCATCGTCCGCCGCCTGGGCCTGCGCTCTGGTGACGCCATCACCGGCCAGGTCAAGGTCTCCGGCCCGACGCATACGCACGGCAATGGCCGCAACCGCCGCAAGTACAACCAGCTGGTACAGGTCGATACCGTCAACGGCATCGATCCGGAAGGCGCAAAGCAGCGCCCGCACTTTAATAAGCTCACCCCGCTGTACCCGAATAAGCGCTTGCGTTTGGAAACGGATCCGAAGATCCTCACCACCCGCGTCATTGACCTCATCATGCCGATTGGTAAGGGCCAGCGCGCGCTTATCGTCTCCCCGCCAAAGGCCGGTAAGACGACGATTCTGCAGAATATCGCCAACGCGATTTCTACCAATAACCCGGAGTGCTACCTCATGGTCGTCCTCGTAGACGAGCGTCCTGAGGAAGTTACGGACATGCAGCGCTCCGTCAACGGTGAGGTAATTGCCTCCACCTTTGACCGCCCGCCATCAGAGCACACCTCCGTGGCGGAGCTGGCTATCGAGCGCGCCAAGCGCCTGGTGGAGCAGGGCAAGGACGTCGTGGTCCTGCTGGATTCCATTACCCGCCTGGGCCGCGCTTATAACAATTCTTCCCCGGCTTCTGGCCGCATTCTCTCCGGCGGTGTGGACTCCAATGCGCTCTACCCACCAAAGCGCTTCCTGGGTGCCGCCCGCAATATCGAAGAGGGCGGTTCGCTGACGATTATCGCCACCGCCATGGTGGAGACCGGCTCTACCGGCGATACCGTCATCTTCGAGGAATTCAAGGGCACGGGCAACGCCGAGCTGAAGCTGGATCGTGGCATCTCCGAGCGCCGCGTCTTCCCGGCCGTGGATGTCAACCCGTCCGGCACCCGTAAGGACGAGCTGCTGCTCGTTCCAGAGGAGGCACGCATCATGACCAAGCTGCGTCGCATCCTCTCCGCCCTGGATTCCCACCAGGCCATTGACCTGCTCATTAAGCAGCTGAAGAAGACCCGCTCCAATGGCGAGTTCTTGATGCAGGTGGCCTCCTCGGCCCCGATGGCTGCGGATAAGGATGAAGAAGATTATGTCTAATCAGGTTTCACTCGTTGATGACATCGTGTCCGAGTACCAGGGCATTGAGATGCAGATGGCCGATCCGGAGGTAGCCGGCGACCAGAAGCAATTCCGCAAGCTTTCCAAGCGCTACGCGGAACTGCGCCCCATCATCATGGTCAATGATGAGCTGACCCAGGCGCGCGAGGATCTCGCTGACGCCAAGGAGATGGCTTATGAGGACCATGACTTCCAGGAGGAAGCGGACCGCCTAGAAAAGTCCGTGGAGAGCTTGGAAGAAAAGCTCGCTGATCTGCTCGCGCCGCGTGATGAGCAGGATTCCGAGGACATCATTATGGAAATCAAGGCCGGCGCGGGCGGCGAAGAAGCAGCCCTCTTTGCCGGCGACTTGGCCCGCATGTATGAGCGCTATGCGGATAAGACGGGCTTTAATTGGGAGGTCTTGGGCCTCAATGAGTCCGATTTGGGCGGCGTGAAGGATATGACGATTTCCTTCCGCTCCAAGTCCCCGTCGCGCGATGGTGCATGGTCCGTATTCAAGTTTGAGGGCGGCGTGCACCGCGTACAGCGCGTTCCGGTCACTGAGTCCCAGGGCCGCATCCAGACCTCTGCCGCCGGCGTGCTGGTCTACCCGGAGCCGGAAGAGGTCGAGTCCGTCAATATCGATGACAAGGATATTCGCGTCGACGTCTACCGCTCTTCCGGTAAGGGCGGTCAGGGCGTGAACACCACCGACTCCGCGGTGCGTATTACCCACCTGCCCACCGGGCTTATCGTGACCTGTCAGAAGGAGCGTTCCCAGATTCAGAATAAGGCGCGTGCGCTGCAGGTTCTGCAGGCCCGTCTGGATCAAATGGAGCGCGAGGCCCGCGAGGCTGAGGCCGGCGAGCAGCGCGCCTCCCAGGTGCGCACCATGGACCGTTCCGAGCGCATCCGCACCTATAACTGGCCGGAAAACCGCATCACGGATCACCGCATTGGTTACAAGGCCAATAACTTGGACTCCGTGCTGAACGGTGACATGCATGACCTTATTAAGGCCCTGCAGGACCAAGAGCGCGCCGAGCGCCTCGAAGCCGAGGGTTAAACCAGCGTGGAAAACACGTATGGACAGGCGCTGCGCCGCGGGGTGCAGCGCCTTCGTGCTGCCGGGGTAGCCAGCCCTGAGTGGGATGCACGCATCATGGCCGCGCACCTCATCCACTGCGGCCACATGGATATCCCGCTCGATCAGGCTCCTATGCCCGGCTTCGACGTGGCCTATGATGCGCTGCTGCGCCGCCGGGAGGCCCGCGAGCCTTTGCAGTACGTCCTTGGCAGCGCCTGGTTCGGCCCGCTGGAGCTCAAGGTGGGCTCGGGCGTGTTCATCCCGCGGCCGGAGACCGAGGTGATGGCGGATTGGGCGGTGCGCAACGCGGACGGCCCGCGGCTGGTAGATCTGTGCACCGGCACGGGCGCGCTAGCGCTCTACCTACACCACTATCTGCCTGACGCGCAGGTGAAGGCAGTGGAGCTTGCCGACGCCGCCCTGGCCTACACCCAAGCCAACACCCGTAACACCGGGGTAGAGGTCATTCAGGCTGATGCCACGGCCGACGATACTTTGGCGGAATGGAATGGAACCGTGGACCTCCTCGTGACCAACCCGCCCTACGTGCCAGAAACCCCGGATCTTGATCCAGAGGTCTATCATGACCCGCATAACGCGGTTTTTGCCGGAGCGGATGGGATGGGGGTCATTACCGGCCTTATTCCGACCATTGCGCGCCTTGTGCGCCCAGGCGGCAAGGTGGCCATCGAACACGATGACTCCACGAGCGGGGCGGTACAAGCCGCGTTGGCCCGACACGGCGGCTTTGAACAGATCGCCGCGCTGCAGGACCTGACGGGAACGCCCCGCTTTGTTACTGCGGTGCGCGGGGTAGACTAAGACACCATTGAGGGCAAGAAGGGGAAAAGATTATGCAAGGAAAGATTTTTAACTGCGCCGATGATGCCGAGCGCGAAGAGGGCATGAATATTGCGGTCAAGGCTGCGCAATCCGGTCGCCTTGTGGTTATGCCCACCGATACGCTCTATGGCCTCGGCTGTGATGCCTTTGATAATGATGCCGTAGCCAACCTCCTGGCCACCAAGCAGCGTGGCCCGGATATGCCGGTGCCGGTTTTGGTGGGTTCCTGGGATACCGTTCGCGGTCTGGTCGCTTCCTATACGGATACCGCGCGTGACTTGGTGGAGGCCTTCTGGCCCGGTGGCCTGTCCATCGTCGTTCCGCAAGCACCATCGCTGCCGTGGAACCTTGGCGATACCCGCGGCACCGTGATGCTGCGCATGCCATTGCATCCCATCGCCATCGAGTTGCTGCGCGAGGTTGGCCCCATGGCAGTCTCCTCCGCCAATATTTCTGGCCACCAGCCACCAACCACGGCGCTTATGGCCAAGCAGCAGCTAGGTAAAGCCGTGACGGTTTACTTGGATGGGGGAGAGACGGCCGTCGGCAAGCCCTCGACCATCATTGATCTCTCCGGTGAGCGCCCATACCTCCTGCGCGAAGGCGCGCTTTCGGCCGAGGAAATCGGCGAGGTCATTGGCGTCGAGGCGCAGACCCTGCGCACCCGCCCACAAGCTTAAGGAGGCATTCGCGTGAGCGGCAGTGGTGTCCCGCTGCGCGAGCTGGCCCTCGTCATCCTCGTTGCAGCAGCATTTACGTATCTCACCACCGGTGTGGTGCGCTCCTTTTTGGTACGCACCGGCCGCGTGGCGGAGATTCGCCTGCGCGACGCCCACACGCAGCCCACCCCGCGCATGGGTGGGGTGGCCATGTTTACCGGCTTCGCCGCGGCGATATTCCTCGCAGCCCAGCTTCCAGCCTTGACTCGGGGCTTTATGCCCGTCACTCCGGAGATGAATGCAGTGCTCTGGGCCGCCCTGGCGCTAGTCCTTGTCGGAGTGGTCGATGACCTGGTGGAACTCAGTGCCATAGTGAAGCTTTTTGGCCAGCTCTTCGCGGCCACCTTGATGAGCGGGCTGGGGCTTACCTGGACGCTGCTTTTCATCCCCTTTGGCGGCGGCACCACGGTCGTCCTGGACCAATTGCAAAGCACCCTGCTTACCGCATTCTTTACCGTTCTGCTGATCAATGCCATCAACTTTGTCGACGGACTCGATGGCCTAGCGGCAGGCCTTGGCATGATTGCGGGCGGGGCAATTCTGGTCTTTTCCTTGACCGTTCTCCATGACCAGGGCGGTGCAGTCTCGGCCTACCCACCGGCCATCATCAGCGCTGCCTTGGTGGGAATGTGCGCTGGATTCTTGCCGCATAACTTCGAACCGTCGCGCATCTTCATGGGCGATTCTGGCTCGATGCTTATTGGTCTCTTGCTCGCTGCGGCCTCGACTTCCGCGTCTGGCAAGATCAACATGTCGCTTTACGGCACGGTGGACATTGTCGCTTTGATGTCTCCCATCATCGTGGTGGCCGCAGCGGTGTTTATTCCAGTCCTGGACCTTGTCTGGGCCGTCATTCGCCGTCTGTCCCAGGGACGGTCACCGTTTTCTGCGGATAAGGCGCACATCCATCACCGCCTACTCTCGCTCGGCCATACCCACCGCCGGACCGTGCTGGTTCTTTACCTGTGGGTCTCCGCCGTAGCCTTCGGCGCGGTGTCCTTTTCCATCGTGCCCGCGCCGGTGGCCATTGGCGTCACCATCGTTGCCTTGCTCCTCGCGTTCGCGGCGACCCTCGTGCCTTTGCGCCAAGGAAAGATTGGGCCTGCCGCGCGAGAGACCGTCGTGGTGAAGGAATCTGAGCCCTCGTGAGGTAGGGTGTGTAGCCGTGAGTGAAGCACAAGCGACTACGCAACCCTCGGAATTTGATGACCACCGCCGTCCCATGCAAAGGGCGGTCAAGCTGGGTGGTCTTGCCCTGCTGGTTATCACGGTGGTCTCCTTGGCCGTCTGGGGCGGTATCAGGGGTCTCCCCGGCATTTGGGGAGTCCTGGTCGGTGCCGCTATCGGTGGCGGCTTCGTCTTGTTCACCGCTTTGTCGGTTTTGCTGACCGCCAATACCACTCCTGCCAACACCATGGCCGTGGTGCTGGGCGGTTGGCTGCTCAAGGTCATCGTCTTGGTCATGGTGCTTCTCGTAATCCGAGATATGGATTTCTATGACACCATGGCGCTGTTCGTAACCGTCATGCTGGCACTTTTTGCCACCTTGGGCACGGAGGTGTGGGCAGTAGTTACCTCGCGCGTCACCTACGTCTCGTAGTAGGGAAGAGGCCTCCTAAAGGGCCCACCGCTTTTCTGGAAGGAAAGGTGGTGGGCCCTTTTGCTTTGCGTGCATGCAATCGTTTCTGTCGTGGTTACCCCCGTCAAGGTGGGGAAATAGGCAAGTGTGATGAACTCCACGTAGCAGGATTTAGGCAGAATGTGGCCTTTTTGTTGTGAATTTGTGGCGGAATTGAGCCCGCAGCGGTGAAACTAGGGGCGTTAGTGGCCCCCCACGTGCGAAAACTCTTGATCTAACTGATACGCTTTTCTTCGGGTTACCGCGGGCTAGCACAAAAGCTGGCTTTCGCAGCGGTGAATCCCTGTCTTGCGCACGCTGATGTGCGACGGAGTCCGTGTGTGAGGCAGAGAGTTTGAGACGTCCATCGCACCACACGGCCTTCGACAAGCTGTGTGGCCCGAACACGGGAGAGAACGCTGAGCGTTACAACATTGGCCATGAAGGGTAGCTTCCACGCACCCGAACTGGACCCAGAATTTTTCCCGGGGCACGTAACCGATGATGGCGGAGTCGTTGACCTCTGGTTGAGCGATTTTGCCAACGGTTGGTTCGCTTTGGATCGCATCATGCTCGTTCGCCTTCTGATGGCGGCCGTGCTGGTGCTCCTATTTGTTGTCGCCTTCAGGAACCCCAAGCTGGTTCCTAAAGGAATTCAAAACGTAGGCGAGCATGCGATTGACTTCGTGCGAGTTCAGATCGCAGAAGACATCTTGGGCAAGAAGGAAGGACGTCGCTTCCTTCCACTTTTGGCCTCTATCTTCTTTGCAGTTTTGTTCTGGAACCTCACAACTATTGTGCCGGGTCTGAACATTTCTCCGAACGCCCGTATCGGTATGCCAATCGTCTTGGCAGCTGTTGCGTATATCGCCATGATTTACGCCGGCGCTAAGCGCTATGGCTTTGGCAAGTTCATCAAGTCCTCGGTGGTTATTCCTAACCTGCCGCCGGCCTTGCACATTCTTGTCGTGCCGATTGAGGCTTTCTCTACGTTTGTTATGCGCCCAGTCACCCTGGCTCTTCGTCTTATGGCGAACTTCCTGGCTGGCCACCTCATTTTGGTCCTGTTGTACTCGGCTACGAACTTCTTCTTCTTCCAGTTCAACGCCTGGACCGCAGTGGGTGGCTTGACCCTGGTCGCAGCGGTTCTGTTCACGCTTTACGAGCTTATCGTCATCTTCTTGCAGGCATACATCTTTGCCCTGCTGACGGCGGTATACATCGAATTGTCGTTGCATGCAGATTCGCACTAACAACAACGCGAACCTCGCGGTTAACTAAATACCCCAAAATCAAACCAACACCGCCCCGCAGGACACTCCCGCGGGATATACATTGAAAGGGAACGACTTTCACATGAACGAGATCATCCTGGCTCAGGACGCAGCAACCACCTCCTTCGACGGCCTTCAGTCCCTCGGCTACGGCCTGGCCACCATCGGCCCGGGCCTGGGCATCGGCATCCTCGTTGGCAAGACCGTTGAGGGCATGGCACGCCAGCCTGAGATGGCCGGCCAGCTGCGTACCACCATGTTCCTGGGTATCGCCTTCGTTGAGGCACTTGCCCTCATCGGCCTCGTTGCAGGCTTCCTGTTCTAAAGAACGCTTTACACAAGTAAATCGAACTTTAAGAACGGAGACCCATGAACAACGTCATTTACTACCTTGCAGCAGAAGGAAGTGAGCACCTGCCGCTGGAGAGCGGCAACTCCATCCTCCTGCCCAAGATGTACGACTTAGTCTGGTCAATCATTCCGTTCGCCATCATCTTGCTGATTTTCGCGAAGTTCGTTCTTCCGAAGTACAGCCAGATGCTGCAGGAGCGTGAAGACCGGATCGAGGGCGGCTTGAAGCGTGCCAAGGCCCAGCAGGCCGAGGCTAAGGCTGCTCTGGAAAAGTACAATGCTCAGCTGGCCGACGCCCGTGCAGAGGCAGCCGAGATCCGCGAGCAGGCGCGCGAGCGCGGTAAGCAGATTGAGGCCGAGGCTAAGACCAACGCGGAAGAAGAGTCCCGCCGCATCGTCGCCAATGGCGAGAAGCAGCTGGAAGCCTCCCGCTCGCAGGTTGTTACTGAGCTGCGTTCCGAAATGGGCCAGAACTCCATCAACCTGGCGGAGAAGATTCTGGGCGGCGAGCTTTCCGACGCCTCTAAGAAGTCCTCCACCATTGATGGCTTCTTGTCCGAGCTCGACTCTGTGGCACCGGCCGGAAAGTAGGCAACTATGAAGGCAGCTAGCCGCGAAGCACTCGCAACCTCGCAAACCCGCTTGGATGAGATCCTGGCAGGCGATAACAATGTCGCCACCGCCGCGCAGGCGGGCCTGGATATCTTCGAGGTTGTCGATGTCTTGGATGCAGACCGCGAATTGCGCGTCGCATTCACCGATATCGCCGCCCCGAGCGAGGCACGTAAGTCCCTGGCAGAGACCCTGTTCGGCTCCAAGATTTCCGGTGGCGCATTGCGCATCATCCAGGAAGCTGCGGCCGCACAGTGGTCCACCCCGAAGGACTTTGTCAAGGGCTTGGTGTCCCTGGGCCGCCGCGCACTGCTGCGCGGTGCTGAGGCGCAGGGTCAGCTGGGCCAGGTAGAAGACGAGCTCTTCCGCCTGTCCCAGATCCTTGACCGTGAGGGCGAGCTCACCCAGCTGCTTTCCGACCGAACTGCTGATTCCGCCCGCAAGCGCGGATTGCTGGCAAACGTGCTCTACGGCAAGGTCACGATGTTTACTGAGGCACTCGTGCTTCAGGCCATCTCCCGCCCAGAGCAGAACCCGATCGATGACGTAGCCGCACTGGCCGATACTGCAGCTGACCTGCAGGACCGCACCATTGCGCGCGTTACCGCAGCGGGTGAACTAAACGAAGGCCAGCAAGCAGTACTCGCTGAGAAGCTGGGCAAAATTTATGGTCGTGCGATGTCCATTCACTCTGAGGTTGACACCAGCCTCCTCGGTGGCATGCGCATCCGCGTCGGCGATGAAGTCATTGATGGCTCCACGGCAGGCAAGATTGCCCGCCTGCGTGCCCAGATGGCGTAGCCGAAACGACAGAAACGATTTAAGTAAGTGCTGGAAGATACTACCGAGAGCAGGAAGAACATGGCGGAGCTGACGATCTCCTCCGACGAGATCCGTAGTGCGATTGCGAACTACACCTCGAGCTACTCCGCGGAGGCCTCCCGTGAGGAGGTCGGCGTGGTCATTTCGGCAGCTGACGGTATTGCGCAGGTTTCTGGCCTGCCATCCGTTATGGCGAATGAGCTGCTCGAGTTCCCAGGCGGCGTTATTGGCGTCGCACAGAACCTCGACACCAACTCCATCGGTGTCGTGGTCCTGGGTAACTTCGAGTCCCTCAAGGAGGGCGACGAGGTTAAGAGGACCGGCGAGGTTCTCTCCATCCCAGTGGGCGAGGAATTCCTCGGCCGCGTAATTAACCCATTGGGTCAGCCGATTGACGGCATGGGCCCAATCAACGCTGAAGAGGAGCGCGTCCTCGAGCTGCAGGCACCGTCCGTGCTGCAGCGCCAGCCGGTTGAAGAGCCAATGCAGACCGGCATCAAGGCTATCGACGCAATGACCCCGATCGGCCGCGGCCAGCGTCAGCTGGTCATCGGTGACCGTAAGACCGGTAAGACCGCGGTCTGCATCGATACCATTTTGAACCAGAAGGCTAACTGGGAGTCCGGCGACAAGGATAAGCAGGTACGCTGCATCTACGTCGCTATCGGCCAGAAGGGCTCGACCATCGCCGGCGTGCGCCGCACCCTTGAGGAGCACGGCGCACTGGATTACACCACCATCGTGGCTGCACCGGCTTCCGATTCCGCCGGCTTCAAGTGGCTGGCACCGTTCTCCGGTGCAGCGCTGGGTCAGCACTGGATGTACCAGGGCAACCACGTCCTGGTTATCTACGATGACCTGACCAAGCAGGCTGAGGCCTACCGTGCCATTTCCTTGCTGCTGCGCCGTCCGCCGGGACGCGAGGCATACCCAGGCGATGTGTTCTACCTGCACTCCCGCCTGCTGGAGCGTGCTGCAAAGCTTTCCGACGACATGGGTGCTGGCTCCATGACCGCCCTGCCGATCATCGAGACCAAGGCAAACGACGTCGGCGCCTTCATTCCGACCAACGTCATTTCCATTACTGACGGCCAGGTCTTCTTGGAGTCCGACCTGTTCAACCAGGGCGTTCGCCCGGCTATTAACGTCGGTGTTTCCGTCTCCCGTGTCGGTGGCGCTGCACAGACCAAGGGCATGAAGAAGGTCGCCGGTAACCTGCGTCTGGACCTGGCTTCCTACCGTGACCTGCAGGCCTTCGCGGCATTCGCATCTGACCTGGATGCTGCTTCCAAGGCTCAGCTGGAGCGCGGTTCCCGTCTGGTCGAGCTGTTGAAGCAGTCCGAGTCCTCCCCGCAGCCGGTGGAGTACCAGATGGTGTCCATCTACCTCGCCGAGGCTGGCATCTTCGACGTCGTTCCCGTTGAAGACGTCCGCCGCTTCGAGGACGAGGTGCACGAGTACCTCAATGCCAATACCCCAGAGGTCTTTGAGCAGATTTCCGGCGGCAAGCCGTTGACCGATGAGTCCAAGGACGCATTGGTTGCGGCAGCTAAGGACTTCCAGCCGACCTTCCGCACCTCCGAGGGCCACAACCTGGGCTCCGAGGCGCCGGTAGAGCCTTTGGATGAAAGCGACGTAAAGAACACCGAGCTCAACGTCTCCCGTAAGACGGCTAAGTAGAGTTCAGAACTCACAACTAACCGTCTAGATTAAAGAAGGGAGGAGAAACGATGGCTAATCTTCGCGAACTACGTGACCGCATCCGGTCCGTTAATTCGACTAAGAAGATCACCAAGGCCCAGGAGCTCATTGCTACCTCGCGCATTACCAAGGCGCAGGCTAGGGTAGAGGCCTCTCAGCCGTACGCGGCTGAGATGACCAGCATGATGAACAAGCTGGCTACGGCTTCTACGTTGGAGCATGACATGCTGCGTGAGCGTGAAGACGGAAACGTCGCCGCCATTCTCGTGGTCACTTCTGACCGCGGTATGTGCGGTGGCTATAACAACAACGTCTTCAAGAAGGCTGCACAGCTGCAAGCTCTCCTGGAAAGCAAGGGCTACGAGGTAGTTCGCTACGTTACTGGTAATAAGGGCATCGGCCACTACAAGTTCCGCGAGGACGAGGTAGTTGGCAGCTGGGGCGGTTTCTCTCAGGATCCAACCTGGGAGACCACCCACGATGTGCGCCGTCACTTGATTGATGGCTTTATTGCTGGTTCCCATGGCACTACCAAGGGCCGCGACGGCCTGCATGCGCAGGGTGAGGGCGCCGGTGTACGTGGCTTTGACCAGGTACACGTTGTCTACACCGAGTTTGAGTCCATGCTGACCCAGACCGCGCGTGCTCAGCAGCTGTTGCCAGTTCAGCCGGTTATTCAGGATGAGGAGTACCACCTCGGTGACTCCGCTCTGTCTGACTCCGAGTCTGCGGACGACGTTGCCGCAGGATTCGAGTTCGAGCCAGACGCAGATACGCTCATGGAAGCCCTGCTTCCGCAGTACGTCTCGCGTATCCTGTTTGCTATGTTCTTGGAGGCTTCCGCTTCCGAGTCCGCTGCACGCCGTACAGCTATGAAGTCTGCTACTGACAACGCAACCGAGATGGTCGAGGACCTCTCTCGCGTGGCTAACCAGGCCCGTCAGGCACAGATTACCCAGGAAATTTCAGAGATCGTCGGTGGCGCTGGCGCGCTATCTGACAGCGCAGAAAGTGACTAGATTATGACTACAGCTCTGCAAGAGCAGAATGCACAGTCTTCGGCAGTCGCCGGTCGTGTCGTGCGCGTCATCGGTCCGGTTGTGGACGTGGAATTCCCACGTGAGGCACTGCCGGCCCTGTACAACGCACTGCACGTCGACATTAAGCTCGAAGCTGTTGCAAAGACCGTCACCCTCGAGGTCGCTCAGCACCTCGGTGACAACCTTGTCCGTACCGTGTCCATGGCACCGACCGACGGCCTCGTCCGCGGTGCCGAGGTCATCGACTCCGGAAAGCCAATTTCCGTGCCGGTCGGCGACGTCGTCAAGGGCCACGTCTTCAACGCCCTCGGTGACTGCCTCGACGAGCCGGGTCTCGGCCGCGATGGTGAGCAGTGGGGCATCCACCGCGAACCGCCAGCGTTCGACCAGCTCGAGGGTAAGACCGAGATTCTGGAGACCGGCATTAAGGTCATTGACCTGCTGACCCCGTACGTTAAGGGCGGCAAGATTGGCCTCTTCGGCGGCGCAGGTGTGGGTAAGACCGTTCTCATTCAGGAGATGATTACCCGTATCGCCCGTGAGTTCTCCGGTACCTCCGTCTTCGCCGGCGTCGGCGAGCGTACCCGTGAGGGCACCGACCTCTTCCTGGAGATGGAAGAGATGGGCGTGCTGCAAGATACCGCACTTGTCTTCGGCCAGATGGATGAGCCGCCAGGAGTCCGTATGCGCGTGGCTCTGTCCGGCCTGACCATGGCGGAGTACTTCCGCGATGTGCAGAACCAGGACGTGCTGCTGTTCATCGACAACATCTTCCGCTTCACCCAGGCCGGCTCTGAGGTTTCGACCCTGCTGGGTCGTATGCCTTCCGCCGTGGGCTACCAGCCAACCCTGGCTGATGAGATGGGTGTTCTGCAGGAGCGCATTACCTCGACCAAGGGCCGTTCCATTACGTCCCTGCAGGCCGTTTACGTTCCTGCCGATGACTACACCGACCCGGCTCCGGCAACGACGTTCGCTCACCTGGACGCCACCACCGAGCTGGACCGTGCTATTGCTTCCAAGGGTATTTACCCAGCAGTGAACCCGCTGACCTCTACCTCTCGTATCCTCGAGCCGGGTATCGTTGGCGAGAAGCACTACGAGGTTGCACAGCGCGTCATCGGTATTCTGCAGAAGAACAAGGAACTCCAGGACATCATCGCCATCCTTGGTATGGACGAGCTGTCCGAGGAGGACAAGGTCACCGTTCAGCGTGCCCGCCGTATCGAGCGCTTCTTGGGCCAGAACTTCTTCGTCGCACAGAAGTTCACCGGCCTGCCGGGCTCCTACGTGCCGCTGTCTGAGACCATCGATGCCTTCGAGCGCATCTGCGATGGCGAGTTTGACCACTACCCAGAGCAGGCCTTCAACGGCTTGGGTGGCTTGGACGACGTCGAGGCTGCATACAAGAAGTTGAACGAGAAGTAGGGAGAGGCACATGGCTGACATCACCGCCGAATTGGTTTCCGTCGAGCGCCTGCTGTGGTCTGGACAGGCCTCCATGGTCACGGCTGAGACCACCGAGGGTGAGATCGGCGTGCTTCCCGGTCACGAGCCAATGATCGGTCAGCTGATCGATAATGGCGTGGTGACCATCCACCCAGTGGACGGCGAGCGCCGCGTCGCCGCCGTGCAGGGTGGTTTCCTCTCCGTTACCCAGGACAAGATCACCGTCCTCGCTGATTGGGCCATCTGGTCCAATGAGGTGGATGAGGAGAAGGCTCAGAAGCATTTCGCTTCTGAGCACGAGCTCACCAAGTCCCGTGGCGAGGCCGCACAGCGTGCAGTTCGCCGCGCCAAGGCTTAATACCTTGGATTGGTAGGAGAGGGCAGCAATAGCCGCCCTTCCTGCTCTCTTAAGGCGCATCGGTTTATAGCCGGTGCGCCTTCTTCGTTTTTTCTTTGCCTTTTCTTATTGGCGTGTAGGCCCTTCAAGGCGCTACAATCCAAAGAATCAGTTTCTCCACAGAGCGAGGATGGCGTGAAAAGGCCCATGAATTCAACGGTGGTTGCAGTGCTTCTGTGGGCCCTTGGAGTGGCCCTGCTGCTAGTTATTTTTCTGGCTGCGCTTCGCTTTTTCACCGTGCGATCGCGCGGTACTTCAGTCCTCCTGCGCCGAGTTCCGGCTAAGAATTCCCTTTCCTGGCGCCATGGTTCGTTGCGTTATGAAGGAGAGTTTGTGGAGTATTTCAAGCTCCGTTCTGTTTCTCCGCGCTGCGATCTGCGCATCAACCGCCTCGACATCGAAGTAGTGAGCACCCGCCCGCTTGATGATGACGAGGCTTCTTTTATGTCCGCTGCCACCGAGGTCGTTCGCTTTCGGGTTAAGGGAAAAGAATATGAGCTGGCTTCCGACGCCCACGGCATCATGGCCTTCGGGGCGTGGGTCGAGGCCGCTCCATCCAAGCGCCAGCAGCGCTTTGACTTCCGGCAATTGCGCGAGCGCGCTACCCGTCAATCCAAGCGATAGGCCCACCCGCTAGGGTAGAGAGCATGCGTTTAGTAATCGCCCGATGCTCAGTAGATTACGTGGGCCGCTTGGATGCCCACCTGCCGATGGCAGACCGCCTGCTCATCGTCAAAGCGGACGGTTCCGTGTCCGTGCATGCCGACGACCGCGCTTATAAGCCGCTCAACTGGATGACACCCCCGTGCACCCTGAAGGAGTCCGCGATTGAGGACCTCGACGGTGAAGATACGGGCGAGGTCTTGTGGCTGGTGGAAAACCCTAAGGGCGAACAGTTGCGCATCACCATTGCTGAGATTCATGAAGAAATCTCCTATGACATGGGCGAGGATCCAGGCTTAGTCAAGGATGGCGTCGAGGCTCACCTACAAGAGCTCTTGGCAGATCAGATCGATACCTTGGGCGAGCGCTACACCCTGGTGCGCCGCGAATATCCCACCGCCATCGGCCCCGTAGACATTATGGCGAAGGATGAGAACAACGATAATGTGGCGATTGAGGTAAAGCGCCGGGGTGGCATCGATGGCGTAGAGCAGCTGACGCGGTATCTGGAGCTGCTTAACCGCGATGAGCTTCTCGCCCCTGTGTCCGGTGTATTCGCGGCCCAGGAAATCAAGCCGCAGGCACGTACCTTGGCTGAGGACCGCGGGATTCGGTGCGTCGTACTGGATTACCAAGAGCTGCGTGGGCTCGAGTCGAATGAATTGCGGCTGTTCTAATGCCACGGCGAAATAGGCGCAAACCCGTAGAGATCCGATCCCTGCCTAAGGACGGCTCAACTTTCCTCGGCTCGCAAACGGTCGAGGGGCCAAGCTGGACGCACGGCGAACCCTATGTCATGCGGCATATCGGTTCTGCTCGGGCCCAGAAGTATTACGTGTGCCCGGGGTGTAACCAGAACATCCCACCCGGGGTGGCACACATCGTTGCCTGGCCGCGGGAGGTGGGCCGCCAGGGCGACGATCGCCGGCACTGGCACCGCCACTGCTGGGAGCGTAGGTAGACTAGCGGGCATGATTGTTGCATTTTCTGTAGCCCCTGCGGTGGTCAATAATGACTCCCAAGAAATGGCCGATGCTGTGTCCGAGGCCGTGCGCGTGGTCCGCGAATCCGGCCTGCCCAACGAGACCAATGCCATGTTCACCTTGCTCGAAGGCGAATGGGACGAGGTCTTTGACACGATTAAGAAGGCCACCGATGCAGTGCGTGCGGTTTCCCCGCGCACTTCTTTGGTGGTTAAGGCCGATATTCGCGAGGGCGTAACTAACCAGCTAACGGATAAGGTAGATGCGGTTAATCGCCGCCTTGCAAAGGAGGACTAGATGACTTCACCAAATAATGCTTATGTAGGAGGAGCGCTCGACCTCAGCCAAGTCAAGGCGCGAGCCGAGGCCCGGCAAAAGGCACAGGAGTCGCCGCAGGCAAATGCGGGCGGCATCCAACCCTTCTTCGCGGTAACCGAGGCCAACTTCGACCAAGATGTGGTTCGCCGGTCTACGGAAGTTCCGGTCGTGGTCCTCATCGGTACTGCTCGCTCTACCCAGTCGGAGCAGTTGAAGACTGACCTTGCGGATTTGGCCGCGCAAGGAAACTTGAGCTTCTTGGTTGCTTACGTGGATGCGGATGCTACTCCGCAGGTTGCGCAGGCCTTTGGCGTTAAGAATCTGCCGACAGTCGTGGCCTTGGGTGCTGGACAGCCGCTGACCAATTTTGAGGGCGCGCAACCCAAAGAAGCCCTAAAGCAATGGGTCGATACCTTGGTGCAGAATGTTGGTCCACAGCTGAAGGGCTTGCAAGGCAATGAGGCATCGGAACAGCCACAGGAGGAAGAAGAGGATCCGCGGCTCCAGGAAGCAGAAAGCTTCTTGAACGCCGGCGACTTTGATGGCGCTCTCAACGTCTACAACTCCATCTTGGAATCTGAGCCCGATAATGTGCAGATCAAGCAGGCGCGTGACACCACGGTCTTGCTCAAGCGCCTCGACCCCGCCAACCAAACCGAGGATCCGATTGCGGCCGCGGAGGGGGATAAGGGGGACGTCGATAAGCAAATGCGGGCTGCCGACGCCGAGGTGGTAGCCGGAGCCCCAGAAAAGGCCTTTGATCGCCTCATCGAGACGATGAAGACAACGGCCGGCGATGAGAAGTCCCGCGTACGCGAGCGCCTGCTGGAGCTCTTTGGGCTCTTTGAGGGCAATGACCCACGCGTCCTGGAGGCGCGCACCAAGCTGGCGAGCGCCCTGTACTAGCTTGGGTAGCATGGGAAAGCATGACTTCAGTGCTTTTTCTTTGCAATACCAACCGAGGCAAGTCGCAAATGGCAGCGGCGCTCGCCCTCAAGCATGCACCAGATTGGGATATTTACTCTGCTGGCGTGCAAACTACCGATGAGCACGTCAAGCAGGGAATCAACAAAGAGGCGAAAGCTTCCCTGGCGAAGGTGGGAGTAGAGATGTCGGGTACGCCCACTCTCGTGGATCCCCAGATTGCCGCAACTGTTGACCACGTGGTGGTGGTAGGCGATGCGGATTATGATGGTCCAGCGCAGAGATGGGACATTGAGGATCCATCGCTACGCGGATTGGAAGGGGAAGAGCGCATGGACGCGCTGCGCGATGACATCGATGCCCGTGTGGCGGAGTTCGTGCGCGCGCTCCGGTAGCGAATTAGCCTTCCAACACATACCACTGCACGGAATTGGCCGGCAGATGCAGGGTCGTGGAGTTGTTCTCCACGCGGATGCGCTGGGGAAGTGGGTTCCCGGCGCCTTCATAGACGGCGTCGTCGGTGTTGAGCACCATCCGCCACTCGCCGTCGTGTGGAACCCAAAGGCCATAGTTGGGAATGGACGAACCAGAAAGGTTGCACACGGCGAGTAGAGCAGAGCCGTCTGCGCCGTAGCGGACGTAGCCCAGAACGTTATTGGTCGAGTCATCCGCCTTGACCCATTGGAAGCCGTCTTGGCTGAAATCCCGGCTCCACAGTGCTGGGGTATCGCGGTAGACGAGGTTGATATCTCGTACGAGGCGCTTGATGCCCTGGTGCCATTCGCTACCCCAACCGTCGAGGTTGCTCCAGTCCACGGAATGCCCCTCGGCCCACTCGGTAGTCTGGCCAAATTCCTGGCCCATGAAGAGCAGGTTCTTGCCGGGGTGGGAGAACATGTAGCCATAGAGGGCGCGCAGTCCGGCGGCCTTATTCCAGTCGTCGCCAGGCATGCGCTCCCACAGCGAGCCCTTGCCGTGCACAACTTCGTCGTGGCTAAACGGCAGTACGTAGCGCTCGGAGTAGGCATAGACCATGGAGAAGGTGAGCTCGCCGTGGTGATAGGAACGGTGAATGGGGTCGTGCTTGAAGTACTCCAAGGTGTCATTCATCCAGCCCATATTCCACTTCAGGGAAAAGCCTAGGCCGTTTTCAGAGGTAGGGGCGGTAACGCCCGGCCAGGAAGTGGATTCCTCAGCGATGGTGAGCACGCCTGGATGCGTGCGGTTGAGGGTGGCGTTGGTTTCCTGCAGGAATTGCACGGCCTCTAGGTTCTCGCGGCCGCCATATTGGTTGGGCAGCCACTCATCGCGGGAATAGTCCAGGTAGAGCATGGAAGCCACGGCGTCTACGCGCAGGCCGTCGATGTGGAATTCTTCGGCCCAGTATAGGGCGTTGGCCACGAGGAAATTGCGTACCTCATTGCGGCCGAAGTCAAAGACATGGGTGCCCCAATCGGCCTGCTCGCCGCGGCGGGGATCGGGATGCTCATAGAGAGCCTGGCCGTCAAAGCGGCCGAGGGCCCAATCGTCCTTGGGGAAGTGTGCCGGCACCCAGTCCACGATGACGCCGATGCCGTTTTCGTGCAGGGCATTGACTAGCTCTCGGAATTCATCCGGCGAGCCCCAACGCGCGGAAGGCGAGTAGTAGCCGGAGACCTGGTAGCCCCAAGAGCCGCCGAAGGGATGCTCGGCCACGGGCAAGAGCTCGACGTGGGTGAAACCGTGTTCCTTAAGGTACGGGATGAGCTCCTCGCGCAAGCGGTTGTAGTTGGCCCCAACCTTCCACGAGCCGACGTGCACCTCATAGATGCTCATGGGCACATCGAGGTTGCCGGTGCGCTTGTCCATCCAGGCGGAATCGGACCAGGCGAAGCTGGTGGAATCCACGATGGAGTCCGTCTCCGGCGGGCAGGCGGTGCGCTTGGCTAGGGGATCGGCCTTGTCCTTGCGGCCCTCGTGGCTAAAGATGGCGAACTTATAGTGCTCGCCAGCACCGATACCGGGAACAAAGACCTCCCATACGCCGGTAGAGCCGAGTGAACGCATCGGATACTGGGTGGGGTTCCAGCCACAGAAATCGCCTACTACGGCAACGCCCTGGGCATTAGGAGCCCACACGGCAAAGGAGACGCCGGACACGGTACCCATCTCGGTGTCATAAGAACGCAGGTTGGCGCCGAGGACATCCCAGAGGCGCTCGTGGCGGCCTTCCCCAATCAGGTGCAGATCTAGCGAGCCGACGGTGGGAAGGAAGTGGTATCCATCGGCCACGGTGCGGGTAGGGGCCTCGGGGTAGGTGATCTCTAGGCGGTAATCGCAGTTATCGCCGATTTCCGCCTCCCAGATGTCATCGCCGACCAATTCCATGGACACGGTTTGCGTGGGAGTGTGAAGCTGCACCTCGCAAGCGCCTGGTTGGCGGGTGCGGACGGTACCTTCGTGCCAGCCGTAGAAACCGTGCGGGTCATGGTGGCGGCAGTCATTGAGGCGAGCGAGATCAGCGGCCGGGATAGTCATACAATCAGAGTACCTAGTTCGAGTGCGGTCCGGTGGGCGAAAATTTACGGGCGATAGTCGCTAACTACCCGCCAGGTGAGCTGTTCCTGGAGGGCGTGGTCGGCAGGGGGAAGGACGAAGACATGGGCGACGTCGCGAAGCGGCTCTAGGCGCACAAAGTTGCGCTCGGACCAGTGATAGGCAGAGCCGGTAATCGTGTCTTGGACGGTATAGGACTCGCCGGGATGGCGGCCGATAGCCTGCATATCTACCGTGACGGTTGCTTCCTGTGCATTGCGCGGATCCAGGTTGACCACAACGAGGACTACATTGCCGGAGGCTGGATCCGCCTTCGAATAGGCAATGATGGCTTCATTGTCGGTGTCATGGAACCGCAGGGTGCGCAGTTGCTGCAGCGCGGGATTATCGCGGCGGATCTGGTTGAGCAGCCGGATATAGGACTCAAGGGAATCTCCCGAGGCAGCCGCCGCTGCAAAATCGCGCGGGCGCAGTTCGTACTTCTCAGAGTCGAGATATTCCTCAGAACCTGGGGCTACCGGGGTGTGCTCGTAGAGTTCAAAGCCGGAGTACACGCCCCACAGCGGTGACATGGTCGCGGCTAGGACAGCGCGAATTGCGAACATGGCACGACCACCGGTCTGCAGGGACTCGTGCAGGATATCCGGGGTATTAACAAAAAGGTTGGGGCGGCAGATATCTGCTTGGTCGACGTGCATCTGGCCAAACTGGGTGAGCTCTTGTTTAGAGGTCTGCCAGGTGAAGTAGGTATAGGACTGGGAAAACCCCGCCTTCGCTAGACCGAAGAGGCGAGGGGCGCGGGTAAAGGCCTCGGCCAAGAAGATGACGTCCGGATGGGTGGCATGCACGCGGGTAATTAGCCAGTCCCAAAAGTTTGCCGGCTTGGTGTGCGGGTTATCCACGCGGAACGTACTCACTCCGGCTTCGACCCAAATCATCAAGGTTTCATAGATTTCGTGGTAGATGGCATCAGGAGCGTTATCGAAATTAAGCGGATAAATATCCTGATACTTCTTTGGCGGGTTCTCGGCGTAGGCGATGGTGCCATCTGGAAGAACGGTGAAAAATTCTGGGTGGCTCTTCGCCCACGGATGGTCGGGCGATGCTTGAAGAGCAAAATCGAGTGCTACTTCCAGCCCGAGTTCCTGGGCGCGGGAGACCAGTTTCTTAAAATCCTCCATGGTGCCCAGGTCCGGATGGGTGGTGGAGTGGTCCTGGATGGCCCAGGGGCTTCCCACATCGCCGGGCTCGGCAACGACGGAGTTATTCTTTCCCTTTCGGTGCACCTTGCCGATGGGATGGATGGGCGGAAAGTACACCGTATCGAAGCCCATATCGGCCACCCGCTCCAGTGCCTTGGCAGTGGTAGCAAAAGTGCCGTGGACTGGATTTCCCTCTTCATCCCAGCCTCCCGTGGAGCGAGGAAAGAGCTCGTACCACGAGTTATATAGTGCGGCCGGGCGCTCCACATATACCTCGTGGATTGCGCCCTCCACCAGCAGGTCGCGCAGGGGATGCGAGTGCAGGATGCCTGCTACCTCCTCCGAGAGCGCTACCTGCACGCGCTTATCGACGTCCAAGGACTCATCCTCCAAGTCCCGAGCGGCCGCAAAGAGCGGTTCCACCACATCCGACGGGGTTTGCAGAGCCGCGCGAGAAAATAACTCCGCGCCATGCTGCAGGTCATTGGCCAGCTCGGCCGCGGATTGCCCGGCCGCCATCTTCTTGGTTACGGCGTTCTTCCACGTGGCGATGGGATCGGACCAGGCGTCGACGCGGAAGTACCAGGTGCCTTGGGTGCCCGGGGTAAATACGCCGTGCACGCGATCCTGGTCATCGGGATCAACCTGCATGGTGACCGAGGAGGTAGCCGTGGTCCGTGCCGCCCACGCAGACAGGGTTGCCGAGACCGCATCGTGGCCCTCGCGCCAGACGAGGGCGGTGACAGGAATTACCTCGCCTACAACGGCTTTGGAGGCTACAGAACCGGCGGAGATAAGCGGGCGGACATCGTCAATACCAAGGCGAGAAGTCATGCCCATAAGACTAATGCAGCTGTGTCAATTTCACCGGGCAAAGAACAAATCAGTCACAATGGAAGGCGTGAACGACGTAACTCCCACTGATCAAGATTGGCTCGTAGATTTTCGCGGCGTCGAGCTGCGCCGCGGGGGCAAGACCCTCGTCGGACCCGTGGACTGGCAAGTAGAGCTCGATGAGCGCTGGGTCATTATCGGCCCCAATGGCGCGGGCAAGACCTCGCTGGTGCGCATGGCCGCGGCCGAAGAGTTCCCCTCGAAAGGCACCGCCTTTTTGATGGGGGAGCAAATCGGCAAAACCGACATGCGCGATCTGCGCGCGCTTATCGGCATCTCCTCCGCGGCGGTGCAATCGCGTATCCCGGACACTGAGCGAGTGGACGATCTAGTTGTCTCCGCAGGTTACGCAGTGCTAGGCCGCTGGCGGGAAGAATACCAGGACATGGATTTCTCCCGCGCGGATGACATCTTGGCCCAAGTTGGCGCCACCCACCTCAAAGAGCGCACCTGGGGAACCCTGTCTGAGGGAGAAAAGAAGCGCGTCGTCCTCGCTCGCGCACTCATGTCTAACCCGGAGTTGCTCATCCTCGATGAGCCGTCCGCCGGAATGGACCTGGGAGGCCGCGAAGACCTCGTGGGATATCTTGGCAATCTAGCCATGGACCCCGATGCCCCAGCGATTGTCATGATCACCCACCACGTGGAGGAGATTCCCTATGGCTTCACCCACGCCATGCTGTTGGATGAGGGTAAAGTTGTGGCAAAAGGACTGATTAATTCCGTCCTCACCTCCGAAAATCTGACTCGCGCTTTCCACCAGCCTATTCAGGTGGACCGCATTGGACAGCGATACTTCGCCCGCCGAGCTTCTCTATGACCAATCCTTTTCATGACCGTCTCGATGCCATTGACGTCAGCGATACCACCGGCTTCCACGGTGGGCGCCTGGCGGCAACCGTCCTGCTCCTGCGGGATGGCGCTGACGGTCTTGAAGTGTGGGTACAAGAGCGCGTCCACACCATGCACAACTACCCGGGGCATTCAGTCTTTCCCGGCGGCGGCGTAGATCCGCGCGACTTTCCACCACGTTCCTGGGACTCGGGCGAGCTGTGGGCCGGAAAGTCTGTCATCTCCATGGCCCGCCGGATGGGCGTGACCAAGTACAAAGCCCACGCCCTAGTGTTCGCCGCTGCCCGCGAGCTCTTCGAAGAGGCCGGCACCCTTTTCGCCATCCGCGAGGACGGCATTGTCTCCAATGCGCGGCGCTATCACAAAGAGCGAAAACTACTAGAAAACCACACCATTTCCTTTACCGAATTCCTCAGCAATAACGGCATGCGTGTCGACGCCGATATGCTCCTTCCCTGGGCGCGCTGGGTAGGAAAGGGAAAGAGCCAGTGGTTCGACACCTTCTTCTTCGTTGGGGTGTTGCCCTCCGGCCAAGAACCCGATGGGGATACCGATGAAGCAGACGATGCCGGATGGTTCTCCCCGCAGCTCATCCTGGACGGCTGGCGCGCCGGGCTGGTGCGCCTTGCCATCCCCACGTGGGCACAGATGCAGAGGCTGAGCAAGTATTCCTCCGTACAAGAGGTCCTAGAGGATGCGTCCTTTTCGGACCTGCGCCCCGTCATTGGGGATCCCCGCGAAGATCCCCGTTACCGCGAATTCTTCTCCACCACCCCTTTAGACCGAATATGAGTTATACCCCCGCAGAAGTTGACTTCCTTGCCGAGCATCAAGAGGAAATAGCACACCTCGACCTCACCTTAACCAAGGCTTCTCGGCTCAAAGACACCGAAATCCTCAAAGCTAAGTTCGGTGAGTATGGCCGCGCGGTCATGGAGCTGGTAACCGCCCGCAGTTCCGGCAAGCTCCCGCACGATTGGCTGATGGATGCAGACTCCGCCCAGCAAGCAACCCCCCTCGAAGTGGCGGCGTATCGGACGAAATTCCTCGCCGAGCAGGGCGTGCGCAGCGTCCACGACGTCACCTGTTCCATCGGCACCGAAGGCTATAATTCTCCGCTCGACTATTTTGGCTCAGACCTGGATGAATCACGGGTAAGAATGGCGAGGCACAACCTCTCTTCCGCCAAGATTTTCCGCGCGGATGCGCTGACGACTACTACCACGGCCGATGTTCTCCTTGCAGACCCGGCCCGCCGCGCCGGCGGCAGGCGGATCACGCGGCCGGAGGATTTGGTGCCACCGCTCCCGGAGGTCGTCGATAAGCACCGCGACAAGGAACTGGCCATCAAGTGCGCGCCTGGCCTTGATTTTAGCGAGTGGGACGGCCTCGTTACTGTCGCGAGCGTCGATGGCGGGGTAAAAGAAGCCTGCCTTTATACCCCAGGCCTTGGCAGCGGCCGAAGAGCGGTAATGATTCGCGGAGGCAAGCTAGATGTCCTCGATGACCACGCAGACAACCTACCCGATGCCGGAGACATTGGCAGTTACCTCATCGATCCGGATGGGGCCATCGTGCGAGCGGGATTGGTTCAGCACTACGCGGCCAGGGAAGGGCTGCATCAAATCGATCCGCGCATCGCATACCTGACAGGAGAGAGGATTCCGGAGGGGACTTCGGGATTTCCATTCATAGAAAAAGTACCCCTAAAGAGATTAAAATCCGTACTTAAATCCTATGATGCGGGAAGCCTAGAAATCCTTGTACGCGGGGTAGAAGTGGACCCTGACCAGCTGCGGAAGAAGATGAAGCTGAAGGGAAAGAAACCTTTTGCGGTCATCATTACGCGAATTGGCTCACAGGGAATCGCCTTGCTGTGTCAACCCCGAGTATTATCGTCCGAGGATAATTACGCAACATAAATATATCGGAAAGGTGAGTGCCCAATGCCAACTATCGTGGCTCTGGTCAAACACGTGCCGGATACGTGGTCTACCAAGTCTTTGAACGATGACCACACCCTGGATCGCACCTCCGTGGATAACGTCATTGATGAGGTTAATGAGTACTCCGTGGAACAAGCCCTGCGACTGCGCGACAATAACCCCGATGCTGGCTACAAGGTCGTAGCGCTGACGATGGGGCCGGCCCAAGCCGACGAGGCACTGCGTAAGGCTTTGGCCATGGGCGCCGACGATGCCGTGCTCGTCTCTGACGACTCCCTGGCTGGAGCGGACGCGCTATCGACCGCGTGGACCCTCAATGCCGCGCTCAATAAGCTTGACGACGTCCAGCTGATCACCGCCGGTGCCGAGGCTTCCGACGCCTCCACCGGCCTGCTTGCCGGCCTGCTCGCCGAATACCGCCAGCTGCCGGCCCTTACCGGCCTGCACAAGGTAGAGCTAGCTGACGGCACCCTGCAGGGCACCCGCGATGATGCGCGCGGTACCTGGGAACTCGAGGCGCCACTGCCGGCGATCGTTACGGTGAACGATAAGAGCGACAAGCCGCGATTCCCCAACTTCAAGGGCCTTATGGCAGCTAAGAAGGCGGAAATCACCACCTTCACCCTGGCTGATTTGGGCATCGAGGCTATTGCGCCGACGACCTCTGTGTCGGCCGCTGAGAAGCGCCCACCGCGCACCGCCGGCGAAGTTATTTCGGAGCCCAACCCGCAGGACGCAGCGAAGAAGATCGTTGACTTCCTGTCCGCAAAGAACTTGATTTAGGAGTAGATATGTCGCACGTTTACGTACTAGTTGAGCACGACGCGGACAACCTCCTTCCCGTTACCGGCGAGCTGATTACGGCCGCGCGGGAATTGGGTACGGTGTCCGCAGTGGTCGTCGGCAAGCAGGCCGATAAGTTCGATGCCGACCTTGCCGCCCTCGGCGCCGCACAGGTAGTTCAGGCAACGGCCGAGGATTATGACCAGCGGTTCCTTACCCCGGAGGTCGATGCCCTGCATGCGCTTGGCGCTGCAAACCCAGCGCCCATCGTGCTGGCCGCAACTCCGGCCAATAATGAGATTGCCGGCCGCCTCGCGGCTCGCCTCGCCTCTGGCGCGCTGGTCAATGTCAATGGCATCGCCGCTGATGGCTCCGCCAAGATGAGTATTTTCGGTGGTTCTTATGAGACCACCTCCACCGCCGCTGGCCAGTGCCCGATCTACACCCTCCGCCCAGGCGCGGTTGAGGCTGCGCCACAGCAAGTGGAGGCGCAGCCGGCGCCGATGCCGTTGCCGGCCGCCACGGGCAAAGACGTCAAGGTAACTTCCTTTACTCCGGCACAGAAGTCCGCACGACCGGAAATTACCGAGGCCAAGGCAGTCGTCGCCGGCGGCCGTGGCGTGGGCAACGAGTTCGGCGCCGTCGTCGAGCCGCTTGCCGACGCCCTCGGAGCCGCAGTCGGCGCCACCCGCGACGCCGTCGATGAAGGCTTTTATGACGCCGCCTATCAGATCGGCCAGACCGGTGTTACCGTCTCGCCCGACCTCTACATCGGCTTGGGCATCTCTGGCGCTATCCAGCACACCTCTGGCATGCAGACTTCCGGCACCATTGTGGTGGTCAACCAAGACCAGGATGAGCCGTTCTTCCAGATCGCTGATCTCGGCGTCGTGGGTGACCTGCATGAAATCGCACCGGCCCTGACCGAGGAACTGAAGGCGCGCCAGTAATGCCGCACTACTTCGACTATGCCGCTACCCAGCCGATGCGCCAGAGCGCGATTGACGCGTGGGTGGCGGCGGCCGGCTCCCTCAACTCCGGCGCGCAGTATGGTTCCGGCCGCAAGGCTCGGTCCGTGCTGGATGATGCCCGCGAAAAGGTGGCTTCCCTCCTCGGCTGCGAGCCCATCGAAGTCATCTTCACCTCTTCAGGCACCGAGGCGGACAATATCGCCATTCAGGGGCTCTACGCGGCTGGGCAAACAAACCGCATTATTTCTACCGATATCGAGCACCCCGCCGTGCGCGATACTGTCTCTAAGCTGGAGAAAACCGGAGCGGCCGTCGATATCCTTCCCGTCGACCGTTCTGGGCACATCGCAGATCTGTCGGTCCTAGACACGCTTGCCGACGTCGCTACCTGCATGTGGGCCAACAACGAAACCGGCGCCATTCAGCCAATCGAAGAGATCGCAGCCCGAGCGAATGCGACAGGCACGCCCGTGCACGTCGACGCGGTCCAAGCCGTGGGCAAAGTCCCCATCAACTTTTCCTCGCTAGGGGTCACCAGCCTCGCCGCCAGTGCCCACAAGTTCGGCGGTCCCCGCGGCATCGGCCTGCTTTTGGCCAAGCGCAGCCCTGCGCCACAGCCGATCGCCTACGGTGGCGGCCAAGAGCGAGGTATTCGCCCAGGCACCGTAGACGTCGCGAGCGCTTCCGGTCTGGCTGCAGCGCTGGAGGAATCAGTCTCCGAAATCACCATCCAAGGCGAGCGAATTGCGGCTCTCCGCAATAAGCTGCGCGACGGAATTCTCGCCACCATTGATGACGCGGTGGTCAATTCCGCTGAGCCGTGCTTGCCTTCCCACCTGCACGTCTCTTTCCCCGGTGCTGACGGCGATAGCCTCATCATGCTGCTGGATTCCTTGCAGATCGAGGCCTCTACCGGCAGCGCTTGCAGCGCAGGCGTAAACCGCATGTCTCATGTCCTCGAAGCAATGGGCGTAAGTGAGGCGGAAGGTATTGGTTCTCTTCGCTTTACTCTTGGCCGACTCACTTCGGACGAGGACGTTGACTACGTCTTGGCTCATCTGCCGGAGGTCATTTCCCGAGCCCGCTCCGTCTAGCTATCATTCCTTTCCTTTGCCGCCGCCCGCCGGGCGGCGATAGCTTGGCCCACCGTTAGTGCCCAGTTCTTGTTCTTGGGCGCTAGCGGTCCTTGGGGCTCATCGTATTCCCAGCGACCGTCATCAAAGAGCCATACTATGTCCCCAGTATGTGGATCCATGATGTAGAAGGCGCCACCATCAGTTTTGATGTTGTGATGGTGCTGGCACAGTGAGGCCAAGTTGCTTCCCGAAGTTTTCCCTCCCTTTGCATGGTCAATTCGGTGGTCCTTTTGACAGTTTTCTGCGGGGCGATTGCAGCCCGGGAATCGGCACACGCCATCGCGGCCTTCTACGTAGGCGCCAATGAGCGGGGGAGTGACGTAGCTTTCGCTCTCCATTCCTTTGGCACGATCCATGTCTCGCGTCTGGGTGGGGCACAGACTGTCAGCGGTCTCTGGGCTTACCCACCCGAATCCCCGGATAAATGCGGGAGCCGCCTCCTGGTCGTGGGCTCGGTACATGTGAACAACCACTTTCGTCCGCGACTCTATTTCGCCCAGAATCAACTTGGCTAGCGCTTCAGCTTTGGTGAGATTATGCTCTTCGGCAGCCTTACTGACGTGTTCATCGATAGCTATCATGGTTGCTTCATCGAATTCGACTGCTAGTCCGGCCTTTCCGCCGAAGCTGGGGTAGGTGTAATAGGAGTCGTTCCCTGTGTCAGACCCCGTATCCTCTTTGGGGTTTGGGTCCTCTACAGCGATGAGGCCATTAAGTTTTCTCCGCAAATTCGTATTCGAAGGCAGTACCTGGCCGGGCTTTGTGGGAGTCAGGTAACGCGCAAGCTCTTGGTCTATCCGCTCGAGAACTTCGGCCAGGATGTCGCCAAGCTTGCTCAGCACGGCGTCGATAGTAATAAGACGAGAGAAATCCAGGAAGTAATAGGTTTCTTGGAGCGCCTTCGTGAGTGGTAGCTCTGTGAGTCGATAAAGGGCCATGGTTATGTCCCGCGTGCGCCGCTCACTTAAGCCCGTGCGGGTGGAAAGTGTGTGGCAAGATATATCGAAATCTTCTTCTAGGTCTGGCTTCACCTCATTCCAGAATAGGTATTCTTGCTTCCGGATTTCTGTGGCTTTAACTGCTAGCGGATCGTTGGGGTCATTGACTATGTAGTAGGCGTCCAAGATTAAATCCCCCGATTAGTAGAACTAGTGTGCGTAGCTTCATGGTGTTCATTTTAAGCCGTGTCCTGCCGCTTTTCAAGGGTTATGGGCAAATATGTGTTCTAAAAGGTTGTATTCCCAGGAGGAAGAAACGGAAGTAAAGAAAATTATCTCCAGTGGTGCGTGTTAAAGATGTGACAGGAGTGAAGGCGTTGCTAGACTCACGCGCATGACTTCAAAGAAGGCACTCCGAAAGAGCATTACTGCGGTAGTCACCGTGGCTGCACTAGCTGTAAGTGGTACCGCTGTTGCCCAGGCGGTGAACTTTGGTGCGCCAAAGGGCGTTGACGTGGCGGCGCACCAGCATCCGGGCGGTACGCCCATCGATTGGTCTAAAGTGCGGTCCGACGGACAGTCCTTTGCGTTCGTGAAGGCTACCGAAGGCGGGGATTGGGTAAACCCCCACTACGTACAGGATATTCAGGCGGCTAATGCTGCTGGACTCAAGACCGGTGCATACCACTACGCACGTCCGGCTGGCGACGCCAAGACTCAGGCGGCCAACTTTGCCGCGCAGATCGCCCTTGCCCCAGATCAGACATTGCCTCCTGCACTTGATATCGAGGTGGCGGAAGGAAAGTCTGCGGCACAGCTGGAGCAGTGGATTGAAGAATTTACTAGCGAGCTCAAGCGTCTTACCGGCCGCACGCCCATGATTTACACCTACAAGTACTTCTGGATGGGGCAGATGAATAACTCCCAGAAGTTCTCGGATATGCCACTGTGGCTTGCAGCCTATCAGGACCAGGCGCCTGAAGCGGTGGGCGGATGGAAGGAACTTTCCTTCTGGCAGCGTTCTGGTTCTGGCAAGGTAGCAGGCATTTCTACCGACGTCGATATGAACCTGTTTAATGGTTCCAAGCAGCAGCTGCAGTCTTTCAGTGACGGCAATTACGTCGACGTCGGCGGCGCGCTAGAGCAGCTGGTTGTCAGCGATGGGCTTGACTTGAGCTCGGATAGTACGCCGCTCATCGGTGCTATTTTGGCCCTGGCGGCGGGGCTGATTGCGATTCCGCAGCTTGCCGACGCCGCCGAAAAGTCCGGCCTCGATCCCCAAGCGGCGGAGGGCCTGGCTGGCTTCGTAAAGACCCTTAAGGACAAGGATGCTCTTCCGGTGGAGGACCTAGGCGATATGGCCAAGGGCAACTTCTCCGTCAGCGACCTAGCTATCCTGCTGGACAATGCTGGTCACGTAAACAACGTGAAATCTGGCAACGTCTCCGAGTCGGAGGTATCGGAAGCTAAGAATGCCGCCAAGAACGCCGGCGCTGACGTGCCTGATTTCGACGCGGCGCAGGTAGCTACGCTGCTTAATCGCGTGCTGCAGTAGCGCCGGTGAAAAACGCGCGGGTCCAGGCCTCGTCTTTGTAATGGGCGGGCACTGCCCCGCCAAGGAGTGCCTTTGCCAGCTGGGCGGCTTCGACGGAGCCCTCGGCTGGCATTTCTGTATCTGAGGCCACCAGGATGATGTTCCCGTAGCGCCGGCCTTTGAGCATCGGTGGGTCCGCGATGACGGCGAGGTGGTCAAATACCTTATCCAGGCCCGCGAGCTCGCTCTTTGCCAGCTGGAGATCGGAATGGTCTCCGCAGTTGGCTACGTAGAGGCCGCCCGCCGCCAGCGACTGCTTTGCAGCCTGAAAGAATTCCACGGTGGTGAGGTTGGCGGGTGTCTTATCGCCTGCGAAGACATCGCGGATGATGATGTCGCGGCTGGACGGAAGGAACCCCTCGGTTTCTTTGCGTGCTTCGCCGGCGCGGATTTTGACGGTGGGGGAACGGGGGACGTCGAAAAGCGTACGCACCAATTCGCCCAGCTTGGCATCCAGCTCCACCACTGTGTGGCGGCTGCCCGGGAGTCTGCTAGCGAAGTAGCGCGGAAGGGAACAACCCGCGCCGCCTAGGTGGGTGACGCGGAGCTTATTCGCGGGCCGAGTATTGAGGTGCTCAACCGCCGCCGCAATCCAGCGCATGTACTCAAACTCCAGTTCCTCCGGTTCACCGAGCACAATGTGGCTGCTTGGCACGCCATTAACGTTGAGAATATAGGCACCGTCGCGAAACTCATCCGGCACTACCTCGGCCGTGCCGGTAGAAATGTCGTAGGTGCCGGTGATTCCCGGATCGGTGGAAGCTCGCTTTCTGCCCATGTCACACAAGCTTAGGGAATGGATTCGATTTAAACCGCGTTGGGGCTAGGGAGTAGACTTTCGGGCCTGTAGTCAAGGTGAAATGGGGAGCACAATGCGAGTATTGGTTGCCATGTCCGGCGGCGTGGACTCATCGGTTGCCGCCGCCCGTGCAGTAGAAGCCGGCCACGAGGTGATTGGCGTTCACCTCGCGCTGCACAAAGACGCGCAGCAGACCAGGGAAAAGGCCCGCGGTTGCTGTTCGTTGGAGGATTCGGCCGACGCCCGTCGTATCTGCGATAAGCTGGGCATTCCCTTTTATGTGTGGGACTTTTCAGAAGAATTCAAAGAAGAGGTCATTACGGACTTCGTGGATTCCTACGCCCGCGGTGAGACACCCAATCCCTGCCTGCGCTGCAACGAGAAGATTAAGTTCCGAGCGCTGCTGCAAAAGGGCATGGCGCTTGGCTTCGATGCGGTTGCGACGGGCCACTATGCAACCATCGATGAAGACGGCTACATGCGCCGGTCTTTGGACGAAAATAAGGATCAATCTTATGTGCTCGGCGTGATTTCGGCTGAGGAGTTGGAGCACTGCTTTTTCCCCATCGGCGACACCCCCAAACCACAGATCCGCGAGGAAGCCGCAGCACACGGATTTTCCACCGCGAAGAAGCCGGATTCCTATGACATTTGCTTCATTCCCGACGGTAATACGCAGGCGTTTCTGGGTGCACGCATTGGGCTTCGCCCCGGCATGATCGTGGATCAACAGGGCACGGAGCTCAAGGAGCACGATGGTGCGTGGAACTACACCATCGGCCAGCGCAAGGGCCTAGACATCAAGGCGCCGGCTGCCGACGGCCGCCCCCGCTACGTCACCGATATTGATGCTGCTACCGGCACGGTTACCGTCGGCGCCCGCGAGGACTTGGCCGTAACCTCGATTCAGGCCGATCGCCTGAAGTACCTCCACCCAGGCATGGATGGGGATTTCGAGTGCGAGGTTCAGGTGCGCGCACACGGCTCCGTGGTGCCATGTACCGCCCACGTTGACCGCGAGGCGGACGAAATGCACCTCGAACTCAAGGAGCCGCTATCTGGTGTCGCCCGCGGCCAAGCGGCGGTGCTGTACTTGCCTTCGCCGGATAAGCTGGGAGACATCGTTATCGGCTCCGGCACCATCTGTGGAACTAATTAAGCACGCAGTTGGCAATGAGCCGATCTAGCGCTCGGACATCGATATCGGGGCCAATGTTGATTTTGAATTCGCCAGCCCTCGTCCACAGCTGCAGCTCAGCATTGAAGTCAAGGAGCTTTCCCGCGTTTTCCGTGGACCACATGTTAATGGAGGAATAGGGCAGGGAGTACATCTCTACCTTTTGCCTGTAAGGCCTTGAGCGTCGCGGATGATGAGGCGCCTATTGGTAAATACGGCGGCGTCGCGGACTGTCTTGAAAGCGCAGACGGGATATTCCTGTTCGGCCAAAACAGTGGAAATGTCCTGGGGAATTTCGCACTCGTTGTAGAAGGTCCAGCCGGAGTATTTTTCCACGCCCATAGTAAGGTTCCTTTCCAAGTGATACGTCGCGTATCGGGTAGATAATTCTGAAAAATAATACTAGCGCCGAGGTGAATATGGACGCTTTTGGCTTAGGCCCTATGCCGGGATACTCCATGAGTGAGGCGGCAGACATCGTGATGGGCGAGACGGGTGGTCTCCCGCACCTTCCGCAATTGCCGGACCGCGGGATTCACGCTGGGGCAATTGGGCGAACAGCGGGCTTGTTGGAAGCAGTCTCCATTGACCGCGGACCGCGCTCATGGGTGCTCAGCGATCGGCCGCAGCTCATCTCGCATCGGATAGGCGACCAGATGAGCCGGGATCTGGACGAGATTCAGGAGGTGTGGGGCGAGTCAGTTCCGCGCATCAAGGTCCAAGCGGTAGGCCCGTGGAGTTTGGCGGCCGCTGTGGAGCTAGGAAACGGGCACCGCGCGATTACTGATTCGGGTGCGTTCCGGGACTTGTGTGGTGCTCTATTGGCCGGAATTCAGGAACACAAGGCACAGGTAGCACAGCGCTTTGGGGCAGAAGTGCGGGTCCAGCTGGACGAGCCCCTGCTTGCCCACGTCCTGTCGGGCACCCTTCCAGGCACCACCGACTTCGATACGATTAGGGCTGTTCCCGCGGACCAAGTCAACGCGACACTGGCGGAGTTTTGCGCGGACTACCTCCGGCTTCGCGAGCCACTATGGGAAGTGGGAGCGAAGACGGTACTGCTCGATTTCGCTGGTCTAGCCTCGCCCGAGCATCTCGATGGCTTGGGGCAGTGGATTGATGGTGGCGCTCGCGTTGGTCTCGGCGTGGCAGGGCACGATGCTCGCACGGAAGCTATTTCTATTGCTCAGCACTTCGACCGCATGGGGCTATCACGGGAGCGAATTCCAGGGCAGGTTGATATCTTCCCGTGGCCGGTGGACAAGGCAGCGCACAGCTACTCTTTTGCCGCTGAGGTGGCGGGCATCCTCGTCCGCGACGCCGGCGATCTTTAATCGACGCGCCCGCGGCTATCCGTGGTGGTGAAGTATTCGCCCATATAGGGAATGACGTAGCGTAGCTTGCCATGGGCGGTGGGTTCGATGAGGTCGGCGTCGATAAGCCGCTGGCGGGTGGCCGACAAGGAGCGCACCGTGCGGTCCATGTGGCCCGCGATGTCTGCGATGGTGGCGATGCCATCGACTTCGACTGCGGCCATCGCCTCCAGGAACTCCCGCTGCGCCGGCGGCAGGGCCAGCGTCGCAGGCTGGTGCACCTGCGCGCCCATGATTGATATTGCGTCCGGGGCGATGGAGGCAATTGTCTGCTGGGAAATGCCGCTTTCTTGATTCCGGCGACTGCGCTCCCAAGCCAGCGAGCCCACCAATTGCACGAGGTAGGGGTAGCCGCGGGTGAGCGCGGCGGCGTTCGTAATCGCGTCCTGGCTAAACTCCAGTCCCGACCCCGAGGCTGTATGTTCGAGCGCCTGCTCCGCATTGGCCGGCGATAAGGGACCGAGCACGAATTTCTGGGCCCGGCGCAGGAAGGTGACCCCGGGCAGGTCCAGCAAGTGGTTGACCCCCTGCGGCAGGCCAGCGGCCACCAAGGCGATGTCGATTTCATCGCGCACCAAGTCTTGGTAGGCCACGGCGATGGTGGTGAGCTCTTCGACGTCGGCGTCTTGGACCTCATCGATGGTAAGGAGGATGCCGGTGCCGTTTAGCTCGGCGGATAGCTCGCGTAGGCGGGTATTCAACGTGGGGGTGAAGCGGTCTTCCTTCTGGTGGTCGAAGCCAATCGATCCTACGCCGCCGATGCCGATGCGGCTGACCTTCTTCTTATCGCTGGGCGAGAGCCGCTCGAGAAGCCTCGGAATCGTGGTGTTGACCAGTTCCTCCACCATGGTGGAGCGCCCGGAGGCACGCAGCGTTACCCAACCGCGCGCTTCAGCAATGTCTTCCAACTCGTTGATGAGGACCGTTTTGCCGATGCCCCTAGCGCCGCTTAGCACCATGGAACGGGAGGCATTGCCTGCCGAACCATCGAGGGCGGTGCGGAAACTATCGAGCACGACGCCGCGGCCGACCCAGAACAGGGGAGGGGCGCCGAATGTCGGGCGGAATGGGTTGTCCATGCGGCTAGTGTAACCCGTTTGCCGGAGATTTGGGAGACTTTCGGCTCAATGTGGAGATTTGGGAGACTTTGTAGATTTCTTACTGTGGAGAGAGTCTAGGCGCCAAGCGATGGCACCGATGTGCAGGAAGCCAGCGGTAACAATCGCGTACCACCATCCAAAATCTACTGCTCGGTACCACGGCATTGCGATGCCGACAAGAGCAATGATGGCGACCGTGAAGATTGCGTCTATAACCAGCATAGGGGAAGAAACTGGCTTCTTTAGGGTCTTCCATGCAGACCAGAGCTCGAACGCAGTGATAGCGGCAGGGATTAATGTGAGGAGCATTGTGGTTTCCTAAATCCTCTCGAAAAGTGCTTCTGCGAGGTCTTCAGTTCCCGCCGGCGAGTCATTATTTGCGAAGGCTGCGCGATTTTCCTTCGGATCAATGATGAGCATTGTGGAGTAGCCGTAGGTGCCGCCGTTGTGCCAAAAGCTCTTGCCGTCATCATTCTCCTGCCATCCATAGCTAGTGTCGCCATGTTCCATAAACCATGTAGCGAAAGCTGCCATGTCATGAGCGGTGGACCGAATGGCTCCAGCTGCGGCGGAACAGCCTTCAATTTCCCAAGGCTCAGCAGTTCGGCCTGCGGCTGTGAGTCCGCGAGGGGCTTCGTCGGGGACGGAACCTGGTGTCATGAGGTAGGTTTCCTTCATTCCGGCGGGCTTTAGGATTCTCTCGTGGAGTAATTGTTCGTATGGCGTATCGGCAGCCGTTTCTAAGGCGTGGCCGAGCAGCGCGTAGCCCAAGTTGGAATAGGATTCTGTGCCACGATCTGCAAGCTCCGATTCGGTTGCTGAATCGACGATATCTTGTGTGGATACACCTGCGTACGGGTTTGAACCGGTGATGCTAGAGACAGCAGATGAGAAAGTCATGGCTTTTGCCTGTCTGGGTAAGCCCGAGGTGTGATCGAGTAGCTCCCGAACTGTTACGTCGGAGACTGGTGAGTCACCAACCTCGAGGACTTCACCCATCGTGGTGTCGAGGCGAATTTTTCCCTCTTCTACCAGTTGGTGGGCAATTTCTCCGGTGAACATCTTGGTGACAGAACCGATCTCTACCTCGGTGTGTTCATTGGCGCCGAGTCCGGCGAAGGTGGCCTTTCCCTGATCAAGTGTGAAGGCGGTGAGGTTGTTGAAACCAGCTTCTGAGTGTTCCCGTAGGTGCGTGGAGAGTCCTGGATCTCCGGTTGCGGTATCGGCCATCGAGATTCGCTGGGGTCCAACAATGAGTAAGAAGGTGGCCGATACCACGGTTACGACGGCGGCGAGGGCTAATTTGCGCATTAGTGGGCCTCGCTTGCGGTAATGATGGTCAGGAGGGGCACCACTCGGGCGGGGCGAAGTGCGTATTTTCCGCCTGTTTTGGTGGTCCAGCCCGCGCTAGTGAGGGCGCTGAGGTGGTGATAGGCCGTGCCGGTAGACGTGACGATTTCTTCTTCGGCAAGTTCTGTGGCGCTGGCCGGTGCGGTAAGGAGTCGGCGCAGGATCTCGCCACGAATGGGGTGGGCCAGAGCAGCAAGGCGGTCGAGGTTTTCGGACCAGTCTCCATTGGTTACTGCCCTTGTTGGTCGCTGCCATTGGTAGGTATAAGAGCCCTCGCCGATAGTGAGGTTGCCGCCAAAGATTACGGACCCCTCGGGAAGCTCTTCAGAAGGCTCGAGGGTGTCCGCAAGCCACATGGTGGACTCGCCTGTGGGAGCTTCCGCCTGAGTTGGTGTGGGGTTTTCGAGCTTGGCGACGCGCTCCTCGAGAGCTGAAACTCGGGATTCTAAAGATTCCATAGTTCTAGAATTCCAAAACTCTAGAACTATGGCAATGGGTTTAAGAAATCAGCGGCCACGCCGTCGAGACATCCGAGGCATCGCGGCCCTTGCCTTCTAGGTACTTCTTGAAGGCGACGCGGTCCTCGTACCACTTGACGGCCTGGAACTCCATGAGTTCGTTTTCCTCCATCTGTGCCAGGTTGGGGTAGTGCTGGCGAACCTGCTTCCAGGCCACGCGGGCGGCCGCGAGGGCGTCGGCAGTAGCTTCGTGGGCATTACCCAACTCGACGCCGTAGTGCTCGCACACGGCGCCAAGGGTGCGCTTTCCCTTGCGCCACTTATCGCTGACGCGGTCAATCACGTAGGGGTCGTAGACTGGGCCGGTCACCGTAAAATCACCGGTGAGGCTGCGCAATACGGTGAGATCAAATGCTGCGTTGTAGACGATCAGCGTCAGGCCATCCTCCCATGCGGCCTTGATGGCTTCGACCGTGTCTTTTAGCACCTCCTCGTGCGGGCGGCCCTCGGCGCGGGCCTTTTCCGTAGTAATTCCATGGACATTGGTTGCTTCCTGCGGAATTTCGATTCCGGGATCGGCTAGGTGCTCAATTTTTTGCACATCGCGGCCGTCAATGCGGACTAGGGCGGAGGTAACAATGCGGGCTTCTTTAGGGTTAGCCGAGGTGGTCTCAAGGTCGAAGGCGAGCATGCGGGAGGCGTCGAAATTCATGATCCATACCTTAGTAGCTAGCCCCGACACGAGGGATAGCTACACTTGGGCAGCGTGACTAATCCAGTTGATCTGCACCGTGAATGGAATGACCTCGCGCAGGAAGTGCGCCGCCACCGCAACCTGTACTACAACGGTGAGCCGGCTATTCCCGACGCCGACTTTGATGCACTTTTCCAGCGCCTACTTGCGCTAGAAGAAGAGCACCCAGAGCTTGCCGTGCCTGATTCGCCCACCCAGCAGGTGGGTGCTGCCCCGAGCGCCGGCGAGGATATTGAGCACCTTGAGCGCATGATGAGCTTGGACAATGTTTTTAGCGCTGGCGAGATGCAGGATTGGCTGGATAGAACACCGGCTAAGACCTATCTCACCGAGCTGAAGATTGATGGCTTGTCTATCGACTTGGTTTATCGCAATGGGCGCTTGACCACCGCTGCTACTCGTGGCGACGGCACGGTGGGCGAGGAGATCACTGCCAATGCCCGCGTAATCGAGGATATTCCGCATGGGTTGACGGGAACTGCTGAATACCCTGTCCCGGAGCTTATCGAGATCCGTGGCGAGGTATATATGCGACCCGAGGATTTCGAGGAGATCAATGAGGAACGCGCGGCTGATGGCAAGGATAAATTTGCCAACCCGCGCAACGCCGCGGCCGGTGGACTTCGCATGAAGGACCCCGCCGAGGTGAAAAAGCGCCGCCTGAAGATGGTGTGCCACGGCTTGGGCGCGCGCGAGGGATTCTCGCCCACCTCACAGCACGATGCCTATAAGGCGATTGCGGCCTGGGGGCTGCCCGTTTCCCCGTATACCAAGCAGGTGCACTCAGCCAAAGAGGTTCAGGACGAGGTGGCGCATTGGGCAGAACACCGCCACGACGCCATCTTTGAAATGGATGGTCTCGTGGTCAAGGTGGATGATTTGGCGTCGCAGCGAGCGCTGGGTGCGACTTCCCGCGCACCGCGCTGGGCCATTGCCTACAAGTATCCGCCGGAGGAAGTGACCACGAAGCTCAAAAACATTGAGGTGGGTGTTGGTCGCACCGGGCGAGTAACCCCGTACGCAGTGATGGAGCCAGTCTTCGTTTCTGGATCTACGGTGGAGATGGCTACCCTGCACAACCAATCCGAGGTCAAGCGCAAGGGCGTGCTCATTGGGGATACCGTCATTATCCGCAAGGCGGGCGAAATTATTCCGGAGGTCCTTGGGCCGGTGCGCGAGCAGCGCGATGGTAGCGAGCATGAGTGGACCTTCCCGGAGAACTGTCCTGCGTGCGGCACGAAATTGGCCCCACAGAAGGACGGCGACGCCGATTGGCGTTGCCCCAATACACAGTCCTGTCCGGCGCAGCTCTCGGCACGCCTGGAGTATCTGGCTTCCCGCAAGGCGTTGGATATTGAGGCTTTGGGCGAGAAGGGTGCGATGGACCTGATCGACAACGGCATCCTCGTCGATGAGTCGGAGCTTTTTGAGCTCACGGCGGAAAAGCTCTTGGCCTCAGATGTCTATACCGCAAAGAAGGACACCAAAGACAAGCGCTCCAAGAAGGAGGGCAACGTCAAGGTCAATACGGCAGGTCAGAACTTGCTAAACAACCTGGAGGAGGTCAAGGGTCGCGACTTTTGGCGAGTCTTGGTCTCGCTGTCCATACGACACGTGGGCCCGATTGCGGCTCGGGCGCTTGCCTCCCGCTATGGATCCATGGATAAGCTGCGCGCTGCGAAGACGGAGGAGCTTGCAGAGGTCGATGGCGTCGGCATGACCATCGCGCAATCCTTCCACGATTGGTTCGAGGTGGATTGGCATCGCACGATTGTGGACAAATGGGCTGCTGCGGGAGTGGCCATGGAGGTAGCGGCCGAGGACCACAAAGAGCAGACCCTCGAGGGCTTGACCATTGTGGTTACCGGCAGCTTGGAGAACTTCACTAGGGATTCCGCGAAAGAGGCTATTGTCTCTCGCGGCGGCAAGGCCACCGGTTCGGTGTCGAAGAAAACCTCGTATCTAGTAGCAGGTGCAAACGCCGGATCGAAGGAGGATAAAGCTCGCGAGCTAGACATCCCGATCCTCAACGAGGCGCAATTCCAGCAACTACTAGAAACCGGCGAAGTCTAAATCGCTCCAGTTACTTGAGGAAGCTGCCCAAGATAGTGCCGATGTGGCCCAGGTGCTCGACCTCGGAGGCGAGGTAGTCAGGGCCGCCGGTTCGACCCATGGCGATGACTAATCCGGTATCGCCGAGTGGGGCGGCGGCGAGTGCGGAGTCAAGCAGGGACCAGCTTTCCGGCACCCACTCGTCGCGTTCGGGGCTGAGGACGCGGGCGCTTTCCACCTCAATGTCGTGAGGAACGGTGCCGTCATCTTCTGGCGCTGCGTTGGAAGAGGCCAAGCGGCGGATGGGCTCGTTATTGTCAATGACGATGCACCAGGTGGATGTGAGTGCCTTCGGGATAGCCGCGACAACCTCTTCCATGGCCGCAGTGACATTGGTGGCATTAGCTACACGCGCGAGCAGCTCGATCTGGCCGCGGCGGTCTACTCGGCCGCTAAACGGGCGGATGGAGTCAATTTCCACGCCGTCGACGGAGGAGGCGGCGGTGATGAGGACATCGGCCATTGTGCCTTGGGGCAGCTCAATGACGATGTCGTCCATAACGGTGCCATCGGGGAAGTTTTCTACGATGTCGACCGATTGGATATTGCCGTCGACGAGTCCAAAGGCGTCGGCAAGCTGGCCCAGGCTGCCAGGGGCATCGGGGAGCAGTACACGGATCAAAAAGGACATGGTCTCGCACGCTTTCGGTAGTTTGTAGTCCCAAACATGATACGTGCGTCACAATGCGGGCTTCAAGCAACGCAAATTTGGGGTGACGCGGCAGCCGTCGCGGTAGGTGCAGTACCATGGGTCGTTAGCAATTCACATAGTACATGCATTGTGTGAATATTTTTCACCCGCATGTCGATTATGCAGATAAAGGATGGAGTTCGCGTGTCTGAGATTTCGCGTGATGAGGTAGCCCACCTCGCCAAGCTTTCCCGCCTGGCCCTCAGTGAGGAAGAGCTAGCCCAGTTTGCAACGCAGATTGATGAAATTGTTGATTCCGTTTCCGCGGTAGGAAACGTGGATACCGAGGGTGTGGAGCCGATGAGCCACCCGCACTCCGTGGACGCCCCGATGCGCGAGGACGTTATTGTGCGCACCCTTACTGCAGAACAGGCCTTGGACCAGGCGCCGGCCGTAGAGGATGAGCGCTTCGTCGTGCCACAGATTTTGGGAGGAGAATAAATGTCTAACCTGACCGTTCCTGCGGAGGGCTTGACCTCCCTGACTGCCGCCGAGCTGGCGGAAAAGATTCATTCCCGCGAAATTACCTCCCGCGAGGTCACCCAGGCCTTCCTGGATCGCATTGCAGAGACCAATGGGGAGCTTAATTCCTTCCTGCACGTGGGGGCGGAAGAAGCCCTCGCGGCTGCCGACGCCGTGGATAAGGCCCTCGATGCCGGCGAAGAGCCGGCTTCTGGTCTGGCAGGCGTGCCCTTGGCGCTGAAAGATTTGCTCGTTACCATCGACGCGCCGACCACCGCAGCGTCCAAGATGCTGGAGGGCTACGTTTCTCCCTACGACGCCACCGTGACCAAGCGTCTGCGCGAGGCCGGAATTCCCATCCTGGGCAAGACCAACCTGGACGAGTTTGCCATGGGTTCTTCTAATGAGAACTCTGCCTTTGGTCCGGCTCATAACCCTTATGACACCGAGCGCACCCCGGGCGGCTCGGGCGGCGGTACCGCAGCTGCACTCGCTTCCGGCCAAGCGCCACTCGGCATTGGTACCGATACCGGCGGCTCCATCCGCCAGCCAGCCGCGCTGACCAATACCGTGGGTGTTAAGCCAACCTACGGCACCGTCTCCCGCTATGGCCTTATTGCTGCCGCATCTTCCCTGGATCAGGCCGGCCCGTGTGGCCGTACCGTCCTCGACACCGCGCTCCTGCACGAGGTCATTGCTGGCCACGATGCCTTCGATGCGACCTCCGTGGATAAGCCGGTAGCACCGGTTGTCGCCGCCGCACGCGAAGGTGCCAAGGGTGACCTTTCTGGTGTCAGGGTCGGTCTTATTAAGCAGTTTGAGCGCGATGGCTGGCAGGAGGGCGTGATGGAGAATTACCACGCCGCCGTCGATCAGCTGCGCGAGCAGGGTGCCGAAATTGTTGAGGTTGATTGCCCACACTTCGACGACGCCCTGGCAGCGTACTACCTGATTATGCCGTGCGAGGTCTCGTCCAACCTGGCGCGATTCGATGGCATGCGTTACGGCCTGCGTGCCGGCGATGACGGCTCCCACTCCGCGGAGCAGGTCATGTCCCAGTCTCGTGCGGAGGGCTTTGGCCCCGAGGTAAAGCGCCGCATCATGCTGGGCACCTATGCGCTGTCCGTGGGCTACTACGACGCCTACTACCTGCAGGCGCAGCGCGTGCGTACCCTCATTGCGCAGGACTTTGCCCGTGCCTTCGAGCAGGTTGACGTACTCGTTTCCCCGACCACCCCGACTACCGCCTTCAAGCTGGGGGAGAAGGCCGAGGATCCGATGGCAATGTACAACTTTGACCTGTGCACCCTGCCGCTGAACCTGGCTGGCCTGTGCGGCATGTCCGTGCCGTCCGGTATGGCGAGCGATACTAACCTGCCGACTGGCCTGCAGATCATGGCGCCGGCTTTCGAGGATGACCGCCTCTATAAGGTGGGCGCTGCCTATGAGGCTGGCCGCGATAAGTAAATCGCCGCCTGTGGAGTCCCTGACGATTCCATAAAGGTTTCTTTACCCCCGTTGAATTTAAATTCGGCGGGGGTAAATTATTGGGTATGCATTTCAAAAAGACCGCACTATTTTCGCTGTCCGCCGCTGCGCTGATGGGCGCTGGAGTTGCTAACGCTGCGCAGGTCCCCGACATCGATCCGGGGTTTAGCATGACTGCGCCGACCCAGTCTGACCTGATTTCTCCGCTGCCGGAGGGCGCCGAGAAGCTGGAGCCTCAGATTGAAGGACAGACCATCACCGGCGAGCTCCACTCCGTTAAGGAAGACGGCAAGCTGAGCGTCACCTTTGCCAAGGACCGCACCTTGGCGGTCAATGATGGCTGCAATACCTACACCACTACCTACGAGGTGGCCAAGGATGGCACCATCAGCGTGGGCGAGTTCAATTCCACCCGCGCGGCCTGCGACGAGCATACGCAGCAGCTTTCCGACGCCCTCCGGGGCCTCCTCGAATCCAACCCCTCCTTCTATAACCTCCCCGGCGGCACCGTCGCCTTGGGTAGCGAGAATGCTGCGGTTGAGTTCATGGTGGCCAAGTAGAAACTAGCGGCACGCAGGATAAAAGAATGCGCACCATGTCTAGGGACGTGGTGCGCATTTGTGTGGGTGGGGACTATTTGGCGTCGGAAAGCGCATATGCCGCGCCCGCCGAGGCTGCGGTGACGCTGAGTACCGCCGGCCACGCACCGATCTTCTTGGCCAGTGGGTGGGAGGCGCCGAATGCGCCCACGTAGAGTGCGCACAGGCCGGCGGTGGTAGCCGGGGTGGTTTTCTTGGCCCAAGAGCGACCCGCCCATACACCGGCAGCGGCGAGGATTACGCCGCCTAGCGGGCGAATGCCGGTCTCGCGGGCGGTGACCCAGCCACCGATGAGGCCGAGGGTGACAGTAGTCGCGGTAGAAACGTCTTGGGGCTTTTTAATATCGATCATGGACATGCAGCCAGTCTAGGTCGACATTTCTCGGACCGCTAGACTCTAAGGCCATGACTGTGGAGACGCATCTGCCGCCCGAGCGCCAAGCATGGCGCGCCATGTTTGCATTGTCCCTCGGATTCTTTGTATCCCTGCTGGACCAATCCATGGTGGCGGTGGCGCTGCCTGACCTGCAACGCGAGCTCAACGCAGGCGTAAACCACACCATGTGGGTATCCGCGGCCTATTTGTTGGCTGTGGTGGTGCCGCTGCTCTTTGCCGGCCGCTTGGGCGATGTTTTAGGCCAGCGCCGGATGTTCTGTTTGGGTGTGGGCATTTTCGGACTCGGTGCGGTGGCGTGTGCCGTGGCGCCCACAGTGGAAGTGCTCATTGCGGCGCGTGCCGTGCAAGGCGTGGGTGCGTCCCTCCAGATGCCACAGACCATGTCCGTTATCAATCGCATCTTTGCGCGCGAGCGCCGTGGGCGCGCACTGGGTGTGTGGGGCGTCATTGGCTCGGTAGCTGCACTTGCCGGTCCACTCGCCGGTGGCTTTCTGGTCGGGCACTTTGGGTGGCAGGCCGCCTTTTGGGTACACGTTCCCTTCGTGGTGCTAGCCATTGTCTTCGCGCTGCTGTGGGTGCCTGAGCTGCCCACGACCGCGCAGTCTATCGATGCGCCCTCGGCCATCGTGTCGCTCATCGCCTTGGCGGCAATCGTCTTTGGTATTCAGCAGGGCCCGGTGCTTGGCTGGGGATGGACCATTTGGCTGATCCTGCTCGCCGGAGTTGTCGCTAGCGTCTGGTTTATTCGATTGCAGGCAACTGCCCAGGCCCGCGGGTCGAGTCCGCTGGTGCCGCTGGCGCTATTTAGTGACCGCAATTACCTGGCGGGCTCGGTAGGAATCATTGCAATGGGGTTCATGGCGGCCGCAGTGATGCTGCCCATCATGTTGTGGCTGCAGACCATGCAGGGAGTGCCTGCGGGCGAAGCCGGCATCATCGTGGCTCCTATGGCGCTGGTGTCTCTCCTGATATCTCCGCTCGCTGGCATCATGGCGGATTATGTTAACCCGCGGATCCTGGGGGTGCTGGGATTTTCCATCCTGATACTTTCGCTCCTTGCGGCATGGTGGGTCATGCAGGTCGACGCCCTTCCGTGGGTCCTCGGTCTGCCCATTGCCGGGCTCGGCGTGGGACAGTCCTTCATTTGGGGTTCCAACGCAGCTACCACCTTGCGCGATATCTCGCCGGAGCTTATGGGCGCTGCCTCCGGTGTGTATAACACCTCCCGCCAGGTGGGTTCCGTGGTGGGAGTTGCCCTGGTATCCGCAGTTATGCAAACGGGTAACCCAGAGGCGGCAATTATTAATTCGCTGCTCGTCATCGTGGCTGCGCTGGTGGTGGGCCTGGTTTCTGCCCTAGGTTTTAGGGACACTCTGCAGGCCTAAAAATCGCGCGCTAGATTGGTAGATATGCGTCTAGGTGTTTTAACGTCCGGCGGCGATTGCCCCGGCCTCAATGCTGTAATCCGTGCGGTAGTGCGTACCGCGTCCAATGAATTTGGAGATACCGTTGTAGGTTATGAAGACGGCTGGGTCGGTCTGATGGAAGACCGCCGCCGCGATCTTTATGACGATGCGGAAATCGACCGTATTTTGTTGCGCGGCGGCACCATCCTGGGTACCGGCCGCCTGCATCCGGATAAGTTCAAGGCCGGCCTTGACCAGATTAAGTCCAACATGGCGGATGCCGGGGTGGATGCCCTTGTCGCCATCGGTGGTGAAGGTACCCTCAAGGGCGCAAAGTGGCTTTCTGATAACGGCGTGCCAGTAGTGGGCGTGCCGAAGACTATTGATAATGACGTTAACGCCACCGACTACACCTTTGGTTTCGATACCGCCGTTTCTGTGGCCACCGATGCTATCGACCGTCTGCACACCACCGCAGAGTCCCATAACCGCATCCTGATCGTGGAGGTTATGGGCCGCCACGTGGGATGGATTGCCCTGCACGCGGGCATGGCCGGCGGCGCGCACTACACCGTGGTACCGGAAGAGCCCTTTGATATCGCGGAGATTACGAAGGCGATGGAACGCCGCTTCCAGATGGGCGAGAAGTACGGCATTATCTGCGTGGCAGAAGGCGCCCTCCCGAAGGAGGGGACTATGGACTTCGAGGCCGGCGGCGTCGATCAGTTTGGGCACCAGACTTTCAACGGCATCGGCCAGGTAATCGGCGATGAAATCAAGGCACGCACCGGGTATGACGTGCGTACGACCGTGCTGGGGCATATCCAGCGCGGCGGCACGCCGACGGCCTATGACCGCGTGCTTGCTACTCGCTACGGCGTGCACGCAGCGCGCGCCATCCACGAAGGCAAGTCTGGCATGTGTGTTGCCCTCCATGGTGAGGATATTGACCTCGTCCCGTTGGAAGATGCCGTGGGTACGCTGAAGACGGTACCGGAATCGCGTTATCGCAACGCCCAGGCGCTCTTTGGCTAGAGGCATACTGCGTTCCGAATATTAAGATAGCGCTCCCACTGGGTGGGAGCGTATTCTTTTGCCCATGAGTATCGATAGCATGACAGATAATCGGGTGGAGGCGCCCGCTGCGCCCTCCTCAGCGCAAGACCGTCAAGCGCTCATTGCAGCGCTAGGCTTTCCCGTGCTCGTGATTATCGGTGGCGTGGTGGGATACCTCGCGCCAGAGACCGCAGCTTCCTTCGCCCCGCAAGTCACCCCACTGCTGGGTATTGTCATGTTCGGCATGGGCCTAACCCTCAAGCCGGTAGATTTTGCCTTGGTGGTTCGCCGTCCGCTGCCCGTTCTCATCGGAGTAGTAGCGCAGTTTGTCATAATGCCGCTGGTGGCGCTGTTGGTGGTCGCTGTGATGGATCTTCCTGATGCTGTAGCGGCCGGCGTTATCTTGGTGGGCTGCGCGCCCGGCGGCACGAGTTCCAACGTGGTGTCTTACCTTGCGCGCGGTGATGTGGCTTTGTCGGTGACCATGACGTCCATTTCCACCCTGTTGGCGCCGGTCCTCACGCCGTTGCTGACACTGTGGCTGGCAGGGGAGTACATGCCGGTCTCCGCCTCGGCCATGGCGTGGTCCATTGTGAAGGTCGTGCTCATTCCGGTTATCGCCGGCATTCTCATCGGCATGCTGGTTCCCCGAGTGGTGACAAAGATTAACGCGGCATTGCCGTGGATCTCGGTTGCGGCCATTTCAGCCATTGTGTGCATTGTGGTTGGCGGAGCGCACGACACCATCGCTACCGCAGGCGTACTCGTCTTTGCCGCAGTGGTAATCCATAACGCCTGCGGATACGGCTTGGGCTACCTGGCCGGAATGCTGACCAAGCAGCCGATCGCCGCCCGGCGCACCATGGCCGTCGAGGTGGGCATGCAAAACTCCGGCTTGGCCACCTCCCTGGCATCGACCTATATGAACCCATTGGCCGCCCTGCCAGGAGCCGTCTTTTCGGTGTGGCACAACCTTTCTGGTGCGGTGCTGGCAGCCATCTGCCGCTATTCGGATTCCCGAAAGTAGGGGAATTCCGCTAGAAATTAATCGTGACCGCAGGATAGGATTCGTCTACAAACCAGGGTTCTTTCTGCACGGTCAGTGGTGGCTGGCCTTGCTCGAAAGATAGGGTGTCGCCGTCTTTGACGGTGGCGCCTTGGAGCACGTGGTCTGCGATATTGGCCAGCTTGTAATAGAGATCGGTGGGATCCATGGATTCGGTGGCTGCCTGGATTTCAGGGTGTCCGGCCTGGACCAGCCCAACGGTATAGCCCAAGATTTTGTTTTCTTTTTGGGTAAGCCACACCGGAGCGATGTGCATTGGGGCAAGGTTGTCCCGAACGGCCTCGAGGAAAGTATTCGGCGCGATAGAAACGTTGCCGCGCGGGTTATGGACTATCAGGCAGTCGGGGTGCTCGGCTACTACCGCGGTGGCCTTGGAGAGCAGTTCAAGGTGATCGCGGCGGGCTTCGCGGAATTGCTTCGCGCGATCATCTTCGGTCTCGCCGGGAAGCACGGACACGAGGATTTGTGCGGTGGCGGAATCGAGGCCGCGAGCATCCGCGCTCAAAATGGGGTGGAGGCCATAGCTATCGCGGGTGGGAGGGGTATCGATGGCTTGGTAGTGCAATAGGAAGGAATCATCAAGCTCGACCATGATGCTTCCCGGATTCTTGCCCGGCATGATATCTCTCAGGCGATCGCCAAAAGTGGTGGTCAGGCGCTCGCTTACCTCCTCAGGGGTAGGGGCAGTGCGGAAGACTGCGATGTTGATCAATGGGGCATCGATAAGCGCGGCATCAACGCTATGTGGTGTAGTCATAATATTCAGCTTAGGGGCGTGAGCGCGCGGGCGCATCGACGTATTAAGATGGCACGCATGACTGCTGCGATGTATGACCTGATGGACTTCGATGAGGTCCTAGAAAAGTTCGAACCGGTAATGGGCATGGAAGTCCACGTAGAGCTGGATACGGAAACCAAGATGTTTTCTACCTCTCCTACGAACTTCAACGCAGCGCCTAATTCCAACGTTGACCCGGTCTCCCTGGGCCTGCCCGGTGCGCTGCCGGTAGTTAACTCCAAGGGCGTGGAGGGCGCCATCAAGATTGGCCTGGCGCTTAATTGCTCCATTGCGGAGTCCTCTCGCTTTGCCCGCAAGAATTACTTTTACCCGGACCAGCCGAAGAACTACCAGATTTCCCAGTACGACGAGCCGATTGCCTACGACGGCTACCTGGACGTTGTGCTGGAAGACAGCACCGAGTGGCGCGTGGAAATCGAGCGTGCCCACATGGAGGAAGACACCGGCAAGTTGACCCACCTCGGTGGTGCAGACGGCCGTATTCACGGCGCCACGGCATCCCTGGTGGATTGCAACCGTGCGGGCATTCCTCTCATTGAGATTGTGACCAAGCCGATCATTGGCGCCGGTGAGCGCGCGCCGGAGGTGGCTAAGGCCTACGTTTCCGCGCTGCGTGAGCTCGTTGCAGCCTTGGGCGTTTCCGACGCCCGCATGGATCAAGGCTCCATGCGTGTGGACTCCAACCTGTCCCTGCGCCCGGTGGGCCAGGAAGAGTTTGGTACCCGTACCGAGACCAAGAACATTAACTCCCTGCGTTCCGTGGAGCAGGCGGTTCGCTTCGAAATGCAGCGCCAGGCGCAGGTGCTCGAAGATGGCGGCACCATTGATCAGGAAACCCGTCACTATCAAGAGACCGATGGCACCACTTCGAAGGGTCGTCCGAAGGAAACCGCGGAGGATTACCGTTACTTCAATGATCCGGACCTGCCGCCGGTCATCGCCCCGCGCGAGTGGGTAGAAGAGCTGCGTCAGACCCTTCCGGAACTGCCATGGGTTCGCCGTGCGCGCATCCAGGAAGAGTGGGGCATCAAGGATGAGGAGATGCGCGACTTGGTTAATGCCGGCGCCCTCGACCTCATCGTGGATACCGTCGAGGCCGGCGCGAAGCCGGACGAGGCACGCTCCTGGTGGGTTTCCTACCTAGCCGGCAAGGCCAACGAGCAGGACACCGATCTTGCTGGTCTGGCCATCACTCCGCAGCACGTGGCGCGCGTTATCGCACTCGTCAATGAGGGCAAGTTGACCACCAAGCTCGCACGCAAGGCCGTTGATGGTGTGTTGGCGGGCGAGGGTGACGTCGACGAGGTCGTCGAAAAGCGCGGCTTGGAGGTCGTGCGCGATGATGGCGCCATCGAGAAGGCCGTGGATGACGCGTTGGCCGCCAACCCGGACATTGTGGAAAAGTACCGTGCCGGCAATAAGAAGGTCACCGGTGCCATCGTGGGTGCGGTCATGAAGGCCACCCAGGGCAAGGCCGATCCGGGCCAGGTCAATAAGCTCATCGCAGAGAAGCTGAACTAAGACCCCCACATAGCCAGCCGCGTTTTCCTCCTCAATGAGAGGGGCGTGGCTGGCTTTTTGGTTTTCCTTCCCCGTTAGAGTTGGTGATTATTTTCGTTAGGCGAGGTCAGTGGGGTTACGCGTAGGGTCGTGGGCATGACAATTAAGAGCAAAGTATTGCAAAAGGAAAGCCCTGAAGCACCATTCAAGGTCGTGGAAATTGAGCGCCGCGATCCGCGCGAAGACGACGTGGTCATTGATATCAAGGCTGCAGGCATCTGCCACTCCGATATTCACACGATCCGCAACGAATGGGGCCAGGCCCACTTCCCGCTGACGGTGGGCCACGAGATTGCCGGCGTCGTGGAAGCCGTGGGCGATAAGGTCACGAAATTTAAAGTCGGCGACCGCGTTGGCGTTGGCTGCCTGGTCAACTCCTGTGGTGAGTGCGAACAGTGTCGCAACGGCCAGGAGCAGAACTGCCTGAATGGCAATGTGGGCACCTATAACTCCGAAGATGTAGACGGCACCATTACCCAAGGCGGCTACGCCCAGAAGGTAGTCGTCAACGAAAACTTTGTGTGCACCATCCCGGAGGGCATTGACTTTGATGTCGCAGCCCCGCTGCTGTGCGCCGGAATCACTACCTATTCACCGCTGGCTCGCTGGCAGGTCAAGGAAGGCGACAAGGTTGCCGTAGTAGGCCTGGGCGGCTTGGGCCACATGGGTGTGCAGATCGCGGCGGCCAAGGGTGCGGATGTAACCGTGATTTCCCGCTCCCTGCGCAAGGAAAAGGAAGCCTACGAGCTGGGTGCTAAGCATATTCTGGCCACAGGTGAGGACGAAGACTTCTTTGATAACCACCGTGGTGAATTCGACCTCATCTTGTCCACCATTTCTGCCCAGTACTCCCTCAATGACTACCTGCAGCTGCTGAAGCCGCGCGGCATCATGTCCGTTGTCGGACTTCCACCGGAAGAGCTGGGAGTACACATGAGCAGCCTTGTCGGCGGCGGCAAGGTGCTAACCGGTAATAACATCGGCGGCATTGCAGAGACCCAGGAAATGCTGGATTTCTGCGCCGAGCACGGCATCGGCGCCGTTATTGAAAAGATCGGCGTCAACGATGTTGATGACGCCTATGAGCGCGTGGTGGAAGGCGATGTAAAGTTCCGCTTCGTGATTGATACCGCGACCTTTGACGACTAAAGCGTTAGGTTGATTTCGCGGAACGCCCGAATGTGATTTACCACAACATCGGTATGTGCCAGTAGGTGTTTAACGGGTCACTTACGTACCATTCCTTAAGGAACGCATACCGGTGTTGTGTAGCCCATGTGCTGGGGAGTGGGGGACAAGGGGCCGCGCGCACCAGTATGCGAGAGATATTCGCTACAAAAGTTAGGCAACCGTGTCTTCTAAAAACATTATCGCCATTGCCATGTCCTTCGTGGGCTTGTTGGTGGGCGCCGGCTTTGCCACGGGCCAAGAGGTGGTGCAGTACTTCACTGCCTTTGGTTCCTGGGGTATTCCCGGCATCATTATCGCCGCACTGATCATGACCCTTGCCGGTACCGTGTTCTTGCAGCTGGGCAGCTACTTCCACGCTTCTGAGCACAATACCGTTTTCCGCAATGTCACCCACCCGATCGTCTCCAAATTGCTGGACATCGCGGTCATCATCACCCTCTTTGCCATTGGCTTTGTGATGTTGGCTGGCGCGGGTTCCAATATGGAGCAGCAGTTTGGCTGGAAGACTTGGATCGGCTCCACGCTCATGTTGGTATTGGTGCTTATCGTGGGCATGCTCGACGTGGATAAGGTATCCAAGGTTATCGGTGCTGTAACACCGACCATCATCATTGCGGTCATTGGTGTTGCCATCTACACCGGCCTCAATATGCCGGATGACATCGGCGCCGCTATGGACGCCTCCAGCCAGATCGACACCCCGATTGGTAACTGGCTCATTTCCGCACTCAATTACAACGGCCTGGCGCTGATGCTCGCCGTGTCCATGTCCCTGGTTATCGGTGGCGACAATATCAGCCCACGCGAGGCCGGTTGGGGCGGCGTTGTAGGCGGCGTCATCTACTCCATCATGATGGGCCTTGCCGGATTCTCCTTGCTGATGAACTCGGACAAGGCACAAGGCTCCGATATTCCGATGCTGTCTTTGGTAGATAGCGTTAACCCGACGCTCGGCTCCATCATGGCGGTCATCATTTACTTGATGATCTTCAATACCGCTATCGGCATGTTCTACGCACTGGGCAAGCGCCTATCTGCCGGTCATGAGAAGCGCTTCCCGGTTATCTTCGTTATCGGCTGCTTGGCTGGTTTCGCCGTGTCCTTCGCCGGCTTCAAGACCCTGATGAACTACATCTACCCCGTCATCGGCTACATGGGCATTCTGATGGTAGCCATCCTGGTCTTCGCTTGGTTCCGCAGCCAGTCTCAAATCCAGGATGAGGCCGTGCGCCGTGAGCGCGTACGTTCACTTATGCACCTGAAGCTGAACCCCAACAAGGATTATGACGCTGAGCGTTATGATGACGAGATTGGCCAGCATATCGAGGACTCCAATATGGATAACGCGGCCCTCTACGATGAGCTGGTGGAGGAAGTCACCGAAGAGCTCGATGGTGACGACGACGTGGACTTTGACAAAAAGAAGTACGCAGAAAAGCGCCACGACCACTCCTACTACACCGAGCGTGATGCGGTAGAAACTGACCGCACCCCGGAAGAAATTGAAAAGTGGGTCGAAGAAACCGGCGCATCCGGCGCCCCTGAAGAAGATGAGGAGCTGCCAAAGGCTGACAATTCCAAGAATTAAGCGGACAATGGGTGTCATGAGTATCTATGCACCCGCATCTGAACGTTATGATTCGATGGAGTACCGCCGAGTCGGCAACTCTGGACTGAAGCTGCCGGCCATTTCCCTTGGCCTTTGGCAGAACTTCGGCGACGATCGTCCCCTGGCCACGCAGCGCGAAATCCTGCGCGCGGCGTATGACCGGGGGATTACTCATTTCGATTTGGCCAATAACTACGGCCCTGAACCAGGTGCCGCGGAGGACAACTTCGGCCGCATCTTCGCCCGCGATTTCCGCCCCTTCCGCGATGAAATGATCATTTCTTCCAAGGCCGGGTGGGTAATGAATGATTCGCCCTACGGTTTCGGCGGCTCTCGCAAGTACCTGGTGAGCTCCTTGGACGCTTCCTTGAAGCGCATGGGCTTGGACTACGTGGACATCTTCTACCATCACCGTCCGGACCCGGACACTCCGCTGGAAGAGACCCTGTATGCACTGCGGGATATCGTGGCCTCCGGCAAGGCTCTCTATGTGGGCATTTCTTCCTATGGTCCGGAGCTCACCGCAGAGGCCGTGGAGTTTATGGAAGATGAAGGCTGCCCGCTGCTGATTCATCAGCCCAGCTATTCCATTCTGAATCGCTGGATTGAGCGCCCGGGCGAAGACGGCGAGTCGCTGCTTGATGTCACAGCGCGCAGCGGCTTGGGCGTCATCGGCTTTGGTCCACTAGCGCAGGGCATGCTGACAGATCGCTATATCGACGGCATCCCCGCAGATTCGCGTGCGGCGAAGAATAAGACCCTGGAAAAGGACTGGCTCAATGAGGAAAACCTTTCCATGATCCGTTCGCTCAACGATATTGCAGGCAAGCGCGGCCAGTCGCTGGCCCAGATGGCCATCTCGTGGGTGCTGCGTGATCAGGGTGATCGCACGCTTACCTCGGCGCTGTTAGGCGCTTCTTCGGTAGAGCAGCTCGAACACAACCTGGGCGCGCTGGACAAGCTTGACTTCAGCGCAGACGAGCTGGCTGCGATTGACGACGCCGCCCATGACGCTGGAATCAACCGCTGGGCCGGCGCCACCGCCTCCCGCGTGCGAGGAAACTAGGCGGGTTGAATCCCGGCCCTAGAGCAGGAGCAACTTGAGCGTTAGGCCAATCATGATGACGCCGATGCCGAAGTTGATCCAGCGCCACACTGTGGGCCGGGACAGCACGTGGGAAAAGCGCGCGGCGCCAAAGCCGATGAAGGGGAACCAAGTGAAGCTGGCGCAGATTGCACCCACGGCGAAAAGCCAGCGCCCCGATTCGCCATATTGATTAGCAATGCCGCCGAGCATCACCACGACATCTACATAAGCGCCTGGGTTAAGCCATGTTAAGGCCAGGGCGGTAAGCAGCGGCTTAACCCAGGAGGGGGAGCGCTTAATCTCGACGCGAGTTGCGGTCTTGGTCGTGCTGTGTGCCTGAGAGCCATCGAAGGAGGCGACTTCCTGCGGGACCTTTGGCTGCGTGGATTCAACCTCGATGGCCTCGCCTTTGGTCTTGAGCGCATCGCGGAAGCAGGTGAAGGTGAAATACGCCAGGTAGGCGGCGCCAACATATTTCAAAACCTGCAGGGCGTTGGGGAACTTTTCTACCAAGTAGCCCACGCCGGCCGTGCCGGAGGTGATCAGGATGACGTCAGAAAGCGCGCAGACGACAATGATGAGGCCAATGTGGTCGCGGCGAATGCCGTATTTGAGCAGCATGGCATTTTGTGGGCCGACGGCCACGATGAGCGATAATCCCAAGAAGAAACCAGCAAGCACGATGGACATGCCTTCTAGTGTGAATTCCCGGCCTGAATTAGTCCAGTTAATGAATCTACAGTTGGTTTAGAATAGCTTCATGAACCCGGTGCACCTAGAAACTTTGCTCGCCATCGTGGACGAAGGCAGCTTTGATGTTGCCGCAGCCGTGCTCGGCATATCGCCGTCTGCGGTAAGCCAACGCATCAAGGCGCTAGAATCGAGCACCGGTCGAGTGCTCCTTCGCCGTGCCACTCCGGTAACCGCGACAGAAGCGGGGGAGATCCTGGTGCAATCCGCACGCCGCATGGCGTTAGTACAGGCCGAGACGGACGCCCGCCTAGGCCACCGCCTGGCCCGCGTCCCGCTCTCAGTCGCAGTGAACTCGGATTCCCTAGCGACATGGTTTCGTAGGGTCCTTAGCGATACCGCGCGGCGGGGCGATGTCGCCCTGCGCATCCGGATTGAGGATGAGGCGCGCACCTTAGCCATGCTGCGGCGGGGCGATGTGCTTGGCGCAGTGACGAGGGAAGCCACGCCGGTCTCGGGCTGTGAGTCGAGCTTTTTGGGTACGATGCGCTACTTCCCAGTCGCGGCACCACATATTGCAGAAAGCTTCCATAGCGGCCGGCTGACCTGGGAAACTATGCCCCTTGTTGGCTATGGTCCCAACGATCAGGTACTGGATGATGCGATGCGGGAGCGCTTCATTGATTCGGCCGTGGTCCGTGCGCGGGTGTCACAGATTCCTTCTTCCGAGGGCTACCTCGAGGCCGTTCGTGTTGGCCTGGGGTGGGGATTGCTACCCCAGGCCCAGGCACTGCCGCTTTTGGAGGCGAAAGAGCTGGTGCTTCTCGACGACTCCCCGCTCGATATCGACCTCTACTGGCAGCGTTGGCGCTTGGAGTCAGAGGTTTTGAGCGAACTTACGCGTTCGGTTATCGAGGCTGCGACCGATCTAGTGGCGACGTAGCACGCGTGCTCGCGCGGCGCGCCGTGGTGGGTACCACAAAAGTGCAGGCACGTGCCCTAAATTGGAGCTATGAGCGATAAGCAGCAACCGGATAAAGCCACCCCGTTTGATGAGGATATGGACGTGCCTACCTATAACGCGAAGCCCGCTAGCAAGGATTCTGTCTCCGGCCAGGGGAAGTCGAAGCCTGGCCTCTTCGAGCGCGCCGGCCGCGCTGAGCCGCAGGAGATCAAGCCGTCCCAGGCGCAGCAGGACCACCCGGAAACCGAGGTACTGTCCTACTCCAGTGCGAATGAGGCCGCGCGTCAGCAAAGTGGCGGCGGCGAGGAGACCGTAGCCTTCGCGCAACCGGAGTCCACCACGTCGGCCAGCGTGGAGCAGGAGACGGCACTTGCTACTGCCGACGCCCCCGCGGACAGCGCCCTCAGCACTGAAACCGCAGAGGAGCGCGAGGCTCGACTGCAGGCGGAACAAGAAGAAAAGGAAGGCTATCAACGCTACGGTCGCCGCGGCACCATCGACTTCGGTCTGCTATTCATTCGCATCGCACTGAGCGCCTACCTGATCATTGCCGGTGCAAAAACCTTTTTCGAGCTCGGTGATAGCCAGGGCTTGTCCGGTCTAGAGGGCGACTTTGCTAACTATGCCTGGGATACCGCACTGTCCATTGCGGTGCCGACCATGCAGCTTATCGCTGGTGTGTTCTTGCTGCTCGGCCTCATCACGCCGCTGGCGGCCATGATTGGCCTGGTAGTGACCGGCTTTACTGCCGTCCACGAGCTAGCTCAGACCGATGCCGGCCTGGACGTCTTTAGCTGGCCGGAATCCGTATGGCTTTCCTTGGTCCTCTTTGTCATCGCAGTGGGCCTGCAGTTTACTGGCCCAGGCTTTATCTCCCTAGACTTCAAGCGCTCGTGGGCACGCCGCCCGCTGGGTACTTCCTGGGCCTTTGTGCTCATTGGCGTAGCTATCCTCGTCGCGCTTTGGTTCTTCGGCGCAGGCGTTAATCCGTTGAACTAATCGCCAATAGCTGTCCGTCGCAATTGCGGCGGATTTTCTTTTTCTCTTGCTTTCCATGGCGGAAAGTATGATACTTTCTAAAGTGGAAAGCAACGAAAAGTCGAAGGCGAAAGGAACTGCGATCATGGACGAAAGCGTGCACGAGGCACTGTCCTTCAACGAGGAAGTGGAGAAGGAACAAAGCGACGGACGGAAGACTGCGCTTAATGCCTTGTTTGCTGCAGCGTTGGCAGTACTTTGGTTTATCTTGAGCCAATGGGGGAATGACATACCGTGGTGGTTGTCCCTTGGTTTAGTGGTGGTCTGCGGGGGAGTAGCTCTTTGGGTTGGCGCTCAGAAGCGCAACGTGCGCGCAGGTTATAGGCAGGATCCCTTCGCCCAGCCGCAGCCGGATAAGAAATACTATTTCGGAATCATTCTGATTTTTTGCCCTACGTTCTTCCAGATCTTCCTCGAAGGACACCTGGTCACTGCGGCCGTGGTATTCACGCTGTGGGGCATCGCTGTATTTTGGGCCCTGAACACCGGTGCGATGGATCTGTCCACGCGGGACAGCGCAAGTGGCAAGCGGGCGAGCGGCGATGAGTGAGCTTGATCCGGTAATCCACCCGCTTAATCGCTTTAAAATTTGTGCGGTGCTCAACGCGGCCGGGGCAGTGGAAGGCGCCATCAACAAAGAGATGCGTTTTGCCGCAATTCGAGACAAGGTGAATCAATCCGATGCCACGCTGTCTAAGCAGCTAAGCGCACTGGAAAAAGAGGGGTATATCAGCCGCTTTCGTGAGTATGGATCCTCGCGTGGCAAGGACACGGTATGGGTGATGCTCACGGCTAAGGGTAAGGCCGCATTCGATTCGCACCTTGCAGCGCTTAAGAAGCTATCGGGGCAGGAGTAGCGGTACTCGGAGGGCGGTTGCGCTGGGCGGCGTAGAACGCGGCCGCGTACAGCGCGACGGTAAGCACGGTGAGCCAGACAAAGTCATCCACCCAGAACTTTTGGTAGCGCTCCATGGCGTGGACATCGACTTGATCGCCCCACCACCACTTAGGTGGAACGGTCAGCAGCATGGCTGCCCAGGCGATAAGGACGGTCAGGAGGCTGCCCGCGGCCCATCCAGACGGCAGCCAGGTCCACGCGCGGTAGATAAAGACCGGGATGATGAGCGTGAGCCAGACCCAGTGGTGCGACCAGGAAACAGGGGAGATGAGGAGGAGGGTGAGGGCGGTGACCAATTGGGCGTCGACAAGCAGATGCTCCTCGCACAGTCGCTTGATAAGCCACGCAGCAAAGGCAATCACCACTAGGGAAACTGCGAGCCATGCAAGATTGATGGTCAGTCCATTGGCGTCCATGGCCTCCGTAGAGGAATACATGCGCTGAATGGCTCCCTTGATGGAACTATTGGACTGGTAATCGGTTGCCACGCCGAAGTCGCCGCCAGAGCCCATATCGAGCAATTTAGAGCTGAAGAACTCCACGAACGCGTCCCAGCGGAAGGCTGCGGCGAGGAGAGTGGCAGCGACTGCGGAGAGGAAAGCCGTGGCAATCTGCTTCCATTCCTTGCGCACGAGGAAGTAAAGCAGCATTGCTAGCGGAGTAATTTTGATGGCCGCGGCCAGGCCAATCAAGATGCCTTGTGGTAGGAAGCGCTTGCGTGGGACGAGGTCGAGGGTAACCAGCGTCATGACCACGATATTTATCTGTGCAAAGCCGTTATTGAGGTCAACCGGCTCGAAGCGCAAGGCAATGGCCCAGGCAATGGCGGTAACGGGCAAGAGGAAATCCGGCTTCTTTAGCACCGCCTTGAAGACAAAGTAGAGGCAGACGAGCAGGAGAAGATCGGACAGGACAACCATGATGTCGCCCGCCATATCGTGGTCAATGCCGTCAAAGGCCGTGAGCGGAACCATGACGAGCGCGCCAAAGGGCGGATAAATAAAGGGAAGTTCAATATCGCCGGCCAGCATGGGCTCGCTATAGACGGAGCGGTGCTCAAGGAAGGCCTTGACGCCCTCGCGGTAGACCACCATATCGATAGGAAAGTCCGTGATGCGGGTGTCTTGAACAACCTTCCAGGCGCCAAAAATGAGACCCAGCAGAGCTAAGGCATAACGAAAAAGTGGGGTGCGCGCGAGTTTCATCGCAGTACACTTTATGCGATCTGCAGGTAAACGGGTGCGCACCCCACCGAGGCTCACAGGGATTTAGCAGTCACTACTGTCTAATTCACATGGCCATCGACAACGCGCACCGCGCCGCGATCGGCGGAGGTGGCCATGGCTGCATACGCGCGCAGTGCCTTGGTGATGGGGCGGTTGCGGTTCACTGGAGTCCACGGTTTCTCGCGCTGTTCCTGGGCGGCTCGGCGGCGCTCCAGCACGTCCTCGTCCACATCGAGGGTGAGTTGGCGCTCGTGGATGTCGATGGTGATGGTGTCGCCATTTTCGATGAGCCCGATAAGGCCCTGGTGGGCCGCCTCGGGGGAGATGTGGCCGATGGACAGGCCGGAGGTGCCGCCGGAAAAGCGGCCGTCGGTAATCAAGGCGCATGCCTTGCCCAAACCTGCGCCCTTGAGGAAGGAGGTGGGGTGGAGCATCTCCTGCATGCCAGGGCCACCGGACGGGCCTTCATAGCGAATGACTACCACGTCGCCCGGCTGAACTTCCTTGTTCAGGATTATCGATACGGCCTCTTCCTGGGATTCGACCACACGGGCAGGTCCAGAGAAGGTCCACAGCTCTTCTTCAACGCCCGCTGCCTTGACGATGGCCCCGTCTGGAGCTAAGTTTCCGCGCAGGACAACTAGGCCGCCGTCGGAAGAAAAGGCGTGATCGGCGTCGTGAATGCAGCCATGAGCGGCGTCAGTGTCGAGCTCGTCCCAGCGGTTGGATTGGGAAAATGGTTCGGTAGTGCGCACGCCGCCCGGCGCGGCGTAGTACAGTTCGCGGGCCTCATCGGTGGCGTGCGGGTTGCGGATATCCCAGTCATCGAGCCATTGCTCGGCGTTGTCGTATAGCGCCGTATGCACCTTCAAGTTCAGGTGCCCGGCGCGGCGAAGCTCTCCCAAGATGGCGGGGATGCCACCGGCACGGTGCACATCCTCAATGTGGTAGGTGCCATTGGGCGCGACCTTGGACAGGCAGGGCACGCGGTAGGAGATGTCATTAATGTCATCGAGGGTGAAATCCACCTCGCCCTCTTGTGCGGCCGCGAGCGTGTGCAGGATGGTGTTGGTGGATCCGCCCATGGCCATGTCAAGCGCCATGGCGTTGGTGAAGGCTTCCTTGGTGGCGATATTGCGGGGGAGAACGGATTCGTCCTCCTCGCCGTAATAGCGGCGGCACATATCGACGATGGTGGAGCCGGCCTTTTCAAATAGGCTGCGGCGGGCCGTGTGGGTGGCCAGGGTGGTGCCGTTGCCGGGCAGCGCCAAGCCGAGCGCCTCGGCCAGGCAGTTCATGGAATTGGCGGTAAACATGCCGGAACAGGAGCCGCAGGTGGGGCAGGCGGATTCCTCTACCTGGGTCAAGCCTTCATCAGATACCGCGTCATTGGCAGAGGCGGTAATGGCGGTGATGAGGTCGGTGGGGGCGTGGGCTACGCCATCAACCACGACGGCTTTGCCGGCCTCCATCGGTCCGCCGGAGACGAAGATGGTGGGAATGTTCAGGCGCAGCGCTGCATTGAGCATGCCCGGGGTGATTTTATCGCAGTTGGAGATGCATACCAGGGCGTCGGCAGTGTGGGCATTGGCCATGTACTCGATGGAATCGGAGATGATTTCGCGTGAAGGCAGCGAGTAGAGCATGCCGCTGTGGCCCATGGCGATGCCATCATCGACCGCAATGGTATTGAATTCCTTGGGTACGCCTCCGGCCTCGCGCACGGCGTCGGCGACGATATCGCCAACGTTCTTAAGGTGTACGTGGCCGGGGACGAATTGGGTGTAGGAGTTGGCGATGGCGACGATCGGTTTGCCAAAGTCATTTTCCTTGGTGCCGGTGGCCCGCCAAAGGGCGCGGGCGCCAGAGGCTTGGCGGCCGACGGTAGTTACTTTTGAACGCAGCGGGAACATGGTTTTCAGTCACCATTCCTTCAAGGGATGTGGGGGGGGGGGGGAGAGCGTAGGCGGCGTATTTAGTTTTCGGCCGAAGGCTTGAGCTCGGGGTGGCGCTCGAGGTAGTCCTCATACTCTTCTTTGCTGAGGAGGACTTGTTGGCCGTCACGGTGGACAATTACCACCTTGTCATCTGCCGCTTCACGGCCCTGGGTAAGGGCGTCAGGGATGCGGCCGCGGGAGGCCTCCGAAAGTCGCGGGAGCGAGTTAAAGGTAACGCCGGGCAGGCTGTGCTCCGCGCCGGCCTTGGTGCGGGCGAAGGTGCGGGCGCGTTGGAAGCCGATTCCGGCAAAATCGTCCCATGCGATCTGGATATTTTTCCGGAATGCGTAAGAGATAGCGATTCCAGATTCGGAGACTTTGGTGCGGGATTTTATGACCCACCACAATCCGAGGATGGGGATTATGAACAGCCAGGCGAGGTATTTGGGGGCCCATCCGATGCTCAGCAGAGCAATGGCGGACAGGATGAGGATGCCCAAGATGTGGTTGCGGGATGGCTTGAAAACCTCTGCCTGGGTGGTGGACTGACGAGGTTGGTTGTCCTTAGGTGGTGGAGTCATAGTGTGCAAGCCTAATTCACTAAGGCCGGCAAGGGCGAACCTATTTTTCAGACGTGTCCCATCACGTGGGAATGTGATCCCAAAAGGGGGTAGTCTCCACGAGGGTAATACCTATCAAGGTATAGTCATGTTCATGATCATTATTCGACTTCAGGTAGTACCAACGCGGTGGTGACCGCGACGCCTCATGACGTCGACGCATTTCGCCCCCGCAGACAGATAAGCCCGCGGGGGCTTTGTTTATATCTGGGGTCGGTACCGATGATGATCAGGACCTGTAATAGACCATTCCAAGGAGCACATTAACCGTGGTTACGACAACTTCGCCCACGCCCGCTTCGGTGGCTGCGGCCTCACGCGCCCACGCTCCGGAGCGGATGAGTGGTGCCCACGCCATTGTCCGCACTCTCGAAGACCTGGGAACCGATCTAGTCTTCGGCATTCCAGGCGGTGCCGTGCTTCCTCTCTACGATGCCTTGCACACCTCGACCAAGCTGCGCCATGTGCTCACCCGCCATGAACAGGGCGCCGGCCACGCCGCCGAAGGCTACGCCCAAGCCTCCGGCAAGGTAGGCGTATGCATTGCCACCTCCGGGCCGGGTGCGACCAACTTAGTGACAGCGCTTGCCGACGCCAACCTGGACTCCGTTCCCATCGTCGCCATCACCGGCCAGGTGGGCAGCAACCTCTTGGGAACCGATGCCTTCCAAGAGGCCGATATTCGCGGCGTGACGATGCCGATTACCAAGCACAACTACATCGTGACGGAACCGAGCCAGATTCCAGCTGCCATTGCAGCCGCATTCCATCTGGCTGCTACGGGTCGTCCGGGGTCGGTCTTGGTGGATATCCCCAAGGATGTGCAAAACGGTGAATTGGAATATTCCTTCCCAGCTACGTTTGATCTGCCTGGATATAAACCGACGACCAAGCCGCACCATCGCCAGATCGTGCAAGCGGTTGAGCTCATTGCACAGGCAGAAAAGCCGGTTATCTATGCCGGCGGCGGTGTTATCAAGGCCGAGGCGGCCAAGGAGCTGCGCGAGTTTGCGGAATTTTCCGGAATCCCTGTCGTGACTACGCTCATGGCTTTAGGCGCCTTTCCGGAATCTCATCCGCTGCACATGGGCATGCCGGGCATGCATGGCACCGTCCCTGCGGTTGCGGCCATGCAGCGAGCTGACCTGTTGATTACTATCGGCGCGCGATTCGATGATCGAGTAACCGGTGATGCCTCCACCTTTGCCCCTGAGGCCCAGGTAATTCATGCGGATATTGACCCGGCTGAAATTGGGAAAATCTGCGACGTTGCAGTGCCAATCGTGGGTGATGCGCGCAACGTGTTGGCAGGTCTCTTAAAGGAGTACCGCAAGAACTCCGGAGTGAATTCACCGGAAGTAGGCCCATGGCGGGACTACCTCGATGGGCTCAAGGAACGGTTCCCCCGTGGCTATGATCCCACTCCGGATGGGCAGCTCAATCCCCAATTTGTGTTGGAAAAGCTGAGTGAAACCGTAGGTCCTGGGGCTATCTACTGCGCCGGTGTGGGTCAGCACCAGATGTGGTCGGCACAGTTCATTGACTTTGAACACCCACGCTCCTGGATCAACTCCGGTGGTGCCGGAACTATGGGCTATGCCGTGCCGGCGGCCCTAGGCGCCAAAGCAGCATGCCCGGATAAGGAAGTGTGGGCGATTGACGGTGACGGTTGCTTCCAAATGACCAACCAGGAGCTCACCACCGCCGCATTGGAAGGCTTTCCGTTTAAGGTTGCCGTCATCAATAACGGCAACCTCGGCATGGTCCGTCAGTGGCAGACACTGTTCTTCAATGAGAACTATTCCAATACCAAGCTGCGAGAACGAGATGTTTATACCCCCGACTTCGTCCGCCTGGCAGAGGCGCTGGGGAGTGAGGCTATCCGCGTCACCTGTGAGGAAGAGGTGGTGCCGGCCATTGAACGGGCCCGCGCAATCAATGACCGCCCCGTGGTCATTGACTTCATCGTTGGTGAGGACGCTCAAGTCTGGCCAATGATTGGCGGTGGGGCGTCTAACGAAGAAATTCAATATGCCCGCGGTTTGCGCCCGCTGTTTGATGAAAATGAATCGGCAGCAGAGACTCCTGCCGATATCGACGAGACTATCCAGGAGGTATAGGCATGGCACCCAGTGACGTTTCCCGGCATACCCTGTCGGTCCTGGTAGAAGACGTAGAGGGAATCCTGTCGCGCGTGACCGGCATGTTTTCCCGGCGTGGCTACAGCATCATTTCGCTGGTTTCTGCGCAAACGGAAAATCCAGGGATTAACCGACTAACCATCGTGGTCGACGCTTCCGAAAGGATTATGGAACAGGTGACCAAGCAGCTCAACAAGATTGTGCCGGTCATCAAGGTGGTGGAGCTCGAAGCAGACTCGACTGTGGCGCGAGCCCTGATGCTGGTCAAGGTGGCTGCGAATAATGCCAACCGGCCGCAGGTGGTCGATGCCGTTAATATCTTCCGTGCCCGCGTGGTAGACGTGGCACAAGAATCAGTGGTGGTGGAGGCTACCGGTACCCCTGGAAAGCTGGCGGCGCTTCTCGATGTCCTGGAGCCATTCGGTGTGCTCGAGCTGGTGCAGTCTGGTGACGTGGCCTTGGGGCGTGGTCCCAAGGCGATGGCGCCCCCGCGAAATTAAATCCCACTATATGGTCACTCCGTCTCGCACAGTGGTATAGTGCTAGGTGGGACGTTAATTCATTGAACTTACAATTACTACAGAATTGAGGACTACCACATGGCTATTGAAACCTTTTACGACGATGATGCGGATCTGTCTATCATTCAGGGTCGCAAGGTAGCCGTTATTGGCTACGGCTCCCAGGGGCACGCGCACTCGCAGAACCTGCGCGATTCCGGCGTCGAGGTTGTTATTGGTCTGCGTGAAGGCTCCAAGTCGGCGGCGAAGGCCGAGGAAGCCGGTTTTGAGGTCAAGACCGTTGCAGAAGCTGCCAAGTGGGCAGACGTAATCATGCTGCTGGCACCAGATACCTCTCAGAAGCAGATCTTTGAAGATGAAATTGCCCCCAACTTGGAAGACGGCAATGCGCTGCTGTTTGGGCACGGCTTGAATATCCACTTTAAGCTGATTGAACCACAGGCCAATGTCACCGTCGGCATGGTTGCCCCTAAGGGGCCTGGCCATCTGGTTCGCCGCCAGTTCGTTGATGGCAAGGGTGTTCCGTGCCTGATTGCGACCGAACAGGATCCTAAGGGCGAAGGCCACGATCTGACCCTGTCTTATGCTGCAGCCATCGGCGGTGCGCGTGCCGGCGTTATCCCGACGACCTTTGAAGCAGAGACGGTTACTGACCTCTTTGGCGAGCAGGCTGTCCTGTGCGGTGGCGTAGAGTTTCTGATTCGCACCGGCTTCGAGGTTCTGACTGAGGCTGGCTACGAGCCAGAAATGGCCTACTTTGAGGTGCTGCACGAGATGAAGCTCATCGTGGACCTGATGTTTGAGGGCGGCATTGCCAACATGAACTACTCGGTATCTGATACCGCCGAGTTTGGCGGCTACATTTCTGGCCCTCGCGTTATTGATGCCGATGCCAAGCAGCGCATGAAGGGTATCTTGTCCGATATCCAGGATGGCACCTTCACCAAGCGCCTGCTGGCCAATATTGAGGGCGGCAACAAGGAGCTGGAGAGTCTGCGTGAGGAATTTGCGCAGCACGAAATTGAAAAGACTGGCACCAAGCTGCGCGATTTGATGAGTTGGGTCAAGAACCCGCTGGATGCTACTGCCTAGGAATAAAAGGCGGCGTCTGCAGCGCACACCCACGGTGAACAGGCATGTTTACCGTGGGTTTTGCCTTATTTGTGTCAGGTAAAACTCCGGTGCGGGGAGTAGGATGAGGGCCATGGGTTTTACGACGCCAAGCTATGATCTCAAAGACCTTTTTGCACGAATTGATCGCGGGGATATCCAGTTACCTGACTTCCAGCGCAGCTATGCCTGGGATGAAGATCGTATTCGATCTCTTATTGTTTCCGTGCTGCGCGGTTATCCCATCGGCGCGCTCATGGCTCTTGACACCCGAAACGAAAAGATGCGCTTTCGTCCCCGTGCCCTTGCGGGCGCACCTGACACTGGCGTCGACCCCGGCTTGCTCCTTTTAGACGGGCAGCAGCGCCTGACCACCCTGTATCACTGCTTTAACGGCGAGGGCTTTGTAGATACCACTGACTTCCGCAAGAAGAAGATTCACCGCCGCTTCTTTATCGATATCCGCGCAGCCGTACGCGGCAATCTTATGCCGGATGATGCCATCTTCGCAGTCAATCAAGACGGCAAGATTTGCTCGCACTTCGCACCGGCAATTGAGAGCGAAATCCTAACGCGCGAAGATGCGCTAGAGAATATGTGCATTCCCGTGGCCTCTCTGCTGAGTGAAGACGGCGTCGGCATGCTTTTTGAACTTGCGGCGACTAAGCAGGAATATAGCGCGGAACTGGCCGCCTTTAACAATCGCATCATTCGACCTTTGTCCGGCTATGACCTGCCAATGATTCGACTTTCCCGCGAGACGGAGCGAGCCGGCATCGGCTCGATTTTTGCCCAAGCGAACTCGGCCGGCCTGCAGATGGACGTATTCGATCTCCTAACTGCCGTCTTTGCCTCTGAGGATCCCAGCTTCCACTTGGCCGCTGATTGGCAAGAAGTGGAAAAGGATTTGCGTAAATCCCCAGCCTTGGACGGAATTGGGCGCACCGAGTTTCTCTCCGCTGTATCGCTTCTGGTCTCCGGTGAAAAGGGCTGTGCAGGTGGCCAGCGCGAGGATATTTTGAAATTGTCATTGGCGGAGTACAAGTCGGCAGCCAACGATCTGCGCATTACCTTCCGTGAGGTATCAGAGTTCTTGGCGGAGCGGTGCATCCTCAGCATGGATCAGGTTCCGTTTAATGAGCAGATTGTTCCCCTGGCAGTCATTATCGCCCGCTTGGCCAAGCGCGGGGGAGCGCTTTCTACCGAGCAGTCCTGGAACCGCATCAACCAATGGTTCTGGTGTGGCGTCTTTGGCGAGCTCTACGGCTCTTCTGCAGTGCAGCTGCGTGCAGCTCGCGACGTAGATGAGGTCACCGAATGGGTAGCCGGTGCAACGGACGAGACGCCGAAGACCGTCGCTGATGCCACCTTCCGTGAATCCCGGCTGCTTTCCGTAGATGGCAAAGATGGCGTATGGCACGGACTCTATGCCCTCCTCATGGCGCGCGGCGCGAAGGACTGGCGCACCGGAAAGGCTTTCACCCGGCATACCTTTGAAGAGCTCAAGCCAGGCTTTTTCCCTGTATTCCCGCTAAATTGGTGCAAGCGTCACGGAGTTGATCCCGTCTTGGCTGAGTCGGTGATGAACTACACCCCGATGGGCAAGCGAACCGAGGTAGTGCTCGACGGTTTCGCCCCCAACCGCTACCTACCTCGCGTTCAGTCCAAGTCCATCATGGAAGATGCGCAATTTGATGAGGTGCTAGCATCCCACGAAATGAACCTGGATTTCCTGCGGGCGTCACAGCCGCGTGAATTCCTTGCGGACCGCCGTCACCGTTTCTTGGGCATCGTGGAATATGCTTTAGGTAAACCCGTTATCCGCGATGTGGATGAAGCAAACCTTTTTGGTGGAGAGGAAGGTCCGCAAGCTTTTGATCGCTAAATCTGTGCGCTTGGCCGCTACAGTGCTTGTTGCTTCTCTTGCACTAGCAGCCTGTGGCACTCCGGTCACAGAATCCAAGCTGGTCAGGCGTGGTCTGTCCGATCTGGATGAGTCCGAAATCGATCTCAGCAAGGCCAAGGCGGAAAACCAAAACCGTCTTATTGATCCGAAATTTGATGGCAAGTTGGTCATTGTTAATGACCCCATTGGAATTGAAGCCAGCCGACTATTTTTTGAAGATTCGGATTCGCTTGTCCTTTTTGCCCCGGACGATAAGTCTATTCTTCGTGCAGCAACCTTGGCGGTAAACCAGCATTTGCCAGCGGTGCAGTATGACGATGCTAGGCGTTTGGAGATCCATAAGTTGCTCACGGACTTGGGAGTAAGTCGCTTGGTGGTAGTAGGTGACGTGCCGTGGACGAAAACCTCTGGTGAATTCAGCGTGATCAAGGATCCAGGAACGCATAAAGCACTGGGGGAGTTCACGGCATTCCAATATGGTTCCAAGGTGGTAGCCTCGCCGGAGCAGATGGTAAAGGATATTGCACGGCTGGATAAGACTCCCCATATGGAGCTGCGTCCTGCCTGGGTGCCGTATGAAGGCGAACTTGATGCCGGAGAGGAAAAGAACCAACCCATCCCAGCACAGTCCCGCAGGGACGGTCAGATGGCGCCAAATATCGTTGCCACTAAGGATAGTCCCATCGCGAACGTTATTACTGCGGCAGCCTACGGTGGAAGAGTTTTGGTCGTGCCGACTGCCGATCCGCTAGCGGATAAGCACAGCATGGCTGCTGTTGCGGGCCTTGAGGACGGCGCCTTAGTAGCTTTGGGGCCGGAATTCGGTCGAGTAAAAGAATTTAAGGCAAAAATCAAGCAGGGCACTCCTGACTGAACTACACTTCCTTGACACGCGGGCAACCCGCGTGCACCGCATTTCACTTAAGCGAAGGAAGATATGTCGAAGCCGGTAGTCCTTATTGCCGATAAATTAGCCCAGTCCACGGTTACGGCCTTGGGGGATTCTGTTGAGGTCCGTTGGGTGGATGGGCCGAATCGTGCCGAGCTCCTCGCCGCGGTTCCGGAGGCAGAGGCTTTGCTGGTGCGCTCTGCCACAACCGTTGACGCAGAGGTATTGGAGGCGGCCACAAAGCTCAAGATTGTGGGCCGTGCCGGGGTGGGACTGGATAATGTCGATATTCCGGCGGCCACAGACAAGGGTGTCATGGTGGTCAATGCGCCAACATCCAATATCCACTCTGCGTGTGAACAGGCAATTGCACTGCTCTTAGCGACGGCGCGTCAGATACCAGCGGCCGACCAGTCCCTGCGCGAAGGGGAGTGGAAGCGCTCTTCTTTCAAGGGCGTAGAGGTCTACGGAAAGACCATCGGCATTGTTGGCTTTGGTCACATCGGCCAGCTTTTTGCCCAGCGTCTGAAGTCTTTTGAAACGACTATTATCGCGCACGATCCGTACGCCAACCCGGCTCGCGCGGCAGCGTTGGGCGTGGAATTAGTTGAGCTAGAAGAGCTGATGTCGCGTTCGGATTTCGTGACCATTCACCTGCCAAAGACTCCGGAGACAACCGGAATGTTTGATAAGGAACTTTTGGCCAAGGCGAAGCCAGGACAGATTCTCATTAACGCAGCGCGAGGCGGTTTGGTAGATGAAGCGGCTCTGGCTGAGTCTATCGAGTCGGGACATCATCGAGGTGCGGGCTTTGACGTTTATGCCACGGAACCGTGCACTGATTCTCCGCTCTTTAAGCTGCCGCAAGTCACCGTGTCCCCGCACCTAGGCGCCTCCACTGTAGAGGCCCAGGACCGTGCGGGAACCGATGTCGCGGAGTCTGTCTTGAAGGCGATCGACGGAGAGTTCGTCCCGGATGCGGTCAACGTCTCCGGCGGGCCAGTGAGAGAAGAGGTTGCTGGTTGGTTGGACCTCGCCCGCAAGCTAGGACTTACTGCTGGCCGCCTTTTGGGACAAGCCCCCGTTGCCGTCGAGGTGGAGGCCTGTGGCGAGTTGTCTACCGAAGACGTGGAAGTGCTAGGACTTTCTGCCGTCCGGGGACTGTTTAGCGCTGTGACTTCGGAACCGGTGACCTTTGTCAATGCAATGCAGATCGCGAATAGTCGTGGGGTAGAGGTGGAGGTATCTACTAATGCGGAGTCCAAGGGGCACCGCTCGTCCCTGCAGGTGAAGGTTATTGGTGCTGATGGCGAGACTTCCTCGCTCACTGGCGCACTCATCGGCATCGATGGAACCGAAAAGTTCATTCGCATCAACGGTCGTGGCGTAGATATGCGTGCTACCGGCCGCAATCTTTTCTTCCGTTACGCGGACGCCCCAGGCGCATTGGGAACGGTGGGTACCAAGCTGGGAGCTGCGGGAATCAACATCGTGGCGGCCGCTCTTACGCACGGTAAACAGGAATCTGATGCGGTGCTGATTCTGCGCGTGGAGGCCGAGGTGCCAGAGGAGCTCATCGCCGAAATTAATGCGGCCTTGGGTGCTGAATGCGAACAGCTGAACATGGATGCATAAGGCTGCGGACTGCAACAGAATCTCACCCCGCGTGGTGCTAGGTAATTTCCTGCGCCGTGCGGGTTTCTTTTGCTAAGGTAACTTGATATCCACTCTGTGAGAAAGGAATCCTACATAATGAAACTTGCGGTGATTGGCGGCGACGGAATTGGACCAGAAGTGACGGCCGAGGCGCTCAAGGTGCTGCGCGCCGTTCGCTCCGATATTGAAACCACTGAGTATGACCTGGGCGTGCGACGTTATCTGCGTAACGGAGAACTTCTCACGGATGCAGACTTGAAGAGCCTGCGCGAACACGATGCGATCCTGTTGGGGGCGATCGGCGCCCCAGGTGAGGTGCCGCCGGGCGTGCTGGAGCGGGGGCTGTTGCTTAAGATGCGGTTTGCGCTGGATCATCACGTGAACCTGCGTCCCTCTAAGCTCTATCCCACCGCTTCCTCTCCGCTCGCTGAACCGGGCGATATTGATTTCGTTGTGGTGCGCGAAGGTACCGAGGGTTTGTACTGTGGAAACGGCGGTACCTTGCGTGAGGGTACTGAGCACGAGGTGGCCAGCGAGGTATCGCAAAATACTCGTTTCGGCGTGGAGCGTGTAGTGCGCGATGCGTTTGCGCGGGCAGCGCAGCGCAGTAAGCATCTGACCTTGGTGCACAAGACAAATGTCTTGGTCAATGCTGGTGGGTTGTGGCAGCGCACCGTTGATGAAGTCGCCGCCGAGTTTCCAGAGGTTCGGGTGGATTACCAGCATATTGATGCTGCAACCATTTATATGGTGACCGATCCGGCGCGCTATGACGTCATTGTCACCGATAATCTTTTTGGAGACATTCTCACCGATTTGGCGGGCGCGGTAACTGGCGGTATTGGCCTTGCTGCATCCGGAAACATCGATGCCTCAGGCGCGAATCCTTCCATGTTCGAGCCGGTGCATGGTTCTGCGCCAGATATTGCGGGTAAGGGGATTGCAGACCCAACGGCGGCAATCTTGTCCGCCGCCATGCTTCTTCGTCACCTGGGCGATGAGTCTAATGCGCAGCGGATTGAGGATGCTGTGGCACAAGATGTTGCGCACCGCGGCGATGGGCCGGTAAAGACCGTCGAAGTCGGTGACCGAATCGTCCAGCTTCTCGTCGAATAGAACGGGCTTCTTGCGCTGGGCGCTTGCCGACGCCCCAAGTGTCCAGCGTTTCCTGCCGTATTCCGCACCGGGGTTAGTAACGGTGAGTAATGGGCAAAGGAAATTTACTCAAATTAACTAATTAACACCGTACCCTTTGCACACATGTGAAGGAAGCGATTGAGTAGGATTGCCGCTATGCGTTTAGGACGAATTGCACACCCCGAAGGAATCTGTTTCGCCATTATCGATGGGCCAAAAGACGCCCCAATGGAAGAGCTAGTAGCAAAGGAAATTGCCGGCACGCCCTTTACTCCGCCGGAGCCAACCGGCCGCGAGTGGAAACTTAACGAGGTTCGCCTCTTGGCGCCGACCCTTCCCACCAAGGTGGTAGCACTTGGCCGCAACTATGCGGACCACGTTGCCGAGGTTTTCAAAAAGTCTGCCGATAGTCTTCCTCCCACCATCTTCATTAAGCCATCTACCGCGGTCATTGGCCCGGATGCTGCAATCAAGATTCCGGACTACGCCACCAACGTCGAGTTTGAGGGCGAGCTAGCCGTGGTCATTTCCAAGCCGTCGAAGAATATCAAGGCCGAGAACTGGAAAGACCATGTGCTCGGCTACACCATCTGCAACGACGTTTCTTCCCGCGACCTGCAGTTTAAGGATGGTCAATGGGCTCGGGCCAAGGGTATTGATACTTTCTGCCCGCTCGGCCCGTGGATCGAAACCGATCTGGATAGCTTGAATCTGGACGATCAGAAGATTAATGCGTATCTGACGCACGAGGGTTCTCGCGAGCAAAAGCAGGATTCCAATACGAACCAGATGATCGTGAAGATGGGCGGCATTTTGGAGGAGATCTCCGCTGCCTATACCTTGCTGCCTGGTGATGTCATTACCACAGGCTCCCCGGCTGGCACCGCTCCTATGGTCCCGGGCGACACCATCGAAATCGAGATCCCAGGCCTCGGCACCCTGCGCAACTCCGTCCACCGTGCATAACCCAAGCCACTAGGAGCACCGCGCCTGCGTACCCACCTCCGAAGAAATGGGGGAACACTACCAGAGTTCTGGGCGGGTGTGATCGGGCAACCCCAATGAGACCCTTGTCGATTACGCCGCGGGACTTAACCCCGGCACCGCCCTCGGCATTGGATGTGGGGAAGGCGCGTGTGCGCACCACCGCAGCGACGTCGTGCTCGTCGCCAAGCGTGCAGCCTAGAGGCTGAGCGCCTTCAATATGGTGCGCAGCTTGGCCGTGGTTTCTTCCAGTTCGGCCTGGGCGTCGGAATCGCCTACGATGCCACCGCCGGCCCAAGCACGCGCCGATAGCCCATCGCCGGCTACTTCTGCGCAGCGGATAGCTACCATGTACTCGCCGTCGCCGGAGCTATCGCACCAGCCGACCGCTCCGGCATAGAATCCACGGTCCGTTTCTGCCGTCTCAATGAGAGCTTGGGCGGCCTCTGCAGGGGTGCCACAGATAGCCGGGGTGGGGTGTGCTGCCAAGGCAAGTTCAAGAGCGGTCAAGTCTTTATCCTTGAGCGTTCCGGAAATTGGCGTGCCAAGGTGCCACATCTCATTGGTGCTAATAAGTTGCGGGGTATCCGGAATGTCTAGCCTTTCGCACAGCGGGCTCAGGACCCGGCGCAGGTGTTCCACTACAAAGGAATGCTCGTGGAGATCCTTGGCAGAATGCAAGAGATCTTGGCCTGCGATGTGATCCTCAGCCGCTGTGGCGCGGCGCGGTGACGATCCGGCCAAGGGGAAAGTAGACACCGTCGAGCCCTGACGCTTGACCAAAACCTCTGGAGAAGAACCAACTAGCATCGCGCCCGGCCGCCCAGCAGGGGAGAGATCGGCAATGAAGCCATCGCGGTTGGCGGAAAGTTCGATAAGGCGTGCCGCGACCAGGCGCGGATCAATAGCCTCAGGGAATTCGATATCTACGGCGCGGGCCAAAACCACCTTGTCCAGTTTGGAGGTCTCGATCGTGCCGATGGCTGCCTCTACGCGGCGTAGGTGCTCTTCGGGTTCTGGATCGAATCCGACCACTCGCGAGTTTAGGCTTTTATTGCGGTAGTAGGCGTGCGGCTCCAAGGGGCCCTCTTCGCGGATGATGGCCTCCGGCACCGTTAGCGCGGCGGGTGTGTCAGAGTCGAACGGAATCGCACCGACGACCATGTCAACATCTTTGCTGCGCAGGGCAGAAATCGCTGCGTCGGTGTCATTAAAAGTGTGGCGCGCACCTTGGGTACGGACAGACCCCGTTGCTCGCGAAAGCAAAAAATCGGGGGCGGTGCTTGGTCTGTCTTCGTGCATGGGGATCTAGCTTAGTGCCTTGGGCTTTTCTTACAGAATTGAGTGTGCACTGGGCGTGTAAACAGTGAATCAAGTGAAGGATGTGGTTAATTCTAACCTTGTGGCTAATGTTACTAAGTTTCTTTATCGTTCTCTATACCTGATCCTCGCTGCTGCGCTGGCTAGCGCTGCGCTTGTGTGCGCCGCTCCTGCCCATGCTCAAGAAGGGCCACCTCCCGCACCCGCCCCTGGCCCTGAAAATGCACCACAGCCAGCGCCAGCTCCAGCACCTGCTCCCGAAAATGCAAAGCCGGTTACCCCGCAGCCTGATGGGTCCCACCTAGTTCCAGAAGGTGTTAAGGAATCCACCCCGGCACCAGTAGAAGGCGGCAGCAGCGATGACAATGCAGCGCCTGGTCCTGAGGGATCGTCTCTTCCCGAGCCAGCGCCGCGGCCGGCAATGGTAGATACCAGCATCAATCCGAACCCGCCGTTTGCGCCGGGTTCCATGCAGTCCCTAGAAATGGAGCACGAGGGTAAGACCCGTAGGTACTTGTTGCGTATTCCTAACCACTATTCGCCGGAAAAGGCGGCGCCCGTTCTCTTCGGCTTCGGTGGGTGGGGAGATTCCCCGGAGAACTACTCCAGCTATGCACGCATGCAGACCACTGAGGCCAATAACGAGGCCATCATCGTCTATCCAGAGGGATTCGAGCGCGCCTGGGAGGCTGCGCCTTATGCTAAGACGCGCGATGGGGAGGATATCCGCTTTATCAAGCGCATTCTTGATTCGGTAGACAAGGACTACCACGTTGATCGAAACCGCGTATACGCCATGGGTATGTCTAATGGAGGCGGCTTTACCTCGGTGCTTGGCTGCCACGCACAGGACACCTTTGCTGCTGTAGCTATGGTTTCGGGTGCCTTCTACAACCCGGTTGAGGTCAACTGTGCCGATGCGCCGATGAATACCCTCATCATGCACGGCGTTAACGACGAGATGATGACCTATGAGGGCGGTGACCGGCACGAGGCTGGATACCTCCCTGTTCGTACGGTGCTCGGCGGCTATCTGAAGCGAAATCGCTGCGATATGACCTTCCAGTCCACTCCGGAAGCAGGCGGCTCGGAACGCTTGAGCTTTAACGGCTGCCAAAAGGATGTGCAATTGGTTAAGGTTCCGCAAGACCACACCTGGTTCTGGCAGCCAGATACGCCGAACGTGGTCTGGGACTTCCTGTCGTCCAAGACTCGGGTATAGAAGCATGAGCTCTTAGCCACCGCTAAAGCCCAGAGGAGAGATCCTCTGGGTTTTGTGCTTTCTTAAGCCGGGCCTGCGCTAATCGACGCCCGGTATGTTCGCCGTGGCATCACTGGCCTGGTGCTGGTGTGGTGTCTTCTTTTTGCGGAAGAACTGGACATAGACCAACAACCCGATGCCGAGCGCTAAGGCGAATGCGCCCAGTCCGGCCAGGGTCCCCGCCCAGAAGCTGCTTTTTGCGAGGGTAGAGGTATAGGCAGCGGCATCGGTCAGCACATTCTTGCTGTCCTTGTTCTCTTTGTCGGTTGCATTTGGAACATGCTGTGCACTGCGGGCGTCGGCGGACTTTGCTTTCGTACGGGAGGAGGATTTTGTGTCCTTCTTACTGGCGGACTTCTTGGCAGTCGAGCGGGAAGAACCGCTGGTGGAAGCGGAGGAGTGCGAGCCAGATGACGTGCTCTTGCCTGATTTTGCGGTGGAGGCAGATTCGTTGACACGGCTAGCCGAGTGGTGGGTCGTAGTTTGTGAACCAGAACTGGATTTTTGCGCAGGGGCAGTGGATCGGGTTGATGTCGGAGCGTGGGATTTTTGTGGCGCTCCAGACTTTTCAGTATTCGCCGGCTTTTTGTGCGTTGAGTGCTTGTCCTTTTCGGTATCGTCAGGTGCGCCGCCGTCAAGGAATTTTTGGCCTTCCTGCAGGGTCTTCTCCAGTTCCTTGTCCAACCCGGCGATGGATTTGTCTACATCTTTGATGTCCTTTTCCAGTTGCTTGGGGCGGCTATCCGCGCCGTTGCCAGAACCAGTGGCCGCATCCGCTTCGGAATAGTCCACGTCGCACAGGTCCTTCGCCTCAGCCTGCTTTCCTACGAGGAAGCCGGCATGGAGGTGGTGGCGGGAGCCGTCGGGAAGCTCAAAGGTAAAGCTCACCGCGTAGGTTCCGGGCTTGGTAAACGCAAATGCCGGGTGGGAATGCGAATTGCCTGGGTAATCCCAGGCGGATCCATCTTCAGTGTCCATGAGCACCGTGGGTTCGCCTAGCTCCGCCTGGTAGGCCACAATGCGCCCATCTTCCGGGCCCTGTGCGATCGCCATGCTTAAGGTTGCGGTGTCATCAGCAGCGAGTAGGTCTTGGGATAGCTCCTGGGTGTTAAAGCCCAGCCAGGGAGCGGTGGGGTCTTGGGTTTGAGGCAGCACCCAGCCTTCTTCAGGAAGGGAACTATCTCCGAGCCCAGATAGTGGCTGTTTCAACCCATCGGATACCTCGATAGCAAAGGTCTCAGAGTCATGCTTGATTCCCTTGTCATCGTCTTTGACGGTGAAGCTGAGGTCGCCGGAATCGCCGCTAAGCGCCATGTCTTGGTGGCCCTTGGTAATGAGATCGAAGTCGCTGGCGGAGCAGGCCGCGGCGGACTCTTCTGCGTGGGCGGAGGCGGGGGCTATGGCAGCTACGCCCGTCCCTGAAAGTGAGCCGAGGCCGATGAGACTGGCAGCGCCTAGGGCCACCGTGGTGCGGCAGACTGGTTTCATGAGGTAACGGATTCCTTTCGTGGGGTGTCGGGACGTGGGGCGTCGGAAAGCGAGGCACCGACGTGCTTGCGGGCGCCGAGGAGTGGATGGATGGCCCAAACGCTTAAGAAAATGACGGTGAGCGTGAGCACGATGGTGGCGCCGGCTGGAAGATCAATGGCCCATGCCAGGTAGATGCCGAGGAAGCTGGACAGCGCGCCGATGAGGGCGGAAAGCCACATCATGGTCGCAAGATGCGTGGTAAGCAGGCGTGCCGTCGCGGCCGGGGTGATGAGGAGTGCGAGGACCAAGATATTGCCAATGGTGCTCACAGAGATGACCACGGCGGCTGTGACGCACAGGTACAACATGATGTCGAGCACAACAACGGGAAGCCCCATGGCGCGGGCGGTTTCCCGGTCCAGGCAGGTGGCGTTGAGCTGGGGGCCAAAAGCTACGACGACGGCGATAACCAGTGTGCACACGCTGGCCGCGACGATGATATCGCTGCGGGATACGCCGGTGAGCGAGCCGAAGAGAAAGCTGGTCAGCGAAGCACTATAGCCATCGGTGCGCGAGATGATCACCATGCCTAAGGCAAAGGCCGCGGCGAAGAAGATGCCGATGATGGAATCTGCCCGTACGTGGCGGCGCTGCGAAAAGGCGGCGATGAGCAACGCCACAACCGCACCGGCCACCGCGCCACCGACGAGCACGGAGGCTTGCAAAGCGAAAGCAATGGCTAGGCCAGGAAAGACCGCGTGGGAGACGGCGTCGCCGATAAAGGCCATGCCGCGCAGCACCACGTAGCAGCCGACGACGCCGCAGACGATGGCCGCAAGCACAGAAATACCTACCGCGCGGGCGAGAAAGTCGAGGTGGGGGTTAGCAAGGTCGCGGAGGAAATCGAGGAAGGAAATTTCTATCATGCGGAGACTCCAATGGCAGAAAGCAGGGGAGAACCGGCGCGTACACCAAAGGTTTGCGTCCACGGAGCGGTCTGGTGAAGAAGGCGCGGAGCGGAGTCATCGGCCATCACGGTGCCGTTGAAGAGGACCAAGCGGTGGCAGGAGTGCGCCGCTTCAGACAGGTTGTGGGTGGACATGAGGATGGCCTTGCCGCGCTGGGAAAGCTCTTCGAATAGCTCGAGTAGTGATTCGGTATTGGGGGCGTCGAGGCCGGTGAAGGGCTCGTCGAGCAGCAGCACGTCTGGTTGCGTGGCGAGCGCTCGGGCGATGAGGACGCGTTGGCGCTGACCACCGGAGAGCTCTTCGATGGGGCGGGTGGAAAAATCTTCCATGTTTACCAGGCGAAGAGCTTCTGCCGCCGCGGCGTGGTCCGCGGCACGTGGCCGTTTGAGCCAGCCAATGATGCCGGTGCGCCCGCTGAGTACGGTGCGGTAGACATTGATGGGAAAGCCCCATTCCACCTCGTGCCGCTGGGGCACGTAGCCTACGATTCCCCCGATCTCTCGGGTACCGGAGGAGGGGATGAGCCCTAAGATGGCACGCATAAGTGTGGTCTTGCCCGCCCCATTGGGGCCTAAGAGCCCAATGAATTCGCCCGATCGGACCTCTAGGTTCGCACCTGTGATTACGCGCCGGTGGGATAGCGATACTTCCAGGTCGGCTACGGAAATGAGCGGTTTAGCCACGGCTATCGCCCCGCTTGGAAGAGCGCAGTACTAGGCCAAGGGCCAGCAGGAGTACGACTGCACCCACGCTGGCGAGGATAAAGACCCAAGTGGGGATGGAAGAGCCTGCGGTCTGGGCATCGTCTGGATTCCAAGTAGTGTCTTGGGCCGCTTGGACGTCGGCATCATCGCCCACGGCAAAGGTGAGCACGCCATCGGTACTGAAATCAGCGCCATCTTTGGTCTTACCTTTGACTCTGATGCCTACCTGATGGGTGCCTGGCTCTGTAAACGTCCAATTGGCATGGGTGTGGGTATTGAGGTCTACCCAGAAGTCTTCGTCGCTCTTTTGCGCGGTAGACCACAACAGCTGTGGTGCTTCAAAGCCGCCGTTTTGCAGGAAAAGGGAGAAATCGCCAGGACCGGAGTGGCCGAGGAATTCCATGGTGACTCCGCGATCGGCGGCATCGACAAGCGAGGGCGCTTGGGTATTCCAACCCAGCCAGGGAACCCCGACCTGCTCGGTTTGGGGAACCACCCAGACCTTATCGCCGGACTCAGCGCCAACGAAGCCAAAGTCATCCGTATCGGGAAGGGTTTGCTGTGCCTTATCGCCCACGGAAAACACGAGGTCGTCCAAGTGACGCCAGACTGGCTTATCGCCGGCATCATCGCGGGCCATAAGCTCAGACTCCGTGCCATCAAGCAGGGCGCCAACGTCTACGTGACCGGTATCGATGACCTTTTCTTCGCCCTGCGGGGCAACGTGTTCATCGGCACCGACCACCTGGGCCAGGTCGCCCGCCCAAGCAGGGCTGGTAGAAAGTGCCAAACCTGCAGTGAGGACGCAGGCGGCGGTGCGGGTGGCGGTACGAGTAGCGAATTTAAGCATCTTTATCTCCATGGGTGGGGTTGGGGTTCAGGCAACGCTGCAGGGAATCAGCGTTAAATTTCATAAGGTCGATGTAGGAGCTGACGGTGTCATCGAACGTGTCGCCGTAGATGGGGCACAGCTCCACGCCTTGCTCCGCGGCAGCCTGCTTCAGGGGCTCGGCGCTTGCCTGCTGCACGGGTTCTACAAATACGGCTGGCAGATGGAGGTTCTCCAGCGTGCGGCGCAAGGAAATGACTTCGCGTGGGGAAGGCTCGATGGCCGGATTGGGAGTGACGAAGCCGGCCACCGACATGTCATAACCTTGCTCCAGATAGGCGTAGCCGTGGTGCGTGGTCACAAGGTGCCGGTTTTCTTGAGGAATGGAAGAAATGGCGTGCTCTACGTAGGAATCCGTATCCCGCAGGCGCTGGGTGTAGGCCTCCGCTCGTTGGCGGTAGGACGCCCCGTGGGAAGGATCTGCCTGCGCCATTTCCTCGGCAATGACATCGACGTAGGCGATGGCGTTGTCCACGTTGTGCCATAGGTGCGGATCCACCTCGCCGTGGATGTGTTTTCCCAACACCGCCTGCGGCAATAGGTAGGTATCCGATCCCGGCCTGCCCAGGAAGCGGTAGGACGGATCCGGCGGTATGGGCTGCAGTACCGAAGAGGGGATTGACACCACGGTGGTGGCAGGGTCGAAGCGCTTGTCCTGGTCGCGCAGGTCAATGCGTCGCTCGGCTAGGTCTCCTGCAATATCCAGGTGTCCGGAATCTATCACTTGCATGCCTTTAGGCGAGTTTACTCCCACGGCCACAGTGAGGTGTTGGACGTCGGTGCCCTCTGCTTGAAACCCGAGGTGGTAGATTCCCGGCTGGGAAAATCCCCAGGACACGTGCGTGTGGGCGTTGGCCGGCAAGGTCACTGAGTCTTTTCCATCGATGCCATCGGCCGAGTTAAAAAGAACCTCCGGGGTGCCGAAGGTAGAGACCACATAGGCCGCGACGTTACCTGGCCCATCGGCAGAGACCATGCGGAAGTCCACTCCGGAAGAACGCTGCTGTGCACCGCTGATGCGCAGCCCCAGCCAAATTGCCTCGAGCGAGACATCTTCTACCAGCGGCACCAGAGTGGCACCGCGGGTGGAGGCAGCATCGGCGACTTCCACCACGGGGGCATCGGTGGATTCGTGCAGCGTATCGATGAGAGACTGTGGATCCAGCAAGTAGCCATTGCTCAGTGCCAAATCGGCATTGGCAACATCGCGCACCGTGCGCAGCGTTGGCTCAAAGGTATGCGGATCTTTTCCGCTGGGGATAAGGCTTTGTACCCGGGCATCTTCTCCCGCGACGTTGCGCGCAAGATCCGCGAGGATCGGGGTGGTGGCCACCACGGCGAATTTTTCTCCGCTTCCGGTATCCAACGCAGCTGAAGGGGCACAACCAGTGGCCAGCAGGCAGGAGCCCAGCAGCGCCCCTATGGTCCGAAGCCTGCGTCTATGGGATAGCGCACGCGCCATTAGTCCGCTGCCTTAGCTACAGCTAGACGGGCAATGCCTAGCCCGAGGAAGAGCATGCCCAAGCCCAACGCTCCGATGCCAAAGGGAACAATAGGAGTCCCCGTATTGGCTAAAGAACCGCCCTTGCTGTGTGCCTGCCCAGACTGGCCAGTGTTGGATCCGGTGCTTGCGGTAGAGCCACCAGCGCTTGCCGACGCCCCACCTGCCGCAGCGCCATGCCCGCAGTCGCCGCCCTCCGGATTTACCGCAGCGCCCAAGTCGAAGTGACCGTTGTCAAAGGCTTCAGCCGGCTTGTCGCCGCCGACCACGAAGTGAAGTGTCGCTTCACCGGCAACTTGCTTGCCCTCATCGGTCTTGGCCACCTGGCGAATGGTGACGTCATAGGTGCCCTGCGCACCAAAGACCCAGTTGGGATGCACGTGCGTATTGGGGGCAATCGAATAGGTGCCCTCCGCCGCATCGGCATTGCCTCGGAACCACTCATCGCCCACAATCTTTCCCAGTCCGCCCTGGGAGTAGACCATCATCGGGCCAGGGCCCTTGAAGCCTGCTAACTCCCAGGTGACATCGCCAGGGATATTCTCGCGCATTGAAGGGCTTTGGGTATTAGCGCCGAGCCATGGCACACCATCGACCTGGGTAGAACCAATCATCCACGCCTGACCGGCTGGCACTGGGCCTACCTCTTGGGGCAGATCGACGCTGGATTTATCGGAGAGATAAAAGGTAGCGCCATCAGCATCGCGCCACTGGGAAGGGGAAACCGTATCGTCCTTGATTTGCGGAGTCATGCCCGGGGTGCACTCTTCGTTCCCGGAGGCGCCGGACTTATCGGCAGCTGCAGCGCCGCCCTTGTCTGCTGATCGTTGGGTGCTAGAAGCTTCTTGGTCATTGCTAACCTCGCCCGTGTCAGCCGATCGATCCGCTGTGGACGCATCACCGCCGTCGCCCACCTCCCAGGTGTAGGTCACAGCATTGCTGGACTCGCCGTTGGAGTGGGCCCGCACCGTCATGGTGTAGGTGCCAGCCTCGCTAAAGGCCCAGTTGACGTGCCTGTGGGCCGGAGTGGGTTGATTGATGACCTCACCGCTGGTGAGCTCCATTGAGCCGGAATCGGTCACCGTCTTGACATCGCCAAAGCCGCTGGTTTCAAAAACATACACTGAACCAGGTCCAGAGACTTCGGCGAATTCTAGGTCAACGTTGTCAAAGCCGCCATCGCGTGCAGGCTGGGTATCCCAGCCCGGCCAAATGATGCGCTGATCTTGTGTCTGCGGCAGGAAATAGGTGGGTTGGCCCATCTCTGGCACGGCCTCGGTGGCATCCGACCAGGCATCCTCGACAACCTTGAGCACCACATCATCGCCGGAGCGTGGAACGCCCGATCCAGTGATGTCTTCCTTCATCGATAGGTGTAGCTGGCCATCTGGGGCCGTGACATAGAAGGCGTCTACGTGGCCAGAGTCGAAGACCTCATCAAAGGCAAGTGCCGCGGCGGGGGAGAAGAAGGCCAGTGCTGTCGCAAAGACGGCAGCGAATACGTGAATGAATCGGCGCCGCAGCGGGATGCGCCGAGGGGCAAAAGAAGGTGAATGATGCATTGAGGTTTCCCGTCTAGTTAGTGGGGTAGAAGAGGCTTAGAAGTTGAGGCCGAAGCGCTTGCGAATGAGGTCCTCGTTATCGCGGAAGAAGTTATAAAAGGCCTTGAAAATCACCACGAGGACCGCTGGTAGGACCAAACTCCACGGGCTAAACGAGGAGCCTGTAGGCTCTTCTGGCCGGCCGGGGTGGGCTGGTGTGTCCGGGGTATCTGGGGTGGACGGTTGCGTGGAAGGCTCCTGAGAAGGCTCCGCAGAAGGCTTGTCTGTTGGACTCTCGCTGGGCTTTCCGCTCCCGGTCGTGCCCGGTGCGCGGAAGGAACAGGAATCCAATGTCTTATCGCCTACGGCAAAGGTGAGGGTTTGGGGCGCGGACTTTAGTTCCTTGCCGTCCGTGCCCGTGGCCGTATAGGTAGCCTCAAAGGTGTACAAGCCAGGCTTGGAAAAGGCCCAGTGCGTATGGGTATGGGCCGGAAAGTTGGTTTCGATGGTGTAGTCCTTAGCCGCAGAATTGGCGAGGACCGAAAAACCTTTGCCATGGGAGCCATCGATAAATGCGCCCCATTCGGCACCGTCCGGCGTGGAGGTGGGCTTCAAGTTGAGGTTGACGGCATTGTCCTTGGTTGAGGAATAATCCAGGTCCTGGGTGTTATAGCCGGGCCAAATGATGTTTTGGTCCTGGGTCTGCGGCAGGTGATAGAAGCGCTCACCAGGCTTTCCTAGGAAGTCGAACTCCTTGCCTGCGAGCTTCTTATTGCGCGGGGTGAGCGCATTATCGTGTACGCCGAGCACCACGTCATCGAGTTTGCGGTCAACAGATTTCTTGTCTATCTGTGCCGTGTCATCGCGCAGAACCGTTGCAAAGCCTCCCTCGGCAGGCTGGGCCTTGATGTCTACATGACCACGGTCTAGTAGGTACTTGTCGCTGCATTGTGCATTGCTGTCTTGCGGTTCTTCGGTGCCTGGCTGCGGCACGGAAGACGGAGTGTCTTCCTTGCCTGGGGTAGCCTCCGGTTCTTCATTGGAAGTGGAGAACTTCCCACTGATTTCATAGTTTTCACCAAAAGCAAAAGACTCAGTAATAACGCTGCTAGCATGTCCAGCCTTAAAGGTGGAATGGGGGAAGAGGTTAACCTTGGCAAAATAGCCTTTGAAGTACTCGCCCTCATCAAAGGCAACCTCGCCGTGACCGTTAGTAATAGGGGTTTCCAGATCCACAGTGGGGTATTTAGCCCCCTTCGTGTCATAGAGCCCGCCGGTGAGAAGGCCGTTGAAGTTTTTATCGTCGGTATCCACCACGATCTTGGTGCCACCATTGCCCTGCTTGCGCATGCGGATGGTGTAGCCCAGCTCTTTTAGCTCGGTTTCCTCGGTGGGGGCAAGCTGGCGCTGCTGGGAGGTTTGCTGCCACGTATCAGCGGCGGCAGAAGAATCGGTGTGGCTGGATTTGCCGGGTTGGAAGTCAAGGGGCTGGGATATCCAGCGTGGGGAATCGCCCTCAGGGGTAAAGACGGCCTGTACCTGGGACGGGTCGGGGCCCATATATTCGTCCCACTGGGCATGCCCATTTTTGACGGGAAGGTCGGTGAGGAAGTAGCCGTCGATAAGCAGAGTGAGGGTGCCTTGTGCCTTGTTCTTGGCGTCGAAGGAAATGGTGGTGAGCTTGTCGTCACCGTCTTTTTCGGGATTGGACTTGGGGGCCATGCGCAGGCTGTAGCCTGCAGCAGCGGCGTTGCCGGCCGCAGACTGGGCGAAGCGCTCCTTGAGGCTCGGCGTTTTCTCCTCTTTGGGCTTTTGCCCGCCAACTTGGATGGTGGTGGTCTGTGGCTCATTGGCTATGAGCTGGCCGTCCTTTCCGCGCGCACTGGTGCGGTAGGTCAGGCGGTATCGTCCGGGCTTGGTAAACAGAGTGGAGTTGTGCGTATGCGTGCCGGCAACAAGGTAGGCAGAGTGCGGCGAATCCGGGAAGGAACCGAGCATACGGTGCAGCTGGGTTCCGTCCTCATCTTCATCTTTATTGGTAAAAAGCTCCACCTCGCCGGGGCCATCGACGCTGAGCAAGTCAAGGAAGGCTACGCCGTCACGGAATTTGTCCGTGGGTAAGGAAGCATCTGCGCCAAAGCCCAGCCAAATGGGCGAAGTATTACCGGATACCTGGTGCGGCGCTGTGTAGTAAGTCGTGCCAGGGGCCCCAATGTAGTCTTGGGTCCCGTTTGCCGGAAGCGTATAGAGATACTGGTTGCTGTTATCCGTGGCGCTGTAGCCCTTGCCTACCCAGGCAACAGTGTCTGCAATTGGGGGCTCTTGACCGCCAAACTCGGACTTTAGGACGAAATCGTTGTTCTCCCAGAAAGACTTGGGGGAGTCAACGTGGGTATTGGTAGCGATGTGCTTGCCATCATCGGGGCCTGCGACAGCCGTGGCGGGAGTGATAAGCGCCAAAGTGCTCAGCGTGGCAAGGAAACGGGTGCGTGGGGAAGCCAAAGTTGGGAAGGCCTTTCTACAGTTCTCACAAGTTCACCAGAAACTATAGAAAATGATTCCCATAACCTGTTAGACGTAATGAAAGTCAGTTTCATTGACCTGTGGTTTTGTAGTGAAACCCGTTTCCAGTTACCCCAATTTGCGTGTAGGAATAGACTGCAAATTGCTGCGCGCCGGGCAGGTTTTAGGGGCGCTTGGGCTGGTGCGGACTGGAATCGGCGGCTCCACTACGATGGTGGGCATGACTGAAGTACGCGTTAGATTCTGTCCATCCCCAACCGGCACACCGCACGTAGGCATGGTGCGCACCGCGTTGTTCAACTGGGCCTACGCCCGCCATACCGGCGGCAAGCTGGTATTCCGCATCGAAGACACCGATGCTGCCCGTGACTCTGAGGAGTCCTACCAGGCCATCATCGATTCCCTGACCTGGCTTGGCCTGGGCTGGGATGAAGGCATCAATGTTGGTGGCCCGCACGAGCCTTACCGTCAGTCCCAGCGCATGGACATCTACAAGGAGGTCCTGGACAAGCTTATCGACGGCGGATTTGTCTACCCGGCATACTCCACCGCTGAAGAAGTGGAGGAGCGCCACAAGGCGGCTGGCCGTGACCCGAAGCTGGGCTATGACAACTTTGACCGCGATCTCACCCAGGAGCAGATCGACGCCTTTGAGGCTGAGGGCCGCAAGCCGGTCTGGCGCCTGCGCATGCCGGAGCAGGATTGGACCTGGACCGACCTGGTGCGCGGGGAGATGACCTTCAAGTCTGAGACCCAGCCGGACTATGTGGTGGCTCGCTCCAATGGTGCGCCTCTCTACACCTTGGTTAACCCGGTCGATGACGCCCTGATGCGCATCACCCACGTGTTGCGTGGTGAGGACCTGCTTTCTTCTACTCCGCGTCAGCTTGCGCTTTACGACGCCCTTAAGAAGATTGGCGTTGCCGAGTTCACCCCAGAGTTTGGCCACCTGCCCTTTGTGATGGGCGAGGGCAATAAGAAACTATCTAAGCGCGACCCGCAGTCCAACCTGTTTAATCACCGCGATAACGGCATCATCCCTGAGGGCATGCTCAATTACCTGTCCCTGCTGGGCTGGTCGTTGTCCGCGGACCAGGACATCTTCAGCATGGATGACTTGGTTGAAAACTTCGACGTCCACGACGTGCTGGGTAATCCCGCACGCTTTGATCAGAAGAAGCTCGAGGCTATCAACGCGGACCACATTCGCCAGCTGGACCCGGAAGAGTTTGCCTTCCGTCTGCGCAATTACTTGACCGAGTACACGGACTTCCCGGCTGACTATGACGGCGAGAAGTTTGCCTTCGCCGCTGACCTTGTCCAAACCCGTATCAAGACTCTGTCTGATGCCTATGGCCTCATGAGCTTTTTGGTGACCCCGGATGCCGATCTAAAGCTCGATGAAAAGGCGGCGAAGAAGAACCTCAAGGAAGAGGCCATTCAGCCGCTCGAGGTAGGCATCGAGACTCTCGAGGGTATTGCGGAGTGGAAGACCGAGAATATTGAGGCGGCACTATCCAAGGCCCTTATTGAAGACCTCGAGCTGAAGCCCCGTAAGGCCTACGGAGCACTGCGCGTAGCTATTTCCGGCGCTCAGGTTTCCCCGCCGCTCTTTGAGTCTATGGAGCTGCTGGGCAAGGAGTCCACCCTGGCGCGCCTTCGTGCGGCTCGTGAAGTGACTCCCTACGCGCCGGCGGCACAGTAGGAGGAGTGCCTCCCGTAAGGCGGCGATAGATATCTATCCCGCCCCTCGATGCGGTGAATGACAGCTGAACTACAGCGCTGTCATTCGCCGCATTTTTATTAACCATCCTAATGGCCTGAAAATGGGCTGTGTGCTGGCGATTTGGCAGTTTACGCGATGATCATTATAGTTATTACACGTTGCAGCGAGCAAGGGAGAACAGCCGAAAAGCAGTAAGCTTCCAATGCAAGTTAGCAAATGGCCTATGGTGTAATTGGCAACACAGCGGTTTCTGGTACCGCCATTCTAGGTTCGAGTCCTGGTAGGCCAGCAGTGAAAATGCTTTAAACGGCAGGCTCACTAGTTCTATGCCCCGTTCGTCTAGCGGCCTAGGACGCCGGCCTCTCACGCCGGTAACACGGGTTCAAATCCCGTACGGGGTACAAATCCCTCCAGCCCAAAAGCTGGAGGATTTTTCATACTCGGGGCAATGTCTTTTTCTAGCGTCATCTTTTCTGGCGTCAGTATGGGGTGGGGCCACGACGCAAGCGTAACTGGTTATAACCTAACCCCAGACCATTCGCCTTATATGCGCAGGCCGCAGCCCGCTGCCAATGAGACCAGGGCTAAGACCGCCGCGAAGTTGTGCAAAACCCTTCCTGTCCTGCACGTGCAGGCATAGACTGCAAGTACAGCAGAAAACAGACAGAAAGGAGAGCGGGTGACAGAAAGCGAAACGCACCACAGCCAAGGCGCACAGCCCGAAAGCACAGCCAGGTAGTAACGCTATAATCCACAACTTCCTTCCCACCAACGTTTGTATGAAGTATAGGAGCCTGCAGCATATGCACTTCGACGCACAGCGCCATCCCGAGTCCTACTAGCACAGCGTTCTCGGCCACGGACTATCCACAGATTGCTTGCGGAATAACCACTGATTCGATCCGCACCTCGGCCACGAAGAACCTCACTGCAGTACCGGACTCGGGAATTTTTGAGTTTTCCTTCGACTTCCCTCAAAACCGTCCTTGACCGCGCGATTTGTGCTGAATTAACCCATCGTTTACTCTTAACAAGTCCGCAACGCACAGCGTGCGATTGCTGCGAACGCGCCCCGTTCGTCTAGCGGCCTAGGACGCCGGCCTCTCACGCCGGTAACACGGGTTCAAATCCCGTACGGGGTACCAACGGAAAGCTGCGAGCCAGATGGCTCGCAGCTTTTTCTCTATCCAAGACCTGTGCGGTTTAGCGGCATGTAGGACAGGTCTCGATGTCCAAGGGCTAACCGTCCTGCCCACGGGACGGTATGGGAGCTGGGGTAAAGCGGGGCGCAGACTCCCGTAGCGGTCCTTCAGTAGGGATTCAGGTGGGCCGTAAGTGGGTTACGTGCCCGATAGCTGCGTTCGAGGGAATCCCCTAAGAAGGAAGCTAGACCTAGCAGATAGGAAGGGTATCCGAGTCCCTTTAGTGGATGCATATGCGGCTTTCTCTGCCCCTTCTAGGTCTTTGGGGCACTAGCGTGGGACCCGACCATGAAAGAAGCCCACCAAGCCGTGACAAAGGGCTTAGTGGGCGGTGTAGGAAGTGCGGAAGGGGAGGCGTCGTCCAGCGCTGCTACGCCATTACCTTCGTCTTCTTAATCGCCTTCTTGAGGCGCTTGTGGTAGGCATCCATGGCGCGGCGGAGAATGAGGCCGACGATGAGTGCCGGGATGGTAAAGAGAAGTAGCATGCCCAACTCGCGCCAAATATCGCCGTGATAGGTGCCCGCAATGGCGCTGCGGAAAGCATCAATGGCGTACGTTGCTGGCAGCCACGGGCTCACGTTCTGGAACCATTCAGGCAGCAAAGGCAGCGGGTACGCGCCGCCGGAGCCAGAGACTTGTATCACGAGCAACAACACCGCTAAGGCCTTGCCGGCACTATCGAGTGTGATGACAAGCGCATAGATGATCAACATAAACACCAGTGAGACTATCCATGCGGCAAACATGAGCATGAATGGGTGAGCAGGCTCGATTTGGACGAAGAAGATGAGGCTGAGAACCACCAAGGTGGCCTGCGCAAGGCCGACCAGGCCGAGTGTGGCAAAGCGACCGAAGAACGCTTGGCCACGGGTGAATTCGCTCTCGTCGTATTTGCCGTTCTCGTCCTTGCGCAAGTATTTACGCTCGGCGTTGGTATGCACCAACACGCATGCCAGAAGGGCACCTACCCATAGCGACAAGGTGAGGTAGAACGGCGTCATACCCACGCCAAAGGCAGCGACAGGGTAGACCGGCTGGCGGTCTACGGCCACGGGAGCGGCGATGCGAGAGGCAAGCAGTTCTGGATCGTTGCCGACGATATCCGCCAGCTTGGCCAAATCGCCGCCACGGCGCACCTCGTCGATCTTGCGGCCCATGTCCGCGAAACGGCCGCTTTGCTCCCGCAGGGTGCCGGCAAGGCCGGCAGTGGTATCGCGGGCGCGCGCCAGGCTTTGCTTTGGCGACTCGTCATTCTCGGAAACCGAGGAGCGAATGCCTGCGATGTCCTGCTTGACAGCATCAATATCGTCCGCGACAACCGAGACGCTCTGGTTGAGCTGATCTAGCTGCGGTTTGAGGTTCTCGTTATAGGAATTGCGTGCCTTTTCAGCAGCCTGCTTGGCATTAGCGATGGCATCCTTGGTGCGCTGCCGGGAGTCTTGGGACGTGCCACGGCCTTGCTCAAGGTCATCGGCGGTAGATACAAGCGAATCATGCAGCGCGTTGCTCTGCGCAATGGAGGCATCAATCTGGCCCATCATCGCCTTATATCCACCCGCGACTGGAGCTGGTAGAGCTACCTTATCGGCTTGGTCCTTGATGGAAGCGCGAACTCCCTCAAAGGCCTTTGTCTGCTCGTCTACACGCTCAGCTGCGGTGCGGTAAGTCTGTGCCGTTTGTGCGCTGGTGGTGCTTGCATTATTGAGCAACTCATCGACCTGGGCAGAGAGTGCATCGTAGCTTTGCGTCGTAGCCGCCAAGGAAGCGTCGAGCGAACCAGCCGAGTCATTGAGGGTAGAGCGCAGAACGTCGATGGGGTTTTCGCCTTGGTCATTGTTGGTCTTCGTAGCCTGGCGTCCAGCCTCGGCGAGAATATTGTCCGCAGCCTGCGTAAGAGGCAGGGTGGAGTCGACCAGATTGCTTAGCGCACCTACGGTGCCAGCCGCAGCATCAAGGCGAGTGCTGACGTTATTGACGCGATTGTGCAGGTTATTGAGTGCAGTCTGGGTATCGTCCTCATTGAGGTATTTATCAAAATTCGAGACGACGCCAAGGCCGACATTGGCTACCACACGGGTGAAGGACTCGTCGATTTTCTGGATGACGCCGTCCGCACTCTTTTGCGTGATGGTGGTAGACAGCGCATTCTTCTTCTCATTTGTATAGAGGTTGAGCTTGCTTGGTTCGGTTCCTTCTACATAGAACGTGAGAAGGTCCGTGCTGAAGTCTTTGGGAAGGACAATGCCGGCATAGTATTCGCCGGACTTTGTTCCTTCGACTGCATCGGCGCTATCAGTAATGACCCAATCGATATCGTCATTGCGGCTGAGCTGCGAGAGCACCTTATCGCCCAGATTAAGCTTCATGGAGGCTAGGTCGCTTTCGTGGCCTTCATCCTCGCTAGCCACAGCAATCTTGAGCTGGTTGGTATTAGCAAAAGGATCCCAGCTAGCCAGCACGTTGAAGGAAGTGAAAAGCAACGGGATGATGGCAAGGCCAAAAATGGTGAGCGCGGTCATTACATTGGTGCGAATGGCGTGGAGGTCATCGCGGAGGATGGTCAGAATGTTTTTCATGACTTACTCGCCTCCCTTTCCGGAGGCATCACCATCAACGGCGGGCATTTCCTTGGTCTCGCTGGTATTAGAAGGTGTGGATTCTTCGTCTAAGTCCTCTAGGAGGTAGCGGTTTGGGTGTTCCTGTCGGTGCTCGAGGTGCTCCTGGATTTCCTCATCGCTGAGATCCACCAGGCGGTTATCGTGCGCGATGCTCTGCTTGACGTACTCAAGGGAGCAGATAACCCCCACCGCAATGAGCGTGACCAGGCAGGCCAGGCCGAAGATGATGGCCTTTTCTTCAGGGTTAATGCGTGAGTAGATGCCCAAAGCTACGACTAACGCTAGGCCTACCGCGACGGTAATCTTCATCAGCTGGGAGTAATTCCTGCGCGCCATGCTCCATTTATCCTCCAAGCTTTGTTGATACGCCTCGCGGTCATTCAAGGCATGGAGGAGGTCGGTAAAGCGGTACCGGCTGCCGACCAGATGGACCTGCTCATTGATAACCAAACCGCCCTTATACAGTTCGTCGTTGACCAGCATGTTGACGTTGGACAGGCCGCGGCGCAGCACAGTACCGATGAGGTAAGCGATCGCGGCCATGCCGATGAGCGCGGCAAGGTTGCGTGCATAGTGGTTGCCGTAGAAACCACCAACGGTCTCGCGCATGGCACCGATGCCATAGGTAAAGGGCAGGAATGGGTGTACGGCGCGGAAGAAGTCCGGCGTCATTTCAATGGGGTAGGTGCCGGATGCGCCCGGAATCTGGATGAAGGCGCAGACCACCGCGATGCCACGGCCTACGTGCCCTAACGTAGAAACCAAGCTATAGATAATGCTCAGGTAGCACAGGCCTACGATGACTGCGGTAGCGACGTAGGCCAATGCATTGACATGTTCAACTCCAATGGCCAGGTTGCCGATGGACACGATGAGTGCCTGTGCGATGGCAAAGAAGGAAAGCAAAAGGAAGCGGGCAAGGTAAGCCTTGGTAATGGTGAGGTTCTTGCAGCCCAGCGGGTCTACCTCAGCGCGAAAGATGATGAGCAGCATGAATGCGCCGATCCACAGCGTGAGGTTAATAAAGAGCGAGGACATGCCGGAACCGTAGTGCTTTACAGGGAATACGGCGTGGCTTTCCATCTCTGCAGGGGAGGCAAGGAAGGAAGACACCTCATCGGTGTTCAGGCCCTTCACAGACTGCAGGATGGAATTGTTATTGGCGGTATTGCTCAGCGCAATCACATCGCTGCGGGAGGCGCGAAGCCCCTCCTCAATACCGTCGAGGTCCACAGAAAAGCGCTCAACTACTTGCTGGGCCTGGCTTAGCTGCTCGTCGACGCCGCCCAAGAGCCCATCGGTTTGCCCTACCAGTGCCTGCTGGCTTTCGAGTGAGGCGGAAAGTTTGCCGGTGGTAGCGGTGACGGCGGAAAGCGCAGCATTGAGCTTGGGTAGGCCTTCGGCCACATTATCGCGCAGCGCGTGGGAATCATCGCGCGTTTGGGCGGCCATCTTTTCCAACATGCCCGTGGTCTTATTGAGCGAATCGATGGTGTCGTTCGTATCGCCGTTGAGAGTATCTAAGTCACCGAGAACGGCCTTATTCTGGTCATTGCGTTCGCGGAGGTCTCCTACCTGATCCTTAATCTGTTGGGAAACCTGCGGGGGCAGGGCCGGTGAAGACGCAAGCTTTTCAAGCTGATCGATAGCCCGGTCAGCTTCACCGACGATTCCTGACGCGCCCGCAGAGGCGGCACCGACGCGATTGAGTGCGCCGCGTAGTTTGCCAGAGACCGAGCCTACGGTGGCATTGGCGGAGGCGGTTCCATCTGCCATCGCGGTCGTGCCTTCTACATAGGCGGCGGTGGCATCATCGGAGAAAGAAGTAACTTCCCGCTGGACCTCCGCAGTAATGGAGTTAAGTTGATCCAGGGCGGTCTGGGCATCATCGATGGTCTTTTGCACCGTGCCCAAAGACTCACGGGCTTGCGCGATAGTTGGGCGCGCTTTCTCGATGGTGGAATGCACGTCAGCAAGCTGGCTGCGGGAGTTAGCTACCGTATCTGCAGTATCTGAAAAAGAATCCGCGGTCTTGTTTGCAGTACTGTTAATCTTCTGGCTCAAATCGCCACCGGAGTTCTTTAGCTCAGTGGCCACCGAATCCGCTACCTGGTCTTTAAAGGTAGAGCTAATGGTGGTGTCTAGGGTCGAAGCGCCAGTATCAGTAATCTTCGGTGCAATGGCGTTCAGCTTTTCATTGACGTGATATTCCAGCGTGGGCTGAGAATAGGTACCTTTAAAAAGGCTAACGAAATCGGCTGAGAAGTCCTCGGGGACGATCACCGAGGCGAAGACGTCACCCTTCTTAACGGCGTCTTCGGCTTCCTGGCGGTCCATGAACTGCCAGCCCAGCTTGTCATTGTCATGCAGCTTGTCAATCATCTGCCCGCCGACATCTAAGTGGCCAGTCATCTCCGAGGATGCGCCTTTGTCCTCATTAACTACGGCGACCTTGAGGTGTTCTGTGTTTCCGTACGGGTCCCAGAAACCGGAGACGTTTACCCAGGAATACAGGGCTGGGGTGATCATCAAACCTATAAGGATCACCCAGACCTGCGGGGTCCGCCACAAGCGGACGAAATCTTGGAGAAATATCTTCCAACTAGTAATCACTCGAAGAACCGTAGCACCCAACCGGAAAGAACTAATAGTCTGACTGTCAGTTTTAACAGAAATGAGAGAGTGCGTCCTGTCGAGCTCGCAGATATGTTTCTGGTGTGAATTTCAGGGCGTTCTAAAGCGAAAGAACAGACATAGAAAAGGCCGCCGTGACCCATAACGTCAGGGGCCAGGGCGGCGCGATAAGGGGCTAAGCCCCGACAGGCGATTAGTGCTCGTCGTAGTGATCGCCGTGTGCGGCGTGGCGGTGGCCATCGTGCAGATAGTCCACATGGTCGCCGTGCGGGATAGCTACGTGGCCGCAGCCTTCACCATGGGTGTGGTCACCGTGCGCCTCGGCTTCAACGTGCTCGGTGGTCTCGCACTCATCCCAGTGGCCATCATGCTCACGGTGAATGTGGCCCTCGTGGAGGTAGTCAGTGTGGTCACCGTGCGGGAAGGAAACGTGGCCGCAGTCAGCGCCGTGGGTGTGGGTATGGTCTTCGTGGGTGGTGTGGGTCATGATGCCTGATCCTCTCTGGTGGGGGAAGCCCCGTTGTTTTCAGTGTGTTTTCATTAAACCGTATTTTCATTTCGGTTTCAATAGGTGTGGGCGCGTTTCTCTAATTTTTCCGGTTTGGGAAATAAAAAGGGCCCGCCTCCTTGGGGCTAGGTGGAGGCGGGCGTCGTAAAGCTGGGGAGGACCTTAAAGGAGATTGCTCAATTCGCGTGCGGCGGAAGTGAGAATGTTGGCGTATTTCTGGGCTGGGGAAGGTTGGAAGCGCTCGACAGATCCGGAAATCGACAACACTGCGAGGAATGTCCCGGAACTATCGAAAACGGGCGCTGAGATGGAGGCTAAGCCGGCTTCGCGTTCCTCAATAGACTCGGAATAGCCTTGGTTTCGGGCCGCCTCAATGTCTTCTTGGGTAAACGAGGCGTTATCGGTATTGATGTCTACGTATGCGGCAATGATGCGCGCGGCAGAGCCGGAGCTAAGCGGTAGCTGGCGCCCGACTGGTACGACGTTGTGGAGGCCGGATTCCGGCTCCCTGGTGGCAATGCAGGTACGGGTATTTCCGGTGACCTCGTAGAGCTGGATGGATTCTCCGGTATCTTCGCGCAGTTTCTCCATGATTGGCCCGGCTGCCTCGAGGAGATGATCGCGGTTGCCGGGAAGGGCAGGGCCGGCCTTCCACTTCCCATCGGGGGTGCGAACGAGAATGCGGTGCGCTTCGAGTGCGGTGGCCAATCGGTGTGCTGTCGCTCGAGGTAGGCCCGTGGTTTCGCATAATTCATTGAGGGTGGAGGGGTGGTTGGCGGCGGCCATCATAATGGCCATTGCTCGATCCAACACCTTGATTCCGGAAACTGCGCTATACTCTCCCATACAATGAAATCTACGTCCCAACTTATGAGATTTCAAGTGTGGAGAGATGTTTATGAACCAGAAGCTGACATTGGCAGAAAAAGTGTGGCGCGATCACGTCGTCCAACACGGCGATGCTGGGGCGCCAGACCTTATCTTTATTGACTTTCAGCTACTACATGAAGTTACCAGTCCGCAGGCATTTGATAGCTTGCGGCTGGCCGGGCGCACGTTGCGCCACCCTGAGCTGCACTTGGCCACCGAGGACCATAACGTTCCCACGCAAGGCATCAAGTCCGGCAACCTCTTGGAAATCAAGGATGAGGTTTCACGCACCCAGGTATCGACCCTGCGCACGAATTGCGAGGAATTTGGAGTGCGCTTGCACTCTATGGGTGATGCCCAGCAGGGCATTGTGCACACAGTTGGCCCGCAGCTGGGGATCACCCAGCCGGGCATGACAATCGTGTGTGGCGACTCGCATACCTCCACGCACGGCGCCTTTGGTTCTATCGCCATGGGTATTGGCACCTCTGAGGTAGAACACGTCATGGCTACGCAGACGCTTTCTTTAAAGCCATTCAAAACTATGGCTATCGAGGTGACTGGCGAGCTGCAAGAGGGGGTATCTGCCAAGGACCTCATTTTGGCCATTATCGCCAAAATCGGTACCGGTGGCGGGCAAGGCCACATCATTGAATATCGCGGTGAGGCCATTCGCAAGATGTCCATGGAAGCGCGCATGACCATCTGCAATATGTCTATTGAGGCAGGAGCCCGCGCCGGCATGGTTGCTCCCGACGAGACGACCTTCGAGTATGTCAAGGGCCGCGAGTTCGCTCCCACAGGAGCAGACTGGGATGCTGCGGTTGAGTATTGGAAGACGCTTCCCACCGATGAGGGTGCGGAATTCGATACGGTCGTGGAAATTGATGGCTCCTCGCTTACCCCATTCGTTACCTGGGGAACCAATCCTGGGCAGGGCCTCCCGCTAGGGGAGAAGGTCCCAGATCCGGAAGATTGTGGCGACGATAATGAAAAGGCCACTGTGGAAAAGGCCTTGCAGTATATGGACCTGCAGCCAGGTACTCCACTGCGCGATATCAAGATCGATACCGTATTCGTCGGTTCCTGTACCAATGCCCGCATTGAAGACCTGCGCGCTGCGGCCGACGTGGTCAAGGGGCGCACTATCGCAGCGGATACGCGGATGCTGGTGGTGCCGTCCTCCGCCGTGGTCAAAGCCCAAGCGGAGGAGGAGGGCCTCGACGAAGTCTTCCGACAGTTCGGCGCGGAGTGGCGTACCGCCGGCTGCTCGATGTGCTTGGGTATGAACCCAGATCAATTAGCTCCGGGCGAGCGATCCGCCTCCACCTCCAACCGCAACTTCGAGGGGCGACAAGGCCCTGGTGGGCGCACGCACCTTGTCTCCCCGCAGGTGGCTGCCGCGACTGCCGTGACCGGTTACCTGTCTAGCCCTGCAGACCTGGATTAAGCGCATAGAAAGGCATTGACAATGGAGAAGTTTATTACCCATACGGGAACGGGCGTGCCGCTGCGCGCTTCCAATGTGGATACTGATCAGATTATCCCCGCGCGCTACTTGAAGTCGGTCAAGCGTACCGGTTTTTCAGAAGGCCTATTTTCCAATTGGCGCTCCGATGACAACTTTGTGCTCAACCAGGCGCAATTCAAGGATGGCTCGGTGCTTTTCGCGGGCAGTGATTTTGGCACCGGTTCCTCCCGTGAGCACGCTGTGTGGGCACTGAGTGAATACGGCTTCCGCGCGGTATTTTCTTCCCGCTTTGCAGATATTTTCCGCGGCAACGCTGGAAAGTCTGGACTGCTTACTGGATTGATGGAGCAAGAAGACATCGAGCTCATCTGGAAGCAGTTGGAAGCCGGGGAAACCCAGGTCACCGTGGACCTAGATGCTCGAACGGTCACGGTGGGAGAAAATACTTACCGCTTCGATATTGATGACTACACCCGTTGGCGGTTGATGGAGGGGTTGGATGATATCGGCATTACCCTCCGCAATGAAGATGCAATCGCTGCGTACGAATCGCGCCGCCCCAGCTTCAAGCCCGCTGTTCACGCTCAATAGCAGAAGAATCGATGGCGATCGGCGGGCCAGCAGCGTACCTACAGTCCTAAGAGGCGAAAGGTCTGTAGGGGTGCCGTGCGTTCATACGTGAACCTCAAGCTTTCGCCTTGGGGTAGAGGTGGGGGTACAACTCGGTAACGTATAGGTAACAATTGCTTGCTCCAGTTTCCCGCAACAAAGTATCCCCCTAGCTTTAGATTTATGAGCAATCCCTATTCGAATAATGATTCCTTCAATTCAGGAAACAATGGTGCCGAGCACCCTGGAGCCGGCAATGAGTCTGCATCTTATGGACACGATGCGAATGGTCAGCCTGGCTACGGCCAACAGCACTATGGCCAACAGCAGTTTGGCCAGCAACAGTATGGACAGCAGCAAAACGGCCAGCCCGGATACGCCGGAAGCCCGTATCCGGGAGACGATTCCCTGTTTGGCCAAGATGTAGATGCTATTCAGGTCATCGGCGATAGCTTCCGGTATTTTGGTCGCAATTGGGCACAATGGATTTTTGGCCCACTGATCCAGGGCGTAGTGATGTTTATCCTCTACTTGCTATTGATTGCGGTCCTAGCGGGCAGCGGATCATCCATTGATGCCCTAGCCAACAGTAGCTCGGGGTCTGATGCTGCGCTTACTGGCGGGTTGGTCGCAGTGATGGTTCTTGTCTTTATTGCGATGTTCCTCGTGATGATTTGGGCATATAGCACCTGGTACCAGGCCGCCAATAAGCAGGTGGATACCGGCACGCTGCAGATAACGGACTTCCTCAGCTTAAAGAATATCGCCGGACTCATGGCGGTCTATTTTCTGTCGTTCGTGGTTGTCCTTCTGGGCTTTTTCCTCCTGATTATCCCGGGCCTCTTTGCTGCCTTCTTCTTCACGTGGATGCCGGCCGTCAAGGCTGCACGCCCTGAGCTATCCGTGGGCGAAACCTTTGGTGCATCCATCGAGGTGGCAAAGAAGAATGTTGGAGTTACCATCTTGGTGCTCGTGCTCATTGCCGTCCTGTACGCCGTGCTGAGCTTTACTATCGTCGGCATCATTTTGTTCCCGGCGCTGAATACGCTCATTACGGTCCTCTTTGTCCGCCGCACCCTTGGACTGCGCGGCTAGAAAGCTGCGTAGTCGCACAATAGGAGTGCACAGAAGGCCCTGCCGGTCCACCGAATCAGGTGGCAGACAGGACCTTAGCCGTAAAACGGGAAAGGTGAAAAGCTAGCGCACGGGCAGTGGGCTGGCCAGGTAATCGGCACCGGTGAGCTCGCCGTTGTTAAAGGACAAGACCCATACAGAGGCTTTCTTAAACTTCAGCTTGTCCACGGGCTTCTTGAGGAACTTTGGTGCGAGGTCCTCAATGATGCCAGGAATGGTGGCGCCTTGGCTTACGATGACGGGAACGCCGCCTTCGTTAACCACGCGGCGGAAAGCTTTCTTGGCTGCTTCTGGGTCGTTCTCCCAGGCCTCGTCGCCAAAGTTTTTGTTGATGGAAATGTCCTTGCCCAGTTCGTCGGCAAGCGGGGCAGCCGTCTGCTGGCAGCGCTGGGGCAGGGCAGAGTAAATGGCGGTGGGCTGGAAGGCACTCAGCATCGGCACCAGCATCTCTGCTTGGCGGCGGCCCTTTTTATCCAGTGGTCGCAGGTTGTCATCGCCTTGCCAGCTACCGCTTTCATGCGCGCGTGCGTGGCGCACATAGAGCACGCGGGTAGCGGGCGCGATGCGCAGGCGCTTGGCCGCCTTGGCCACTACCGCGGTATCAACGTCGTAGGACAGGAGGTCCTGTGCCTCGTCGATGGGCAGCCACCGCAGCTCATCGGTTTCACTATTGGCGGAATAGGTTCCGCCCAGGTACTTGGCCACCCAGTAGTAGACCACCTTTGTGCGGCCCTGGACTGGGTACGTTACCTTGCCGATGAGCTTGCCTAGACGCACGCTAAAGCCGGTTTCCTCCAGGATTTCCCGGGCCGCGGTCGTGGGCAGGGACTCGCCGGGATCGACCTTGCCCTTGGGCAGGGACCAATCATCGTAATGGGGGCGGTGGATGAGCGCGATTTCCGGGTCCTGCGGGGACCCACGCCAGATTACGGCGCCGGCGGCAAGGGTGGTGCGGTGGAATTCCTTGGCGGGGTCCACCGGGATTTCCTGATGGCGGCCGGAAATAAACTCCTCGTGCTGCTGATCCTTGTCGGTTTCGTGCATCTTTTTAATATTGGGCATCGTCTGCCTCCACGGGGCCTTTCCACAGAAATTGGGTGTTTGAAAACAACGTCTAAGCGCCCATTGTCCCACGGGTAAGGCGCGTTGTGCATCCTCGCCCCACGGGGGACGGGCATGCTTTAAGGTTGGGGTTATAGATTTGCACGTTTGGAGGAGACACCATGGTTAATGTTGCCGTGATGGGTGCTGGTTCTTGGGGCACTACTTTGGCCAAGGTCTTTGCGGACGCAGGAAATGACGTTCGCCTATGGGCGCGCCGCGCGGAATTGGCGCAGGCCATCAACGAGACCCACACCAATCCGGACTATTTGCCGGATACCCGGCTGCCGGCCGCGGTGCGGGCCACCCATGATGATGCGGAAGCATTGGCGCTTGCCGACGTCGTCGTGTTCGGCGTTCCCTCCCAAACCTTGCGCGCCAACGTGGAAAAGTGGGCGCCGCACCTGTCAGAGGACGCGACCCTGGTGTCTATTTCTAAAGGCGTAGAGACTGCCACGCTCAAGCGCATGAGCGAGGTCATTATGGATGCAGCGGGCGTGCCAGCAGACCGCGTGGCGGTACTTTCTGGCCCGAACTTGGCCAAGGAGATTGCTGCCGGCCAAGTGGCCGCCACTGTAATTGCCTGCCCTGACGAAGAACGCGCTCAGCGCGTGCAAGCCGCGGTCGCCGCGCCGTACCTGCGGCCCTACACCAATACCGATGTTATAGGCGCGGAAATCGGCGGCGCCTGCAAAAACGTCATCGCCTTGGCCTGTGGTATCGCCTCCGGCAAGGGGCTGGGCAATAACACCATGGCCACCATCATCACCCGCGGTCTGGCGGAAATTACTCGCCTAGGCGTGGAGCTGGGGGCGGATCCATTTACCTTTTCTGGCCTCGCAGGCATGGGCGACTTGGTGGCAACGTGCACCTCGACACTGTCGCGCAACCGCACCTTTGGCTACCGCCTGGGACAAGGCGGCACGATTGAAGAGGCCAAGGCCGCAACCAATGGCCAGGTCGCGGAGGGCGTCTACTCCTGTGACTCCATCTATCGCCTCGCCCAGCAGGCCGGGGTAGAGATGCCTATCACGCACGCGGTTTATGGCGTCTGCTACGAGGGCATGGCGGTGGAAGATATGATCATCGCTTTGATGGGTCGGTCTAAGAAGTCGGAGTAGGTCGAGGGTAAAATCTGCGGGCATGACTGAAAAGACCCGCGTGGCCGTTATCTATGGCGGCCGTAGCACCGAGCACTCCGTCTCCTGCGTATCCGCAGGCGCGATCATGAACCACCTCGATCCAGAGAAATTCGAGGTGGTGCCCATCGGCATTACCCGTGAGGGCACGTGGACGCCCGGCACCACTGAGGGCTTAGAAATTGTCGATGGTGTCATGCCGGAGGTTAGCGCAGGGGCGGAGCTGACCCTTTCTCTTGATCCCAATGCCAGGGGACAATTCCATAACGTCACCGACGGCACGCTCTTCGCAGAGGTCGACGTGGTATTTCCCATTCTGCACGGACCCTTTGGTGAGGACGGCACTGTACAAGGCCTCTTTGAGCTTTCCGGCCTGCCCTATGTAGGCCCAGGGGTCTTGGCGTCCTCGGTGGGCATGGATAAGGAATTTACCAAGAAGGTGCTGGCAGCAGCAGACCTCCCAGTAGCGCCTGAGGTCATCCTCAAAGGCCGCACCGAGCTAAGCGAAGACGAAAAGCAGCGACTAGGCCTGCCCGTCTTTGTTAAACCCGCACGCGGTGGATCCTCCATTGGCGTATCCAAGGTCTCTACCTGGGAGGAATTCCCCGCAGCCGTCGCCCTGGCGCTAGAGGATGACGAGAAAATCCTGGTGGAGCCGGAAATCGTTGGCCAAGAGGTAGAAATCGGCGTACTTCACTATGCCGATGGCACCTTGCTGGCCTCCGTCCCGGCGCTGCTCGCCGGTATCGATGATTCCGACGAGGGCTTTTATGGCTTCGACACCAAGTACCTCGACAATGTGGTCACCGCCGAAATCCCCGCACCTTTCGCGCCCGAGTTGACCGAGAAGCTACGCGACATGGCAATCCGCGCCTTCGAGGCCCTCAATTGCGAGGGTCTGTCCCGAGTCGACTTCTTCGTCACCGAGGACTCCGTGTACATCAACGAGATCAATACCCTGCCGGGCTTTACCCCGATCTCCATGTACCCGCAGGTGCTCGCGGCCTCGGGCGTCGAGTACCCAGCGCTGCTCGAGGCGCTTATCGAGCAGGCCCTAGCCAAGTAGGCCCAAGCGTGGCCTACTTTTCGGTCGTGTGCTCTGCGAGCACGTCGCCGATTTCCACCAGTGCCGCCTGCGCGGCATCTTGTGGGGCGTGTAGCGCAAGGTAGTCCTCGCGGCCGAGGGCAAACCACGTGCCTGCGGTCGTGCCATGGGCCAAGGTGGTGTCCTCGAACCACGGAATATCGTTAACCTGCTGGAGCTTGACTCCGGCGCGATAGTTCTCCGGCTTGGCTACGCCGCATCGCGCCACGATGTCTTCGCGGCCATCGGCGCTCCATACATAGGTATTCTTTTCCTCAACCTCGCGGCGGCGGTAGCCCTCAGCTACTTCATCCGGAAGTGCCTTTTCTACTTCTGCGCACATCTGGTCATCACCCGCCTTGAGAGCCTTGAGTGGCGCCTTGTGCGCGGTGGCTGGCTTTTCTTCGAGGGACGAGAGGGCGTCGTTAAGCTCGCCCGGCTCTGCGTCAGTGGAGGCAGTGACCGCGACAATGGGGAAGCGCTGCGGTGCATACCAGGTGGTGAGGTTGGAGCCAGGGGTGGCATCGCGCACCTGGAACCACTGTTCGCCCTCTACGTCCTGGGTCTGGGAGTACTCGGTGTACTGGAAAGGCATATCCACGCCACAGCGCACGGTGACCTTATCGTCTGAGGTAGTGGCCCAGGCCGCGACGCCCGAAGGCACGGGCTCGGCAATATCGGCACGTGGCTTATCCATGACCTCATCCGGAAGGGCGTCGATAAAGCTGCGGCAGGCTTGCGAGTCTGCCTCCTTAGACTCCACGGGGGAGACCGCCACGGGTGCTTTGGCGACGTTATTGAATACGTATTTTGCGCCGAAGAGGACCGCCAGAACCATCACTATGGACAACCCAAGTGAAATGAAGATCGCGGTGCGGTTAAATTGGGATGTCATAAGGGCTCATAGTATCGAAAGGAAGCTGGTGAACTTAACTCAGACTCTCGCAGATGTGGGAGAACGCGCCGCCATCCGGGAAATTACCTCCGTGGCCTCCAGTGGGCTCAATGGAGACGATGCCGCGGTACTGCCCAGTGCGCCGCCGAATTCCCGCACCGTGGCAGCCACGGACTTGATGGTGGAGGGACGCCATTTCCTGCGCGAGTGGTCGACCCCGCGCGAGATTGGCAAGAAGGCCATCTTGCGCAATTTTGCCGATGTGGAAGCTATGGGTGCCCGCCCGGTTGCCGCCCTCCTTGCAATCGCCGCGCCAGGCGATACCCCGGTGCCCTTCGTGCGCGGCATTGCCGAGGGAATTGCGGAACATAGCTCCTTCTATAACGCCGAGTTGGTAGGCGGCGACCTCACTAAGTCTGATCTCTTGGTCATCAACATCACGGCCGTAGGCTTCCTCGGCGGCAGCCTTCCCGCCTTGACCTTGGACGGGGCGCGGGCCGGCCAGCAGGTGGTAGCGCACGGCAAGATCGGCCACTCGGCCGCCGGCTTGGCCTTGTTGGAGCGCTTTGGACGGAACCTTCCTGCAGGGTATGAGTACCTGCAGCCGCTTATCGACGCCCACTGTGCCCCCTGGCTCAACCCCGGCCGCGGCGTCATTGCCCGCGCCGCAGGGGTCACCGCCATGACCGATAACTCAGACGGTTTGATTCAAGACTGCACGACAATGGCCGAGCATTCCTGCGTGCACATGGACTTGGATCCGCAGGCCTTGCAACCGGAAGAATTGCTGTGCCAAGCCGCGGATCTACTCGACTGCGACCCGTGGGAATGGGTACTCAGCGGCGGCGAAGACCACACCCTCATCGGCACGACCGCAAAGGAAGCGCCCTCGGGATTCCGAAAGATTGGCACCGTAACCCGCGGCTGCGGGGTTACGCTGGGTGGCACGACACCGAGCTATCAGAAAGGCTGGCTGAGCTTTTAACCATGCACCCCACCTACCATCCCTCTTGGGAGCCGGTGCTGGCGCCGGTTGTTGAAAAGCAATGGCCACAGATTTCTCACGCTCTTGAGGGACAGGACTACTTGCCCCCGGCCGAGGACGTCTGCCGCGCGTTGCAGATGCCGCTGGACGAGGTCCGAGTGCTCATCGTGGGCCAAGACCCTTATCCCACCCCAGGACACGCCATGGGCATGGCCTTCTCCACTCGCCCAGGTGTGAAACCGCCGCGTTCCTTGGTCAATATTTACCGCGAACTACACGATGATCTGGGTATCAACGGCCGGGAGGATGGTGACCTGAGCGCCTGGGCGGACCAGGGAGTGCTGCTGCTTAACAGAGTACTTACCGTAGCCCCAGGCCAAGCCGGTTCGCACCGCCGCATCGGCTGGGAAGAGATCACCGAGGCTGCCATTCGCGCGCTCAACCGCAGCCCCATGGTCGCGATTCTCTGGGGCCGGGATGCACAAGCGTGTGAGCGCTTTCTTCCCGACGTCCCCTGTATCAAGTCACCACACCCCTCACCGCTTTCGGCCAGCCGCGGTTTCTTTGGCTCGAAGCCCTTTTCCCGGGCAAACGCCCTTTTGCGGGACCAAGGCGCACAGGAAATAGACTGGCGCTTGTAAACTATTGCGCATGTCCTACCCCAGCACGCTGGATTCCCACGGAATGCGCAATTGGGCCACCCGCGCCGTGGGGGAATTAGCCCATCGTCGCGATGAGATCAACGCGCTCAATGTCTTTCCCGTACCAGATTCCGATACGGGCTCGAATATGGCGCACACTATGGAGGCAGCGGTTGCGGAGCTGGACAATGGCGGCGATGTCGCTGACTCCCTCGCGCTCGGGGCGGTGCGTGGTGCCCGTGGAAACTCGGGAATGGTGCTGTCGCAGGTCCTGCGCGGCGTGGCCGAGTCAACTGTGGACTCAGTTATCGACGGCGACGTCTTTGTCCGTTCCCTCAAGCAGGCCGTGGAGCTGGTGGACCGAGCTATCGCCGAGCCGGTGGAAGGCACAGTTATTACGGTTTTGAAGGCAGCATCCGAGTCCGCCGAAGACGCTGCAGCGCAATCAGGCGCAACCTTGCACAGTATTGTCAGCGCCGCAATCGCTGCCGCGGAAACGGCCCTCGAGCGCACTCCTTCGCAATTGCCAGCCCTGCGCGAGGCAGGAGTGGTGGATGCCGGCGGCGCTGGTCTCGTTATCCTCTTAGAGTCTCTCCTTGCTGAGATCGAAGGCTCGACTGGGCACACAGGCCTGCCCGAGGCGGAGCCCACCACTGAACTCGAAGTAGTCTTCTTTTTTGAGGGAGATATAGACGCGCTGCAGACAGCAATTGCCCCAATGGGTGACAGCCTTGTCATCGCTCGGGCCACCGAGGACAACGCTAATGTACATATCCACTCCCGGCAGGCCGGCAAAGTCGTTGAAACCGCCTTTGGTACAGGAAAGGTAACCAACCTGCACCTGGAGGTGTTGCCTCCTCACGCCGAAGCTGCCTCCGGAGAGCCGATTGCTCGTAGAGTGTTTGCCGCCGCACCAGCCGGGCCCATCAGCGATCTTCTGGCGTCTGCGGGGGTTAGCGTTGTGTCTCCGGATGATCCCATTGCGGCGGAACACGAGGACATCGTTCTTGCTACCGGCGTGAGTTCGCAGACCGCTGCTGGGCGTGTAGTGCCCGCGGAATCCCTGGCTGCAGCCTTAGCCGCGATCTCCGTCTATGAACCGGATAATCCGGATACTGGTGCCGTCGTCGCCGCCATGCGTGATGCTGCCAAGTCCATGCGGGTGGCTTACCCGAGCCAGGAAACCCCACAGTCAATCATTGCCACTTGCCGCGATCTTTTGGCAGAAGGCGGCGAGCAGGTCACAGTCTTAAGCGCCCTAGACCTGGACCAGGAGGACCTAGCTCAACAGCTCCGCGTGGACGTTATGGCACTGAAAGTACCGGATATCGCAACCGAAATCGGAGTGGAATAGCAATGCTCGGCTGGCAGGACAACCGCCCTTTGACAGAGGTGCTTGCGGCGAAAGACGCCGCGAAGATTACCAAAGCACTGGGGTATGAGACCTGCGGCGAGCTCTTAGCTCACTATCCGCGAGACTATATCCGCCACAACAAGGACGTCGGCCTAGGAGACGCTGCGGAGGGCGATATTGTCACGGTTACCGGAACCATTACCGGATTCACCCGCCATGACTCGGGCAAGACCACCATCATCAATGTGCAGCTCGATGGCAGCATCATTGCGACGTTCTTTAATGCCAATTACGTGATGCGGATGTTGCACCGCGGACAGCGCGTCATGATGAGCGGCAAGCTTAAGTTCTTTCGCAACCAGCCGCAGTTGCAGCAGCCGGACTTTGTAGAGATTGATGCTTTCGGCCGCCCCGATGGCGAACTGGATGATTACCGCCAGCCTGCAGCCGAATCTGGCAAGAAGCACCGCCCAAAGGCCACCGGCTCGCTGCGGAACCTGTCGCAGTTTGGCAGGCTCGACCAACTCCTCTTGGAACGCGAATGGATACCGGTGTACCCGGCGACGTCCAAGGTGACCTCGTGGTACATCATGGGCGCCATCCACTACGTCCTGTCCAAGACTCCGCCGATTGAGGAACCGCTGGATTATCAGATGATCATCAGCCTCGATAAGGCAGTGCGGGAAATCCATGAGCCTGGGGAAGCAGGCCCGTACCGTGCGATTCAGAGGCTGAAGTACGACGAGGCTTTGTCTATTGGCCTGGTGATGGCCTTGCGCCAGCGAGATGCCGAAGCCCGCACCGCTTCTACCATGCCGGCATCCTTAGGCGGCTATCGCGAAGAACTGCTGAGCCATCTGCCCTTTGATCTGACTGAAGGGCAGCGTCGGGTCATTAGCGAGATTGAAGACGATCTGGCTCGTCCTCTGCCCATGATGAGATTGCTGCAAGGCGAGGTCGGCTCGGGCAAAACCATGGTGGCTACCTGCGCAATGCTGCAGGCTGTAGACGCAGGAACGCAGGCCGCACTGTTGGCGCCTACGGAAGTGCTCGCCTCCCAACACGCTGCCTCCATTGGGACCTCGGTACCCGAAGGGGTCAAGGTGGTACTCCTGACCGGCTCCATGCGTACGGCGGACAAGCGGCAGGCTTTATTGGATATTGTTTCCGGCGAAGCAGACATCATCATTGGAACCCATGCGATTATCCAAGACACCGTGGAGTTCTTTAACTTGGGATTGGTCGTCGTAGATGAGCAACACCGGTTCGGTGTAGAGCAGCGCGATAGCCTGCGGTTAAAGGCACGTAAAGGCCTTAGCCCCCACGTGCTGGTGATGACAGCAACACCGATTCCGCGCACCATTGCGATGACCGTCTTTGGCGACCTCGCCGTATCAACGCTGACCGAGCTGCCCGGTGGTCGCAAACCTATTCAGTCAGCAGTGGTGGCCGAGTGGCGGCTGACCTGGGTGCTACGCGCACTCGAGCGCATACGCGAGGAGGTTGCCCACGGACATCAGGCCTATATCGTCTGCCCGCGCATTGAAGGCAAAGGCGGAGTGCTAGAGCTTGCACAGCAGTTAGAAAACGGTCCCTTCAAGGGACTGCGGGTCGCCATCTTGCATGGGAAGATGCCCAATAAAGACGAGGTAATGACGTCATTTGCCAGGGGAGAGATCGATATCCTGGTCTCTACCACGGTCATTGAGGTGGGCGTGGATGTTCCCAATGCCACGGTAATGCTCATTCGCGAGTCCGAGCATTTCGGCGTTTCCCAGCTACACCAGTTGCGTGGGCGTGTGGGACGAGGCGGTAATGCCTCCGTCTGCCTTTTGCATACGACGGCAGCCGATAACACTCCGTCCTTCCGTCGTATCACTCAGATCGCCCAAACGTCCTCGGGTTTTGAACTGGCCGAGCTTGATTTGCGCCAGCGGCAAGAGGGCGACATCTTGGGCACCATGCAGTCCGGAACGCACCGCACACTGCGGCTACTGAACTTGGCGGATGACCAAGACATTGTGGAGCGCACCCACACGGATGCGCGCGCCATGGTGTTGCGCAATCCCGAATTGGCTGAGAAACTCACGCGCAATTTGAGCGAAAGCGAACAGGAATACTTGGAGAAGAACTAAGACGGGTTAACCTAGAAGCATGAAAATTTACGCCCCCTTCGCGGGCATCGTCCGCTGCCATGTGAATGTGGGAGACACTGTTGATACCGGAGTACCGCTTGCGACCGTTGAAGCCACGAAGCTTGAGGCTCCCGTAGAAAGTCCGGGACCAGGAAAGGTCCACCGTATCGTGGTCTCTGACTTTAGTGATGTGGTGGGCGGAGACCTTTTGATGGAGATTGGAGAAGCATAAATGACGCGCATTATTGCCGGCGAAGCCCGCGGCCGCACCATCAAAGTGCCCGCAGAAGGAACTCGGCCTACCGCAGATCGCGCCCGCGAAGGGCTGTTTTCATCCCTCACTGCACGGTGGGGCTTTGCTGGATCTTCAGTGCTCGATCTTTTTGCTGGCTCTGGTGCCCTGGGCCTAGAGGCGGCGAGCCGTGGAGCAGATGAAGCAGTACTGGTGGAATCTTCGGCCGATGCGGTGAAAATCATCCGGCACAACATGGGCGTCGTCAAGCATCCCGGCGTGCGCGTGCAAGAGATGAAGGTAGGCACCTACCTGGCTAGTGCCCCGCGCAAACACTTTGACCTGGTGCTGGCGGACCCGCCGTACGCATTCGACGAGGTGGATGAACTCATTGCTGCCATCGAACCGGTGCTTACCGACCGCGCAATGGTAGTAATTGAGCGCCACGTCGATTCCGCGGATACTGTGTGGCCTGCTGGTTTTGAGCCCACCGGCCAGAAGCTGAAGAAGCGCACCTTTGGCATCGCCCGCATGGATATGGCGGTTTATACCCGCCCCGGCAGCGAGGACGCCGAAGGCTAAACCCCTGAACAGAAAGCGAAAGTAGCATGACTAAGGCCGTCTGCCCTGGATCCTTCGACCCCGTTACCTTAGGTCACGTCGATATCATCAACCGCGCTAACCAAATGTTTGATGAGGTTACCGTGTTGGTAACCGGTAACCCTGACAAGCCTTCTGGGCTTTTTAGCGTGGAGGAGCGCATGGAACTTATCCGCCAGAGCGTGGATTCTTCCATCAAGGTGGATTATTGCTCCGGGCTTTTGGTGGATTACACCACGGAGCACGGGGCAGACGTCCTGGTGAAGGGGTTGCGTAGCTCTCTGGATTATGAATATGAGCTGCCCATGGCGCAGATGAACCGGCGCCTTTCCGGAATCGATACCGTCTTCCTGCTCACGGACGAGAAGTACGGATATATTAGTTCCTCGCTGTGCAAGCAGGTAGCAAAGTTTGGCGGCGACGTAACGGGAATGTTCCCAGAGCCTGTCGGTCGTGCGGTAAAGGAGAAATACCGGCAGTGAGCCTCGCACTGGTTATTTTCCTCGTCGTTGTCGTTGGTTCGACGCTGCAACGGGTATCCGGAATGGGACTCGGTCTCATCGGCGGTCCCATCCTCATGCTCATTATGGGGCCGGTCGAAGGAATCCTCGTAATTAACGTCTTGGCCTGCATAAATGCGATTCTGACCACCTATTCCGTGCGTGAGAATGTGAGCTGGAAGAAGTTCGGTCTGATAGCACCAGTCATGGTGATTGGTTCCTTGGCCGCGGCGCTGCTCATTAGGCGCATGGACACGGCAGGGCTCATGATCGTGGTGGGCGCTGCGCTTCTGGCTGCATTAGCCGTAGTGACATTTGGAAAGAAGTTTGTCCCGCCGATGGAGGGCAAAGGCCCTGCCATCTCCGCCGGTATTCTCGGCGGCTTTACCAATACCTTGGCGGGCGTGGCCGGCCCGGTTATTACCGTCTACGCCCAGGCGGCAAAGTGGCCCCAAAATGTCTACGCAGCTACGCTGCAGCCGATTTTTGTCGTAGGCGGATTCTTTTCCGTGATGACCAAGACGCTTACTGGTGCGGCCCACTTTGATGGCCTGCCTTGGGTGATGTGGCCCGCCGGAGTCTTAGGTATGTTCGTCGGAATTTGGGCCGGCACCCGCATTGCTCGGCGTGTTCCACGAGAAAAGGCCCGCGTGCTCTCACTGAGCGTTGCCGGGTTGGGCGCGGCCAGCGCACTGATTCGGGGCATTTTGACGCTTTCGTAGGCGAGTGAGCCACGGCAAAGCCCGCCGGTCCTCTTTGCTGAAGAGGTGGCGGGCTGAAGGCACTTTGCGGAGTGTAGTGGGGGCTTACAGCAACGAAGCCAAAAAGTCCTTGGTGCGTGGTTGTTGCGGGTTATCCAAAACCTCAGCTGGGCTGCCGGACTCAATGACCACGCCGCCGTCCATGAAGAAGACCTTATCGGCTACCTCGCGCGCAAAACCCATCTCGTGGGTGACTACGAGCATGGTCATGCCTTCGGCTGCGAGGTCCTTCATAACGCGCAGCACTTCGCCGACGAGCTCGGGGTCGAGGGCGGACGTAGGTTCGTCGAAAAGCATAAGCTTAGGATCCATAGCCACCGCACGAGCGATGGCAACGCGCTGTTGCTGTCCGCCAGAGAGCTGCACCGGGTAGTTATTGGCCTTGGAAGCAAGTCCAACGTCCTCCAACAGCTCCATAGCGCGGGCGCGGGCGGTCTCTTCGGGAATCTTTTTCACCTGCACCGGTGCCTCGATGATGTTCTCAATCACCGTGCGGTGGGGGAAAAGGTTAAAAGACTGAAAGACCATTCCGATATCGGAGCGCTGTTCTGCGGCTTCCTTTTCGCTGATCTCATACAGGGTGCCGTTCTTTTCGCGGTAGCCAATCAGCTCGCCGTCGACGTAGAGGCGGCCCGCCGTCGCCTTATCAAGGTGGTTGACGCAGCGCAGGAAGGTGGACTTGCCGGAGCCCGAGGGGCCTAGTAGGCAGGCCACTTCGCCGGGCTGGACCTCAAGGTCAATGCCTTTGAGGACTTCGAGCTGTCCGAAGGACTTATGGACGTTCTGGGCGGAAATCATGGGAGTAGCCATTAGTTTTTAGCCTCCGAAATCACGGATACGTTGCGGGGGATGGTTCCTTCAGCGTCTGCCAGTGCCGCGAGTTGGCGGCCGGTGAGTTCGCGGGTTGCACCGCGCTCAAAGCGGCGCTCCAGGAAGTACTGTCCCACCATCAGCAGGGAAGTAACCACGAGGTACCAGGACGCTGCGACAAGGAGCAGCGGGATGGGCTGGAAGAGGGCAGCGGAAATATCCGTGGTGCGGCCGAAGATTTCCTCGGTATAAGGAATGGCCACCACGAGGGAAGAGGTCTTGAGCAAGGAAATGAATTCATTGCCCGTGGGCGGAATGATAATGCGCATGGCCTGCGGAAGGACGGTGCGGCGCATGGTCATCCACCAGGACATGCCCAGTGCCTTGGAAGCTTCCTTCTGCCCCTCGGGAACGGAGGTGATGCCCGAGCGCACAATCTCGGCCATATAGGCGGCCTCATTGAGGCCTAGGCCCATCACCGCAAGGAAGAAGGCGTTGGTGAGGATCGTCTGCAAAGACACCTCGGTAAAGCCCAAGTTGATGGATTGGTAGATGGCGGAGAGCAGGCCCCAGAACACCAGCTGCACATAGATCGGCGTGCCGCGGAAGACCCAGAGGAATATCCAGGAGACGCTGCGCAGCACCGGGTTCGGGGACATGCGCATAACCGCAAGTATGGCACCACCGACAACGCCGATGATCATGGACAAAATGGTGATGGCGATGGTGTGGAGGGAGGCAAGTGCAATGCGCTTATCAAAGAGGTACTGGAAGTAGGTGTCCCAGCTAAAGGCCTCGTTGCGGGCGGAGGCGATGATGAACCACACGCCGAGCACGATGAGCAGGCCGGCGAATACCCAGCGCCACGGGTGGCGTAGAGGTCGCGCCTCGATCTTGGCGGGCTTTTCCTTAGGCTCTGCCGTAGCTGGCGTCGCCGTATTTTCATTAACCATTGATCGGCCTTTCATTAATCATTGCCTGGTCTATTAAGCCATCCTCGATGCCCCAGCGGGACAAAATTTCTGCATACTCACCGGTTTCGATGAGGTGTTGCAGTGCCGCGGCAGAGGCCTTGCCCAAATCGGAATCCTTGGGTACGGCAAAGCCATAGGGCGATGCTTGGAACATATCGCCTACCTGCCGCATCTTTCCTTCGGAGCGATTCACAGCCCACGCCGTTACTGGGGAGTCTGCGGACAGGGCATCTGCGCGTCCCATAAGTACCGCCAGCGCGGCATTGTCACCGGTGTCATAAGACAAGACCGTGAGATCGCCGTTGCACGCATCCTTCTTGGGCCGCACATCGTCGGTTTCAGATACCGTGGTGCGCTGCACCGCAACGGTCAAGCCGCAAGGATTATCCGGGTCAACCTTCTTAGGTCCATCTACTCGCTCGGCCCACTGGATGCCAGCGTAGAGATGATCTACAAAGTCGAATTCATTGCGGCGCTCGGGGTTATCCGTGAATCCGGATGCGCCCATATCAATCTGGCCCGATTGCACGGCGGGCAGGATCATGGAGAAGTCCTGTTCCACGGGCTGGAAATCGAGTCCCAAGACGCCGGCAACGGCGTGCGCAAGATCGAGTTCAACGCCCTGGAGCGCCCCGTGGGAATCCTTAAGCTGAAATGGGGCATAGGGTGGGTTAGTTCCGGCAGTGAGGACGCCATCGTTGTCGTCATACATGGCGGCAATTTCCGGCACCATTGCGGAATGGGGTTCTTCCCAGCCGTCTGGAGTGGAATCTTCCTCGTTGGTGACGCAGGCGCCTAGGCTCAGCGTGGGGACGAGGACCGCGGCGATAGTTGCGTGGCGAGAAAACGAGCGCGGCATTATTTTTGCGCCGTCCTTTCATCTATAGCGCGGGCCTTCTTCATATCTACGAAGATGAAGGCGGAGACGATGAGTGCACCGAGGATGAACATGCCGATGATGATGCCGCTAGAGGCATCTTGGTCAGCTCCCCAGGGCCACAGTGCGCGCAGAGAACCGAGCATGAAGCCTGCCATAGCCATCAGCGTAGGGGCGCGGTGATGATCCAGCAGGAAGTTCAATATCTTGATAAACGCCGCAAGACCACACAGGGCACCTAACGCGAAGACGGCGATAGTGCCCAGGTCACGATCCGAAACGGCGCCAATGATTGGCTGGTAGAGGCCCATGGTCAGCAGGATGAGCGAGCCGGAGATGCCAGGCAGGATGAGTGCGCATACCGCGATGGCGGCGGCGAAGAAGACCACGATGAGGCTGGGGTTCTCGTGCGGTTCGGAGGTGAAGCCGGTGATAAAGAAGATGGCAATCGCAGCGATCACAAAGGCAATGATGGAAGAGGGGCGCAGCCTCTCCTGCTTAGAAAGCATGGATAGCGGTACAAAAATGGACACGGCAACCATGCCCAAAAAGAGCGCTCCGGAAGCCGATACGTGATTATCTACGAAGTTAGAAAGCACGGTGGACATTCCGAAGACGGCGATGAACATGCCGATCGCTACGGAGATGAGGAAGCTCCATTCCACCTTCTTGAAGCGGCCGGAGATGAGATCGTTGGCGTTGTGGACTGCGCGTTCATAAATGCCCACGATGAGCGCCACGGTGCCACCGGAGATGCCCGGTACGAGCTCGGCCATGCCGATGAGGGCGCCGCGGATAGCGTTCAAAATGTACTGCATAAAATAAAAATCTACCTGGGAGGGGACTGGTGCGGAGGGCGACTGGCCTAGCTAGGCAGCAGAAAAGTGCCGAAGCGGGAGGCTAGGCGAACCGCTGTGAATCGTAATGCATATCTTTCATTAGAGGGCGGTGATCTACCTACCGCGGTAGGGGAGGGTCTTCTTCCTAACCGTAGAGGTAAAACCGCATTCATGAATATTCTGTCAGTTTAATGCACCCCAATGCAACTATGCAGTTTGGGGCAGGTTATACGGAATCTCACACGAGAAGATGTCTCTTCCAGAGGCAACCATAAGTTTCCCAATATTCAGTCTCCTGTTTACGCGGGCTTCAACTAGCTGAAAGCTTCACGTCCTAGAATCCCTTGCGTATTCCCGCCATCTTCCCTGAGCAAGCATTCCTTTCCAGTCTTAAAGGACTCTCTATGAAAAATCGTTTCGTCCTGCCCGCGCTAACTGCAACCGCGGTGGTGGGAAACCTCGTTGTTGTACCGGCCGCAAGTGCTGCGGAGTTTGGGGCCGAGGGGGCGTCGCCAAGCGAGGGCTCTCGTTTCAGCATCGGCGTCTTACCGGATACCCAGTTCTATTCGCGCTATTCCACCCCGGAGACGGGCAACTTGGCCCAAGCTCGCTACGGAAGCGAACCCTACTTGGCCCAAACTCAATGGTTGGTAGACCACCAAGACGAGCTGAACATGGACTTCGTCACCCACCTGGGTGACGTTGTAGACCAGTGGAACGTGGAGGGTGAATGGCAGGTAGCCGATAAGGCCATGCAGGTCCTCGACGACTCGGATCTGAACTACTCCATCCTGCCCGGCAATCACGACATGGACGTCGAGGGTGCGGCGGCCCACCCGTATGACAAGTGGTTTAGCGCCGATCGCGCCAAGGCCGCAAACCCGGAGACCTTCCAAGAGCGCTACACTGCGGTCAATAATGACTCCGAGGCTCACATCTTTGAGGCTGAGGGTCAGAAGTACCTCAACCTTGCGCTGGGCTGGCGCGCCGATGAAAAAGCCATTGAGTGGGCGCAAGGCATCATCGATAAGCACCCCAACCTCCCCGTCATCGTCACGACGCACGAAGCCCTCAATATCGATGGCGAGGGCAACGTTTTCTATTCCGATGACTATGGCAAGGGCCTGTGGGATACGTTCATCAAGCGCAACGACCAGATTTTTCTGGTGATGGGCGGCCACCACCACGGTGCGGGCTACCGCGTGGATAAGAACGATGCCGGTCACGATGTCGTTTCCATCTTGCAGGACTATCAAATGGCTTACCAGGGCGGAAATGGTCTGCTGGGAGTGCTCGAGTTCGACCTTTCCGGCAAGCAGCTGGAGATGACCGCGCTCTCTCCGTGGGTGGCGCAGAAGCCGCACGAGGAGCTGACGCAATTCGATAAGCTCACCCTGGATGATCAGGGCGATAGCTACGCCATTCCGTTCGACTTTGAGCAGCGCTTTTCCTCCTTTTCCCCGGATTTCACCGTGGGCGAGGGCCACCAGCCGGACCTAGCGCAGCGTGCGCGCGACATCGCCGCGGAAGGCTATAGGCCCTACACCATCGCGGAGGATGAGCTGCCCAAGGGCGCGGATGACTTTGCCAAGAATGATCGCACGGTATTCCACTGGCGCCCGGGCCAGGCCCAAGACAAGGACGGCCATGCGCTTGCCGACGGCGCCCCTGCCGGCCGTGGCACCACCATCCCCGATATTGCCAGCGATTCCGGCAGTGACCTGCATCGCTCTGGCGCCATGCTAGGTGATCGGGTGACCTATAGCTCCGATCACCACCCGTTGTCTTCTGATGCCGGCTCGCTCTTCTGGTCCGACCCTGCCGGCAAGGTAGGCAATGCCGAGTTCCGCACCGACAAGGGCGCCGCGGCTAATAACGTGGATACCACCAAGGGGTACACCTTCGAATCCTTCGTCAAGATTCCAAAGAACTTCAATGGTGCCCAACATGGCTGGGGAAGCGCGCTTAGCCGCGACTCTGCCATCAATAAGTTGGTCGACGGCTCTGAGGACACGGATCCCACCGTCATGTTTGGTATCTCCAATCTCCGCGAGCTGCGCTGGTGGGCGGAGCCGAAGCAGGGAAGCGGTTCTACCGTATGGTCCCACGAGGTGCCCAAGGACGAGTGGATGCACATCGCCGTGGTCAATGATCCGGAGCGCGATAGCGTGGAGATGTTCATCAACGGCGCGCCTATCTTGCGCAATGCCGTAGGCGCCGAAGGCCTCCTCCCGCGGGACCTGCAGTGGGTCATGGGTGGCGGCTTTGATAACCAGCGCCCGCAGGATCCGTGGTACGGCTGGATCGGCGAGACCCGCCTGACCCAGGGTGTTCTGGGCAAGGACGAATGGCTAACCGCCCGTGCACACGATGACGGCGAACCGGTCGATACTACGCAGCCTGCCACGGGAAGCTCCGAGTTGAGCTCCAGGACGAGCTCGAAGCCCGCCATCTTGGGAGCAATCCTCGGCATCGCAGGCGTGGCCGGACTTATCGGTCTAGCACTACCGCAGCTGAAGGCCTCAATCCCGCAAATCAACGCGCTCCTGCGCAAGTACCACCTGCCAACCCTGCCTGAACTGGGTTAAAGCAAAGGCCTCGGTTTCCCTGACTTAGTGGAAACCGAGGCCTTATCTCGTTGTGCCCCTGGTGAGACTCGAACTCACACTGGACGGGTTTTGAATCCGTTGCCTCTGCCAATTGGGCTACAGGGGCGCACAGTGTAAAGGCGGACTGCCTTTGACTGTGAAAATAGTAGCGCAGGCACTAGGCGAATTCCTAATTGGGTTGGGGCAGTGGGGGAATGCGCACGTCATCCACAAAATCTGCACCGGGGTGTTCGGATGTCGGTGTGCTTCTCTAGGATGGGGCAGGTGACTACTAATCAGCCTCGACTTCTGCTCATTGACGGCCACTCTATGGCCTTTCGTGCCTTCTATGCCCTGCCGGTGGATAATTTCTCCACCTCAGGAGGCCAGCACACCAATGCCGTGTATGGCTTCTTATCGATGCTCTCTAATATCGTGGCGGAAGAGGCCCCCGACGCCATTGCGGTGGCATTCGACGTGGGGCGCAAGACCTTCCGCACTGAGATGTTCCCGGACTATAAGGCCCAGCGCGAGGCTGCGCCGGAGGAATTCAAGGGTCAGGTAGACCTCATTCGCGAGGTGCTCGAGGTACTGGGAATTACCACCCTGTCCCGGGAGAATTTCGAGGCTGATGACATTCTGGCCACTCTCGCAACCGAGGCACAGGACTATGAGACCCTCATCGTCACTGGCGACCGTGACTACCTGCAGTTAGTTAATGAGTCCACGACGGTGCTCTATCCCATGAAGGGCGTATCCACGCTCCACCGCTTTACCCCCGCCGCAGTAGAGGAGAAGTACGGTCTCACCCCCGCGCAGTACCCGGACTTTGCCGCGTTGCGCGGCGATCCTTCCGATAATTTGCCGGGCATCCCCAAGGTGGGCGAGAAGACGGCCACCAAGTGGATAGTCAAGTATGGAGACTTGGCATCCTTGGTCGAGCACGCAGAGGAAATTAAGGGCGTGGTGGGCAATAACTTCCGCGAGCGCATCGAGCAGGTGCAGATGAACCGCAAGCTCACCCAGATGATTACGGACATGGACCTAGAGGTCGGTCCAAATGACTTGGCCTTTAAGGAAGCCAAGGTCGCCGACGTCGCCGCCAAGTTCGATGACCTAGAGTTCGGTACCAACCTGCGCGATCGCGTACTCGCCGCCATTCCCAATGATGGCGCTGAGGCAGCCGAGCAGACCGAGGAGGTCCAAGAGCTAGAGACGGTCATCGATGACGAACCCTTGTCCCAGTGGCTGCCCGGCCGAGAGCATGTCGCGGTGTATGTCCAAGGCGAGGGAAACCCGGGACAAGGTGATGCTTCTGCGATAGCCTTCGTGGACCAGGAACGCCACGGCCTGCAAGTGGAGCTGGGCGACCTTTCTGCCGAGGACGATAAGGCCCTGGCTCAGTGGTTAGCATCTGATACGCCGAAGTATTTCCACGAGGCAAAGGCGGCCTTCCATATGCTCGCCGGCCGCGGTATTGAGCTTGCCGGCATCGCCCATGACACGGCCCTTGCTGCCTACCTGCTTCGCCCTGGTCAGCGCACTTACGCGCTTGCCGACGTCTACCAGCGCCACCTCCAAAAGACCCTCGGCGCCGCCACGGAGCAGCTTTCATTGCTGGATGATTCCTCCCTGGTTGACCAAGCTGCGGCAATTATGGAGCTGGCAGAGCGGCTCACTGCGGAGCTGCAGGAGATTGATTCCTTCGAGCTCTATACCGACCTTGAGTTGCCGCTGGTAACCATCCTGGCGCGCATGGAGGCTACCGGTATTGCCGTTGACGTTGACATTCTCGAAACACAAAAGGATGCCTTTGTAGAGCAGGTTGCCGAACAAGAGCGCGCCGCCCGCGAGCTTGCCGGCGATGACAAACTCAACCTCAACTCGCCGAAGCAGCTGCAAACCGTGCTCTTTGAGACCTTCGAGCTGCCCAAGACTAAGAAGACGAAGACGGGCTATTCCACCGCGGCCAAGGAGATTGAACAGCTCGCGGCTAAGAACCCTCACCCTTTCCTCGATCACCTCTTGGCACACCGCGAGTACCAGAAGATGAAGACCACCTTGGAAGGTCTCATCAAAACCGTGCAGCCTGACGGCCGCATTCACACCACGTTTAACCAAACCGTGGCCTCTACCGGCCGCTTGTCGTCCACCGAACCCAACCTGCAAAACATCCCCGTGCGCACCGAAGCAGGCCGCCAGATCCGTTCTGCCTTCATCGTGGGCGATGGCTTCGATGAACTCATGACTGCGGACTACTCGCAGATTGAGATGCGTGTCATGGCGCACCTCTCCGCCGATCCAGGCCTCATCGAGGCCTACAAGGAAGGCGAAGACCTGCACAACTATGTTGGCTCTCGAGTCTTTGACGTTCCCGTTGACCAGGTGACACCCGAGCTGCGCCGCCGAGTCAAGGCCATGTCTTACGGGTTGGTCTACGGGCTGTCTGCCTTTGGTCTATCCCAGCAATTGGGCATTCCGGCAGGGGAAGCAAAGTCCATTATGGAAAGCTACTTCGAGCGCTTTGGCGGCGTGAAGAAGTACCTCGATGAAGTCGTGGTCCAAGCCCGCAAGGATGGTTACACGGCAACGCTCTTCGGCCGTCGCCGCTACTTGCCAGAGCTAAACTCCGATAACCGCCTAGCACGCGAGAACGCGGAGCGCGCTGCGCTTAATGCACCGATTCAGGGCACTGCCGCTGACATTATTAAGGTGGCGATGATTCGCGTAGACCGCGCACTGCAAGGGATGAAGTCTCGCGTGCTGCTTCAGGTACACGATGAATTGGTGGTCGAAGTCGCCCCCGGTGAGGCGGACGAAGTTCGAGAGATTCTCGAGCGCGAGATGGACTCAGCGATCGAGCTGAACGTGCCGCTAGAGGTCTCCGCCGGAGCCGGCAAGGATTGGGATGCCGCAGCCCACTAGCTCGGTTACATTCTCCCGCCGGGAAAAGGCGCGCTTGAGGCTCGCCTCGCAAGGCCTAACCATGAGGCGGTGGGAGAGTGCTGAGGAGACAGCCCGCGCCTTCGGCGTCATGCAAGGCCAAGACTTGCATTCGGTGCGCCGGTCACTGGCCTTGCGGGCGAAAGACCATTCAGATGCTGGAAACATTGTGCGTGGGTATCCCATGCGCAATACGCTTTTCGCGGCTTCTATCAAGGACATAGGCTGGATAACCGAACTCTGCGCGAAGGGGCGCAAGGGTGATACCGAGCTGCGAGCAGGGGTAACCAAGCTCATTGACAATCCGCTTTCGCGCGCCGAGCTCAAGGAGCGGGCTGCAACAGCGTTGCCCGACGTACCCTTTTGGCATGTTGTGCGTGTAGCAATGGAAAGCGGTCACGCCGTCTATTCAGGAGCCGATCAGCTCATCACACCGGTGGATCTGCCGGGGCTAGAGGAGACCTTCAACGGCGATAAAGTCGCGGCGACCGCGGAGCTGATGACTCGGTACTTCCGAACGCACGGTCCCGCAACATTGCACGACTTTGCCTGGTGGGCAAAGCTCCCACAAAGACTGATACGGCCCGCAGCCGAAAACCTCGCGCCGGACATCATGCGCTGCGGCGAAGTTTCCCAGGACCTTGTGTCGGCTGAGATAGTGGAAATGGCCGAAGCGCGAAAGAAGCAATCGGTATTGCTGCTGGGAGCATTTGACGAGTACATCTTGGGTTATCAAGACCGTCTTTTTGCGATGACGAAGGAAGTCCACGAGGTACTTGTTCCTGGAAACCGCGGGGTATTTCGCCGCGCCATCGTGGTGGAAGGACAGGTCCGTGGAACGTGGAATAAGCAAACCATCGAGGACTTGGGCATGCCCGGCTATGCAATGCGGAAAGTTCAAAAGTTGTGGCGGGATGCGCACTAAGTTTTTTTAGGTAGCCTTTTCTGTGCGGAAAAAGTTATGAGTGTAAGTCGAAAAACTAAGAAGGGAATTGCCGAGCCGTGGCGATAGAAGAGAAGACGAATAGGTGGACCCTCCGCGTCTTTGAAAGCCTTTGGGCCATTCAAGTAACCTTTCCTGCCACCGATATTGCTGACTTCGGGCTCGAACGGTATCTTGCAGAATATAGGGTGAGTGTAATCGGGTACGGAATTTTGGCGGTGTCGTATGTTGTGGCCGCCATGACCATCGCCCGCGTCGCACCCAACCCGAAGGTCAGGAGGCTAACGGCCGCCGCGGTGATGGTGGTAGCTACGGCACTAGCATTCCTCTTCCCATCTTCCTGGATGTTCGCTGTCCTGGTAGTCCTTGCGCTCCTGTATTACTTGGTGCCGCGAAAAGAAGGCGTATCCATCTGAGATCGGCGCTCGACTAGGCAATTGGCCAGCATGTCAAAAGGGGTTTGGCCGAAGGCGAGGACACTCACGCTTAGGACGCCGAGTAACAACGGCACAATAAACGGCACTCCCGTCAGTGTGAGCATGGAAAGTAATAGCCAGGAATTGCGCAAGCAGGCCGCGCGCACACCGGGGTGGGTGGCAACGATCTCCAGCTTGAGCGACCATTTTCCTAGCGAAGTGGCCTTAGTGGCCTCGGCCCATACGCGGTAGGCATAAAAAACTAGGGCGAGGGCCACAGCGTTGTAAATCTCGAGGGCTTGGCCGGTTAAGGGGGCGTCGGCAAGTGCATTGATTGCCCATCGCGCCACAACGATCACGGCTGCTGCCAGGAAGGCGTCGATCCACCATGCGAGGCCGCGACGCAAGAGAAGGCCAATTCGATCCAGAATCATGCCCATAGGTTAGCGGCAATTCCGGCAGACGAAAATAATCGTGCCGGGGAAGATTTCGCCGCGCTCCGGCGACCATTGGCCCCACGTAGTGGTGAGATCCCTAGGCCATTCGGGCTCGATGATGTCCTCGATTAGGAACGGGCCTTCGCCCTGTAAAGCCTGAAACCAATCCGCGATAGTGCGATGAAATTCCGCATAGGTCAGGTTGCCATCGCGGTCTTGCTCCAGATAAGCGCGATCGAAATAGCTGATATCGGCCGTCAGATCGGTGGGATCATCAGGGAATATCCAGCGCATGGGGTGGTTGGCCGAGAGGACGAACCTACCGCCAGGTTTGAGGACACGGGAGACTTCACTTAGGGCTAAATCAAGGTTGGCAAGAAAAGGGAAGGCGCCGAACGCCGAGAAGGCTGCGTCGAAAGAGCCCGTCGCGTAGGGCAGTGAGAGTGCATCGGCCTGGGTTAAGGCGAGCCCGGGTCCAGCGTGGTTGAGCATGCCGCGGGAGATATCGAAGCCGGTGGCGAAGTGCGCGCGTGTCTGGAGCCATTCGGTACACGGGGCGGAGCCGCAGCCAATTTCGAGTACGGAGGAAGCCGAGACGTCGCCTAGCAAGTGTGCTTGGTCTTCGTGGAGCATTTCTGGGCACCAGTAAAAGGAAGAAAGGTAGTCGGGGTGCTCGGCGTGGTAATTGGCGGCGTCGCTATCCCAGTAGGCCTGGTTTGCGTGCGAGGGGGAAGTCACGGTGGGAGAAATTCCTTTGCGAAATAGTTGGTCCGTGTATTTGCCCTTTTAGCTGGACAGATGTAGTGTTGGACGGGCGTGTCTATGCCACGGGTTGTTCTAAGTCCCTGTAGGAAGGCTTTAAGCAATCACGAGGCGGGATCGAATATTCCTCTTTTTAGCTGCATTTGCGCAGCTTAGCAAGCTTTTTTCGAGAGACGCGCAGTTGTCCAATTTCGATTTCCTACATTTATTCGGAGCATTTTTTCAATATGCCATCTTCTAACACCCCGCAGGTTGCGATTAACGATATCGGAACCGCAGAGGACTTCCTCGCAGCTGTAGACGCCACCATCAAGTACTTCAACGATGGTGACATTGTCGAGGGTACCGTCGTCAAGGTTGACCACGACGAGGTACTGCTGGACATCGGATACAAGACCGAAGGCGTTATCCCTTCCCGCGAGCTGTCCATCAAGCACGACGTCAACCCGGACGAGGTTGTTGAGGTCGGCGATGAGGTTGACGCACTTGTTCTCACCAAGGAGGACAAGGAAGGTCGCCTGATCCTGTCCAAGAAGCGTGCACAGTACGAGCGCGCATGGGGCGCCATCGAGGAGCTGCAGGCCAAGGAAGAGCCTGTTACCGGTACCGTTATCGAGGTTGTCAAGGGCGGCCTCATCCTGGATATCGGCCTGCGTGGCTTCCTGCCTGCATCCCTCGTTGAGATGCGTCGCGTCCGTGACTTGGAGCCGTACATCGGCCAGGAGCTGGAAGCAAAGATCATCGAGCTGGACAAGCAGCGCAACAACGTTGTTCTGTCCCGCCGTGCGTACCTGGAGCAGACCCAGTCCGAGGTTCGCTCCGAGTTCCTGCACCAGCTGCAGAAGGGCCAGGTCCGCAAGGGCGTTGTTTCCTCCATCGTCAACTTCGGCGCCTTCGTCGATCTCGGCGGTGTCGACGGCCTGGTTCACGTTTCCGAGCTGTCCTGGAAGCACATCGACCACCCATCTGAGGTTGTCACCGTTGGTGACGAGGTAACCGTTGAGGTTCTGGATGTCGATCTGGACCGCGAGCGCGTTTCCCTGTCCCTGAAGGCTACCCAGGAAGATCCGTGGCGCGTATTCGCCCGCACCCACGCTGTGGGCCAGATCGTTCCGGGCAAGGTCACCAAGCTCGTTCCGTTCGGTGCCTTCGTTCGCGTCGAGGAGGGCATCGAGGGCCTGGTTCACATCTCCGAGCTGGCTCAGCGCCACGTCGAGGTTCCGGACCAGGTTGTCACCGTTGGCCAGGAGGTTATGGTCAAGGTCATCGACATCGATCTCGAGCGTCGTCGTATCTCCCTGTCCGTTAAGCAGGCAGACGAGGACTACACCGAAGAGTTCGATCCGTCCAAGTACGGCATGGCTGACTCCTACGACGAGCAGGGCAACTACGTCTTCCCTGAGGGCTTTGACCCTGAGACCAACGAGTGGAAGGAAGGCTTCGACGAGCAGCGTCAGGCTTGGGAGGCACGCTACGCAGAGTCCGAGCGTCGCTTCAACCTGCACACCGCTCAGATTGAGCGCAACCGCGCCGCAGCCGCTGAGGCTGCTGAGTCTGCAGAGTCCTCCAACTACTCCTCTGATTCCTCCGATGCAGCTCCGGCATCCGAGGCTCAGGCAGAGGTTGGCGGCTCCCTGGCTTCCGACGAGCAGCTCGCCGCACTGCGCGACAAGCTCGCTGGCAACTAAAGCCTCCGGTTAGTTTCCGCTAAGCCTGAGGGCTTGGCTCACGGCCGCGCCCACTTCATCACCTAGATGGGGTGGGCGCGGCTTTTGTGATCTTTTAGACAGTTTGTGCAATCGTTTGCCGGGATGATCGTTGCCTCTAGGTGGTTGACCAGCGGTGAAGCACTCCCAGGTAGAAAAAGTCCCTGGAAGGCCAACAAAACGGGCTTTTGTTCATGTGGGAATTCTCTTATAATCGAACCTGACGTTATAGCCAGTGCAGTACTGGTTATAAGTGGTATTTGAACTGAGGAGTAAGAAGTGGCATCTATCAAGGACACTTCCACCCGCATCGTTGAAAGTATCGGCGGCGCCGACAACATCACGTCGCTGACGCACTGCGCAACGCGCCTGCGCTTCCAACTTGCCGATGCGGGGAAAGTTGACCAAGAAAAGCTCGATAGCGACCCAGCGGTGCTTGGTACCGTGCCCCACGGTGCTCACGGCTACCAGGTAGTCATGGGCGGCGGCGTTGCAGACTACTACAACGAGATCATTAAGCAGCCCGGTGTGCATGCTTCCAGCGACAAAGAGGCGTCCTCCAAGAAGGAGTATGACGGTGTTCGCGGTAAGTATGACTGGGTAGATTACTGCTTCGAGTTCCTCTCTGATACTTTCCGCCCCGTCCTATGGGCATTGCTGGGCGCCTCGCTCATCATCATGCTGCTCATCCTGGCGGACACAGCACACATCCAGGATTTCCGGGCACCGCTGGAGGAGCAACCAGAGGGCTTCCGGCTGGCTCATGCCATGTTCCAGTCGGTCTTCTATTTCTTGCCCGTAATGGTCGGTGCGACCGCGGCGCAGAAGCTGGGCGCGAATATGTGGGTCTCCGCAGCTATTCCCGCGGCACTTTTGACCCCCGAATTTATGTCGCTGGGTGGGCAAGGCGATACCGTCAACGTATTTGGCCTGCCGCTGGTCATCAATTCCTACGGCTCCCAGGTATTCCCGCCCATTTTGGCTGCAATCGGCCTGTACTGGGTGGAAAAGGGACTAAAGAAGATCATCCCGAGTGCAGTTCATATGGTCTTCGTGCCGTTCTTCTCCCTGCTCATTATGATTCCGGCAACAGCCTTCCTGCTCGGCCCGTTCGGCATTGGCGTGGGCAATGGCATTTCCTGGGTCCTGTACCAAATCAATGATTTCTCGCCGTTCATCCTGGCTATCGTCATTCCGCTGCTGTACCCATTCCTCGTTCCGATGGGCCTGCACTGGCCGCTGAATGTCATCATGATTCAGAACATCGCAACCTACGGCTACGACTTCATCCAAGGCCCGATGGGCGCATGGAACTTCGCCTGCTTCGGCGTCGTTGGCGCAGTCATGGTTATCTCCTTCAGGGAAAAGAACAATGCCATGCGCCAGGTTTCTATTGGTGCCTTCGCAGCGGGCATCCTCGGCGGCGTGTCTGAGCCTTCCCTCTATGGCATCTTGTTGCGCTTCCGCCGCAGCTACTACCGGTTGCTGCCAGGTTGTGCGGTAGGCGGCGCAATCATCGGTATCTTCGATGTCCGCGCTGAGGCCTTTGTCTTTACCTCTGCACTGACCACTGGCGCTATGACGCCGCAGCTGGGCTACGTTCTTGGTATCACGGCTGCATTCCTTACCTCTTTCTTCCTGACCCTGTTCTTTGGCTACCGCACGGCGGAAGAAAAGCAGGCAGACTTGGAGCGCATCGCCCGCGAACAGGGCGAATCCGTGGATGACGTAGCTGCTCGTTCGGATTTCAAGTCCACTAAGACCGAAAAGGGCGTGTCCTCGAATGCGGGTGGCGCCGTTGCTGCCAGCGCTGCGGGCACTGCTGCTACTGGTGTTGCCGCCAAGCAGGCTGGCAAGGAGGACATCGTGTTGGATTCCCCTCTGGAGGGCGAGGCAGTTGACCTTTCGGAAGTCCCAGATCCTATCTTTGCTGGGGCAAAGCTGGGGCCTGGTATGGCAGTCCAGCCAACTGGCACTACCGTCTATGCGCCTGCCGACGGCAAGGTGCTCACCGTTCAAAAGTCCGGCCATGCGGTAGGCCTTAGCCTCGACAATGGCGTGCAACTGCTCATTCACGTAGGCCTCGATACCGTGGAACTGGGCGGCGAAGGCTTCGACGTGCACGTGGAAAAGAAGCAACGCATTTCCGCGGGCGATAAATTGATTAGCTTTGACCCAGAATTCATCCGTTCCAAGGGCTATAACCTGATTACTCCGGTTGTGGTCACTAACGCCACCAAGTTCGGCGCGGTCTCCGGTGAAGCCGGCCCGGTTACCCCGAGTGATGACTTGCTCCGCATTCCCCCGAAGCCGGAGGAAGCAGCGGAATAAAGAAACGCTGACACCTATAGCGACAGAGGAACCCCGCACCATCGCGTATGGCGGGGTTCCTTTTCGCGTAGGGTGGCTGCCATGAAACTCATTGGCCTTACAGGCGGGATTGGCAGTGGCAAGTCAACAGTTGCAACGCTCTGCCGCGAACGAGGGTGGCGTGTGGTTGACGCCGATGGCATTGCCCGCGACGTCGTCAAGCCCGGGCGGTCTGCGTTGGCGGAGCTGGCGGCAGCATTCGGAGAAGATATCCTCTTGTCGGACGGCAGCCTCAACCGCAAAGAATTAGCTCAGCGAGCCTTTGTGGATAAGGAACATACCGAGTTGTTGAACTCCATTACCCATCCACGCATCCAAGCGGAAACGCAGCGCCAATTCGAGGAGGCACGTGAAGAAGGCTATGACTTTGCCGTTTACGATATGCCGCTATTGGTGGATAACGGCTTAGACAAAGACATGGACTACGTCATCGTGGTCGACGTGGCCGTTGAAGAGCGCGTCCGTCGCCTCGTTGCTTCACGCGGGTTGGAAGAGGACGATGCGCGCCGTCGCATAGCAGCGCAGGTACCTGATGAGGTGAGACTAGCCGCAGCCACGCACGTCATTGACAACAACGGAACGCTGGAGCAGCTGCGTGCGCGAGCGGCCGAGGTCATGAACCGTATAGAAGCGGAGTCATAGACGCGGGGTCACCCAAACTTTAACCGTTGGGTGGTTAGAGTTTACGCAGTTTCGAAGTTGCGTTAACTTTCGCGTCTTAAGCTACTCGCCGTGGGAACGTGGGATACTGGGCCTTTTGATAATCACGCAGCGCGAGAACTGCTCGCTAGCTTGCGTGATGGCTCTTTCGATCTCAAAGCCTTTCAGAAGTCATGTGCCGAAGAGCCCATGGACTCCGATGACGCAGAAACCATGATCGCACTGGGCGCCTTGTTGAAGCTGAAAGCTGATGCGCTGCCGGAAGGAATCCACCGCGAGGCTCTTGCGCCCCTGTATACGCCGCAGTCTAAAGCGTGGCTGCGCCGCCGCATTAATAGTGCGATGCGACCAGAGACGTCTTCTGTTTATGCGCTGTGGGAGACCACCGGCGAGCTGGAAGAGTGGCTGCGCACCGCGCAGGACTCCTTGCCGTGAACATAGCTAGCCGCGCCATATAAGCAGTAGAGTAGTGGGCATGGCTTTTGCTGCTGAACATCCTCTTATTCCAAATTCCGAGCACCGCGTCGTCAGCGAGGTCGAGCGCACCCCAGGTGAGTTTCAGGTTGTCTCTGAATACGAGCCGGCCGGCGACCAGCCCGCTGCTATTGCAGAGCTCAATGAACGCCTCAACCGCGACGAGCGCGATGTCGTACTCATGGGTGCTACCGGTACAGGTAAGTCCGCCACCGCTGCGTGGTTGATCGAAAAACAGCAACGGCCCACGCTGGTAATGGCACCAAATAAGACTCTGGCAGCGCAGCTAGCGAACGAGCTACGTCAACTCTTGCCGCATAACGCGGTGGAGTACTTCGTTTCTTATTATGACTACTACCAGCCAGAGGCTTATATTGCGCAGACGGATACCTATATTGAAAAGGACTCGTCCATCAACGAGGACGTAGAGCGCCTGCGCCACTCGGCTACTTCGGCCCTGCTGTCCCGCCGAGACGTGGTGGTTGTGTCCTCCGTGTCGTGCATTTATGGCTTGGGTACCCCGCAGTCCTATTTGGATCGCTCAGTCATTATTTCCGTGGACGAGGAGTTGGACCGAGACCGATTCCTGCGTTTGTTGGTGGATATCCAATACGAACGCAACGACGTGGGATTTACCCGCGGTACATTCCGTGCCAAGGGCGACACGGTCGATATCATTCCGGCTTATGAGGAACGCGCAGTGCGCATTGAATTCTTCGGTGATGATATTGATTCTCTCTACTACATTCACCCCGTCACTGGCGATGTCATCGAGGAAGTAGACGAGGTGCGTATCTTCCCCGCGACCCACTACGTGGCAGGACCCGAACGCATGGAAAAGGCCGTAGCCGCCATCAAAGAGGAATTGGCCGAGCGCCTCGAAGACCTAGAAAACCGCGGCAAACTGCTTGAGGCACAACGACTTCGCATGCGCACCGAATACGATCTAGAAATGATCGAGCAGGTAGGTTTTTGCTCCGGCATCGAGAACTACTCCCGCCACGTCGATGGCCGTCCGGCCGGCTCCGCGCCGGCAACGCTGCTGGATTACTTCCCCGAGGATTTTCTCACCATTATTGACGAGTCTCACGTCACGGTTCCACAGATCGGCGGCATGTTCGAGGGAGATATGTCCCGCAAGCGCAACCTGGTGGAGTTCGGTTTCCGGCTGCCCTCCGCAGTGGATAACCGCCCGCTGACCTTTGATGAGTTTGAACAGCGTGTGGGACAAACCGTCTATATGTCTGCCACCCCAGGTGACTTTGAACTTACGTCCTCGGACGGTGAGTACGTGGAGCAGGTGATTCGCCCGACTGGTCTGGTGGATCCGAAGGTTAACGTCAAACCCACTAAGGGCCAGATTGATGACCTTATTGATGAGGTACGCACCCGCATTTCGCAGCAAGAGCGTGTACTGGTGACCACGCTGACCAAGCGTATGGCAGAAGACCTCACCGATTACCTGCTGGAGCAGGGGATTAAGGTGCGCTACTTGCACTCGGATATCGACACTTTGCAGCGCGTCGAGCTCTTGCGGCAATTGCGTCTAGGCGAGTTTGATGTGCTGGTGGGCATTAACCTTCTGCGTGAGGGCCTTGACCTCCCCGAGGTATCGCTCGTTGCCATCTTGGATGCAGACAAGGAAGGTTTCTTGCGCTCTACCACCTCGCTCATCCAGACCATTGGCCGTGCTGCCCGTAACGTCTCTGGCGAGGTGATTATGTATGCCGATAAAATCACCGATTCGATGCAGGAGGCAATCGAGGAGACGGAGCGACGCCGCGAAAAGCAGATAGCCTATAACAAGGAACATGGCATTGACCCGCAGCCTTTGCGGAAGAAGATTGCCGATATCCTTGACCAGGTCTATGAAGACGGTGGGGAAGAAGAGTCCAACTCTGACCCCTCTGCAGTGGTGGAGAAGCGGGATATTTCCAGCATGGCTACCGATGAGGTGCAGGCGCTTATCGACGACCTCTCGGCCCAAATGGGTGCCGCCGCGCGCGAGCTCAAGTTCGAATTGGCTGGACGCCTGCGCGATGAGATTGCTGATCTAAAGAAGGAATTGCGTGGATTGAAGGAAGCGGGAATCTAGTTTTCTCCCCCTGAAAGTGATGATTGGCTCCGCGGGTACTTTTCTAAAGGGCTGCGCTAGTTATACTGGATAAGTGCCAGAAGCGCCGTTTAGTTGTCACTGTGAAGTAGTTCAACTGCGAGGAGAATAATGCTTACCTATAAAAACATTGCCGTCGGCACCGATGGCTCTGAAACCTCCCTGCGCGCGGTCCGCGCTGCGGCGTCCATGGCACGGGCGTACGACGCTAAGCTGATCATCATCTCAGCTTTTTATAACCACGCTGGATCCATGCTTGGTGCTCCGAGGGGCGACGAAGCCGGTCTGCCCGTTGTAAGTGAGGACATGGCCGGTACCTACCTGACCAATGCCACCCGTATCGCCGAGTCAGAGGGTGCGGAACACATTGAAATTGTAGGGAAATCTGGAGACCCAGTAAAAGCCTTGTTGGAAGTAGGCCAGGACTATGACGTGGACCTGTTCGTGGTGGGAAACCGCGGCGTGAATTCCGTTCGTGGTCGAGTCTTCGGTTCTGTCCCAACGGAACTGACCCACAAGTCAAAGGTAGACGTCGTCGTAGTTAATACCAGCGAGAAACGTTAATCATTTTTCGTTGTTACACTGGCAGTAATGCCTCTGTAGGCTAAATAAACACTCCGGGTACACACCCACAAAGAAAGGTCATCATGAGCGACTACAACACGATCGTTGTCGGTACTGACGGTTCTAAGTCTTCTCTCCTCGCTGTAGAGCGAGCTGCTAAGATTGCTGCCGCATTCGATTCCAATCTGATTATCGGTTGTGCTTACTACGAAAACCAGGAGCAGGCTTCCAAGACCCTGCGCCAGGATTCCGTAACCATTTTGGGCGATGAGAAGGCGGAGGCAAACCTCAAGGATGCTAAGGCACACGCTGAGAAGTTCGGCGCTTCCAAGGTAGAAACCGCTGTTCGCCCGGGCACCCCAGTGCAGGCCCTGATGTCCATCGTCAACGATAACGATGCTGACCTGCTTATCGTGGGCAACCGCGGCATCAACTCCCTGACCGGTCGCCTGCTGGGCTCCGTGCCGGCAGACGTTGCTCGCCAGTCTGACTGCGATGTAATGATCGTTCACACCGTCAGCTAACTGCGGTGATTAAAACCCGCCTTGGTCTTATTGGAAGGCCAAGGCGGGTTTCGTCGTTAAGCGCAGCTTACTCCGCAGGGTGTGCAGCGTCGAATGCGGCGGCAATGGCGTCGCCGTTCGCGCCCTGAATCAAAGGGATAGAGAAGTGGCCCTCCTCATTGGCATCAGCCAAAGGGCTCAGGGAGCCGTGGGAGAGCAACTGCTCTTGCGGGCTCAGATTGCGGATGAGCACAGAGTGGATCCGGTCCGGATGCTCATTGGCCACATCGCCGTAGGTGAGCGGATCATGCTGTCCGTCATCGCCAATGAGAATCCATTGCATATCCGGGTAAGCAATGAGCAGATTGCGCAGCTGAACACGCTTGTGCTCCTGACCGCTGCGGAAAAGTCCCGTTTCCGTTGGGCCCCAGTCCGTCAGCAGCATGGGACCCGTGGGGAAACCATGGTGAGACAGGAATTTTTTGAGCGAGCCAAAGGTATTCCAAGCGCCCGTAGAAAGATAAAACACTGGGGCTTGGGGGAAGCGCTGCTGTAGCTGAGCATAGAATTCGGCCATTCCGGGAACCGGCTGTCGCTTGCTAGGGCGCTTAGCCCAGGAATTCCACGCCGCGGTGAGTGCGCGCGGCAGCCACGTGACAAGCACCGTGTCATCGATATCGCTAACGATGCCGATCTTGGCCGCCGGATCAACGATAAGTAGTTGGACCTCCACGGCATTCGCGTTTGCGGCCTCGATTGTTGCCGTATGCCATCCGGGCTCTAATCCGTGGTCATGGATTAGTAAGTCAATGTATCCGTTGCGGTCAGTGGTGCCGGTGACAGTCTTTTCCCCAATAGTCACCGAAACGTCATGGTGTCCTACTTGAATGGTAAGAAACTGCTGGTAGCCGCGCTCACCCCACGTATCCCTCTTGCCTTCATCAGGATCATGCATCAGTACGCGGCCGAAGATTCTCACCTGATCGGTGGTGCCATAACCTGTATATCCCACAATCAGGGGCTGCCATCCACGCCGTTTGGAGCGCTTCAAAGTAATGGAGTTAAGTGAGCTTTCAGCTTTGCGCATGATGTCAGATAAGGCCATGGCATAAAGCTTACGGGAGCCTAAAGAACTTCGCCGCAGTCACCAACGAGCGTGAGGGATTGAGTAGCACGAGTGATGCAGACATAGAGGTTTTGCAATCCCTGTGGGGAGGCATCCACGATGCGCTGCGGATCGAGCACGACCACGTGGTCAAACTCGAGGCCCTTGTAGCGCTCCGCCGTGGCGGCGTCAATAACCGCTGTGAGCCTGCCGTCCTCTTCGCTGTGTACTCCAGGGGTGTAGGTGCCCTGCTCAAGCCGGCGCACCTGTACCCCATCACGGATGGCTGTCGCCGGAATGGCGTCAGGGTTAATCATTTCCAAAAGTCCATTGGCCAATTCCGTAATGGGCTGCGGGGTGCGATAGTTGACGGTTAAGAAGTGGTGACGGAAGCGTTGAGCCACGAAGGGCTCGAGGGCCTCGCCCCAGTCATCAACACCTGCCGGGGAACCAGTCTGGGAGGTATCACCCACCAAAGTCATCCACCGCGAAGGGCAGCGGCGGAAGAGCATTCGCCACTCCATAGGTGTTAATTCCTGGGCTTCGTCCACGATGATGTGACCATAAGCCCACGTATGATCTTCGCGGGCGCGTTGGGCAGTGGTGCGCTTATCGCGTACCTCCTGGCGGTGCGCCAAGGTTTCGGCGTCGATGACATCGTGGGCAGAGAGGATTTCTGCTTCAAACATGTCATCGTCGTTATCTGTGGACTCGGAGGAAGACAAGATATCCAATGCGTCTTCCGCATCCGCCACTTGCTCGCGCCACGCGGCGTCATCGGCTGCCTTCTTTTCTTCAGGGTTGGGTAGGCCGATGAGGACGGCAAGCTCGTCTAGCAAGGCCGCATCCGAATCCGTCCATGCTCGCCCCTCTGCACGGTAGAGCGCTTCTTGGGTTTCCTCGTCATATCCGTGCGCGGCAGAAGCGATGCGCTCGCGCGAGGAGACTAGAGCAGCAAGTACATCGGTGGGGTGTAGTTCGGGCCAAAACTCATCGATCAAGGCAGTAACGGCCGCGTCCTCAGCAAGGTCATCGTGGAATTGATCGATATCGGCGCGCGACAGGAGATTCTTTCCGCCAAGCGGATCGGCACCGACCTTTTCTGCCATTTGCTGGGCAAGGTCCTCTACGAGGTGCTCGATGAAGGCACCACGCGCCTCATTGTGCGGCTTGCGCGAGCGCCGTGCACGTGTGCGGGCGCTTTTCACCATGTGTGGTGTGACGCTTAAGGTAAGGCCGTCGACGGTCAGCTCGCGAGGGGCGTCGGGAAGCAACTGGTAGTCCTTGACCGCAGTGGAGAGGATTTCCACCATGGCGTCGCTGCCCTTGATTTCCCGAGCCACGAGGTCTTCTTCGTGGTCCGGCTCAATTCCAGGAAAGAGCCCGCCGATGGTGGAGAGCACCACGCCGGTCTCGCCCAGTTCTGGGAGCACGCGCGAAATATAGTCCAAGAAGCTGCTATTGGGGCCGACGATAAGTACGCCGGTGGCAGAAAGTAGCTCGCGGTGGGTATAGAGCAGATAGGCAACGCGGTGCAGCGCAACTGCGGTCTTACCGGTGCCGGGGCCGCCTTCTACTACCATCACCCCGCGGGTGTTATCGCGGATAATCTCGTCCTGCTCCCGCTGAATGGTCTCCACAATGGAAGCCATGTGGCCCGTGCGGGCTCGCTGCATGGCGTGATAGAGAGCGGATTCGCTCGCTACGCCGGCCTCTTCTTCACGCACGCCGGGGCCAGCAAGGACTTCATCATGAATGCCAGTGACGGTGCGCCCCTTGGTGCGGATTTGGCGGCGGGTGTGCACGCCTTCTGGCTGGGCGGTAGTAGCGAGATAGAAGGGCCGTGCCATGGGGGCACGCCAGTCAAGCAGTAGCGTGCGATAGTCCTCTTCACGCGCATCGAGCCCCATGCGGCCGATGTAGCGGCGGTCTAGGCCTTCCGGGGTGGGATTGTCACCTGGGGCATCGATGTCGATGCGGCCAAAGACCAAACCCATCTGTGCCACATTGAGACGATCCAGCTTGGCTTGGAGCCCGTGGTATTCCGTTTCGCGGCGTACCAAGGCATCCGCGTCCGGGGTGGAGGGATCTACGTCCGCCTGCACCTCATTGAGCCGTTCATTTGCAGCAGCCACCTCATCGTCGAGGCGGGAGAAAAGGCCGTCCACATAATCTTGCTCCGTAGCGATGGCTTCGCGCTCCGAGGAACCTGCGGCCGCCGCGTGCTTTTGGGATGCTGAGTTCACGTGACTCCTTGGTGATTGGACGTTGATGGGGTGGAAGGTGCCGGGCACGCTGTCCGGCGAGGGGGAGAGATGAGTTTAGACCCTGCTGTGACAAAGAACAACGGCCCAGCATAAGGCTGGGCCGTTGAGTCATCGCCGAGATACTCGGCCGAGGAAGATGTGGCTACTTAGAGCGCTTTTCCAGCTTCTTGATAGCTGCCTCAATCTTCTTATTTGCCTCCTGCTGCAGCTTGTCAGCGTGCTTGGAGGCCTTCTTGTTTGCGCGCTTCGACTTGGCGCCATCCAGCTTGGCGACGGCCTTATCGGCACGTGCCTGAGCCTTGGTAGCTGCCTTCACAGCACGGGTACGGGCGATGTCGCGATTAGCCTGTGCGGTCTCGAGCCAGTCACCCTTATTGTCTTCAACGTACGTCTTGGCGTTGTCGACCGAGTCCTCGATGAAGGACTTGGCGTTGCCCAGCAAGCCGCGGCCAGACTCCTGCCAATCGTCCTTGTTGTCCTCTACGTAGGTCTTGGCATCGTCAACATAGGACTTTGCAGTATCCAGCAGACCTCGGCCGGTGGACTGCCAGTCATCCTTGTTGTCGTCTACATAAGCCTGTGCCTTGGCAGAGGTCTCGTTGATCCAGTCACCGGCCTTGGAAGACAGCTCGTTAGCACGGGCAGAGAGTTCTTCGCGCTTCTGCTCGGACTCAGACTTAGTAGGCAGCGCCTGCTGAATCTTCTTATTCGTACGCTTGCCGGCCTTCTGCGCGCGCCAACGCAGGGCAGGCTTACCCTCGGTGTCCTGGGTAGCGATAAACAAGGCGCCGAGCAAAGCGGTGTTGGTAACGAATCCGTTGCGGCGAGATTCCTTGTCTTCCTTGTTGTCTGCTGCCCAGAAGCTATTCTTGCCAATCAGGTTAGGCAGGGTAGCGGCGGCCAGAACCGCAGCGGAAGTGCGCGGTGCCTTGCCCAGAGCCAAGGTGGAGCCGGCGCCTACCTTAGCGCCGCCAATGGCGCGGGTAACTAGTTCTGGGTCATTGGGGATGTAGCCCTGGTACTCAGAAGGAACGGCCTTGCGCACGGTCTTGAGGAAACCCTCGGTTTCCTTGACATGCTCGGACGCGTTGCGCAGGTTGTCTACGCCTTCCCATACAAATACGGATGCCAGCATGGGGCGGGCAAGCTTGCGAATCATAGCCCTTAAAGCTCCTTAGCTCGTTGTTCTAGACCTATCGTGTGCTAGACCATTGTACGCGGAAATTCGCCGTTGGATCACCAGCGGCGTTCCCACCAGTCACCAAGCTTGGGGCGCTCCTCGCCCAAGGTCGTGGACTTGCCGTGTCCCGGGCGCACGATCGTATTGTCGGGGAACTCATCAAAGATGCGCGCGGTGACGTCCTTATATAGGCGTACGAAGTCGCCCTCAGAGGTGGTCTTGCCCAAACCGCCGGGGAAGAGGGAATCGCCTACGAAGAGGTTGGTGACGCCATCGATGCTTGCAACAAGTGCCGCCCCGCCTGGGGTGTGGCCGCGCAAGATAATGATGGGCAGCTGAAGGCCCGCGAACTCGATGGAATCGCCCTCGCGCAGCTCTACGTCTACCTCAGCTGGGATGGCGGGGGAATCGAGGAAAGAGGCGTAGTGAGTAGCGCCCGTTTCGGACAAAATCTCCTCGAGTGCGCGCACGTGGTCCCAGTGGCGGTGGGTAGTAAGCACCGCGGTGATTTTCACTCCGGCCTTGCGGGCCATGTCGAGGATTGCGGGGGCGTCATCGGCGGCGTCGACAAGCAAGCCCTCTTCGCCCGCCTGTAGGAGGTAGCAGTTATTGTCCATCTCGGAGACGGAAATTTGATGTAGCTGAAGCTCGTTAGTCATGTGTCCTAGCCTACGGGTACATTCGAGGGAAGATTGCAATCCCTAGTACTGGAGGTCTGAGCACAGTGGCTGATCGTTTGGTGGTGCGCGGTGCCCGCGAGCACAACCTCAAGGGCGTGGATATCGATATCCCCCGCGATAAAATGGTTGTTTTTACCGGCCTATCCGGCTCCGGTAAATCTTCGCTGGCCTTTGACACCATCTTCGCTGAAGGCCAGCGCCGCTACGTGGAATCCTTGAGTTCTTATGCCCGCATGTTCTTAGGGCAGATGGACAAGCCCAACGTGGAATTTATTGATGGCCTGTCACCCGCAGTGTCCATTGATCAAAAATCCACCAACCATAATCCACGCTCTACGGTGGGCACGATCACGGAGATCTACGACTACCTGCGCTTGCTCTTTTCCCGTGCTGGTACGCCGCACTGCCCTAAGTGCGATGCGGTAATTGAGCGCCAAACACCACAGCAGATCGTGGATGCGGTGCTTGAACTAGAAGAAAAGCTAAAGTTCCAGGTACTTGCACCGGTAGTGCGCAAGCGCAAGGGCGAGTTTGTGGATCTTTTTCAGGATCTTTCGGCGCAGGGTTATTCCCGCGTGCGAGTGGATGGAGAAACCCATCAGCTCAGCGATCCTCCCAAGCTCAAGAAGCAGATCAAGCACAATATTGAGGTAGTGGTTGACCGCTTGCAGGTAAAGGCCTCGCAGAAGCAACGCTTAACGGATTCGGTGGAAACGGCCCTGCGCTTGGCCGATGGACTGGTCACCATCGAGTTCGTGGATAGGGAAGAGCTCACCCACACGTATTCGGAAAAGGCTGCCTGCCCGAATGGCCACACGTTGACCATTGAGGAGTATGAGCCCCGGGCCTTTTCCTTCAATGCCCCGTTTGGGTCTTGCCCAGTGTGTGATGGTTTGGGTACCAAGCTGGAAGTCGATGTTGACCTGCTTATTCCGGATCCGGATGCCCCGGCGGTTGATGCCATTCAGCCGTGGCACTCCTCTCCCAACTCCCGCTACTTTGTCAAGCTAGTGGAGGGGCTGGGCAAGGCAATGGGCTTTGACCCTAGGACGCCAGTGAGCGAATTGACCAAGGAGCAGCGCCACGCGCTCATCTATGGCACGGACGAGGAGGTGCAGGTTCGCTACAAGAACCGCTATGGGCGCCAACGCAATTGGACCGCGCCGTTTGAGGGTGCGACTGGCTTCATTCACCGCAAGCTGGAAACGACCGATTCGCAGTCCCAAAAGGATCGCCTGCTGCAGTACACCCGCCGCGTGCCGTGCAGCACCTGTAAAGGCACGCGCTTGAAGCCGGAGATCTTGGCTGTCCGCTTGGCTTCTACTACTCACGGTGAGCAGTCCATTGCGGGGCTGTGTGCGCTTTCGATTGAAGATGCCTCTGAATTCCTGGACTCTTTGGTTCTGGGCCACCGCGAGGAAATCATTGCCGGTGCGGTACTCAAGGAAACCCAGGCTCGGTTGCGCTTCCTTCTGGACGTCGGTCTGAATTACCTGACCTTGGACCGCGGTGCGTCCACGCTTTCGGGCGGCGAGGCGCAGCGCATTCGCCTAGCCACGCAGATTGGTTCTGGTTTGGCCGGCGTACTTTATGTGCTCGATGAGCCTTCCATTGGTTTGCACCAACGCGATAACCAGCGCCTTATTAAGACCCTGCAGCGTTTGCGCGATATTGGCAATACCCTCATTGTGGTCGAGCATGATGAAGACACCATTCGGGAGTCCGATTGGCTTGTCGACGTGGGCCCGCGCGCCGGTGAGTACGGTGGAGAGGTGGTCTACCAAGGCGAACCGGCGGGAATTGAAAAGGTAGAGGAGTCCCTGACTGGCCAGTATCTATCTGGCAAAAAGGTGCTCGCCGTCCCGGATCACCGCCGCGAGATCGACAAGGACCGCACCCTGAAAGTCGTGGGGGCACGCGAGAATAACCTCAAGGGCATAAACGTCGAAATCCCGCTGGGAGTGCTGGCGTGCATTACCGGCGTTTCCGGCTCGGGTAAATCCACCGTGGTCAATGAGATTTTGGCCAAGACTTTGGCCAATAAGCTCAATCGTGCCCGGCAGGTCCCCGGCCGGGCCAAGCGCGTCGAGGGCGTGGAGCACCTGGATAAGCTAGTCCAGGTAGACCAGAGCCCGATTGGCCGTACCCCGCGCTCCAACCCGGCTACCTATACGGGCGTCTTTGACAAGATCCGTAACCTTTTTGCCGAAACCCAGGAGGCCAAGGTTCGCGGCTACAAGGCCGGCCGCTTCTCCTTCAACGTCAAGGGTGGGCGCTGCGAGGCATGCCAAGGCGATGGCACCATCAAGATCGAGATGAACTTCCTGCCGGACGTGTATGTTCCGTGTGAGGTGTGTGAGGGCGCTCGCTATAACCGCGAGACCCTGGAGGTGCACTACAAGGGAAAGAACATCGCTGAGGTTCTCGACATGCCGATTTCTGAGGCAGCGGACTTCTTCGAACCCATCAACTCGATTCACCGCTACCTTGCCACGCTTGTCGACGTTGGCTTGGGCTACGTTCGCCTCGGCCAAGCCGCAACCACGCTGTCGGGCGGTGAGGCGCAACGCGTTAAGCTCGCTTCGGAACTGCAAAAGCGCACCAACGGTAGGACCATCTACATCTTGGACGAGCCGACCACTGGTCTGCACTTTGAGGACATCCGCAAGCTGATGTTGGTTATCCAAGGCCTCGTTGACAAGGGTAATTCGGTGCTCATCATTGAGCACAACCTCGATGTCATCAAGGCTGCGGACTGGATAGTGGATATGGGGCCGGAAGGCGGCGCCGGCGGCGGCACCGTAGTCGCGCAGGGCACCCCGGAAGATGTTGCGCAGGTGGAAGGCTCCTATACCGGAAGGTACCTAAAGGACATGTTGAAGTAGGGACACTGTGAATAGTTACCGCCTCGGCGTTAGCCTGCTGGCAGCGCTCACTCTGCTTACTGTGAGCGCCTGCTCCGGCGATCCTGAAACTGAAAACGTCCCAGCGCCGTCAACTAGCTCTCCGGCACCTGACCCGGACTCAGTGCGCACTCAGCTTGACCGTGCAGTAGACAAGACCGCAAGGAAGTACCACGCCAAGGTTGGGGTCGCTATTTCGGCCGGCGATGACACCATTGCTGTGGGCGATAAGGGCAAGGGTCCCGTCTGGTCCACGGTAAAGGTCCCTATCGCCATCGCGGCGCTGAAAGACGGCGCGGATAAGAGTTTGGTCGACCTGGCAATCAAGGAATCCGATAACGATGCCGCCTACTCCTTGTGGTCCCAGGTGCAATGGCGCGAAGGCTCCGCCGATAAGGCAGTCGAGGAATTGCTCGAAGACTATGGATCGCACGCGGATATCCATGACACCGCCTTCGGCTACTCCACGTGGTCATTGAAAGACCAAGCAGTCTTCGGTGCTGAATTGCCCTGCATTGAGGAGGCGGACTACGTCCACAAGGTGCTCAAAGACATTGTGGCTTGGCAGAAGATTGGTCTGTCGAAAGAGAAGCGAACCCGCGCCAAGAGCGGCTGGGGCTTGGACGAGGACGACAATGAGTACACCTACCGCCAATTTGGCGTTCATGAGGTTGCTGGCAAGCGCGTCGGCGTCGCGTTATCTGTGGTTACCGATGGCGAGGACTATGCCAAAGCCGAGCCAGCGGTAAAGTATCTCGCCCATGAGTTAGTGGACATCGTTGATAAAGGGGTAGAGAAGGGCAACATTGAACCAGCTGTTCAATGCAAGGACAGCTAAGCGAGTTGCGATTTGGTGGAAAGGGTAGAAGCTGCTATCCTCAAAGCCACTACCGCCCATGACGCCTTTTCGAGGTTCGTGGGTCACAAGCGGAGCTTCTCCCACCCGATGCCGCGAACATCGTTCGTAGGATAAAGGTAAAGGTAACCAAGCACTCGTGCTTGGCACTGTGAGAACTCCCGGCTGTCTTTGGCAGACCGGGTTTGATTCGTTTGTGGTCCCGGTAGGTGAACTACTTACTCATACACCCCCTAATCGAGGAGAACCACAATCAGCGCTGAAGCTCGCATCAATGAGCGTATCCGAGTACCCGAGGTCCGTTTGGTAGGCCCCGGTGGTGAACAGGTGGGCATCGTCCGTACCGATGATGCTCGCAAGCTTGCATACGAGGCTGACCTTGACTTGGTTGAGGTAGCCCCGAAGGCAAAGCCCCCAGTGGCCAAGATCATGGACTACGGCAAGTTCAAGTACGAGCAGGCTCAGAAGGCTCGCGAAGCCCGTAAGAACCAGCAGCAGACCGTGGTTAAGGAACAGAAGTTCCGCCCGAAGATCGATGATCACGATTATGAGACCAAGAAGGGTAACGTAGTTCGCTTCCTCGAGAAGGGATCCAAGGTCAAGGTGACCATCATGTTCCGTGGTCGTGAGCAATCGCGTCCGGAGCTGGGTTTCCGCCTCTTGGAGCGTTTGGCCGATGACGTCGCTGAAGTTGGCGTTGTTGAGTCCCGCCCCAAGCAGGATGGTCGCAATATGACCATGGTCTTGGGTCCGGTTCGCAAGGGCAAGAAGTAGACCAGATTCCACGTAGGATTTAAGGACTTAATACTCATGAAGCAGAAGACCCACAAGGGCACCGCAAAGCGTATCAAGGTGACCGGTTCCGGCAAGCTGCGCCGTGAGCAGGCTGGCCGCCGCCACCTGCTGGAGGGCAAGCCGTCCAAGCGTACCCGTCGTCTGAAGGGCACCGAGGCAGTCGCACAGCCTGACACCAAGCGCGTCAAGCGCCTGCTCGGCCGCGCATAATAGCGCCGAATCAACCCACATCCGCCATCACAATTCGAATTAAGGAAGTATCACTGTGGCACGAGTAAAGCGCTCAGTTAACGCAAAGAAGAAGCGTCGCGCGATTTTGAAGTCCGCTAAGGGCTACCGCGGCCAGCGTTCCCGCCTGTACCGTAAGGCGAAGGAGCAGTGGCTGCACTCCATGACTTATGCTTACCGCGATCGTCGCGCCCGTAAGTCTGAGTTCCGTAAGCTGTGGATCCAGCGCATCAACGCTGCTGCCCGCATGAACGACATCACCTACAACCGCCTCATCCACGGCCTGCGCCTGGCTGAGATCGAGGTTGACCGCAAGATCCTGGCTGAGCTTGCTGTCAATGACTTCGAGGCATTCTCCGCACTGTGCGAGGCTGCTAAGGCCGCTCTGCCTGAGGACGTCAACGCTCCTAAGGCTGCCTAGTCACTAGGAATATAACGCCCGTTTCTCCGGCTTATGTGCCGGGCGAAGCGGGCTTTGTTCGTTTTACACTCTATCTGTCTAGTGAGCTCGGTCTCGCATGCTACATTGAGTCCAGACCACGAGTGACCCCGAGACCAAGGAGCAGATTCCCTGTGACAAACCCAAATGGTAGCTACCAACCAGAAAATGGCGAGTATTCTGGCCAGTCCTATGACAACAACCAGGGGCAGCAGTACAACCCCTATAACCAGCAGGCCGGTTACCAGCCGCAGTACAACCAGGGCTATGCACCACAACCGAATATGGGTTCCTATCCGGTGCAGCAGCAGTATGTGGCGCAGGGACAGCAAAAGTCTTGGATTGCGACTTTGCTTCTGTGCTTCTTCTTGGGCTCCTTCGGCGCGCATAACTTCTATACCGGCCGCACGACCTTCGGCGTAGCGCAGCTGGTGCTTAATATCCTGGGCTGGGCTACTTTCTGGTTCTTGCTCGGATTCGCGTTTTGGGCCATCCTCGGAATCTGGGTCTTCATTGAGTTCATCATGATCATTGCCGGCGCCGGAGATTACGATAAGGACGCCCGCGGCGTGCCACTAGCTAAGTAGCACTCAACATTGTGATCCTGTTGCCACACGGGCAACAGGATTTTTGTTTTGCATACGCAGCTGGGTCTGAGTCTGGGGCTAGGCAACTAGTAGGTAGGGTAGGAGCCATGAATTTGGATTTTGACTCTGCCTTTACTGAACGCACCCCGCGCATTGTTAACGCAGCCAAGCTGCACCGTGCGGCTAACCGGAAAAAGGCGAAGCAATTCCTGATTGAGGGAGAAAACGCCGTAGATGCCGCGGTGTCTACTGGCGCTGCTGTCGATGTTTTCGTCACTGAAAAGGCCGCAGAACGCTTCGGTGACATTATTACCGCCTGTGGATACATGGGAGTGTACGTACATCCCATCACCGATAAAGCGGCTAAGCATTTATCTGATACCGCCACTACCACGGGGCTTTTCGCGCTGTGCAAGCCGGTCCTGTGGTCCGCGGGCAAAATCCTTAACGGCAAGCCAAGTTTGGTTTCTGTTCCCGTGCTTACTTCGGAGCCGGGCAATGCAGGCACGTTGATTAGAACTTCCGACGCCATGGGCGCAGACGGAGTAATTTTTGCGGGCGAGACTGTCGACCCGCTCAGCTGCAAGGTTGCGCGCGCTTCGGCTGGCTCGCTGTTTCATGTCCCGGTAGCGCGAGACCCCAATATTAAGGATGTCTTGGGGCAGCTGCGTAAGTCGGGAATGCAGATCGTGGCGACGGCTGCCGATGGCGAGGTAGACCTAGCCGAGGCAGATTTGTCTCAGCCAACGGCGTGGCTCTTTGGCAACGAGGCGCATGGGCTCGGCGAATTGCTGGAAGAGGCTGACATGCGGGTGCGTATTCCGCTGCGCGGCCGCGCGGAGTCACTCAACCTGGCAACAGCCGCCAGCATTTGTCTTTATGAGTCCGCAAAGGCCCAAGAGCGAAGCTAAGTAGAACCCCGAATGAAAAGGGGGTCCCTGGGGCGGTCGGGCTAGCCGGGACAGAGTAAGATTGCACGCGTTAGTTTTCGCGCGAGAAGAAGGTACGAAGTACGTGTCCGATACACCGCAGATCGAATTGACCGAAGAGGCTCTTGGGGCCGCGGCCGATAAGGCTATCGCAGCCTTCGACGCAGCCGAAACGCTCGATGAGCTGGCTGCAGCCCGCCGCGAGCACCTAGGAGATGGCGGCTATATTCCGCAGGCTCGCCAGTCATTGGGGCAGCTGCCCAAGGAACAGCGCAAGAGTGCTGGCAAGGCTGTCAACATGGCCCGCGGCAAGATGGAAAAGCGCTTTGCCCAGGTTAAGGATGTCTTGGAGCAAAAGGCTCGCGAGGAGCAGTTGCGAGCAGAGACCGTTGACGTCACCATTCCCACCACTCGCACCCAGACTGGTGCTCTTCACCCAATTACCGCATTGTCTGAGCGCATTGCGGATATTTTCGTCGGCATGGGCTGGGAAATCGCGGATGGCCCCGAGGTCGAGGCAGAGTACTTTAACTTCGACGCTTTGAACTTTAAGCCGGACCACCCAGCACGTACCCTGCAGGATACGTTCCACGTCTCCGGCGAGGGCTCTAAGCAGGTGCTACGCACGCACACCTCCCCAGTACAGGTGCGCACGATGCTGGAGCGCGATGTGCCGCTGTATATCGCTTGCCCCGGCCGCGTATTCCGCACCGATGAGCTGGATGCCACCCACACCCCGGTTTTCCACCAGGTAGAAGGTTTGGCCGTGGATAAGGGCCTGACCATGGCTCACCTGCGCGGCACCCTGGAGCACTTGGCCAAGGTCCTGTTCGGTCCGGAGACCACGACGCGCATGCGCGTGAATTACTTCCCGTTCACCGAGCCCTCTGCCGAGGTTGATGTGTGGTTCCCCAATAAGAAGGGCGGCGCCGGTTGGATCGAGTGGGGCGGCTGCGGCATGGTGAACCCCAATGTGCTGCGCGCCGTAGGCGTTGACCCAGAGGAATACACGGGCTTTGCCTTCGGCATGGGCCTCGAGCGCACGCTGCAGTTCCGCAATGGCTTGACCGATATGCGCGACATGGTCGAAGGCGATGTCCGCTTCACCGTGCCGTTTGGCGTACAGGCCTAAAACCCAGAAAGGATAGACACACTAATGCTTATTTCCCAAGACTGGGTCATCCGCATCCTGGGCGCTAAGAACCCTGGTTGGAACGTTTCCGCTGCCGATATGGACTCCGGATTCGTGCGCGTCGGTTTTGAAACCGAGGGCTACGCTGCCGTTCCGGAGAGCACCGGTCCGCTGGTCATCGGCCAGGTGGTAGAGATCGAGGAACTTACGCAGTTCAAAAAGCCCATCCGCTACTGCCAGGTAAATGTAGGCCAGGCTAATGGCACGGGCGAGCTGCAGGGCATCATTTGCGGTGCTCGTAATTTCCGTTTGAATGACTATGTCGTTGTGGCGCTTCCGGGCTCGGAGCTTCCTGGCGACTTCAAGATTGCGGCGCGCGAGACTTACGACCACATCTCTAATGGCATGCTGTGCTCCGGCGCTGAGCTCGGTTTGGGCGCACAGGCTAACGGAATCATCGTCTTGGGCGATGACGTCGCCGATAAGGTAGGCGAGGATGCTCGCCCGGTTATTGGGCTGCATGATACCGACTTTGACGTCAACATCACCCCGGATCGCGGCTACGCCCTGTCCGCGCGTGGTTTGAGCCGTGAGATTGCCTCCGCTTTCGATCTAGAATTTGCCGATATTGCCGAAGACCCGTCCGTTGCTGGCATTGATACCTCTTCTGTTCCAGCGGCGCAGGGCTCGCTTATCGACGTCACTCTCAACCCCGAGACCAAGGCGCAGCGTTTCGGCCTCCGCAAGGTCAGCGGCATCGACCCGCAGGCACGCACCCCGTTCTGGCTAGAGCGCGAGCTCATGCTCTGCGGCCAGCGCAGCGTAAACCTGCCCACGGACATTACTAACTACGTGATGCTGCTTTTGGGTGCCCCGATGCATGCCTTTGACGCCAACGTTATCCAAGGAAATCTCGTTGTCCGCAATGCCGACGAAGGCGAGAAGTTTGAGACCTTGGATCACGTAAAGCGGGAGCTTTCTGCAGAAGATGTGGTTATCTGCGATGACAACGGCATCCAGTCGCTGGCCGGTGTCATGGGCGGTACTACCTCCGAAATCTCGGCGGAGACCACTGATGTGGTCTTCGAATCCGCTATCTGGGATCCGATTACCGTGGCGCGCACCTCCCGCCGCCATAAGCTGTCTTCTGAATCCTCGCGTCGCTTCGAGCGCGGCGTGGACCCTGCGATTGTCGAGGTCGCTCTGGACACCGCCTGTGCGCTCTTGCAGCAGCTGGCGGGTGGCACCATTGAGGAAGGCCGGACGCTTATCGGGGACGTCGCCAAGCGCGAGCCCATTGCCCTGCGCACCGCAAAGGCTAGCGAGTATGCCGGCGTTGACTACTCCCGTGAGACTGTTATTTCCCGCCTCGAGGAAGTCGGCTGCACTGTTGCCGATGAGGGTGAAATGCTGCAGGTAACGCCCGCTACGTGGCGCACCGATATCTCCATGGATGTTGACCTCATTGAGGAGGTCCTACGTCTTGAGGGCTTGGAAGACATTCCTACCGTCCTGCCTACTCCCGCAGGCGGTCGCGGCTTAACGCCAGCGCAGAAGCGTCGCCGCGCAATTGGTCACGGACTGGCCTATGCCGGTTATGCAGAGGTATTGCCGGCCCCGTTCGTGGCGAACGACACCTTTGATGTGTGGGGCTTGGACAAGGATGATGCTCGCCGCCGCACCGTAGAGGTCCAGAACCCGCTTGAGGCCGACAAGCCCATATTGTCCACGACGCTGCTTCCGAACATGCTGGAGGCCATCGGCCGCAATGTTGCGCGTGGCCGCAGCGACCTCGCCCTATATGGGCTGCAGCAGGTGGCATTCAAGCGCGCCGAGGCCTCGCCTATGCCTTCCGTGGAGCAGCGACCTTCTGAGCAGGTTGTTTCCGAACTTCTGGATACCCTTCCTGAGCAGCCGCTGCACGTTGCAACGGTGGCCACCGGCAATATTGAGCATGAGGGCCCGTGGGGCGAGGGTCGCGCATATAGCTACGCCGACGCCATCGAATCCGCCCGCCAGGTCGCTCGCGCCGCCGGTGTGGATATCGAGCTGGAGGCCGCGCACGTTCTTCCCTGGCACCCAGGCCGGTGTGCTGCCGTGAAGGTGGCTGGCACCGATGTGGTCTTGGGCCATGCCGGTGAGCTTCACCCGCAGGTTCTGGAAGCGCTGAACTTGCCGGCGCGTACTTGCGCTATGGAGCTGGACGTTACCGCTATGCCATTGGAAGAGAAGTTCCCTGCGCCGGTACTGTCCTCCTTCCCAGCGTTGCACCAGGACATTGCGCTCGTGGTGGATGAAGACGTCCCAGCAGAGCGCGTGCGCGCCACCGTGGAAGAGGGGGCGGGCGAACTCATCGAGTCCGTCGAGCTCTTCGACATTTTCCGTGGCGAGCAATTGGGGGAGGGCAAGAAGTCCTTGGCCTTCCAGCTGCTGTTCCGCGCAGCGGATCGCACGTTGACCGATGAGGAGGTCAACGAGCACCGCACGGCCGCAGCGGAGCTGGCTAAGCAGCGCTTGGGCGCAGAGATGCGCGCATAGCTAGGCCCTAGGAAGGGGCGGTGAGATTTACCTCACCGCCCCTTTTTTCATGCAATTTTTCATTTCTGGTGCTGCATTAACCAGGGAATATCCCCAATTTACATGAATAGCATACGGTCGAGTGTATTTATTGCTATAGTCGCCCCTATGACGATTTCAGTAGCAATAGCAGGCGCCACCGGATACGTGGATGCGGAATTTCTTGCGGAAGTTACTCATAAGGGTGACTATCTGCGGCAAGAGGTTGAAAAATTGCCGCTTGTAGAACGCGTACGCGGCCGCGGCCTGATGCTCGACATTGTTTTAGCGGAACCAGTGGCTAAGCAGGCCGTGCGCGACGGACTTGCACAAGGGCTCATCCTCAACGCGCCCAGTGAGAATGTACTCCGCCTCACCCCACCCTTGGTTATTTCCCACAACGAACTAGACACAGCACTGACAACACTTCGGACGATAATGGAGGAGCTGGCATGAGCCTGCGACACTTTCTGGCTGACGACGATCTCAGCCCACAAGAACAAGCAACCATTTTGGACCTAGCTGAAAAGCTCAAGAAGGATCCCTTTGCGGAGCGCCCACTAGAGGGGCCAAAGACCGTGGCGGTGCTCTTTGATAAAACGTCTACGCGTACCCGCTTTTCCTTTGAAACCGCAGTAGCGAATATGGGCGGCAAGGGCATTACCGTCGATACTTCTACGACTCAGATGGGCAAAGGGGAGTCCTACCAAGACACGGCCGCGGTGCTTTCGCGGTACGTGGAGGCAATCGTGTGGCGCACCTTTGACCATGACAACCTTCTCCAGATGGTGGAGACTACTACCGTTCCTCTGGTCAATGCGCTTTCCGACGACCTGCATCCCTGCCAGATTCTGGCTGACCTGTTGACCTGTCGTGAGAATTTGGGTGACCTCAAAGGCAGAAAGGCCGTCTACTTGGGCGATGGCGATAATAATATGGCTAACTCCTACATGATTGGTTTTGCCACGGCCGGCATGGACGTCTCCATTATCGCGCCCGAGGGATTCCAGCCGCGCCAGGAATTCGTCGACCGCGCGCGCAAGCGGGGCAACATCACCATTACTGATGACGTGGATGAAGTTGCAGGCGCAGACGTAGTCATTACAGATACGTGGATCTCTATGGGGCAGGACAATGATGGCCGCGATAGGCGTACGCCATTCCTGCCATATCAGGTTGATTCGACCATAATGAGCAAAGCGCATAAGGATGCAATATTCTTACATTGTTTGCCGGCGTACCGTGGAAATGAGGTCACGGCTGAGGTAATTGATGGGCCACAGTCGCTCGTCTTTGATGAAGCGGAGAACCGCCTGCATGCGCAGAAAGCGCTTCTTGTCTGGTTGCTCGAAATAAATAAGGAGATCAACTAAGTAATGAACACCCCGACCACCCGCAATGCTCGGCAGGCCAAGATCCTAGAGATTTTGGATCGCAATCGCGTCACCAGCCAGGTGCAACTATCCGAGCTTCTTCTCGCAGACGGCATCGACATCACGCAGGCCACCTTGTCCCGTGACTTGGATGAGTTGGGAGCGAAGAAGGTAAAACGTGATGGTGGTCGTTCCTACTACGTGGTCGGCGGTGAACTGGAGCAATTTGAAGACCAAGTGGGCGGCCCCCGTGAAAAGCTGCGCCGCATGCTCGATGAGCTGGTGGTATCCCATGATTCTTCCGGCAATATAGCCATGCTGCGCACTCCAGCCGGTGCGGCCCAGTACCTTGCCAGCTTTATTGACAGGGTGGGGCTGCACGATGTCATCGGTTGCATCGCCGGAGATGACACCATCTTCGTCTTGGCGCGCGAGGGTGTCACGGGGGAAGATCTGGCAGTGACACTTACCACGCGGAATATTTAGACGGCGGTGGTGGCAATCCTGACCACCATCGTATATTATGTACTTAGATGAATTGTTTCCAATAGAACAAGGAGATTAACCATGTCCGCACGCGTAGTCTTGGCCTACTCTGGTGGCCTTGATACTTCCGTTGCCATCCCATACCTGGCAAAAATGACCGGTGGTGACGTTGTCGCCGTTTCCCTGGATCTGGGTCAGGGTGGCGAAGATATGGAATCGGTTCGCCAGCGTGCACTTGACTGCGGTGCCGTAGAGTCCATCGTTATCGATGCCAAGGATGAGTTTGCAGAGGAGTACTGCGTTCCCACCATCAAGGCAAACGGCATGTACATGAAGCAGTACCCGCTGGTATCGGCTATTTCCCGCCCCCTCATTACCAAGCACTTGGTAAAGGCCGCGCAGGAATTCGGCGGCACCCACGTCTCCCACGGCTGCACCGGCAAGGGCAATGACCAAGTACGCTTCGAGGTTTCCTTCCGCGCCCAGGATCCTTCCCTCGAAATTATCGCCCCTGCACGCGATTATGCCTGGACCCGCGATAAGGCCATTGCCTTCGCGGAAGAGATCAACCTGCCGATTGAGCAGTCCGCTTCCTCGCCATTTTCCATCGATCAGAACCTGTGGGGCCGCGCGGTAGAGACCGGATTCCTCGAGGATCTGTGGAACCCGCCAACGAAGGACCTCTACGCCTATACCGAGGACCCGGGCCTGGGTAATGCCCCGGATGAAATCATCATCTCCTTTGAGAAGGGTATCCCGGTGGCAGTCGATGGCCAGAAGATGTCCCCGCTGCAGATTATTGAAGAGGTCAACCGCCGCGCTGGTGCGCAGGGCATTGGCCGTCTGGATATGGTGGAGGACCGCTTGGTGGGCATTAAGTCCCGTGAGGTCTATGAGGCTCCGGGCGCCATGGTCCTCATCCAGGCCCACGAGGCGCTGGAGGATGTCACCGTGGAGCGTGAGTTGGCCCGCTACAAGCGCTTGACCGATGCCCGCTGGTCCGAGGAGGTCTATGACGGCCTCTGGCACTCGCCGCTGAAGCGTTCCCTGGATGCCTTCGTTGAGGAGTCCCAAGAGAACGTCACCGGCGATATCCGCCTGAGCATGCATGCCGGTACCGCCACGGTCACCGGACGCCGTTCCGGCCAGTCGCTGTATTCCTTCGACCTGGCTACTTATGACACTGGCGATACCTTCGACCAGACCGCGGCTAAGGGCTTCGTGCAGCTGCACGGCCTGTCCACCCAGATCTCCAACCAGCGTGATCGCGACGGTGGCTTCCCCACCAGCGCGCAGAAGTAGGAGCACATGGAACCGCATAAGACTAATGAGGGTGCCCTATGGGGCGGCCGCTTTTCCGGCGGACCGTCTGAGGCGATGTTTGCCCTCTCTGTATCCACTCACTTTGACTGGGTGCTGGCACCATATGACGTCCTAGCCTCCAAGGCGCATGCCAAGGTGCTGCACAAAGCGGGCTTGCTTTCCGACGTCGACTTGGACACCATGCTCTCCGGCCTCACCGAGCTAGGGGAGAAGGTGGCCTCCGGTGAGTTCCGCCCAGCACCAACGGACGAGGACGTCCACGGTGCGATGGAGCGCGGGCTCATCGAGATTGTCGGCCCAGAGGTAGGCGGTCGCCTGCGCGCCGGCCGTTCCCGTAATGACCAGGTCGCAACCCTGTTTCGCATGTGGGTACGTGATGCCATTCGCGATACCGCGGCTCAGGTGAGTGACTTGGTGGATGCCTTGGCCGATCAGGCCGCTGCCCATCCGGACGCCATCATGCCGGGCAAAACCCATTCGCAGGCGGCACAGCCAGTTCTGTTGGCGCATGAACTTTTGGGGCATGCGCAGCCACTTCTGCGCGATATCGAGCGACTGCAGGACCTGGATAAGCGCTTGGCGGTATCGCCCTACGGCTCTGGCGCTCTAGCCGGCTCCTCCTTGCAACTGGATCCGGAAGCCATTGCGGAAGAGCTCGGCTTCGATGCCGCCGCAGAGAACTCCTTGGATGGCACTGCGGCTCGTGACTTCGCCTCCGAAACCGCATTCGTGCTGGCCCAGATTGCCGTCGACATGTCCCGACTTTCGGAAGAAATTATCTATTGGTGCACGCCGGAATACGGATACGTCACCCTTGATGATGCATGGTCGACCGGCTCGTCCATCATGCCGCAGAAGAAGAATCCGGACGTGCCGGAGCTTACCCGCGGCAAGTCCGGCCGCCTTATCGGTAACCTCACTGGCCTCCTGTCTACGCTGAAGGCACAGCCGCTGGCCTATAACCGCGACCTGCAGGAAGATAAGGAGCCCATCGTGGATTCCGTGGCGCAACTTAACCTGCTGCTGCCGGCAATGACCGGGCTGGTGTCCACGCTGACTTTCCACGAGGACCGCATGCGTGAACTTGCCCCGCGCGGGTTCACGCTGGCTACCGACTTGGCCGAATGGATGGTTCGCCAAGGCGTTCCTTTCCGCGAGGCACACGAAGCGTCCGGCGCCTGCGTGCGCATCGCTGAGGAGCGAGGCGTCGACCTGGTGGAGCTCACCGAAGAGGAATTGGCGGGCGTCGACAAGCGGCTTAAGCCTAGCGTGCGTGAAGTGCTCACTATCGACGGGGCAGTGGCCTCTCGTGCCACCAAGGGCGGAACCGCTGGTGTCCGCGTGGCTGAGCAGCGCGAGACTGTCCGCGAGCGTGCCGCAGCTGCCCGCACATGGGCGCAGAAGCCGCTGCGCTAGTTCTCGGCGCTCTTTAAAACCGCATGGTCGCTGGCCATGCGGTTCTTTTATATCTCGCTGCGGGGGTGGGAGATTGACCCCCATTCCCAACCTGTCAACTGCGTTGTTGAACACAATGGGGGTAGTGGTGACATGGGTAACAGTGTGGTGCGTTAGTATTCTTGCAGGGAATGTGACCTAACAGACTCGTTCACCGTAATGAAAGGACGATCTCTCCTATGACAGTAAATTCTCCGCCCACTCCAGCTGGGCCACACGAGAATGAAAAGGCAGTCTACGCTTCGGAAGACCATGGCCTGCAAAAGGGAATGGGCAATCGCCAGCTGCAGATGATTGCCATCGGTTCCGCAATCGGTACCGGCCTTCTCCTGGGCACCGGCGGCCGCCTGCAGGACGCAGGCCCCTTCCTCGCCGTGCTGTACCTCGTATGTGGCTTCTTCGGCTACATCATCTTGCGCTCACTTGGCGAGCTCATCGTCTATCGCCCCAGCTCCGGCTCCTTCGTGTCCTATGCCCGCGAGTTTTATGGCGAGAAGACAGCTTTCGTCACCGGCTGGTTGTACTGGGGAAACTGGGCCATGACTCTAGTGGCGGATGGCACGGCCGTCGCCATTTACATCAAATGGTTTAGCCAATACACCTCGTGGCTCGATTCCGTCCCGCAGTGGTTACTTGCGCTCGTGGTCATCTGCGGCATTCTCGTGTTCAATATGCTCTCGGTGAAGATCTTCGGCGAGCTGGAGTACTGGTTCTCCTTGATTAAGATCGTCGCGCTGATCATCTTCATGTTGGTAGCCATCGGCGTCCTCATCTTTGGCCACCCGAGTGGCGACCCGACCGGCTTTAGTCTCATTTCTGACACCGGCGGCTGGTTACCTAATGGCTTGATGCCAGCCGTGATCGTCGTCCAGGGCGTCGTCTTCGCCTATGCCGGCATTGAGCTCGTTGGTACCACTTCCGGCGAGACCAAGAATGTAGAAAAGCACATTCCGCGTGCAGTCAACAACGTGCTGCTGCGCATCCTTATTTTCTACTTCGGCTCCGTGCTGCTGCTCACGCTCGTGCTGCCGTACACCACTTACGTTGCTGATGTGTCGCCATTTGTGACCTTCTTTGAGTCCCTTGGCGTAGGAGCGGCAGCTCCGATTTTCCAGCTTGTCGTTATCACCGCTGCGATTTCCTCGCTCAACGCCGGCCTGTATTCCACCGGCCGCATTATGTACAACATGTCCACTTCCGGCTCCGGCCCGAAGTTCGGCGCTCGCATGTCCAAGTCTGGCGTGCCCTACGGCGGCATCGTCATGGCGGCCATGGTGGGCTTGGTAGGCGTCTTCCTCAACTATGTGGTGCCGGAGATGGCGTTTGAAATCGTGCTCAACCTGGCAGCCTTGGGTACATTGGCGTCCTGGGCGGCAGTTGCGATCTCGCACCTCAAGTTTGTGCGCCTGGCCAAGAGCGGAAGCTACACCCGACCGGGATACCGCTCGCCGTTTGGCGAAGGCGGAGACTGGGCCGTACTCATCTTCATCGGCCTGGTCATTATCCTGATGGCCTTTGATTATCCAATCGGTACCTATGCGCTGGCATCCACTCTGCTCCTCGTTCCGGTCTTTATGGCAATGTGGTACGCATGGCGCGACCGCATCCGTACTATCGCGGAAGAGAGGAAGGCGAAGCACTTACCGACTTCCAGCTTCCCGGCCGCACCGCAAACAGACCTTCACCCGAAGAACTAAATCTAAGAAAGGACTTTTTATGAACCACGCAGTTAAGTTCGTAGACGTAGAAAATATGGCGCGCTGGATTCAGCGCGAAGGCGTAGAAAACATCATTACCGGAATGGTGGACTACCTCGAGGTCGACTACCGCGAGTGGGAGCGCTTTGACAAGATTCCGCGCGTTGCTTCCCACACCCCGTTCGGAGTCATTGAGCTTATGCCTACGTCCAACGGTAAGGAGTACTCCTTCAAGTACGTCAACGGTCACCCGTCCAATCCGGCCCGCGGTTTCCAGACCGTTACTGCCTTTGGCGTGCTTGCCGACGTCGACAATGGTTACCCCACCTTCGAAGCCGAGATGACGCTGCTTACCGCACTGCGTACCGCCGCGACCTCCGCCATGGTGGCAAAGCACTTGGCACGCAAGGATTCCAAGCGCATGGCCATGGTCGGTGCCGGTTCCCAGTCCGAGTTCCAGGCGCTTGGCTTCCGCGGAGTGATGGATATCGAGGACATCACCATTTATGACATCGATCCTGAGGCGGTAGAGAAGTTCAAACGCAACCTGGAGCCGCTGGGCTTTAACATCACCGCCTGCTCCAGCGTCGACGAGGCGGTTCTGGGTGCAGACATCATCACCACCTGTACCGCAGACAAGGCGCAGAACCAGATTCTGGCTGAGCGCCACGTCGCCCCAGGCGTACACCTCAATGCCGTTGGTGGCGACTGCCCGGGCAAGACCGAGCTGGAGAGCTCCATCCTGGACAAGTCCAAGGTCTTCGTAGAGTTCCCAGAGCAGACCCGCATCGAAGGTGAAATCCAGCAGAAGCCGGAAGACTTCCCGGTTGTCGAGTTCTACCAGGTGCTCACCGGTCAGGCCACCGGCCGCGATGACGACGAGCAGATCACGCTCTTCGACGATGTCGGATTCGCTATCAACGACTTCTCCGCCCTGCGTTACCTGCGCGATTCCGTCAAGGGCACGGACTTGGAGTCTGAGATCGACATCATCGCCAACCCGGATGACCCGAAGGATCTCTTCTCCCTGGTTGCAAACGTTCCATCCCTGCTCTAAGTCGAAGGTGGGGTAGAGGGATCCAACTTCTTCCTCTACCCGCTAAGATAAGACGCATGAGTCTTGACCCGAAGTTGCTAGAGGTCCTTGTCTGCCCGCAAGACAAGGGCCCTTTGACATATCTGGAAGATAAACAGGTCCTCGTCAACGAGCGGCTGGGCATTGCCTATCCCATTGAGGATGACATCCCCGTGATGCTTGTAGACCACGCCCAGAAATGGCCAGCTTAACTTCGACTTTTAGAAAGACCCCCATGAATATCATCGATGAACTGCAATGGCGCGGACTGATCAATCAGTCCACCGATCTTGAGGCCCTGCGCGAGGCATGTGAGAACTCCATCGCGCTGTACTGTGGGTTCGACCCCACGGGCGACTCCCTCCATGCAGGCCACTTGGTCCCACTTATCATGCTGCGCCGCTTCCAAAACGCCGGCCACCACCCAATCGCATTGGCGGGTGGCGCAACTGGCTTTATTGGTGATCCGCGCGACGTCGGCGAGCGCTCCATGCTGAGCGAGGAAGACTTGGCCCACAACCTTGAAGCCATCAAGGGGCAACTGCGTCGCTTCATCGATTTCGACGGCGAGCAGGCTGCCACCATGGTCAATAACGCCGATTGGACCATGAACATGTCCGTCATCGACTTTTTGCGTGACGTAGGAAAGAACTTCTCCCTTAATACGATGCTGGATCGCGATACCGTCAAGCGGCGCCTCGAGGGCGACGGCATTTCCTACACCGAGTTTTCCTACATGCTCCTGCAGTCCAATGACTTCGTGCAGCTCCGGCGCGAGCGCGATTGCGTATTGCAGATCGGCGGCGGTGACCAGTGGGGCAATATCGTCTCTGGCGTAGACCTAAACCGTCGTATCGATGGCGCCAAGGTCCATGGCCTTACGGTGCCTCTGGTTACCGACGCCTCCGGACAGAAGTTCGGCAAGTCCACTGGCGGCGGAAAGCTTTGGCTCGATCCGGAAAAGACTTCCGCATACTCCTGGTACCAGTACTTCCTCAATGCCGGTGACTCTGTAGTCATCGACTACCTGCGCTGGTTCACCTTCCTGACGCAGGAGGAAATCGCCGAATACGAGCGTGCGGTAGAAGAAGAGCCTTATAAGCGCGCCGCTCAGCGCCGCCTGGCGCAAGAGATGACCGATCTGGTTCACGGTGAAGAGGCAACCAAGGCTGTCGAGCTTGCCGCTCAGGCGCTATTCGGTAAGGCGGAACTCTCCGAGCTTGATGAGAAGACCCTTGCCGGCGCGCTCGCTGAAACCACCGTCGCGGAAATTGCCGCCGGCGAACCGCGCACCATTGTTGACCTACTGGTGGCCAGCGGGTTGGCTGATTCCAAGGGTGCTGCTCGCCGCACCATCAAGGAAGGCGGCGCATACGTGAATAACCAGCGCATCGAATCGGCCGAATGGGAGCCGTCTGCAGAAGACCTCCTGCATGACAGCTGGCTCGTTCTGCGTCGAGGCAAGAAGAACTTCGCTGGCGCTAAGTTGAGTTAAATAGCTGGAGATGACGTCCCTTCCACTCGTTGGAAGGGCGTCATTTTTCATTTTTATATTCTGTCCTGCAGGTTTGTGTTGTGTGGTTGTGGTGGACTACATTAATCGAAGTCGCCGCGAGGTAGCCGGGAGGTTACTTTTGAGCGAATTTCGTGCGGACTTGGTTCAAGGATTTGACAGTGTTCATTAAGTTGAGTAGGTTTGTACGAGCCGCCAACGAGAGGTTAACGGTAGGTTAATTTTTGTGGTGTGCGGATGATGTTTGAGAACTCAATAGTGTGCCAATGTACTTTTTATTTTTTGTGTGCATGGTTGTGTGTTGATTGGTTTGTCTGCCAGCAGGCTTAGTGGTTTGTTGGTTGGTGTGTGCCGGTTGGGTATGTGGAACACGTACTTATTTGAATGCTGTTTGGTGTTTCGGCTGCATTGAGATGGATTGGTTGGCATGTGATTGTGTTCAACTTTTTTGGTTTCCTTATTTTTGACCCCGTCGGGTTGAGGGAACTTATTTTTTCTTTGTAGTAATTTTTGGACGCCAGCACAGGCTTTTGTGGTTTGTGGTGGTTTGTTCTTTTGTTGGGTTTCGGGCTTTTCACGGCCTGTTTCGGATGTTGTTCTGAAATTTTTTTGTGGAGAGTTTGATCCTGGCTCAGGACGAACGCTGGCGGCGTGCTTAACACATGCAAGTCGAACGGAAAGGCCCTGCTTGCAGGGTACTCGAGTGGCGAACGGGTGAGTAACACGTGGGTGATCTGCCCTGCACTTCGGGATAAGCCTGGGAAACTGGGTCTAATACCGGATAGGAGCCATTTTTAGTGTGATGGTTGGAAAGTTTTTTCGGTGTAGGATGAGCTCGCGGCCTATCAGCTTGTTGGTGGGGTAATGGCCTACCAAGGCGGCGACGGGTAGCCGGCCTGAGAGGGTGGACGGCCACATTGGGACTGAGATACGGCCCAGACTCCTACGGGAGGCAGCAGTGGGGAATATTGCACAATGGGCGCAAGCCTGATGCAGCGACGCCGCGTGGGGGATGACGGCCTTCGGGTTGTAAACTCCTTTCGCTAGGGACGAAGCTTTTTGTGACGGTACCTAGATAAGAAGCACCGGCTAACTACGTGCCAGCAGCCGCGGTAATACGTAGGGTGCGAGCGTTGTCCGGAATTACTGGGCGTAAAGGGCTCGTAGGTGGTTTGTCGCGTCGTCTGTGAAATTCCGGGGCTTAACTCCGGGCGTGCAGGCGATACGGGCATAACTTGAGTACTGTAGGGGTAACTGGAATTCCTGGTGTAGCGGTGAAATGCGCAGATATCAGGAGGAACACCGATGGCGAAGGCAGGTTACTGGGCAGTTACTGACGCTGAGGAGCGAAAGCATGGGTAGCGAACAGGATTAGATACCCTGGTAGTCCATGCCGTAAACGGTGGGCGCTAGGTGTGAGGGTCTTTTCACGACTTTCGTGCCGTAGCTAACGCATTAAGCGCCCCGCCTGGGGAGTACGGCCGCAAGGCTAAAACTCAAAGGAATTGACGGGGGCCCGCACAAGCGGCGGAGCATGTGGATTAATTCGATGCAACGCGAAGAACCTTACCTGGGCTTGACATACACCGGATTGGGCTAGAGATAGTCTTTCCCTTTGTGGCTGGTGTACAGGTGGTGCATGGTTGTCGTCAGCTCGTGTCGTGAGATGTTGGGTTAAGTCCCGCAACGAGCGCAACCCTTGTCTTATGTTGCCAGCATTTGGTTGGGGACTCATGAGAGACTGCCGGGGTCAACTCGGAGGAAGGTGGGGATGACGTCAAATCATCATGCCCCTTATGTCCAGGGCTTCACACATGCTACAATGGTCGGTACAACGCGCAGCGACACTGTGAGGTGGAGCGAATCGCTGAAAGCCGGCCTTAGTTCGGATTGGGGTCTGCAACTCGACCCCATGAAGTCGGAGTCGCTAGTAATCGCAGATCAGCAATGCTGCGGTGAATACGTTCCCGGGCCTTGTACACACCGCCCGTCACGTCATGAAAGTTGGTAACACCCGAAGCCGGTGGCCCAAACTTGTTAGGGAGCCGTCGAAGGTGGGATCGGCGATTGGGACGAAGTCGTAACAAGGTACCCGTACCGGAAGGTGCGGGTGGATCACCTCCTTTCTAAGGAGCTTTTATTATTCGGGTGCAGTTGCACCCTGTGGTTGGTTGAGTATGCGAGTGTCATGCTGCCAGCGTTTATTATTGAAAAATTGTCCGGGTGAAACACACACCTGATGAGGCAAGACCAAGTGTTTGAATGGCGCTTTGTGACACACGTTGTCCGTGCACAGTGAAAAATAATGTTGTTTGTATGTTGGTGCATTGTTGGGTGTCTGGGGCATTATCCCCCTTTTTTGTGCCTGACCATAAGGCTTGCTGACACTGTGTGTGTTGGTGAGGTGTGGTTGGGGTGTTGTGTGAGAACTGTATAGTGGACGCGAGCATTAAACACGCACGGATGGATTGCTTTTGTGGTTTGTTTGTGTGTGTTTGTGTGATTTCTTTTTTCTTTAATCAATTTTTTGTCAAGTTCACTTGTGTGGCCATCTGCGCTTTTTGGTGTGGGTGGTTTGTGTGTTCGTTATTAAGGGCGCATGGTGGATGCCTTGGCATGCTGAGCCGATGAAGGACGTGAAAGGCTGCGTTAAGCCTCGGGGAGTTGTCAATTAAGCGTTGATCCGAGGATGTCCGAATGGGGAAACCTGGCCCTGGTTATGTGGGGTTACCCTTCAGTGAATTCATAGCTGTTGTGGGGGTTTACGCGGGGAAGTGAAACATCTCAGTACCCGTAGGAGGAGAAAATAATAATGATTCTGCTAGTAGTGGCGAACGAACGTGGATGAGGCTAAACCGTGTGCATGTGATACCTGGTAGGGGTTGTGTGTGCGGTGTTGTGGGCCCCAATGGGCGGTGACTACCATCATCGTGCTCGTGTGTTGTTGTTAGGTGAAGTGGTTTGGAATGGCCTGCCGGAGAAGGTGAGAGTCCTGTAGTTGAAGACAATGGCATGTGGGTTGTTGGGTTGCCCGAGTAGCAGCGGGCTCGTGGAATCTGTTGTGAATCTGCCGGGACCACCCGGTAAGCCTAAATACTCAGTGTGACCGATAGTGTATGAGTACCATGAGGGAATGGTGAAAAGTACCCCGGGAGGGGAGTGAAATAGTTCCTGAAACCATGTGCTTACAATCCGTCAGAGCACCGTTTGTGTGTGATGGCGTGCCTTTTGAAGAATGAGCCTGCGAGTCAGCGGCATGTCGCGAGGTTAACCCGTGTGGGGTAGCCGTAGGGAAACCGAATCCTAATGGGGTGTATAGTGGCATGTCCTGGACCCGAAGCGGGGTGATCTACCCATGGCCAGTGTGAAGCAGCTGTAAGAGGTTGTGGAGGCGCGAACCCACGTAGGTTGAAAACTGCGGGGATGAGCTGTGGGTAGGGGTGAAAGGCCAATCAAACTCCGTGATAGCTGGTTCTCCCCGAAATGCATTTAGGTGCAGCGTCGTATTATAGCTTGGTGGAGGTAGAGCGACTGGTTGGTTGAGCGGGACTACAATCTTAGCAATGTCAGCCAAACTCCGAATGCCACTAATTGTGTTGTACGGCAGTGAGACTGTGGGGGATAAGCTTCATAGTCGAGAGGGAAACAGCCCAGATCGCCGGTTAAGGCCCCTAAGGGTGTACTAAGTGGAAAAGGATGTGGGATCGCGAAGACAGCCAGGAGGTTGGCTTAGAAGCAGCCATCCTTGAAAGAGTGCGTAATAGCTCACTGGTCGAGTGGTTCTGCGCCGACAATTCAGTGGGGCTCAAGTACACCGCCGAAGCCGCGGCAAACATTTTTTGTTTGGGTAGGGGAGCGTCGTGCATGGGTTGAAGCGTTACCGTAAGGAGGCGTGGACTGTGTGCGAGTGAGAATGCAGGCATGAGTAACGAATTGATAGGTGAGAATCCTATCCGCCGGATGACTAAGGGTTCCTGGGTCAAGTTCGTCTTCCCAGGGTGAGTCGGGACCTAAGGCGAGGCCGACAGGCGTAGTCGATGGATAACCAGTTGATATTCTGGTACCCGTACATGCGCGCCCATGATAAAGCACTGATACTAACCACCGCGGATGCACTGCTAGTCTTCTTTGAAGATTGGTGGTGTTGATGTCGTGGGGCCTGATGTGTGGTTCAAGTGATGGGGTGACGCAGTGAGGTAGCCACGCCACTTATTGGATTGGTGGTGTAAGCGTGCAGATCGTGTGGTAGGCAAATCCGCCACACATTTGGTTGAGACGTGATGCGTAGACCCAATGGGGTTGATGGTGGTGATCCTGTACTGTCGAGAAAAGCCTCTAGCGATGTGTGTGTATGGCCCGTACCCTAAACCGACACAGGTAGTCAGGTTGAAAATACTAAGGCGTTCGGGTGAACTGTGGTTAAGGAATTCGGCAAAATGCCCCCGTAACTTCGGGAGAAGGGGGGCCCCACGGTGTGAGCATCCTTGCGGTGTTAAGCGTTGTGGGGTCGCAGAGAATAGAGGGAAGCGACTGTTTATCAAAAACACAGGTCCATGCGAAGACGTTAAGTTGATGTATATGGACTGACGCCTGCCCGGTGCTGGAAGGTTAAGAGGACCGGTTAGTAGTCTTTGACTGCGAAGCTGAGAATTTAAGCCCCAGTAAACGGCGGTGGTAACTATAACCATCCTAAGGTAGCGAAATTCCTTGTCGGGTAAGTTCCGACCTGCACGAATGGCGTAACGACTTCTCTGCTGTCTCAACCACAGGCCCGGTGAAATTGCACTACGAGTAAAGATGCTCGTTACGCGCGGCAGGACGAAAAGACCCCGGGACCTTCACTATAGCTTGGTATTGGTGTTTGGTTCGGTTTGTGTAGGATAGGTGGGAGACAAAGAAGCTATCACGCTAGTGGTGGTGGAGTCGTTGTTGAAATACCACTCTGATCGGATTGAGCATCTAACCTTGGCCCATGATCTGGGTTGGGGACAGTGCCTGGTGGGTAGTTTAACTGGGGCGGTTGCCTCCCAAAATGTAACGGAGGCGCCCAAAGGTTCCCTCAGCCTGGTTGGCAATCAGGTGGTGAGTGTAAGTGCACAAGGGAGCTTGACTGTGAGACAGACATGTCGAGCAGGGACGAAAGTCGGGACTAGTGATCCGGCACCTACTTGTGGATGTGGTGTCGCTCAACGGATAAAAGGTACCCCGGGGATAACAGGCTGATCTTCCCCAAGAGTCCATATCGACGGGATGGTTTGGCACCTCGATGTCGGCTCGTCGCATCCTGGGGCTGGAGTAGGTCCCAAGGGTTGGGCTGTTCGCCCATTAAAGCGGCACGCGAGCTGGGTTCAGAACGTCGTGAGACAGTTCGGTCTCTATCCGCCGCGCGCGTTGAAACTTGAAGAAAGCTGTCCCTAGTACGAGAGGACCGGGACGGACGTACCTCTAGTGTGCCAGTTATCCCGCCAGGGGTATCGCTGGTTGGCTACGTACGGAAGGGATAACCGCTGAAAGCATCTAAGCGGGAAGCCTGTTTTAAGATGAGGTTTCGTTAAGGTCCCCTAAAGACGATAGGGTAGATAGGCCAGACCTGGAAGCACTGTAAGGTGTGAAGGCTACTGGTACTAATTGACCACAACAAACACCAACACACTCCGTGTATTGGCAAAACAACAAGATGAAGAAACAGTCACTGTCGTGACCGCGTCCACTATGCAGTATCTGACACAACACCCGAAAGCACACCTAAGGGCCTGAATGCTTCGTATGTTTGTCGGTGGTCAATAGCTGCAGGGAAACGCCCGGTCCCATTCCGAACCCGGAAGCTAAGCCTGCACACGCTGATGGTACTGCAACCGGGAGGTTGTGGGAGAGTAAGTCACCGCCGACACCAAACAACAAAAACAACAAAATACCGTAATGATGAAGCCGTAGAAGACAACGCACACTATAAAGTGCCAAAGTCTTCTACGGCTTCATTTGTGGTTTTACCGCGGTTGTACGGGAAGCCGGCTTGAGGAATATTCCGAATGATGCCCCGAAGGGCGCACTTTTTCTTTGCATCATTGCTATGCTTGCTCACTCGACAGTTTGGGAGGAAACTCATGTGGTTCGATGGCTATCATCGGCAATTTGGAAAGCGCCTGGAAGAGTTTCGCGCGGTTGCTATTCCCGCGATGCTCGCGGAGCTATCGCCGGAGCAGGAAGAACAAGTCACCCAGGGCTCTAAAGAATTTCCGTTCGACGCGGTGCTAGACGTCTTAAACTCCAAGCACAGCTACGAGGACAAGGTTTCCCGAATACTGGCTATCAGCGGTACATGGATGAATGCTGCTTCCGGTAGCCAGTGGGCTCTAGGCCCATTGAGCAGCACAGCATACTCCGAACGGGTAGGGATAGGGGTTAGATGGGGCGAGATTGCATTCTCACCGTTGTTGAATGTCGCAGAAAACCTTATTGATGCGTATCCGACTTGGCCAGGCGTGCTCAGGGAATTCGCTGAGAATCAAGAATTTAACCGTGACTATTTTTCGCAGCGGCTTAAGGAGATTTAACGGTGTCTTCCTTCTCTTCTGAAAGACCGCTAGATAATTCTGGAATTAGGGTCTTATTCGGTATCGGTACTGCGCTGCCGGGCTCTTTGCTCTTGTCTGTTTCGTGTGAAGGTGGCAGTGAGGGCTGGTGGGATGCTGCGACTGGTGCAGTTTTGATTGTGTGTGCAGTGATTCTTCTCGGTTGGGCTGCATTGAGGAAGGCGGTGCGTCGTCAAGCGCTGTGGGGCCTGCTATTTGTTGTCTACGGCGCGCTAGGCGCGCTACTTGTTCCTGGTGGTAGCATCCGTTTCGTCACGGTGTGCCTTTGGGTTGGTTTGATGAGTAATGCTTGGGTTACACTGCGGCAACCCGTCAGGATCTAAATTCCGGCTTTTTGTTTGCGGGTTGTAGAATAGGGCCGGTATTTCTGTGCTAGTTCCAACCAAGGAAGGGTAGGGCTGAATGTCGGAGCGCAATCACAACGGGCGCGGTGGACGTGACCGCAAGCCACGCAATAACAAAGGCCGTGATTTTAAGGGCGATTCCCGCAAGAAGAAGTCTTTTTCGCCGCAGCGCTCCGGTTACCGTGAGGAACGCATTAACCGTCGCATGAGCGACCCAGACATCCCGGCTGAGGTCGATGTTAACGACCTAGACCCGATGGTTCTGCAGGACCTGAAGTCGCTATCGAAGGAGAACTCCGAGGCCGTCGCTAAGCATATGATCATGGCTGCGACCTGGATGGAGGATGATCCTAAGCTCGCATTGCGGCATGCGCGTGCCGCTAAAGACCGCGCTGGCCGCGTCGCAATTGCCCGCGAAGTCAACGGAATCGCTGCGTATCGCGCCGGCGAGTGGAAAGAAGCTTTGGCTGAGCTGCGTGCCGCGCGCCGCATTTCCGGTGGCCCCGGAATGCTCGCAGTCATGGCTGATTGCGAGCGCGGCTTGGGCCGCCCGGAGAAGGCGCTGGAGCTAGGCCGTGCGGAGGAAGCATCGGAACTTGATGAAGAGTCGAAGATTGAGCTGGCAATTGTTTTGGCCGGCGCCCGCCTAGACATGGGTCAAGCTGAGTCGGCGGTTGTCACCATTCAGCGCGCACATCCTGACCGCGATGCCCGCGGGGTAAGCGCGTGCCGTCTCGCTTATGCCTACGGTAATGCTCTGCTTGAAGCAGGCCGAAAGGACGAGGCTCGGGACTGGTTTGAGCACGCAGTTTCTATTGATGAAGGCGACTGGACTGATGCTGCCGAGCGCCTTGAGGAGTGCAAGCAGTGACGGTTCTAAGCAAGCACGACGCTCTTCTTCTCGATCTCGATGGCACCGTGTGGGAAGGCGGTCGCCCGCTTTCTAACGTGGTGGACGTCATCAACACCTGCGGAGTGCCGGCAGTGTATGTGACCAACAATGCTTCGCGCAGCCCACAGGCAGTGGCGAAGATGCTGGAGGACATCGGGCTTACCGCGGGTACGGAACAGATCGTTACCTCTGCGCAAGCGGTCCTTCAACTAGCGGCGGAGGAGGTCCCAGCTGGGGCGAAGCTCCTTATTATCGGCGCCGATTCCCTCCGTGACTTGGCCCGGGAGATGGGCTTCAAGGTAGTTTGCAGCGCCGATGACAAGCCTGCTGCCGTAGTGCAAGGCTTTGACCGCTCGGTTGGCTGGGAACACTTGACTGAAGGTGCCTTGGCCATTCGCCAGGGGGCCAAGTTCTTTGCTTCGAATCTCGATACCTCTCTGCCAATTGAGAGAGGTCTTGCTGTGGGAAATGGTTCTCTGGTTGCCGCTATCCAGTCAGCCACTGGTGTAGAGCCGGTATCTGCTGGCAAGCCCGAGCCGGCCATGTTTACTTTTGCGGCGAAGCAAATCGGCGCGAAGAAGCCACTTGCTGTGGGTGACCGTCTGGATACTGATATTGCAGGTGGTAACTCTGCTGCAATGGATACCTTCCATGTGCTTACCGGCGTTTCTGGTGAGTTGGAGCTGATTGAAGCACCTGTGGAGGCACGCCCTAACTTTATTGGTGCAGGAATGCACGAGTTGGCCCTTCCTGTCTCTGTCGCTCGTCCCGGAGCACAGGGTGGATTTACGGCGCGGTGCGATGGCCATGACCTTCTGCTCGAGGGCGGCGACGAAAAGTCTACCTCCGTGCAGGCATTGCGCACCGTGTTGGAAGTTGCATGGGCCATGCCGTCGCCGCCGCGCTATATTCAGCCGCGTAGCGAGCGGGCGGAAAAGGTTGTTGCGCAATGGCGGTAAAGCCGCACGACTTCCGAGCCGTCAAGGAGCCGGCAGAGATCGATGCGGAAGTAGCAGAGATCCTTGGAGAAGACGCAGCGGATTTGGCCGCTGAAGTAGATCAGCTTGATCGTGCTCACAATGTGCTGCGCGATGCATTGCAGGAGAATTAATGCCCCCACAACGTCGTAGGTTAGATGCGGAGCTGGTGCGCCGAAAGATTGCGCGGTCACGTGAGCAGGCACGGGAGATGATTAAGTCCGGCCGTGTCACGGTTGGTGGCTTCAAGGCGCACAAGCCGGCGTCGATTGTAGAGCCCGAGGTTTCCATCAAGGTAGAGGAAGCTGAAGAGGACAAGTGGGCTTCCCGTGGCGCTCACAAGCTTTTGGGCGCCTTGGCGGCGTTCGACGTCGACATGAATGGTCGCATCCTCGATGCCGGCGCTTCTACCGGTGGCTTTACGGACGTGTGCCTAGAACACGGTGCGCAGGAAGTGCTGTCTGTCGACGTGGGCTATGGGCAGCTGCTCTGGCGCCTGCAAAACGATGATCGCGTCACCGTTTTAGACCGTACGAATATCCGGAATTTAACGCTGGAGCTTACCGACGGCCCCTGCGATGGCATGGTAGGCGATTTGTCCTTCATTTCCCTCCGCTTGGTATTGCCGGCCATTGTGGATTGCCTGAAGGACGGCGCTTGGCTGTTGCCTATGGTGAAGCCTCAGTTTGAAGTGGGCAAAGAGCGCCTTGGAAGCGGTGGCGTGGTTCGTTCACCGGAGCTGCGCAAAGAAGTAACCAAGGAAGTCGCTGAATTTGCGTTGTCCCTGGGGCTTAGCATGCATGGGGCTGTGGCATCCCCGCTGCCTGGGCCAAGCGGCAATGTGGAGTATTTCCTGTGGCTGAAAAAGGACGGCCAGCCCACGGATCTGGCTAGAGTGGAAGAAATGATTGACCGCGCAGTCGAGGAAGGCCCGCAATGACCCGTGAAATCCTGTTGGTGCCTCATGCCAACCGCCAGCAAAACCTGGAAGCGACGTCGCGTGCAGCTGAGCTTTTGCAAGATGCGGGAATTACCGTTCGAGTATGCGCGGACGAAAAGGTACTGCCGGGATTAAAGCATGTACCTCACACTGAAGATGCGGCCGCAGGGTGCGAATTGGTGTTGGTTTTGGGCGGCGATGGAACCTTCCTCCGTGCCGCCGACATGGCGCGTGCCGTAGATATTCCGGTGCTGGGTATCAACCTAGGCCACGTGGGATTTCTGGCCGAGTGGGAAGTCGAATCTCTCGATCAGGCCTTGGTGCGGGTCATTGAAAAGAGGTACCGCATTGAGGACCGCCTCACCATTGATGTGTCCATCTTTGATGAGGAGGGAACCCTTCTTAACCGCAGCTGGGCTTTGAACGAGGCTTCGGTAGAAAACCAAAACCGCTCCGGCGTGCTAGACGCAATCTTGGAAGTTGACCGCCGGCCGGTGTCGTCCTTTGGCTGCGATGGCGTGCTGATTTCCACTCCCACTGGATCGACTGCCTATGCGTTTTCCGCAGGTGGTCCGGTGTTGTGGCCCTCTCTGGATGCAATTTTGGTAGTGCCGAATAATGCGCATGCGCTGTTTACCAAGCCATTGGTTGTATCGCCCAATTCTTTAGTAGCCGTCGAATCGACGATGCGCACGACTCCCGCCACAGTGATTTTGGATGGCTTCCGCGAATTTGCGATGCCACCAGGGGCACGTGTGGAAGTAGTGCGAGGCGAGTGTCCGGTGCGGTGGGTACGCTTGGATGACCAACCTTTTACTGACCGTTTAGTCTCGAAGCTGCGCCTGCCCGTAGAAGGGTGGCGCGGGCCGAAGGAGAAGTAGTGCTCGTCGATATTTCCATCAATGATCTGGGCGTCATTAGCCAGAGCTCTGCGGAACTATCCGCGGGCCTTACCGTGCTTACCGGTGAAACCGGTGCGGGTAAGACTATGGTGGTTACTGGTTTGAGGCTCTTAGCCGGTGGTCGCGCGGATGCCTCTCGAGTGCGCGATGGCGCGAAAAAGGCCGCAGTGGAAGGACATTTTTCCTCCGCGAAGGATTCTATCCGCGAACTGGTGGAGTCGGTTGGCGGTGAGCCCGACGAAAATGGCGAGTATATCGTTTCACGCACGGTCTCTGCAGCGGGAAGATCGCGGGCCTATTTAGGCGGCCGTGCGGTGCCGGCTGCAACCCTGGGCGAGTTCGCGCGCGAGCTTATTACGGTCCACGGGCAGAATGACCAGCTGCGTTTGCTCGCGCCCGAGGAACAACTGGGTGCGGTTGATCGTGCGGATCCGAAATTGGCGCGTGTGCGAGAGCGCTATACCGAGGCCTTCAAACAGTGGCGCAGCCTCGCGAAGGACTATAAGAGGCGCACGGAGCAGCGCCGCGAGTTGGCGCAGGAAGTTGACCGTCTGCAATTCGCCGTCGATGAGATCGATGGCATCGCCCCAGAACCCGGCGAGGATGAGGAACTGGTGCAGCTGGTTCGCAAGCTGCAGGACGTCGATGGGCTGCGCGAGTCCGCGGAAGTTGCGTTGGCTGCGATCGACGGCACCGAGGAACTGGAAGAGGCCGCCTCGGCACTGCTAGGCCGGGCGGTTTCTGCCTTGGCGGGGTCCACCGATAAGGAACTGGCGGCCTTGGGCGAACGGCTCAGCGAGATCTCGACGCAGTTGGGCGATATCTCCGGCGAGCTCGGTGGGTATCTAGCCGGACTTCCGGCGGACCCACACCTGTTGGAAAAGTCCCTCCAGCGGCAGCAGGAATTGCGCACGTTGACTAGGAAGTACGCCGGGGATATTGATGGCGTGCTCGCTTGGCGCAATGAGGCAGCGGCAAAACTGGAGTCCATGGATACCTCCACAGAAGCCCTGGAGGAGCTAAAAAAGCAGGTTAAAGAAGCTGAATCGGTGATGATTGAGCGGGCAGGGGAGCTGACAAAGAGGCGTCGGAAAGCGGCGAAGGCTCTGGGCGAGCAGGTAACGCAGGAGCTCCACGGCTTGGCCATGCCGAATTCGACTCTGACGGTCGAGCTCACGCAGGCGAAATATTCTAAGTCCGGCGCAGACGCGGCCGAGCTGCAATTGAATGGCAAGCCGATTGCCTCTGCTGCCTCGGGCGGCGAGCTTTCCCGTGTCATGCTGGCCTTGGAGGTCGTGCTGGCGGAGGAAGACGGTGCCACCTTGGTCTTCGATGAGGTTGATGCAGGCGTGGGTGGCCGCGCAGCGGTAGAGATCGGCCGGCGCTTGGCGCGCTTGGCGGTACACAACCAAGTGATTGTGGTGACCCACTTGCCGCAGGTGGCCGCGTATGCTGATGCTCACCTGCATGTATCGAAGGAGAGATTTACCTCTGGCGTGGCCGAGCTGTCACAGGAGGAGCGCGTGGAGGAACTGGCTCGCATGCTGGCGGGGTTGGACGATACCGAGACCGGCCGCGCGCACGCGCAGGAGCTTTTTGACCGCGCACAGGAAGAAGCTTCCGCGCGCCTCACCCACTCGAAACTATAAACACGCCACAATAGGGCCCATGGCTCTGTTTTCCCGTGACCCCGAGCAGCCTGGTGCACTGCGCGATTGCACTCCAGGCGCTAAGGGGATGAAAAAGTTTAGTGAAGGCGATGTCGCCGTAATTGATGCGGCTAATATCTCTCGCCACGAGGCTCAGACCCTCGTAGACCTAAAGCCCTCCGCCGTCATTAACGTGGCGGAATTTTCTACCGGCACGGTCCCCAATTATGGCCCGCACATGTTGCTTGACGCCGACATTACTCTCCTTGAAGGCGTTGGGCAGTCCTTTGTTTCTGAGTTCAAAGAGGGCAAAAAGGCTCGCATCGGGGAGGACGGTACCGTCTTTAGCGGCGATAGGGCGCTCGGTACCGGCCGCGTGGTAACTCGTGAGCGAGCAGAAGAGAACTTCACCGCGGCGCAGGGCGGGCTGATTGACCATATGGAATCCTTCTTTGGCAATTCCATTGACTTTATTAACTCGGAAGGCCCGCTGCTTATCGACGGCCTCGGTGTCCCCGCCTCCGGCTCCGAAATCGCCGGCCGCAAGGTTGTCCTCTTTTCGCCTACCGATAGGCACCGCGAACAGCTCAAGCAGCTACGCAACTTTATTCGCGAGTATGAGCCGCTGCTGATTGCTGTGGGAGCAGCGGCAGATTCGTTGCTGGCCCAAGGGTATAAGCCAGATTTCATTATTGGGGATCCCAATAGCGTGAGCGATGAAGCTCTGCGTTGCGGCGCCCGCGTAATCGTTCCTGCGGACCCAGAAGGGGAGGTAGAAGGCCTCGACCGCATCCAGGACCTTGGCATTGGTGCGATGACCTTCCCCGCGGCAACGCATTCAGGTACCGACCTGGGCCTGCTCTTTGCGGACTACCACGGCGCCGATCTTATTGTGCAGGCCGGCGGCGGGGTAGACCTCGATGATATCTTTGCGGACCGCACCAACCCCTCGGCCGTGCTGTCCCGCCTTAAGGCCGGTACCAAGGTGGTTGACGCCGATGCGGTAATCAATCTCTACAGTGCGCCTTCCTCCAACCTCGGCTGGCTGTGGGCAGTGCTGGGCATCTTGGTTGCCATTGCGGCGGTCATCCTCATCGTCGGCTTCGGCGGCAGCCAGGACTTTGCTAGCAACCTTAGCGAAACCTGGTCCAGCCTCTTTGGGGGCGCATAGGGCATGGCAAAGACTGAGCTTGTAGCAGGCTTGGGCTTCGGCGCCGCGGTTGGCGTAGCCTTAGGCGCTCTAGTGATTGCGCCGAACTTGACCACCAGCATGGCAGACGACGATCCGATCCGCGAGGAGCACCGCAAGGTGGTCCAAGACAATAAGATTCTGCAGACCCAAAATGACGCCAGCGACAAGATCGTGGCCGATTCTGGAGCGGAAATGGTTGATGGAGCCTTGTCTCAGCGCCCAGTACTCATCGTGACCACCGATGACGCCAATGGCGGCGACGTGGACGCTATCCGGAAGCTCTTGAAGTCTTCCGATGCCACCGAGGCCGGCGAGATTAAGCTGACCAAAGACTTCTTGCGTCCCGAAACTAAGGACAAGCTGCTTCCCATCTTGAAAGATACTGCGCCCAAGAAGGCAGATATCAAGGACTTGGATTCGGCCGGAGCCCTTGGTGGTGAGGTGCTAGGCACTGCGCTGTCTATGGATCCTGAGAGCACGAAGCCTTTGGCTTCAGTGGACGAGCGTGCAGACGTGCTCCATAAGCTGCGCGACGAGGGCTTTATTGATTACGAAGATGGCACCATCGTTCCTGCCCAGGCCATTATCGTGGTCTCTGGTAATGGCCTGCGTGGTTACCCGTCCAGCGCGCTGGCAGAATTTGCCACCGGGTTGGATGATGTCAATGGGTCCGTGGTGTTGAGTGGGCGCACCAAGCAGACTCAAGATGATAAGGCGCTAGCCCAGGTGCGGGATCAGGACGCGGAGCTGTCTACGGTCGATAGCACCGAACGGGCAGTGGAGCGCATTGCGGTCATTCTGGCCACCCAGGAACAACTTGATGGTGGCCAGGGCGACTATGGCGCCACCGAAACTGCTGACTCCGCCTTGCCGGGAAAGGAATAGCCCATGGCGCATGATTTCAAGGTGCTTGATTCGCAGCTGCTTGTCGAAGCTCCCATTCTTGCCCTCCGCCGCGACGAGGTAGTCATGCCCGGCGGCGTTTCTGCCTCCCGGGAAGTAGTCGAGCACTTAGGTGCTGTGGCCGTTGTGGCAGTGGACTCAGACGAGCGTATTGCGATGGTGTATCAGTACCGCCACAGCGTGGGAAAGCGCCTGTGGGAACTGCCGGCGGGATTGCTCGACGTACGCGGTGAGGATGAGCTGACCGGCGCCCAGCGTGAACTGCAGGAGGAGGCCGGCCTGAGCGCGCAGACGTGGTCCGTGCTGACGGACCTTGTGACCTCGCCGGGTTTCTGCGAAGAAGCGGTTCGCGTATTCCTTGCCTCGGAGCTTTCCGACGTCCCCCGGATGGAGGCTACCGGTGACGAAGAAGCCGATATGGAAGTCGCCTGGGTGGGCCTCGACGAGGCCGTCGACAAGGTGCTGCGCGGTGACATCGTCAATTCCATTGCCTGCAGCGGTATCTTGGCCGCCTACGCTGTGCTGCGCGGCGGCAAGCAGACCCGCAGCGTGGAGGAGCCGTTCGACCTTCGACCGACCTCGATGAGCTCCCGCCGCACGGGCGCGGACCTAAAGCAGCTGTGAGTGCGCTAGAAAACATAGCGCAGACGTGGCTTAATCATCTAGCAGTCGAGCGCGGCGTTTCCGCCAACACCTTGAGCAACTATCGCCGCGATGTCCGCCGCTACCTTGCATGGCTGGGGGATAACGGGGTAGAGGATCTGCGGTCGGTGACGCGACCGATGGTGGAGGCTTATCTTAAAGACCTGCGCTCACACATGGCTGTGTCCTCAGCCAACCGAGCGCTCATCGTTGCTCGCGGACTGCATAAATTTGCCGTGTCAGAAGGCGTAGTGGACGTTGATGTTGCGGTTGAGGTAACCCCTCCGTCAACCGGGCAGCATTTGCCGGAGACATTATCGGTAGATGAGGTCACCGCCCTCATTGAAGCGACTCCTACTGAGACCCCGGTAGATGTGCGCGACCGCGCCCTGCTGGAGATGCTCTATGGCACCGGCGCGCGAATCTCGGAAATTGTCTCCCTCAACGTTGATGACGTGTCCTCCGCGCAGGAAGTAATACGCTTGCGGGGCAAGGGAGACAAAGAACGGATTGTGCCAGTGGGCTCGCATGCCCGCCAGGCTCTCGATGCCTACCTGGTGCGGGCGCGACCGGCGCTGAGCAAAGGTAAGACGCCGGCGTTGTTTCTCAATAACCGTGGCGGCGCTTTATCCCGTCAAAGTGCGTGGACTGTGTTGAAGACTGCAGCGCAGCGGACGCAACTGGGAAAGTCCATATCGCCGCACACCCTGCGGCATTCTTTTGCGACGCACCTGCTTGAAGGCGGCGCAGATGTGCGCACCGTGCAAGAATTACTGGGACATTCCTCGGTGACGACAACGCAAATATATACTCACGTCACTGCCGATTCCTTGCGCGAGGTCTGGCGCACTGCGCACCCCCGTGCCTAAGAAAGGACCTATATGTTTTCAACTCGTGTAGCTGGTGCGGTGCTATCTACCGCATTGATTTTCCCAGCGGTGGCACACGCCCAGCTGCCGCCGGAAGTAGAGGCTGCTATTGCCGCTCCCATTTCGGTTCCTGCCGGCCAGACCACGACTGTAAGCCTGCCCGTGCCGGCCGAAGCCAACTACTCCGGCGATGGGTGGAACGTGTCTGCCTCAGGTACCTCCGCTACCATCACCGCCCCGGCAGATGGCGGCCAAATCTCGGTTCCTGTCTCCGCCCAAGGCATGAATGCAACCCTGACTCTGGTAGCCGATGGGTCGGTCGCACAGGAGGACATTCAGGAAGAAATTGACGGCGCGGAAGGCGGCCCGAACCCAGCGCCAGCGCCGGATCCGGGCTCTGATAAGCCGGCTCAAGGCGACAAGGCGCCAGCCGGAAACGATGCCGAGGGCGGAGATGACAGGCCCGTGCCGGCGAAAGAAGATAGCAACTTGCCTGTTGTTCCAGGCAAAAAGCCGGAGCGCAAGCCTGCTGGGGAAGCCAACCTTGACGGTGCGGAATACGTAAACCTCGAATCCAAAATCGAAGGCAATACTATTACCGCAAAGATGGGCCTCAAGCAGGCCTATGACCTCTACCAGCAGTTCAAGGACACGCAAGAAAATGACGTCACGCTGCGCTACCTCGATGGCGAGGGCAATATTATCCAAGGCGTAGAGCGTGACGTGGACGCCTCTTCTCGAACCCTCACGCTGACCTATCCGGAGGGCGAGGCGCCTGATAATCCCTTTATTATGCAGTTGCTACGCAATGACGGTTCTGGGGCCGCACTCATCGTCACGCTGCAGGACCCTAACTATCAATCCGCCGCGGAAAACCTCGATGAGCGCCAGCAAAAGGACCCCGAAGAAGACGGCGGCTTACATTTGGGCTGGATTATTGGAGGGGCAGCCGCGGCGGTACTCATCGCACTCATAGCTTTGGTGGCAATTCTCAAACGCCGTTCTAGTCAACGCTAAACGCTTGATATAGGCTAAGTCTCGGTACTTTTAACCTGTAACGGGTACGCTTTAATGACAACGTTGTAATCAACCCTAAGCCAAGTGTCATGGTCCGGAACTTGGCGTCAAGGAAGCAGGTGTGACTGTGAGCGAAGAGGGTCTATTTTCTGCCTCTGACGTAGAGGTGGGGCTGACCGGTCGTCCTATCCGTGAGCTACCGGAACCCGCACCCTTGGAAAAGCATGGGCCGGCCACCATCATTTCGATGTGTAACCAAAAGGGTGGCGTAGGCAAAACCACCTCAACCATCAATATGGGCGCCTGCTTGGCCGAGTATGGCCGTAAAGTCCTCTTGGTTGACCTTGACCCCCAGGGCGCGCTTTCGGCGGGGCTTGGGCTCACGCATGACGATATCGAGGACACCATCTATGACGTGATGCTCGATAGCCACACCTCTATTCATTCGGCTATCCAGCACACCGGGGTATCGGGCTTGGATCTGGTGCCGGCGAATATCGACCTTTCCGCCGCGGAAATTCAGATGGTCAATGAGGTCGGTCGCGAGCACACCCTTGCCCGCGCCCTGCGTCCGGTGCGCCGCGATTATGATTTCATCATTATTGACTGCCAGCCCTCCTTGGGCCTGCTTACCGTCAATGCCCTTGCTTGCTCACAGGGTGTGATCATCCCTATGGAGTGCGAGTTCTTCTCCCTGCGCGGTTTGGCGCTGTTGACCGATACCGTGGAAAAGGTTTCTGATCGCATTAACTTTGACCTTGAGGTCATGGGAATCCTAGTGACCATGTTTGATCGCCGGACCAAGCACGCCCGGGAAGTTATGTCCCGGGTGGTGGATTACTTTGGCGATAAGGTCTTTGACACAGTCATTACCCGGACCGTTCGGTTCCCAGAGACTTCGGTGGCCGGCGAGCCGATTACTACCTGGGCGCCAAGCTCCCCGGCCACACAGCAGTATCGGGACCTGGCCAAAGAGGTCATTGAGCGCTCGACCGTTTAAGGTATCGTGACCCAGCCGGAGATTACGGGCTTTCGCATTGCACTGCGGAATTTTGAGGGCCCTTTTGACCTGCTTTTGCAGCTTATTCAGTCCAAGAAGATGGACGTGACTGACGTTGCGCTGTCAGAAGTAACGGACGAATTCGTGGCGTATACGCGCCAGCTGGGAGAGTCCGCTGATCTGGATGAGACCACTGATTTTTTATTGGTGGCAGCTACGCTCTTGGATTTGAAGGCGGCGCGGCTTCTGCCGCGCGGTGATGTCGACGATATTGAAGACTTGGAACTGCTGGAGTCGCGCGACCTCCTTTTTGCCCGCCTGTTGCAGTACAAGGCTTATAAGCAAGCAGCGGACCAATTCGCCGTGTGGCAGCGCGAGGCACAGCGCAGCTATCCGCGTGCGGTTTCCATCGAGGAGAAGTTCGCCGAGCTTTTGCCTCCAGTTTCGCTCGGCCATACGCCGGCCAGCTTTGCCGAGCTAGCGGCCGGCGTGTTCCGCCCCAAGCCACCGGAGGAGGTAGCAACCGGTCACGTGCACTCCGTAGCAGTATCTGTACCGGAGCAGGCCGGCAAGATTTTGGAAACACTCAAGCTACTCGGTGCGGGCCAATGGACCAGCTTTGGTGCGCTAACCCGCGACTGTACGGTTTCTATGCAGGTGGTAGGCCGTTTCTTGGCCCTGTTGGAGTTGTACAAAGCCAAGGCGGTTGATGCACAACAAGAAGAAGCGCTGGGTCAGCTGGACCTATCGTGGACAGGCTTGGATGTTGACCCAGCGGTAGTTGCCGCAGCGAACTGGGACTAAGGCCGCTGCTGGATGAAATCCAGTGTATCGGGGGAGAGCTCGCGGTCGGAGTAGACGCGTACGTCTGGTTCCTCGGGGTTGTCCTCGGTGCCTATGCGGCGCCCTTCCCATACTTGTTGGAGCCCTTGCTTTTCGATGACCCGGATGGCCGCCGGGTGATTTGTGGTCACGCGGGCGGTAATGGGGGAGTTGGGGTCCACCTGGCGGATGCTCTTCACTGCCTCAGAGGTGATCTCGGTGGCAAAACCTGCACCCCAGTGGGCGGGGCGCAGGCGGTATTTGATGTCCCAGAAGTTTCCTTCTTCGACGAAGATTGCACCGCCGACGCCGACGAATTCCGAAGGATTGTGGCGCATATACGCGGCCCAAGGACCGAAGTGGTGGGCATCCCACGACTGGGAGGATGCTTGTGCGAGTGCGCGCGTGGTGCGGATGTCAGCAAAGCGCCCGTTCGGGCGGTGGCTCCAGATACGTCCGTCGCTGTAGACCTTGTGGGTCTCTTCGGTATTAGCGGCGGATAGCGGGATGAGGATGAGTCTGTCGGTGCGAGTGATAGTTTCCATGACAATATGTTAGCCGAGTCACAGTCGCGAGCGAAAGTGATTTGAAGAATTTTCAGCGATTTTTTCTTCTCCAGTAAACTCGGAGGCTATGGATCTTCCCCTCATCTCGCAGCTGCGTTCCCGTCTTGAGTCCATATTGCTCGTGCTCGACTCCCCAGCCTCTGTGGAGCTATTGGCGCGTGCGCTGGGGGCGGAAAGGGACGTTGTTAGTGATTGCTTACGCAGCATTCAGCGGGAGCTAGATAATCGCGGTTCTGGTATCGACCTGCGCGAGACCCAAAAGGGGTGGCGCTTTTATACGCGCACCGAAAATGCCGGTGCGGTAGAAGAATTTCTCTTGGATGGCGCCCAAACCAAACTCTCCCGTGCTGCCCTGGAGACTTTGGCGGTGGTGGCCTACCGTCAGCCCGTCACTCGCCAGCAGGTGGCGGCGGTTCGCGGCGTCAATGTCGATGGCGTAATGCGGACCCTTAACCTGCGCGGATTGGTCCGGGAGCTGCCGCAGGATGATTTTGAGGGCGCCGCACACCGGTACGAGACAACGGAATTGTTTCTCGAGTTATTGGGGATCGATTCTTTGGAGCGCCTGCCTGACTTGGCACCGCTGTTGCCTGACGTCGAGGCGATCGACGAAGAGTACTAGCGTGGGGTAGGATTGCCCAGGTAATTTCATATCTTCGAGAGAAAAGGACACGTACGTGACTCCTCCCGCTCGCCGTGACGGCACACCGGATAAGAAGCAGCGAGACAGTGACATCATTGTCTCCAATGCCAAGCCGGCCCGTCACCAGCATGTGTCAAAGAAAAAGCAGAAGGCTACCGCAGAATCCGTAGCCCGCGAATTGGGCGCCGATTGGCTGGTCGATGAAGACAAGCCCAAGGGAGAGCGCCTCCAAAAGGTGCTCGCCAAGGCGGGCGTCGCTTCCCGTCGCCACGCAGAGATCCTCATCGATGCCGGCCGAGTTGAGGTCAACGGCAAGATCATTGCCAAGCAAGGCGTCAAGGTAAACCCCTCCGTTGACGTCATCCGAGTAGACGGCGTGCGCGTCAACGTCAATGAGGAGCACGAATATTTCGTGCTCAATAAGCCGCGCGGCATGCAGTCAACCATGTCTGATGATCTGGGGCGCCCGTGCGTGGGTGACGTGGTGTCAGAAAAGGTCGCAGCTGGCCAACGACTCTTCCACGTCGGCCGCCTCGATGCCGACACTGAAGGCCTGCTCATCCTCACCAATGATGGCGAGTTGGCCAACCGCTTGATGCACCCCAAGTACGAGGTGACCAAGACCTACCTCGCCACCGTATTGGGTGAGGCCGATAGGAAGCTCGTGCGCCAGCTCAAGGATGGCATCGAGCTGGAAGACGGACTGGCAAAGGCCGACTTTGCACAGGTAGTTGATACCAACCAGGGTTATTCCTTGGTGCGTCTTGAGCTGCATGAAGGCCGCAAGCATATCGTGCGCCGCATGTTGAAGGAAGCGGGCTTCCCCGTGCAGCGCTTGGTGCGCACCAAGCTGCATACAGTCCAGCTGGGCGATATGAAGCCTGGCGGCCTGCGTGCCCTCAATTCCAGCGAGCTGACTAGCCTGTACAAGGCGGTGGAGATGTAATGATTTCTAATATGCCGAATGAGGGTCTCATCCTAGCCGTGGATGGCCCATCTGGAACTGGAAAGTCGACCACGTGCCGTGCGCTGGCCAAGCAGCTGGATGCAAAGTACGTCGACACTGGTGCTATGTACCGAGTGGCAACGCTTGCTGTGCTGCGTGAAGGCGTCGACCCTGCTGACACCGCCGCGGTTATTGCGGCTACGGCCAATCTGCCCTTGGGAGTATCCGATGACCCAGACTCCACCGAGGTTCTCCTCGGCGGCGAGGACGTCTCGCGCGTTATTCGCGAAGACGAAGTCACCCGTAATGTTTCCGCCGTATCTGCCATTCCGGAGGTGCGCGAGAATCTGGTTGCGCTGCAGCGCAAGCTTGCCCGCGAGGCTCACCGCGCGATTGTAGAAGGGCGTGATATTGGCACTGTGGTGCTTGCCGACGCCCCCGCTAAAGCATTCATGACCGCCTCAGCCGAGGTCCGCGCTCAGCGCCGCCAAGCCCAAAATGAAAAGGCGGGCATTGCTTCGGATTACGAGACGGTACTCGCAGATGTCCAGCGCCGTGATGCGGCGGATTCTTCCCGCAAGGCCTCACCTCTGCGCCCAGCGGAAGACGCAACCCTAGTCGATACCTCCAATATGAGCCCAGAGGATGTGCTGGAAGCTCTGATTAACGTGGTAAAGGAGTCTGTCAATGACTAATCACGATCCCCAGGAAGAGTCGGAGACTCAGTTCCATTACCCGGCCGGTAAGTTCGATGATGAGGTGGTAGAAGCCTCTCCTGGTTGGGCCGCCGATGATTTCAATACCGAGGAATTCGACTATGACTTCGATGACTCGGAGTTTGGTGAGGCTGATTATGGCGACGATTCGAACGCGGAAGAGCCTCTGAGCGAAGAGGAGTGGGAAGAACTCTCCCGTGCCTTTGGCGTGGAGTCCGATGACCACACGGAAGAAGCCCTGTGCACGGTGGCCGTAGTCGGTCGCCCCAATGTGGGTAAGTCCTCCTTGGTTAACCGTTTCCTTGGCCGCCGTGAAGCGGTGGTAGAGGACCACCCAGGCGTTACCCGTGATCGTATTTCCTACGTTGCGGACTGGAACGGTCAGCGCTTTTTGGTACAGGACACCGGCGGCTGGGATCCCAACGTGAAGGGTATCCATGCGGCGATTGCCCGCCAGGCAGAAGTAGCCATGGAAACCGCCGATGTCATCGTTATGGTGGTGGACACCAAGGTGGGCATCACGGAGACGGATGAGGTCATGGCTCGCCGTCTGCAGAAATCGCCTGTGCCAGTGATTTTGGTATCGAATAAGTTCGATTCCGATAATCAGTACGCGGATATGGCGGAGTTTTATGCCTTGGGCTTGGGCGATCCGTGGCCCGTATCCGCCCAGCATGGCCGCGGCGGTGCGGACGTGCTCGATGAGATTTTGCGGGTCTTCCCTGAAGAGCCCCGACAGACCGCGATTACCTCTGGACCTCGCCGCGTCGCATTGGTGGGCAAGCCTAATGTGGGCAAGTCCTCGCTGCTGAATAAGCTCACCAGCGAGGAGCGCTCCGTGGTCGACAACGTCGCGGGAACCACTGTGGATCCGGTTGACTCTCTAGTGCAGCTGGATGAGCAGCTGTGGAAGTTCATTGATACCGCGGGCCTGCGCAAGAAGGTAAAGAACGCGCAGGGGCATGAGTACTATGCGTCCTTGCGTACCCGCGGCGTTATTGATGCTGCCGAGGTCTGCATCATGCTTATCGACGCCTCTGAGGAAATCTCCGAGCAAGACCAGCGCGTGCTCAATATGGTGCTCGAGGCGGGCAAGGCTCTAGTGATTGCGTTCAATAAGTGGGACCTCATGGAGGAGGATCGCCGTTACTACCTGGACCGCGAGATTGATCAGCAGCTGAGCCACTTGCCGTGGGTCACGCGCGTGAATATCTCTGCGGAAACGGGCCGCGCGCTGCAGAAGCTGGAGCCGGCCATGATTGAGGCACTGGAGAGCTGGGATCAGCGTGTGTCCACGGGCCAGCTGAATAACTGGTTGCGGGAGGCTATCGCGGCTAATCCGCCGCCGATGAAGAATAACCGCCTGCCGCGCGTATTGTTCGCCACGCAGGCCTCGACGCAGCCGCCGACCATCGTCTTGTTTACGACGGGCTTCTTGGACGCGGCGTATCGCCGCTACCTCGAGCGCAAGTTCCGCGAGCGGTTCGGTTTCCACGGAACGCCTATCCGCATCGCAGTGCGAGTGAGGGAAAAGCGCGGCAAGAAGCGCTAGCAGTATGCCCGTTACGCTGGGATTATAGCACTCAGGCGAGCGATTATTGCACCGAGACACGGTGTGAGAATTCGCTCGCCTTTCCGTTTATGTCCGTTCATGTGGGTCTGGATAGGATATAACCAGTCAAAAACTCTCTCGTGATGGAAGGCTCAGCATGTTAGCCAGCGTAATTGCGCCAGATTCAATTCTGGCCATCGTGCTCCAGGTCATCATCATCCTCAGCGCCCTGCTATTGGGCACTCGTTATGGTGGCATCGGACTTGGTCTTATTTCCGGCATCGGTTTGATGCTCATGGTCTTTGTCTTCGGCCTCGCCCCGGGTGAGCCGCCGGTATCCGTGATGCTGACCATCATTGCGGTCATCGGCTGCGCCGCCACCTTGCAGCAGGCGCGCGGCCTCGAAGTGATGATGCAATTTGCCGAGAAGTTTCTCCGCGCCCACCCAGAGCGCATTACCATCCTCGCGCCGCTGACTACTTGGTTCCTGACGGTTCTTTGCGGTACGGGTCACGTCGTGTACACGATGTTTCCGATCATCGAGGATATTGCCCTGAAGAAGGGCATCCGCCCAGAGCGCCCCATGGCCGTGGCATCGACGTCGGCTCAGATGGGTATTACGGCCTCGCCAGTATCTGTGGCCACCGTATCCCTAGCGTCCATCATCGCGGAAAATGCCGGTGCTATCGACCACGCCTATTCCATTCCGCAGATCCTCATGGTGGCTATGCCCGCCTCGCTTGCCGGTGTCATTCTTGCCTCGCTGTGGTCGCTGCGCCGCGGCAAGGACTTGGACGAGGACCCGGCATTCCAGGAGCGAATGAAGGATCCGGAGTTTGCAGAAAGCATTCACCAATCCACCGGATCGCTGATGGATGAAGAATTTTCGCCAGAAGCAAAGCGTGCGGTGGTTATCTTCCTCGTGGCTATCGCCAGCGTGGTGGCGCTAGGTGCGTTCGAATTCCTGCGCCCCCTCGTCCCGGGTGAGGATGGCGAGTTGAGCCCGCTGTCGATGAACCTGGTTATCCAAATGGTCATGCTTGTTGCCGGCGCAATCATCCTGCTCACCTGCAAGCCAGACCCGAAGAAGATCGCGGCCACGCCAGTCTTTAAGGCCGGTATGACCGCAGTATTCTCCGTCTTTGGTGTGGCATGGATGGCAGATACCTTCTTCGAAGCCCATATCGATGCCCTGGAGTCCAACCTCGGGTCCGTGGTGGAGGCCGCCCCGTGGGCCTACGCCGTGGTGCTGGTATTCGTGTCCAAGCTGGTTAACTCCCAGGCCGCCGCCCTGGTTGCCATCGCTCCGATTGGCCTGCAGCTCGGCATCGATCCCGCCATTATCGTTGGTTTCTACGGCGCAGCGTACGGCTACTTCATTTTGCCAACCTACCCTTCGGACCTAGCCTGCATCGGCTTCGACCGCACGGGAACTACCCACATTGGCAAGTTCGTCATTAACCACTCCTTCCTTGTCCCTGGCGCCATCTCGGTGTTCACCTCCTGCGTGGTGGGCTCGCTACTGGCGCAGGTCCTGCTCTAATCCGAATCCCGTACCAGCACGAAGGCATCCGTGCGGTACGGGATGCGTAGTTTTTGCCCCGGCTTAAATCCCATGTGCTCGTAGAGGTACCAATCCAGGTTGTGGGTCATACGTTCATGGATGTCTTCGCCATTGCGCAGCCAATAGGATCGGGTGTGCATCAGCTGGTGAAGCTGTTCGGGAGTTAATTCGTTCTCCCAGGTCAAGCGCAGCTCGCGGTCCAAAGACCACGGCGCCGTATAGTCCGGGTAAAAGCCTGGCTTATGTACATCGCCGGAGTGCATGATGCGAGACAGCCGCAGGATCCAGGGGTCCGCGTTGACGTCGAGCGTATTCCACACCAAGAGAATCTTCCCGCCCGGCGCGAGGACGCGGTCAAGCTCTGCACAGGCGGCTGGCACGTCGACCCAGTGCCAGGTTTGGGCGAGGCAGGCGGCGTCTAAGGAGGCGTCGGCAAGCGCGGTGTTTTCGGCCGTAGCACGAAGGACTGGCAGGCGGAGGTGGGCTGCGAGAATTGCGGCCATATCGGCGGAGGGTTCGAGCGCAATAACCCGAGCATTGGGTAGGGACTCGGTGAGTTTTCCAGTACCGGCGCCGATATCGGCAACGGTATGGGCGTCAGCAATAAGGGCAGAAACCTCGTCCGGATAGCCGGGGCGCACATCGTGATAGGTGCTCGCGCCGCGGCGGAAGGCCTGGGCGGAAGCGGTGCGTTGCGCGGCATTGCGGAAGCCGGGGCCTTGTCTGGTGGAGGCCCTGCGGTAGCTAGGGAAGTGGCTGGGATCGGGGCGGCGAGTCGACATAGCTCATCTAACCTACCGCGAATTAGAATGGCTTCCTATGAGGACACTTCCTGCACCATCAGATCCCAGGTGGCTGCTAAAGACTGTCTTTTCTCGTCCATCCCTCACTGTGCCGGCCGCACTCTGCATGGCTGTCTCTTTTCTGCTTAACGGATCGACTCCAGTGATAGTGGGACATGCCATTGATGAAGCTGTCTCGAAAGGATCCGTTGACCGACTAGGCTTGTGGCTGGCCGTTTTAGTGGTCGCATTTTGCCTTAATGCTTTGGCCGCATGGTTTGGACGCGGCCTCAACGCGCGAGCCATGCTAGTAATTGGGCACGATGTTCGCATGGCCATCACGGATAGGATTCAGGACCCGCGGGGCCTTGCAGGCAGGCCTCGCACCGCCGGCGAGCTACTAGCCATCGCCTCCACAGACGCACGGCGCGTGCAGAATGCCGTCATGATGACGGTCTTTCCCGTCGCTGAGATCACCGCCATTGTGTATGTGGCGATCATGGCTAGCCGTATTAACCTGCCTTTAGGCATCGCCATTTTGTGCGGCGGTCCGCTCATGGTGTGGGGCTCAGTGCGCGCGGCAAAGCCTCTGCGTACGCGTTCCGGAATCCGCCAAGCGGCGTTGGCGAAGGCCAGCTCCATGGCCACCGATGTGGTCCAAGGCCTGCGGATCCTTAAGGGCCTGGGCGCTGTAGCCACAGTGAGTAGGCGTTATTCCGCGGTGTCTGGTGCCGCCTATGCGCGAACGGTAGAAGCCAATGGTGCCCAAGCCCGACTTAATGCGACTACGGAGATTTTGGGCTCGGTATATGTCATTGCAGTCGGTATTGGAGCAGGAATGATGGCCATGCGTTCCATGATTAGCGTAGGTGAACTCATTACGGTCATCGGCCTTACGCAGTTCATTATCACCCCGATGACGATGCTGGGCCGAAATATCGCCTCGCGGTGGGCGGCCGCACAGGCAAGCGCTGAGCGCATTACCGCCCTCCTTGCCGCCCCCGGGGTGGAAAAGAGCGAACCGCAGGTTCCAGCCCTCGCTCCTGGGGTCAACGTGGTACCCGAACCTGTTCCAGAGGATCTCGTCTTCTTGCCGCGCGAGCGATTCTTGGTTGTTCCACACGAAACTATGCTTTTCGAGGGAACCGTGCGGGACAATATTCATCCGGATAGCGCGAGTGCACAACGAGCCCTCTACGTGGCTGCAGGGGAAGATATCCCGGGCGGGTTGGATCGCGAGGTGGGAGAGGGCGGCCGAAACCTTTCTGGTGGACAGCAACAGCGCGTGGCGCTGGCACGAGCCCTTGCTGCCGACGCAGAGATCTTAATTTTGGCCGATCCAACTACCGCGGTGGATTCGGTGACCGAGCAGGAAATTGCCCAGCGGGTGGCGTATCACCGCGGGCCTAAGCCCACGCTTGTCTTCACCACCTCGCCGGCGTGGGCAGCAGTGGGGGCGGAGCTATGATGCGGTTTCCTACGGCCTCCTGGCCCCAAGTGCGTAAGGAAGTGGGCCGCCAGCTTTCCGACGTCCCCGGTGCCCGCCCCCAAGCCGCAGCGGCCTTAGCCTTGCTTACCGCAGGCGCCGGTAGCAATGTAGCGATCCCCATCTTATTGGGAAAGATCGTTGATGCTGTCATTACTCAGGGCGCCATTGTGCCCATCGGCATCTCGCTGGTGCTGGTGGCCGCGGTCTCCGCACTGTTTTCTGCAGCGGGGTTCTATGTCCTTTCACGCCTGAGCGAAAGAGTGATCTCCGCTTTGCGGGAAGATATGGTCTCTACCGCTCTTCGCCTGCCTACCCACCGGGTGGAGGAAGCCGGCACTGGGGATTTGGTCTCTCGCTCTACCGATGATGTAGCAGAACTATCGGCTGCCGTAACCGAGACCGTCCCCGTGCTGGCGAAATCTGCCTTCGCCATCGCAACCACCGGGGTGGCACTAGTCAGCCTCAACTGGCAATACCTACTGGTAGTAGGCGCAGTTACGCCGTTATATTTCATTGCTGCGCGCCAGTACCTGCAGCGCGCTCCACAGCGCTATACCGACGAACGCGCTGCCATGGCGGAACGGGCACGCAGGCTCCTGGAGGCAATTCGAGGGCGAGAGACCGTGCGCGCCTTTGGCATGGAAGACCAGATGCATGCCGGTATTGAACGTGCCTCCGCACAGGTGGTGGACAAGGGCTACGCTGCGCGAAGGACAATGATGGTCCTGCAGCTATGGATGACGGTCATTGAGCTAGTCATGCTGGTCTGCGGTCTGGTCGTTAGCTTTTGGGTGGTGCAGGCTGGGGCGCTCACCGTTGGCGCCGTTACCGCGGCCATGCTCCTTCTTATTCGCTTGCGCGGGCCGCTCATGGGATTGATGCGAGTCATCGATACCGTTCAATCCGGCTATGCCTCCCTGTCGCGGATAGTTGGGGTGGTTATGGACCCGCCACGGGCGGTGCCAGACTTCGGCGCCCCGACCCCAGGTGGAGTTGCCGAATTAAAAGAAGTGAGCTTTCGCTACGATGACGGAGGCTGGGCTGTGCAAGACGTAAACCTTAAGCTTCCCGCTGGACATACCGTAGCTTTAGTGGGAGCCTCTGGTGCGGGAAAGACCACGGTCGCTGCTCTTCTAGCCGGACTGCGAGTCCCGGCTACCGGAACAGTCGTGGTGGATGGAGTCGAGGTATCGGCCCTTTCTGATTCCGAACGGGTGGCGCGTTTAGCGATGATTTCCCAAGAGGTCCACGTATTTTCAGGAACCCTGCGCGAAGATTTGTCCTTGGCCGCCCCGCAAGCCTCGGATGCGCAAATGGAAGATGCACTGCAGCGCGTCGGCGCACAGTGGTATGCGCAGTTAGAGGAGGGCCTAGATACGGTCATTGGCGCTCAGGGAATCCACCTTGACCCAGTAGCAGCGCAGCAGCTTGCGCTGGCGCGAATATTGCTTTTAGATCCCAAGATCGTCATCATGGATGAGGCCACCGCAGAGGCCGGATCGGTGGGGGCGGAAGCTCTGGAAGAAGCCGCATCAGAGGTCACCCGTGGGCGAACATCACTGGTAGTGGCGCACCGATTAGACCAGGCCGCACGAGCCGATAGCATCGCCGTGATGGATAACGGGCGGGTGGTGGAGCAAGGCAGTCACCACGAACTGTTAGATTATGGTGGCCGCTATAAGCAACTATGGACCGCATGGCAGAAGGGACGACAAAGATGAACGCGAGGTCGCTACGGGCCCTGGTTGGTGCGGTAGCAGTGAGTTTCCTTGCGGTTGCCGGCGCATCATGTTCGGCCGATTCGCCCGACTCCGCGCCCCAAGCAGTCCCAACTGAGACGAAAAACCTAGGGATTCCAACCTCTGCACCGCTGAGCGGACCCGAGCCAGGAAGCTATACCACCGTTAATCTGCCATCGGGTCGTTCCTTCATCCTCAGCGTGCCCAAGGACTACACGGGGGATAAAAAGTGGCCCATCGTCCTGGCCTTTCCAGGCTGGGGACAATCTGCCGAAAATCTCCGCGGCTATTCCCGCCTCGATGCCGCTGATGCCATCACCGTTTTCGCGGAAGGCAAAAAGAAGGCATGGAGCCCTGCTCCCTATGCCAAGACGTCAACAGCAGAAGACAAAAAATTTGTTCGCGACATCATTGATGCCGTTCGAGCAACGTACCGGGTAGATGACTCCCGAATCTTTGCCACCGGCATGTCAAACGGCGGCGGGTTTGCCGCCTACCTGGCCTGTCAGATGCCCGATGTTTTTAAGTCTGTGGCTACAGTTTCCGCCGCCTACTACAAAGATATTCTTAAAGACTGTGCTCATTCGCCCGTGGGGCGATTGGATATTCACGGCACCGTGGACCCCGTGGTGGGTTACTACGGTGGAACGCGCCATAAGACCAAGTACTACTCCGTGGAATCCGTGCTGGAACAAGACCGTAAACGAAATGGTTGCTCTACCAAGGTCGATACGACCCGTTTAGTCAACAATGCACTCGATATGAAGTGGAGCGGCTGTACCGCACCGCTTGAACATATCCGTATCGCCGGAGGCTCACACGTATGGCCTGGTGGTACAGCAGATGCGCACAATGAAGTAGGTAAATTCTTCGCTACCGATCGCGTCCTAGACTTCTTCGGCATTCCCGGTCGCCCGTCTGGTACCGCACAGACTTAGTCTTGTCTATAGACCTGAAAGGATGCGCCTGGAACCTTGCGCACCCTTTCAATGCAAATATCTGCAATGGTAGAAAAGCCCGCGCGATGAGCGGCGCTACGCGGGGAGGTTGGCTCTGGAATTTGCACAAGGTGAAAAGACCGAGCGCCCCCATCGTCGTTATTGAGTTCCACTACCGCCTGTGCAGTGGTGCCGGAGCCCGCAAAAAAGTCAAGGACGCGCGCATCCTTTCCACCCGCAATGGAAATGAGGTGCTTAATTAAGCGCACCGGTTTGGGAAACTCGAAAACGCCCTCTAGCCCCATGACGTCTTCAGCATCGCGCCGGCCAGTGCGGGTCACCCCAAAGCGCTCCCCGTCCAAGATAGAGCGTGGGCGCGCTCCCACCTTTTGATAGTTCTTGGTATAGACAAAACCTCGTCGGAAGACGAGCTCGTCGAAGCGCTGTTCAACCTTATCTCGGCCCCAGCGCCAACGGGCGACTTTTTCTTTTCCCACCGGCTGGTCCGGCCAATATTCCTTGCCATCGGGCCCGGTGATAGGGAAGTCGAGGGAGGGAAGGTACCCAAGGGTCTTAGAGTCCAAACGCACCAAGGAGTACTTCCCTTTGTCGTCCTCATGGTTGTATTTGGTGGAAGTATGGCCTTGGAGATCGACATTGAATCCAGGATTATCGGGAGTACGGGAGTAGCACAGAATATATTCGTGCTCTACCACTGCGTACTTAGAATCATTCTTGCCGGTTCCTGCCTTCTTCCAAATCAATTGGCCGCCAAAGCACTCCTCTCCAAAAACTTCATCGAGTACCTTGCGCGTATTGGCCACTTCGTCTTCTCCAATGGAGACAAAAATGAAACCTTGTGCGGAAAGTACGTCTCGGGCCAAGATGAGTCGGGGAAGCATCATCGACAGCCATTGCGAGTGCCATTCTGCATAGCTTCCGGAACGCATCTGGCGGCGCAAACGATAGTTATCGCGGTAGACGAAGTCTTTGCCGGTATTATAAGGCGGGTCGATATAGATGACGTCAAAGAGTTCCCCGCGGTTGGCGAGCCCTTGCAGAACCGGAAGATTATCTGCCGCAATAATCGCGTTGTCCGTGTCGCAGGCTGTGCTGAGCGCAGTATCACGCGTGAAACGTTGCGTCAGCGGCGCGCTGGCGGCTGCTCGGGCAGCCTCTTTGCCCGGCCATACTAAGCCAAAGAATTCCGTGGCCGTTTCCGAAGTGGACGGTGGCGCTGGGATAGTTGAAGCCATGGTGCGAAGCCTTTGTTGGTAAATCGTCGATACCGTCTAACGCTATCATTTGCAAGACTGAGGAAAATTGGCCTGCAGCAAAAATGTGCACCCTGATTTTGCTTATACTTCGCTAGGGTAGGGCTAAAGCAGCAGCCCTTATTGGGCGCTCGATAGGTTGTGGGGGTGTCTGGATGTCCCCTGAGAACAATCGCGCTGCGGGGCGGCAAAACTAATTTGGTCTAGTGGCCAAAGAGACTTTTCGGTGGCATGTTGGCTCAAGTGTCGGTACGTTGGGGTGTGTTGCCGGACACGGCAGCTTTTAGATAAAGCTAGAACTAGAAGAAAGGATAACCACATGGGTATCTTCGATAAGGCAAAGGACGCACTGAACTCCGACAAGGGCGAAGAGCTCAGCGACAAGGGCCTGGACAAGGCAGCTGACGCAGCTAAGGGCAAGCTGGGCGAGGACAAGGCAGATCAGATCGACAAGGCTCGTGACGCAGCTGACGACAAGCTCGGTAACGAGTAAATAGCGTCGCCCGTTTAAAGGGCGAATGCCTACTTTCTATTTTGGCCCCCGGCCCGCAAGGGCAGGGGGCCAAAGCTATATAAAGACCAGCGGCATAAAGCTGGCAAAGGTCTATATTGGCGCTCCCACCTTTTCGTGGGTGACTCAACTTATAAAGTGAACGTATCCCAAGCAATTCTGCATGAAGTCGCTAGGATTATATTTGTGAACAATCTTGAAGGCACCGTTTCCCATGCGGGCTCCACTAAGCAGCGGTTGCTGGAGCAGGGTGCCCGGATCCTAGCTAAGGGTGGGCGCGACGCCTTAAAGGTTTGTGCTGTGGCGGAGAAGATCGCTGTTCCAGTCCATGAAGCTAAGTCTTTCTTTGAAGATGACCACGATCTTTACATTCAGACTAGCCGGTTCTTGGATGAACGTCTCCGAGTAGCGGCCTACGATGCACTCGATAAATTGCCGGATGACGCGACCGCGATTCAAAAACTTCGCGAGTCTGCAAAGGTCTACTTCAACTGGGCTGTTGAAAACCCCACTTACTTCGCCGCCTATAACAACTGCGAGACGGCAACGAGCTTTCCCAACTTTGAGGAAGGCATCGAGGAGGGGAAAAGCTTTGATGCCTTCCCGCCCACCTTCCGCTGGATGCTTGAGCACATGCGGGAAGCCGCCATTGCAGCACGCGGCGATTTTGATCACCGCTTGGTAGTGATCCAAGCCCTTACTTTCCTGTCTGAGCTGCAGGGTATTACCCACTTGGCCACGTTCGGCATTATGCGTCACCTCTCGCCCACGGCGAAGAAGCAGACCTTCAATGCTTGCATTGAGACTTTATTCTCTGGGCTGGAAGATAGCCTGCGTGACGGGAAGATTGCGCCCTTTGAACCGCTAGCACTGGTTGGAGAGCCAGCAGAACCGGTTACTACAGCAGCCAAGGACATGCCAAAGACTACGGCTGAGGAAAAGCGTGCAGCCATCTTCCGTGGTGCGGCCGAAGAGATTGCCTATAACGGTCTTCCTAGCTTGCATCTCGGCTCTGCTGCTGCACGAGCAGGCGTAGATTTGGCAGATGCGGAGCATCTCTTCGATGGTAATTCTCACTTGCTGCGGTCTTTGGAAGAGTTTTTGGATGAAGCCAATACGCTAGCGATCATGCGTCAGAACCAGGCCGTGCCGGAAGGATCCCACGGGTTGGCTTATATTAAGGCAACCGGCTTCGGATATTTGGAGTTTGCGCTGGAAGACCCCGTCGGCTTCGTTGCCCTCATTGAGGTATCAAGCCGCTCGATTGTCCCCGTCTCTTTCGATGAGCCCGGCGATACTGAGCAACCATTTGATATGGGTAAGGCCTTTACCTTCATCATGAATCTGGTGCGCGATGCTATTTCTGAGTCGAATGGGCCACGATCGCCATGGATTCTCTTTACCCAAATTGCGGCGCTGTGGGCTTCCATCCACGGTCTCTCGCAGTTGAGTACCGTAGGAGCCCTGCGCTATCACTCGGCTGATTTCTACTTCAACCTAGCTTCCAAGGTGATGGACGTGGTTCTTCAGGGCATGGTCAATGTCCTTGAGCTAAAAAAGCCAGAATAGGAAACCAAGCAATAGAGGGGCCGCAGCGGGATCCCCTTTCTATATCCATCCCCGGGCATGTGCCGTAGTTGCTGCCTCAAAGCGGTTCCCAGTTCCTGTCTTGGCGATAAGGGAAGAGACAATATTGCGCACTGTGCCAGTGCTCAGGTGAAGTTGCCCGGCAATCTGGCGGGTGTCGCTGCCCTCCAAGACATGACGTGTGACCTCCTTTTCGCGTGCGGTTAGTGGATTGTCGGGCGTGAAAATTGTCTCTTGGGCCAGTGCAGGGTCAATGACCTTTAGACCGGCGTGCACTCGCCTAATGGCTTCGGCAAGTTGTTCGGGTGGGGTGTCCTTGACTACGAAGCCAGCTACGCCCGTTTCCAAAGCACGTTTGACGTAGCCACTGCGCCCAAAGGTCGTGACAATCAGGCTGCGGCAACCCGTGTCCTCAAGCTCAGCGGCCGCATCAAGACCGCTTTTACCGGGCATTTCGATATCAAGTAGCGCAACGTCGACGCCATGCTTGGCGACGAGCCCCGCAACCTCCACGCCCGTTGCGCACTCAGCCACAACGCTGATATCTGGCTCTGCGTCCAAGAGGGCAACTAGCGCCCCACGCACCAATGATTGGTCCTCAGCAATGAGAACTCGGATGGGATTAGTCATTGCCCGAGCCTCCGGCGGTAGTAAGAGGAAGAAAATCCGTGTCGCCATTCATAGTAACCAAGGCCAAAGTGCAGCCATTGCGGCGCGCAAAGAGCAGCTGTCCGCCAGCATCTGTTATGCGCTTGCGCAAACCGGCAATTCCACCGTGGGCACGAGAAAGACTTTCGTCAGCGTCAAACCCGCAGCCATCGTCCACCACTTGGAGTTGGTGGCCTGTCACCTGGACCCAACAGTGCGCTGCACCCGAGTGGCGGACCACGTTTGTGATCAGCTCTCGCAGAGCCCAGGAAAATTCGGCGTCGTAAAGCCCAGCGCTATTGGCAGCAGAGGGCAAGTACGACAAAATGCCGGCAGTGTCGAGAGCCCTGTGAGCCGCGTGGATTTCCCCTTCAAAAGTAGGCATGCGCATCCGGGTTACTGTGGAGCGGACTTCCGCCAAGCCTCTCCGAGAAAGCGTGCTCACCTCCTGGAGCTCCTGCTGCGACCGTTGCGGATCCGAATCTATTAGCCGGCGGGCAAGCTCTGATTTGAGGTTGATAACGGTTAAAGAGTGGCCCAAGAGATCGTGAACATCGGTAGCGATGTCCTCGCGTTGGCGTGCCAAGTCCAATTCATGTTCCAATTCAGCGCGGCTATCTTCGCGCTGGGAAAATGTACCTAACAGCACTAGTAGTATCGGCCAGGCGAAGAGGATTATCAGGGCCCAGCCGGTGCTTTCAGGAGCGAAGAACCACGTGGTGGTGGCGAGCACGGTCCCCATTAGCAGGGTAAGCGCAAATGCTCGTCGTAGCGGAAGGTTAAAGCCGAGCAGCGCCGCAAGGTAAGGCACATACGTGACGGCTATTATCCCGAAGAAACCAATTGATGCCGCTGCGATGACCGCGAGTGACACCCAGTAAAGCCCGATCCGCTGTCCTAACCGCCATCCGCGTGGGTAGTAGCCCACTGCGCCAAAAGAAAAGAAGTAGACAGCACTAAACGCTAAAACGCACGCAGAAGCCCCAATTCGTTCAGTGAGCGTCGTGCCCGGCGCGGCAAAGGTCATCACCAACCCGGGAATGAGGAAGACCAACCATACGCTGGCAAAAAGAGCGCTGTTGAGTCTAAAACCACGCCACGGCTTGCGAAAGGGGCCCATTAGCGGCGCGCCTTGTCGCGAGAGCGCAGGACCTGGCAAGCTGTGAGAAAGATGGTCGTCCATACCGCGAAGTTTAACCATGCGGCCCACATGGGGTGCGACACGGTGCCTTCCTCCCCGTTGAGAATCTGCATGCCTTCTGCAAGGGGCCACTGGGCGAGCACGACCGGGCCAAAGAGGGGAGTGAAGCGGCCCAATTCCATCAGCGGCTCGGTAAGTGGAGTGAATACATTGGCGGCAAAGAGGAAGAGGACAACGGAGGTCGAGGCGATTGCGACAGAATTGTCGGTGGGCAAAGCCATGGCCCACACCAAGCCATAAAAGCCAAAGGGAATGGAAACTAGGACGCAGGCGATAAAGGCTAAAACCCATTGGTGTGGTTGCATTGCAGCTTGTGTCATGGCACCGGTGATAAACACCGCGGTTATGGGGAGCAGTGCCTGAAAGCCGATTGATATGAGGTTTGCCCACAGAATCTGCCGTGCGTGTAGGGGAGTAAGTGCTAATTGGCGCTCCCACCCAGTCTTCGCAGCGGTCACGGCGGAGCCAGCGGCAGACACGGAACCTGCGACGCCGCCGTAAAGAGCCATGCTGATCATCTCTAAGGCGGCGAAGTTTCCTCCCTTAAAGGAGGTATCGCCAAAATCCATCATGGTGCCAAAGAGAAGGTAGAAAAATACCGGCAAGATGGTGCTGAAAAACAGCGGAGTAAGGTTGCGACGAAGGCGCAGCAGGTTGTGAGTGGCAAACCGGAGAGTGCGCGCACTGGTCGTTGCAGCTTGTGTGGTCATGGCATGTTCCTTTCACGAAGTGGCCAACGGAGTGACGGGTTAGGACTGGGATGCTGTCAAAGCAAGAAATGCGTCCTCTAAGGAGTGTTTGCGAATAGTCAGGTCATGGGCCGAGGTGTGGTTGAGAAGGAATTTCGCAAGTACATCGGAGTCACTGGTGGTCATCCGGGCGTAGCCGCCAGACAAGGAAATCTCGGCGACGGTGGGTAGCTCTTTCGCATTTAAAGGTGTGCCGTCGAACTTCGCCTCGACTATGCGCTTGCCTGAATGTTCGCGCAGTTCTGTGGCCTTTGCATCGGCTCGCAGCTTTCCTTCGTGTAGGAGAATTATCCTTTCTGCAAAATTGTCTGCCTCTTCGAGGTAGTGCGTAGCGAAGACAATGGTGCGTCCGTGGTCTGCTTGTTTGTGCATGGTGGACCAGAACTCGTGGCGCGTTTTCGCATCCATGCCAGCTGTTGGCTCATCGAGCAATAGGATTTGGGGATTGCCCAAAATAGCGAGGGCGAATCGCACACGTTGTTGCTCGCCACCAGAGCATTTTCCTACTGGGCGGTGCAGGATCCGGTCTAGGTTTGCTTGTTTGGCAACTTCTCCGATGGGAAGGGGATGGGGAAAGGTAGAGGAAATCATCTTTAGGGTGTCCTGGACTGTGAGCTCGGGTAGCAGGCCGCCGGTTTGCAGCACAGCGCCAATCTGTGCCGCGCGGATCGCAGCGTGCGGTGTGTGTCCGAGCACGGATATGTTGCCGGAGGTGGGTGTGGTGAGCCCGAGGATGAGATCAAACAGGGTGGTTTTACCTGCTCCATTGGTGCCTAGTAGGCCTACGATCTCGCCTTGGGCGATGCTGAAGGAAATATCGCTGAGCGCACGGATAGGTCTGGAGGATTTACTAGCAAAGGATTTGCTTACTCCGGATACGTCGATGGCTGGCGGCTGTGCAGTAGATGGGCTTAAAGTGCTCATACCTGGAAAGTATCCGTAGCCAGCAAGAATGATGTATAGGCCCTGTCATTACATTTTCATGACAAGTGTCATGGCGCGATAAGGTAGGAGAGTGCTTACTACTCTCGCAGCAGCTGCTGGACTATTCGTGGCCACCAACATCGATGACATTGTGGTGTTGTCCCTCTTCTTCGCCCGTGGTGCTGGTCGCAAGGGCACGACGCCCGCGATTCTGCTAGGTCAGTATGTGGGTTTTCTCGGCATACTAGCGGCCTCGGCCATTGTCGGATTGGGCTTCAATGCCGTATTACCTGAGGAATTGATTCGCTACTTTGGCCTCATTCCATTGCTTCTAGGCCTATGGGCAGCGTGGCAAGCATTCCGGGGTGAGGATGACGATGAGGATGTTTCGGGTAAGAGGCTGAGCGCACTTGCGGTAGCCGGGGTGACCTTTGCCAACGGTGGCGACAATATCGGCGTCTATGTACCAGTGTTTACCACCTCTACGCCGGCTGAGGTTGCGACTTATTGCGTGGTCTTCGTAATCCTCGTGGCGCCCTTAGTGTGGGCAGCGCGGTTTGTAGCCACGCGGCCGGGCATTGCAGAAGCACTGGAAAAGTGGGAAAGCGTACTGTTTCCAGCGGTTTTAATTCTGTTAGGAATTGCGATCTTGCTTGCGGTGTAAAAGCAGAATAGAAAAAGCCGGCACCTTCACGGTGCCGGCTGAACTTTTTGTCGGGCTAACAGGATTTGAACCTGCGACCCCTACACCCCCAGTGTAGTGCGCTACCAAACTGCGCCATAGCCCGCCGTCGAACTGTGCGACTTGTCTAGATTACATCAGTAGGATTCTACTGTGAAATTTGGGGTGTAACCTGCGCTAAAACTCGCCGCTGGAGTAGACCCAAGCGCCGCCGACGCGGCGAAACGACGACCGCTCGCGTTGTGAGCCAACGGCTGCTCCCTTATAAAAGGCCTCAAACTCCACTTCGCCGGAATTATCGAGCAATCCGCCTGCTTGGGTATCCAGGATATCGAGGCGATAAAACCGGACGGGGGAATCAGCCAAGTCAAGGGTTGCAGGGCGAGTATCGGGATCCCACGTACGGAGCAGATAGGCTTCGTCGCCGGTAACAAACGCGCTAAAGCGCGAACGCATGAGGGCCTCTGCGGTAGGCGCATTGGTGCCGGCATGGTACTTGCCGCAGCACTCGCCGTAGGTCAGGCCGGTGCCGCACGGGCAGCGGCGTGAGGAATCAAAGGCTGCCATTAGTGCGCGTCCACGTCCACGATGGTGACGTTGCCGAGCATGCGTTCAACGTCGGTGTCCTTCGCTGCAGAGCGCAGCGTGGATTCTTCTGATGCAGACAGGTTCCCTTTAAGCTCGATGCGGCGCTCGAAGCTGGTGGGGCCGGTTTGGGTGATGCTCACGTGGACGTCGTCAAGCGCAAGCTTCTTGCCGGCAGCCTTGATTGCTTGGGTCGCGGCCGTAGCCAGGGCGGACATAATAAGACCCTCGGCGGTAAAGCCCTTACCCTTGCCGCCATTCTTCTTCGTGCGGTCGGCGCTGAGGCTATGGTCATTGTGGCGGACGACTACGCCGAATTTGGTGCCGGTGGCCGGCTGCGCAACGGCGGCGTCGGTTCCTACTTCCTCCGGGCGGTAATCAGGAACGATAAATTGCTCGGCCCATGCACCGATGAGATCCGCAGCGCGGGCGGCCGTGCCCTGCTTGGTGAGAAGGTGATCGGTCTTGTCCAAAGAAACCAAGGACTTGGGGTAGCGCGTGAGCAGGAAGATATTTTGCGCATTGTCAATACCCACCGTCTGGTCAGTGGGCGAGTGCAATACCATCAGCGGCTTGCGGAGCTTGGGCAGGTATTCCTCGGGGTTAGTATCCGCCAAGTCCTCGAGGAACTTGCGGGAAATGATAAGGCCGCGGCCGCCGAGGATGACTTCCACCTCGCCGTTGGCGTCGACCTCGCCGATCTTGTCCGCATAGTGCAGCACGGAGTGGGCAGGATCAAAGGGAGCGCCAATGGTGGCTACCGCCTTAAGTGACTTCATGGTGGTGGCCGCCTTCAACGCGGCGGCGCCACCTAACGAGTGGCCCATGAGCAATTGTGGGGCAGAGTAGTTCTCCGTTAGCCAGGCGGCAGCGGCATGGATATCGTCAACATTCTGGCTAAAAGTAGTATCGCCAAATTCACCGGCGGACTGGCCAAGGCCGGGAAAATCGAAACGCAAAGTGGCGATGCCGAACTCGGTGAGCTGCTTCGCGGTGCGGGCAGCACCGGGAGTGTGGCGGGAGCCGGCGAAGCAATGGGCAAAGATGGCGTAGGCGATCGGGGGAGAGTCCGGGAAGTCGATGGTTCCGGCCATCTCGGTACCCCGGCTCGAAGGCAGCTTAACGTTGACGGATTGCATGAGAACTAGAATAACGGGCCTCTTACCCGCAAGCCATACCAGGTTGACTACAGTCGATAGGAGCAATCCAAATAAGGAGGATGAGGTATGGGCGCGTTCGATTGGTTCTGGAAGGCAATGGGCTCGCAAAGCGAGCGTAACGATAAGAAATCCAAGGCCATCGTGGGTTCAGCCGATGAAGCGGCACGGGCATTGGGCCAGCAAGACGACGCAGCTGTAGCCCAAGCCGCACGCGATGCTGTGAAAGGCGGCGAGATTGCGGATAAGGCGCAGTTCCTCGCGGCCCTGGCCGTAGCGTGCGAGCGCACCTTGGGCATGAATCCCTTCAACGTGCAATCCCAGGCAGTCCTGCGCCTGCTCACCGGAGACGTCATCCAGATGGCAACCGGCGAAGGCAAGACTTTAGTGGGAGCCATGGCGGCTACAGGTTTCGCGTTGACTGGCAAACGCGTCCACGTTGTCACCGTCAATAACTATCTCGCCGCCCGAGACGCCGAATGGATGCGGCCTGTTGTGGAGTTCTTTGGCTTAAGCGTTGCCTCGGTGACGGAGGGCATGACACCGGACGAGCGCCGCGCTGCCTATGCGCAGGATATTATCTACGCACCGGTCAACGAGCTGGGCTTTGATCTGCTCCGCGATAACCAAATTACCGACCGCTCCCACACGGTGCAGGCCGCCGGCGACGTTGCCCTCGTGGATGAAGCCGATTCCGTCCTAGTGGATGAGGCCCTTGTGCCCCTAGTGCTGGCCGGTAATCGGCCAGGTGAAGCACCCACCGGGCACATCACCAATGTGGTATCCCGCCTGCGCGAGAAGCTGGACTACTCCATCTCTGAGGACGGACGCACCGTTCAGCTGACCGAGACTGGTGCCCGCCGCGTAGAGCAGGAATTGGGCATTGATTCGCTCTATTCGGAGGAGAATATCGGCACCATTTTGGTGAAGGTCAACCTCGCCCTGCACGCCAAGGCCCTGCTTATCCGAGACATCCACTACATCGTGGCGGATGGCAAGCTGCAGCTTATCGACGCCTCCCGGGGCCGCGTTGCCGACCTCCAACGCTGGCCCGACGGACTCCAAGCGGCAGTAGAAGCCAAGGAAGGCCTAGAGGTTTCCGAAGGCGGACGCATCCTCGACACCATCACGCTGCAAGAACTTATGCGGCGTTATCCACTTGTGTGCGGCATGACTGGTACCGCGGTGGAGGCGACCGATCAGTTGCGGCAGTTCTATGATCTTCATGTATCCGTGATCGACCGCAATAAGCCGCTGCAGCGCTTTGATGAGCAAGACCGCATTTTTGCGACCGTCGATGATAAATCCGCCGCCATCGTGCAGGAAATTGCCACCATTCACGCCACGGGCCAGCCCATCTTGGTGGGCACGCAGGATGTTGCCGAGTCGGAAGATCTGGCGGATGCTCTCCGCGAGCGGGGCATCGATGTCAATGTGCTCAACGCTAAAAATGATGAGCAGGAGGCAGAGATCGTCGCCGAGGCCGGCGATATTGGACGCGTTACCGTCTCTACCCAGATGGCCGGACGCGGCACCGATATTAAGCTGGGCGGTGCTCACGAAGTTGACCACGATGCAGTAGCGGAACTGGGCGGCTTGGCGGTTATCGGTACCTCCCGTCACCGCACAGCCCGCTTGGACAACCAGTTGCGCGGCCGTGCAGGCCGGCAAGGTGATCCGGGCCTGTCCTTATTCTTCGTCTCCCTCGAAGACGATGTAGTCCAGCAAGGCGGCGACGGCGAGACTGTGCGTGCCCAACCGGCAGAAGACGGGCGCATTGAATCCAAGCGAGTGAGCGACTTTGTAGCGCACTGCCAGCGCGTTACCGAGGGCCAACTGCTCGAAATTCATGCCCAGACCTGGAAGTATAACCAGCTCCTAGCTGATCAGCGCATCATTATTGATGAGCGCCGAGCCAAGCTGTTGGATACTGATCAAGCCTGGCAGGAACTATCCGAGCGCGCTCCGGAGCGCGCAGCAGAGCTAACAGAGGTTCCGGAGGAAGCTCGCATCAAGGCCGCGCGTGAGATCATGCTCTATCATTTGGACTTAGCCTGGGCCGACCACCTGGAGCTCATGGACGATGTGCGCGAGTCGATCCACCTGCGGGCCATCGCACGTGAGACGCCAATCGACGAGTACCACCGCATTGCGGTGAGGGAGTTTAAGGACTTGGCTCAGAGGGCCGTCGACAAGTCTGTGGAGACTTTCCGCACAGTGCTTATCGACGCCGCTGGGGCACACCTCGATGACGCCGGCCTCGCTCGTCCGAGTGCTACATGGACCTACATGGTGTCCGATAACCCCCTTGCGGGTAAGGGAAATTCCGTGCTGAGCGGCATCGGAAATATTTTCCGGTGAAATAATTCCCCGCGAAGGGGTCACGGACTCACATGAGTCGCTAGTATTGTTATAAGTAACTCGTAACTAATCCCCGGAGGTAACAATGAGCGAGAACACCGGAACCCCGGAACCACAGGTAGAGACCACATCTGTATTCCGCGCAGACCTGCTCAAGGAGATGGAAAACGGCGCGAATGGCAATGATGCTACCGCTGCCGGCACCGACAACCTGGCGGAAGGTCAGGCTCTCCTCGTGGTCAAGCGTGGCCCGAACGCGGGTGCCCGCTTCTTGCTGGATCAGGCGACTACTACCGCCGGCCGCCACCCCGAGGCAGATATCTTCCTCGATGACGTTACGGTGTCCCGCCGCCACGCGGAGTTTCGCAAGAATGATGACGGCAAGTTTGAGGTAGTTGATGTGGGATCCCTGAACGGAACCTACGTGAACCGCGAGCCCCGCAACTCCCAGGTGCTCGAGGTGGGAGACGAAATCCAGATTGGCAAGTTCCGCTTGGTTTTCATCGCTAACCAGAGCTAATTTTTTACGTAGACTAGCCGCGCTTCCTTATCAGGAGGGGCGGTGTAGTCTACTTATGGCACGATAAGAACTTTCAGTACCCCTAAGAGATAGACACAGTGAGCGCAGCAGATTCTTCGGCAGCAGCAGTACGCCGCACCAGCCCTAAAGCTAAGAAGCCAAAGACCATGTCCATTGGCGTGGTTTTGGAAACGCTGAATCAGCAATTCCCAGACGTCACAGTGTCCAAGATCCGCTTCCTCGAATCTGAAGGGCTCATAAGTCCACAGCGCACGGCCTCGGGCTACCGCCGCTTCACCCAAGAAGACGTAGATCGACTGCGGTATATTCTCACCACTCAGCGCGATAACTATACGCCGCTGAAGGTTATCCGTGAGCAGCTAGAAGCCATGGATTCCGGCCAGGTGACCGCCATCGTGTCCGCAGGAAATGCGGAAACCCTGCTCTCGCCGCAGCAGTTTAAGGCTCCTGTGGTCACCCGCCTGACCGATGTAGAGGTAGCTACCCAAGCTAGTGCCACCGAAGATGATGTAGCATCCCTGGTTAAATATGGCCTCATCCGCCCGGATGCCGCAGGCTTTTTCAATACCGACGACGTAGCCATTGTCTCGGCCGCAGTGGCGCTGAAGGCATTTGGTTTCGGCTCCCGTGAACTCAAGTCCCTACGCAACAACGCCCGCCGACAGGCAGACCTGATCTCCCAGGCAGCGGCTCCAGTGGCGCACTCAAACTCCGATACCGCGCATCAGAAGGCGGAGGAAATCTCCCAGCAAATGACTGCTCTAGTGGTCTCCTTGCACGCAACTCTGGTGAAGTCGGATCTGCGCGACGAATACCACTCCTAATACACACGTGCTCCCGTCTTTGTGGGAGAGTGGTTGTTATGAGCGATGTATCCCTAGAGTTTCACGGTATCCACCAGGTAGGCCCCGAAGACGATGTGTGCGCTGTGCTGCGCTGGCCCGAAGAAAACCGCTTGATACCCGTGTGGATTTCTCCCATCGAGGGTATGCAACTGGCCGCAGTCTTGGACGGACACCAGCCAAACCGTCCCACCTCGCACGATCTTATCTGCGAGGTACTAGAGGGCACTGGCGGGGTAGAGGCCATTGAAATTGCCAACTACCACCAGGGAACCTTCATGGTAGATATTAAGGCTCCGAACGGCGAGGTTTATGACTCTCGGTTAAGTGACGCACTTGCCGTATCCGCATATTTCAACGTCCCTATTTCAGCCGAGGCGGAACTTCTTGCCCAGGTATCCGTATATGCCAGCGATGCGGACGTGAAAGAGTACTTCGACCTGGAAATTTCCACCCCCGGCGCCGGCGATGATGTGCAGACCAGAGAAAACAAAGATTCCTCGACCTCTGCATCGGGAAATGCGCAGGCAGATGCTGATTTTGAAGCCATGATGAGGTCTTTGGGCATGGAGGAAAAGGATTTCCTTTCGGGGGATGACGACGAAAAAAGTTAATGACACGCGTGTGACTAATGGTGACAATGGGGTTTGAGAAGTCTAAAGTTGTACTTGACAGTTGAGCAAGCAGCGCTTGACGGGCGTATGTGCTTGGCTTTTAATTGATCTTTAGAACTTCCAACAAACCCCATTGGAGTAATTACGTGAGCATTAACGAGGACTCCCAGTCCGAATCCACCTACGTACAGGAATCGCTTTTTGACGTCGGACCCGACGAAGAGGTGGGCTACCGCGTTCCCATCGCTTGCCAAGTTGCAGGCATCACCTACCGCCAGCTGGACTATTGGGCACGCACCAACCTGGTCAACCCTTCCATCCGCACGGCACGCGGCTCCGGCTCCCAGCGCCTGTACTCCTTCAAGGATGTATTGGTGCTCAAGATCGTGAAGCGCCTGCTGGATACCGGCATCTCTCTGCAAAATATCCGTTTGGCAGTTGAGTCCCTACGGGATCGTGGTGTGAATGACCTAGCAGAACTGACCCTCGTATCCGACGGCACTACCGTTTATGAGTGCCGTTCCAACGATGAGGTCATTGACTTGCTCGCCGGCGGTCAAGGCGTCTTCGGCATTGCAGTTCCGGGTATCTTGAAGGAACTGTCCGGCACCATTTCTTCCTTCCCTTCGGAGCGCATCGAAGACTTCGCCGAGGACAACGTCGTCGGCCTCGACGAGTTGGCTGCTCGCCGCAAGCGCAAGAGCTCCTAAGCTCGTCCACACAGAATCCACCCTGCTTCCCAGCTCACGGGGAAGCAGGGTGGATTTTTAATCTCTATCGCCACGAGTACACCATGCAAGACAGTTCCTCTCTGCGCTATGTAGCTGGTGGTATCGAGGTCGAGCCCAGGCGCCTAGTGCCCGAGCCGACTCTCAGCTTATATTTGGGAAAGTGCCCGTAGCTCCGCGGCGTAGGTGAGCAGTAGTCACTACGGTCGACAATAAAGGCATCGAACGAGTCGTCGTTCGGTGCCTTGGAAAAGAAAGAGTCGCGTATTAAACCCCTGCGGCCTTAGTCATCGCCCCAGAAACCGTGGCCTCATCGGCTGAGTCAACGGAGGTGAAGCTATCAGCTGCGGACTTCAGTGCGGCATCGACATTGCCTTCACCGACATGGACGACGCTGAGGGAAACGTCCTTAGAGGCGGCGTCGTCAAGAGCGGACGTGAATTGCGCGTCATCCATGTCCTGCTCGGTACCAGTAGTTACCACGACCACGCGCGCCTTGTCGCCAGTCCCTGTGGCTTGATCGGCGGCATTGGCGACAGCTGCTATAACGGCGCTGCGCGTTTGCGGAACGCCGCCGGTTCCAAAGCCACCGAGCGTTCCGGATACAGCGTTGCCATCACCAAAGCCCAGATTTTGGCGGAAGCCAACCGTGGCGGTCTCAGAAATAGGAGAGGAGTAGTTCCACAACGAGACTGCCCCGCCGTCCGCGGCTAGGTCAGAAGCAGTGTTGCCCAAGGCTTTGGATACAGGTCCGTACATTGGCGCCATGGCCGAAGAGGTATCCAAGAGCAGGAGCGTATTTGCCGCCATTGTCACATCGGGCTTGGGAGCTGCTGCGGAACTCGTCGCAGGAGCGGAGCTCTTCGGGGAAGAAGAGCTCGTGGGCGCAGCGGACGTGGAAGCACTGGAAGTAGCTGCCGTGCTGGTCTCCGGTGCAGCCTCGGTGGTGGTTTCCACTGCGGCGGGGGCGGCGGAGTCTTCGCCGTCGTCGTTGCCCGCGCCGCGCAAGAGGAAGGCCACCAAGGCAATTATGGCCAGCAGCGCGATAATAGCCACCGCAATAACCCATCCCGCTACTGCGAAGCTATTTTTCCCGTTTGAATGCCGTGCCATGTGGTGTCTTCCTCCCAAGCAAACTGCCGTTGTTAGTGGCTCATTCTAGCGGGGCAAGTGCCTGATCTATCACAGCGACAAGCCGGTCTCGCAGTGGTTTAGCTTTGTGTGCCAGCGTTCTTTGCCTCGAAACGTACTCGGCCTTGCCCTCAGGGGTTTCGATGGGCACGACGCCAAGTCCCCAATCACGGCAGTCATAAGGGGATGCCTCCATGTCAAGGATGCGCGCTTCAATCGCCAGATCCAGGCACTCAAGGAAAAGTTCGCCTGGAACTAGTGGTCCCAGCTTCCATGCCCACTTATATAAATCCATCGTGACGTGTACGCAGCCTGCCTGGTCATTGTCGGGCTGGTCTTCACGGTGCAAAACGGTGAGGTTGAGGGGCCGAGCGGGAGGAGTAAAGAACCGGAAGGCATCATAGTGAGAACACTTAATTGAGTGCTCATCTACAACCCGGTTGGTGCCGTCCGCACCGAGCCGCAAGGGCAGCGAATGGCGCGGGGAATCCGTGTGGTAGACCATCGCCCATTCATGTAGACCAAAGCAGTCAAAGTGGGCCGGATTGGTAGCGGAGCGCCGAAGTAGATTGGAGATATAGCGAACCGAGTCACCTCGACGCTTTAGAAAACTGGCGAGGTCGACGGTGATGCCGTCTGAGGTGGCGTGGTAATCCCGCCATTCGGCGTGCGGAGGAGTGCCTGCTAGCGCAGTTCCTACACCCGGGTGCCAGCGCTTTAGGTGAGAAGGGCGTACGGGGTAGTACTCAAAGAGGAAATCGAAAACAGGGTGGTAGCTGCCAGGATGCCGGAAGCGCTCCAAGCGGTCGGTGGCTTGCTTTTCGTGTTCATGCTGTTGAGCACTCCATTCCTCAGGGCTCAAGATGCGCATGAGCGTTTACCTCCTTGACTTAGCGGCGTCGGCGGCGGGCGACTTTGCCGCCCGAGCGGCGGCGTTGGGAATTGGACTTCTTGACAGATTTCGCCGGTTTCTGGGGCGAGTCCTGCCCGGGTGGGGGAAGGGCAGGGCCATTGGGTTTGCGAGCGCCCGTAATCTCCTTAAGGATCGGTGCGCCAGCAGGATTGTCACGGTGGGAAATATCGTGCTCAGTAGCCGTGACGCCAGCCTTTTCTATGAGAGCAGCTACTTCTTTGCGCTGTTCATCCATAACCAAAGTGATCACGGTACCCGCAGCACCGCCGCGTGCCGTGCGGCCGGCGCGATGGAGATAGGCTTTGTGCTCCGCGGGCGGATCGACGTGAACGACGAGTGAAACGTCCGCAATATCGATACCGCGGGCGGCAATATCGGTGGCGACCAAGACTGGAATGCTGCCATCGGCGAATCCTTCGATTGCACGGGTACGCGCGCCTTGGCCTTTATCGCCATGCAATGGATAAGCGTTGATGCCGGAGCGACGCAATTTCTTGACCTGCCTGTCCACGCCGTGCTTGGTGCGCATGAACATGATGGTCTTGCCTTGGCGGGCAGCGATGCGCAGCACCACCTCGTTGCGGGCGGGCCGCTCGCCGACGAAAAAGAGGTGATGGGACATGGAATCCACTGCAGCTTGCACCGGGGCAGTGGAGTGAACCACCGGATCATGGAGGAATTGCTCCACCAGCTTGTTGACGTCACCGTCAAGCGTTGCCGAAAACAGCAAGCGCTGGCCTTGCGCCGGAGTTAGGCGCAGAAGCTTGCGTACCTGGGGCAAAAAGCCCATATCGGCCATCTGGTCGGCTTCATCCAGCGCAGTGATCTGGACCGCATCCAAATGCAGCTTGCCCTGGTCGATTAGATCCTGGGCACGGCCAGGGGTCGCGACAAGAACATCAACGGGGCGGGCGAGGGAGCGAATATGGTGATTGATATTTACCCCGCCCACGACAGCGAGCACTCTTAAGCCCAGCGTTGCCGCAGGTTCATCAAGGCGCTGGTGAATCTGAGTAGCTAACTCGCGGGTGGGGGCGAGGATGAGCGCACGGGGATGAGCAGGCTTGGACGCACCGGTTCCGGCAAGGCGGGCGAGCATGGGCAGGCCAAAGGTATAGGTCTTGCCTGACCCGGTAGGGCCGCGGCCGAGGACGTCTTTGCCTGCGAGGGCGTCGGGAATCGCGGCTTTTTGAATAGGAAACGGTTCGGTAATGCCTTCGTTGTGCAGGACGTGCACCAGGCGCTGGGGAAGGCCGAGATCGGCAAAGGTAGTCATCGCTTTCCCATCCTATCGGCAGCGTGGCGGATCGCCGCATTCAACAAGAAAGACCTGCTTGGGAAAGTAAAAAGGGGCCCCGAAGGGCCCCTGATCACGTGACTGCGAATCTAGTCGGTCTGGGTCAGGCTGCGGTCACCGGACCACTCAATGTGGAAGGTACCCGGCTTGTCGGTGCGCTTGAAGGTGTGGGCGCCGAAGAAATCGCGCTGGCCCTGAATGAGAGCAGCCGGCAGGCGCTCGGCACGCAGGCTGTCGTAGTAGGAGAGGGACGAGGCAAAGACCGGTGCCGGAAGTCCCAGCTGGGTAGCGGCGACGACCACGCGGCGCCAAGGGTCGATGAGGTCTTCCAGCTCGCCCTTGAAGTAGGGGTCGAGAATGAGGGCGGGCAGATCCGCATTATTGTCGTAGGCTGCGCGGATGCGATCCAAGAACTTGGCGCGGATGATGCAGCCGCCGCGCCAGATGGTTGCTAGATCGCGCGGGTCAACGTCCCAACCGAATTCTTCGGACCCGGCCTTAATCTCGTCAAAGCCTTGGGAGTAGGCAATGAGCTTGGCGGCATAGAGCGCGCGGCGCACATCCTCGATGAACTCGGCCTTGTCCACGTCGAGCGCCTTGATGGTGCCGGCGGGAAGCTGACCTTCTTGGGCGGCACTGCGCTGCGCGGTGGATGAGGACAGCGCGCGGGCGAAGACGGATTCGGCAATACCGGTAATCGGAACGCCGAGTTCCAATCCATTGATGGCAGTCCAGCGGCCGGTGCCCTTCTGGCCGGCGGCGTCCACGATGATGTCGACCAGCGGGGCGCCAGTCTCCGGATCCTTTTGGGCCAGAACCTCGGCGGTGATTTCAATGAGGTAGGAATCAAGGTCGCCGGAGTTCCATTCGCGGAATACCTCTGCGATCTCGGCCGGCTCCATGCCCGCGCCATAGCGCAGCAGCTGATAGGCCTCGCCGATGACCTGCATATCGGCATACTCGATGCCATTGTGGACCATCTTGACAAAGTGGCCGGCGCCGTCTGCACCAATGTGGGTGACACACGGAGTGCCGTCCACGTTGGCAGCGATGGACTCAAGAATCGGGCCGAGGGTCTCCCACGACTCCTTGGGGCCGCCGGGCATGATGGCCGGACCATTGAGTGCGCCCTCCTCGCCACCGGAGATTCCGGCACCGACGAAGTGCTTGCCGCGGGCGGCTACGTCCTTCTCGCGGCGAATGGTGTCAGTGAACAAGGCATTGCCGCCGTCGATGATGATATCGCCATCATCCATGACCTCGGCCAGCTGATCGATGACGGCATCGGTGGCCTTGCCAGCCTTGACCATAATGATTGCCTTGCGCGGGCGCTCCAAGGAAGCCACAAAGTCTTCGATGGTTTCCGAGGGCACAAAGTTGCCTTCCTCACCGTGGCCCTCAATGAGTGCATGAGTCTTTTCAGGGCTGCGGTTATACACCGCTACGGTATTGCCGTTGCGGGCAAAGTTACGGGCCAAATTAGAGCCCATGACCGCCAATCCCACGACGCCAATCTGAGCAAGTTCTTTCTTATCAGTCATGCTACCTATCCTACGTCAATAGGCTGCGAGGCTGGCATCAATGGCTAGGCTGGTGGACTATGTCGGATACGCAGAAACTCAATGACTTGCTCCACCTCGCGCACACGCGAGTGCTCAACGCAGAAGAACTGGAGTCTCTCAATGCCTTAAACGGCGGCCTTGCGGAATTGCTAGGACTGCTGTTCACCCACGTGGGCCCGCGCGAGGCCCGTGCGAAGCTGCAGGTGCTGCCTGAGCATCACCAACCTTGGGGAGTAGCCAACGGCGGGTTGTATTGCTCCATCGCAGAAACCGTGGCCTCCATTGCCAGCGTGGCGGCTGCCGACGCCCCCGCAGTCGGCGTCAATAACTCCAGCGACTTCATTCGCTCCACAGGCGAGGGCGAGTTAGAAGCCGTGGCCACGCCGGTCCAGCTAGGCGGCCGCACCCATGTGTGGAGCGTCGAGATGCGGCAAGGCCGCGAGCTTATCGCCCGCACCACCTTGCGCACTATGATTCTGCGCTAGTTCATCCGAGCGGCGGTAAAAGACATGCCGTGGGCGGAAAGCCGCTGCAGATAGGGCTTTCCAAGTCCGGTGGCCGGGGTGAATACGCCGCCTGCGCGGCTAGTGCCGGAGCGCGAATCGAGCAAGCAGAGCGCAGCCTGGCTCAGCATCATTGCGGTGACTTCATAGCCCGGGTCGCCTTGTGCCGACACAGTTGCTCGCCAGCGTTGGCCATCTTCGGTAATGCCGTGGTGGCTGACCTGGAAATGTGCGCCGCTAGGTCCGGGGGTGGGCAGGACCTTTTCCACCAGTGGGCGCAGGCGCGACTGAGTGCCATCAAAAAGTAGCTTGGTGGCGAGCGCCAGCCCATAGGCGCGGGCGCGACCGGGAAGACCGGTGCCCGCCCACCATGCTTCCTTGTAAAACAGGCGTGTGCCCCACGCGCGCCCTAGCAGAGCGTTAGAGCGGCGCACCACGCGGGTATTGAACATGGACATGAAAAATGGTCCTACCCAGCCCACGCCGTCGACTTCTTTGATTTCGAAGTCATTCTGAAGGCCGTCTAAGCGTGGCCCGGCCTTGGGATCCGGGTCCAGTGAGTAAGGATTGTGCAGGTTGCGGGCTACATCTTTATCCGCGTGCGCGGCATGCGAGACCTGCAGGGAAGACTCGATGGTGCCCGGTGAGATTCCGCCTTTGAGCTTGTCGACGACCATCTGCACCCGTGCAAACGGCTTTCCTGCCGCCTGGTAGAGATTGAGCATGCCAATATCCGAGGGGACGGAATCAAAGCCGCAGGAGTGAACGATGCGCGCACCCGTAGATTGGGCGGTGGCGTGGTGGGAATCGATGCTTCGGCGAATAAAGGGAACCTCACCGCAGAGGTCAACATAATCTACGCCATGGCGCGCACAGGCGGCAACGACGTGGCCGCCATACAGGCTGTAGGGACCCACCACGGTGATTAGTACCTTGGTATTTTCCACCATGTGCTCTACAGCGTCGGCATCATCGGCGGCGGCGATGGCGATGTCCCAGTGCTGATTGAGTTCATCGCGCAGCGCGGCTAGCACCGGTCGGTTCCGGCCGGCCAGAGTCACAGAGGGCGCGTTAATCGAGGCAAGGTAGCGCGCCACCAATTGGCCGACCAGCCCGGTAGCGCCGTAAACAGTGATATCGCTCATAGTGTACGAGCGTACCGGAGGGATTAGAGCCAGTGGTTCTTTCGGAACCAAGCCCACAGGCCTACCACTACCAAGATCATAATGATAATTGCCATGGGGTACCCCAGCGCCCAGTGCAGCTCCGGCATGATGTCGAAGTTCATCCCGTAGATACCCGCCACCAGGGTGGGTGCGGCCCACATGCCAACGACCGCGGAAATGGTGCGCATGTCGGAGTTCTGTTGCATCGTTACCTTGGCCACGGAGGCGTCGATAAGCGAGGTAAGACGCTCATCGAAGCTGGAGACCTGGTCCTTGACCACTAGCTCATGGTCGTTGACGTCGCGCAGGTAGGAGCGCAATTGTTTGGAAATTAAATCCTTGTGGTCAGAAACCATGGACTTCAGCGCCACTGAGAGCGGGTCAATGGCATGCTTCATCTCTAGCACCTCGCGCTTGAACATGTAGATGCGGTCCACATCAAACTTGAGGCTCGGGGTGAAGATTTCTTCTTCCAGCTCATCGACTTCGATGCTGATAAGGCGGGAAATCTCCGAGTAGCGGTCCACCATCATATCCAGGATCTTCCAGGCCATGGCCACCGGTCCAAGCTCCACCAAGTCCTGTTCATCTTCTACCGTATAAGCCAGGTTGGGCAGCTTTGCGCCGTGGCGCACGGTGATGATGAAGTTGGAGCCCATGATCATCTGGATCTCACCGGTGGAAATGATCTGGCGCTTATCCGTGACCTCATCGTGATCGCGGTAGTTCACGGAACGCGCGACCACGAAGAGCTGATCATCGTAACGCTCGAGCTTGGGGCGCTGGTGGGCCATAACGACGTCTTCCACGATAAGTTCATGGATGCCAAACTGGGAAGCCACTTTGGTCATTTGGGACTCGTAGGGCTCATGGAGGCCCACCCAAATAAATCCGCGGCCGTATTCCTCTATGGCTTCCAGCGCGGAGCTGGTGGAATACTCCCCGGGAAGCGCCTCGCCATCCACAAAGACGCGGCAATGTTCGATGGCGCGCTCCGGTGGTACCGGCAGGGAAGTAGGCTTACTAGGAGGCTCGGATTTCTTGCGGCCCCTAAAGGGTGAAGGTACGGATGGCATCTTTTCAGCCTCCTTTGCGCGGTAGTGCGGGTATTTTCCCAATGGGCAGGCGGCGATTTTACGCAGCGGGTAAATCTTACACCGAAGGCGGGTAATATAATCGAATCTATGCCTACGTGGAAAGAAGTAACCGAAGCTAATCCCGAGCACTCCCATAACTTTGCTCGCAAATGGAAGGTGCTAGCCGCACAGGGTAAAGACATCAATGGCGAGGCCCGGCTTATCGACGCCATGGTGGAGCGCAACTCCACCATCCTCGATGCCGGCTGTGGCACCGGGCGTGTGGGCGGTGAGCTGCTTCGCCGTGGCCACAGCGTTGTAGGCGTCGACGTAGACCCCATTCTCATCGAGCACGCAGAGCACGATTTCCCAGAGGGGCAATGGTTTGTGGGAGATCTGTGCGAGGAAGAGGTGCCCGAAGGCCCCTTTGATATCGCCGTATCCGCAGGCAATGTCATGGGCTTTCTAGCAAAGGACGGCCGCGAGCCCGCGCTGCGCAATATCTATAATTCCCTCAAACCCGGTGGTCGCCTCGTCACCGGCTTCGGCGAGGGCCGTGGCTGGGAATTTTCTGATTTCCTCGACATGGCCCAGAAGGTGGGCTACCGAGTCGACTTCACTTTCTCCTCGTGGGACATGAAGCTCTTCTCGGAGCATTCCACCTTCCTCGTCGCCGTTCTTTCGCGCCCTGGCTCCGACCTGCTGGCCTAAAAACGCCTATCGGCTTGGTCGAAGAAGTCGACCTCATGGTGGCTAGCGGTGATATAGGCGCGCTCGGCCCGCAGGCGGGTGCGCTCATCCGCCCCGGCGAGGGCTTGTTCGACGATGTCGAGGCTAGCGCGAACCCCGTTGAGGAAGTCCTCGCCGCCGTACATGGAAAGCCATGAGTGATAGGGGTGTTTGGGGGAATCAAATTCTGCAAGGTGGAGGCCTACCTCTGCATACAGCCAGTAGCAGGGCAGTACCGCCGCAGCACCTACCACGTAGTCATCCGTATGCGTCGAGCGGATAAGGAAATCCGTATAGGCGCTAGTTACCCGGGAGGCTGCGGTCGTGATATTGCTTTCGAGCCAGCCGCGGTGCAGCTCGGCCTCCACCGCCAAGCAATCATGCGCTCCCTCAGCCCAGTGCAGCTGCTGTGCCGCTTCTGGGGCTTGGCTGGCGAGGCGAGCTAACGCCTTGGAATAAGCGTTCAGGTACTGGGCATCTTGGTCGAGGTAGAAGCCAAAGGCATCCTTTTCCAACGCTCCCGTGCCCAAGGCCCGAATAAAGGGCAGATCCTTGATGGCCTCCCAGTATTCCCCGGCTAGGTTCCACAGGCGTTGCGTGTGCGGGCCGGCCGCGGGAACGCGGGGCTGGTCGACGTTTTCCGGTTCTACCAGGTTGCCGGATAAATACGGCTGGGGCAGGGTAGACGCCGCCTGCATAAGGCGCTGCGAGCGATGCAGGTGGTCCACGGGGCCGTGTCCCTTGCCCACGTGAAGCGCATCCGCATGGGCAATGGCCTCATGCAGCCACTGGGTGGACCACGTAAGAGCTGCCGCGGGGCTATCGCCGGCTCCCAGGCGGGTGGCTAGGGCAGAGGAAAGGGAACAGCCAGTACCATGCGTATTCTTCGTGTCCACACGGCTGGAAGCAACGCGGTGCACAGCCTCATCCGCATTGACCACCGCATTATCGGCGATGTCGGAATCGAGGTGCCCGCCCTTGACGACGACCGCGGTACCAGCACCCTTCGCCCATTCCTTCGCCGTGGCAATAGCCTCTTCTAGGTCGCTCGCCTCGTCCGTCTGGGTAAGGACTGCCAATTCCTTCAAGTTGGGGGTGATGAGGTCCACCTGGGAGCAGAGTTCGCGCACGGCCTGTTCTGCTTCCTCTTCCAGCAGGCGGTCTCCGCTGGTAGCCACCATGACCGGATCAAGCACCACGGGAACATCGTCCGGCAGGCGGCGCAGGAAGTCTGCGACCTTGGCGGTAATGGCGGCGTCGGCAAGCATGCCAATCTTTACCGCATCAATCTCCACATCATCGATGACGGAGTCTAGCTGCTCCTGCAGAAAGTCGACCGGTGGTACGTGGACGCTGCGAACGCCCTGGGTGTTTTGAGCCACCAACGCCGTCACCACGCTCATACCGTAGCCGCCTGCGGCAGAGATGGATTTCAGATCGACTTGAATGCCTGCTCCGCCGGTGGGATCGGTTCCGGCAATGGACAGTACTCGGGGATAGATGCCTTTAGCCATGGAAAGCCTCCTTAAGGTGAGCGGCGGCTGCTGCGGGGTCCTTGGCCGCCATGATGTCGCTGACTACGCAAATTCCAGCAAAGTCGCTGCCCGCCAGCTCGTGCGCATTATGGGTCTTGATTCCGCCGATGGCGACGGATTCGATACCTCGCTCATGTGCGGCGTGGGCGAGTGCTGCGGCCGCAGCCGTACCCATGCCGGCTGGGGCGTTTTTCTTCGTTGCAGTCGAATGCACGGGCCCGATGCCGATGACATCTGGGCGCGCATCGTCCGCAATAGCAGCAAGCTCCTCGTTACTGCCGATGGATAAGCCAATAAGCTGGTCCTCACCTAGCTTCTCCCCGGCCTCGCGAAAAGCCATATCATCCTGCCCAATGTGCAGGTGGCAGCCGAGTTTTGCGGCCACCTCCACGCGGTCATTGATGAATAGCGGGACATCGCCTAATACGCCGAGCAATTCGCGTGCGGTGCGCTCGATTTGTTCATCGCTTGCTTCCTTGTCGCGGAGCTGGACAACGGTTACACCGCCGCGTACAGCCTCCTGCACGATGGAAACCACGTTGTCTCGCCCGCCAGCCAGGTCTGGATCGGTGACTAGGTAGAGCGTCCAGTCAATAGACACTTAAACCTCCTCCACGTCAGTGAGCTTGACCAGGCCCTCGATATCCGCCGTTGGGACATCGTAGAGCGCATCCAGCCAAGCAACGGCAAAGGAGCCGGGGGCATGGTGTTTTTCGGCGGCCACGCTACCTGCCGCGCCAACGTGCGCGTGGGCGGCGATGATCGCTTCGAAAGGATCCTCCCACGCTGCCAGATATGCGGCGCAGATAGCACCAAGCGAACAGCCGGTACCGATGACGTTCTGGAGCATCGGGTGCCCCGATTCGAGGTAGACGGCACGCGTTGTATCGCCGACGTGGACGATAAGGTCCCGTGGGCCGGAAATGGCCACGACGGCGCCGGTATCCCGGGAAAGTGCTACTGCCGAATCTAGGGCGGCTTCCACGCCATCGGTGGATTCGACGCCTCGGCCGCCCTGCCCGGTTCCTGCGAGGGCAATTATTTCTGATGCATTACCGCGAATCGCGGCCGGTCCAAGTGGCAGCACCTCGCGCATGAATTCGGTGCGGTGGCTCAGGCCGCCGGCGCCTACCGGATCGAGTACCCAGGAGGTGTGGGCGGAGTTCGCCCCGGCGATGGCCTCGCGCATGCCGCCGTATTGCTCGGAGCTGGGCGTACCGCAATTGATGAGTACGCCGCTGGCTACCTGCGCGAATTCGCGCGATTCCTCCGGCGTATCGACCATCGCCGGGCTAGCTCCGATTGCCAGCAGGGTATTGGCGGTGACGTTGCTGACGACCTTATTGGTCAAACATTGAATAAGCGGCGTGGACTCGCGCACAGCGTCGTGTGCGCGCAGAAAAGCATACTCCACAACTATCCCTTCGCTAGTTCTAACTGAGTGCAGGTTCGATGGGTATTTCTCAGCCGCACCGCGTGCGGCACCCCATGTTGCGTGTCTCAGCCTAACAAAGGTCACGGAAACTATGTGCGAAAATCGGCGTCCGGGCTCCCCAGTAGTGGAATCGCCGGCGCTAGCAACAGGTAGCCAGGGAAAATAAAAATCGCCGCCCAGAGCCTGCTTTCCAGCAGGTGGGGCGGCGATGCGAGCGAGGAGGTATTACTTCTCGTTCTTGTTAATGATATTGCGTGCGATGCGCTGCTGGGTGGTGATCTCCAGGTTGCCGCGATCGCGGGAGAGGATATTGGTTGCCCAGTTAACCAGCACGGCCAAGCGGCTGCGCAGACCAATAACGTAGGTCAGGTGCAGGCCGAGCCATGCTACCCAACCGGCAAAGCCACCGAACTCGGTCTTGCCCAGCTTAACGACGGCGTTGAAGCGCTTGACGATGGCCATGGAGCCCTTGTCAAAGTAGTCGAAGGCTTCCTTCTCATTTGCGGTAGATTCCTCGTCCACCTTGGCCTGGATGAGCTTAGCGACGTGCGCGCCGCCCTGGATAGCAACCTGTGCCAGACCCGGCAGGCGGTTGAGAGAGATCATGTCACCGACCATGTAGACGTTGTTGTGCTCGCCCACGGTCAGGTCCTCGTTGACGGAGACGCGACCTGCGCGGTCGGCCTCGACGCCAGCCTGCTCTGCAACCATCTTGCCCAGTGGGGAAGCGGCCACACCAGCGGACCAGATCTTTGTAGCACCCGTCAGGGTGGTCTCTTCCTCGGTCTTCATGTCCTTGTAGGTGACGGTGTCCGCGGTTACATCAGTCACCATCGCGTTCAGGTGAACCTGTACGCCTTCCTTCTCCAAGGTGCGCTGAGCCTTGCGGCCCAGGCGCTTGCCAAATGGCGGTAGTACCTGTGGGGCGCCATCGAGCAGGTAAATCTTGGCCGAGGTGGTGCCGTAGTTGGAATAGACATCGTTGAGGGTACGGTTTGCCAATTCGGCAATCTGGCCGGTGAGCTCTACGCCGGTTGGGCCAGCGCCAACGATGATGAAGGTGAGCAGGCGCTCGCGCTCCGCAGGGTCGTCGGTAAGCTCTGCCTTCTCAAACGCCGAGATGATGCGAGAGCGCAGCTCCAGGGCATCGTCCAAGGTCTTCATGCCTGGGGCGAATTCAGCGAAGTGGTCGTTGCCAAAGTAGGACTGACCGGAACCCGCGGCGACAACCAGGGAGTCATAAGCATAGGTGCGAGAGAACTCGTCTTGCTCGGCGGTCACCGTCTGATCCGCCAGGTTGATATCAGTAACCTCAGCGTTGACGAAGTGGACGTTGTCCTGATCGCGCAGCAGCTGGCGGGTGGAAGGGGCAACCTCACCGGCGGAAATCATGCCGGTTGCTACCTGGTACAGCATCGGCTGGAACAGGTGGTGGTTCTTCTTATCGATGAGGGTGATTTCCACATCGGCGTTCTTCAGCTTCTGAACGGTGTTGAGACCACCGAAGCCGGCGCCAACCACGACGACGTGGTGGCGGCCACCGTTGGGGCGATAAGGGGTATCAGTCATGGATTTAATGCGACCTTCCTTAAGAAAGCTAATGTTTAGTACCCGTACAGTCTAAACACTTCAAACAGAACGCGCATACTTAATGACTGATAAACTTCCGCCGCTGCGTTGCGGTTTCCGTGGGAAGAACCGGCGCGGCTGTCCGGAGCGCCTCAACCGGGGTGCGCACAAAGCTGACTAAGGTTGTTCCGGATAGTGACTTCCTCCGCCCACCAAGGAGCGCACCTGGCATTATGACTTTTAGCCGCCCTGAGCATTTGAGCTCTATCGATGCAGAATCCTGGCCCAATGTGGCTACGGTTCCCGCACCTCGTTGGCCTGGAATGAAAACCCGCCGGGCAGAGGCAGAATTTGCCAAGGCCTGCGATGATGCCGGACTAGAACTAGACCTAGAAGCCGAAGGCGGACCAGATCTCAAGGTGGGGCATGATGCCTTGTTTGAGCGCATTGCCGCTAGCGGTTGGCTGGGATTTGCGGAAAGTTATATGGCAGGAGAGTGGACCGTTACTTCTTCCTCGCAGCTGGTAAAGGTCCTCGGCCGCTTATTGGGAGTGGGTTACCTCCCCAAAGCCAAGATGCTGGGTGCCGGTAAGTCGGAGCCAGGGGAGCTGCCGCTGGAATTGGTTCGACTCTATGCCGGCGATGGTTTAAGCCATGTCGGTGGAATTTTCTCCAGTGGTGTACCGACCACCATAAGGGAAACGGTGGAAAGCTATAGCCCCAAGGCTGGCCGCAAGGAGCCGAAGAGCCACTTCGTCGATGTCACGACGCTGAGTGAGCCCACGAGAGTGGACAGGGATGATCTGGGAGATGCGCAGCGCCGCGCGGCGGATTGGCTGCTTGACGTCACCCGTACCGGCGCCGGAACCCACCTGTTGGTGTACCCGGCTGCCGGAATGCAGCCAGCGATGCGGGCGACTAAGCGACGCGCTACGGTTGACGTTTTGACCAGTGATGTGGACCAAATGAGCCACATGCGCGAGGCCCTCGTACTAGAGGGGGCAGACGATTCCATCCATGTCGAGCGCATTCCCGGCGTCGTCCCGAACCCCAAGCAGTGGCACGGGCACTATGACGCCATCGTCACCGTAGAAAAGGTAGAGCAACTCAGCGCTAGCGAGCGCAAAGAATATATCCGCGCAGTCGACCGGTTCTTGACGCCTAATGGGCGGGCAGGAATCCAGTCCATCGTGGCGACCGAGTCAATGACGGAGGCCGGTAAGGCATCGCTTCAGGCCTTACGAGCCTATGTGTGGCCGGGGTTGGACTATCCGCGCACCACGGAAATGCACCAGCTAGTAGATAAGAACTCTAACCTGCGCATCGTGTCCGAAACACACGTGGGCACCCATTACTTGGAGTCCCTGCGTCAGCAGCGTTCCTTTTTCGATGGGCACCTGCGGGAAGCAGCGGCCGCTGGCTTCGACCCAGTCTTCCGCCGCTTGTGGACCTTCCAATTTGCCCTCCGCGAGGCCCTTATGACGCTCGGGATGATTGACTCGGTGCAATTTGGGTTGGCCCACCGCAACCGCGGGGGCCGACGTTAGGCGGGCGGCCGCTCGACAGGTGGCCTTTTAGGCCGGAGGCAGCTCGTCGAAGTTCTTCATCAGATCCGCGCTGGGCACAAAGAAGTTGGTGCCTGTAAGCGCGGTGGAGAAGTCCAATATGCGGTCGTAGTTTCCCTCCGGCTTGCCAATGAACATATTGCGCAGGCGTTCCATGACGTTTTCTGGGTCCTTGGCATAGCCGATGAAGTAAGTGCCCATCTCACCCGCGGCGAAAGAGCCGAAGACCATGTTCTCGCGGTAAATATCTTCCTCTAGGTCATTGAGGGCTACGTGAGAGTTAGTGGGCTTGGTGTCGTCATCCAACTCGATATCGTCGGCCTTGGTGCGTCCGATGACCTTTTCTTGCTCCTCGGTGCTCAGCTCGTTCCACTTGTCTAGGTCGTGGATATATTTCTGGACGGTGACATAAGAGCCACGAGGGTAATCGGCGTCATCGCCAAGCAGCACGGTATCCAAAGCCTCCTCGGCGAGGGGATTGGCGGTGCCATCCACAAAGCCTAGTAAATCGCGCTGGTCCAGGTACTTAAAGCCGTGGGTCTCATCGATAACCCTGGCGGCATCGCCCAGCTGATCCAGTACCTGGCGGGCCATCTCATGGCACAGGTCATAGGTATTCGCACGGAAGTGGAGAAGAATATCGCCTGGCGTGGCCGGGGCCTTATGTGCGGCATCGATTGCCTCAAATTCCTTCAGGCGTTCCGGCATAGGCGCGCTGGTCAAACGTGGCCACATGGAGGCACCAATGCCGACTACGGTATAAAGTTCGCCTTCGTTATAGCGGAAGTTCACGGATTTAAACAGTCCGGCAAACCCCGTGAGCATATCGCGAGTGGCTTGCTCGCCGCCATCCTTGATTTCAAGGACGAGGAAGAGAGCTGCGCGGGAAGGCTTATCTACTACGTGCTGAATCGTCATGTTGTCGATTCTACGCACCCTGTGGAGATGAGGTACGTTCGCCGGCTTGGAATCGCCCCTGATAGAGACCTGCTTGGCCGTTATATGCGCTAGTGTGCATTTTGGTTGAAAACTAACCGATAGCCGGGTGAGAAGATGTGGACATGGATACGAAGAAGTAGAAGAAAAGGAACCGCGCGGCTCTTCGTATTGTTTGCGCGGAAAGACGATTCATATGATGAGTCTTTTGCAGGAGTTGCGCTGACGCGCGCTCAAGAAAAAGCGATGGGACAATGTGTAGACCGCTCAGGGGTAGCCTGTTGGACTGAAGAAGCACACCTGCGTGGGTGGAAAGGTCCACTGGATGTAGAACACCATCCGGAAGTGGTCTACCTGGTTTTTAGCGGTGGACACGCGCAGGGATCGGATCCGTCGAGAGCAGAATTCGATCCAGAGCTTAAGGCCGCATGTGCTACGAGAGGTCTAGCCGAAAAAGAGGTCATCCGGCGTATGAGAAATGACGAGAGCCCAATTGTCGTGAAGGAATGGCACATCTGGGAAGCTACATTCGGGCGAGTGTTGTCAGGAGCGAACGACAGAAGCGAGGTGCAGGTATCAATGTATGGAGTCAGGAACTAAAAGGGGGAATGCCACCCGTAGTTAAAATGACATAATGTACATTATCGGACAATTACAGATATCCGGAGGTTATCGTGTGCCGCCCCCATAGGCGCCCCGGGCGCTAACACATCCTCCCGGTCCATCTAGTGGGCCCCGTTTCAGCATCCTTAAATCTCCATGCAATGTTACAGCGCTTTGCTTGGCGACGCCTCGTGGCCTCTGCGTGGTCTCTGTCGCGCCATCCACCGGCCGCCAGACCCGGTCCCAAGTATCGATCCTGGCTGTAGCTCATTGGAGCTCGGATTTGCGGCGGCCGGGCCCATCTATCTTTCGGACTTCTTCATTCCGGGGCCAACCTTTGGCGGCGGTGTTTCGCTCGGGGGCAGAAAACCTAATATTGGGCGAAAATACGCCCTACTGGCGGGACTAGCCACACCACTATATAACGTCACACTGACGTTATTCGAGGAAGTTCCCCCAACACCGTGAAGGACTAATTATCGGTTCCGGTAAGCGCTCCACAGCTGCCAGATAGTCAACAGTGCCAACAGAACCGAGATGGCCACAATGACCCACATCTGTTGAACGGCCACGAAAATGGTAAAGCCGATGACGACGATGAGTCGCAGCCACATGAACGGGATAATCTGACGGGAATTCACAGGCTTGGCCTTCGCTAGTTCTTCTCGAAGGAAATGCGGAGATTTACCTCGCCGTTTTCCTCGACCTTCGCGGCGAGCATCTCTGGGGTCTCCACGCCATAATCAAGTCGATCGACTGGCACGGTGCCGCCAATGACGATCTGATCGCCATCGCGAAGAACGTCGAAGTCTTGGGAAATCTCGTGCGTTTCATCCTTGATAGTCAGATCTCCGGTGAGCTTGACTGTGCCAATGGTGCCGTCATCCGGGACGTCGGCAAGCGAGGCTGGCTCGGTGAGCTCAAAGGATGCCTCTGGGAACAGCTGGGTCTCAAAGAGCTTGGACTTCATGTTCTGATCGCGGACCTTCTTATCCGTGGTCAGCTCGTCCATATCAACAGTGACCGTGGTGGTTTTCAGGGTGGAATCAGAAATATCCGCCTGGCCGGTTACCTCCGTGGTTGAACCCGATGTGGTGGTCTTTTCCGCAGGTAGAACCTCATTAAAGGTAAAACCAACCGAGGTATGGTTATTAGCACGGCCCTTGGCTACCTCCCAGGTGCCATCGAGCTCCGTTGATGCGGCCTTTGCGCCGTCGGCGGAAACTGGTTCGGTCTTTACTCCGGCGCCCTTGAGGAGCGAATACACCATCGGGCCAATGGCCACGGCGGTGAGCAACACAATCAGCACCACAAAGATGGTGATGACGAGCTTGCGGTTATAAAAAAGCTTTTTCATCTTCTATCGAAGTCCTTCTAGGCGTCGTGCCAGGGCAACAAGCTCTTCGCACAAACCTGCAAGCTCCTGCGCACTAGCGCCTTCCTCCGCGGCGGTATTGATATCTTCTGCGGAACAACGTAGTTCAAAAAGTCCGTCGCGCAAACTCTCTGCCTTTTCTGGAGTGAGGATCACGGCATTGGCGGGAATCCCCGTGCCACTGACGTTATTTCTTTGCTCATAAGCACGCTGCTTACAGGAGGCGCTGCAAAACTTCCGTGGCCGTCCCCTACCGCCTTGGTCAATGTCCTTCCCACACCATTGGCAGGAACCGACGTTGCGTTCACGACTAGCTGTACGGATCACCCGATACACTTTAGTTCATTTTGGGCGGGCTGGGAACAAAGACGCGTGGGTGTTCGTTATAATTGGTAGCTCTTAGGCGAAGTTTTGCTTCGCACTCAATCAGGGATCTCTTTGAAAAGGATGATGTTGCATGGCAGATCGCGTACTCCGTGGCAGCCGTATGGGCGCAGTCAGCTACGAAACCGACCGCGACCACGACCTCGCACCGCGCCAGATGGTGAAGTACCGCACCGAAGACGGCGAGATTTATGAGGTGCCTTTCGCGGATGATGCTGAAATCCCTGAAGAATGGATGTGTAAGAACGGCAAGCTGGGCCACCTGGTAGAAGGTGAAGGCGTTGAGTCTAAGCCCGCTAAGCCACCACGCACCCACTGGGATATGCTGCGTGAGCGCCGCTCCATCGAGGAGCTCGATGAGCTGCTTGAAGAGCGCATTAACCACCTGCGCTCCCGCCGCCGTTCCGCAGCTCGCCTCTTGAAGGAACAGCAGGAGCAGCAGCAAAAGAACTCTTAAAGTTCTGCGGCAGCAAAAAGGCCCGTACCTCCCTAGTCTGACTAAGGGACGGTACGGGCCTTATGCGTTGCGGTGGCGCCTACTTCTTGAGCTGCGCAATCTGGTGCTTTGCCAGATGGCCAATCTCGCTGGCGAAGTCAGAAACCCAGCCGGCACCCTTGCGGGCCTGAACGTTGAGGTCATGAATGGAGCCGTCCTTGACTTCACGGTTGACCAACTTGGATACGGCGCCGCCGAAATCCTGCAGCTGCTCAGCGCGATGAGCAACGCCCCACTTGGTGACCTCGAGCAAGGAATCCTTCACGAAGGAACCATCAAGCTTGGACTCGCCATATTCGCGCTCGGTGAAGGTAATGGGAACTTCGCGGACGTCAAAGCCAGCCTTGACGGCACGGAAGGCCAAATCCACCTGGAAGATGTAGCCGGCCTTGGACAGCTCATCAAAGTCGATGGACTCGAGCAGCTCGCGGCGGAAAGCGCGGTAACCGGCGGTCATATCGGACAGGCCAGCGCCCAGCGCTACGGAGATGTAGATATTGCCAAGGCGGGAGAGGTACTCACGAGAGGCCGGCCAGTTCACGGTCTCGCCACCCGGGATATAGCGGGAGCCGATAACTAGGTCCGCGCCCTTGTCCACCTCTTCCAGCAGCAGGTGAAGCTGTTCCGGGGCGTGGGAGCCGTCTGCATCCATCTCGCACAGCACTTGGTAGTCGCGCTCCAATCCCCACTCAAAGCCGGCGATATAAGCGCCTAGCAGGCCGCCTTTGCCCTCGCGGTGAAGAACATGGATGTGGTCATCTTGCGCTGCGAACTCATCGGCCTTGTCACCAGTTCCATCGGGAGAGTTATCGTCCACGATGAGGATATGTACCTCCGGGACCGCCTCGCGGACGCGTCCAGTAATGAGAGGAAGATTTTCGATCTCGTTATAGGTCGGGATGATGACCAAGGTCGAGGATTCAAGCGTGCTCACAGTGTTTATGCTCCTACGTATGTATCTGTGCCGGAGCGGCGCGGGGTGCGTCGCAGGCGGTTTGTGCGCAAAGCTACCAGTGCGCAGACTGTTCCAATAATAACCATGAGCCATTGCAGGGGCGAACCAAACCTGACGGAAAAGGTCTCGCCGCTACGCAAGGGCAACTGTTCTACCAATGCCTCCGGCGTGAAAATCTCCGTGGACTGGCTAACGTGGCCATCTGGGTGAACAATGGCGGATACTCCAGAGGTCGCCGCCACCACCACGGCTCGGTCCGTCTCCATGGCGCGCAATCGGCTCATGGCCAATTGTTGGTAGGTCATATCGGAATAGCCAAAGGTGGCGTTATTTGTGGGAGTAGTCAGTAGTTGTGCACCATTTTTCACCGACTCCCTAAAAGCGCTATCGAAGGAAACCTCATAGCACGTGGCCACGCCTACCGGCACTCCCGCCATGGAGACCACACCTGGGCCGTCGCCGGGTTTGAAGTCACCGGCCAGATTCACATAGTCAGAAAATTTGGCAAAGAAATCCCGCATGGGCATGGTTTCACCGAAGGGCTGCAGGTACTTCTTATAGTGATGGTCTCCTACCGTATGCCCGGGAGCAAAGACCTGCATGGTGTTGCGGGCTCCCACCTCATCCCGCGTAGCGGTGCCAACCAAAACAGGTGCGTCTATCGCATCGACGGCGCCGCTGATCGCCGAGGCTGCCTTGCCGTCACGGAATGGGTTGATATCAGAGGAGTTTTCGGGCCAGATGACTAGGTCAATGTCCTTGTCGCGCGATGCCAGCTTCTTTGTCTCCGCCACGTGGTTGTTAAGGACCGCTTGGCGCTGCCCGGCAAAGTCTAGGCCCATGCGAGGTACATTTCCTTGGATTGCGGCAACCTTTGCTTCCCCGACAGTGGAATCGTCTCGGTTGATTCCCAGACCTGCCACCGTTGCGCTTGCAAGGGGAAGGATAGCTGCTAAGAGTGCGGCGCTTTTGGCTTTCCATCCGCGTTGAATCAGCAGTGCAGCGAGACCGCAACCGCACAGAACCGTGGCTGCGGTAATGAGCGAGGTTCCACCCCACGGAGCCAGGTTGGCTAGCGGTCCGTCGATTTGTCCCCAAGCCAATTTCACCCAAGAAAAACCGCCGAAAGGTACCGAAGAACGCAACACCTCCACCGCGAGGTAGAAGAACGGGAAGACAATAAAACCGTATTTCCACCGCGCTACTGCCGCGCTGCCAATGCCCAGTAGAATTGCGTATACCGAAAGCCATATAGCCAAAGCGATGTATGGGCCGCTGCCTACCAGCTCGCCGATCCAGGGCAGTGTGAGCAGATACAGCACGAGCGAATGTGTTACTGCAAGAAGCGCGCCCACACGGGCGGAAACGTGCCTAGTTCCCCACGGCAGCAAGCTCACGTACAGCAAGCCCACGCCCACAACGGCAGCCCACCACCAGCCACGGGGCTCGATGGCGGCATACGTGAGCAGGCCAGAAAGGCCCGCCACAACGAGGCGGGCAAGAGTCACCATCACTAGCTCTTTCCACCTTTGGACTCGCCACCGGAGGGTCCGAAGTCATCTGGATCCAGGTTTTCGCTCCAACGGCGGATCTCTTCCTCATCCAACACCTCATGCGGGCCAGCATCCTGCGCGCTGGGGTGCCCACTTTGTGTTGCTTGGCCACGACCAAAGGAGCCAAAGTCGCCATAAGAATCGTGCTGCTGTGCCATTGGGGTGGCCTCGTAGATCTTAACGCCCATGTTTTCGATCTTGCGGTACAAGGAGGCCGCCATCATCGTGCGGAAAATGGCGCGGGTCGGCGAGAAGATCAAGAGGGCTCCGAGGATCGTCGTCAAGAAGCCCGGCAAAGAAAGCAACATGCCGCCTACCAAGGTAAGGCCCACATTGCTGGCGGTCTTGCCCACATTGTCGCCGCGCACGACGTACGTACCGTCCCCTGTGCGTTCGACCTGCTTTCCCATCAAGCGGCGCACTTCAATGCCAGCGATGGACATTCCGAAGAACATGGTGACAAAGAGTGCGATAAGCGCCCAGCCAACACCGATCCATTGAGAGACGGCCCAGAAGGTCAGGGTCTCTGCGACCATGTAGAGAGCAAAATACATAAACGGCATGGCCTAAGTCTAACGAGGCAGACTGATAAAGTGCTGGCAACACTCATGCGCGAAGCTGCAGCCGCGGCAGGTTAAACTAGTGCGCATGTTTACTCCTGCGCTTTTTGAAGACCCCCAGTACGGCACGTGCATCCGCATCCACGTTGCCGGCGGCAGCACCCACGCCCAGGATTGGGTCACTTTGGCGCAGTGCGCCAGTGCTGTTGCGGATGGGTATGTCTACATCGGCCGGTTCTCCGCAATCGAGTTGCGCGGCATTAAGGATGCGGAGGCACTCAATCAGCAGCTCCAGGAGTTGCGATTGCGCGCCACGGCGATGCCGGTACTGGCTTCGCCTTTGTCGGCGGAGGCCAAGCACTCGGCCCAGGATATCGCGGCTGAGCTAGGAGCGGCGGAAGGCGGTCCCGGACTGGCTGTTATCGCCCACGACGACGTACCGACCGGCGCGGCTGCAGTCAGCCTTAGCATCGACGGGGACGGAGCCCTGCGCCTTGAGCGTTCCCCGCTTGGCGACGCCCCCTCTGCCCCACTGACTCCACAGGCTGCTGCCCAGCACTATGAGAAGGTGCTCCAGCACGCGGATTCCGCTGAGCACAAGTCTTCCGCCTTGGCAGAACCCGGACCCATTGGCTGGTTAGATGATCATTTGCCTGCGGGCGTAGTTGACCTCGGCGCGGGCGTGCACCGCGGCGCCATCCCTGCTGAGTTTGCGCAGCTCATCGGCCAGTTAGAGGTTGACATCACCGTCACCCCGTGGGGCGGATTAGTCTTTCACAATATTGCCGAGGGTGACGCCGAAGTGGTACTGCGCGTACTCGCCCCGCGCGGTTTTATCTTCGATATCAACTCTCCCCTGCTGCGCGCAGACTGAAAAGAACGCAGGGTTTAGCGCGGCATGTGCCGCCATATTGGGCGCGGTACAAGCCGCATGACCCACGCGAGGCCCTGCAGAGCCCGAGGAATCCACACGGTGCGCGAACGCGGCTTACCGCGCCGTGCATCGCGGTCAATGCAGCCGACAACTGCCTCGGCCACATCTGCTGGTCGTACAGAAAGCGGCGCTGGCTTCATTCCTTCCGTCATGCTGCCGATGACAAAGCCAGGACGCGCGGTAATAAGGCCTACCTGGCTGCCGTGCAGCTTGTCCGCCAGCCCCTGACAAAAGGCATCAAGACCGGCCTTGGTAGATCCGTACACGTAGTTTGCCCGGCGGGCCCTCCAGCCTGCTATCGAGGAAAAGGCGACGATATGACCGCGGTGCATGCGCTGGGAAACCAGCGTAAGCAGTGAAATCTGCGCGGCATAATCGATTGTGGCGATGTCGACCGCGTGGGCAGCATCGCGTTCTGCCCGCTGCTGATCGCCCAAGATGCCGAAGGCTACAACGGCAAGCTCGAGGGGGCCTGCCAGCTCTATGGCGCGATCGACCACACCGGCATGGGACGGAAAATTTGCGGCATCAAAATCAAGAAGATGAACGCTGCGCGCACCCGCCGCCCGGAGCTGGTCTTCCACGCCTTCCATACCGTGGGTGCCTCGAGCGGCGAGCACAATATCTTGGCCTGGGGCTACTCTCCTAGCGATTTCTCCGCCGATATCGCTACGGCCGCCCAGAATCAGTACGCCAGCCATTAACGGACGTCACGCGGAGCTTGGTTCAGGGACTCGTAGCCATCGTTGGTAAGCACCACGATGTCTTCCAAACGCATACCCCACTTGCCTTCCAAGTAAATACCCGGCTCAATGGAAAAGGCCATGCCCTCTTCCAAGGCGAGATCGTTGCCTTCCATGATGAAGGGCTCCTCGTGCGTGGACAGGCCGATGCCATGTCCGGTGCGGTGGACAAAGTAGTCGCCCCAGCCTGCTGCAGAGATCGCCTGGCGGGTGATGGCATCGATGTCTGCGGCGGTGCTGCCGGGGTGGGCTGCGGCGCGGGCGGCACCTTGGGCGTCGGCAAGCACGGCATAGGCATCCTGGAAATCCCGCGGAGCCTTGGAAATATCTCCGCCCACTACGTAGGTGCGGGTGCAATCGGAGTGGTAGCCGGAAGGCAAAGTGCCTCCGATATCGACGACGACTGGCTCGCCCTCAGCCAACACGCGATCCGAAAAGCTATGGTGCGGGTTGGCGCCATTGGGGCCCGATCCGACGATGACGAAATCGATAACGGAATGCTCCTGCAGGATGAGCTTTTCCAGTTCGTGGGCCACCTCGGCCTCGGAGCGGCCGGCCTGCAAAAGCTGTGGTACCTGCGCGTGGACCGCGTCAATGGCATGGCCAGCCTTGCGCAGCTCAACAATCTCAGCCTCGTCTTTGCGGGTAAAGAGCTCGGCTAACGCATAAGTGGCCAGTTCATAGCTGGCGTGTGGAAGCAGATCTTGGAAACGCAACACGTGGTCTGCAGTCAGCGACTGTCCCAGCGCTACCTTGCTTAGTCCGTCGCCTGCGCCACGCAGTGCAAGCTCATAAGGATTTTCTCCGTCATTCCAGCCACGCAACTCCACATCCAGCTCACCTACTGGTGCAGCCTTGATATCGGTGATATCGGTATTGGGCGCGGCGATCCATGCATTGCCCTGCTGCGGCACAACCAAGACCGTCAAGCGTTCGTGGGAAGAAACCCAAGAGCCGGTGAGGTAGGCAAAGTCTGGCCCCGTGCCAATGAGGAGCAGATCGATGCCCTTGTCTGCAGCCGCCTTTTGGGCGGCGTGCAGACGCTGGGCGTAGACATCAGCGGAAAAAGTCTGAGTATCAGTCATGCCTCAGAGTCTACTCGTCCGCGCCGCGGATATTAGGCGCCAATGGCTACGACACCGCGCTGAATTGCGTCGATGGCCCGGCGGGCGTTGCGCTGAATTTCGCCGTCGTACCCCGTTTTAGCCACTTGTTGCAGCAGGTCGATGACTTGGCGGCACCAACGGACAAAATCACCCGGGGTGAGCTCGGCGCCGGCTTCGTTTGCCGCAGCCATGCAGTAGCCCAAGGGTGCGCCGGCCGCCCATTGGTGTACCGCCAAGGCGAATCCGGCCTCTGGTTCACGGGTGGGCGGCAGCCGGTGGCGCTGCTCATCCGCGGTGAGTTCGGTGTACACGCGCCACGTGGCATTCATAGCGTCAGCCATGCGCTCGGTGGCTGCTTCCGGTTGCCCACTGGTGGCCTTGCGGTTTTCGAAACAGCACAGGGAGGCAACACCGGCAAGCTCAGCGGGATCGAGTTCATCCCAAATTCCGCGCTTGAGGCATTGGGCCACGAGCAAATCGGATTCGCTGTGAATTTTGGCAAGGCGTTCGCCTTCTTCGGTGATGACCGGCGTGCGGTCCGCGCCAGCCCCGGTGAACTCGACGTAGTCCATCTCTGCGAGGAGATCCACAATGCGCTCGAAGGTGCGGCCCAAGGTATCCGTAGCCTTATTGACCTTGGATTGCAGCTTGTCCCGATCACGCTCGCGCCGTGCAAGCTTTTGCGCCAGGCCCGCCAGCTGTTCGCGGTCAGTAGCCGGCCAATCGTGAGCTGGATGAGCACGCAGTGCGTCGCGCAACTGACCTACCCGCTTATTGGGCCGGGCGCGGGTGTGCGACTTCATGCGCTTAGGACGGTCAAAGTGTTCGCGGTGCAAAACATCCTGCACATATCGGGTATTGCGGCGCGGGTTCTTGCGCACCGGCTTGGGGATCTTGATGCTACCGACTTGGATCGGTGGGTTATTGATTCCGGCTGCATCGATACGTCCCGACCAACCGGACTCAGTGGTAATCCACGGGCGGGGATCCGCGGTTTGGTTAGCGGGAGTAACAACCGCGGCGAGAATTGGACGCTTCTTGCCGGGCATGGCAATAACATCGCCCAGCTGCAGGCGTCCCAGTACCGCGATAACCTCTTGATTTCGTTGATTGGCACTATCGATTTTTGATTGCTTTTCCTCGGCCGTGAGCTCGCGGCGCAGGCGGACATAGTCCATGAGAACCTCGGCAGGATCCTCCCCGTCCTTAGCAGGTGGTGCAAGCGATGCCACGGCATCATCGAGCTGGTTGCGCAGTTCTCGCACGCGATGTTCCGCGCGTTCAATCTCGCGAGTTTCCTCCACGACGGAGCCATCGGCCTGGAACTGTGCGAAGGACTTTTCCAACAAACGCAGAGATTCCTCGAAGCCGAGCATTCCCAGCAAATTGATCGCCATATTGTAGCCCGGTGCAAAAGTGGAAATGAGAGGATACGTACGGGTAGAAGCAAGGCCAGCTACTTGACGCGGATCCATGGCGGGTGCCCATTGCACAACTGCATTGCCCAATGTATCGATGCCACGGCGTCCTGCCCGGCCAGTCAGCTGCGTGTACTGGCCTGGGGTGAGATCGACGTGCGCCTCACCATTGAACTTGATGAGCTTTTCTAGCACCACGGTGCGCGCCGGCATATTAATGCCAAGAGCAAGCGTTTCAGTAGCGAACACGGCACGGACGAGGCCGCGTACGAATAGGTCTTCCACGATGTGCCGGAACGCGGGCAGCATGCCCGCATGGTGTGCGGCAAAGCCACGGGACAGGGCTTCGCGCCAGCGCTTGAAGTCTAGAACCTGCAGATCCTCTTCAGGGATACCTTCCACACCCGCATCGACGATGTCTTTGATCTGCTGTGCTTCCTCCTGGGAGGTCAGCACCATGCGGCTGCGCAGGCACTGATAAAGAGCGCCGTCGCAGCCGGCGCGGGAGAAAATGAAGGTGATTGCTGGAAGCATGTCCTGCGATTGCAATACCTTCAGTACCTCTGGGCGGCCCAAGGGGCGATAGCGATCCTGCTGTCGGGCGGCGCCGGAGCGCCCCCTTCCCTTACCGTGGAACTCGCTGCGCCCGCCACCCTTGTGACGCGCACGCGCACGAAAGCCCTTGCCAGACTTATAGTCCGCGCGACCATCGTCGGTATCGCCGGCCTCAAGGCGCTGGATCCTACGCTCGAGCTCAGCGTTGACCTGGCCGCCAGATTCTGGCTCGAAGAGCGGATAAATCTTGCGCCCCAGCATCATCCATTGGTCGAGGGGAACTGGGCGGTGTTCGGAGACGATGACGGTGGTATCGCCGCGCACGGTAGAAAGCCAATCGCCGAATTCTTCCGAATTGGACACGGTAGCAGATAGGCCAATGATGGAGACATGATCCGCGAGGTTGAGGATGACCTCTTCCCACACTGCGCCGCGGGAGGCATCAGCCAAAAAGTGGATCTCATCCATGACTACGTGGGTCAGGCGATCGAGGGCCGCGGATTCTGCGTAAATCATATTGCGTAGCACCTCTGTGGTCATGACGACGATTTCAGCGTCAGAGTTGATCGATACGTCACCGGTGAGCAGGCCTACGGCTTCTTCGCCATGCTCTTCCACCAAGTCGTGGTACTTCTGGTTGCTCAAGGCTTTAATCGGCGTCGTATAAAAGCACTTGGTTCCCCGGCTCAGCGCCAAAGAGACAGCGAATTCGCCCACGATGGTTTTGCCGGCGCCGGTCGGCGCGCAGACCAGTACGCCGTGACCGTCCTCCACGGCCTGGCAGCCCTTTACCTGGAACTCATCCAACGGGTATGGCAGGGCTGCGGTAAAAGAATCCAGATGAGTTTCAGTCATGACTCCCCAGGCTACCCGTGCCTAGAGGACATCGTCGAAAAAGCCGCCGCTGGTCGACGAAGTCCCACTGGCGCCGGTGCTCCATGTCTGCTGCGGCTGCTGCTGTGCCTGTTGTACTGGATGTGAAACGGGCTGAGAGGGTCCCGGTGAAGGGTTTACTCTGCTCGGCGCCTCGACAGGGGCTGGCCCGCCAATGGCTCCTGGTCCAGCGCCAAGTGGCGAAGCAGTCTCATCATCGAGATCCATCCACTCGGGGCGTTCGCGCTGCATGCGCTTATCGTGGAGGCGGCAGAACTGGAATGCGATCTCGATGAGCAAGATCAGTGAACCAGCCAGTACCACCATCGAGAAAGGATCCTGGCCTGGGGTGACGAAGGCGGCGAAGATCATCACGATGACGATGACGAGACGTCGCTTATCCTTGACATGCTCATATTCGAGTACGCCAATAAGGTTCAGGGACACGATAAGCAGTGGAATCTCAAAGCTAATGCCGAAGATGAGAAGAAGGGCCAAAAGGAAGTAGAAATAGCGCTCACCGGTCAGGGCCGCTGTTTGATACTCGGCGCCGATACCCATGAGGAATTCCAAACCCACGGACAAGATGAAATAAGCCAGCACGGCACCGGCAACGAAAAGGCCCACCGCGGCGCTGACAAAGCTCAACGTGTAGCGGCGCTCGTTCTTATGGAGACCAGGCACAACGAAGGCCCAGACCTGATACAGCCACACCGGCGAGGACAATACAGTGCCGGCCAAAGCGCCTACTTTCAGGCGCAACAGGAGCATTTCAAACGGGCTGGTGGCCAATAGACGGCACTCGCCGTCCGCGCTAAAGGAGGCGCGCTTATCGGGGGGCAGCGCACAATACGGCTCTCGTAGAATTTCACCCAACGGAGACAGCCCGAATGGTGCTCGTTGGTACCAAATGAACCCAATGATGGCCCCGACAACAACCGCTAACACGGAAATAATGATGCGGCGGCGCAGCTCCTGCAGGTGCTCCACCAAAGTCATCTCCCCGGTAGGGTTCTTCTGCTTGCGCGAAAAGCGCAGCTTTCCCTTCACGCTCTTGCTTGCCTTCTGGGCAGGTACAGGCTGTGACTGTGACGACATCAGTGTGGCTCTTTCAACGCAAAGAAGCGAACACTTCCCTACTGCACGGATTGCGGATGCATATCCGCGCGCTGCAGGGGTGTTCGCGCGACGACAGGTTAGGGGCGTTTACTGCTGAGTATTGGTGTTGTTCTGCTGGCCCGGCTGCATGTCTGGTCGGTTCCAGAATTCCTCATCGGACTGCTGCTTCTGGTTCAGCTGCGCCTGAGACTGAGAACGCTGGGCATCCTCGGAATGCATCTCATTGACCTCAGACTTGAAGATGCGCGCGGAACGGCCAATAGAGCGTGCCAATTCCGGCAACTTCTTTGCACCGAAAAGCAAGACGATGGCAAGAACGATCAGGCCGATTTCCATAGGTCCTAGGCTCATGGAGAAACCTCTTTCAACTAGTGCACCAGCATGCCGGGAAGCATCACCGCCAACTTATCTGCCGGCGGGCGGGCGCAGTAAACGGGCAAGTAACTGGCTACTGAGTATAGCCGCTCAAGGCGGTGTTTCCTCGCTCCGCAATGAGGTTTACCACGGATTGAGGAGCCACTACCCGCAACCTATCAGCTTGACCAAGGGCAAAGCGAATAAGCCAATCCACTGATCCCATTGGCATCGTTGCAGCTACTTCCCCATTTCCTAACTCTTCACCTAGGCGCATGTCGTAATACTCAGCCAGCCACGTGAATTCTTGGTTAATTGCTAGTTGCACGGTGTCCTCATCGCCCAAATTAAAGGGTGAAGAGGCATCAAAGTCGAGGTCTTTCAGGTGCGGTTGGGATTCTTCCTCCACGATGCGAGCCTTACTAATGCGGTCGATGCGGAAAGTGCGATGCGCTTGCTTTGCTTCCTCCCAAGCGGCGACGTAGGGCTCGGAATCGACGATGAAAATGCGGGCTGGATCCACCACCCTCTCGGATTCAGCATTTGAGGAAGCGCTCCAGTAACGCAGCCGTACCCGCTTTCTTTCATTGACGGCTTGGGTCAAAAGCGCCTGGATATCAGTCTCTTCAGGGGCGGGAGTAGACAGCGACTCATAGATGGCGACTGTCTTTTCATCCATGATGTCGCGCAGCTTAGTGGCGGCGGATTCGACCGCGCGGGCGTCGATTAGCCCTGGCATCGCCTGCAAGGACTCCAAGGTAAGGAGCAAAGCACCGGCTTCCGTCGGGGTAAGGCGCAGCGCTTGACTCAAGCCCTGATCGTTGTGAATGGTTACCCCATCGCGATAACTGAAGGTGAGATCAATGAGATCCTCGGTATTGCGCCCCGTGCCTGAACAAAAGAGCCGGTCAAGAGCATCCTTCAGTTCGCCAGGATCCATACCCAAATCTTTGGCCGCTTCCATAGGCGTCTTGTCGGGATGGTTTTTAAAGTAAGGAATCAGGTTCAAAGAGCGCACCAGCGCTTGGAGCTTTAGCGATCCGTCAGCCATGTCTAGCCTTCCTCCTGCGATTGCGACACCCTGCGTAAAAGGGAGATGACCTCTTGGCGTACCCCGACTGGTTCGAGCACCTGTACTTCTGGGGCGTAGCCGGCCGCGGTGCGCACGACCCAATCCTTATCTACCTTCTGCAGTAGCACCGTGCCATCGGGTTGTTTCTCGCCAGCATCCATGAGCTCCCTCGCCTGCCCCTCTGGGATGACAAGGCGCGCATCGACTTTTTCCCCTCGGTGCAGTGCACGCTCTACCAATACCTGCAAATCTTCAGTTGGATTGGGGTGCTCCGCGGGATCGTGCGAGCGTTTGATGTCAGAGACGCGGAGGGCGCGAAAGACGCGCGGTTCGTTTCGGTCCACATCGAATCCCACGAGGTAGATGCGACTGTCCCGGTTGACCACTCCCCACGGGTCCATGACACGGCGTACCGGCTCAGTAGCCGGATTAGCACGGTAGGAAAACGTAATGCGCAGCTGATTGCGCACCGCAGCGAGCACCGCGGTGATGATTTCTGGGGCGACTCGCGTGATGTCATTGACCGCCGTGTAAACCGGTGCGCCTGCGAGGTTGCGCGAGGCGCCGCTGGCAGCAATCTTCGTCCATCCCGACAGGGAAAAATCGCTTAAGCCGCCGGTGGTACCCACGCCTCCTGCAATACCTAGAACCATGGCCTCCTCAGGGGAAAACTCCACCGGAGGAAGCTGGTAGCTGCTCGAGTCAAGGCGATAACGCGCACCGTCTTCGCTACCGGAATGAACAATGGGCACCCCGGCGCGCTGGAGGGTTGCGATGTCTCGTGCCAGAGATTTGGCGAAGGCTTCATCTGACTTATCGCCGTATCCTGCTACATGACGGCGAATCCAGGAGGCAGTGCGGTCCGGGCTACCGCCGGAGTTGGCGGCGCCCTGTAGCGCGAAAGAGAGGTTGGTAAGTCTTTCTACCGCCTCATCATGCCGTTTCGGCGCGGGGTTGTGTGCTGCCACGTGTTGTGTTGTCTCCCTGGTGCTGCTCGTGTGCTTCTAGCTGTGGTGTAGACGCATATAGTCTAGCAACGCCTCGACCCGATCATCGTCGGCCACGAAGGGGTCTAGGAGCTCTTCGGTGCGCGGCTCTGGGCGGTTGACCTTGAGGCGCGTCCAGTCAACGGTGACGTTGGCCCCGAGGCTACGGGCAGCGGCAAGGAACTGGCCGCGCAGCGCAGCACGGGTGGTGGCAGGCGCTGTGTCCATGGCTCGTTCGATTTCGGAGTCTGTGATCCAGCGTTCGATAAGGCCCTTGCGCAGCAAGACATGGTAGAGCCCGCGGCTCGGCCGGATATCGTGGTAGGTCATATCAATCTGGGCGAGCTTGGGGTGGTCCCAGTGACCACCCAGCCGTGCACGGTAGCGCTCGAGCAGTCCCAATTTGATGACCCAGTCGATTTCTCGGTCCACGCCGGAGAAGTCTTGAGTCTCAATGGCGTGCAGCATGCGCTGCCAGAGATCCACCACGCGCCGCATTTCTGCCGTGGGAGTACCGGCGTCTTCCCGTTCTTCCAACCATTGGGTTGCGCGCTGGCACAGTTGCTGTTGGACCTCGAGCGCGGTGACGGATCCTCCTCCGGTAAGCGGCAGTTCGGTCAAACCCGTCATATCGCGCGCGATGGCGCGGATATGGTGAATGGGTTTTTCGATGTCGAACTCCGGCAGCTCAAATCCTGCCTCCAGCATTTCCAAGATGAGCAGCGTGGAGCCAACCTTTAGCGCCATGGTTGGTTCGGCCATATTGGAATCGCCCACGATGACGTGCATGCGGCGGAAGCGTTTGGAATCGCCGTGCGGTTCATCGCGTGTATTGATGATGGGGCGCGAGCGGGTGGTGGCAGAAGACACACCTTCCCACACCTGGTCTGCCCGCTGCGAGAGCAGGAATTGGGCCGGCTTATCGCCCTTTACGGGCTGCACCATGCCGGCGCCGCAGATGAGCTGGCGGGTAATAAGGAACGGAAGGAGCGCCAGCCCCAAATCCTTGAGCACCATGTGGCGGCTGATGAGGTAGTTTTCGTGGCAACCAAAGGAGTTTCCGGCTGAATCCACGTTGTTTTTAAACAGGTACACCGCGCGCGGGTGCCCCTCGGCGGCAAAGGCCTGCTCTGCTTGTTCGCCCAGCCGGTTGACTATCGCATCGCCGGCGCATTCATAGGCCAGAAGCTGGCTCAAGCTATCGCACTCGGCGGTGGCTACCTCGGGGTGGGATCCGACGTCGAGGTACAGGCGGCTCGCGTTGGTGGAAAAGATATTAGAGGAAGAATGTTCCTGGACAATGGGCCGGAAAAGCACGCGCGCCACTTCATCGGGGCTCAGGGCCCGTTCTCCTGGGCCCGCGCTGGTGGTTAAGCCATATTCCGTCTCGATGCCCATGATGCGACGGGCGAAGACAGGGTGCTGGTCACTCACCCTTACTGCCCGCCCTTTTGGACATAAGAGCGCACGAATTCCTCGGCGTTGTTTTCTAGCAGCCCATCGATCTCATCGAGCAATTCATCGGTGCCGGTGGTGTTGATGCTCAGCTGCGTGGAGGTAAACTCTTCCTCCCCGGTGGAGTCATCGCCGCCGTTACCGCCGGTGACCTGCGACTGGTGGGTTGACATGGTATGGACGTCCTTTCCTTCGCTTCTGCCTCGATGTCTGACTATTAGTTACGGTACTCGGGCTGAATCCCACTGTCAGTGAGTCCCTGAAGAAGATCCTCCACCGTACGTGCGGCTTCGATGATCTCCTCACACTGGGCGCGGGTGAGGCCGGTGGTCTCATCCATCGGAACCGTGGCCCAGGGTGCCGCGGTTGTCTCGCCTACCCGAACGGTGAGGCTTTGCCAGCTCGCGGCGATGATGTCCTCGCCGAATTTTTGCGTCACTCGGCCGCGGAAATACGCTCGAGTGTCCTCCGGCGGGTTGGCGGAGGCGCGTTCAATTTCTACGGCGCTAAAGAGCTGCCGCATCTGACCTTTACGCACCAGCGCGTGATGGAGCGATTTGGCAGGGTCGATCTCAGCATACTGCAGGTCAATGAGCCGCAGCTTTGGGTCTGCCGGATCGATACCGCGGTCAAGGTAGCCCTTAATCAGGCGATACTTCGCCACCCAATCCAACAGGTGCGCGGCCTGCATCGGATCTTCCGCCAAGAGCGCAACTACCTCGTCCCAAGCCGCTAGCACCTTGTGGTCTGCGTCGGTGCGTGGGGTGACGCGAGCGCGGTACTCGGCGAGGATTTCTAGGGCGGCGAGCTGGCGGGCGTCGGCAAGCTCGAGGCGATGTTGAAGGCTGAGATCGCGGCTGACGCGCGGGACCTCCGCCACGGCATCCTGCAAGCGGAGATCGCTAAAGTCCACACCCTGCTCAATCGCATCGAGCACCAGCGAGGTCATGCCCAGTTTGAGCAGCGTGGAGGTCTGCGACATATTCGCATCCCCAATGATGACGTGGAGCCGCCCATAGTCCGCGTGCACCGCATGCGGCTCGTCGCGGGTATTGATGATGCCGCGATTGAGGGTGGTCTCCAGCGAGATTTCCTGCTCAATATAGTCAGCGCGCTGGGAGATCTGGAATCCCGGCTCCTCGCCAGACTCGCCGATCCCCATGCGCCCGGCACCGATGACTACCTGGCGGGCCACGAAGAACGGGATAAGGGCCTGCGCCATAGTGTCAAAGTCCGTGGCGCGGGAGTACTGATAGTTCTCGTGCGAGCCATAAGACGCGCCCTTGCCGTCCACGTTGTTTTTGTAGAAACGCAAGGCCGGGCACGGGTCGTGGTTGGCAAGGACGGACTTTCCTTGCCCGCTCAGGCCCGCTACGGACGCGGCGGCTTGCAGCAGCGTGGCATCACCTGCGGCGTCGTAAAGCGTGGCGTCCCAAGCATTAGTGCATTCCGGCGCGGAATATTCTGGGTGGGCGTGGTCCACATAAAAGCGCGCGCCGTTGGCCGTGACCACATTGGCCACCCCGATGGCGTTAGGATCCACCACGGGCACGGTGTGGTAGCGCTTGAGATCGAATCCGCGGGAATCGCGCAGCGGATGTTCCTCGGCAAAATCCCACCGCGAGCGCGCCCCAGTGTGCAGCGCGGCATACGCTACCACCGCGTGCGTGGACGAAATGATGGGCGAATACTCCGGCAGCTCCGGGGTGGCAATTCCGTACTCGGTCTCTGTTCCTACAACGCGGCTCATGCGCTCCTCCTAGCGGTCAGTAGCTCCACCCGCTCAACGCGGGCACCTGCATGGTCTTGGGAGATGATCTTGGTCCACTCCTCGGGGTTGGTGGAGGTGGGCACGTACTCGGATTCGGCGCGCTCGGCCGCGATGGCCTGAAGCAAATGCTGCTTGGCGATGCCCCCGTGGCCCCCGCCTATCCCCTGCTCACTGCCCGTACGCTGCTGCAGTTCGTCCTTGATAGCCAGCTTCTTGGCGCGGGAGAGGATATTGGCAATCATCGCGCCGGAGACAAAGTCCCGGTAGTGCAATACCTCGCGCTCGCCGCTGGAAAAATGCAGCTGCACAAAGGGGCGATCGGCATACAGCTCGTCCACCGCGGCGGCGATGAGCTCCTCTAGCGTGCCCTGGTGCGGCACGGATTCTGCAAAGTGGCGTGCAAAAATCTCGCGGGCGCCCTCTTTATTCGGCCGGTTGACCCGGATCTTAATATCCAGCCGGCCGGGGCGCATGATGGCGGGATCGATGAGCTCCTCGCGGTTGGTCGCGCCAATGACGATCACATTGGAAAGGCTCTCCACACCGTCGAGTTCCGTAAGCAGCTGCGGCACCACCGTGGTTTCCATATCCGAAGACACGCCTGAGCCACGGGTGCGGAAGATGGATTCCATCTCATCAAAGAATATGACCACCGGCCGGTCAGAACTCAGCTGGGCTAGTTCGCGGGCGCGCTCAAAAATGAGGCGGATGCGGCGTTCCGTCTCGCCTACATACTTATTGAGCAACTCTGGGCCCTTGATATTGAGGAAGTAGCTTGGGGCGTCGCTGCCCAATTGCTGCGCCAAGGAATGGGCCACGGCCTTGGCGATGAGCGTCTTACCGCACCCTGGCGGGCCATAGAGGAGGACGCCCTTAGGTGGCTGTAGCTCGTAGTGGTGATAGAGGTCCGGATGGATAAACGGCAGTTCCACGGAATCGCGGATCTGGGAAATCTGTTCGTCCAGGCCACCGATGTCCTCGTAGCGCACATCGGGGACCTCCTCAAGGGAGAGCTGGGAGACTTCCGTCTTTTCCACCTTTTCCAGCGCGATGGCAGCCTTGGGATCGACCAACACTATCTCGCCTGCTGCCACGCGGGCTTCCTCGCGCAATGCCTGCGATAGCAGCACCACTTTTTCCTCGCCAGAGGAGTTGGCCACGATGAGGCGTTGCTCTCCTAGGCGCTCGACCACGGTGGCAAGCTCGCCCGTGCGCTCGGGTGCGCACCCTTCCACCACCACGAAGCCATCGCCCAAGCGAACCTGCTGGCCGGCCACTAGGCTGCCTGGTTCCACATTGGGCGAGACCTTAAGCTGCATGGTGCGGCCATTGGTGTAGACCTCCGCGGTGGTTCCCACCTCGCTGTGGGTAGGCGAATAGCCTAAGAAAACGCCGTAGGTCGATGCCGGCTCAGCCAGCGCGTTAAGCTCCGCAAAAAGCTGTTCGAGCTTCCCACGCGATTCCTTTAATAAGCCCGCCAACTTCTGATTGCGGGCAGCAAGCTGGCTGATCTGCCGCTTATAGTCCGTGGCTTCATCCATGCCCACTACTCTAACGCGGCCCAGTCGGCGAAAGAGGGCAGTTGCGCTTTAAATTCTGGGCGCTGAGGTGAGCCTATTTCCAGCTCTACTTGCGGGCGCGGCGCTGCGGGCGCGGAGGGGTCACGCCATCGGCCAAGCGGCGGGTCCAGATCAGGAAGGCGGTATGCGCATTCATGCGGTGCTCCGGGCGCGTAGCCAGGCCTTCAACCTTCCACTCGCGCACCAGTGATTCCCAGGCCTTGGGCTCGGTGAAGCACTTGAGCTCGCGAATTCCTTCCATGACCTTCATCAACTGCGGCACCGTTGCCACGTAGGTCATGAAGACACCACCTGGGATGAGAAGATCGCGCACGGTCTCCAGGTGTTCCCAGGGCTCGAGCATATCGAGGATCACGCGGTCGACCGGACCGCCCAAGTCCGCGGCGGTGACATCTCCTAAATCGCCGAGGCGCGGCGACCACCACTCGGGCTGCTTGCCAAAGTATTCCTTGACGTTATCTACCGCATACTCGAGGTGGTCATCGCGCACCTCATAGGAATACACATGGCCTTCTGGGCCCACAGCTCGCAGCAGAGACATGGACAATGCACCCGAACCGGCGCCGGCCTCGAGCACGCGCGCGCCCATGAAGATATCGCCCTCTACCAAAATCTGCGCCGCATCCTTGGGATAGATCACCGCCGCTCCACGTGGCATCGACAGCACGTGGTCCACCATCAGGTGGCGGAAAAGGAGGAAGGAGGAGCCAAGGGTGGACTCGATAACCGAGCCTTCGTCCATGCCCACGATGTCATCATGGTTAATGATGCCCTTGTGGGAGTGGAACTGGCCTCCTTCTTCCAGAATGACCGTGTAATGGCGCCGCTTGGCATCGGTAAGCTGCACGCGGTCGCCGTAGGCAAAGGGGCCGGAATATGCCATGTCTCAAGACTCCTCGAGGTTGCGGTTACTATCCCACCAAGTATGCCTCAAGTGCCTGCGTGAGCCATACTTGGTCCCGCTTGCCCACCATTTCTCGCGCGGAGTGCATGGACAGCATGGGCACGCCCACATCGACAGTGTCGATGCCCAAACGCGTCGCCGTAATGGGACCGATGGTCGAGCCGCAGGGCACGTCATTATTGCCCACAAAACGCTGCACCGGTACACCGGCCCTGCCGCACGCTGTTTCCCACAGCGCCACCGTGGTGGCATCGGAGGCATAACGCTGATTGCCGTTGATCTTGGTCACCGGGCCTTTGCCGATGATCGGATGGTGCGTGGGATCGTGCTTGCTCAAGTAGTTGGGGTGCACGGAGTGCGCTGCATCGGCCGAAACACAGCTCGAGCGGGAGAACATCTGGAAACGCTCCTCCTCGTCGGCCCCCAGCGCTCGCGCCGTACGGGTAAGTACATCCGCGAGGATGGGTCCGCCCGCACCGTAGCGCGAGCTGGAGCCTACCTCTTCGTGGTCAAAGGCCATCATGACCAAGATTTCGTTGCCGTGATAACTCTCGGCGGCCCTCTTCATCGCCTCCAACGAAGCATGTACGGAAGAAAGGTTATCCATGCGTCCGGCCGCGATAAACTGCTCCCCAGCGCCAAAGACTTCACCGCGGGCGGCGTCAGCCGTAATCAGGTTGAAAGAGGCAATGTCCCGCTTGGCGACGCCCACCTTCTCCCCCACTACCTGCAAGATGGACGCCTCTGGGTCACCGACGCTCAAAACCGGCTGCATATTGTATTGACGGTCCGGCTTGAATTCATCCTTGCGGTAAAGGTGGATCGCAAGGGAAGGGAGGCGCAGCACTGGACCAGTATTGACCAGGTGTCGCGTGCCATCCTTCGTCACAATCTGCCCGGCTACGGTCAGCTCCCGATCGAACCAGGTATGCAGTAGCGCCCCGCCATAGACCTCTACTGCCACTTGCTGCCAGCCCGCCGCCAAAAAATCCGGCGTCGGTTTAAGAACCAGACCCGGCGAATCCGTATGCGACCCGACGATGCGGAACCCAGAATTCTTATCCGCGCCCTCTGGCACGTACCACGCCGCTACCGCGCCGCCGCGCACCATCACGTGGCCGCCTGGCGCAGACGACCATTCCGTGCCTTCATCCTGTACCTCAAATCCCTCCTCGCGCAGCTGGCGGGATACCTCTTGTGCGGCATGGTACGAGGAAGGAGAAGCAGCGATGAAATCTAGGAAATCTGCGGTATAACTCATACCTCCTAGCTTGCCACGAAACGCGCGGCGATAGGCTAGATACACCATGGCTACTTCATCTACACCCCGCCCGCTCGCCCTTTCGCCCTCGCGCGCCTCCGACTATAAGCAGTGCCCGCTGCTCTATCGCTTCCGCGCGATTGACAAGTTACCCGAGCCCAAGACCATTGCGCAGGTCAAAGGAACCCTAGTGCACGCCGTGCTGGAAGAAATGCACAAGCTACCGCGAGACGAGCGCACCTATCCTGCCGCAGTGAAGATGATTAAGCCCTCTTGGGCAGAGATGACCGCTAAAGACGAAGAACTTCTAGAGCTCGTGCCAGAAGAAGACACCTACGACTTCTTCGTCGCTGCCAGAGATCTGCTCAAAGGCTATTTCCAGATGGAAAATCCGCAAGGCTTTGATTGCCAAGAAACCGAGATGTACGTCAACACGGTTCTGCCCAACGGCGTCCCCGTCCGTGGCTTCATCGACCGCGTGGACCGCGCACCAACCGGCGAGGTACGGGTCGTAGACTATAAAACAGGCAAGAAGCCCCTGCCCCGCTATTCTCACGACGCGCAATTTCAAATGCGCTTTTATGCGCTTGTCTACTGGCGCATCCTAGGCACTATTCCCCATCAACTCCGCTTGATGTACCTCAAGGTCTTGGACTCGATGTTTCTTAGCCCAAACCGTGAGGAACTCGAATACTTCGAGCGTGATCTCGGCGAATTGTGGGCCAAGATTGAGGCCGATGGGCGCGCCGGGGACTTCCGCCCGAAGCCGTCTAAGCTGTGCGGTTGGTGCGCCCACCAGGATCTCTGCCCCGAGTTTGGTGGCACTCCGCCGCAGTACCCGGGCTGGCCGGGCTCAGCGGCGGATACAAAGGCCTAGCGCCCCACCCGCCTAAAAGAGGCCCGAAATGGTGCCCTGCTTATCGACGTCGATCTTATTCGCCGCCGGCTTCTTAGGCAGGCCGGGCATCGTCATAACGTTGCCCGTTAGCACGACGATAAATCCCGAACCGGTGCGCGGCAGCAATTCGCGCACATGCAGCGTATGTCCTTCCGGCGCTCCCAATGCGGAGGCATCATCGCTAAAGGAGTACTGCGTCTTCGAAATAACCACGGGCAGCTTATCCCAGCCATTGTCCTGGATGTACCTCAGATCCTTGAGCGCCTTTGCCCCGTACTCCACACGGTCTGCGCGATAGATCTCGCGAGCGATGGTCTCGATGGAAGCCTCGATTCCCGCCTGCGGATCGTAGAGCTGCTTGGCGCCGCCCTGCAGGTTCTCCAGCAAGGTCTCTGCCAGCGTGGTAGCGCCCGCGCCGCCCTCGGCCCACACGTTGGCTTCCTCCAAGGCCACGCCGAAATCTTCAGCCCACTGCTGCATGAACTCGCGTTCTGCTTCGGTATCGGACCAGAAGAGGTTGAGCGCTACTACCGGTTTGATCCCGAACTTGCGCAGGTTTTCTACGTGGCGCTCTAGGTTGACTATGCCCGCCTTGAGGGCGTCCAGGTTTTCCTCGGTGAGCTTATCCTTGGCCACACCGCCGTTGTACTTCTGCGAGCGGATGGTGGCAACGACTACGGCGCCAGCAACATCTAGGTCGCCAAAGCGCGCCTTGATGTCGACGAATTTTTCTCCGCCTAGGTCGGAACCGAAGCCGGCCTCGCTTAAGACGATATCGCCGAATTGGAGCGCGGTTTGGGTTGCCAGCAGGGAGTTACAACCGTGCGCAATATTGGCGAATGGACCACCGTGTACCAAGGCCGGCACGCCGCCAAGGGTCTGAACCAGGTTGGGGTTGAGGGCATCACGCATGAGCGCCGTGAGCGCACCTTCCGCATTCAAGTCACGCGCAGTAACAGGGCGCTGATCATAGGTGAAGCCGATGGTGATATCGCCGAGGCGCTTCTTTAGGTCCTCGAGGTTCGTGGCCAAGCACAAGATGGCCATGATTTCGGAGGCCGCGGTAATGGTGAAACCGGTTTCTGCAGGCACACCGTGAGCAGGCCCGCCCAGACCGGTCACCACGTTGCGCAGGGCACGGTCGTTGACGTCCATGCACCGCTGCCATGTCACGCGCCGCGGGTCGATGCCCAAGGCGTTGCCTTGGTGGATGTGGTTATCAATGATGGCGGCCAGGGTGTTGGTTGCAGAGGTAATGGCGTGAAAATCGCCGGTGAAGTGAAGATTGATGTCCTCCATGGGGACAATCTGTGCATAGCCGCCGCCAGCCGCGCCGCCCTTAATGCCCATCACTGGTCCTTGGGAGGGCTCGCGCAGGGCAACGATGGCCTTCTTGCCCAACTGATCTAGGGCGTCGGTAAGGCCGATGAGCACGGTGGACTTGCCCTCGCCGGCAGGTGTGGGCGATACACCGGTGACAAGCACCAGCTTGCCCTGGTTTTCCTTGGAATAGTCAACCTTGGTGATATCGACTTTGGCTTTGGTGGTGCCGTAGGGAATCACGGCGTCGGCAGGAATGCCTGCCTTGGCCGCGATCTCCACGATTGGCTGCAGGTGGTGAGCTTGGGCAATTTCAACATCGGATGGCTGAGTAGTCATGTTCTTAGCCTACCGAGCTCGGGAGTTAAATAACCCGCATTTTTCCAAGAAAGTGAAGTGAATCAATCTCCCTATTTACGCTGCGATCCAAAAAGGCGCCCTACAGGGCGCCTTTCAGGTGAACTTGTCGTCTATCTCTTAAAGGATGACCAGGCCGAATGCGTAGCCCAAGAGGACAGAAACCACAATGCTGACCGTGCCAGGGATAAGGAATGGGTGGTTGAATACAGCCTTGCCGATTCGAGTCGAACCTGTATCGTCCATCTCCACCGCTGCCAGCAGCGTTGGGTAGGTCGGCAGGATGAATAGAGCCGAGACGGCCGGGAAAGCAGCGACTGCGGTAAGGGGGCTTACGCCCAGAGCCAGGGCTGCTGGCATGAGGGCCTTGGTCGTAGCGGCCTGCGAGTACAGCAACGCTGCGGCGAAGAACAAGACCACCGCGAGCAACCACGGCGAAGACTCAATAACGCTGCCAGCCATAGACTGAATATCGTCCATGTAGTGGTTGATAAGGCTGGTGCCCAACCATGCAACGCCAAGCACACAAATACATGCGGACATACCGGACTTAAATACCGGGGTATTGAGAACATCTCCGGCCGGGACCTTCGTCATCATGACGATGATGGTGGCCGCGGTGAGCATAACCGTCATAATGGCTTCATTACGTGGCAGGGTTGGTTCTGCAATGAGGCCGACCTGCTCCGAGGTCAGCGTGGCCCAGGCCATCACGATGACGATGGCTACCAGGAAAACCAGAACAGAGGCCTTGGCACCCTTCTGCGGCGCGAAGTTTTCAGCGCCAAGTGGCTCCTTAACCAAGCCTTGCGCCTTGCGCTCCTGGTACACCGGGTCATCTTCTAGTTCCTTGCCAAACTTATTAGCAATCCACGCAGCTGGGAAGATAGACAGGAATGTTGCCGGAATGACGACTGCTAGCACCTGCAAATAGCCCGCGCCGGCTGGCTCCAACAGGCTGGCTAGGAGAACCACTGCGGCAGAAATAGGCGAGGCACAAATAGCCATCTGGGAGGCAACTACCGCAATGGAAAGCGGGCGTGAAGGGCGAACCTTTCCTTCTTTAGCTACCTCGACAATGACCGGTAGCGTGGAGAATGCAGTGTGGCCGGTACCGGCCAGCACTGTCATCAACCACGTAACGATAGGCGCGTAGAACGTAATCCGCTTTGGGTTCTTGCGCAGAAACTTTTCTGCAATGTGCACCAGGTAGTCCATGCCACCAGCCCTCTGCATCGCGGCGATGGCGGCAATAACGGTCATGATGATACCGATGACATCGAACGGGATGTCTTCCCTAGTAACCGGGACACCGGTAAGACCAAGGGCCAGCACACCGAGGCCGCCGGCCATACCGATACCAATTGACCCAATCCTCGCGCCCAGGAAGATGGCGGCGAGAACGATGACTATATGAACAATAACCATGGACATACTCCATACGCTCTGTATGCAAACTAAGGGCACGCATCTCCATACAGAGTGCATGCCGTCCTCAACACCTTCTATTTTGCACCTGTCACGTCGATTTATTCACTCGAATTGTCCGTTTGTGTTGATTCCCACATGTATTTAGCGTCTCGTTATAAGACGGTCGGTATCCTTCTCCACATTCTCCCTGCACAGGGACGTAAAAGGAAACTAGCAACCGCCGATTCCAAACACGCAAAAGACCCCCGCGGCCTTCGCCAGATTTCCTTCTCATGAAGTGAAAGTGGCAAAGACCGTGGGGGCCTAAGATGCGGGGCGCTATGCCCTACTGCTTCTCAAAAGCCGCGACTTTAGTCCTCGTCGATGAAGAGCTGACCGCGGAACTCTGGGTGCATGAGGTTTTCAACGGACAGGACCTTGTTCAAGGTTGCTTCATCCAGCAGGCCCTTCTCCAGGACGAGTTCCTTGACGCCCTTGCCGGTCTCCAGGGACTCCTTGGCAATCAGGTCACCGTTGTGGTGGCCGATGAACGGGTTGAGGTAGGTGACGATACCGATGGAGTTTTCCACGTAGGCACGGCAGACATCCGGGTTGGCGGTGATTCCGGTGACGCACTTTTCGCGCAGGGCATCGACGGCGTTACCCATGATGCGAATGGACTGGAACAGTGCCTCGCCGATGACCGGCTCCATGACGTTGAGCTGCAGCTGACCAGCCTCAGCGGCCATGGTGACGACGTGGTCATTGCCGAAGATCTTGAAGCAGGTCTGGTTCACAACCTCCGGGATAACCGGGTTAACCTTACCCGGCATGATGGAGGAGCCGGCCTGACGGGCAGGCAGGTTGATTTCAGCCAGGCCAGCGCGTGGGCCGGAAGACAGCAGGCGCAGGTCATTACAGATCTTGGCGAGCTTCATCGCGGCGCGCTTGATGGTGGCGTGCAGCAGCACGTATGCACCACAGTCAGAGGTTGCCTCAATGAGATCGCGGGCTGTCTTCATTTCCAGGCCGGTGACCTCAGACAGAGCTGCGGTGACCTGGTGGCGGTAGCCGGCCGGGGTGTTCACGCCGGTGCCGATTGCGGTTGCGCCCAAGTTGATCTCGAGTAGGCGGCGCTGGGCATCGCGCAGCAATGCCTGCTCCTCGTTCAGGTTATTGGCAAAGCCCTTGAACTCATCACCCAAGGTCATCGGAACCGCATCCTGAAGCTGAGTACGACCCATCTTCAGGATGTCCTGGAACTCATTGCCCTTGACCTGGAATGCGGCACGCAGACCATCCATGCGCTCAATGAGGTGATCGACTGCTGCGTGCAGACCCAAGCGGAAGCCGGTCGGGTAAGCATCGTTGGTGGACTGGGACATGTTCACATCATCATTCGGGTTGATGATGTCATAGGAGCCCTTCTCCTCGCCGAGGTACTCCAGCGCAAGGTTGGCCACAACCTCGTTGGTGTTCATGTTCAGCGAGGTACCAGCACCACCCTGGAAAACGTCCAGCGGGAACTGATCCATGCAGCGACCCTCTTCCAGGATCTGGTCACAGGCCCAGATGATGGCTTCAGCCTTCTTCTTGGGCAGTACGTGCAGGCGGCGGTTTGCCATGGCGGCCGCCTTCTTGACCTGGACCATTCCGCGAATGAAGTGCGGGATGGTGTTGATGGTCACGTAAGAAATCTGGAAATTCTCCATGGCGCGTACGGTGTGCACACCGTAGTAAGCGTCAGCGGGTACCTCCAAAGAGCCAAGAAGGTCGGTCTCGGTGCGAGTCTTCTTGCTGGAGTTCTTAGGTGCCTTTTGTTCGGCCACCTTCTGCTGTGCGGCGTGAGTGGAAGTGTCAGCTTCCTTCTTCTTCACGTCCTTTGCTGCAGACTTGGTGTCCTTTTCTTCTTTCTTAGAGGACTTTGCCATGATGGCTCGGCTCCTTTGCCTGTCGAGACTTATATTCGAATGAGTAACCTCAAGCGCTAATGTTAGCCACGACTGAATCTATTTGGGCCGACCCAGAGAAATTGCTCCCCCTAAAAGCGGGCGATGCGCAAATCGGAAGCCAAAATTGCTTCCGCTCCAAGTTGGGAAAGTCGGTCCATGACTTGGTTAGCTTGCTTCTTCGGAACCATCGCTCGCACTGCCACCCAGTCCTCACGGGCCAAAGGCGACACCGTAGGACCGGTCAATCCTGGAGTAATACCAGCGGCTGCGTCGAGGTTGGATTGAGCGATGTTGTAGTCGATCATCAGATAGGTGCGGGCGTGCAGAATTCCCTGAATGCGGTCGAGCACTACCTGCTCTTCCTCAGTGACCTCTACCCCCGTGCGCTTAATGACTACCGCCTCGGATTCAATGATCGGCTCCCCGAATGGTGCTAACCCTTGCTGGCGCAAAGTAGTACCAGTTGACACGACATCAGCAATAACATCGGCAACCCCTAGCCGGATGGAGATCTCTACGGCGCCGTCCAATCGAATAACATCGGCCTCAATCGCATGTGTGGCGAGGTTTGCGCGGACAAGATTGGGGTACGACGTCGCGATCCGCCGCCCAACCAGTTGAGAGATATCCCACTCCTCCCCTTGCGGGGCTGCGTACCGGAACGTGGACCCACCAAAGCCTAAAGGCAGCACTTCATCAAAGTTCGCTTTAGAGTCAAGCGCCAAGTCCCGGCCCGTAATGCCTAGGTTTAAGACGCCGCGGGCAACATAGATGGCGATGTCTTTTGGTCGCAGGAAAAAGAACTCAACTCCGTTATCGGAATCCACTACGTTGAGCGCCTTGGAATGCCCGCGGCCCTTATAACCGGCCTCTGTAAGGATCTCCACGGCAGCTTCTGACAACGAGCCCTTATTCGGTACAGCAATCTTGATCATGCGGATCCTTCCATCCTGTGGGGTGTTGCCTAGAGGTACTTATAAAGGTCTTCAGGGGTAAGTCCGCGCTTAAGCATCATGACCTGAGTCCAATAAAGCAGCTGGGACATCTCTTCCGCCAGCTCATCGTCGGACTGATATTCTGCGGCGATCCATACTTCCCCGGCTTCTTCGATGATCTTTTTACCAATGAAATGCTCGCCTTTATCCAGCGCGGCAACGGTGCCAGAACCAGCTGGACGCTGGTCGGCCTTCTCGGCTAACTCGGCAAAAAGAGTCTCAAAGTTCTTCACGTCTACCTATTGTTCCACAGGTAGTTAGAGAATGTAGGGGAACTCTGAATTTCTACTGCCCCGCCGAAATCTTAGCGAACCACTCATATACGTCAGCGGCCTTAGCCCCAGCGAGATGCCGCGAATCGCGGAGGCGAGAAATTTCGGTGACCTCTGGCGGTATCTCAACCTGGTTATCTTCTGGCAGCCCGATCACCGCACAGCCGGCATCGACTGCGGCGCGCATGCCGGTTGCGGAATCTTCGAAAACTAAGCAATCCGCGGGATCTGCTCCGATGCGTCGGGCGGCCTCGCGGTACATATCCGGCGCTGGTTTGCCGGCGGGAACCTCATCCCCGCAGATAGTATCGACGAAATAGTCCCGCCCCAACGCAGTGATGGCAGCGTCAGCGACATTGCGCTCGGTATTCGTCGTGACCATCATGGGCACCCCATCGGCTTTCAGTTCCTCAAGCAGTGTAGGGATTCCCGGGAAGATCTCCAGCTGACGAGCAAAAAGGCCTTTGACGTAGTCGAACATTCGGGCGCGGTAACGCTCGCTGTCACCGGGTTGCAGCGTCACCTCCGCATTATCCGCACAGATTGCCAGGGTGGTATCAAAGGTCGCGCCCACAGTAGCTAGGCGTTGGGTGGGAGTGAGCCGTTTGCCCAGCAGTTCTGAAAGATAAAATGTTGCCTCCGCCCAGAGGGGCTCCGAATTGGTGAGGGTGCCATCCATATCCCAGAAGATGGCGGCGGGCTTAGTCAGGCTGGAAGCGGCGGTGGAGTGCGGCACGAGAATAAAGCTAGCTTTCTCTGTCGGGAAGGAAATAGTGTCACCGTCTACAGTGCAAGCACACGGCGGGGAAGTGCCAGCCGCGCAGTTAGCGCGAGCTGGTACTTACTAAGGCGGAAGGGGCAGAACTAAAAGTCCAGTTCCGGAATCTGCGACAGGGCTTCGTCGTCTGCTCCGGTGGCCGCGCTGGCGTTATAGATAAGCTCAGAGAGCTCTTCCTTTTCCTCTGGCTCGAGAACGGCATCGTGCTGAGCGCGGTTAAAATCTGCCAACTTACGAACGGTCTTGGACAAGACGGTGACCAAATGTGGTCCGTCTGGATCGTCCGGAAGTGCATCCAGCCCATCGAGCATCTGCTCAAGGTGGCCGCGCAGCTCTGGGAGGACGTTGGCGTCAAACGGTGCCTCCCAAAACTCCTTTTCCTCTTCCTTGAGGTAATCGCCGGTGGCGAAGGACTTCAGGTCACTAATGAACTCATCTACGGTGGGCTGGAAATCGGCGCGAATGCTCATGCTGTAGATACTGCCCTATCTTGCCTAAGCCCGCACGCCGAGGAGCGAATTTAGTGCGGTGCGAACCAAATCGGCCGCGCCGTCCTCGTCCGTGCCACGGTCGGCCTCTGCCCACTCATCCACGGCAGCGAGCGCTGCCGGGGTATCCAGGTCGTTCGCAATTGCGGCACGCAGCTTGGCGACGACCTCTTCGGCCCCTGCCATGCTTCCCGGTTGCTCAAGGGCCTCCCGCCATGCGGCGAGGCGGCGCTTAGCGCCGTCGAGCACCTCGTCGGACCAGTCGCGCTCGTTGCGGTAATGGCCTGCGAAGACGCCCAAGCGGATAGCGGAGGGATCCTCACCCGCTCCGACGAGCTTATGAACGAAGACGAGGTTGCCCAAGGACTTAGACATCTTGACCCCGTCGAGGCCAATCATGCCGGTATGCACGTAGAACTGTGCCATGCGATCAACGTTGAGGGCGGCCTCGGCGTGGGCAGCGGAAAATTCATGGTGTGGGAACTTCAGGTCGCTGCCGCCACCCTGGATATCAAAGGTTGATCCCAAGCGGTTGGTGGCGATGGCGGAACATTCAATATGCCAGCCTGGGCGGCCAGGCCCAAAGGGCGAATCCCATGCCGGCTCGCCCTCGCGGTGGGCACGCCAGATGAGTGCGTCGAGCGGATTCTTCTTCCCTGGGCGGTCGGGGTCGCCGCCGCGCTCGGCAAAGAAGGTGCGCATCTCTTCGGCAGAGTAATTGGACCCATAACCAAAGTGCTCGGTGGCTTCGATGGAGGCGTAGATATCTGGGTGCTCGGGGTCGTCTACGACGTAGGCCGCTCCGGCGTCGAGAAGCTTCTGCACCATCTCCACGATTTCATCGACGGCTTCCATGGCGCCGATATAGTCCTGCGGAGGGAAAACGGAGAGCAGCTCCATATCGGAACGGAAGAGATCAATTTGAGAAGTGCCGAGCTCACGCCAATCTACACCGTCGCGGTCGGCACGTTCGAATAGCGGATCATCGACGTCGGTGATGTTTTGGACGTAGTGAACCTTCTTCCCGGCATCCAGGAACGCACGGTAGATAAGGTCAAAGGTCAGGTAGGTGGCGGCATGGCCCAAGTGGGTGGAGTCATAGGGCGTGATGCCACACACGTACATGGTGGCGGTATCCCCTGCGACCTCTACGGGAGCGATGGTTTGGTTCGCAGAATCGTACAAGCGCAGCTGTGCCGCATCACCCGGCACAGGACGGAAGGAAGGTGTTGGCCAAGAATGCATAGCCACCATACTAACGCGGCGTGCCTTAGAGCGGCTGCAGGACTCCCAATGCCAAGAGGATCATGACGAGCACGCCGACCGGGATGCGGTAAGCGGCAAACCAAGAGAAGGAGTGGTTGCCCACAAACTTCAGCAGCCACGCAATGGAGGCGTAGCCCAGTAGAAAGGCGATGCCGGTGCCGACGAGAAGCTGCAAGCCGGAGGCGGACTGGCCGGATTCGGGAGAAAAGGCGTCGGGAAGCGAGAAAAGGCCCGAAGCCAGCACGGCTGGAATGGCGAGCAAGAAGCTAAAGCGAGTAGCCACCTCGCGGTCCAACCCCAGAAACAGACCACCGGAAATCGTGCCACCGGAGCGGGAAACACCTGGAATGAGCGCCAAGCATTGGCACAGGCCCATAATAATGGCGTCTTTCATGGTCAATTGGTCAAATCCGCGTTCCTTCTTACCGATTTTTTCCGCGGCGATGAAGACGAAGGAAAAGAGGATGAGCATTGCGGCGGTAATCCACAGGTTGCGCAGGGCGCCGCGAATAGCATCCTCGAATGCGAGGCCGATGATGCCGATGGGAATGGAACCCACGATGACCATCCAGCCCATGCGCCAGTCCTGGCCGCGAGAGGACTTATCGGCCCAGCCGCGGAACCAGCCGGAGAGAATCTGCCAAATCATTGGGGCGAAATAGACCAGTACAGCCAGCTCCGTTCCCAGCTGGATAACTGCGGTGAAGGACGCGCCGGCGTCGTTGCCCCAAAAAAGCTCGGAAACAATGCGCAGGTGACCGGAGGAACTTACCGGAAGAAACTCGGTAAGCCCCTGCACGATGGACAAAACAATGACCTGCGCCCAAGAAACAGCGTCAGTTGCGGTATTAGAAATCACCCGCTTCACACTACAGCCGCGCTGGGCTTCGAGTTTTTACAACGCGCGCTGTTAGGATTAGTAGCCGTGAAATCTCAATCTGGCTCCGCACTTATCCTTTCCAGTTTGCTGGCGCTTAGCGCCACCGCGTTGGCCGCCTGCCAGCCCGAAGTGGGCGTGGGCGCCGATCCAGAGACCGCGGTCAAGGGCAACGCCACCCCAGCGGTCTCCCCGGCTAAGGCGGATCCGGAAGGCACTGTGGTCAACCTTAAGGCAGACATCACTGACCTTGCCGCCTTTGATGACTCACTGGCAGTGCGCACCAAGGACGAGCTTCTCATCGGTAGCCAGAAGGATTTTGAAGGGGAGAAGGCTACCTCGCTAGACATTTCTGCGGAGTGTGGTGACCTCAGTTCTTCGGAGTCGGGCTTCGTGCTCGCTTGCCCAGATAAGGTTCTCCTCATCGATCCCGCTTCCCCGGATTCTCCCCAAGAGGTCGATATGGAAGAGGACTCCCCCGTCACCGCCGCCACCCAGCTATCCAGCGGCGAGATCTTTGCCACCTCGGCCGATTCCACCACGGTAGGCATCTATAAGGACGGCAAGCGTGACGGAGACATCGAGGTGGAAGCCGGCTCGGACCAGCTATTGGCCGTGCCCAATTCCTCAGGCGATGACGGAGTGGTACGCATCCACCGAGAGGATTCCACCATCCAAAACGTGGACTGGACGAATGATCGCGCGGGCGGCCGATTGCGCGTGGGCCAGGGCGTCGGCAGCATCGCGGTGGGCGATAACGGCGTGGTCCTCGCCTCCGATACCGAGGGCGGCCGCTTGGCCGTCTACACCTCCGATGACGTCGTCCGCCTGCACCAATACGGCAACGTAGAGGGCACCCCATGGGGCGTAGCCTGGGACAATAAGCGCAATCTGGCGTGGGTGAGCGCCACCGATACCAATAAGGCTCACGCCTATGAAATTGGCAAAGGCGTCCCAGAGCTGCGCGGAAGTCTCTCCACCGTGCCGGATGCGCAGAATATTGCTGTGCTTGGCGACGGCACCTTTGTCGCCGCCTCCGCCACCGGCCACGGGCTGCAGTTCGTGGACACCCCGCACCTGAAGAAGGAGTCTTAACACCATGACCAGCACTATTGACCAATTGCGCGCGCAGGCTTACCAGCTTGCCTTGCGGGGCATGTTCACACTGAGCCCGGAGCGCATCCACGAGATTATCAACACTGCACTCAGCGGGCTCCAAGCCGCCGGGCCAGCCAACCGGGCGCTGGCAAAGATCCTGCCGGTCAACGATCCGGTCCTGCGCCAAGAGGTCTTCGGAGTAGAATTCCCCCGCCCGTTGGGACTTGCCGCCGGGTTTGATAAAAACGCCGCGGCTGCTGATACGTGGGCTCCCATTGGCTTTGGCTTTGCAGAGTTGGGCACCGTCACCGCCCAAGCACAGCCCGGCAATCCTGCTCCGCGGCTCTTCCGCCTGAAGGCCGATAAGGCCATCTTGAACCGGATGGGCTTTAACAATAAAGGTGCGGCAGCCGCCGCGGAAAACCTGCGCAAGCGTCGCTACAGCGATGTCATTGGCATCAATATTGGCAAAACCAAAGTCACCCCTGCCGAGCATGCAGTGGAAGACTACCGCCGCTCCGCGTCGGTTTTGGGCGATTTGGCAGATTTCTTGGTGGTCAACGTTTCCTCGCCGAACACCCCGGGCCTGCGCGACCTGCAAGCAGTGGAATCACTGCGCCCTATTCTCTCCGCCGTGCAAGAATGCACCGCGGTTCCGGTGCTGGTGAAAATTGCCCCAGATCTTTCCGATGCCGACGTTGACGCCGTGGCAGACCTAGCCCTCGAACTAGGCCTCGACGGAATCGTAGCGACAAATACCACCATTTCCCGCGAGGGACTCAAGACCCCAGCCGCCGAGGTAAAGGAGATGGGCGCCGGTGGCGTATCTGGACCTCCGGTAGCTGAGCGCTCCCTAGAGGTACTGCGCCGCCTCAATGAGCGAGTCGGCGCCCAGCTCACCCTCATCTCCGTGGGCGGCATCTCCACGCCAGAACAGGCATGGGAGCGCATCACTTCCGGTGCTTCCCTACTGCAGGGCTACACCGGTCTCATCTACGGCGGACCGGACTGGATCCGCGATATCCACCGCGGCATTGCCGCTCAAATCCGTGCCCACGGTTTGAGCAATATTTCCCAGGCCGTAGGCTCCGGCCTCCCCTGGAAGCCCTTGGATTAGTCCAGCCCAAGGCTTTTCAACACAAGGTCCGCCTACTTCTCCTGCTGCACGCAGAGGAAGTAGGCGGACCCTTTGTCTTTGCTGTGCTGACTAGGTCTGCGCCATAACGCTGCGCCTGAGAACCAGTGCGCACAACACCGCGAAGCCGGCGTAGAACACGACCCAATACTGTGGTTGAGCAAATAAGACATCGCCGGGCACAAAACGGCTGGCTGCAATGATCACAATGGCGATGACCAATGCGGCAACCTGCGCGCGACTTCCCGCCTGACTTTTGCTCATGGTGCTAAAGGCCCCGACGATGACCGCGGCGACAATAATCGCCACTTTGGAATACGTCCATTCGAAATCGGCGCCCCAGCCATCCGTGAAGACGGAGATCAACGCAAAGAGCACCAGCACGAATGCGACCACCATGAAGGCGCCGCCGACCCGCAGCGCCGTCGGCGGGCTAGGCTGCGATGAAGTAGAGCTACTCGCCATTACTTCGCCTCGTACCAGCCCCACAAAATGGCGCGGCCAAGAGCGTGGAAATGCAGGTTGAACCCAAGCACGGTCGGCGAAGCATCTGGGTCGATGTCGAGTTTTTCTACGTCGACCGCGTGGACGGCATAGAGGTAGCGGTGCGGGGCGTGTCCGGCAGGCGGGTTCGCACCGAAGTATGTGCGCTCGCCCGAATCGTTGCGCAAGCTGATGACGCCGTCAATGCCCAAGTCCTCGGCAGCGCCGGCATTGGTAGGCAGCTCGCTTACCTCGACGGGGATATTGAACGCCGCCCAATGCCAGAAACCAGAAGCCGTTGGCGCATCTGGGTCGAAACAGGTCACGGCCAGGGACTTAGTGCCTTCCGGCAGTCCGGACCACGCAAGCTGCGGCGATACACTCTCCGGGGCGCGGAGCTTTTCCTGCAGCTCGTCTCCTTCCACCACATCGGTAGACGAGAGAACGAAGGAAGGAACATCGCGTAGCGGTGCGTAAGGATCTGGTCCAGGAAAGCGGGAATCATCTGCATAAGAAGTCATAGGCCCCTTTGTACCCCACCTCACAAGCCGCTGTCGATGTGGTGTAACCGCCGCACCCTGCATATATTTTGCCGCACACGTGGAAAGCCCCCACCCAGACTTACAACCATGTATTTTCACACGCCGTAAACGGTAGCTTTTTCACGCCTTACGCTGGCGATTTGTAAAGCAAGCCTCGAGCAGGATACAGTATCGGAGTGCCCAGCCGAGAGGCTGATAAACACCCTGCCCGGGTGGCGGAATGGCAGACGCGCTAGCTTGAGGTGCTAGTGTCCTATTAACGGACGTGGGGGTTCAAGTCCCCCCTCGGGCACAGCGTTCCGGCGGTTACCACCAAGGTAGCCGCCGGATTTTTCTATTCAGTACTCCCACAAGGACTACGATCTCCCCCATGACCACACTTTTGAGTTGGGCGCGCAGCTTCGGCCATTTCCTCATGTCGCTCGCCCGGTCCGCTCGGCGGTCAATTCTCCAGTGGTCGATGCAGCGTTGGATCACCGTCCTCGCCGCCATCGTCGCCGGCGCCACCCTCCTTTATCTCTTCGATCTGCCGGACGTGGCTCAACTTCGCGGCGCCTCCACCCGCTATGGCGCGTGGTTTCCCCTCCTTTTCACCCTAGGTTATGTCATATTTACGCAGCTTCCCTTTCCCCGCACGTTGTGGACGGTAGCCGCAGGAATACTTTTTGGCCCATGGAAGGGCCTCGCCCTCTCCCTGTGCGCCCTGACGGTGTCAGCGGTCCTGTCGCTCCTCATCGTCCGCACGCTCCTTGGAGACTGGATCCGCCCGCACCTAACCCACCCCGCAGTGTTTAAAATCAATGCCCACTTAGAGCGGCGCGGCTGGCTGGCCATCGCTTCGCTGCGAATGGTGGCCGGCGTGCCCTTTAGCCTCCTAAACTACGTTGCCGCCCTAACTCCGGTGAAGCTTAGCCATTTCACCGTGGCCACTCTCCTCGGTTCCATCCCGACTACTGCCCTCGGCGTCTTCTTCGGCGATGCCCTCACTGGCCACACCTCGCCCGGCATCATTGTCGCCATGGTGGCTTTTGCCGCCGTCGGTATGGGCGGGCTGTATATGGATTCGCGTCTACCCACTCGCCCATAAGTCAAGTACGAGCGGTAGACTATGTCGCAATTGGTTCCTTAAGGAGGATTTCCGTGCTTGCTGTCCACGCCCGCTACCGGGGCCGCTCCGTGCGTCGCGCAGAGTTGGTCCAACGCTCTGCAACGGCGCTATCCACCCTCAACGGTGTGGGCGAGTTCCACGTGCTCGGCGTGGAAGATATTTGCGCCGTAGTAGATTCAGCAACTGCCGTGTGCGACGTGGTCATGGCCCTGCTTGCCGACGGCGACTGGGCCATCGGCATCGGCATTAGTCCCGGAAACCAAGAAGATGAGGAAGGCGCGCGCCAGGTAGCAACCGCCGCATTGCGGAAGTCCGCCCGCATGGGGCAGGTCTACGCCAAACTCAATAAACGCGGCCGCGCTTCGGAGGCGAGCGATATCGCGGCCACCTTTGCCCTACTTGGGTACGTTCTCCACAAGCGCACCATCGAAGGCCGCGAAGCAACCTCGCTTGTCCGCGCAGGGCTCAACCAGAATGAGGCCGCCGAAGAGCTGGGGATTTCCAAGCAAGCCATGTCACAACGCCTCCAGGCGGCCGGCTGGAGCGCGGAGATGGCGGGGTGGCAGTTGGCCGTCAACCTCATTGAACGCGCCAACCTTGCCCACCCCTAGAGCAAGTCGGACTTGCTCAACTCAGGTGTAGTAACGAAGTCCACGAGGCGCTCCACGGCACCGATCAGGCTGGAGTCTAGGTCGCGAAAAGAATGCACGGCGTTATAGACATGACGCCACCCATCCTTCGGGTCGCTCCACCCTACGCGGCGGCAAATACCGGTTTTCCAATCCTCGCCGTAGGGCACATCTGGCCATTCGCGCAGTCCTACGCGCTGCGGTTTTACCGCCGCCCACATATCGATGAAGGGGTGTCCAGTTACCAGGACATGCTCTCCCACGGTTTCCGTTAAGCGGGTTTCCTTGGAGCCTTGAACCAAGTGATCCGCCAATACTCCGACCCTGCGGCCCGGCCCCGGCTGAAACTCTGCGAGGCGCGCCTCCAAGTTGTCCAAACCCTCGAGGTATTCGACTACCACGCCTTCCACACGCAGGTCGTGACCCCACACTTTTTCCACAATGGCGGCATCATGCACGCCTTCTACCCAAATTCGCGACGGCGCGGCGACCTTAGCCTCCAGGTTTTCTACGCGGCGGGAGCCGGAGTTAGACTTACGGGGAGCCTGCTTTTCGACGTACCGGGTAAGCGTCACTGGCTTGCCTTCCACTAGGAACCCGCCTTTGACCAGGTTAAAGACCCGTTCTACGCCGTGGCTATCCTCAAGGCGTACCACCTCCCCGAAAACGGTTTTATCCACGCCCATAACAGCCCCCACAAAGTCATCGCCGCGCACTTCCACTACCATTCCGGGCTCGGCTGGTACTTCCGGGTACTGGCGCGGCTTCGACCGCGAGTGGCCAGCAAAAATATCTCCGCCATAAGGATCAAAACTCATGGCCCGTTAGTCTATCTACTAGACTGGCTCGCCATGGATATGCGCGCCGAAGTATGGTCACCTTTACAAAACACCGCCGTCTGGCTTGGCTCGTGGCTATGGGGGCATGAAACCACCGATGACTTGCTGGACGCGCTTACTGAGCTTGGCGGACGCCCAGAATGCTGGGACGAATCCCCCTTCGTCGATCTGCTAGCCATGCTGCGCGCGGAGACCTCCGAGCTTACGGCTCATCGCGGTGTACGTGCAGAGCCTATTGTGCGCCTCGCACTGTCCGGGCCAGGCGAGCCGCCTGCATTGCCGGCAGGATCGGAGTCTTATCGCGCGGCCGCACAAAGTTCTGCCGGGGCAATCATAGTTCGTACCAATGATCCCTTGCGTAACTTAGTCCTCATCCCCCACATTCACCACAGCCATACAGCGTGGCAAGTGGTCGTCGAAAAGCAGCAGCTCCCCGCGCCCGCCTGGCTAAGCCCCGGTGAAGCCGACGCACTCCTTTCCCAAGCAACCAATGAGTCCGCCGATCTCATCGCCGCAACCGGGTATAGCACCGAGGCCTTGCCCAACCCCCGCCTCACCGTGGGAACCCTGAGCGACTTCTATGACACACCTGGCCTTCCCCACTCAACGCCAGCTCGAGCAGCCAAGCTCTTTGCCCGAGCCGATCGGGTAGCCGCAATCATCGAAACCGTCACTGACCACATCAATGACCACAGCCTTGACCCACAATTGCTTCGCTTGTGGCGCCACATACGCCAGGCTCGCATGACGGGCGTGTCTTATGCGCTTGGAGAATTTGCCCGTTAGCGGGACCAGATATCGCAGCACCCCGCCGCACACGGCGCACCATTGACTGTGCACCCTTGCACCGTGACACTCCCGCTGGTCTCCCACTCGCGGCCCTGCTCTAGCTCATCGATGAGATCAACGACCATCTCCGCAAACCGTGGAGTCGGACCCGCTGTCCGGGTGCGCAGGACTTTGACACCCATCTCGTCTGCCGCCTTCTGCAGCTCGGAATCGAGATCCCAGATAACCTCCATATGATCAGAGATGAAGCCAATCGGACACACCACTACCGTGTCGATACCTTCGTTGTGGTGGATATCAGTGGTGTGAACGACAATGTCAGGCTCGAGCCACGGAGTGCGTGGGTTGCCCGAACGTGACTGCCATACGAGGTCGTAGTCAGAAATACCTGCCTGCGACGCCACCAACCGCGACGCCTCTGCTACCTGGCGGGAGTAAAGGTTTTTATCGCCTTCCGCACCGCCCACGTTATCGTGCGCGACGGGAACCGAATGGGCGGTAAACAGCATGCGAGTGGATTCCTTCTTTTCTTCCGGAACCTGTCCCCAGACCTCTGTGACGGCGGCTGCCATTTCGGCCACGAACTTCGGATGATCGAAGAATTGGCGAATCTTAGTAAATTCAATGTCCGGCAACCCCTGCTCCGCCAGATGCTCACGCATCTGCTGAATGTCCTCATCATATTGCCGGCATGCGGAGTACCCACCCCATGCAGAGGTAGCGAAGACAGCTACCTTGCGCACCCCGTGCTGAGACATCTTCTCCGCAGTCTCACTGGCAAAGGGATGCCAATTTCGATTGCCAAAGTAGACAGGTAGATTATGTCCGCGTTTTTTCAGCTCCACTTCGAGGTGATCGATGATTTCGCGGTTAAGTGCATTGAGCGGACTTACCCCTCCAAAGTGGTAATAATGCTCGCCCACCACTTCTAGCCGCTCGCGAGGGATACCTCGGCCTCGGGTAACGTTCTCCAAAAAAGGAACGACCTCCTCGTTTCCTTCCGGGCCACCGAAAGAAAGAACGAGGAGGGCGTCGAAGTTTTGGGCATTCTGTTGTGCGTCAGTCATGCCCTAAACCATACCAACCAAAAGTTGGAGATTAGAGAAGGCGCACGACATCCGGAGTAGCGCCACCCCAGCGTACTGGGACTACTGAAACAGTCTGACCAGACTGTGGCGCTTCAATCATTTGGCCGTCGCCTAGGTAGATAGCTACGTGCTGGCTTCCACCAGCTCCGTAGAAGATAAGGTCACCGCGCTGTGCATTCGCACGAGGAACCTTCTTGCCCTGCTGGTACTGCGCACCAGTGTAGTGAGGAAGGTCCAGGCCGGCTGCCGCGTAGGCGTACTTGACTAGCCCCGAGCAATCGAAGCCAGACTGACCGAAGTCACCGAAGGAATCAGCCACGCCACCATCGCGAAGCCCACCAGTAGGACCATTATTATCGCCGCCACCCCACACATAAGGGACGCCGACCTGAGACTCAGCGCGAGAAATCACGGCCTCGATCTGAGCGTCTCGGCCCGCGTCTGCACCAGTGGTGGTTTCCTCGGACTCAGTTACCTCATCCAATTCGGGAGCATCAACATTGGCGGCAGGTGCAGTGTTCGGACTGCCCAAACCAAGCAAGTCAGAAGAGCCCTGCATGAGGGTGCGCACATCGTCCTCATCAACGGCTGCAGCGATATCATTCGCAAGTCCGAGCGCATCGTTAACAGAGGACCCAGTGCCGAAATCGACGTTCTGGAACGTCGGAGTAGCACCCTTGTTGAGGGCGTTTCCAAAGTCCGCTTCTGGAGTAGTCTTATCCTGCTCAGCAACGGATGGAGCCTCCGGATTATCGGCAACGTCCGCACTGCCAGGAGCCTCAAGCGATCCCCGATCTACTACCTCATCCGTAAAGCCCTGAGACTTGTCCTCGGAAGTCAAGTCTTCAGAATTGACCGTAAAGGCGTTAGCCGGAGCTGCAGAATCAAGATTATCAACTTGATTTGGCGAGGTTGGAAGAGAATCCTGCTGCGAGAGCTGCATCCCGCTTGCTGCCTCCTCTTGGGGCGCAGCCTGCTGCTGGCGGGCAAAAGTGGCCTCCGCAAACCTTTGGGTAGCGTTTAGTCGCGCTTCATTCTGGGCCAACTCTCGGCGCTCCTGCGCAACACGATTCTCGGCTTCTCGCTTTTCCTCACCGGCCTGGCGCAGCTCATCTTCCAAGCTGGCAACGTACTCTTCATTAGTGCCCGGGTCGCCGTTCACTTGTTCCAATTGGGTTCCGATCTGAGCAATACGGTCTTCCGCTCCGGAAACATCTGCTTCCGCGCGACCTAGCTCTGCCCGGGACTCCTCCACAGCGGCCTGCAGCGAATCTGCATTGGCAACCGCACGGTCAATTGCTACGTGGTCTGACTCTTGGTCCTGGACCGAACCCGGGTTTGGCGTCGATACTTCATCGGCACCTGCTGGGGCTACGGTGGAAAGTGTTGAAATGGCTGCGGTACCTGCTACTGCAGCAATGAAAGCGCGAACATGTCGAATGCGCGGAAGGCGAATGGTGGCCACTGAAATACTCCTAGTTTGGGCCCACCCTGCTCCTTTTGTGAGAGTCCACGAAGACCTCCGGACATAGGTATGCCCGGGCTCCCCGCCTGCATATTTCGCACAAACACAGGCGTTATCGCATGCCTTATTGGGTGGCCTAGGAAATCGCTTCGACTAGATATCTATAGCTACGCGAAACTATCCCCTGGCGCCCGCAGACACTAGAGCGGTAACTGGTATTGGACTGCCTACATTGGCTGAGACTTCACTCCGGGTGTGCACATTCTGTGGACGCTCAGCAGACTTAGGGCTTTCATGTTGGAACTAGAGAGAGTTGAGGACGATTGCTGCGCCGATACTGGATGACTCTAACCGCTACTGTTTCCCCACAACAGCGATATCCAGCCAACTAGTGCTCCGACAAGAGAGCCTAAAAGTCTACTTGCGTGAGTCCGACAAGTCGGCCACAAATGGTCTACAACTATTCTCTGTTCAAACAAATTCCCACGACTGCGAAATCCACTTCTATTCTTCGCTGTGCGCGACATACGCTCCAGGATGCGTCTAACAACCCGCGATTCCGTATGCCCCGATCACGTCTTCGTTGCACTGAGCACCGTGAGAACTGCTCTACGGGTTCTGGCAGACCTCGCCGCGGCGCCGACCGGAACCCAAAAGGTCTAGCCTTTTTAGTACTACCGAGCCGTCGAGGGCAAGCAGCCACAAACCATGAACAGGCCGCACGAAGCTGACCCTTGTGGAGTGATTCGGCGTTCCCAGACCCTATCCCTATGGACCTCTCCGTACGCACCTTCTGCAACAACAGGCTTTCAGCCTTAGCCATATAAAGGTTCGCACCAAAATTTCCACACGGTGGAGTTCTAATGAACCCGTCTCACCTCATAAACGGAAGGTGGGTTGATGTGTAATTTTTCGAACATTGTAATCGCTCAAGTTCTTTGCCTGCGTTCCCAATCGCTATCGAAAGGTCCCGGTTCATTGACTTCCAAGAACGGCCACTCGACGTTCTAACTTTCGCTCGAGGCGTGCTTCCCCACATACCCGTGCGAGTTCTCTCGTGACAGTCAAGGCTAAGCCCATGAACCCAGGAAGCAAGAAATGTCTCCTGAGTCGACACCCGAACCTTACGTCACGACACGCCCGTTTCGCACAATTTTCCCGCAATTCACGTGAGTCAAGTTAATTCACATGACTCAACATGTGCACCTAACCTGCAATGATTTTGTTACCGTCCCGTTATTGTGACTTTAATCACTATCAAACCGGAGTCCCATACGCTCTACCAACCCCGAGTCTGACCACGACCAGGACAACTGAACCACTCCCCCTCCGGATGTCAACCCCTAAGGGTTTACTTTGACCACTCCCCCGCCCCATCCACGATCCCCAATTAGGCATCCGGCTCACGCTAAGTCCAGGCCGAACTTCTGCCTCCCCAATCCGCAACCGACTCTCCCGGCACCCCGTGAGTGAACGAAACTGCGTCATCCACATTCGCCCGGAGTTCTTCAGTACACGCCTTCGGGACAGTTGCCCGAATTTTCCGCGCATCAAAGGCTCGCAAAAGTTTCACCCTCTAACGCGATACTTTCTCGAACAAACTTAATTTTCAGGTACTATTTGTCGAATTCTGGAAGGCCATGTTCCACGCTTCTCGCCCGGCTTTCATTACTGGCCGGCTCGCACCCTCAGCTTCCGTAGATCCTCTTCAACTATTAGGGCTTGCGACGGCCGGCCGCTAGGAAAGAGCCAACCAATACAATCACGGCGATTACGGCAACTGCCCCCACCACTGCGCCGACCGGGAAGCTGATTTGGTCTAGCCCCCTGTAGTACTCAGACAGAAGGTCTACTTGGTTAGCCCCAGGCGCGATCTGCGCCTGTACCGACTCAATGTCAGCGCGGCTATAAGTGTCACTAACGGAAGAAACATGGCGAGGGGTTTGTACGATGACGGTGTTTAAACCTGTCGCATCCTGGAGCTCTTGGGCAATGTCACGGACATCAGGTGTACGATCAGCCACCACATCAACCACGGCCACTCCGTCACCGTCTCGCAAGCCTTGAGCTACCTCCGCGTTGAGCTGTGCATCTTGGCTGAGCGTTGGGGACGTGTAGGCCACGCCGTCCTCTTCCAGCTGGCCTGCCAAATCAGCTACATCTACGCCCGCGGGAACCATGTGTATCTCTTCCTTATATATAGGGCTCCTAAACTTCTTCTCCCCCAAGATACGGGCGGGCCACAGACGTCCATCCCCTCAACTCGCCGAATTTCTCAAAAAGGTGAAAACAGAACGCTTGTACTGTTACAATGGCAGCGACCGAAGGTTTTAGCCTCTACAATATCTAGGTGAACCATCGCGTTCTTTGTCGCCTTCAACACAGCAGGCCCCATGGTCGCGTCGAGTCACACTCGTGACCGTTGACGCTGAGCACTGCCCCGCTGTGACGAAAGGCGGCGAGTACCAAACAGAACACACTGTTTATTAACAAGGAATGGAGCTCCCTGTGACTGAAAGCTTGAACTCCTTCGAGGCCAAGAAGACCCTTGACGTCAACGGCAAGTCTTATGACTACTTTGACATCAACACCGTCTCCGGCTTGGAGAAGTTGCCTTACTCCCTCAAGGTGCTGGCAGAAAACCTGCTGCGTAACGAGGACGGCAAGAACGTAACCAAGGATCACATTAACGCCTTGGCAAACTGGGATCCGGAGGCAGAGCCGGACACCGAAATCCAGTTCACCCCAGCGCGCGTCCTCATGCAGGACTTTACCGGTGTTCCTTGCGTTGTTGACCTCGCCACCATGCGTGAGGCCGTCTCCGCACTGGGTGGTACCCCAGATCAGGTTAACCCTCTCAACCCGGCCGAAATGGTCATTGACCACTCCGTCATCGTTGAGGCTTTCGGCTCTACCGATGCGCTGGAAAAGAACGTTGAAATCGAGTACCAGCGCAACGAAGAGCGCTACCAGTTCCTGCGCTGGGGTGCTGAGAACTTCTCCAATTTCCGCGTAGTTCCTCCGGGAACCGGCATTGTCCACCAGGTAAATATCGAGTACCTGTCCCGCGTTGTATTCGACAACGAGGGCCTCGCTTACCCGGATACCTGTATCGGCACCGACTCCCACACCACCATGGAAAACGGCCTGGGCATTCTGGGCTGGGGCGTCGGCGGCATCGAAGCAGAGGCTGCCATGCTCGGCCAGCCGGTATCCATGCTCATCCCGAAGGTCGTAGGCTTCAAGCTGACCGGTGAGATTCCCACCGGCGTTACTGCAACCGACGTCGTTCTTACCATCACCGAGATGCTGCGCGAGCACGGCGTTGTTCAGAAGTTCGTTGAGTTCTATGGCAACGGTGTTAAGTCTGTCCCGCTGGCAAACCGCGCCACCATCGGCAACATGTCCCCTGAGTTCGGTTCCACCGCTGCGATCTTCCCGATTGACGAGGAGACCACCAAGTACCTCGAGCTCACCGGCCGCCCGCAGGAGCAGATCGACCGCGTCGAGGCCTACGCCAAGGCACAGGGAATGTGGCTGGAGGAGGACGCTCCAGAGGCAAAGTACTCCGAGTACCTCGAGCTGGACCTGTCCACCGTTGTTCCTTCCATTGCCGGCCCGAAGCGCCCGCAGGACCGCATCCTGCTGACCGAGGCCAAGGAGCAGTTCCGCAAGGATCTGGCTAACTACACCACCGACGAGGTTTGCGTTGACGAATCCTCTGTCGAGGCAAAGCGCATGTCCGCAGAAGGCGGCGCCCCAGCTATGGAGGACGTCACCGGCGGCTTAAACAAGGCTCGTGAGGGTCACGGCGAGTCCTCGGCTATTGGCGCGAAGGGCCGTCACTCCAACCCAATTACCGTTGAGTCCCAAAACGGTGGCGAGTTCACCTTGGACCACGGCATGGTTGCCATTGCCTCCATAACTTCCTGTACCAACACCTCTAACCCATCCGTCATGGTGGGCGCAGGCCTTATCGCCCGTAAGGCAGCAGAAAAGGGTCTGCAGTCCAAGCCATGGGTTAAGACCATCTGTGCTCCTGGCTCCCAGGTTGTTGATGGCTACTTCCAGCGTGCAGACCTGTGGAAGGACCTCGAAGCCATGGGCTTCTACCTCTCCGGCTTCGGCTGCACCACCTGTATTGGTAACTCCGGCCCACTGCCGGACGAGGTTTCTGCAGCCATCAACGAGAATGACCTCGCTGCGACCGCGGTCCTTTCCGGTAACCGCAACTTTGAGGGTCGTATCTCCCCGGATGTCAAGATGAACTACTTGACTTCTCCAATCATGGTCATCGCCTACGCCATCGCCGGCACCATGGACTTTGACTTTGATGCACAGCCGCTGGGTCAGGATAAGGAAGGCAACGATGTCTTCCTGAAGGACATTTGGCCATCCCCGCAGGAGATTGAGGACACCATCCAGTCCGCTATCTCTCGCGAGATGTACGAGGCTGACTACGCCGACGTATTCAAGGGCGACGATGCTTGGCGCAACCTGGACGTGCCGGAGGGCGAGACCTTCAAGTGGGATGAGGATTCCACCTACATCCGCAAGGCTCCTTACTTCGACGGCATGCCTACCGAGCCGAACCCGGTTGAAGACATCAAGGGCGCACGCGTGCTGGCAAAGCTGGGCGATTCCGTCACCACTGACCACATCTCCCCTGCTTCCGCTATTAAGCCGGGCACTCCGGCTGCGCAGTACCTCGATGAAAACGGCGTTGCCCGCCAGGACTACAATTCCCTGGGCTCCCGTCGCGGTAACCACGAGGTTATGATGCGCGGTACCTTCGCAAATATTCGCCTGGCCAACCAGCTGGTCGACGTCACCGGTGGCTACACCCGTGACTTCACCCAGGAAGGCGGCCCGCAGGCCTTCATCTTCGATGCTTGCCAGAACTATAAGGAAGCCGGCATTCCGCTCGTTGTCATTGCTGGTAAGGAGTACGGTACTGGCTCTTCCCGCGACTGGGCAGCTAAGGGCACCAACCTGCTTGGTGTGAAGGCTGTTATCACTGAGTCCTTCGAGCGTATCCACCGTTCCAACCTGATTGGCATGGGCGTTATCCCACTGCAGTTCCCGCAGGGCGAGTCCCACGAGTCCTTGGGCCTGGATGGTACGGAGACCTTCGACATCGAGGGCATCTCCGCCTTCAACGATGGCTCCATCCCGAAGACCGTCCACGTAACCGCTACCAAGGAATCCGGCGAGGCCGTGGAGTTCGATGCTGACGTCCGCATCGACACCCCGGGTGAGGCTGACTACTTCCGCCACGGCGGCATCTTGCAGTACGTTCTGCGTCAGATGGTCAAGAACTAAGCGTCTTCGCGCAGTCCTTTAGCCCAACCGATGGGTTAAAGGACTAAGTTCAGTCGACAACGCGGGGTTGCACCGCCCTCTCTCAGGAAGGGCAATGCGGCCCCGCGTTTCGTCACGTCGACTTTATTTCTTATTTAAAATTACTGATTAAACAATCTTTAGATATCCCCCATTAAGGAGAGTTCCCTACTATGCCCATCGTGAGCGAATCTGAACTTAGCCGCCGCCGGCACGACATTCTCGTAGGTGCCCGCCGCTGCTTTGCAGAGCACGGGTACGAGGGAGCAACTGTTCGGCTACTCGAGCAAGCGACGGGTAAGTCACGTGGCGCAATTTTTCACCACTTCGGTGACAAAGAGTCACTATTTCTTGCCTTGGCGCAAGAAGATGCCGCTCGTCAAGCCGAAGTCGTGGCTCAAAATGGCTTGGTAGAAGTCATGCGGGAAATGCTCCAACATCCTGAGCGCCACGATTGGCTGGCCACTCGCTTGGAAATCACCTCCCTGCTACGCACGGACCCCTCGTTCGCCGCTCGGTGGAAAGAAAATCAATCGGTTCGTGATGAAGCCGTTCGCGCACGATTGGCATCTAATGCGGATAAGGGTCGCCTACGAGATGATGTAGGAATCGATACCTTAGCCATCTATCTTGAGGTATTTATGGACGGATTCATTAATCGACTTGCCTTGGGCGATACAGCGGAGCTGGAGAATGTTCTTGACTTAGTAGAGCAATCCATCCGCGGTGCTCAGGCGAGCCCACAGTAACCCCATACAACTACTTTTGCTCCCGGCAGCGTCTTAACTGATGTTGGAAACAGCCGGGAGCAATTTTGTATGTGCTTATAGATGCTGCGCCGGCAGTGTCTTTTCCGTTACTTCAGCATAGGTTTCTATTTCAGCCACAAACTTAGGATCGTGGCAGGTAACTGCGAGGGCGCTGCCGGACTGCAGTGCGTGGTGGATAAGTTGGTGCATGAGCCAGCGGTCAGCAGCTGAAAGCAAGGTGTCTGGTTCGTCGAGCAGAACCACCGGTCGCTGCTGCCCGATCACGTGGGCAATCTGCGCAAGCCGCAGGCGAGACGATGATAGGTCGAGAGGATGATCTGCCGGATTTAGTCCCAGCAGGTTGCGCAAGGTGTCGTTGGGGACGAATTCCTCCACCGTTGGAAATACCGCCTGATCAAACGGCGATTGCAAGGCAAGAGCGGGTGGATTCGGGACAGCTCCGGCGCCATCGAGCCCAGCAGCAGCGCGCAGGAGCGTGGTCTTGCCACTGCCATTATCGCCTCGCAGCCACGTAACCGCAGATTTCGCGATAGGGATTTCTACCGGTCCGACGCTGAAGGAAGTGCCACGGGGCTGAGAAAAGTGCCACCATTTCTTCTTTGCTGCACCCCTGCGTGCTGTTAGCGGACCGATACTCCCTGTCCGGGGGCTTGCAGAAACCCGCGGTAAGTCTACGGCCGCTACGAGTGGGTCTGTTCCAATGATGTGCCCACCCAATTCTTGCCAGGAAGCACTGGATATAGAAATGACGCAGGTTTCCGGCAATTCCTGCAAGAGGCGAACCACTTGCGTGCGCGAGTCAGCATCAAGCCCGGCTGCAGGCTCGCACACAATCATGACTTCCGGATCGCGAATGGCGACACAGGCAGCCGCAAGCCTGCGTGTTTGGCCACCGGATAGCTGTGTTGGATCGTGTTCGCGGTAGTCAGACAGGCCCACGGCGCGAAGCATTCGCTCCCCGCGCCGCTGCATTTCAGGGGCAGGAACGCCGGCATTTTCGAGGCCTAAAACTACTTCTTCGATACAGGTTTCCCGCAGGAAGCTAATCTGTGCTGAGGCATCCGTACCGATGATGGCTTCGGTAGATAGGTGCTCGGCTAGTTCCACGGCAACGTCTTCGACGGCTGTGTCAGGCTCGACGAGTACTTGATAAATGGCCCCAGGGGTGGGCTTAATGCGGGCTAGATCCATGTAGCAATCACCACCGCAAGGGTTACTAGCGGAATGAGGAAGCGTACGACGCGGGAGGCCATGGAATCGGAAACGGGGCGCAATAGGCTGCGTTGCCCTTCCTGGTCGAATCCGACGGCGGCGAGGGCCTGGCCACGTTGGGTTCCTTGGGTAAGGAGGCGAGCGATAACGGGAATAATGACGCGCGAGATGGTATTGCGCCAAGTCACGGTGATGCCTGCGAGCTGGTTGGCTTCGCGGACGCAACGCCATGCGTGCGCACCTTGGGGCAGGGTTTGTAGGGAGGCTCCAACGATATACGCGACCTTGTGGCCAGCGCGCGAAACTTGCAGCCACTTGGCGATATCAGCAATGCGCAGCACTGCCATGGCCGCGATGAAGCAGGCCATGAGGGCGCAGAACCGCAGGGTGAGGGTGGCGGCGAGCACCAGGCCGTCGCTTGTTACCAGCGGCAGCACTGGGTCATCACCGTAGGGGGCGTGAATGACCAGCATGGAAAGGGCCGCTGGGGCGCTTAACGCCACAGTTGTCAAAATCACGGAAGCGTTGCGGGTAGCGGCAGTACCGCAGGCTAGGGCGATAAGCACTACGCTTGCCGACGCCACCGGGGTATTCAGCGCCAAAGTAAGGACCCAGCCGCAGGCCGCGATGGTGACGACGGTGGCGGGATGAAGGACGTGCATTAACGTGGCTGGAGGGATTCTCGGGTGCGCTGCGGCAGTGCTTTGACCGCTGCCCAGACAATGAGGAAGACCAGTGCCTTATCCAGGGGATCCGAAATAAAGGACTGCAGCGTAACCGAGGCGATGAGGGAATTGCCCAGTTCTCGAAAGAGCGAAACAACTGCGCCCGTACCAAGACCTGCGGTACCGCCATAAACAAAGGCAGCTACTGGTGCGGCGAGCATGCCGGAAATGATGCCGATGATGGCGCCGCTGAGAATGACCCACCACACCTTAGTGAAAGCGCCCTTCTTGATTACCAGTCCAGAGAGGAAACCCGTGGCGGCGGACACAGCGGCGAAGGGCAAAGCGGCGGGGTTCAACAGTCCCCATACGACGGAGGACAAGGTACCAGTAGCCAATCCGGCGATGGGTCCCGCGAGCGCGGCTACCAGGATCGTTCCCACGGAGTCGATATACAGCGGAACGCCGATAGAACCGATGATTTCGCCGACAACAATATTGAGCACTAGCGCTACCGGGATGATGGCGATGGTTCGCGCCGGTAGCGCCGGAACGGTGCCGGCTAGAAGGAGCGCGGCGCCAACGAGGTAGCCGGCGAGGGTAATAAGCGCCTCTGTCGAGCCGGCAACGGATTCCCAATCAGTAGGACGCAGAAGAACCAGATAAATCCAGGTTGCGGCGACAATGAGAGCACCCGCGATGACCATAGCCTTGCGGGCGGGGGTGAGAGAAAGCTGTGACACAGTAAAAGTCCAAATCCATATACCGAAAAATGGGCAAAATAAACGACGACCGCGGATGGTGCTGCGTTCCTATGTCACCTCGGAAAGCGAGCTTGCACGGCCCGTGCGCCGCGGATAATAGTAGAGGCTCTGCGTGTTAAAAGCTACTAATGCGAAGCCAATAGCGTCAATCCCCGCGCGCATTCGTGGTGTGCGGCCTCCATGTCTGCTCTTGTTACCAGCCGCGCGTTGTGGGCGCGGCCCCAATGGTTGCGCAAATCTGCAACGCAGGTGCCCCGCAACAGTGACGATTCCGCCTCGACGTCCACGGTGGTTTCTGTCGCTTCATAAGGGATGCGCCCCAGGGCAATCATGCAGGTCAAGAGGTCGTGGATCTGAGCTTGATATCCCTCCCCTTGTGCCTGGTGGAATTCAAAATAAAAACGCAGCACGTCCGGCAGGATTTGTGCCGTGGGGTGCTCCCCCAACATTTCTAGGGCCTCGTCTAGGCGCTGCGGGGTGATGAGAAACTGTTCCGTTACTTCGAGGGAACATAGCGTGGTGAGAACGCGTGGGGCGGTTGAATGAAAATGTTGGGCGGCGGCGTGTGGATCCACCCAAAAGTTCCACTCGGCAGTTGGCGTGGTGTTTCCGCGGTAATTGACCGCGCCGCCCATGATTGTGATGGCACCGAAGCGCGCGGCAGCCTCGCTATGGGTTGCTTCGAAAGCGGCAAGGTTGGTGACTGGTCCGGAAACGATCAGCTGCAGATCGTCGTGGGTGGCTAATGCTTCTTCCCATACCTGCTGCCAATCGCGCTGTTGCAGCTTGGCGGCGGCAGCGGGGGCATGTGCATAGCCCAGCCCTGTCGGGCCATGGGTCTCAGGGGTGGTGGTGAGATCCACCTTGAGGGGTTGGGGTACGCCGGGGGCTACGGGGACGTCGGCAAGCGAGCAAAGGTCCAAAATCCAGCGGGCATTAGCCGCGGTCTGGTGGACCTCGACGTTGCCGGCCGTGGTGGTAACGCCCACCAGCTCGATCTCACCGGCATGATGCAGACCCGCCAAGTACATGAGGGCGAGGCAATCATCGATACCGGGATCGCAATCAATAAGTACGGCTGGTGGCTTAGCAGTCATAATGCCAGCCAGTTTAGCGCCTTACTTGATAGAGCTCACTGGATTGTCGCCATCAACGAAGGCAAGCGGGGATTCCGGCAGGTTTTCGCGGCCAAGGGCCTCGACGATGACGTCCGCAACCAGCTCGCGGGAAGAAGTCATAGACTCCTTCAGCATCTTATCCTCAATCATTTCCAGGCCCTTGGCTGGTTCCTCGGTCAGCATCGCTGGCTTGAGGATGAGGTGCGGGTAGCTGGCCTGTACAAGGCGGTTGTCTACTTCCTTCTTGGACTCCACGTAGGCATACCACTTCTCATCGGCAGGATCCGTGGTTGCTACCTGGGAGCCGACGTAGGAGATCATCACATAGGCAGGTACATTCTTGCCCTCCTGTTGTAACTGGTCCATCGCGTCGAGGGTAGCGAGGGCGCCGTCGCGGTCGACGGCCCAAGTGAGGTCTGCCCCACCGCGGCCGCCATTGCCGGCGCCCCAGACTACAGCGTCATAAGCGGCGAAAAGCTCTGCCCACTGATCCACGGTTTGTTCAGTAATATCCGCCATAACCGGGGTCGCGCCGAGCTTTTCAATCTCGGCCTTTTGCTCCGGATTGCGGATGAGGGAGTGGACCTCATGACCGGCCTCAACCAGCTTAGGTGCGGTCAGCAGCCCGACCTTGCCGTGTCCACCGATGTACAGAAACTTCTTCTTATCAGTCATACCTCCCCACCGTAACAACGGCGCGGTCGGCGTGCAGACGGCCTCCTTACTCCGGCACGCACAAACCACCGCGGCGCGCCCGGCAAGCAGATAGAATTGCATGCATGTATGCCATTATGACCGTCACCGGTGCCGATAGCACCGGCATCATCGCCGCGGTGACCACTACCCTTGCAGAACTCGATATCAACGTCATCGACGTCTCCCAGACGCTCATGGGCGGATACTTCACCATGATCCTGCGCGTCGAATTCGATGCGGACAAGGTCTCCATCCAAACCATTAAGGAGCGCATGCGCCCCGTTGCGGAAGAAAAGCACCAGTCCATCCGCATTCAGTCCGAAGACCTCTTCACCGCCATGAACGAGATTTAGAATGAGTACGCGTTTTAATACCACCAATATCTTGGACACCATCGAGATGATTGAGAACTATCGTCTCGATATCCGCACCGTGACCATGGGCATCTCGCTCCTCGGATGCACCCGCTCCACCATGGAGGCTACCTGCCAGGCCATCTATGACCGCGTCACCCAGCAGGCAGGGCGCCTCGTCGAGGTATGCGAAGGCATCGAGGGCGAGCTCGGTATCCCCATTGTGAATAAGCGCATCTCCGTAACCCCCATCTCGTTAGTGGTGGCCGGCGTAGAGGGAAACCCCGTTGACGCAGCAAAGGCGCTGGACAAGGCGGCAAAAGAGGTTGGCGTCAACTTCGTGGGCGGCTATTCCGCCTTGGTAGAAAAAGGCGCTACCACCGCGGAGCAAAAGCTCATCAGCTCCATTCCGGAGGCGCTGGCTACTACGGACGTTGTGTGTTCCTCCGTAAACATCGCCAGCTCCCGCGCGGGCATCAACATGGATGCGGCGAAGAAAATGGGCGAGGTCATCAAGGAAGCGGCCGAGCTGACCAAGGACAATTCCGCCATTGCGTGCGCCAAGCTGGTGGTCTTTGCTAACTCCGTGGGAGATAACCCCTTTATGGCCGGTGCCTTCCACGGCATTGAGGAACCCGATTGTGTGGTCTCCGTGGGCGTTTCTGGCCCGGGTGTGGTCGACCGTGCCTTGGGCTCGCTGGAGGGAGCCAGCTTAGACCAGGTTGCAGAAGAGGTGAAGAAGGCAGCGTTCAAGATCACTCGCGCCGGGCAGCTGGTGGGCAACATGGCCTCGGAGCGCCTGGGCGTTCCTTTCGGCATCATCGACCTTTCGCTTGCCCCCACCGCCGAATTGGGCGATTCGGTTGCGCACATCTTGGAGCACATGGGCCTAGACCAGGTAGGCACCCACGGCACCACTGCAGCCTTGACTCTGCTTAACGACGCCGTTAAGAAGGGCGGCATGATGGCTTGTTCCCGCGTGGGCGGGTTGTCAGGTTCCTTCATCCCCGTTTCCGAGGACAAAGGCATGATCGATGCGGTCAAGTCCGGCTCCATTTCCATGGACAAGCTGGAGGCCATGACCGCTATTTGCTCGGTTGGCTTCGACATGATTGCGCTGCCGGGCGATACCTCTGCCGCGACGATCTCGGGCATGATCGCTGATGAGGCCGCCATTGGCGTGATGAACCATAAAACCACCGCAGTACGCGTCATTCCGGTACCTGGCGCTCAGGTAGGCGACGAGGTCAGCTTCGGCGGGCTTCTTGGCTACGCCCCTGTCATCCCGGTCAATCAAGTGGGCAATGCGCAGTTCATTAACCGCGGTGGCTTCATCCCCGCCCCGGTGCATGGATTCCGCAACTAGCGCCAGCGACAACCGCGCCGCGGACTAGTCCGCGGCGTGCTCCTCGCCCGGCTTATCGGATTCCGCCCACGCAGCTAGGTTTGCCTGAAAGTGCTGGTAGGAATCCTCCAACTGTTGCAGCTCCACCTCGCCGCCTACCTGGCGACGAGCATCGGAGTAGATGGCCCGGGCGGCGTCGTCAAGCACGCGTCGGCGTTCCGCTGTGCGAAGAAGAGCAACCACCTTAGCGAGGTTATCCAGCATGCTGAGGTAAATCTCCGCATTATCGGCCGCGTCGCGCCGAATCTGTGTAAACATCGCCTCGACGATTTCGGCATAGCTAAAGGTTTGATAATCCAGCCGAAACTCGCCGTTGACATGCACAATGCCCTGCGGAAGCCGCTTATCCCCAATCACGGTGAGGATCTGGGTGAAGCGGTCAATGATATCGATTACCGTAAAAGGGTCATTAACTCCGGTGCTCAAAGCGCGGGCAGCAATTTCTGCAAGGTGCCGGGCAGTAAACCGAGGGTCGTGGGCAGAGGCGTTTTCGCGGTACTGCGTGAGCACGATATGTCGCTCAATGTTTTCCGGCAAACGTGGCACGCCGTGGGCAATGACCTCGCCTTCCAGCACTAGGTCTCCCGGTGCGACGCCCAGGTGCACCGCACAATTTTCCTCCGCCGCAGCCTGAGCAATGGCGTCATAGTCCACAAATTTGAGATAGCCAGTCTCACTACTGCGGCGCTTTTGCGCGTTCGTGTAGAACTCTGGCCCCGGCGCTTCTACTTTCTCTTCCTCCTCACCGCGGCGGATGAGCCGGCGCATGTGGCTCTCTACGTCTTGGGCAACGACGTGCACCACGTGGGACATGCTGATCGATTGCGCAATGTGCACGATGAAGTAGATAAGGAAGACAACGCAGGCGATGGCCAGCAGCACCGTGACGGCTACATTCAGGGAAGGAACATATTCTTCTTCCCCACCGCCGCCGGTTCGGACCGCGCGCAAGGATAGGAGCGCAAAAATAAAGGTTGCCAGGTAGATCGCCAACGTGGATTGAATGGAGCGATCTTTTAAAAACTCGTGCAGTAGACGCGGGCCCATCACCGTGACGACACCGGATAGCGCGGTCAGCGTGATGAAAAAGAGGGTGCCGGCCAAGGAGAGTGACGAGGTTGCTACCGCGCTTAAAATCCCTTGCGCACTATCGGCGCTGCCGTCATAAAAGAGCGTGGCCGACACATCAAAATTGCTACCAACCGCAATGAGCAATTCCGCGCCGATCGCGGCTATGGCCACCGCCACGGCGGGGATGAGCCAAAACTTCTCCCGCCAGGCGGGCATCCTCTCCAGCAGTGTCTTCATAAATCCCTAAGCTAGCTCCACGATCTCCATATAGTCATCGGACCACAGGTCCTCATCACCGTCGGGCATGATGATCACGCGTTCCGGATCCAGTGCCTTAACCGCACCTGGATCGTGCGTCACCAGCACCACAGCGCCCGTATACGTTTTTAGTGCATCAAGCACTTGCTCGCGCGAAATTGGGTCCAAGTTATTGGTCGGCTCGTCTAGTAACAGGACATTCGCGCGACTGGAGACCAAGGCAGCCAGTGCAAGGCGCGTCTTCTCGCCGCCGGAGAGGGTGCCCGCAGGTTGCTCCAACTTCTCGCCGGAAAACATAAAGGCACCAAGCAGGCTGCGCAACTCCTGCTGATCCGCGTCAGGACAGGCATCGATGGTGTTTTGCCACACGGACTTATCCGGGTCGATGGTGTCATGCTCCTGCGCGAAGTAGCCGATACGCAGGCCGTGGCCGCTGACGATACCACCTTCACCATCGGTGCGTTCCACACCGGCCAGCAATTTCAACAGGGTGGTCTTACCTGCACCGTTGTAGCCGAGAACAACCACCCTAGAACCTTTGTCGATGGCGAGGTCTACACCCACGAAAACCTCCAGCGAGCCGTACATCTTGGTCAGGCCCTTGGCATTCATGGGGGTCTTGCCGCATGGCGCTGGCTCGGGGAACTTGATATTGGCCACCTTATCGGCCACGCGGACCTCATCGAGCTCGCTCATCATGCGTTCAGCACGGTGGAGCATCTGCTTTGCCGCGGCGGCCTTGGTTGCCTTGGCACCGAGCTTGGCCGCCTGCTTTTGCAGTGCAGACGCCTTCTTTTCCGCATTGGCGCGCTCTCGGCGGCGCCGCGCTTCATCGGTAGCACGCGCATCGAGGTACTTCTTATAGCCCATGTTGTACACATCGGCCTCACCGCGGACCGCGTCAAGGAACCACACCTTGTTGCACACGGCTTCTAGCAGTTCGACGTCGTGGGAAATCATAATGAGCCCGCCCTCGTGCTTGGACAGGAATTGGCGCAGCCACGTAATAGAGTCCGCATCCAAGTGGTTAGTCGGCTCATCCAGGAGCAGCGTGGTCTGGGATTTACCGGAGCCTTCAGTAGCCGCAAAGAGGATCTGTGCCAGCTCCACACGGCGGCGCTGGCCGCCCGAGAGAGTCTTGAGCTTCTGATCTAAGACGCGCTGTGGCAGGCCCAAATTATCGCAGATCTGCGCGCATTCGGAATCGGCTTCATAGCCGCCGAGCGACTCGAACTGCTCCTCCAAGCGGGAATACTTACGGATAGCCTTATCCCGGAACTTATCGTCCGTGGCCGATTCCATGAGCTCTTGTTGCTTCGCCATACGGCGCTTAAGATCATCTAGACCGCGTGCGGAAAGAACGCGCTCGCGCGCCGTTTGCTCAATATTTCCCTCACGGGAATCCTGGGGCAGATAACCAATGGGGCCCGAGCGAGTCACAGAACCACCATAAGGCTCCGTCTCCCCTGCCAAAATGCGCATGGTCGTCGTCTTGCCCGCGCCGTTGCGGCCGATGAGGCCGATGCGGTCGCCGGGCTGCACGCGGAGGTGCTGCCCGGGGGCGTCGAGAAGCGTGCGCGCTCCTACCCTGACTTCGAAATCATTGGTTACAATCACGAAGAAATAGTCTAGCAATTGACGCCGCCAACGCTAAGACGCACTAACGCCCCCAACAGCCGCTTCCCTAGTCCGAGAAATGCGCTGCTGGGGGCGTGTGATTAATACGCGATTTTAGACCGCGAAGCCGAGGGCCTGAAGCTGCTCGCGGCCCTCCTCAGTAATCATCTGCGGGCCCCATGGTGGCATCCATACCCAGTTGATGCGGACGGCATCGGCCAGCTTATTTGCCTTGACGATGTCTTCCACCTGTTCCGCAATGACATCGGTCAGCGGGCAGGCCGGCGAGGTCAACGTCATATTGATCATGACGATTTCCTTGCCATTGTCCTCTTCAAACCAGAGGTCATAGACAAGACCCAGGTCGACGACGTTAATGCCGAGCTCGGGGTCAATGACATCACGCATGAATTCGGTGACATCAAAGGCCTTAGAGATCTGCTCTTCAGTCTGCTCCGGGCGCTCGCCGCTGCCGGAGAATGAAGAGTTCTCGTTCTGATAGGGATCTACGGGTTCGGTCATCTAGTTCTCCACTTCAGTTAGTGCATCGGCGGATGCAGCCTGGAAGGCCTTCCATCCGAGGAGCGCACACTTGACGCGCGCTGGGTACTGGGACACGCCGGCGAAGGCGACGCCGTCACCGATAAGGTCTTCATCGCCCTCTTCTTGGCCGCGAGAGGTAATCATCTTTTCGAACTCGGCCAGCTTCTCATTGGCTTCCGTAAGCGGCAGCCCCACAATTTCCTCAGCCATAACCGAGGTAGAAGCCTGCGAAATGGAGCAGCCTTCCGCGTCATAGGAGACGTCCTCTACGGTCTTGCCGTCGTCCGAAAGGCGCACGCGCAGGGTGAGCTCATCGCCGCAGGACGGGTTCACGTGGTGGACCTCGGCCTGATATGGCTCCCTCAGGCCGGCGTGTTGGGGGTTCTTATAGTGATCCAGGATGACGTCCTGGTACATGGAATCTAGGTTCATGAGGCAACTCCAAAGAATTCGCGGGCAGCCTTGATTGCGTCCACCAGCTTATCTACTTCTTCCTCGGTGTTATATAGGTAGAAGCTAGCGCGGGCGGTGGACTGTGCGCCGCAGGCACGGTGCAGTGGCCACGCACAGTGGTGGCCAACGCGAATGGACACACCGTGGTCATCGAGGACCTGGCCCAAGTCGTGCGGGTGAACGCCTTCCACAGTGAAGGAAATGGCGCCACCGCGATTTTCGGTGGTCTCTGGACCGATGATGCGCAGACCCGGGATTTCCTTGAGCTGGCGCAATGCGCGCTCGGTGAGCTTCTTTTCGTGCGCGTGGATATTGTCCATGCCCACTTCTTCCAAGAACTTCACCGCTGCGCCGAGGCCAACCACCTGGCTGGTCATCTGCGTGCCCGCCTCAAAGCGCGTCGGCGGCTCGGCAAAGGTGGTCTCTTCCATCTTGACGATCTCAATCATGGAGCCACCGGTCAGGAAGGGCGGCAGCTTCTTGAGCAGCTCATCCTTGCCGTAGAGCACACCCACACCGCTGGGGCCGCACATCTTATGGCCGGAAAAGGCCGCGAAATCCACGTCTAAAGCGTGGAAATCCACCGCCATATGTGGCACCGACTGGCAGGCGTCAAGGACAACCATGGCGTCCACCGCGCGAGCACGGCGCACCAGTTCATCCACGTCCGCCACGGCACCCGTGACATTGGATTGGTGAGTAAACGCAACTACCTTGACGGAATCATCGAGCTCGAGCGAATCGAGATCAATACGGCCGTCTTCGGTCATGGAATACCACTTCAACGTAGCGCCGGTGCGAGCACACAGCTCCTGCCACGGCACCAAGTTGGCGTGGTGCTCCAATTCGGTGATGACAACGGTATCGCCCTCGCCCACGTAGAGGTCTCCCGCGCGCTCGTCGCTCAGCACATAGGCAACTTCGTTCAGGGCCTCGGTGGCGTTCTTGGTAAAGGCGATTTCGTCGCGGTCCGCACCCACGAATGCGGCGATAGCTTGTCGCGCGGACTCGTAGGCGTCATCGGCCTCTTCCGCCAGCTGGTAGGAACCGCGGTGGACAGGAGCGTTCGTGTGCAGCACAAACTCCTCCTCCGCCTTCCATACCGGCAGCGGGCGCTGGGAAGTAGCGCCCGAATCCAGATACACCAGTGGCTTATCGCCGCGCACAGTGCGCTGGAGGATCGGGAACTGCTCCCTAATTGCGTTTACATCAAATCCAGTCATGAATCTTCTTTAGATAGTCGCGGTTGACCGGCCCGTGGTCGGTCCTTACTTCAGGAACTGGTCGTAGCCGTCAGACTCGAGCTGATCCGCTAATTCGGCGCCACCGGTCTTGATGACTTGACCGTCTGCAAAGACGTGCACAAAGTCCGGCTTCACATAGTTCAGGATGCGCTTGTAGTGGGTAATCATCAAGATGCCACCATTGGTTTCCTTCTGGTAGCTATTGATGCCCTCAGACACGATGCGCAGAGCGTCAACGTCCAGGCCGGAGTCGGTCTCGTCCATAACTGCGAACTTCGGCTTCAGGATATCCAGCTGCATGACTTCGTGGCGCTTCTTCTCACCGCCGGAGAAGCCTTCGTTGACGGAGCGGGAGATGAAGGACTTATCAATCTTCAAATTCTCGCGGGCCTGGGTAAGCTCCTTGTTCCATTCACGCAGCTTCGGTGCTTCACCGCGAATGGAGGTAACTGCAGAGCGCATGAACTGAGAGACCTTTACGCCTGGTACCTCAGTTGGGTACTGCATAGCCAAGAAGAGGCCGGCGCGAGCGCGCTCGTCGACGGGCATCTCCAGCAGATTTTCGCCGTCGAGAAGCACCTCGCCCTCGGTGACCTCATACTTTGGGTGGCCGGCGATGGTGTAAGACAAGGTGGACTTGCCGGAACCGTTCGGACCCATGATGGCGTGGATCTCACCGGAGTTGATGGTCAGGTTAACGCCCTTGAGGATTTCCTTCGGCTCGCCGCCTTCTTCCGTCGGCAGCACCTGGGCGTGGAGGTTCTTAATTTCCAGAGTAGACATAATGTGTGTGGTTTTCCTTCTATGAAAGATTTAGGCGGAGATCTTTTCCAGTTCTTCGGAAATGCGGTTTTCCAATTCCTCGGACAGGGACTGCACCGGAATACGGTGGATGACCTCATTGAAGAAGCCACGGATGATGAGGCGGCGGGCTTCAGCCTCTGGAATACCGCGAGACATCAGGTAGAACAACTCGATGTCATCGAAGCGACCAACGGTGGCCGCGTGGCCTGCACCGGTAATTTCACCGGTCTCAATTTCCAAATTAGGGATTGCGTCCGCGCGAGCGCCCTCGGTCAGAATCAGGTTGTTGTTGGTCTCGTAGGTATCGGTGCCCTGTGCATTGGAGCGGATAAGGACATCGCCCACCCAGCAGGTGCGGGCCTCATTGTCCTTGGTGCCCTGCAGTGCGCCCTTGTACAGGACGTGGGAGCGGCAATTAGGGACGGAGTGATCCACCAACATGCGGTTTTCAAAGTACTGGCCTTCATCAGCGAAGTAGACGCCCAGCAACTCTGCGTCGCCGCCCTGCTCGGTGAAGTTCACGCGAGGCACGATGCGTACCACCTCGCCGCCAAAGATAGCGGAGTTGTGGCGCAGCACGGAATCGCGGCCGAGCTGTGCTACGTGGTTAGACAGGTGTACGGCATCGTCTTCCCAATCAACGTCAACAACGACGGTCAGGTGAGCGCCATCGCCCACGATGAACTCGACGTTATCTGCGTGGGTGCCAGAGCCGACGTACTTCAGGATGACGGTGGCTTCCGCGTGGTGGCCTACCTCGATGGAGGTGGCGCCAAAGGAAGTTACGCCCTCGCCCTTGCCGGTGTAGGTAATGACAACGGGCTCTTCCACCTGAGCCTCAGCGTCAATGGTGACAACCTGGCCTTCAGGCATAGAAGTCCACGCCTGTGCCGCAACGCGGTCAGACGGGGTACCAACGCGGCCCAAGCGCTCGTCATCGCGAGCGACGGTCTCGGAGCTTACGCCTGGATGTTCGCTCACGGTGACATCCTGTGCCACTGCCTCAGCGAACTCGCCATTGTGCAGTCCACGGAGCTTGCGCAGGGAGACAAAGCGCCACACCTCATCGCGGCCGTGCGGCACCGGGAAGTCCTCCACGTTGGTGGAGGTAAAGACGTCACCCTTGGTGATCTTATCCGGATTGAATTCGTTCGAAGCGACCATTTTCTTTAGCCGACCGATCCTTCCATTTGCAGTTCGATGAGGCGGTTGAGCTCGAGGGCGTACTCCATCGGCAGCTCCTTAGCAATCGGCTCAACGAAGCCACGCACGATCATCGCCATTGCTTCTTCTTCCGCAATACCGCGGGACATCAGGTAGAACAGCTGTTCCTCAGAAACCTGGGAAACGGTTGCCTCATGGCCCAGCGTGACGTGGTCATTGCGGATGTCGTTATACGGGTATGTATCCGAACGCGAGATATTGTCCACCAGCAACGCATCGCACTCGACGTTAGAGGTGGAATGGTGCGCGTTTTGATTAACCTGCACCAAGCCGCGGTATGCGGCGCGGCCGCCGGCACGGGCAACCGACTTGGACACGATATTGGAAGAGGTGTGCGGAGCCATGTGAGTCATCTTGGCGCCCGTGTCCTGGAACTGGTTCTCACCAGCAAAGGCAACGGAGAGAACCTCACCCTTGGCGTAAGGACCGGTCATCCATACGGCCGGGTACTTCATGGTGACCTTGGAGCCAATGTTGCCGTCGACCCATTCCATGGTGCCGCCTTCTTCTACCTTGGTGCGCTTGGTCACCAAGTTGTAGACGTTGCTGGACCAGTTCTGAATGGTGGTGTAGCGGCAGCGGCCGCCCTTCTTCACGATGATCTCCACTACCGCGGAGTGCAGGGAATCAGACTTGTAGATAGGAGCGGTACAGCCCTCGACGTAGTGAACATAAGCGTCCTCGTCGACGATGATGAGGGTGCGCTCGAACTGGCCCATGTTCTCCGTGTTGATGCGGAAGTAGGCCTGGAGTGGAATGTCTACGTGGACGCCCTTGGGCACGTAGATAAAGGAGCCACCGGACCACACTGCGGAGTTCAGCGCGGAGAACTTGTTGTCACCGGCCGGGATAACGGTGCCGAAGTACTCCTTGAAAAGCTCAGGGTAATCGCGAAGTGCGGTATCAGTATCGACGAAGATGACGCCCTGGCTTTCCAGGTCCTCACGGATCTGGTGGTAGACAACCTCGGACTCGTACTGGGCTGCCACACCGGCAACGAGGCGCTGCTTCTCGGCCTCTGGAATGCCCAACTTATCGTAGGTGGCCTTGATATCGTCAGGAAGTTCGTCCCAGGTCTGGGCCTGCTCCTCAGTGGACTTCACGTAGTACTTAATCTGGTCGAAGTCGATGCCAGACAGATCCGCACCCCAGGTGGGAACGGGCTTCTTATCAAAGATGTTGAGTGCCTTCAGGCGCTGGTTAAGCATCCATTCCGGCTCGCCCTTCTTGGCGGAAATATCGCGTACTACATCTTCGTTCAAGCCGCGGCGAGCAGAAGCACCAGCCGCGTCCGAGTCGTGCCAGCCGTACTCATATGCACCAATGGAATCAATGATTTCATCATCGGTCATCTTGTTCTCGGGTGCCGATTGTGCCTGGGTCATGACTCGCTCCTTTCAGTATTTGTATTAACGGGTGTCAAGGGGATGTTCGTGGTACAGATCCCATGACCGCCGGCGATGGAGGCCAAAGGCTGTACGTGTTTGCCTAATAGAGCAGAAAAGACTTCTTGTTCCGCCTCACACAGCTCCGGATGCTCGGCCGCCACATGGGAGACCGGACAATGGTGCTGACAGATTTGCACTCCCTGACCAGCGCGGTCCACCGTGGCGGCGTAACCGTGCTCGTCCAAGACCTCGGCCAGCTTGCGGGCAACATCCTCTACAGATTCGCCCTCTTCTACGAGGGGACGCACATCTGCAACGAGTCGCTCGAAGCGAACCTTGGCAAAGCGCTTAACAGCCTCAGACCCGCCGACGTCGCGAAGCGCCGTCAAGGCATCAGAGGCCAAATCATCGTAGGCGTGGCCGAATTGCGCTCGGCCACGATCGGTGAGGCGAAAGTGTTTGGCTGGTCGCCCGCGCCCTGAGCCGCTACCCGCTGCACCGCGGGTAACTGGGCGGCGGCGCACAACCTCCGTCAGTTCCTCTTCCACCAAATTGTCTAAGTGCCGGCGGATTCCGGCAGCAGAAAGGCCAAGGCGTTCACCCAAGTGGGAAGCGGTAACGGGCCCGTCCTTCAGCAGCAACAGCATCACTTGCCGGCGGGTATCGCCATCCGTAGTGCGGGATTCCTTAGCCGCCTTATGAGTAGTTTCTACGCGCTGAGGTGTGCTCATGCCGGGACCTCCCTTCGTGCTTCGCTCACTTACAGCCGCCCTGCAGCCGGCTCCCGTAATACCGAGAGTCGCGCCGCAGTCCAACTGCGCCTCCTTTATTAGACAACACTAGTGTTCCTTAATTCATTCCGGAATGCCACCATTGGCCATTCTTCGGCGTGGCACGGGGGTGGCTAACTCCCCTCATCGCCACAACTGGCGGTGCTGAGCGCGTCAAAAAGGCGGGCCTGCTGGGGTTGGTGCGGAGGATTCGCGTAAGGTCTTATCCCATGACAGGCAAACTCCGCGGCTTTCTTTCCGGCGTCAAGGCCGAGCTGCCGCAGCTGGGCACCGCCGGTTCCCGGTCTGCGCGGCTACACGCCGAGGACACCGGAGCCGCAGAACCTGATTCTCGTTTTGATTTTGTCCCCGCCAAAGAAGATGGCCTAAAACGCACCACCACCGCACAATGGCGGACATTTTTTATCCTGCGCTGGGTAGGCACAGTGGGATCCCTGCTTATCGCCTTCGGCGCGTTGGGCGCCGGCGCCCTCCCAGTAGTGGGAAATCCTTATGACAACGTGCCCTTCGGCTCCCTCATGTCCCGCATGCTGCAGACCTCTTCTGCCATAGTCATGGTGGGAGTAGGTCTGTTGGTGGCCGCCTGGGTGTTCCTTGCCCCTTTTGTGGGCACTCCGCTGCGCCAACCCCAGGAAGGTGCCCTCACCCCTGCGCGCGCCCGCCGCCTCGTGACCACACACCAGCTGTGGCGCACGTGGGCCGGTTGGGTCATCCCGCTGATTTTTACCGCCCCGCTCTTCACCCAAGACATCTACTCCTACTTGGCCAACGGTTCCATCGTGATGCAGGGCATGGATCCGTATTCTGCAGGACCGGTGCAATTGCTTGGCGCGGGCGATGAGCTCGCCCGATCCGTACCGTTTATCTGGGCCAACTCCCCTTCTCCCTATGGCCCCGTAGCACTCGGACTTGCTGGAGTGGTGAGCGCAGTTACCTCAAATTCCATCCTCTTGGGAGTTATCGCCCACCGGCTCTTATCCATCGCAGGCATCATCGTTGCTGGGTGGGCAATTAGCTGCCTGGCGCGGCGCTGCCGGGTGTCTCCGGAATCTGCGCTGTGGCTCGGCATTCTCAACCCACTCACTATCTTGCACCTGGTGGGCGGAATCCATAATGAGTCCATCATGCTGGGCCTGCTCTTGGTGGGTATGGAGCTGGGACTAAGGGGCGTCGACAAGCTAGAAAAGTCCACACGCAGTGCCTTCCTAGCGCTCATTGCTTCCGGCTTTTGCCTGTCCTGCGCCGGAATGGTCAAGGTTACCGGCTTTATCGGGCTGGGCTTTGTGGGAATGGCGTACGCCCGCCACCTGATAGACAAGGACGGTGCATCGCGCTGGAAGGCCTTGGCCTACGCCATTGCCCTGCAGCTAGTCATTTTAATTGCAACCATTGCCCAAATTAGCGCCTTAACCGGCATTGGCCTGGGGTGGATCACGGGACAAGGCGGGGCGGCCTCCATTCGCTCGTGGCTTTCTACCTCCACCGCCGTAGGCGTGGGTACCGGCTTTATCGGAATGCTGCTGGGCTTAGGTGACCACACCGAAGCCATTCTCACCGTAACCCGTACCTTTGGCGTGCTGGTGGCAGTAGCTTTCATGGCCCGCATGCTCTTTGCAACGTTGCGCGGCCGCATCCACCCTGTGGGAGGACTCGGCACCGCCTCCTTAGTGCTGGTTATCTTCTTTCCCGTCGTCCATCCGTGGTACATCCTGTGGGCGGTACTGCCTTTGGCCGCATGGGCCAACCGGCTTATATTCCGTTTCTGCGTCGTGGCTTATTCGGCAGCTATGAGCTTCTTTGTACTGCCGCGCGGCCTCGGGTTGCCGCCCAGCACTATCATCGTCATCTACGTGTCGGCAGCCTGCACTTTCGCCGTCATCGCCACCCTGTGGTGGGTTGCAGTGCGGCGCAGCGGAATCCGTGTCCTAAACTAATCCCACGTGAATCCCATTTCAGCCGATCGCCCAGCCCTCACCTTGGACAACGTGGTGAAAAAATATGGCTCCACCACCGCCGTTAATGGTCTGAGCCTTAGCGTTGCCGCAGGTGAGATCTTTTGCCTCCTTGGTCCCAATGGCGCTGGAAAGTCCACGACGATTGAGATGTCAGAGGGTTTTATCCACCCCACCAGCGGCACTATCGACGTTCTGGGGCTAGACCCGAGTTCCGCACCGGACAAGGTGCGCGAAAAGGTCGGCATCATGCTGCAGGGCGGTGGTTCCTACTCCGGCATCCGCGTTCTGGAAATGCTTGAACTCTCCGCGAGCTACAGTGCCCATCCCCTCTCCCCGCATTGGCTACTGGAAACGCTCGGGCTGGAAGGAGTAGCCCGCACCCCCTATCGCAGACTCTCCGGCGGGCAGCAGCAACGCCTTTCCCTAGCCCTAGCAATCATCGGTCGGCCCGAGCTAGTTTTCCTGGATGAGCCCACCGCTGGAATGGATGCACAGTCCCGTCTGGCGGTCTGGGACCTGGTTCGAGCCCTGCGGCGCGATGGCGTCACCATTGTTCTTACCACCCACCTCATGGATGAAGCGGAGTCACTAGCGGACCGAGTGGCCATCATGGATCATGGCCAGCTGGTAGCCCACGGCACCCCCGCAGAACTTACCGCGCAGTCAGACTCGGCAGGCCTTAGCTTCAGCACCGATATCGACGTTGATGTGGAGGCTTTAGCCAAGGTTGGCATTCAAGCGACCAAATCCCGGCCGCTGCATTACCGCTTGACCCAGGCCGGCACACCCGAGACCATCGCTACGCTTACCGCCGAGCTTGCCCGCCAGGGAGTCCTGCTGCGGCGCCTAGACGCGGCTCACCGCAACTTGGAGGAGGTCTTCCTTGACCTTACCGGCCGCCATTTGCGCAGCTAGCTGGGCCCTGCGCCAGGATCGAATTCAATCAACTGCGTTGCGGAAAGAAGCCACCACATGAGCACGACCTTTAACACTGGAACCTTTACCCCGGCCCCCAAACGGGCCAGCGCCGGCGCCATGTTGCTCGCGCAAGGAAAGATGGAAGCAAAACTCATGCTGCGCCACGGCGAGCAGCAATTGCTGAGCGTCATCATTCCGCTGGCCCTGCTCATTGGCGCGGCCCACCTGGAGTCGCTCACCGGACATGGCTTGCACGAGGTATTTCCCATGGTGCTTGCAGTAGCTGCCACCTCCGCAGGCTTTACCGGTCAGGCCATTTCGCTTGCCTTTGACCGGCGCTACGGGGCGCTTAAACGCACCGGCGCGTCCGGTGTGCCGGCTTGGGCCATTATTGGCGGCAAGATCCTCGGCGTACTCACCATGGTGGTATTCCAAATCCTTGTCTTGGGTATAGCGGCCTATATTCTGGGCCTCCGCATCAGCCTGGGCGGGGTGCTGCTCATGATTCTTTCGCTATTTTTTGGCGTTGCGGCTTTTACCGCCATGGGGCTGTTGCTCGGCGGCACTCTCAGTTCTGAGGTAGTGCTCGCGCTGGCCAACCTCATCTGGTTCCTGCTCCTCGGCGTAGTCGGCTGGACCCTCTACTCCCAGGGCCTTGGCGATAATGGCATCCTCAACGCGGTGCCGACCGTCGCCCTAGCAGGCGCGCTTACCGACGCCTCTAATTCCACCTTTCCCGGCCTCGAGCTCCTATCCTTGTTGGCGTGGCTAGCGGTGGCGTCGTTCGCTGCGGTCCGTTGGTTCCGCTTCGATGGCTAAATGTGACTTTTGTCCGGTTCCTTTCGAAACGAGAGGAATTTTTATGCCCAAAAACTCCCGACTAGTAGGATGCAATGCGTGAATTACTGGACGAAGATCAAGCGCTTCTTTAAGGAAGCCGCCCCTACACTGCAACAGCAGCGCCTCATCGCGCTCATCCTCCTCTTGTGCCAGGGTGGCATCACCGTGTCTGGTTCCATTGTCCGCGTGACCGGCTCGGGATTGGGCTGTCCCACCTGGCCGGAATGCCAACCAGGCTCCCTTGTCCCTATGGAAGGCGCTGCGCCTGCTCTCCACCAGGCCATCGAGTTTGGTAACCGCCTGCTTACTTTCGTCGTATCCGCAGCGGCAGTCGCCGCTGTCATTGCTATGCGTATGGCGCGTCGCCGCGCAGAGCTCAAGGTGTACGCATGGCTCAACGTCGCCGGCATCGTCCTGCAGGCGGTCATTGGCGGCATTTCTGTCCATCTGGACCTTCGCTGGTGGTCCGTGGCTCTGCACTTCCTGCCTTCCATGCTCTTGGTATGGCTGGCGGCAATGCTTTATTCCCGTATTCTGGAACCCGATGACGGGACGCCGCGCGCTCGCTTCCCTCAAGCGATTCGCCTCCTTGCAGCGGTCGCTACCGTTGCCCTGAGCATTGTGCTCATCACTGGCACGATGGTTACCGGTTCGGGCGTTCACTCTGGCGATTCCGGGGTGGGAATGGAAGGCCGCCTGCAGGTAGATACCGAAGCCATGGCCGTCACCCACGCCATGTGCATGTACGTCTACCTGACGCTTACGGTTATTACCGTCTTCCTGCTTTACAAGAACCGCGCACCTCAAGACGCTAAGAAGGCTGGCTGGGTCCTCGTTGTATGCATCCTCATTCAGTGGGCAGTAGGCGTTTACCAGTTCTACATGAGCATTCCGCGCTGGACTGTCCCCTTCCATATTGGCCTCTCCTCCTTCGTCACCGCGTATACCGCCCTGCTATGGGCACACGGTGTACGCCGCACCGACGGCACCGCGGATCTCATCACCGGCTCTCCCAGCGGCGATGAGAAGTACGCGGCGCGCCAAACCTCTCTTGAACAAGAGCAAGCGACTGCTTAACCCATAACGCTCACGGCCGGCCGAGGTACTGCACTCGGTCGGCTTTTTGCGCTAGCCTGGCTATATGCACGCAATTCAGGTCACAGAAACCGGCGGACCAGAAGTACTTCGCTATACCGAAGTTCCCGCCCCCACCCCTAATGACAACGAAGTTTTGGTGGATGTCATCATGGCTGGCGTCAACTACATCGATACCTATTATCGTGAGGGCATCTATAACGCGGCCACCCCGTTCATTCCCGGATTCGAAGGCACCGGGCGCGTTGTCCACGACCCCAAGGGGGAAATTGCCGAGGGCACAATGGTGGCCTGGAACCAGGCTTTTGGCTCCTACGCCGAACAGGTCTGCGTCCCACGCGAGGGACTAGTGGCGGTCCCAGATGATTTCCAACCAGAAGTCGCTGCTTCCATGTTGCTGCAAGGCATTACCGCACACTACTTGGCGCATGGCGTATATCAACTGGGTGAAGGCGCTTCCTGCCTGATTACCGCCGGCGCCGGCGGTGTCGGCCAGATCCTCACCCAAATGGCATCGTCGCTCGGCGCTACCGTCTATACGGTGGTCTCCACGGACGAAAAGGAAGAACTCTCCTACGCAGCCGGTGCGGATAAGGTATTTCGCTATGGCGATGGACTCGCCGAGCAGGTCCGTCGCTACAACGGTGATAGGGGTGTTGACGTGGTTTACGACGGCGTCGGCAAGGCTACCTTCCACGAGTCACTCGAAGCAGTACGCCCCCGTGGCACCGTCGCGCTCTTCGGCGCCGCCTCTGGCCCAGTTGAGCCTATCGACCCGCAGCTGCTAAACAAGCATGGGTCTATCTTCCTCACTCGGCCTTCCATCGGCGCATGGACAGCCCAAGAAGGCGAGTTCCAAATGCGTGCCCAGGCGGTCGTCCAAGCTGTTATCGACGGCGATCTGAGCTTCAACGTCACGGCATCTTATCCACTGGAAGATGCCGCTGCGGCGCACCGCGACCTCCAGGAGCGCAAGACTACCGGTTCCATCGTGCTGCGCGTCCAAGCTGGCGATAAAGCCTAAACCCACCCACAAACGCCGAAAGCGCGGGAAAAGCAGCTGTGCTTTTCCCGCGCTTTCGCTCTATCCTTGGGTATCTGGGCGCAGTTAGAATAACGTGGCCGACCAGCCGAGCATCCTACCTAATGGCTCCCAACCCAATACTGCATCGATGGACAACCCGATAAAGAGCACCGACAGATAGTTATTGGAGTAAATGAACAGGCGCATCGGCTTAACCTTGGCGCCGTTCTTGACTCCCTTGTGCAGGCGTATAGCCATCCACAGGAATACCGCGCCGGAGGCAAGAGCTGCGACCAAGTAAATCCACGATGCAGCGGGGACGATAAGTAGGGTCACGATAACCGTGCCCACGGTATACCACACGATCTGTCGAGTGACTTCCTTCTCATCAGCCACTACGGGCAGCATCGGCACGCCGGCCTTGCGGTAGTCTTCCTTGTACTTCATGGCCAGCGCCCACGTGTGTGGCGGAGTCCAGAAGAAGATGATGAGGAAGAGCACGATTGCCTGCCACCAGCGGTCAGGCTCTCCAGCAGGAGCGTTATCCCGGATAACCGCCCAGCCGACCATCGCCGGCATGCAGCCGGCCAAGCCGCCCCAGACTATATTTTGGGCATTGCGCATCTTCAAAAACTTGGTGTAGACGAAGACGTAGAAGAAATTCGTCAAAACCACGAAGAAGGCCGCCAACCAGGAATGAGCAAGTACGCCCAACCATAGGACGGAGATGATGAGCATTACCCAGGCGAAAATTGCCGCGTTTCGCTTAGTAATCTTGGCCCTTACCAGCGGGCGGGCCCTCGTGCGCTGCATTTTTTGATCCAGCTCGTAGTCCACGACGTTATTAAACGTGTGGGCAGCGGCAGCGCCCATCCAACCGCCGAAAATGGTCGACACGATAAGCCAGATATTGTCTGAAACGGCCTCCACACCGCGTTGCGCTTGGAGCATCGCCGGGATTGCGGCCACGAGGAGGAGCTCAATGATCCTCGGTTTCGTTAGCGCAAAATAGGCCTTGATGGTCTCCAAGGGATTCCTCCACTATCTGAACGTTGGTGAACTGTGCCCCGCGCACTAACTGCGCGCGGTCACCCCTAGCGGTCGCACATGCCCGTGAAAAAGTTCCAGTTCTCTCACTCACAGTTTTCGGCGCAGGGGGTGAAAGACAACAGGCCTATGGCCGCTAGATTCAGTGCGCGCTCTAGCGCCGACGCGCACTCCACTTAGCCATGCCAGCATACCGTTTATGCCTAGCTTTCTATAATTGCGCACCGCCGGTTAAAAAATTACTAGACTGAATAAAGTTAAGTACTTTTTGCCTAGACGTAAGCGAGGCTTTCCAGTGTCGAAAGATAAGTTGTCCCCAGAACTCCAAACTATGGTCGAGCGCCGTAACCCGGAGGATTGGTCGGAGTTTGACACCCGCGCCGTCGACACCGTGCGAGTACTAGCCGCAGATGCTGTACAAAAATGCGGTTCCGGCCACCCAGGCACGGCAATGTCCCTAGCTCCCCTCGCCTACACCTTGTATCAGCGCGTCATTAACCATGATCCCGCCGATGTGCACTGGGCCGGCCGCGACCGCTTCGTTCTTTCCGTTGGTCACTCTTCCCTCACCCAGTACATCCAGCTCTACCTGGGCGGCTTTGGCTTGGAAATGGACGACCTCAAGCAGCTGCGCACTTGGGGATCGCGCACGCCCGGCCACCCTGAGGTACACCACACCGATGGCGTGGAAATCACCACCGGACCCCTTGGCCAAGGCTTGGCTTCCTCCGTGGGCATGGCCATGGCGGCACGGAAGGAGCGCGGCCTTTTCGATCCTAAGGCGCCGGCCGGCGAGTCTCCCTTCGACCACTACGTCTACACCATCGCTTCCGATGGTGACCTCCAGGAGGGCGTTACCGCTGAGGCTTCTTCCCTGGCGGGTACGCAAAAGCTGGGCAACTTGATTGTCTTCTGGGATGATAATCGCATTTCTATTGAGGACGATACGAATATTGCCTTCAACGAAGACGTAGTAGCCCGCTACGAGGCCTACGGCTGGCACGTCCAAACGGTCGAATCCGGCGAAGACGTCGTAGCCATTGAGGAGGCGGTCAAGGCAGCTCAGGCAGAGACCGAGCGCCCGTCCTTCATCCGCGTGAAGACCGTTATCGGCTACCCGGCCCCGAATAAGATGAACACCGGCGGAGTTCATGGCGCTGCGCTGGGCGATGACGAGGTGGCTGCCACCAAGGAGGTCTTGGGCTTCGATCCCGAGCGCAGCTTCCACATCGACGACGAGGTCATCGCACACACCCGCAAGCTGCGCGAACGCGGCGCAGAGAAGCACTCCGCATGGCAGAAGAAGTTCGACAAGTGGGCTGCGGCTAATCCGGAGAACAAGGCACTCTTTGACCGCATGCACGCGCGCGAACTGCCGCAAGATTTCGACGCTGAATTGCCGGTTTGGGAACCGGGCGAGTCCTTGGCCACCCGCAAGGCTTCTGAGGCCACCATCCAAGCATTGGCCGCTTCCCTTCCTGAGATGTGGGGTGGCTCTGCTGACCTTGCCGGCTCCAATAACACCGTGATTAAGGGCGCGGACTCCTTCGGCCCCGCAGCCATTACCACCGACATGTGGTCGGCTCAGCCGTATGGCCGCAACCTGCACTTCGGCATTCGCGAGCACGCGATGTCTGCGATCATGAACGGTATTGCTCTGCACGGCAATACCCGCGTTTACGGCGGCACCTTCCTTATTTTCTCCGAGTACCAGTACCCCGCTGTCCGCCTGGGCTCGTTGATGTCTACCGATACCTACTATGTCTGGACCCACGACTCCATCGGCCTGGGCGAGGACGGCCCAACCCACCAGCCGGTAGAGACCCTTTCCGCCCTTCGCGCTATCCCGAACCTGTCCGTTATTCGCCCGGCCGATGCCAACGAAACCGCTCAGGCTTGGGCCGCAGCGCTCGAGTACAAGGCCGCACCAAAGGGCCTGGCACTGAGCCGCCAGGGACTGCCGGTACTGGAAGGCACCAAGGAAAAGGCACATGATGGCGTGCGCCGCGGCGCTTATGTTCTGGTGGAAGCATCCAAGGAAACGCCAGACGTAATCCTCCTCGCTACCGGCTCTGAGGTGCAGCTTGCCGTCGCCGCCGCTAAGGAACTGGAGGCCGCCGGAACAGCCACCCGCGTTGTCTCCGCACCGTGCCTCGAGTGGTTTGATGAGCAGGATGACGCATACCGCGAGTCCGTGCTGCCTAGCGAAGTGCAGGCCCGCGTGTCCATCGAAGCCGGCATCGCTATGCCGTGGCACAAATACACCGGTTCCTTCGGCCGGACCATCTCCATCGAGCACTACGGCGCCTCCGCTCCTGCGGGCGAGCTCTTTGAGAACTTTGGCTTCACCACCGCAGCGGTTGTTGAAGCGGCGCAGGAATCGCTCGCCGCCGCGAAGAAGTAAACCTCCAGGACTGGATAAGGAGTAATCATGAACCACATTTCCGAACTTGCCCAGCTGGGAACCTCAACCTGGCTCGATGACCTTTCTCGCGAGCGCCTAGTATCGGGCAATCTCGAGGAGATAATTTCCACGAAGTCCATCGTGGGAGTTACCACCAACCCGGCTATTTTCGCCGCAGCGATGACCAACGGCACCGCCTACGACGCCGAGCTTTCCACGTTGAAGGAAGCCAAGGCTTCCGCGGATGAGGCGGTGTACGCATTGGCTATTGAGGACGTCAAGAATGCCTGCGACCTCTTTGCAGATATCTACTCCTCTACCAACGGCGCAGATGGCCGCGTGTCCATCGAGGTCGACCCGCGCATTTCTGATGACGCTAACGCCACCCTTGAACAGGCGCGTGAGCTCTGGTCCAAGGTTGATCGTCCCAATGTCATGATCAAGATTCCGGCCACCACCGCATCCCTCCCAGCCATCGAAGATGCCCTAGCAGAGGGAATCAGCGTCAACGTCACTCTTATTTTCTCCGTGGATCGCTACCGCGATGTCACTGAGGCTTTCCGTACTGGCCTCAAGCGTGCCGCCGAAGCAGGCAAGGACGTCTCTACCATTCACTCCGTGGCTTCCTTCTTTGTTTCCCGTTTGGATACCGAAGTAGATAAGCGCTTGGAAGCCATTGGCAGCGAGATTGCTCTGGCACTGCGGGGCAAGGCGGGCGTCGCCAATGCGCAGCGCGCCTATGCCCTCTTCCAGGACGCCTTGCTTGACGACGCCGACTTGCCCGAAGGCGCCCACCTCCAGCGTCCACTGTGGGCTTCTACCGGCGTAAAGAATCCGGAGTACCCAGCCACCTTGTACGTATCGGAGCTGGCTGGCCCGCACACGGTAAACACCATGCCGGAAAAGACCATCGATGCGGTTCTCTCTGAGGGCAACCTTCACGGCGATGCCCTGTCTGATAGCCGCGAGGCTGCAGAAGGCGTCTTTGCCCAGCTAGAAGAGGTCGGCATTGATTTCGATGATGTCTTTGCAGTGCTGGAGCGCGAGGGCGTAGATAAGTTTGTCGCCGCGTGGGAGGAACTGCTTGCTTCCATTGAGGAGCGACTCGCGTAAACTAGCCGTGTGACTTGTGCCCCGCCGAGAATTCGGCGGGGCATTCTGCCGCTAGAATATTAGCGAGCTTAAAGCCCATAGACTCAGGAAGGATTCTTCGTGACCGACTCAGCCGCTTGGGTCAACCCCTTGCGCAATGCCAGCGACAAGCGATTGCCGCGAATCGCAGGACCCGCGGGCATGGTCATCTTCGGCGTTACCGGTGACCTAGCATATAAAAAGCTACTGCCCGCAATCTACGACCTAGCAAGCCGTGGTCTCCTCCCCGCTGGCTTTACCCTTGTGGGTTATGGTCGCCGTGACTGGGACAAGGTCGCATTCTGTGACTACGTTCGCTCAGCCGTCATCGCTGGCTCACGTACCGAGTTCAATGAAGATGTCTGGCAGCATCTATCTCAGGGCATCGAATTTGTACAAGGCTCTTTCGACGATGCTGGATTCGATCGCCTCTCGGCGCGTTTGGGCGAGCTAGATCGCGAGCGCGGTACCGGCAGCAACTGGGCATACTACCTTTCGGTTCCACCGGAATTCTTCTCCAATATCTGCCACCAGCTGGAGCGGGTGGGTATGGCCAACTCCGTCGAGGACTCGTGGCGCCGAGTAATCATTGAGAAGCCTTTCGGCCACGATCAAGAGTCTGCCCGCAAGCTCAATGAGATTGTCAACGCCGTCTTCCCTGAGTCCGCGGTGTTCCGCATTGACCATTATTTGGGCAAGGAGACGGTGCAAAACATCATGGCTTTGCGCTTTGCCAATCAAATTTTTGAGCCCATGTGGAACGCTCACTACATCGATCACGTCCAAATCACCATGGCCGAAGATATTGGCTTGGGCGGCCGTGCCGGATACTATGACGGCATCGGTGCGGCTCGAGACGTCATCCAGAACCACCTGCTGCAGCTTTTGGCTCTAGTTGCAATGGAAGAACCCTCCTCCTTCGAGCCCGAGGCCCTGCAGGCAGAAAAGGTCAAGGTGCTGCGCGCTACCCACGCTGTGCACCCACTCAATAAGACGACTGCTCGCGGCCAGTACTCCGCCGGCTGGCAAGGCTCCGAGTTTGTCAAGGGCCTGCGCGAAGAAGAAGGCTTCGATCCGGAGTCCACGACGGAGACCTATGCAGCCTGCACCTTGGAAGTGAACTCCCGCCGCTGGGGAGGAGTGCCTTTCTACCTGCGCACGGGCAAGCGCTTGGGCCGCCGCGTGACCGAGATTGCGCTGGTATTCAAGGCAGCGCCAAATCAACCATTCGTCGACGGCCAGACCGATGCGCTGGGCCGAAACGCCGTCGTCATCCGCGTACAGCCGGATGAAGGTGTCACCATGCGCTTTGGTTCCAAGGTGCCCGGCTCCACCATGGAGGTCCGCGACGTCAATATGGACTTTGCTTATGCTGAGGCCTTTACCGAGGAATCTCCGGAAGCATACGAGCGACTGATTTTGGATGCCCTCCTCGATGAGTCCTCGCTCTTCCCCACTAACGAAGAGGTGGAACTTTCCTGGTCGATTTTGGATCCCATCATCGATTACTGGGCCGAAGCAGGCCAGCCGGAGGAATACCGTGCTGGCACGTGGGGCCCGGAATCCGCCGATAGAATGTTGCGCCGCCGGGGCCACTCCTGGCGCCGCCCATAGGAGGGACGCAGACAATGATTATTCCATTGCCCAACACCACTACGCGTGAAATCTCCAAAAAGCTAGTAGAGGCCCAGGAGCATTACACCCTTACTACCGGCCGAGTACTCACCCTAATCGTGGCTGCCCGCGAGGACGATGATCTGGAAAACATTCTGGCCTCCGTGCGCGATGCCTCCCACGAGCACCCGTCGCGCGTTCTGGTCGTCGTGACGGGCGACCCGCAGGCAGATACCCACCTTGACGCGCAGCTGCGCGTGGGTGGTGAAGCGGGTGCTTCTGAGATGGTTATCATGAAGTTGCACGGCGCTTTGGCAAACCAGGACGAGGCAGTCGTTACTCCACTGCTGCTTCCCGATACCCCCTTGGTCGCCTGGTGGCCTACTCTGTGCCCGCCCGATCCAGCTGCCAGCTCTGTGGGCAAACTGGCTCAACGCCGCATCACCAACGTTGCCCATGACGGACGCGTCACTGGCGAAGATCTGCGCACCTTATCCGCCGGTTACACGCCGGGCGATTCCGATATGTCCTGGGCCGCCATCACTTTGTGGCGCGGCGTCGTGGCCTCCGCATTGGACCGCCATCCTCACGAGCCGGTGCAGTCCGTCGAGGTAGCGGGCCCTGCGGGCCACCCAGCTCCAGACTTCGCGGCCGGATGGCTCCTCGATCGTCTGGCAGTCCCCGTCCACCGCACAGTGACCGACTCTCAGGAGCCGCACTTCCCAGTGACCCACTTGCGGTTTAACCGGGAAACGAGCCACGTCGACGTAGATGTCGTCGACGAGCGCACGGTGCGTGTGTGCGTTCCAGGTTCCCCGGATTCCCTGGTGAGCCTTAGCAAGCGCTCCCAAGCTGAGGTTCTCTCTGAAGAATTGCGCCATCTGGATGCCGATAAGACTTATGCGCAAGCGCTCCGTGCGCTAGCCCAAGTAGACTACAGTAAGCAGTAAAACGGCTTAACTCTGATTCTTTGCAAAGGATAGCGATACCTCATGGTAACTCTTCACCGCGTAAGCGATGTGGATGACCTTATCTCCCAGGCCGCGCTGAAATTCGTGGATACCGTAGCGCGTATCCAAGCCGCCGGTGGCGGGCTCCACCACGATGGGGTCGCGCGAGTTGTCCTAACCGGCGGCGGCGCTGGAATTGGCGTTCTTCACGAGCTGGCCCGTTTGGATTTCGCGGCACAGCAGCAAGGCGAGGACTTTCCAGCCCAGCGCATCGATTGGTCGCGCGTTCACGTCTTTTTCGGCGACGAGCGTAATGTGCCCGTCTCTGACGCAGATTCTAATGAGGGTCAAGCACGCAGTGCCCTGCTCAACCACGTAGATATTCCGGACCAGAATATCCACGGTTTTGATCTGGGTGCGGTGTCCATGGAAGCCGCAGCGAGTGCGTATGAGCCAGAGCTAAAGGAATTCGCCCCGAACGGATTCGACCTGCATCTGCTGGGAATGGGCGAAGAGGGCCATATCAATTCCTTGTTCCCCCATTCTGAGGCGGTTCGAGAACAAGAAGAGCTAGCTGTTCCCGTTCACGACTCCCCCAAGCCGCCGAGCGAGCGCATCACCCTTACTCTTCCCGCGGTAAACAAGTCTGCTCGTATTTGGCTCCTCGTTGCCGGCGAGGCCAAGGCGGAAGCTGCCAAGCACGTCGTTGAAGGCGCTGAGCCCGAAGAATGGCCGGCTGCAGGCGCGCACGGCAAGGAAGAAACCATCCTCTTCCTTGCCGATGACGCCGCATCCGAGCTCTAGGTACGGCCGCCTAGCGCGCAGCCGAGCTGAACTTGTGGCTCGGTGCCACGCAAAAAGCGCCGGTACCGCTTCCCCACCGCCAGTTCCCACAGGGAACCAAGAGGTTGGAAGCCGATACCGGCGCTTTCGCTATTCCAGCTGGTAGCTTAAGCGAATGCCTGGATGAGGTTGAGGCCTACGATGCACGCAAGCCAGATAATTACCATTACCACGGTGTAACGGTCCAGGTTCTTTTCCACGACGGTCGAGCCGGACAGGTTCGACTGCACGCCACCGCCGAAGAGGCTGGACAGGCCACCACCTTTGCCCTTGTGCAGCAGCACGAAGATGGACATCAAAATAGCTGCGATGACCAAGATGATTTCCAGTGCCAAGACCATGAGGATAATCCTTATTTCTAACGTGCGCCCTGCGGGTAACTCTCGCCACCCGCTAGCGCGGAGTCGTACTTTTAGGCTTCGCGTACAGCAAAGCAATCACACCAGCCCACTGTACACGATGGCGCGGGCAGGAACCATTCCAACCCGCGCCTTAGCGCGAACCTGTGATAGGTGATAACTCCTGTTAGCTCAGGGCATTAGCTGCGTTGGCAGCCAACTTGGCAAACTCCTCGCCGACCAAGGAAGCGCCACCAATGAGGCCGCCGTCGACGTCAGGCTTGCTGACAATCTCTGCAACGGAATCAACCTTGACGGAACCACCGTAGAGAATGCGGATACCTGCAGCAACCTCCTCGCCTGCGAGCTCCTTTACGAGCTCACGGATAGCGGCGCAGACTTCCTGGGCATCGTCTGCGGAGGCAACCTTGCCGGTGCCAATCGCCCAAACTGGCTCGTAGGCGATAACAGTCTTGGCAAGCTGGTCTGCGCTCAGGCCAGCCAAAGAATTGCGGGTCTGGTTAACCACGTAGTCCACGTGGGTACCGGCCTCGCGTACAGCCAGCGGCTCGCCCACGCACACGATGGGGCTGATGCCATTGTCCAATGCTGCGGCTGCCTTTTCTGCAACAAGCTTATCGGTCTCGCCGTGGTACTGACGGCGCTCCGAGTGGCCCACGACCACCCAGCTGCAGCCGAGTTTGGCCAGCATCTTGCCAGATACTTCACCAGTGAATGCGCCGGACTCGTGCTTAGAGATGTCCTGCGCACCGTAGGTGACCTGTAGCTTGTCGCCTTCTACCAACGTTTGGACAGTGCGGATATCAGTAAACGGGACCATGTAGGCCACGTCGACCTTTTCGTAGTAGTCCTTTGGCAGGGAGAAGGCGAACTTCTGAACGGAGCCGATGGCCTCGACGTGGTCGAGGTTCATTTTCCAGTTACCTGCAATAAGTGGGGTGCGTGCCATGAATTTTTCCTCTCTTTCTGGCAAGTTGATCAGGCAGTTTTAGGCTTCCAGGACAGATACGCCCGGAAGCTCCTTGCCCTCAAGGTACTCGAGGGAGGCGCCGCCACCGGTGGAGATGTGGCTGAAGCCGTCCTCGTCCAAGCCCAGCATGCGCACGGAGGCAGCGGAGTCGCCGCCACCGACGACGGAGAAGGAACCGTTGTTTGCGGTGGCGTCGATAATAGCCTGCGCTACACCAGCGGTGCCCTTGGAGAAGGCCTCCATTTCGAATACGCCCATCGGGCCATTCCAGAAGACGGTCTTAGAGGAAGCAAGAAACTCCGCGAACTTTTCCACGGACTTTGGCCCAATATCCAGGGACATCCAGCTCTCAGGGATGCTATCGAGCTCGACCACCTGGGTCTCTGCATCCGCCGCGAACTTGCTTGCAGCAATCAGATCAACCGGAAGCACCAGCTTGTCACCAAAGCGCTCGAGCAGATCCTTGCAGTTTTCGATCTGATCTTCCTGCAGGAGGGACTCTTGCACGTTGTAGCCCTTGGCAGCCAGCAGGGTGTAGCACATGCCGCCACCAATGATGACCTTGTCTGCCTTGCCGGCCAGTGCTTCAATCACGCCGAGCTTGTCCGAAACCTTGGCGCCGCCGAGGACAACCACGTACGGGTGCTCCGGCTCCTTAGCTACGGTGGACAGAACCGACAGTTCCTTTTCTACGAGCTTGCCTGCGTAAGCCGGCAGGCGCTTAGCGACGTCATACACCGATGCCTGCGCACGGTGGACAACGCCAAAGCCATCGGAGACGAAAGCGCCATTATCGGCCGCCAGAGCAACGAGCTCGTCAGCGAACTGGCCGCGCTCAGCCTCGTCCTTGGAGGTCTCACGGGGGTCGAAGCGGACGTTTTCTACCAACATCACGTCGCCATCGTTGAGGCCGTTGGCACGCTCATGAGCGTCTTCTCCGGTGACGTCGCCGGCTAGGGCAACGTACTGGTCAAGCGCTTCAGACAGCGCTTCAGCTACTGGAGCCAAAGAGAACTTAGGGTTTACCTCACCCTTTGGACGACCCAGGTGTGCGGAAAGGATAACCTTTGCGCCGCCCTCAACCAGTGCCTTGATGGTCGGAAGAGAAGCGTTGATACGTCCGGGATCGGTAATGTTTCCCTCTTCATCGAGTGGAACATTGAAGTCAGAGCGGACGAGAACGTGGCGGGATTCGACGCCCTCCTTGAGAAGATCGTCAAGTGTCTGGAAAGCCATTATTTACTCCTTAATTAATTCGGACGGGTTAAAAGGCTATAGACATAAGAATACCGGCCGCGACGCAGCGCCGTTAAGGCTTGCATCGGGCCGGTTCCTCATTGCTAGAGCTCTAGTTTAGAGCTTGTCTGCCACCAGGTTGGTCAGGCGAACGAGCTGGGAGGTGTAGCCCCACTCGTTGTCGTACCAGCCCAGAACCTTGACCAGGTTGCCGTTGGAGACCTTGGTCATGCCGGAGTCGAAGATGCAGCCGTGCGGGGAGGTTACAATGTCGGTGGAAACCAGCGGATCCTCGGTGTATGCGAGGGTGTCCTTGAGGTCGCCCTCAGCGGCTTCCTTCAGGGCAGCGTTGATTTCCTCGGCGGTTACGTCGCGGGAAGCGGTGAAGGTCAGGTCGGTAGCGGAGCCGGTGATAACCGGAACGCGCATTGCGTAACCATCCAGCTTGCCGTCCAGCTCAGGCAGAACCAGGGATACGGCCTTAGCAGCACCAGTGGAGGTAGGCACCATGTTTACTGCAGCGGCGCGGGCGCGGCGCGGATCCTTGTGCGGAGCGTCCTGAATGCGCTGGTCACCGGTGTAAGCGTGAACGGTGGTCATCAGGCCCTTTTCAATGCCGAACTTGTCATTGAGAACCTTTGCCATCGGTGCCAAGCAGTTGGTGGTGCAGGATGCTGCGGAGATGACGTTGTGGTTTGCGGGATCGTAGGTGTCAGAGTTGACGCCATAGACGAAGGTTGCGTCTACTTCCTTGCCCGGAGCGGAGATGATGACCTTCTTGGCGCCAGCTTCGAGGTGAGCCTTGGCGTCGTTGCCGTTGGTGAAGCGGCCGGTGGACTCGATGACGAGGTCTACATTGTACTCGCCCCACTTCAGCTGCTTCGGGTCCTTCTCAGCGGTTACCACGATGCGGTGACCGTTAACCGTAATGGACTCATCGTCGTGAGTGATTTCGCCATCAAAGCGGCCCAGTACGGAGTCGTACTTCAGCAGGTTAGCCAGCGTACCGTTGTCGGTCAGGTCGTTTACTGCAACAACTTCGAGGTCGTTGTCACCCTGAGCGACTGCACGGAAAAAGTTACGGCCGATGCGGCCAAAGCCATTGATACCTACGCGGATAGTCACTGTATTTCTCCTCAAAGAGTCGAGTAATTGTGTGTACGGGTATGTGCGCGGGTCTTTCGATGAAGTCTGTGTTTGAGAAGCGCCCGAGCGTTTTCCCTTACATCGCCGATACTACCGAGCGTTTTTGGTCAGCGCAGACTCCCAGCGGCCTTAAGAACTAGTAGATGACAGACTTTCCAAAAGCGCGTACACTCTTTCCGATCCTTTTTATTTCCCACATACAAACCCGCTGGATAAGCCCGAACACGTGGGTTTGTGTTGGGTTTACCCTGTCAACGTGAGATATATCACTTACACGCTTTGGGGGTTGTGCCCGCCTCTGTCCGATCGGACATTTCGCAGCACTGCTACTGACGCCTAATAAGACGACCGTATTGTTTCCGCGACACCCACAGCACGATATGCTTTCTTTACTCACTGGCTCACAAAGCGTTTAAGGCAACCCTGCCTGCTCTAGCGCCACCGTTGGTCACCGTGAGAATGCTTTCAGGTGCCCGTAGTTTCCTACGGGCAAGACCACCGTAGAAATCAAGGACGTCTCTTGTTCGAAATAAATACCTCTGCTGTGGGTGACAGCCTCGGGCTTACCGCCCTGGTGGCGATTCTCCCGCTCATTGCATTCTTTATCATGCTGCTAGGCGTAAAGGCACGCGCGCATACTTCTGGCGCCGTTGCCCTGGCAGTATCCCTCATTATTGCCATCGCCGGCTTCTCCATGCCGGTAGATATGGCTTTGTCCTCCGCCGTACGCGGCGGGCTATTCGGTCTCCTGCCCATTGTCTGGGTCATCATTACCGCAATCTGGTTCTATGAAATCACCGTAGCCTCCGGGCGCTTCGAGGATCTGCGCAAGACCTTCGACCTCCTGGGTGATGGCGATATTCGCATTCAGGCTATCCTCATCGCCTTCTGTTTTGGCGGTTTGTTGGAGGCCCTCGCTGGCTTCGGCGCCCCCGTGGCCATTACCGCAACCATGATCATGGCCCTTGGCGTGAAGCCACTGCGCGCGGCAACAGTAGTTCTGATTGCTAATACCGCTCCGGTTGCTTTTGGCGCGGTTGGCATCCCGGTAACCACTGCGGGCGAGGTAGCCGGTCGCAGCGCCGAGCAAACCCACGACATTGCAGCACTTATCTCCTTGCAGGTGCTGCTCATCGCCGCCATCGTGCCATTCCTCATCGCCTTCATCTTGGACGGCTTCCGCGGTGTCAAGGAAACTGCCCCGGCCGCTGCCGTGATTGGCATTTCCTTCGCGTTGGCTCAGTGGTTGGCCGCGACTTTCTTTGCCTACCAGCTCACCAACGTCATCGCCTGCATCGTCTCGTTGGGCTGTGCTTTCGCCTTCCTCCGGGTATGGAAGCCAAAGGGCGTCAAGGAGTTGCGCGAGCGTCTCGAGCTGCCTGCCGCCGAGTCCACCACTGACCTCAACGGACGCCGTATCTGGATGGCGCTGCTTCCTTACGCCGTAGTGACCGTTGTCTTTGCCGTGGCAACCGCCGTCCCCGCTATCTTCGGATTCCTCAAGCTCCACTTTGCCTGGCCTTTGCTTGATGACGCGATTGTCGACGCCGACGGCAACCTCATGGATACCAGCTTCAGCTTCAATGTCTTTGGCAACCCAGGTACGCTCCTGCTGCTCTCGGGCATTATCGTTGCGGTTGTCTACCACTTCTTCAACGAAAATGGCCGCTACAGCCTAAGCTTTGGGCAACCGGTAAGCGCCTTTGGGGACGTCGTCAGCCGCATGAAGTTCTCGGCCCTTACCATCATCTTGGTGCTGGCTTTGGCCTATACGATGAACTACTCCGGCCAGACTATTGCTATTGGTGAGTTCGTCTCTTCTGCCGGCGGCATCTTTGCGCTCTTCGCCCCAGTCCTGGGCTGGATTGGTACCGCGGTTACTGGCTCCGATACGTCTGCTAATGCCCTCTTTGCCAACCTGCAGGTAGCAGCGGCAGAGCGAATCAGCGTAAACCCTGACCTCATGCTCGCGGCCAATACCGCAGGTGGCGTTGTGGGCAAGATGATCTCCCCGCAGTCCCTGGCTATTGCGGCTACCGCCGTCAATATGGAGGGCAAGGAATCTGTCATCCTGAAGAACGTAGTGGGCTACTCCGTGGCTTTCCTAGCCTTTGTATGCGTCATCGTGTTCTTGATGACAAACGTCCTAGGATTCCTCGTGCCCTAGTTCTTTAACGCTTCTGGCTAGCCGGTTGCGCACCTGCTAGCCGGGAAGGCACTAAAAATCTCCCCGCAGCTGCGCCTACCGCTTCGGTATCCGCACTGCGGGGAGTTCTTTTAATGTAGGTGATTCCGAGGGTCAGGATTCGTTGAAAAGGTCATCTGTAATCGCTTGATTGGTATCGGGGATATCAAGCTCTTCGGCCCGTTTATCGGCCATCGACAGCAAGCGGCGAATACGCCCTGCTACCGCGTCCTTGGTCATAGGAGGCTCGGCCAAGCGGCCCAGCTCTTCGAGCGAAGCCTCGCGGTGCTGAACACGCAGGCGGCCTGCATCTGCCAAGTGCTCAGGAACATCATCGCCTAGGATCTCCATGGCGCGGTCAACGCGCGCTGCCGCGGTAACCGCAGCGCGAGCAGAGCGCCGAAGGTTGGCGTCATCAAAATTGTCCAGGCGCCGCGAGGTATCGTGCGCCTCCCGCTTAACGCGCTTCTTTTCCCAGCTAAGGCGAGTCTCCTGAGCACCCATCCGGGTAAGAAGCGCCCCAATCGCATCGCCATCGCGTACAACGACGCGATCTTCGCCGCGGGTCTCCTTGGTCTTCGCTGAGATACCAAGGCGGCGGGCGCAGCCTACCAATGCCAATGCTGCTTCTTGGCACGGGCAGGTGACTTCCAGCGCGGAAGAGCGGCCTGGCTCCGTGAGGCTGCCATGGGCAAGGAAGGCTCCGCGCCATGCTGCTTCGCTATCGGCCACGGTGCCGGAGATGACCTGCGGCGGCAGACCCACGACTGCATGGCCGGAGCGGGTGATAAGGCCCAGCCGACGGGTCAACTCCTTCGCACCGGTGGAAATGCGGACCGTTACGCGAGTCTTCTTGGTGGTTCCTGCTGGGCCCGCAACGTGGCTCTCGGCGGATATCCCATAGAGGTCATCGAGTGCGGTCATGACGCGCCGCGCAATGGCGTGGCTTTCTAGCTCTAACTCATAGGACATGCTGTCACCGGAAAAATCTAGCTCGCCGGCGAATCGCAACATCGCCGCCAGTTCGGCAGCGCGAGCGGACTGGCGTGGCACGACGACAGCCGTCAATTCTTCTTTGACCTGGTCGGTCAATGGTGTGGTCACCTAGTTCGCCCCATTTCTATTCTCACAGTCACGAAGTATGCATACAGGCTAGAGCCTTGGCTCACGGCCTAGTGCGGTGAAAGGATTTCTGACATCATACCGCGCGGACTCGGTCGCCGCGCAGTCGGTCGAGTGCGGCCGCTCGCACGATGCCGCGGTGAATTAGCGCCGGTTCTGATCGCGAGTGCTGCGATAGTCTGAATATAGGTCCAAGAGCGCCGCAGACAGCTTTTCCGGATCGTGTTTATTGATGCTACGGCCATCGGCATCAACTTGGCTCACATCCGCAAAGGTAGCGCGGGCACCTAGGGATTGCGCGGCGCGCTGAATATAGACGCGCTCACTATCGGTGGGCAAAGCCGCCTCATCCACCAAAATGCGGTCAATCCGCAGATCAGGGGCGTGTTGAGCGAGCACATGCAAGTGACGCTCGGCGGAAAAGCCATTAGTCTCACCGGGCTCGGCCGAAAGGTTCAAAACAACGACGCGCAGCGCATCGGAAGCAGAAATCGCGTCCACCACCTGTGGCACGAGAGTATGCGGCAATACCGAGCTAAACCACGAGCCTGGTCCGATAGTAATAAGGTCCGCGCGCTGTATGGCATCGAGGGCATCCGGATTCGCGCTGGGCCGTTCGGGCACGATGCGCACGCGCCGCACCTGGCCCGGCGTGGAAGCGACTGCAACCTGGCCGCGGACCTGGCGCATGACACGGGGGTCGTCGTCAAGCCCGGCTACGTCCGCCTCAATCTCTAGCGCCTGGTTGACCACTGGGAAGACTCGCCCCTGGGAATTAGTAAGTTCTGCGATGGTATCCAGGGCAGCTTGATAATCGCCGAGCACATCCGTCAATCCAGCAATCATCAGATTGCCCACCGCATGCCCTGCCATAGCGCCATTGCCACCAAAACGGTGCTGCAAGGTACGCGCCCACAAGTCCCCCACTGGGTCACTATTGGCCAAGGCAGCCAGCGCCATGCGCAAGTCACCCGGTGGAATGATTTCCAGCTCGCGGCGCAAACGGCCAGAGGAGCCGCCATCATCCGCGACGGTAACAATGGCAGAAATATCGACCGCCTCGCTAAAGCGTGCGGACAGAAGGGTTTGATAAAGTCCATGGCCGCCGCCAAGGCAGACCATGTGTGAAGGATTGGTCATAAAAGCGTTAAAACTCCTGTGCTCTAGCCTCGAGCGATATCCCTATGCAAGGTGCTTACGTCTAATGTGTCATTGTCCCGCAGGCGCGCCGCAATAGCCTCTGCGACGGCAACGGACCGGTGGTGACCTCCCGTGCAGCCGACTCCAAGCGTGATGAAGTTCTTGCCCTCATGGCGGTAGCCATCCAGCATGGTGGAAAACATCTGCAAGAAATTGTCCACGAACTCCTGCGCCGCTGGCTGCGAGAGCACATAGTGGGCAACCGGTTCATCCGTACCGCGGTATCCGCGCAGTTCCGGAACCCAATAGGGGTTGGGCAGGAACCGCACGTCTACTACTAAGTCAGCATCGCGGGGCGAGCCATTCTTAAATCCAAAGGATTCGACGGTGACATGCTGCTTTTCATTTTGCATCTCACCAAAGGCGGCCTCTATGGCACGGCGAAGATCATGAATGGATAGGCTCGTCGTATCGATAATGATATCCGCATGGGAACGCACATCTGCCACTGCCCGGCGCTCGCGTTGGATTCCTACTTTAAGCGTGTCCCCCTCCTGCAAGGGGTGGGTGCGCCGCACCGAATCGAATCGGCGGATGAGTACATCATCGCGGGCATCCAAGAAGAGCACGGTGGGCTTCATATTTAGTTCCGTAAGCTCATCCATAATCTCCAACAGAGACCCTGGGAACATGCGCGAGCGCACATCCGTTACGGCTGCTACCTTGCCCACCGGAGTTTCCTCTTGGTTGCACAGCTTGAGCAGGTCCACAATGGCGCGAGGCGGAATATTGTGGGCCACGTAGTAGCCCTTGTCCTCAAACACTTTGGCAGCGGAACTCAACCCGCCGCCGGACATGCCGGTTATCAAAATGGGTGGAGTTTCGAAATGCGTCATGCTCTTCAGTCTAGCGCTTCAAGATTCGCTGCCTCTAGGAGAATGCCACTTAATTGCCCGCAGAATCATGCAAACTCTCGTACACGGTCTGGGCCAGTTTTGGACCAAAACCGTTGACCTCACAGATCTCATCCACAGTGGCGGCTTTGAGCTTTTTCACCGAACCGAAATGCTTGACCAGATCGGTGCGCCGTTGCGGTCCTAATCCCGGCACGGAATCGAGTACCGAGGAACGCATCCGCTTTGAGCGCTGCTGCCGATGGTAAGTAATAGCGAAGCGGTGGGCTTCATCACGAATTTGCTGCAGGAAGAAGAGCGCTTGCGAGTTACGCGGCAAAATCACCGGCTCATCATCGCCGGGAACCCAAATTTCCTCGAGGCGCTTGGCCAGGCCCACCAGGGTTACATCCACAATTCCTAACTCATCAAATACCTCTTGAGCCGCGGCCACCTGGGGCGCACCGCCATCTACGATAAAAAGCTGCGGTGGATACGCAAAGCGGCGACCCGCTTCGGCGGATTCTTCCGCCACCTTCTCCTCTGCAAAGGAAGACTCTTCTACTTCCTCATCCGGATGGGCCAGCTTATCTTGCTTGTGGCGCTTAAACCTACGGCGCGTGATCTCTGCGATGGAACCGACGTCATCCGAGCGGCCATCGCCTGCCGCCTCCTTGATGCGGTAGCGCCTATAGTCCGACTTCTTGGGCAAACCATCTTCAAAGACCACTAGAGAAGCAACCACATCTGTGCCTTGAATGTGCGAGATATCAGTACATTCGATGCGCAATGGGGCTTGCTCCATGCCTAGGGCTTCTTGAATATCCTGCAAGGCCGCCGAGCGTGCGGTGAGGTCTCCTACCCGCTTGAGTTTATGCTGGCGCAATTGCTCCTTGGCGTTTTTCTCCACCGTCGCCATAAGCTGCTTCTTATCGCCGCGCTGGGGAACACGCAGGTCCACCTGGGCACCGCGCAGCTCCTCCAACAACGCAACGACCTGCTCCGGTTCATCCGGCAGGGCCTGAACCAAAATCTGGCGTGGAATAACCTGTACGCGGCGGGATTTCATGTGCGATTCTTGGTCCACCCCGCGCCGCTTCACGTCCACGGCGAGCGCAGCATCTTCGCGCGCCTCTTGTTTCTCGCGCTCTACTGCATCGGAATAGAACTGGATGAGGAAGTTTTGTACCAACGCGGGCAGCGCGGGATCAGGTTTTCCTTCTTCCAAGGGCTCTGAACTCGCCTGATCGCCGGCGCGTTCGACTACCCAGCCGCGCTGACCGCGAATGCGCCCATCGCGAACGTGGAAAATCTGTACCGCTGCCTCAAGTTCATCGGAGTTAAAAGCAATGAGATCAGCATCCGTGCCGTCTGTGAAGACCACGGCCTGCTGTTCCATAATTTTGTCAATAGCGCCCAAATCATCACGCAGGCGCGCCGCGCGCTCGAATTCTAGGTTCTCGGCGGCCTGCTCCATATCCTGGGTGAGTTTGCGGCGTACTGAACCGGTGTTGCCATTCATGAAGGACACGAGATCGTTGACCGTCTCGCGGTGGTCTTCCTTGCTTACTCGGCCAATGCAGGGTGCATCGCACTTGCCGATGTATCCCAAAAGGCACGGACGCCCTAGCCGCTCATGCCGGTTATACACTCCCTTGGAGCAGGTACGCATGGGAAAGACGCGGGTAAGCAAATCCAAGCTTTCGCGCACGGCCCAAGCATGGGAATAGGGGCCGAAATAGCGTACGCCCTTGCGCCGCGGGCCACGGTAGAAGAAGGCGCGCGGGACCGTCTCTCCGACCGAAACCGCGAGCATAGGATAGGTCTTATCGTCGCGGTACATGACGTTGAAGTGTGGATCAAAGCGCTTGATCCACGTGTACTCCAACTGCAAGGCTTCCACCTCGCTGGCAACTACCGTCCACTCCACCGAGTTGGCGGTGAGGACCATTTGGCGCGTGCGTGGGTGCAGTTGCGTGATGTCCTGAAAATAGTTGGACAGCCGAGCGCGCAGGTTCTTGGCTTTACCCACGTAGATAACGCGGCGGTTTTCATCGCGGAACTTATAGACGCCCGGGTCGGTGGGGATGGTTCCTGGAGCCGGGCGGTAGGTAGTGGGGTCAGCCAATTGTTAATCCTGGGGCATGTACTTAGCTTCCACGTCACGGAAGCGGCGGACGTTGTCGATGACGGTGTCCTTATCGCCGGACTGCAACGCCCAGACGGGGACGAACTCGAACTCGGGCAGCTCAAGGCGTGCCATACGTTGGCCTACGGGGAAGGAAAGCCCGTAGACCACCTGCCACGGATAAAAGCGCGTGCCCACGATATTGCGGACCTCTACCCCATCCTCATTGGCGCGCAGGCGTGGACGGTTAAGAGCGATCCAGGACAAGACGGAAATGAGAACACCTACGCCAGGGAAGGCGAATTTGTCGATGGTAGTCACGTGCGCACCGGTAAAAGACACATCCAAGGTGATTCCCATGAAGATATGGATGGCCATAACGAGGATCACCCAGGCGATAGCGACCTTGCGCAAGAAAGGCGAGGTGGCCGTAAACTCCCATGGCTTAGACGTGGTCTGGGCGAAGGGATCGGCACTGGTATAGGCCAATACTTCGGCGTCGCTAAGCTGGTGGCTGTGCTGCGGGTTCTTTGGGGCCTGCGCCTCGTTCATGTGCATACTCCTTTGGGGCGCGACCCGCCGGCCACCTTAGTGGTCAAGCATCGCGCGCTGACGCATTGCTAGAGGTTACTTCTGTGCTGCGTTTAGTGTACGCAACTGCAGCGCGGTATCTAAAGCCGCAATCATAGCTTCGGCACCCTTGTTTTCTACCGAATCTGCAAAACCGGCGCGGTCGATGGCTTGCTGCTGGTCGTTGACGGTCAGCACGCCGTTAGCTACCGGGGTAGATTCATCGAGGGAGATACGGGTCAGCGCCTGGGTGACGGAATCGCATACGTAGTCAAAGTGCGGGGTGCCGCCACGGATAACGCAACCTAGGGCCACCACGGCATCGTAGGAGCGGGCTGCGGCTTGGACCACAACGCCAAGTTCCAGGGCACCTACCACTCGGTATTCGGCAACCTCGGCACCATTATCGGTAGCGGTCTGCACCGCCTGGGCATGGAGCTGGTCGCAGATTTCTGCGTTCCACGTAGCAGTAACCACAGCAACTCGCAGTCCACTGCCATCTACCTGGGCAATATCAGGCAGGCCTTCTTTACTCATCGCTATCCTTTCGATTGGACGTCAGGCTTTACTTATGTTCAGCGTCCCACTGGGCAACCTGCGGAAGATCGTGGCCCATGCGGTCGCGCTTAGTACGCAAGTATTCAATATTATCCGCGTGGGCTGGGGTGGCCAGCGGCGTGTGGTGGCTGGCATCCACGCCAAATCCGCTCAGCCCTTCGCCCTTATGCGGATTATTGGTTAAAAGGTTCGCGGATTCTATGCCGAGATCGCGAAGGATCTGCCCGGCCACGGAGTACTCGCGGGCGTCCTCGGGCAGGCCCTGCTCCAGGTTGGCATCGACGGTATCCATGCCCGAATCCTGCAGGCGGTACGCCTCCAACTTATGCAAAAGCCCGATGCCGCGTCCTTCCTGACCGCGCAGGTAGATGACCACGCCGCGGCCTTCCTGGCTGATAAGGCGCATGGATTCATGCAGTTGGGGCCCGCAATCGCAGCGCCGTGAGCCAAAGGCATCACCGGTTAGGCATTCTGAATGGACACGCACCATGACGTCGCGCGCGCCGCGCAGTTGGGCGGGATCCCCTGCGACCAATGCAACGTGTTCCTGTCCGTCTACCTCATGGCGGTAACCGATGGCGGTGAAGTGACCGAATTCGGTGGGCAGCTCAGTGGTTACCTGGCGGGCGACCTGCGTTTCATGATGGCGGCGCCACTCGATGAGCTGCGCGATAGAGATCATGGAGAGCCCATGCGTATCGGCAAAGCGACGCAACTCTGGCGAGCGCGCCATATCCGTGGGGTCATCCTCGGAGACGATCTCGCACAGCACACCGGCTGGGCGCAGGCCCGCCAATCGGGCCAGATCAATGGAGGCCTCAGTATGGCCGTCCCGCTCCAGAACGCCGCCCGGCCGAGCGCACAGCGGCACCACGTGACCTGGCCGGGTGAATTCGCCGGGCGTGGTGTTTGGATCTGCCAGGCGGCGGATGGTTTCTGCGCGCGAAGTCGCAGAAATACCGGTACTGCCCGTTGCTGCATCCACGGTCACCGTGTAGGCGGTGCCGCGCACATCCTGGTTGACCGCCAGCATCGGCGGTAGGTTCAGGCGGTTGCAATCGTCTGGCAGCAAGGGTGCGCAGATATATCCAGAGGAATAGCGCACCATGAAGGCCACGAGTTCGGGGGTGGCTAGCTCCGCGGCGAAAATCAGATCGCCTTCATTTTCGCGATCCTCATCATCGATGACAACAACCGGCTTACCAGCGGCGATATCCGCGATGGCCTGGTCGATGGAATCTAGACGGATGGAATTATCACTCGCGCTCATAAGGTAGCAGTCTAGTCCTTAGCCTCAGAGGGTTTAGCTTCGGGGTGAAGCATCTTTTCAACGTACTTGGCCAGCACATCCACCTCGAGGTTTACCTCTCCTCCCACCGGCAAGGCGCCATGAATGGTATCGCGCAAAGTGGTGGGGATAAGCGATACCTCGAACCAGTCTGGGCCCACGGCGCTCACGGTCAGCGAGGTGCCGCTCACGGCAATGGAGCCCTTTTCCACGACGTATCGGGAAAGCTCCGACGGCAAGCTAAACCGCAGCACATCCCAGTTCTCGGAGTTAGTTCGGCTCTGCAGCGTAGCGGTGCCGTCTACATGGCCTTGCATGATGTGCCCACCCAGCCGGGTGGTGGGAAGCAGCGCCGGCTCTACATTGACCGGATCGCCCTCGGCAAGGCGCCCCAGGGCGGTGCGGTCGAGGGACTCCTGCATTACATCCGCACAAAAAGTATCCGCCGACAGATCCGCCACGGTAAGGCATACGCCGTTAATGGCAATGGAATCACCCAGTGCGGCCTCCGCAACGGTACGCGGGGCACGAATGCTCAGGCGAAGCGCGTCTGCGTGCGGTTCCATTGCCTCCACGGTGCCCAACTCTTGTACTAGCCCAGTAAACACATCCAACCTTTCTCGCTATTAGCTGTTAAGAGCGCCTAGCGCACGTATTCAATAAGAACGTCATCACCCAGAGCCTTCATTCCCACCCGGTGGAAACGGGTGGTCTCTGCCAGCGTCTGGGTCACGGGGTGCGCGAGTACGCCGCGGCCCTCGCCCAGCAAAAGCGGCGCGATATAGGCGGAGATGGCATCCACCAAGTCGGCCTTGAGGAAGCCGCTAGCCAGGCCTGCTCCTCCTTCCACGAGGACGTCGCGGGCACCGGTGGCGTAGAGCTCGTAGAGAGCTTCTTCGATGCTGTCGTACTGCTCGTACCCTAGCTCGCGCAGGTGGCTTGCTGCATCGCCCGCCGATTCCAAATCACGCTTGCCAATGACCACCCGGCGTGGTTGGTGCGCGCGCAAGCTGCCGTCGCTAAAGCGCGCGGTGAGCGAGGGATTATCAGCCAGCGCCGTGCCGGTGCCTACCACGATGGCATCGCGGTGCGCCCTATCGGCATGCACCCAGTCGCGCGCCTCCTCGCCCGTAATCCATTGGCTGGTTCCATCGGCCGCGGCCGTGAAACCGTCCAGCGTTTGCGCGAACTTCAAGGTGACGTGGGGCCGTTGGGTGCGCACGGCAAATAGCCATGGCACCAAAGCATCCTCGGGGTGCGGAGGCTTTTCTAGCTTGGCGACGTCCACTCCAGCCTCCGCCAACACTTCTGCGCCACCCGCAGCCTGCGGGGTGGGATCGGCGTGGAGGTAGTACACGTGAGCCACGCCGGCGTCGATAAGCGCCTGCGCGCAGGGACCCGTGCGGCCGGTATGCGCACAGGGTTCCAAGGTGACCACGGCCGTGGCCCCGCGCGCCTTATCTCCGGCCTCACGCAACGCCATGACCTCGGCATGCGCGCCTCCTACGGGCTGGGTGGCGCCGACGCCCACAATTTCCCCAGCTGGCGACACGATGACCGCGCCTACCGGTGGATTAGCGCTCGTGGTCCCACGAACTTCAGCACCCGCGGCCATCGCGCGCAATAGCGCTGCGGAGATGTTACTGTCCTGTAGCCCCGTCCCCATTAGGCACCAGCCGCCAGATCACGCAGCTGCTTCACGACGCCGGCGGGATCGTCCGACTTGAATACGGCTGAGCCTGCCACGAAAGCATCGCAACCCGCCTCGGCGGCTGCCCCGATGGTCTCGGGTGAAATACCGCCATCGATCTCGATGACGGTATCAAGGCCCTGATCATCAATGCTGCGGCGCAGCATACGGACCTTCTCCAGCATTTCCGGCATGAACTTTTGCCCGCCGAAGCCAGGCTCCACAGACATCACGAGCACCTCATCGAAATGGTGCAACTTATCCAACCACGGCGCGATGGCGGTGCCTGGCTTGATGGAAAAGGCCGCACGCACGCCCAAATCGCGGATGCGCTGGGCCAAGTCCACTGCCGCCTGGTCATCGGCGACGGCCTCCACGTGGAAGATAATCGTATGTGCGCCCGCCTTGGCGTAGGTCTCCACCCACTTTTCGGGTTCCTCGATCATGAGGTGGACATCTAGTGGCTTATCGGTGCTGCGATGGACCGTGGCCGTGATATCTGGGCCGAAGGACAGGTTGGGCACAAAGTGCCCATCCATAATGTCCACATGGACCCAGTCTGCGGTATCAATCGCCGCTAGTTCCTCGCCCAAGCGAGAAAAATCGGCGGCAAGAATGGAAGGGGAAATAATCGGTGCGGACATGCCCACCAGTCTATCGCGATTAGTCGGCTGCGCGGCGAAGGGCCGCAAAGAACATGGCGTCGGTACCATGCCGATGCGGCCACATCTGCACGGATTTCTCATGGCCTACATCGCCCATATCCGGAATAAGGGCGTGCGCATCGAGTTCTTCGGCGCCGAGTTCGCGCACGGCGCGGTCAACGATGCCCCGGGTTTCGCGCAGGTCTGGCGAACACGTGGAGTAGATGACCACGCCACCTGGACGCACCAGGTTTAATGCGGAGGACAAGAGCTCGAATTGCAGCTGGTTCAACTCGGCAATATCGGCCTCCGACTTGCGCCACCGCGCCTCGGGGCGGCGACGGAGCGCGCCGAGGCCGGAACAGGGGGCATCGACAAGCACGCGGTCAAAGCCCTCTCCCACGCCGGGATTGCGGCCATCTGCCACATGAACGTCCACGGGCAAATCGCTCACCGTCTTTTCAATCAGCGCCGCTCGGTGCGGGGATACCTCCACTGCATCAACGTGCGCGGAGTCGATGCGGGCAAGCGCACCCATGAGGGCCGCCTTACCGCCGGGACCGGCGCAGAGATCGAGCCACCGGCCGGTGTCCTCGCCCTCGAGGGGCGCCTCGCATACCGCGCGGGCAATCAGCTGCGAACCCTCGTCCTGCACGGCCGCCAATCCTTGGCGCACGGGTTCCAATTGGCCGGGGTCACCGGAGTCCATGTACACCGCATACGGGGAATAACGCCCCTCCTCATTGCCGGTCATCAGGGCCAATTCCTCGGCCGAGATTTCCCCGGGGCGCGCCACCAGATGCACCGAAGGTCGATCCGAATCCGCCGCCAGGGCAGCCTCCAACTCCCCTAGGCCCAACACGCGGCTAAACGATTCCGCAATCCAGGTGGGGTGGGCATGCTTAAAGGCGATGCCGGCGATTTCCCCCTGTGGAGCGAGCTTGTCCAGCCAGGTCTTAGCCGGCGTCCGCGTAATGGTACGCATGATGCCATTGGCAAAGCCCTTGGCCTTGACTTCACCGGCGGCTTCTACCAAACGGACGGTGGTATCAACCGCCGCGTGTGGCTCCACGCGGGTATAAAGAACTTGATAGGCGCCCAGGCGCAAGGCATCAACCACGGCTGGGGAAATGGCCTCGAGGCCGCGCGAAGAACACTCTGCGATGACGGCATCAACTACGCCAAGGGTGCGCAGCGTGCCGTAGGTGATTTCGGTGGCGAAGGCGGCATCGCGCCCCTTGAGCTTTTGTTTGCGCAGCGCCTTGGGCAAAATGAGGTTGGCGAAGGCATCATCATCGCTTACCCTGCGCACCACGTCGAAGGCGACCGAACGCGGCGCATCCACGCCCGCGGCCAGCGCGGCCTGAATCAGACCGCCTTCCTGGCGCTTGCCGGGACGCTGGCCCTTAGCAGCCTGCCGGCCCCTATGCTGCCCACCGCGGCTGCCACGCTGCTGCCGTTGCGGGCGGCCATCTCGGCCCTTCGCACCAGCGGATTTGTGGGAGTCCTTCGGCTTGCCCGCCGGGGACTTATCCCCGGACTTGCTGCGGGAACGGAAACCACCACTCATTGAAACTTCACCTCGGCATCCTTGCCTAGTCCGCGGGCCCAATCGGCCGCATTCATCATCTTCTTTCCCGGAGGCTGGATTCTACCCAGCTGGACTGGCTGCGTACCGGTACCGATGAATACGGCATTCTTAGCAATGTACAGCTGCCCTGGTTCTAGTTCCTGTGGAACCGCCGCCTCTTCTATGAGGCTGACCGGTCCAATCTTCACGCGGGCCTCGTCCCACATCGTCCATGCACCCGGCCCAGGCGTGTATGCGCGAATGTGCCGATCGATGGCAAAGTCCGGTTGGGTCCACTCCACGCGGGCCTGCGCGGTAGAGATTTTCGGCGCATAGGTAGCCTCCCCCTGCTGCGGTTGCGCCTCCAGCTGCCCCGCCGCTAAGCCATCCATGGTGGCCACGAGCAAATCGCCGCCGGAATAGGCAAGACGCGTCAACAGGTCATCGGCAGTATCGGTGCCTTTAATCTCCTCCGTCACGGTGCCGAGCACTGGGCCGGTATCAAGGCCCTCCTCAATGCGGAAGGTGGATGCGCCGGTCACGTCATCGCCTGCAGCAATGGCAGCCTGCACTGGTGCAGCACCGCGCCATGCCGGAAGCAAGGAAAAGTGCAGGTTTACCCAGCCATGCTTCGGTAGTTCCAGCAAGTCCTTGGTCACCAGATTGCCGTAGGCCACCACCGGAATCGCCTCTGGTTGCAAATCCTTTAAGCGGGCACGCAGCGCCTGCCCATCCTCCGAGTCAGGGCGCAGGGTGGTCGGGGTCAATACTTCGATGCCATGTTCTTGGGCGAGCGCCTTCACTGGGCTCGGGTGAAGAGTGCGACCGCGGCCCTTCCTCGCGTCTGGGCGAGTGATTACCGCCACCACCTCGTGCGACGAGGCAAGCAGCTTTTCCAAGGCTACAACGGCTGGCTCAGGGGTACCGGCAAAAATGATCCGCATGCGGGGAAACTCTCCTCTTAATGTCGTTCAAAATACTAGGCTACAACGCCGCACCTCTGCCGCCACAGCGAGTGGGCTACGAGGCGTTAAACCACTCGGATTCACGGATGGCGCGCATGGCCTCCTTGCGCACTGGCGCCTCTAGGCGTTGTAGGAAGAGCACCCCATCGAGGTGGTCGGTCTCATGCTGGATGCACCGAGCCATCAGTCCTGAGGCCACCATGGACACAGGGCGCCCCTCAATATCCTGTCCGGACACAAAGACCTGGTTAAACCGCGTGGTTTCCGCGCTAATTCCCGGAATGGATAGACAGCCTTCCGGGCCTGTTTGCTGCTGCTCTCCCACCGGAGTCCAGATCGGGTTAACAATCGCCCCGCGCAGCCCAGATTGGGTGTGCGAGCAGTCATAGACGAAGATGCGCTGCAAAATCCCCACCTGATTAGCCGCGAGCCCTACTCCCCCGGCGTTATCCATGGTCTCGAGCATATCGCTCGCCAGAGCACGCAGACCGGCATCAAATTTACTAATTTCCTCCGCGCGGCTGCCCAAGACTGGGTCGCCGTAGATACGCAGCTCTCGAAGGGACATGGCAATCACACCTTTCTCATGGCACCGAGACCAAGCCGGCCGGCGGTGGCGGCTTCCTCCGTCGAGATTAGCGCATGAGCGCCTATGACCCCGATATGGCTAACCCACGTGGATGGGGTCAACCACAATGCGCAAAGGCAGCTCATCCTTGCGGGCGCTGCGCGACGCGTTGGCGCTGCGCAAAGCCCGCCCCAATTGGGACCGCGGCCCCAGCGGGGTGCGCACGACCAACCGCTGCGGTGGGCCAAAGCGCTGGCTATCGTAGTCACCAGGCAGGCTCTGCCCTGGCGGAAGGGGAACTGGTCCTAATACCTCCGCGTGGTCTGGAAGATCCACAAGCTCGGCAAAGCCATCTAGGGATGCATCCGCACCGTCGATGGCAGCAAAATGCACCGCGGGTGGGAAGCGCACTTCGCGCCGGGCAGCAAGCTCTGCCGCGGCCGCGCCCACCATATCCCAACGCAGGAAATGCTGGACTACGGTAAGCGTCTCGTCGGCCGCCAAGATTACCCGTCCGCCCTTGAAATGCGGCTGCACCAAGGTAGCGGCCTGCGCCCACTTCGCTAGGGTGTCCTCCGTGGCGCGCAGGTCTTGCCGGTTGAGCAATGCCCCGGCATCCAAGAGCAACGCCGCGCCATAGGCGCCATCTTTTACTTTCGGTTCCGCACCAGGGGTGGCAATGACCAGCGCCGGTGCATTGTCCACCGCATCGAGCACCTTGTTTCCGCCCGAGACCACTACCCGCGTATTGGGAAAGGCCCGGCCCATTTCTTCCGCAGTGCGCTCCGAGCCCAACACGATGGCTCGCAGGCGCGGGGACCCGCATTCGGTACACCGATGCCGTGCCTCAATGCGACCACACCAGCGGCAGGTAGGCATTCCCGCTTCGTCCGAGCCCGCGCTTGCCGACGCCCCCTTGGGCGGCAACCCCAATGGCCCATTGCAATGCCGGCAGCGAGCCGGCGCTCGGCACTGGCCGCAGGCCAAAATGGGCGCATAGCCCTTGCGCGGTACCTGCACCAGCACCGGCTCTCCCCTATCCAGCGCCTGGTGGGCGGCTTGGAAGGCCTGCGCTTGTACTTTTGTGGTACCGCCCTGGAGGTCGCGCGCGATAGAAAGACCGAACGACCCGACCGCCTCGATAGCCGGGCAACGCGCCGTTATGGTTTGCTCTTTGGCCACCACGTCGTGCGCCCATCCTGATTCCACGAGGAGCTGTGTCTCCGCTGTCCGTGAATGGTTGGCCAGGATCATGCTGCAGCCTTCGAAGGCTGAGCGGGTGGTAAGTACTTCCCTCGCGTGGACATAGGGTTTGAGGTTGTCGACCAAATTATCATTGCCATCATCGAGGATCACCGCCAGTTGCAGGTCTTTGACCGGGGCAAAGGCGGCGGACCTGGTGCCAATGACCACGCGCGCTTGGCCCACTAGCGCGGAGAGATAACGGCGATAGCGCGCCTGCGGGCCCATGCTATTAGTCAGCACCGTTATCTGCTTTGCCCCAAGTACCTGACGAAGCGCGGCGTCTAAAGCATCGACGCTCTTCTGGTCCGGGGCGACGAGGAGAACTCCGCCACCGCCAAGCGCCACTTTGGCAGCGAGTGCAGCCAGCGCGTGTGCCCAATCATCGCCCGGGGCGATTTGCCAGGCAGCACGGGCGAGCTTGCCGGTCAGAATCGAATCTACGAAAGCCTCGCCATGCTGGTACGCCGACCATCCTGATAGGTCGGGCTCGCTCGTGGTGCCGAGCTCCTCCCACGGGGTCTCTAAATCGGATTCTTCCGCCTTGGCGTGCCGCGGCGGGATAGCGGAGCGAATAATGTCGGAGCGCACGCCGCCGTAGCGGTCTGCCAGGGCGTCGACAAGCCGGGCCAGCTGCGGCGGATAAACCTGGAAGGGTGAGATAATGCGCTCGATAAAGCGCAGGTTGCCGCCAAATTCAGAATCATGCCGGCGTTCTAAGACAATCGCGTCCACCAAGCGCCCGTTGAAGCGGATGCGCACCTTAATCCCCGGTTGGACTTCCTCCGAGTCTGCCTCTTCGACGAGGTAATCAAATCCTCGGTCTAGGTGCGCAACCCCCAAAAGAGGCAACACCCGCGCAACCGGCTTCCGGGTGGCGGGTGTTTTCTTAGGCATAGGCCTCGATTCTACAGACCAGCGGCAGCACGCAATGCTTCCACTCGGTTCAACTGCTCCCACGGCAGCTCAACGTCGGTGCGGCCAAAGTGGCCGTAGGCCGCAGTTTGCGCATAGATGGGGCGCAATAGGTCGAGTTCGCGGATGATAGCGGCCGGGCGCAGGTCAAATACCTGATTTACCGCAGCCTGGATATTCGCATCGCTCAGGCCTTCCTTGGCGGTACCGAAGGTCTCTACGTACAGACCCACCGGCTTGGCGCGGCCGATTGCATAAGCCACCTGAACTTCAGCGCGATCTGCCAAGCCCGCAGCCACGATATTCTTAGCCACCCAGCGCATGGCATAAGCCGCGGAACGGTCCACCTTGCTCGGGTCCTTGCCAGAGAACGCGCCGCCGCCGTGGCGAGCCATGCCGCCGTAGGTATCGACGATGATCTTGCGGCCGGTAAGTCCGGCATCGCCCATCGGTCCACCAAGAATGAAGGAACCGGAAGGGTTGACCAACAAGGTCGTGTCTTCGGTGTAGTACTTCTCCAAGCCCGCGTCCTTGATAACCCATTCAAGGACCTCACTGCGCAAGGGTCCTTCCAACCAAGCACTATCGACCTCGGCATCGTGCTGCGTGGAAATCACCACGGTATCCAGGTGGGACGGCTCATTGTCGTCGGTGTAGGCAAAGGTCACCTGGGTCTTGCCATCCGGGCGGAGGTGATCGACGATTCCTTCCTTACGTACCTGCGTCAGGCGGCGGGACAGGCGATGCGCCAAAGCGATGGGCAGTGGCATGTACTCAGCGGTCTCATTAGAGGCATAGCCGAACATCAGACCCTGGTCGCCGGCACCTGCGGTATCGTTCTCGGCGTCATAATCCTCGTCATGAGCGCGAGCTTCAGTGGAGTTGTCCACTCCGGCGCCAATTTCCTGGGACTGCTCGCCAATGGCGATATTCACGCCACAGGTGTTGCCATCAAAGCCGACTTCCGAAGAAGTAAAGCCGATGGACTTAAGGGTGTCGCGCACCAGCGCCGGGATTTCTACGTATGCCTCGGTGCGAACCTCGCCCACCACGTGGACTTGGCCGGTGGTCACCAACGTCTCAACGGCCACGCGGGATGCTGGATCCTTTTCCAGCAGGGCATCAAGGATGGCGTCAGAAATGGCGTCACAAATCTTATCGGGATGGCCTTCTGTCACGGACTCGCTGGTAAAAAGACGAGTTGCCACTGCAGCGTTATCAGTCACAAAAACTTCCTTCGTTCTCACTGTTGATTCGATGCTGTGGGTTTCTACGCCCAAGCCTAATACCTCGCAAGCCTAGACCAAGCGGTCTATAAACGCAATTTTAGTTGTCTACCCGTGAAACATTTCATTCACGGCCGAAAGAATCTGAGCGGCGACAACCTGCTTCGAGCCATGCTCCACGCGTTGCGGCGCGGAACCCGGACGCAAAATCCATCCCTCATTGGACTTTTGACCAAAGGTTTTTCCGCGCCCGACCTCATTGGCCATGAGCACGTCGCAGCCTTTACGCGCAAACTTTTCCTGAGCATAGTCCAAGGCGGACTTCTGGGCATCGCCAGTTTCGGCGGCGAACCCTACAATCACGCATTCGGCAGGGATTTCCGAGCGCTCGCGCGCGGCAACGAGCCCCTTGAGTACATCCGGGTTTTCCACCAAGTGGAGCGTCGAGAGTGCATCGTCTGCCTGCCCCTTCTTCATCTTTGATTCGGCAACCTCCGCGGGACGGAAGTCAGAAACCGCGGCGGCCATGATTACTACGTCCGCATCGCGGGACTCCTCGCGCATGGCATCCTCCAACTCGCGGGTGGAGACAATGTGCCGTAGCTTCGCGCCGCTCGGCACAGGAAGTTGGGCGGTATTACCCGCAACGACGGTGACCTTGGCCCCCATCTGGGCAGCCCATTCCGCGAGTGCAAATCCCTGCCTGCCGGAAGAACGATTACCCAAGTAGCGGACCGGATCCAACTCTTCCTGGGTGCCGCCGGCTGATATGACGACCTTCTTGCCCTGCCAGGTGTGTTGCACTCGGTAGCCCGCCAGTTCAGTGCGGACAATCTCCGCAATCTGTTCCGGCTCCGGCAAACGACCTGGGCCAGAGTCCTTGCCGGTAAGGCGGCCGTGGGCGGGCTCGATGACGGTTATACCGCGGCGTCGCAAAGTAGCCACGTTGTCCTGCGTAGCAGGGTTATGCCACATCTCAGTGTGCATGGCCGGGGTCACAATAACCGGGCACGTCGCGACCAATACGGTGGCCGTGAGCAAATCGTCTGCACGGCCTGCAGCCAACCGCGCTATAAGGTCTGCGGTGGCAGGCGCAATGACCACTGCATCCGCATGCTGTCCTACGTTGACGTGCTGCACCTCATCCACGGCCTCAAACACGCTCGTGGAGACTGGATGGCCGGATAGAGCCTCAAACGTAGCCGCGCCCACGAAGTTCAGTGCACTTTCCGTAGGGACAACGCGGACATCATCGCCCGCTTCCTTGAGATTGCGCACAAGGTGGCACGCCTTGTAGGCAGCGATGCCGCCAGCGACGCCCAGAACAATATTGCGAGAGGTATCTTTATCAGTCACACCGCACGATGGTACCTGCCGACATAGAGAAAGGCCCCACCCGCCGCGACCAAGAGGTACACCCCGAATCGGGGATGCACATCCGTGGCGGCGCGTGGAGCCTTAAAGCTATTACACGCTTAGTGCTAGCTACTTGCCTTCCTCGTGGTCAAGCAGGCCAGCATCAATCTCGCGCAATGCGATGGACAAAGGCTTTTCGCCTGGCTCTGGGGTAACCAGCGGGCCTACGAACTCGAAGACACCTTCATCCTGCTCTTGGTAGTAGCTATTGATCTGACGTGCGCGCTTAGCGGCAAAGATGACCAAAGCGTACTTAGAGGAAACCTTGTCCAAAAGCTCATCGATCGGGGGATCAGTAATGCCGATCGGATCATCAAATACTGGTTCCGCCTTTGCGGCTTCAGTGTTAGAAGGGGTGGTCACGTTAGTCACATGCACCTTTACATTGATTGAAGATGGTCAAAAGGGAGGTCTATGCCCGCAGGATATCACTAATGGCAGATACTGCCTCGTCCAGATCCTCGTTCACAACGACGTGATCGAACTCGTCCTGTGCGGCTAGTTCCTCATGCGCAGTTTGCAACCTACGGTCAATGACGTCTTGCGGCTCGGTACCGCGGCCGGTGAGCCGCTCCACAAGTACCTCCCATGACGGGGGCGCCAAAAAGACCAGGTCTGCCTCCGGCAGCGCTTTCTTAACACTCCGGGCACCCGCGAGATCCACCTCAACGAGTACCGGGCGGCCAGCGGCCAAAGCTTCCTCTACCGGCTGGGCGGGCGTTCCAGAGCGCTGCAATCCGCCGTGGATATCAGCCCATTCGAGCATCTCCCCGGCATCAATTCGCTCCTGGAAGGTTTCTGGGGTGACGAAGAAATAATCGACACCGTCCTGCTCCCCGGGGCGGGGCTGGCGCGTGGTCATAGACACGCTGAAGTACAGCCCCTCGACGTCACTGCGCAGACGCGAAACTACGGTGGATTTTCCCACTGCGGAAGGCCCCGCCAGAACAACGAGGCGCCCGCGTGCAGTTGCGTCAGCCATGGTTGTGACTATTCGCCGTAACCGAAACGCTCGAGGAGAGCACGACGCTGACGCTCACCCAGGCCGCGCAGACGACGGGTCTGAGCAATCTCCAGGTCCTCCATGATTTCCTTAGCCTTGACCTTGCCAACCTTCGGCAGAGCCTCGAGGAGCGCAGAAACCTTGGTCTTGCCGATGATCTCATCGGTCTCAGCCTTTTCGAGCACGTCCTTCAGGTCGGTCTCGCCGCGCTTGAGCGCAGCCTTGAGCTCGGCGCGAGCCTTGCGGGCCTCAGCGGCCTTTGCGAGAGCTTCCTTGCGCTGCTCATCAGTCAACTTTGGAAGGGCCACGGGTTTCCTCCGATTCATTAGATTGATTCTGTTACGTCTAGTACTTGGTACCAGATTTCGGTTGCCTAACGCAGTTAATACACCGCGGAAAGTTATTAATAACCTTCGAGCAAACCGACTTCTGGTAATCCTAGCACTGCTCATTGAACGGTGACGATTAGCGGGTCCAAAAGCACGCCTATTTTAGCACGTCACCGCACATACCTTAAACAAAGTACCAGGTAAACGGCGCGGCTGTTAATCAGCCACGCCGCCCCTATTAGTCCCGAAACTCTGCCGCCACCTGATCAACCACTTTGCGCAGGTCAGCGACGTCAGGCCCCTGCTCCAGCACTGCTCGGGACACATTGGCGAATCCCAACGACGGATGAGCAGAAACAATGCCGTGTACCTGCTCTGGGCCAGCGCCTTGGGCGCCAACGCCGGGCAGAAGAACCGGACCATTGAGCGCATCGAGGCGCGGCGGATTGTCCAACGTAGCGCCGACGACTACGCCGACATCGCCAGGCTTGCCAGACTTGTGCGCCTCGACATTGAACGCGGCGCATTCATCGACGACGCCTTGAGCGATGGTGCTCTCCTCGCCCACCGGGACTGACTGGATGGCACGTGCCTCCGGGTTGGAAGTAGCCGCCAGGACGAATACACCGCGGCCGGTTTCTTCGGCCTTGGTGAAAACCCGCCCCAGTGCGCCAACGCCTAGATAGGGCGACACGGTCACGGAATCTGCGCGCAGCGGCGAACTATCGCCGAGCCACGCATCTGCATAGCCGGCCATGGTGGAGCCAATATCGCCGCGCTTGGCATCGGCAACAGTAAGGCACCCCGCTTCCCGCAGCGAAGCCAGGACTTCTTCGAGGACCACAAAGCCCTGGGAGCCAAAGCGCTCAAAGAAGGCAACCTGTGGCTTTACCAAGGCGGCGGTATCGCTAAAGGCTTCAACGCAGCGCATGCTAAAGGTCCGCAGACCATCAGCGGTGGGCCCCAACCCCCACTTTTCTAAGAGATATGGGTGTGGGTCGATGCCAACGCACAGGCGCCCGCGTTCCTGACCGGCTTCTTCTAGCCGCTCGCCAAATCCCTTAGTGCTGTGGGCCATGCTCAAGCTCCTGGAGTGCGCGTACCTGCAGGTTTCCAATACGCATCGCTTCGATGCCCTGGACAGCTGCGGTTACGCCTTGCACGGTGGTCACCAGTGGGATTTCCATGTGCACGGCGGCGGCGCGGATATCGTAGCCATCGTGGCGGGCACCGGCAGAGCCAGCAGGCGTGTTGAGAATCCAGTCGATCTCGCCATTGAAGATCTTATCCACGATGGACTCTTCGCCGTCCTTGGCCTCAGAGACCTTGGCAGCAACCTCGCACTCGATACCATTGCGGCGCAGCATCTGCGCCGTACCGGCGGTAGCGACGATGTTGTAGCCCATGTGGGCCAAGCGCTGGATCGGGAAGATCAGCGTACGCTTGTCGCGGTTGGCCACAGATACGAAGATAGTGCCCTCCGTGGGCGGAACGGCGAAGGCAGCAATTTCGCCCTTGGCGTAGGCCGCACCGAAGTTGGTAGCCAAGCCCATAACCTCACCGGTGGACTTCATCTCTGGCGAGAGCAGCGTATCGAGCAGGCTGCCATCGGTTCGGCGGAAGCGGTTGAATGGCAAGACTGCTTCCTTGACGGCAATCGGGTGCTCGAGTGGCAAAGAACCACCGTCGTATTCGGAAGGAATCATGCCCTCGGCGCGCAAGTCCGCAATGCTAGAGCCCATCATAACGCGAGAAGCCGCCTTAGCCAGTGGTACTCCGGTGGCCTTGGAGACGAACGGCACGGTACGGGAAGCACGTGGGTTGGCCTCAATGACGTAGAGGATGTCATCCTTCAAGGCGAACTGGACGTTCATCAGGCCCTTGACGCCAATGCCCTCGGCGAGCAAGCGGGTGGACGTGCGGACCTTTTCAATGTCCTCTGGTCCGAGCGTCATCGGTGGCAGCGCACAGGAGGAGTCACCGGAGTGAATGCCGGCCTCCTCAATGTGCTCCATGACGCCACCCAGGTAGACCTCGTTGCCGTCGCACAGGGCATCCACGTCAATCTCGATGGCGGAATCCAGGAAGCGGTCCACCAGAACCGGGTGGTCCGGAGACAGCTCGGTGGCACGCTCGATGTAGTCTTCCAGCGCCTTTTCGTCGTAGACGATTTCCATACCGCGGCCGCCCAGCACGTAGGACGGACGAACCAGCACTGGGTAACCGATGGAGGAAGCAACCTCGCGGGCCTCCGCGAAGGAGGTGGCGGTGCCGTACTCCGGAGCTGCCAATTCTGCCTCATCGAGGACCTTGCCGAATTCGCCGCGGTCCTCGGCGGAATCGATTGCTGCAGGGCTGGTGCCCACAACAGGAACGCCTGCCTCCTCCAGGCGGGCAGCGAGGCCCAGCGGAGTCTGGCCACCTAGCTGGACAATCACACCGGCAACGTCACCGGAAGCGGCCTCCGCGTGGTAGACCTCCATAACGTCCTCGAAGGTCAGCGGCTCGAAGTAGAGGCGGTCTGCGGTGTCATAGTCGGTGGAGACGGTCTCCGGGTTGCAGTTGACCATGACGGTCTCATAGCCCTGCTCCGAAAGCTCAAGGGCCGCGTGAACACAGGAGTAGTCAAACTCGATACCTTGACCAATGCGGTTCGGTCCGGAGCCCAAAATGATGACCTTGCCCTTAGAGCCTTCCGGTGCCGGGCGAACCTCGGTCTCGGCATCCGGGTCGAGCTCATAGGAGCTGTAGTGGTACGGGGTTTGTGCCTCGAATTCGCCGGCACAGGTATCTACCGTCTTGTACACGGGGCGGATGCCCATGCGCCAGCGCAGGCTGCGTACGCCATCCTCGCCGTTGAATTCTGGGCGAAGGGCGGCAATCTGGGCGTCGGAAAGCCCAAAGACCTTGGCCTCGCGCAGCAGCTCCTCGGTGAGCACTGGGGCGTCGATAAGCTCCTGGCGGAAGGCCACCAACGTGGCCAGCTCAGCGATGAACCATGGGTCAACGCCGGAAGCCTCGTGGACCTCGTCCACAGAGGCGCCAAGGCGAAGGGCCAGCTCGATGTCGTACATGCGACCCTCGGTCGGGCGCTCCAGATCCTTGAGCACGGCCTGCAGGTCAGTAGCGCGCTCGCCCGCGAAGTACTCATCCGGCTTGGTCCAGAAGCCATTGGGCTTGTTTTCCAATGAACGCATGACCTTGTTCAGGCCCGCGATGTAGTTGCGACCGATGCCCATGGCTTCGCCCACGGACTTCATGGTGGTGGTCAAGGTGTCGTCAGCACCTGGGAACTTCTCAAAAGCAAAGCGTGGGGCCTTGACAATGACGTAGTCCAGGGTCGGCTCGAAGGCTGCCTTGGTCTCGCCGGTGATGTCGTTTTGTACCTCGTCCAAGGTGTAGCCAATGGCGAGCTTGGCCGCCAGCTTGGCAATCGGGAAACCGGTGGCCTTGGAGGCCAGTGCGGAGGAACGGGACACGCGCGGGTTCATCTCGATGACGATGATGCGGCCGTCTTCCGGGTTAACCGCGAACTGGATATTACAGCCGCCAGTATCGACGCCGACCTCGCGGATGATGGCAATGCCCAAGTCACGCATCTTCTGGAACTCACGGTCAGTAAGCGTCAGCGCCGGGGCGACGGTGACGGAATCGCCGGTGTGCACGCCTAGGGCATCGACGTTTTCGATGGAGGCAACGACCACGACGTTGTCATCGCCATCGCGCATGAGCTCGAGCTCGTATTCCTTCCAGCCCAGGATGGATTCCTCAATGAGCACGTTGGCCTCAGGGGACGCGGCCAAGCCGCCGCCGGCAATGCGGTCCAGGTCCTCATTATTGAAGGCCAGACCGGAGCCCAAGCCACCCATGGTGAAGGAGGGGCGGACTACGACGGGCAGGCCGAGCTTATCGACGGTCTCGTGGACCTCATCCATGTTGTGGCACACAGCGGAGCGGGCGGACTCACCGCCGATGGAGGCTACGATGTCCTTGAACTTCTGGCGGTCCTCGCCGCGCTCGATGGCGTCAATATCGGCGCCGATGAGCTCGATGCCGTACTTGTCCAAAATTCCTTGGCGGTCGAGCTGAACAGCGGCGTTCAGCGCGGTCTGGCCGCCCAGGGTAGCCAGCACGGCGTCGATGGGGTGTCCCTCTTCGCGCTCCTTGACCAGAATCTTTTCGATGTATTCCGGCTCAATGGGCTCCACGTAGGTGTGGTCCGCAAACTCAGGGTCGGTCATGATGGTGGCCGGGTTGGAGTTGACCAGCGTTACGCGCAGGCCCTCCTCCTTGAGCACGCGGCAGGCCTGGGTACCGGAGTAGTCGAACTCACAAGCCTGGCCGATGACGATCGGGCCGGAGCCGATGACCAGGACGTGGTTGATGTCGTTGCGCTTTGGCATAGTTATTCTTCCTTTTCCTGGTTGTCTACTTATTTGGGGTGTGGTTAGCCATCAGTTCTTCAAACTGATCAAATAGCGGGTTGGCATCGTGCGGGCCGGCCGCGGATTCTGGGTGATACTGCACGGAGTAGGCCATGCCGTTGCGCAATGCCACGCCCTCGACAGTGTCGTCGTTGAGGCAGATGTGGGTGACCTGCGCGGGACCGAAATCGGTAGCGAACTCGGCGTCCTTGCTGTTGAGGTCATAGCCTTCCGGAGCCTTCAGCGCGAAGCCGTGGTTCTGGGAGGTGATGTCGATCTTGCCGGTCACGTTATTGCGCACCGGCACGTTGATGCCGCGGTGGCCGAACTTCATCTTGTAGGTGTCCAGGCCAAGCGCGCGGCCCAGGAGCTGGTTACCAAAGCAGATGCCGAAGAACGGGATCTTGGCTTCGAGCACCTGCTTGATGATGCCCACCATTTCGTCTGCGGTAGCCGGGTCGCCCGGGCCGTTGGAGACGAAGACGCCATCCGGGTTATAGGATTTCACCTTGTCAAAGGAGGTATTTGCGGGCACGACGATAGTTTCGATGCCGCGCTGAGAAAAGTGGCGCGGGGTTGCGGTCTTAACACCCATGTCGAAGGCAACGACGGTGTATTTCTTCTCCCCTACAGCCTCAATCGTGTAGGGCTCGTCGGTCGATACTTCGGCGGCGAGGTCGGCGCCTTCCATAGAGTCCTGGGACTTAACTTCCTTGAGCAGCTCCTCTACTGGGCGTTGAGCATCTTCGCCGGAGAACAGGCCGGCGGCGATGGAGCCGTAGTTGCGCAGGTGGCGTACCAAGGTGCGGGTATCGATACCGCGAATACCAATGACTCCCTGCTTTTCCATCTCTTCACTCAAGCTGCGCTCTGCGCGCCAGTTGGATACGCGCTGTGCAAGGTCGCGGATAACGAGGCCAGCAACCCAGATGCGGTTTCCGTGGGACTCGTTGTCCTCATCATTCCAACCGGTATTGCCAATGTGCGGCGCGGCGGATACCACGATCTGGCGGTGGTAGGACGGGTCCGTCATGGTTTCCTGGTAGCCGGTCATCGCCGTGGTGAATACGGCCTCGCCCAAGGTGGTGCCGGTGGCACCAAAGCCATAACCGCGGAAGGTGCGCCCGTCCGCGAGAACGAGGATTGCTGGGGTTCTATCAGTCACGTCGTGGCCTTTCTCTGCCATATAGGTGGTTTCAGTGTGCAAGGTTAGTCTTCTTCGGAGGCTGCCAAGTCAAAAGTGACGGTGCCTCGCAAAATGGTGTGGGTAACGCGGGCACCAAATTCTTCGCCAGCGTACGGGTTGTTTTCGGACTTGGAGGCCAGCGTGGAGGAATCAGAAACCCAGTGGTGGTCTGGGTCCACAATAGTCAAGCTAGCTGGCTCGCCTTCTGCGATGGGACGGCCGTGGCCCGGCAGGCGGGTGATTTCTGCAGGGCGCTCGGACATGACGCGGGCAACAAAGCGCCAATCGGCCAGGCCAGTCTCGACGAAGATTTTGGCGATGACGGCCAAAGAAGATTCCAGGCCCAACATGCCAGGGCGGGCATTTTCAAACTCCACGCACTTGTCTTCGGAGCCGTGCGGGGCGTGGTCGGTGGCGACGCAGTCGATGGTGCCATTGAGCAGCGCCTCGCGCAGGGCCTCGGTATCGCGCTGTTCGCGCAGCGGCGGGTTGACACGGAAGAGGCCATCGTAGGTGCGCAGCTTGTCATCGGTCATTAACAGGTGGTGCGGGGTTACCTCGGCGGTGAGAGGAATATCCTGCTCCTTTGCCCACTTCAGTAGCTCCACGGTGCCCTGGGTCGAGGCGTGGCAAATGTGCACGCGGTTGCCGTAGTCGCGCGCCAATAGGGCGTCGCGGGCCACGATGGATTCCTCCGCCACGCGCGGCCACCCGCGCAGGCCGAGCCTGGCTGCAGTCTCGCCTTCATGGGCGGAAGCACCACCGGTCATGCGGTCATCCTCGGCGTGCTGAGCCAGCAGCACGTCCATGCCCTTGGCGTATTCCAAAGCACGACGCATTAGCTGCGGATCCTGGACGCACTTGCCGTCATCGGAGAACATGCGCACCTTGGCGTCCGAACGAGCCATCATGCCGAACTCTGTAAGGGTCTTGCCTTCCAAGCCCTTGGTAATGGAGCCCACCGGGTGGACGTCGCACAGCGCCAGTGCTTGGGACTTGGCCCATACGGACTCAGCGATGATCGGCTGGTCGGTCACTGGGTTGGTATTAGCCATGGTGAACACTGCAGTGAAACCGCCCTTGGCGGCAGCCTTGGAGCCGGTCTCGATGGTCTCGGTATCTTCGCGGCCGGGCTCGCGCAGGTGCACGTGCATATCCACTAGGCCTGGCAAGAGCACGTTGCCCTGGCCGTCGATAACCTGTGCATCCTCGGCTTCTGCCGTGGCGCCGATGGCAGCGATGATGCCGTCCTTGACCACGACATCGGTGGGCTCGCCTTCGCCGTACAGGCGCACATTCTTAATCACAAGTGGGGTTTCCGCCGGCGCGGAAAGGCGACCGGTTTCCGGGTAAGTAGTCATTGTCTCTCCCTAAATTTGAGTGTGGGTCGCGGTTTTAAATGCCGGCGTTTTCGCCATTGGTCAGCAGGGTAAACAGCACCGCCATGCGGGCGTGTACACCGTTGTGCACCTGCTGTAGGACCGCAGTTTTGTCCAAATCTGCGACGCCGTAGTTAATCTCCATGCCGCGCAGCATCGGGCCTGGGTGCATGACGATGGCGTCCTTCTGCATGGCCGCCGCGCGCTCCTTGGACAAGCCAAAGAGGTTGGCGTATTCGCGGTGGGAGGGGAAGAAGCCGCCGTTCATGCGTTCTTGCTGTACGCGCAGCATCATGATGACGTCGGCGTCTGCGACTTCCGCATCAAGGTCATACGACACACGCACCGGCCAATTCTCTACCCCAAAGGGCATGAGGGTGGCTGGGCCCACGAGAGTTACCTCAGCGCCGAGAGTGTTAAGCAAATCTACGTTGGAGCGCACGACGCGCGAGTGCAGGCAATCGCCCACAATCTTTACCTTCAGGCCGGCAAAGCCTTCCTCACTGTGCAGTCCTAGGCGCTGGCGCATCGTGACGGCGTCGAGAAGCGCCTGCGTTGGGTGCTGGTGCGCACCGTCGCCCGCGTTGATCACCGAAGGCCCCTTGCCGTTAGGGGCTACCCACTGGGCCAGCTGTTGCGGCGCACCAGAGGAAGGGTGGCGCATGATGATCGCATCGGCGCCGATGGCGGCCAGGGTAAGGCCCGTATCCTTCAGGGACTCGCCCTTCTTTACCGAGGAGCTGGAGGCGGATAGGTTGATGACGTCCGCGGACATCCACTTGCCGGCCGTTTCAAAGGAAGAGCGGGTGCGGGTGGAGTTTTCATAAAAAAGGGTATAGATGGTCCGGCCCCGCAGGGTCGGCAGCTTCTTTACCTCGCGGCCTTCGAGGGCCTCGCGGAAGCGATCCGCTTCATCCATCAGACCGATAATTTCGCTTCGGTCCAGCTCTGCCATATCGATGAGGTGCTTCATGGCTATGCCTCCCCCGCTTCAGAGCCAGCTCCACTAGTAGCGGCGGCTCGGGTCAATACGACCGCATCCCGGCCGTCAATCTCGCTGTTGTATACGGTGACATCTTCTTCTCGCGCGGTGGGCAGATTCTTACCCACATAATCGGCGCGGATAGGAACCTCGCGGTGGCCGCGATCTACGAGGACGGCCAGCTGAATAATGTCCGGACGGCCCACGTCACTCAACGCATCCAAGGCGGCGCGGATAGTGCGGCCGGAATACAGCACATCATCGACCAAAATAACAGTGGCGCTATCGATGCCACCGGTGGGAATGGTCGTCGGTTGGAGTGCGCGATGCGGCTTTCCTAGCAGGTCATCGCGGTAGAGGGTGATATCGAGGGAGCCCCATGGGACTGCAACCCCGGAAAATTCTTCAATCTTGTGCGCTAGGCGCTGTGCAAGCGGCACGCCACCAGAGGGAATGCCAAGCAAAATGACCCGCGGTGCGTCCGCGGAATCGAGCGCCGTTTTTTCAATGATCTGGTGCGCGATGCGTGCAACGGTACGCGAAACGTCATCGGAGCTTAAAAGCTCTAGCTTGTTCGCGGTAGCGTCAGTTCCACTCATCGTGACCTCCTTCCCCGCCTCACAGTGCGGTCTTTAAAGGATGCCGGTTGATGGTCTCAAAAATGTCTATGCTGTTAGACACAGATTACTCTAGCACCTTCCCCACCATTTGGGTGAGGGCGAAAAGAAGGAGGCACTCCACACAGTGAGTTTTTCCGCCGAACACATAGTCCCCGCCCCGCGCGAGCAGGTCTGGCAATGGCATACCCGCCAAGGCGCTTTAACCCGCCTGAACGCCCCCTTTGCCTTCATGAAACCCATCCAGCAAGCGGAGAACCTCGGCGATGGCACCTCCATCCTGGGCCTTCCGGGCGGCCTGCGCTGGACCGCTCAGCATAAACTTTCCCAGTACCGCAAGGGCTATGAGTTCACCGATGTGTGCGTAAACTCCCCCATTCGCAAATTTGCCAAATGGCAACACCATCACACCTTTGCGGATCACCCGGACGGCACACTCATTCGCGATGAAGTTACTACCCGCATCCCTTCGGCGGCGCTGGAATCGGTCTTTGCTTATCGACAGCACCAGCTCATTGAGGATCTTTCCTTTCTCCAGCGGCTTGCCGACGCCTCCTTAAACACCCAACCACTAACCATCGCCATGACCGGCTCCCGCGGCAGCGTGGGCGCAGCGCTCACCGCACAACTGCGCACCGCCGGGCACACGGTGATCCAGCTCGTGCGCGGCACGGCCAGCAAAGGTCAGCGCACCTGGCGCCCGGAGCAGCCCGATCCCGACCTCCTGCGCGGCGTCGACGTCCTCGTCCACCTGGCGGGCGAGCCCATCTTCGGCCGCTTCAATGACGAGCACAAGGCCGCCATCCGCGATTCCCGCGTTGGCCCCACCGAGCGCCTAGCCCGTCTAGCGGGCACCACGGATTCCGTCCGCACCATGGTTTGCGCCTCTGCCGTGGGCTACTACGGCTCCGACCGCGGCGATGAGATTCTCACCGAAGACTCCGCACCTGGCGAGGGCTTCCTCGCAGACGTCGTAGTCGACTGGGAGCGCGCCTGCGAGCCCGCCCGCGCCGCGGGCACCCGCGTGGTCAATATTCGTACCGGCATCGCCATGTCGGGCGGTTCCGGCCTCCTGCCACTGCTGCGCGCCCTCTTCTCTACCGGACTGGGCGGCCCCTTCGGCGACGGTGAGTTCTGGTTCAGCTGGGTCGCCCTCGATGACCTGACGGATGCCTACTTCCGCGCCATCGTGGACGATTCGCTGGAAGGCCCGGTCAATGCGGCCTCGCCTAACCCGGTGCTCAATAAGGACTTCGTCAAAGCCCTTGGTGCCGAACTACACCGTCCGGCATTGCTCCCCGTTCCGCCCTTCGGTCCCGCAATCTTGCTGGGCAAGGAAGGCGCCCAAGAGTTGGCCTTGGCGCAACAACGCGTAAGCCCCACGGTTCTACACAAAATCGGGCATACGTTCCGCTATCCCACGATCGATACTGCTCTCGCCCACGAACTTGGCGGCGAGCACCTATGGAGTCCCAGTAACTAGATAAGAACTTAGGTAAACTAGTAAAGGTTGACCTTTATCCCCGATTAGTACATGGATTGAGACTACTTAAGTGTCTGAAGAACCAACCCTGTATCCCGATACGCCGGTAGAGCCCGTAACTCTCGAGCGCATCGGCGAAATCTTTGCATCTGAGAACCTAGAATACCGCCTCGAAGAGCAGCCAGTGAGCGAGGAGGAAACCGTACAGATCCTGCGCACAGGTTTCTCCAACGTCGCCATCGCCATGCAGGTGCGCGATGATGTGCTCGTGGCGGATTCCGTCTGGCGCGGCAACGTGCCTTCTTCTGAGGGCCCAACCCTGTTGACGGTGCTCAACCAGTGGAACCAGCAGCACTTCGCGCCGACCCTGCGCTTCTTTGAGTCAGCCGAGAATAACCTCGCCGTCTCTGGCGTGCGCGAGATCAACATTGCCCACGGTTTGTCCCGCAATCAGATCGGCGCCTTCGTGATGTCCACGCTGGATTCTATGCTGCAGTCCTTCGCCTTCGTGGAAGAACACTACCCACAGCTCGTGACTTGGGAGGAGCACAAGCATGACTAATGCCTCTACCGAAAACAACCTGCCGGAGATCACCCTGGAACGTGTTGTCGAGGCCATGCGTACCTTCGACATCGAATTGACCAAGATGGACAGCGATATTGAGGCAGCTACCGCCAACCTCAACGGCCTTCCCACCATGTTCGCGGTTCTCGATTCCGTGGTTATTGTCCGCTGCGATGTGCCTACCGACGCCGCCTATTCCAAGGCCGACGCCGGCCTCTTCCTCGCGGCTAACCAGATCAACTCCGTAGCCTTCGGCGCGCGCGCTGTTATCTCGGAGCACGATGACATGCTCGTGGTGCGCACCGAGCGCGATATCCCTGCCGCCGCCGGCATGACCGACGAGCAGCTGCAGGCTGCCCTGAAGACCGCCGTAGATGGCGTCATCCGCGGCCAGGATGCCATGGTTTCTGCCGCCGAAGAGATGGCCAAGCTTGGCTCCGAGACCGCAGCCAATGCCGGATCTGGCGACGCCGCCGCAAGCGACACCCCGCAGAGCTAAGCCGCACTAACATCCGCCGCTCTCCCCCTCTCCTTCCGCCTTAACAACGGCGCAAGGGTGACGGGGAGAGTTCTTTTTACTCTCGGCCGTTCTGGGCACATGGAGACGCGAGGATGGGCGTCGAAAGACACTGTCTTGGGCATGAAAATACCGCCCGCCACAGCTCTTCGCCATCGAGCTGGGCGGGCGGTTTAAGTATGCGGGCCGGTTTAAACCTGACTATTCCGCAGTGGGGTCCTGCTGCGCAGAACCGTCTGCTACAGCCGAGTCGTCGTCCGCGGCAGCGGAGTCCGAAGCGGTGGATGCGGAGGTATCCACGGCCGCATCATCCGCACGCTCGGACTCTACCGAGTCCTCGTCAGTCGAATCTTCGCCGTCCGCATTCGCATCGCTGCCCTGGTGTTCTGCGGACATCGGGTTTTCCGCAGAACGGGACTGCGCCACGTCATCCAACACAGCGTGGATATATGGCGCCGCTTGATCGTTGGAATACTGGGAAGCAATCTCCACGCCTTCCACGACCGCAGTAGCGGTAGGAATATCCGGGTTGAACAGCAGCTCCCACACCGATAGGCGCAGGATAGCGCGGTCAACGGCCGGGATGCGGTGCAGTTCCCAGTCCTCGGCAAGGAACCGAGAAATGGTGTCATCGATGGCATCCAGCTCTTCAGCGACGCCTTTGACAATCACCTGGGTGTATTCGGCCACAGGTGCTACCGCGTTGCGATCCTCACGTGCCAAGGCGATGCGATCCTCCACGATGGCAACGGGGTCAACGTCCCTGTTTTCTGCTTCGTAGAGGATATCGGCGGCACGACGACGTGCACGGTACCGCGCGGTGTGCCGCTTGTAGTTGATATCGCGCTTAGGGGTGTTATCAGACACAGTCAGATGCCCTAGTTGTTAACGCGGGAGAGGTACTCGCCGGTACGGGTATCGATCTTGAGAACGTTGCCGATCTCGATGAACAGCGGAACCTGGATTTCAGCACCGGTTTCCAGGGTGGCGGGCTTGGTGCCGCCGGAAGAACGGTCACCCTGCAGGCCCGGCTCGGTGTGCTCGACCTTAAGGTCTACGGAAATAGGCAGTTCTGCAAAGAGTGCCTCATCCTCGTAGAAGGAAACCTGGACGCGCATGTTTTCCAGCAGGAAGCGAGCGGCATCGCCGAACTTCTCCGGCGGGAGCTCGTACTGCTCGAAGGTCTTTTCATCCATAACAACGTAGCTGGTGCCATCGTTGTACAGGTAGGTCATATCGCGGCGGTCCACGGTAGCGGTCTCTACCTTAACGCCAGCATTCCAGGTCTTGTCCACGGTCTTACCGGAGACAACATCCTTGAGCTTGGTACGCACGAAGGCTGGGCCCTTGCCCGGCTTCACGTGCTGGAACTCAACGATCTGCATCAGTTTGTTGTCGATCTTCAGAACGAGCCCGTTCTTGAAATCAGTAGTATCAGCCATTGCGGTTAAACTCCCGAAAATTGTGGACTAAAGGTTGAAAACAATGTTTAAGCCTACCGGACAACTGCCCCTTGGGGTATTACCGGTCCCCCATTTCTTCCCCACAGTTGACAGCGGGGTGCCTTTCGGGGCCCATCGCCTGCCCTAAACCGTCAGACACGCAAGCAATCAAAGGTTTTTAACCAGCAATAACTCGCTGTACGATAAGGCTTTGCTTAATTGATTTTTCACATACCTACCAAGGATTTTTGCGATGCCTCTCAAGCAGCTCTACGCCGCGGCTACCGCTACTGGCGCAGCCCTAGCAGCACTCTCCGCCCCGCAGGCCATGGCAGCAGACGCCCAGACCGTGATGTTCGGCGATTCTGTCTTTGCCAACCCAACCTATGGCCAAGTTGGCACGACCTCGAGCCTGTCCCCTTCGGCGGGCACTACGCTATCGTCTGCCACCCACGGCATCGAAGACGCCCCGGGCGTGCCGTCCCCACAGGGTTGCCCGCAGGGTCAGAGTAATGTTGGCCGCGAATTGGGGCGGGTTTCTGGTCAGCACATAGCCAACTACGCCTGCTCTGCGGCAAAGGCCGCCGGCCAATCGCACCGTAAGGACTTCGATGAGCAGATCAACGGAGCCATTGCTAATAATGATCTCAATGGCGAAACGAAGAACGTTTTGATTCAGTTTGGCGCCAATGATCTCCAGGAAATCCTGCGCCCATCTCTTTCTTCTTCCAATCCCTACTACGACGGCATGAAGCAATCGATCCAGCGGATTCGCCACGCCGCCCCGAATGCCCGCATCACCGTTGTAGGCTATCCCGCCATCTCCGCCCGCAATGGCGCGGTATGCCCGCTGCGCACCTCCGCACCGGGATCCTCTGAAGCCGGGTTCAACATGGACTACGCGGGCCTGGTTCGCACCGGCGAGGACCAGGTCAATAGCGCCATGTACAAGGCAGCCCGCGCAAACGGCGTGCAGTACTATGACCTACGCGCCGACTCCATTGATCACGGCATGTGCGCGCCGGACAGCACCCGCTGGATTTCCGGCAAGTGGGAGTACTCCGTACCGCACAACCTCTTCAATCACCTCACGCACCTGGGCAACCGTAATGTCGCCCAGCTGCTCAACTCCAAGGTGCTGGCCCACTAGGCGGGCAGTTCAGTAAATTCGGCCTAAACGACAGGATGTGTTGGTGAGGTTGTACGGCTAGCTGGTCTGGCGTGCTGTTATTAGTACTATTTCACTTATCCAAAGGGATATTCCAGCTTCGACCGTGAAATACCGCCAAAGGCATGCCGGTGTGCTAGGCGCCTAGGTTCACGATGAGGGGATGAGTAAAAATCATCCTCGATGCCCCGTCTGCGGCAGGGCATGCACGAAACACGGAAAAACGAGTGCTGGGCGCCAACGATGGCGATGCCGCGAGAGTGTCTGATGGTTTGTGTGTGGGAACCGATCCCGCATAAGGAGATAAGCCAGAATGACTACTGTGGCGAGACGAGATCCGGCCGATAAGGCCAAGATTGATGCGATTGAAAAGAAGCTTCTTGCTAACCCTGAAATCGCGAAACTGATTGACGACCTAGGCACGTCCACAACGGATGCCAATGACCTGGTTCGCGGCATGCTGCAAGCCTCGATTACTAGGGGTTTGAATGCCGAGATGGATGCCCACCTCGGCTACGAGTCTGGTGATAGGAGCGGCAAAGCTGCAGCTGGGACAGACAATCACCGCAACGGGTCGTATCCAAAGACCGTGGATTCTAACTACGGGCCGGTCACCGTGGATATCCCCAGAGACAGGACTGGGACGTTTATCCCAACTATGGTCCCTAAAGGCTCGAGACGTTTAACTGATGTCGATGACATGATTGTCAGCTTGTACGCCGGTGGGATGACAATCAGGGATATCCAGCACCACATGGCAACGGCGATGCGGGTTGATATCTCCCATGAGACGATTTCAGCGGTTACTGACGCCGTCTTGGATGAGGTCATGGTCTGGCAAAACCGCCAGCTAGATGAGTTCTACCCGGTCATTTTCCTGGACGCGCTGCGCATTAAAGTCCGCGATGGCGGCCGGGTAGTCAACAAGAGTGCGTACATGGCAATCGGTGTGGACCTTGACGGCATCAAACACATTTTAGGATTGTGGATTGCCAAAGAAGAAGGCGCTTCATTTTGGGCGCAGGTATGCGCCAATCTTTCTAACCGTGGTGTCAAAGACGTCTTTATCGTCTGCTGTGACGGGCTGAAAGGCCTACCAGAAGCAGTCGAGGCAACCTGGCCGAACTCTATGGTGCAAACCTGTATCGTGCACCTGATACGTGCCGCGAACCGGTGGGTAGCCTACGGGGATCGCCGGGCTGTATCAGCCGCGTTGAAGAAGGTCTACACCGCCACAGACGAGTCCACAGCTAGGGCTGCTTTAGCCGAATTCGAGGCTTCCGAGCTGGGTGAGAAGTATCCCCGCTCAGTCAAGGTCTGGCAGGACGCGTGGGCGCGGTTTGTCCCGTTTCTGCAGTTCCCACCAGCAGCTAGGAAGGTGATCTATACGACGAACTCCATTGAATCTTTTAACAATGAGCTGCGTAAAGCTACTCGCAACAGGGTGCAGTTCACCAACGATGAATCAGCCCTAAAGACGCTGTGGTTGATGATCTGCAATATTGAAGACAAGCGAGCCGCCAAGAGAGCAAAGCAAGGTAAACGAGTCTCAAGAACAGTCGGCAGACTCATGGAAGGAGCCCGAGTATCCGGCTGGAAACAAGCCATCAACCAAATGGCCGTGGCCTACCCCGACCGCTTCGACAAATACCTATAAACCCAGCCCCACACACAAACAACTTGACACGCTCGATGCCGCACCTGCAAGGCCACCTTCACCCGCGTGAATAACGATGCCGTGCAAGCCAAATGGTTCCGCCTGTTCATTTCCTGGCTCACCTCCAGCAACAGCCTGGAAGAAACGGCTAAAACCTGCGGTGTTTCACCACGAACTTTGCAACGACGCTTCACACCGTTCTGGCTTATCCAACCACCCCGAAGCGTTGATAGGCAGCGAATCTACGACCAAATCTTCATCGACGGCACCTACTTCAACACCAAATGCCTTGTTGTAGCTGCCGACTCCAGCCATGTCATCAATTGCTTCTGGTGCACGAAAGAATCCTCCTGGTCCTACATGCGCCTGCTCGACCCGCTAGCCCCACCACAATTGGTTACCTGCGATGGCGATGCCGGAGGGCTTAAAGCACTACACCAGCTGTGGCCTCATACCCCGGTTCAACGCTGCATTGTCCACGTCAAACGCAATATTCAACGCGCCACCGGCCTTTATCCCACTTCCGCTATGGGCAAAGCATTACAACGACTTTCCTTTGAACTACTCGCCGTTGACAACCTGGATAAAGCAGCCGAATGGACCGTAAAACTACAACAGTTCAGCACCGTATTTAGCACCCAGCTCAAAGCCAGAACCTACGTCAAAGACGTCCCCTTCGACCAGATTCCAAAAGCCAAACGCCGCAACAAAAAATGGTGGTACACCCACTACACCCACCGCGGAATCTACTTGCAGCTAAAGAAAATGAGCCAACAAGGCCACCTCTTTGCCTACCTCACCAAAGCTAAACAAGACCAACGATTGGAACGCACGACCAACAAGCTAGAAGGCGGGGTGAACTCACAAATAAAGAACCTCATGCACGCCCACCGAGGACTGCACGACGAACAACAACGCATCGCCTGCGACTGGTGGCTATACCTCCACACGCAACTGCCTGACGACCCTGTAGAGATCACCAGGCTGAAGTGTCCCAGGTTTTGTTCCGTTTGAGTAGATGGGAAAATCTGGAATATGCCAAGAAAATTTGACCAGGATGCGAAGGATCGTGTGGTCCGTCTTGTAGAGGACCGCATCTTGGCGGAAAATATGTCGATGCAAGCCGCGTGCCAGGCAGTAGCCCCAAAGCTGGGGGTGTCATGGCACACAGCCCGTCAATGGACCCAACAGGCCCGCCGTGCGGGAAACATCCCAGAACCCGTGCCTGAAGATCTGGCCGCCGAAAACGCGAGGCTTCGCCGTGAAAATCAAGAGCTACGCGACACCAATGAACTTTTAAAGGCTGCCTCAGCTTTTTTCGCGTCGGAACTCGACCCAAAACGTCGGAAATGATCCGGTTCATCGATGAATACCGGAATCGTTTCTCTGTCGAGTTCATCTGTAAGACGTTGAAGAAAAACCGCGCTGGTGGGTTCATCACCTCGCGTGGGTATCGTCAGTCCAAGGCCCGTGGGGTAAGTGCTCGCCGCCTTCGTGATGCTGTGCTGGTTGAACGCATTAGTGCTATCCATCGGGATAATTACGGCATCTACGGTGTGCGGAAAATGTGGCATGCTCTTCATCGTGACGGAATCGATATCGGTCGTGAACAAACCGCGCGGCTGATGCGTCTAGCCGGTGTATCAGGCAAAGGCAAAGGCCGCTCGCCTATGACCACTCGCACACCTCAAAGGCCGGATTTACGCCCGGACTTGGTGGAGCGAGAATTCAAAGCCGAAGGCCCGAACAAGCTGTGGGTGGCTGATATTACCTACGTGCGCACGAAGAAAGGCTTTGTGTATGCCGCGTTTGTCACCGATGTTTACTCCCGACGGATCGTTGGGTGGGCGTTATCAGATTCCATGCGCACCGAAGCGTTGCCGCTGCAAGCTCTCAACCAGGCGATCGCGTCTGCTGAGGAAACAACAGGTCTCATTCATCATTCGGATCACGGCTCGCAGTATGTCAGCGTTGTCTACAACGAGCGTCTTGCCCAGCACGGGATTGCCGCTTCCACCGGAACTGTCGGGGATTCCTATGACAATGCTCTGGCGGAAAACGTTAATGGTTCCTACAAAAACGAGCTGATCCATACTCGCAGGTGGGATGAGGTTGTCGAGGTGGAAATCGCGACGTTTGAGTGGGTGTCATGGTGGAACGAGACGAGGCTTCACCAAAGCTTGGGATACCGAACCCCGGTCGAAGTGGAAACCGAATTTTGGGACCAGCACCCGCCGCAAGCAATAATAGAAATCAAGGCAAATGCCTAGGAACAAAACCCGGGGCACTTCAGGCAGCAAAACTGGGGCCAGGACGCACTCGCCAAAGCACAAACCCTAACCAACCAAGAAAAACAAGCCACCAGCGGCCACGAAGACGGCCGACCAGCAACCTACGACAGTGCCATCGACACTGCCTACAACCACTCTATGGGAATACGCAAAGGCCACATACGCTAAACCCCACCAACACAAAATGTCGTTTAGCCCGACACGCCGCAAAACAACACATTCTGTCGTTTAGGCCGTAAATTCCTTCGTCGCGGCGGTAATGATCTTCGGCGCACCATCGGTGATGATGAGGGTATCTTCGATGCGCACGCCGCCCTTGCCCGGAACATAGATGCCCGGCTCAATGGTCAGGGTCATGCCGGCGGCGAGCTCACCCTTACCGGTCCGTGCCGCGAACGGGGCTTCGTGGACGTCTAGGCCCACGCCGTGGCCCGTCGAATGCACAAAGTAGTCGCCATAGCCGGCGGCGGAGATGACATCGCGGCAGGCGGCGTCGACGTCGGCAAGCTTAGCGCCCGGCACCGACGCTGCCACGCCTGCCTTTTGGGCGCGGAGCACCACATCATAGATTTCCTTGGCAAAGTCATTCGCCGTGCCCACGACGTAGGTGCGGGTGCAGTCGGAATTAAACCCGCGCAGGTACGCACCGAAATCGATGGTCACAAGGTCGCCATCCTCGATGACCCGGTCATCAGCGCCATGGTGCGGCATCGCCGAGTTCGGGCCGGAAGCCACGATGGTATCGAAGCTCACTCGCTCCGAGCCAAGCATGCGCATCCGATATTCCAAATCGGCAGCCACCTGGCGCTCGGTGCGGCCGGCACGCAACTCACCAGCGGCGAGCAACTCCTCCAGTGCCTGATTAGCCAGCGCGGCAATCTCTTCCAGCTTTTCTAACTCGAGCGAATCTTTGACCAAGCGAATTTTCTCAATGACCCCGGCGATAGGAACCAAGGTAACCGACTCCGGGGCGGACTCTTCGAGGTCCTTCAGTTCAGAGACCGAGAGGTAGTCGGCTTCAAAACCGACTCGAACCGGCCCCTCGACATCGGCAAATTGCTGCAGCAGCACCTTTCCTACCGCGCGGCCTTGGATAGCCTCCAGATCGGGAACTTCGCGGGCGATTTGCGTGGTGTACCGGCCGTCGGTAGCAACCTGCGCGGTAAGGTCCTTACGCAAGAGTAGCCCGCCATTCGAGCCGGAGAATCCCGAAAGGTAGCGCACGTGCGTGAGGTGGGTGACCAGAACGGCATCGATGCGCTGGCCGGCCAGTTCCGCGGCAAGCTTGCGGCGCCGGTCACTAAAACGGGTATCTGCCAAAGCCATGATTTCATCCTTCTGGGTCGACTGCGGTGTAGAAAGTATCCACCCAGTATATCGACCCTGCCACCGCAGTTGGGCGGATTTCTTTCTTTGCCGGCTGCCGCCCAGCCCGTTCGTGGGGTGCCTATTGGCAGAGGTAGTCCACTGCCGCCACGTAGCCAAAGACCCCCAACCCGGCGATTACGCCGCGGGCGATAGGGCTGAGATAGGAGTGATGGCGGAAGGGCTCGCGCGCATGCACATTAGAAATATGCACCTCTACGAATCCGGCGCCATCGGCTACCTCTGCCAGGGCATCCCGCAGGGCCACTGAGGTATGGGTAAAACCGCCGGGGTTGATAATCACTGGGAGGCCCGCATCCGCGGCGGCATGCACCTTCTCAATGAGCTCGCCCTCATGGTTGGACTGAAAGCACTCTACTTCTGCACCGTGCGAGGCAGCGCGCGAGGCAATCATTTGCTCTACGTCAGCCAAGGTGGTGGAGCCGTAGACATCCGGCTGGCGTTTTCCCAAGCGGTTCAAGTTCGGGCCGTTGAGGACAATAATCTTCATTTTCTACTCCGAAATCGCGGCGTAGGCCGCCTCTAGCTCTTCCGTGCTGGGCCCCTCGAGACGGGTGGTCTCGCCCACCCCAGTCAAGGCTACAAAGCGAATCATTCCGTCGCGGTTCTTCTTATCGTGGGTCATTGCCTCATACAGGTCCCTGAACTGGCCCGGCCTATACGTGGTCGGCAGCCCAATGCTGTCAAGAATCCGGCGGTGCTTTTCCACCAGCTCTGCGTCAATGAGGCCGCGCTCATGCGCCAGGTGGGCGATGAACATCATGCCCACGGCCACCGCGTTGCCATGGCGCCACTGATACTGTTCATGGCGCTCCACCGCATGGCCAAAGGTGTGGCCGTAGTTGAGCGTTTCCCGCAGGCCCGATTCTTTGAGGTCCTCGCCCACCACCGCGGCCTTGACCGCGATGGAGCGCGCAATAAGTTCTGGAAGGAAGCCCTGCGGGTCCACGCATGCGCCGGGGTCACTGTCATAGCGTTCAAGGATCACCGGGTCATGGATGAATCCGGTTTTGATGATTTCTGCCGAGCCAGCAATGATCTCTGCCGCGGGCAGGGTATCCAGACGCTCGAGATCCACAAACACAGAATCTGGCTCATGAAAGGCGCCAACGAGGTTCTTGCCGGCTGCGGTATTGATACCGGTTTTGCCGCCGACGGCCGCATCAACCATGGCCAATAGCGTGGTAGGCGCCTGAATGACCTTGATGCCGCGCATCCACCCAGCCGCAGCGAACCCAGCCAAATCGGTGGTGGCGCCGCCGCCGAGGCCGATAATGACGTCACGGCGGTTAAAGCCCTTTTCCCCCAGCTGATCCCATACGCCACCGATGACGCTGAGTTGCTTGGCGGCCTCGGCATCGGGGACGTCGATAAGCGTAGGCTCCACCCCCTCAGCGGCAATGAGTTCCGCTAGGCGCTCGGCCGCGGCACGCAGCGGCGGCTGGTAGATAATGCCAGCCTGGCCTGCACCAATCTGCGCACAGCGCCGCGCGATGTCCCGGTTGAGATCAGCGCCAATGCGAACTTCATAGGGCTGTGGTCCATTAACGGCAATACTGGGCATGGTGGTCCTTTCCGTTCGACGCCGAGCCAGTGGGGCGAGAGACTAGTGCTAGCGCGGCGGGGAATCTACAGGGTATCGAGAAAGCCGAGGATATCGCCCACCACCTGCTGTGGGGTCCGGGCATCGGTGCGCACCCGATAATCGGCTACCTCCTGGTAATACGGGCGACGCGCCTCCACGAGGTTGCGGTAGTGCTCGAGGGGATCTGCGGCCGCGAGAACCGGCCGATTGCTATCCCCAGACGTCCGCCGTGCACCTTCTTCAGGGGAAGTATCCAAAAAGATGACGGTATGGCGCTCCAGCAGCCCGCGGGTGGAGTCCGTCAGCACTGCCCCGCCGCCGAGGCTAACGACTCCACCAGTGCGCAGTGCCGCAGCAACGTGCTCGGCTTCAAGCACGCGAAAGTCTGGTTCACCCAGCTCGCTAAAGATTTCCCCGCACGGCTTATTCTTAGCCTGCTCAATAAGGTGATCCGAATCCACCAGTTCGCAGCTCAAGGCGTGGGAAAGGCGGCGGCCAATGGTGGATTTACCCGCACCTGGCGGGCCAACCAAAACAACACGTGGACGGGGCAGGCCCGTAACGGCGGTTGGGGTGGTCATAACTTACTCCTGGTCAAAAGCAAGGCGGTCCGAAACGTATTTATCATACGCGGCGATGGCCGCGGAGGTTTCTTCGAGGCTATCGCCACCGAATTTTTCTAGCACGGCGCGCGCAAGAACGAGGGCAACCATTGCTTCTGCAACGACGCCCGCCGCCGGAACCGCGCACACATCGGAGCGCTGGTGAATGGCAGTAGCTTCAGCGCCGGATTCCATATCAATAGTGCGCAAGGCACGCGGAACGGTAGAAATCGGCTTCATCGCCGCCCGCACGCGCAGCTGCTGACCGTTCGTCATGCCGCCTTCGAGTCCGCCTGCACGGTTGCTAAGGCGGGATACGCCTTCTTCGGTTCGCACCATCTCATCGTGGGCAGCGGAACCGCGACGACGGGCCTCGGCAAAACCATCGCCAATTTCCACGCCCTTGATAGCCTGGATACCCATCAACGCGCTGGCCAATTGGGCATCCAAGCGGTCATCGCCGGAAATATGCGAGCCCAGGCCGATAGGCAGGCCATCGACCACAACCTCAACGATGCCGCCCAAGGTATCGCCCTGCTTCTTTGCGGCCTCAATTTCCGCGATCATGGAGGCTTCAGCCGCCTTATCGCAGGCGCGGACCGGCGAGGCATCGATAGCCTCAATGTCCGCGAACGCTGGCGCAGGCCCCTCATAAGGCTCGGAAGCGCCAATGGAAATCACGTGGGAAAGAACCTCGACGTCCAAGGTCTCGCGCAGGAAGTTACGCGCAACGGTAGCTGCGGCCACTCGCGCCGCCGTCTCACGCGCAGAGGACCGCTCGAGGATGGGGCGTGCTTCACTGTGGCGGTACTTCACCATTCCGGCAAAGTCCGCGTGCCCAGGGCGCGGCCTCGTCAAGGCGGCACCGCGGCCGGAGTTCATCGCCTTGATGGTTTCTTCATCGTCCATATCCAGCGGATCGGCCGACATGATGGTGGTCCACTTGGGCCACTCCGTATTGCCAATCATGATGGCGATGGGACTACCCAAGGTAAGCCCGTGGCGGACTCCACCCAGCACGGTGACCTCATCAGCCTCAAACTTCATACGGGCACCGCGGCCATAGCCTAGGCGGCGCCGGGAAAGCTGATGAGAGATATCGGCGCGGGTAATGGGGACCCCAGCGGGCATGTGCTCCAGCATTGAAATTAGAGCTTGGCCGTGCGATTCACCTGCAGTAGTCCAACGAAGCATGCGGGTATTATCGCACGGCCTGGCCAATCCAGTACCAACTTGGCCCCGCAAAATATTCTTCCACCCCCTCAAAGAGGGTGTGCACATGCGATTACGACCGTTGCCGCTAGCAACATTGCAGGGCCGTGCGGGCTCTTCTTCTGTCCGACACACGCAGACCAGACCAAAGTCAGAAGGGACGCACAGCCGCTTGCCGCTACCACGCCCATAAACCCGGCCACATGTCCCACCAGCATTCCTAGGGGCCAGGCGAGTTTTATGTCGCCTCCACCGACTCCTGCACGGGCTAGCCCTAGCACCAGGTACATCCCCGGCCACCACAGCCCACTCCAATTGGCAACGGCAAGCGAGAGCACCGCAGCTGGAAGCGTCAGCCAGTCTGGCAATCGGCGCTGCCGAATATCCCACCAAGACAAGGCTGCTGCCCATAAACAATAGATAAGTCCCCCGAGTATCAACACGGGGATCACTCTAAGGCCCACCGTGAGGAAGCGCTGCGCGCCAATGTCTACATGGCGAAGTCTGCAGCTCCTGCTGCGCGGGGTTACAGCCCGCGCTTGCCGACGTCCCCTTCTACTTAGTCGTCTGCGACCGCCGCTGCAGCTCTTGGTGCAATGCTTTGAGCATCTCTTCCCGCGGCGCAGCCACCCCGGTAAACTGCTCGAACTGGCTAAATGCTTGGTGCGCGAGCATGACATGCCCGCCGACGGTCTTGTACCCATTGGCCGCCGCGCACGTGGTCAGCGGTGTAGGCCAGGGATCATAAATGACGTCCAGCACCGGTGCGTGGGCGAGGTCAAAGACATAGTCTTTCACCGCCGCGGCTGGAACCGTGGACACAATGACATCGACGGCGCGAGCCAGCGCGGATAAGTCCCCGTCGAAACTGACAAAGGAAAGTTCCAGCCCTAGGTTCTGCGCGAGCGGCAACAGTTCGGCGCTACGGTCGGAACGGTTGAGGACCGTAACCTTTTTCACCCCGCGCTCGGAAAGCGCCCACAACGCGGGACGAGCGGTGCCCCCAGCACCAATAAGCAGCGCATGAGCTACTGGGCTATCCCCCAGGAGTTCGGCGAGCGCGCCGCGTACGCCCTCGGTATCGGTACTGTCCGCATACCAACCATCAGCCCTGCGCACCAAGGTATTTGCTGAGCCAATCAGTTGGGCCCGGTCACTTACGGTGTCCGCAAAGCGGAGGGCGGCAAACTTGCCGGGCATGGTCACGGAGAAACCAACAAACTCTGAGTCGCTTGCCGCCACCAATTCCGGCAGCCCCTCCGCCGATGTTTCACAGCGGGTGTAGTCCCAACCGGCCAGTCCGGCGGCCTCGTAGCCAGCATTGTGAAGCACCGGAGACAAGGAGTGCTTGATGGGGCTACCAAGGACCGCCGCACGTGGCATGGTGTTCTACCTCTTTGTGGTTGTCGCGACTCTACTGGGCGGGCTGCTCGGCAGCGGCGTCGCCGTTGCCGGAACCAGCGCCCTCACCTTCGCGCTTGGAGTCAAGCACGCCGGAGCGGATGGCGTCATCGACGCGGCCCAAGTGCTCATCGTAGCTATCGGAGAAGACGGTAGTGCCCTCCTGGTCCACGGTGACGAAGAACTTCCAGTTGCCCTCGGCCGGCTCTTCCATGGCCTTGATTGCATCGTCCGAAGGAGAAGCAATCGGGGTATCCGGTAGGCCCTCCTTCGCATAGGTATTCCACGGGGTCTTCTCCTCACGGGCCTCATCGGTGGTGGCCAGCTCTACGTCTTCCAAGCCGTAGTTCACGGTGGAGTCAAACTCCAGGCGCATTGGCTCGTCCAAGCGGTTGAGGATAACGCGGGCAACCTTGTCGAACTCGCCTGCCGGCGCCTCGCGCTCCACCAAGGAAGCGGAGGTGAGTAGCTCATAAGGGCTCAAGCCGATAGCCTGGGCGCGTTCCTCAATATTGGTCTCGTTGTAGCGCTCGGTGGAACGGGTGATGAGGTCCTTGAGGATATCCTTGGCCTCCATATTGGGGTCCAAGACGTACTGGCCTGGGGCGATAAGGCCCTCAATGCGCTTGGGGTCATTACCGCGCTTGTTGATAGCGTCCAAGGCCCACTCCGGTGCGCCCAGCTCGGATGGGTCGGTTTCCGCCGCAACCTTTTCCAGGTCCTCCTTCTTCAGGCAGTTGCCATCGTTACAGCTGACCTCAGAAATCAGGGAGTAAATGCCGTAGCGAACGTCTCCGCCCACAACCTTGACGTCCTCCAAGGTGGCGCCACCTTGGACCTCGAGCATGTCCACGCGGTTATTCTCATCCAGCAGTGCCTCGACTGCTGCATCCGCGCTCATTTCTTCCTGCAGTCGATAGAAGCCCGGCTGGATTTGGCTTGCGCTGTGGTTCATCGACGCAGCAGAATCGAAAGCGTCTTGCGTCTTCACCACATTCTTCTCTACCAATGCAGGTCCGAGCTCGGACATGGACGAGCCTTCCGGCACTTCCACCAGCTGGGTGGTACCGTTGCCGGTTCCTTCATAATCGGCGGAGGTATTGCCGAGGCGGAATCCGATGTAGATAAGGGCGCCAAGGATAACGATGATCGACGCAATGACAACGGCAATGCCGCGCTGGCGGCGCTTGACGTATTTCGGCTCCATCGATCGGCCGAGGCGTTCTTGGTTACGGCTCACGTGTTTTAGTCTCCTGAGTCTGAAGGCTGGTCTATTGCATCATGGGAACGTAGCGCGCTCACACGCCCATCCAACCAAGTCTGCAATATCTCCACCGCTGCTGCTTGGTCGATGACTTTACGGCCCTTCTTCTCGGACACGCCGGACGCGCGCAGCGCGCTGGTTGCTGCCACGGTAGTCAGACGCTCATCAGCCAAACGTACTGGTGGTGGAACCTTATCTATACTTGCATCTCGATTCAACCGACGGCGGATCCGAAACGCAATTTCCTTAGCATGTTTTACGCTTTTTGAGCCATTTCCCTGCAGGTCCCGTGGCAGACCTACGATGACCTCAACTGCGTCGTAGGAATCAATGAGTTCCAGGATGCGGTCAATATCGCCCTTATCGCGGTCCTTGAACCCAGTTTCCCGGTGCACGGTCTCCACTGGGGTGGCAAGCGTGGCTTCCCTATTGGACACTGCCACGCCAATGCGCACGGTGCCGACATCGAGTGCGAGCCGGCGGCCCTGCCCCGGGTCATCAACTCCGGGGGTATCTGGTTCCACTTTTGCCACGGTCGAACTCCTACAGGGACTCGAGCATGTCCTTGACGGCTGCAAAGCCGCGCTCAGCACCGGCCGCAGTAGAACCAGAGCCCTGAGCCATATCCGGCTTACCGCCGCCACGACCGTCGACGTACTGGCCAAACTGCTTGACGATGTCCCCGGACTTCACGCCGCGCCCAACGGCCTTGTCCGTGGCCGCCGCGATGAACGGGAACTTGCCCTTATCCTCGGCACCCAGGACGATAACAGCTTCTTCCTCGCGCAGGCGATTGCGCAGATCCGTAGCAACGGTGCGCAGGTCCCCACCTGTGGTGCCTTCCGGCAAGGTCAGCGCAATGACCTTGAATCCATTGATGTCCTTGGCCGCGCTGACGAACTCGGAGGCACGTGCAGCCAGCTGTTGCTTGCGCAGGGTTTCAATTTCCTTCTCCGCTGCCTTGAGCTTTTCAGACAGCTGCGCGATGCGCTCCGGCAAATCCTCGGTCTGCACCTTGAGCTCGCGGGAAACGCCTTCTACCAAGGCGGTCTCCTTGGAGTAGTAACGGAAAGCATCCAAACCGGAGTAGGCCTCGATGCGGCGAGCACCAGAGCCAACGGAGGACTCACCCAGCACAGAGACCGGTCCGATTTCAGCGGAGGACCCAACGTGGGTACCGCCGCAGAGCTCGATGGAGAACGGTCCGCCGATTTCTACTACGCGGACCTCCTTGCCGTAGTTCTCACCGAATAGTGCCATAGCGCCCATGGCCTTGGCCTCCTCCAGGGAGGTCTCGATGGTGTTGACGGCAAAGTTGGAGTCGATCGCCTGGTTGGTAATCAAAGCGATCTCCTCCAGCTGCGCCTGGCTGAGCTGCTCGGTGTAGTTGAAGTCAAAGCGCAGGTAGCCCGGGCGGTTCATGGAGCCGGCCTGCACGGCGGTGGGGCCAAGCACCTGGCGCAGTGCGGCGTGAATGAGGTGGGTGGCGGAGTGCGCCTGGGTGGCACCATGGCGCCACTGCTCGTCGACGGCCGCCTCAACGGACATGCCCAAGTCAAGACCGCCGGCGGTAACCGTAGCCTTGTGTACCCACAGCTTCTTACCGATCTTTTGAACGTCGTTGACCTCCAGCAGTGATTCGCCGGCCATGATGCGGCCGCGGTCTGCCATCTGGCCGCCAGCTTCGGCGTATAGCGGGGTGTGGTCCAAGATGACCTCAACCTGCTCGCCCTCGTGCACCTGGTCGACCTTCTCGCCGCCGCGGACGAGGCCGATCACTCGGGCGTCGGAAGTAAGCTCCTCAAAGCCAGTGAAGACGGTGGGGTTATTGTCCACCCAGTCGCGGTAGAGGGAAAGGTCAGTGTGGCCGTGCTTCTTGGCCTGATTATCGGCCTTGGCGCGGCGGCGCTGCTCGCCCATGGCATCGTTAAAGCCATCCATGTCGACCTCAAGGCCGGCCTCCTGGGCCATCTCCAAGGTCAAGTCGATGGGGAAACCGTAGGTATCGTGCAGCTCAAAGGCCTTCTCGCCCGGCAGGACCTTTGCGGTTTTCGCGCGGGAAGTGGACTTGAGCTCCTGTACGGCATCATCGAAGAGGCGGGTGCCGGACTCGAGGGTCTTCAGGAAGGCCTTTTCCTCATTCACGGCAACGCGCAGGATGCGCTCACGGTTGTCTGCAATCTCCGGGTAAGACGGGGTCATGGTGTCCATGACCGTATTCATGAAGCGCTCCATGGTGGCGCCCTTAGCACCCAGCAGCTTGGCGGAACGGATAATGCGACGCAGCAGGCGGCGCAGGATGTATCCGCGGCCCTCGTTGCCCGGGGTCACGCCATCCAGGATGAGCATCATGCCGGTACGGGAGTGGTCAGCTACCACGCGGAAGCGGATATTGTCCTCGTGGGAGGCCTTGTCACCATAGGTGGCGCCGGTAAGCTCCTCGGCTACGTCAATAACTGGGCGCAGCAGGTCCGTTTCATAGACGTTGTCTACGTCCTGCAAAATGCAGGCCACGCGCTCGATGCCCAGGCCGGTATCGATATTCTTCTTGGGCAGCTCGCCGACGATCTCAAAGTTGCCCTTGCCAATGCCCTCGCCGCGCTCATTTTGCATGAAGACCAGGTTCCAAATCTCCATGTAGCGGTTGTCATCGGCAATCGGGCCGCCGTCCTTGCCGTACTCAGGACCGCGGTCATAATAAATCTCAGAGCACGGGCCACAGGGTCCAGGGATACCCATGGACCAGTAGTTGTCCTCCATGCCGAGTCGCTGAATGCGCTCTTCTGGAACACCGATCTTGTCGCGCCAAATTTCGGCGGCCTCATCATCATCCAGGTAAACGGTGACCCACAAGCGCTCTGGGTCTAGGCCAAAGCCGCCCTCCTCAACGGAGCCGGTAAGCAAGGTCCACGCATTGGTGATGGCGCCTTCCTTGAAGTACTGGCCAAAGGAGAAGTTGCCGGCCATCTGGAAGAAGGTGTTGTGGCGGGTGGTAATGCCCACCTCATCAATGTCCAAGGTACGTACGCACTTTTGGATGGAAGTGGCAAGGCCCTTGGCAAAGGGCGGGTTCTGCTGGCCTAGGAAGTAGGGCTTAAACGGAACCATGCCGGCATTAACGAAAAGCAGGTTAGGGTCATCCAGGATCAGCGAGGCGCTTGGTACTGCCTCGTGACCAGAATTGACGAAGTGCTGGGTAAACCGTTCCCGGATCTCATGAGTCTTCACGAGCAACAATCCTAACTGTCTGAGCTTTCATCTTCTATCAAGAAGTTTCTAACCCGCCCAACTCTACCCTTCGCTGCACAGCGATTTCCCATCGGTGGGGATCAGCGCGGCCGGCGAGCGTTTTTGCCTGGGCCGTGATTGCCCCGAATAATGCTGCGCAAGCGGCCTATATAGTCATAAACACGCTTCTCAGCCCCATGATCGGTCGGCTCATAGTACACAGAGCCCTCCAGCTCATCGGGCAGATACTGCTGCTCTACAACGCCGCGGGGATCATCGTGGGGGTAGACATAGCCCACGGCATTTCCCATCCGCTTGGCGCCCTCATAGTGCCCATCGCGCAGGTGCGGTGGCACGTGGCCCACCTTGCCGGCGGCTACATCGGCTTGCGCCTGCGTGATGGCAGAAATAACCGAGGGCGACTTAGGCGCGGTGGCCAGGTGGATGGTGGCCTGCGCGAGCGGGATTCGCGCTTCTGGCATGCCAATGAGCTGAGCGGCCTCGGCCGCCGCCACGGCCACCTGGAGCGCGGTCGGATCGGCCATGCCGATGTCCTCGGATGCGTGCACAATGAGCCGCCGGGCAATAAAGCGCGGGTCCTCCCCGGCTTCTACCATGCGGGCGAGATAATGCAGCGCAGCGTCGACATCGGAGCCGCGAATGGACTTAATAAACGCGGAAACCACGTCGTAGTGTTGGTCGCCGTCGCGGTCATAGCGAACCACTGCCTTATTGACGTTGTCCGTGACCGTCTGTGGGGTAATCTCCCCGCCATCGTCGACCGCCTCTGCCGCGGCCTCGAGATAGGTCAGCGTGCGCCGCGCATCGCCACCGGCGAGGAGCACCAACTGATCCAAGGCTTCATCGGTAATCCGAATCTTGCGCTCGCCCAGGCCACGGTCGCTTTCGAGCGCGCGCTTGGCGACGCCCCTTAAGTCATCATCGCTTAGCGAATGCAACTGCAACAGCAGCGAGCGAGACAAAAGCGGCGCGACGACGGAGAAGGAAGGGTTTTCCGTGGTTGCCGCAACGAGCAGTACCGTGCGGTTTTCCACGGCTGCGAGGAGCGCGTCCTGCTGGGTTTTGGAAAATCGGTGCACCTCATCAATAAAGAGCACGGTCCGCCGGCCGTGAATGAGCTCTTGCCGGGCATGGGTGATGACCTCGCGAACCTGCTTCACACCCGAATCGAGGGCCGAGAGGCCCACGAAGTTCTGCCCCATTTGGCTGGCGATGAGCGAGGCAATGGTGGTCTTACCGGTGCCCGGCGGCCCGTACAAGATGACGGAGGCCTCCCCTGAGCCTTCCACGAGGCGTCGCAATGGCTTGCCGGGGGCCAGAAGGTGGTCTTGTCCGACCACTTCATCGAGGTTTTGGGGACGCATGCGCGCCGCCAGTGGGGACCCAGCGTGGGTGGCGAAGAGGTTCTTGCCGGGCAGCGGCGAGGCGCTGCGGTCCGGAGTGGGCCCGCCAAATAATGAGTCTTGAGACACTGGAAAGCTACCTCCTATAAGGGTGCGGGCACATCGTGATTGTCTATTCGTCATCCAAGCGGCGCGCAATAGCGCTGCCAAATTCCGCGATGGGCGCGCAGGCGGGGCCATCGCAACGCGCGGCATATCGGGATAGCGCCTCAAAGGTTTCATAGAGGTCGCGGCGCACGAGCAATTCATCTTCCGTGAACGGACCGTGGTTAGCAGGGCGCAAGATGGAGCGCTGCGGATCGTGGACCACTTCGGCTTCACCCCTGGCTAGGGCAACCAGCCCTTCGATACCGCCGGCGTGCATCGTGGTCACGCTCGATAGCGCCCAACCAATGAGCGAGGCCACGATAAGGCCGTGGATTTCTTCCGCATTGGAAAATAGCGGCCACACCTCAGATACGGCACGAGACCAAGCAGAGATGAAAATATCTGCCTCTTCGTCCGTAATCGGCTTGGAGAAGAGGAACTGCGGGAAGCCGGCGATAACGCAGGCTACGTCGAAGCCAACATTGCGGAATCCTGCCCATTCATAGTCCAAGAAGTGCAGGCGCTGGGACACAATGATGTTATCCGGTGAAAGGTCGAAGGGAGTAAAGGCCCGGTCCTTGCCGGATGCCAGGGAGCGTGCGGCTTGACCCGCTAGCTCTCGGAAGCTCGCCGGTGCTTCAAGCCCGGCTTTATCCAGCAAGTCGAGGCCGATGCCAATGGAGCGCTCCAGCGCCTCATCGCGCACGGACTGGTGCGGGGCCAAATCGGGATTCTTGCGCAGCATCCTATTGAGCAAGGTTTCATAATCTTGCTCATGGCCTGCGGTTCCAGCGTGCATGTGCCCCAACGCACTGCCCAGCGAGCGCAGCACCCGCACGCGGTCATCATCGGTGGACTGTACGAGGACGTCGGCAAGCGTTTCGCCCTCGCCCAAGTCCGTCAACACAATAATGCGCTGCTCCAGATCGTGGGCCAGAAGTACGGGTCCCGGGCGCACGTCCTCAGATAACGCGGTGGTGAACTGATAAGCCACCACCTCGCGCAGCATCGCGGCATCATCGACACCATAGCCGGTGACTGGGTTGTACTTAATAACTACCGAGCGGTGCGGCAAAAAGGCTCCAGGGGCAATCCTGGCGCGTAGGACCATTGCATTTCCGGAACCGTCCAAGCGCTCCACGCTCGACATCTCCGGGCTACCACCAAAACGGCGCGACAGCATCTCCGAGGCGGCCTTGATGACATCCTCGGGTGATAGCACAGCTTCGTTATCAACCATAGTTCTATCCAGTATGCCCCCTCACACCAAAGCGGGGTCACAAGTTCGCCCGCAGCGAAATTGCAGCGGACTACGATGTGCCCCGCACGGTGCGCCTTAAAGGCTGAGGTTTAAGCCTTCTGCTTACTTCTCCTCAGCGGTTTCACCCGCAGTGGAACCAGACTTTTCCTGTTCCTTCTTCTTTTCCGGCTTGTAGTCTACGCCGGTCTCCTTACGCTGTGCAGCAGGGATAGCCGCAGGGGCGTCGGTAAGCGGATCCACGCCGCCACCGGACTTCGGGAACGCAATGACGTCGCGGATGGAGTCAAAGCCGCCCAACAGGGAGACGATGCGGTCCCAGCCGAAGGCGATGCCGCCGTGTGGTGGGGCGCCGTACTGGAATGCATCGAGCAGGAAGCCGAACTTCTCCTGGGCTTCCTCGTCACCGATTCCCATGACGTCGAAGACGCGCTTCTGCACGTCCTGCTGGTGGATACGGATGGAGCCGCCGCCAATCTCGTTGCCGTTGCAGACAATGTCATAGGCGTACGCCAGCGCCTCGCCCGGGTTCTGGTCAAAGTTGTCCAGGTACTCCGGCTTCGGGGAGGTAAAGGCGTGGTGAACCGCGGTCCACTTGGAGTGACCCAGTGCGACGTCGCCAGAAGCGGTCGCGTCAGCGGAAGGCTCAAAGAGCGGAGCATCTACAACCCAGGTAAAGGCCCAGTCGCCTTCCTTGATAAGGTCCAGCTTCTTGGCAATCTCGCCACGTGCAGCGCCCAGGAGGGCGCGGGAAGACTTGGTGTCACCAGCGGCAAAGAAGATGGCGTCGCCCGGCTTGGCGCCGACGTGATCTGCAATGCCCTCGCGCTCGGCGTCGGTAATGTTCTTAGCTACCGGACCGCCCAGGGTGCCGTCCTCGCCCACGGTGATGTAGGCCAGGCCCTTGGCTCCACGCTGCTTTGCCCACTCCTGCCAAGCATCGAACTGGCGGCGCGGCTGGGAGGCGCCGCCTTCCATGACCACGGCGCCGACGTATTCGTTCTGAAAGACGCGGAAAGTGGTGTCCTTGAAGAACTCGGTGCACTCTACAATCTTGATGTCAAAGCGCAGGTCCGGCTTATCGGAACCGTAGTACTTCATCGCATCCGCATAGGTCATGCGCGGGATCGGAGTCTTGATCTCGTAGCCGATGAGCTTCCACAGCTCGGTGACGATCTCTTCCGCCAAGGCGATGACATCGTCCTGGTCTACAAAGGACATCTCCACGTCCAGCTGGGTAAACTCCGGCTGGCGGTCAGCGCGGAAGTCTTCATCGCGGTAGCAACGCGCGATCTGGTAGTAGCGCTCCATGCCGGAGACCATGAGCAGCTGCTTGAAAAGCTGCGGGGACTGCGGCAGTGCATACCAGGTGCCTGGTTTCAAGCGTGCTGGAACCAGGAAGTCGCGCGCACCCTCCGGGGTGGACCGGGTCAGGGTTGGAGTCTCGATCTCAGCAAAGTCATGCGAATCCAGCACCTTGCGGGCCGCGCGGTTGGCTGCAGAACGCAGGCGCAGCGCCTGTGCCTGGCGCTCGCGGCGCAGGTCCAGGTAGCGGTATTTCAGGCGAGTCTCCTCGCCTACCTCACCCGAGGTGGAAGGATCATCAATTTGGAACGGCAGCGCTGCGGACTTATTCAAAACCTCAAGATCCGCGACGTTAACCTCAATCTCACCGGACGGCAGGTTGGGGTTTTCCGAGCCTTCTGGGCGAGGCTCCACGGTACCGGTGACCTTAACGCAGTATTCGGAACGCAGGTCATGGGCGCGCTCCGCCACGTCAGATTCGCGGAAGACGACCTGGGCGATGCCGGAGCGATCGCGCAGGTCAATGAAGATCACACCACCGTGATCGCGGCGGCGGGAAACCCAACCGGTTAGGGTGACGGTCTCTCCTGCGAGTTCTTTGCGGAGCTCACCTGCTAAGTGGGTACGCAGCACTGTTGTTCAATCCCTTCTGAAAATTGTGTCACTTGCGGGTCCCGCCACGCGTAAACAGCGCGCGCCAAACCAAGCACAAGACTAGGAACGCGCACAATTCTACATCCCTACCGGTACGCGGAGCGCAGTTAGGTGGACGCAAGCTAACCCCGAAGGCCGCAGAAGAGCCACCGTTTCCCTCCTTCGGCCTCTTTGCAACAATCTCCATCCAGTGTATGAGGGGACCATGTGGCACTATTTAGGCATGACTTTTAGATCAGGTGCCGATTTCGGCGGCAAAGAAGCGCGTTCGGGTGGTGGCGGCGGTGGTATCGCCATTGGTGGTGGCGTCGGCTCGATTGTTCTAGTAGGCCTCTTCCTCCTTCTGGGCGGCAATCCCTCAGACTTGGGTTCAATCCTGGGCAGCGAGCAGACCCAATCCGACGGCGCTGCACAAGGCGAAAGCCCCGAATGCGAAACTGCAGAAGATGGCAACACCAAGGATGAATGCCTCGTAGAGTTCACCGGGCGCAGCGTGGATAACGTCTGGTCCAAGGTCTTGCAGGAACAGGCCGATATCCAATACACCGAGCCGGAGCGCGTGGTCTTCCACGGCGGCGTTAATACCGGTTGCGGCGCGGCCTCTTCTTCTACCGGCCCCTTCTACTGCCCACGCGATGAGTCCGCTTATTTCGACACCGCGTTCTTTGATTCCCTGCGCAACTTCGGCGCGGAAAATGCTCCTTTGGCCCGCATGTACATCGTGGCGCACGAGTTCGGCCACCACATTCAAAACCTTGAGGGCACCCTCGGCCTGTCGGACTATGACGACCCAGGCGCCGATTCCAACGCGGTGAAGATCGAGCTCCAGGCTGACTGCTACGCAGGCCTGTGGGCTTCCTACGCCGACAAGGGCGATAACCCCTTGCTCGAGCCGATTACTAAGGAACAGGTCTCAGACGCTGTCGCGGCAGCCCAGGCGGTGGGCGATGACAATATCCAGCGCCGCTCCGGCGGCCAGGTCCAGCCCGACTCCTGGACGCACGGTTCCTCCGAGCAGCGTGAGAAGGCATTCCTTGCCGGATATAACTCTGGCAAAATGTCCCAGTGCGACACCCTGGAGCGCAGCGCCTACCGCGGCTAATACTCACAACGTGGCCGTCGCGTAAAGCGGCGGCCATTATGTTCGCAAATAGCCACATTGCTTTCACGAACTCCACATCTTGAGTTCACTTTCCCGACACCTAGGACCTTTAGTCTGAGCGTGCATTCTCTACATAAGAATTTCCTTTGAGAATCCCCTTAACCACGCTGACAAGCGCGGCCATACCCCTCGTGCACGCTTTCCTGAAAGGTTCTTCCTGTGTCTACCCCTACCACCCAGATGACGGACATTGAGGCCGTCAATGGCAAGGGCAACGACTGGATTTGGCACGCCATCTTTGGCGGCCTTACCGCCGTTACCCTCATCGGTTTTATGATCTGGGGCCACGACTACGTCGATGGCTCTAAGCCCATTCTCCTTGGCACTGCCATTCTCTTCGCCCTTTTCATGGCCTTCAATATTGGCGGCAATGACGTTGCCAACTCCTTCGGCACCTCCGTGGGTGCCGGAACGCTATCCATGAAGCAGGCCCTCGTTGTCGCCGCCATCTTCGAGGTCTCTGGCGCCATCCTCGCCGGCGGCGAGGTTACCGATACCGTGCGTTCTGGCATCGTCGACCTTGACGCCATTGATGGTCTCGACCCCATGGAGTTCGTCTACATCATGATGTCGTCCCTTTTGGGTGCGGCCATCTGGCTCCTCGTTGCCACCCGTATGGGTTGGCCGGTGTCTACCACCCACTCCATCGTTGGCGGCATCGTCGGCGCCGCGCTCACCGTCGGCTTCGTCACCGGCAAGGGCGGCCTGGACATGGTGCAGTGGGGCGGGATTGGCACTATTGCCATCTCGTGGGTGCTCTCCCCTGTCCTCGGCGGTCTCGCCGCTTTCATCCTGTTTAAGTGGATTAAGACCTCCATCTTGGTCTACAACGAGGAAGCAGACCAGAAGCTGCGCGAAATCAAGACCCGTCGTGCGGAGCTACGCCAAGAGCACAAATCTCGCTTTGCTCGCCTCAATGAAATCCAGCAGATCAGCTACACCAACGCCATGGCCCGGGACGCCGCTTTGGTGGCAGAAGAGGACTTCGATCCGGATCAGCTGGAATCTGAGTATTACCGCGATCTGTATAGCCTCAACAAGGACATGGATGATGTCAAGGCTCACCACGCCCTGGAGAGCTGGGTACCGGTACTAGCCGCCATTGGTGCCATCATCATTTCCGCCATGGTGATGTTCAAGGGTCTGAAGCACACCGGACTAGATTTCAGCGTCCTCCAGAACCTCTTGGTCATGGGCATGGTCGGCGCAGTGGTGTGGATGGCCGTCTTCATTTTCGCTCGCTCCCTGAAGAAGAAGTCGCTGGCTAAGTCCACCTTCCTTCTCTTTTCTTGGATGCAGGTATTTACCGCTTCCGCCTTCGCCTTCTCCCACGGTTCCAACGACATCGCCAATGCCATTGGCCCCTTCGCTGCGGTTATTGACGTCCTCAAGACCGACCAAGTCAACGATGAGGCTGCCGTGCCGGTTGCCGTCATGATTGCCATGGGCGTTGCCCTGATTTCTGGCTTGTGGTTCATCGGCCGCTTCGTGATTCAGACTGTGGGCTCGGGCCTAACCCAAATGCACCCCTCCTCCGGCTTCGCTGCTGAGCTTGCCGCCGCCGCTGTGGTGATGGGTTCATCGATCTTGGGCCTTCCGGTTTCTTCCACCCACATCCTCATCGGCGCCGTGTTGGGCGTGGGCATTGTCAACAAGGCAGCTAATTGGAACCTGATGAAGCCTATCGCTTTGGCGTGGGTCATCACCCTGCCCGCCGCGGCAGTCATCGCTGCTATTACTGTGTCTGTGCTGCGCGTAGTCTTCTAGGGATAGCTCAGCGCCGCTTATCCTCGGCACCCCATTTCATCCGCTAGCCGCACCGGCCATTGTGCCGGGGCTAGCGGATTTTCCATTGGGTAGCGTGGACTAATGCCCTGCTTGGCGACGCCCCATTACGTTGTTGGCAGTTCCGCTTGAAGGGGCCCAGGATTCGTACTCCTAGCCCCATGCTGGGGCAGGTTATGTTTATCTGCGTTCCTTCTGCCTTGTGGCAGTGGAACTAGTCGCTGGCTTCGGTATGGCTTGTTTTCGTCCCTGTCTGAAAATGATCCGGGGGGTGATGCCACCGAAGGCAGTGACATACTCCAGACTGCTAATAGGAACCTGACCCGCACAGAATGTGCGAAGTCTCAAAGTAATGTGGATGCCAGCGTGAAGTATGTCCGACCACCAGCGATGAAATAAGTCCCATACTCATTCAATTCGCTAGGAGGTCTAGCATGACCTACGACTATGTCATCGGCATGGACGTCGGTAAATATTTTCACCACGCTTGCGTCTTAGATATCGACGGCACCCAGGTGCTATCTAAGCGCATCAACCAAAACGAAAAATCCCTGCGCACACTGTTTTCAACGTTCAGCGCACACGACCACAAAGTCCTTGTCGTCGTGGACCAGCCAAATAACATTGGTCGACTAACTGTCGCAGTTGCTCAAGATATCGGAATCGACGTGCGCTACCTTCCCGGTTTGGCTATGCGTCAACTCTCACGCATCCACGCTGGCAATGCCAAAACTGATATCCGGGACGCCTATATCATTGCCCACGCTGCAAAGAACCTTCCGGAGTCCCTCCGCAGCGTCGACCGTGTCGAAGAAGCTTTCCTCCAGTTGAAGGTCCTCAACGGTATCGACGAAGACTTAGCGCGGTCCTACACCAGGCTCATCAATCAGATTCGAAGTGCACTAGTAGGCTGCTACCCGCAATTCGAACAGGCCCTTCGCGGTCAGATAATCCACCGCAAGTGGGTTCTGCACCTACTTGCGCGCTACGGTGGACCGACCAAGGTAAAGCGCCTAGGTAAGGCCAAGGCAGCTGCCTTTGCTCGACGATATAAGGCACGCAATCCCGAACCTGTCCTCGATGCCATATTCGCTGCTATCTCTGAGCAAACAGTCACCATTGCAGGTGCGCACTATGCCGAAATGGGCATAGCAATGTCGGCGAAAGACGCACTCTTAAAACTCGAACATCGCAAACAAATCGAGCAGGAAGTCATCGAGCTCATCAACGACATCCCCCACACTCAAATCCTGCTATCCATGCCAGGAATCGGACCAAAGACGGCAGCACAAATTCTCATGACCGCGGGCGACATGTCCGACTTTCCGTCAGCTGGGCACTTGGCCTCTTACGCTGGTTTGTCGCCCCGAACGAATCAGTCCGGAACCTCGATCATGTCGAACTCACTGAACCGTGCCGGCAATAAAAAATTAAAGAACGCCCTATGGCAATCATCTTTTGCATCCATCAGATTCCACGAGCGTTCCCGGCAATTCTATGAACGAAAGCGCCGTGATGGCAAGAGACACAACGCCGCAGTAGTGGCACTAGCCCGCAGACGGCTCAACGTCCTCTACGCCATGATGCGCAACCACGAGCGCTACCGCGATCCCGCCTTACAACAGGAAGGAATCGCAGCCTAAACACCAAGAACGAAACAGCCGACTGGGAAAACCCAGTCGGCTAGCAGGCATGCCCGAAAACCACACGACCAAACAACCCCGTAGAGAGAATCCGCCCCCGATTTCTCCACCCGCGAGGTTGACAACCTATATAGGAACACCCCCCTTCTCTACACTGGCCCATATGACCGCGCATCGAGCTACTGCATTCCTGGCCGCATTCAACGACATAGAACAACACTTGCGCTCGGCTCTCAACGCTGAGAACTCAGATTCCTTCTGGTGGATAGTAGACAGGGCACGAGACAAGCACGTGCTTTCCAGTAAACAAGCCGAAGCGCTTAAAGATTTTTCTAACCTTCGCAATGCCATTGCCCACGGGCGCTACTACAAATCAGAGCCCCTAGCTGAACCGCACGAAGCAGTGGTCAAGCAGATCTCCGCTCTCCGAGACATTGTGGTATCCCCGCCCGCCACCCTCCAGGTTTTGCAGCCGCAAAAGGTATTTACCTTGACGTCTGCCACATCAATCATGGAAGCATTTGACGTCATAAAGGATAAGGACTTCTCTCAAATCCCCATCTACGATGAGGGCCGCTTCACCGCTTTGCTAACCACCAACACCATTGCGCGATGGGTAGCCGGGGACCTCAGCGATAATCACGTGCTCGATGCTGCGGACATCGCGGACATTGTGGAATATCAAGAACCCAGTGATCGCGCTATCTTTCTTGCCCGCACAGTAAGCGTGCAGGAAACGGTGGACGCCCTTTCAGAAACCGACAACCAAGGACATCGCCCGTGCGCAGCGGTCATCACGGAGCACGGCAAGGTCACTGAGAGGCCCCTGCGCCTCGTTGCACCGGCCGATCTACCGGCACTTTTTGATGCTCTAGAATGGGAATAATTCTCCCGCAGTCGGCTTTCCCGCAGTCGACACTGCGTCTATCTTTACTCCTGTGCACCGCATTGAAAGGCAAGCATGCAATTCGGCATCTTCACTATCGGGGATCTAACTACTGACCCCATCTCAGGGAAGACACCCACTGAGGCTGAGCGCATCCGCAACTTGACGGAGATTGCGTTGAAAACCGAAGAGGTTGGCCTTGATGTCTTTGCTACCGGCGAGCACCACAACCCACCCTTCGTTCCGTCCTCTCCTACAACGCACTTGGCGTATATCGCCGCGCAGACGGAGCGCTTGCTGCTATCTACTGCGACCACGCTCATTACTACCAATGACCCGGTGAAGATCGCAGAGGACTATGCCTTTCTGCAGCACCTTGCTGACGGCCGCGTAGACCTCATGCTCGGCCGCGGAAATACCGGCCCAGTCTATCCCTGGTTTGGCAAAGACATCCAGCAGGGCATTCCTTTGGCTATTGAGAATTATCACCTGCTGCGCAGGCTGTGGCGTGAGCCCGTTGTTAACTGGCAAGGAAAGTTCCGCGCGGGTTTGGAAGGATTTACCGCTACTCCGGCACCACTAGATGGAATTCCGCCCTTTGTCTGGCACGGCTCCATTCGTTCGCCGCAAATCGCTGAGCAAGCGGCATACTACGGCGATGGCTTCTTCCACAACAATATCTTCTGGAATAAGGAGCACACCGCCCAGTTGGTGGACCTCTACCGCCGTCACTTTGAAAGCTATGGCCATGGTCAAGCGGACCAAGCAATCGTCGGACTTGGCGGCCAAGTCTTCATTGGTGAAACCGAACAGGAAGCTAAAGACTTCTTCCGCCCCTACTTCGACAACGCCCCAGTCTATGGCCACGGGCCAAGCCTCGAGGACTTCACGGCACAGACTCCACTGACCGTCGGCACCGTGGAACAGGTAATTGAAAAGACCCTCAGCTTCGCTGACTGGGCCGGTGACTACCAACGCCAGCTATTCCTCATCGACCACGCCGGACTACCCCAAGAGGTAGTTCTCCAACAGATAGAAATCCTGGGCACACAAGTAGTCCCCGAGCTGCGACGCCGCTTTGAGCAGCGCCGCCCGAGCCACGTGCCTTCTGACCCGCCGACGCACGCAAGCTTGCTCTCTGCGCCTCATCCTTCGCACCTTCAGGTCAGCCCAGGAAAGGAAAACTAGTTATGCGCTCCCTCCTCGTTATCTCAGCTGGCCTGTCGCAGCCGTCTTCCTCTCGCAGGTTGGCGGACATGCTCGCTGAAGCCACCCGCGCCAAAATCTCCGCGCGCGGTGAAGGGGCCGAAATCGACGTCATTGAGGTCCGCGACCTCGCTTTCGAACTTGCTACCGCCATGACCGATCAGACTGCGCAAACACCCCTTTTGGCCCGAGCCAAGCAGCAAATTGCCGATGCCGACGGACTCATTGCCGTCACCCCTGTATTCCAAGGCAGCTATTCGGGCTTATTCAAGATGTTCTTTGACACCTTGGAGCCTCATGCCCTAGACAACCTTCCCACCATCATCGCTGCTACGGCCGGTTCTTCGCGCCACGCCCTCATTTTGGACTACGCACTTCGCCCGCTATTTAACCAACTGCACGCAAACATCGTGCCGACGGGTGTTTTTCAGGCCGCAGAAGACTTAGGCACTCCGGAGGGAGAGCACATTGCCTCCCGTATTGAGCGCTCTGCCATCCAGCTGGCTGACCAAATAGTTGCCCCGCGGGACAGGGTGGCCGGAATTGCCGGTGACCTGACCGGGCTGGGAGGCCGCTCCACCGTCCGGCTAGCAAAGGAGAACTTCATCCCCCTGGACAAGCTCCTGAATGGGTACGGCAAATAAGCCACAACGCTAGCCGTGCTACGCATAGACGGCGATTGATAGAAGGTGTGACTTTCGCTACCCTGGTCACATAAAATCTGCCTCTACCCTTTGGGTCCAGCTCTGGCCGAAATAGCGGCACAGCAAGCACCCGATAGCTATCCCTTCAGAAAGGTTCGGCACAGCTTAACTATGACAATTAGCGTCACGGACATCTTCTCCATCGGCATTGGCCCTTCCTCTTCGCACACCGTCGGGCCCATGCGCGCGGCTAAGCAATTCCTCGATTCCCTAGAGAAGCACCCAGCTAAGGTATATACGGAGTTGCGCGGCTCGCTTTCCGCCACCGGCCGTGGCCACGCTTCCGATCGCGCCGTCATCCTTGGACTCGCCGGCTGGGATCCGCTGAGCGTGCCTATCGACGCCGAACCTCACGCGGGCGGCTTTATCCCTAGCGAGGGAACTATTTCTGGTCCCCGAGGCACGGTGGACTATGAGATCGTCTTTGATAATGAACCGCTGCCCCAGCACCCGAATGGCATGATTTTTAGCGCCTGGGATGACAGCGGCAACCTCCTCGCAGAAAAGGAAGAGTACTTCTCTGTGGGCGGCGGCTTTATCCTCTCCCGCGCCGAGCTCGATGCGGAAGTAGCCGAAAGCAATGAGGTTCCCGCCGGCGTAGCCGCCGCCCAGGTAGATGATTCCGTTCCCTATAAGTTCACCACGGGCGAAGAATTGCTCAACCTGTGCGAGGCGCATGACAAAGCAATTTGGGAGCTCGTCCTTGCCAACGAGGAGGCCTTGCACCGCGATGAAGGCGGAGCGGAATACGTTTTGCGCCACCTTGATTTGGTCTGGGACATCATGCGTGAGTGCGTAACCGAAGGTATTTCCACCAAGGGCCTTCTTCCAGGTGGCCTGCGTGTGGCACGCCGTGCCCCGAAGATGTACGCCCAGTTGCTAGAAAATCAGGACGACACCAGCTGCGGTTTCTCCGCCATGGAGTGGGTTAACCTGTACGCCCTAGCGGTTAATGAGCAAAACGCTGCCGGTGGCCGCGTCATTACTGCTCCTACCAACGGTGCATGCGGCATCATTCCAGCAGTACTGCATTATGCGCGCGATTTCCGTGCAGACTTCACCCGTTCCACTGCCCGTCGGTACCTATTGACCGCCGGTGCCATCGGCATGATTATCAAGGAAAACGCGTCCATCTCCGGAGCCGAGGTTGGCTGCCAAGGCGAAGTGGGTTCTGCCTCCGCTATGGCCGCCGCAGGAATGGCAGAGCTGCTGGGTGCAGCCCCAGCGCAGGTGGAAAACGCCGCGGAAATCGCTTTGGAGCATAATTTGGGCCTTACCTGCGACCCAGTGGGCGGATTGGTGCAAATTCCGTGCATCGAGCGCAATGCCATTGGCGCGGTAAAGTCCATCAACGCCGCACGTATGGCCAAAATGGGCGAAGGCACTCACCACGTGACCTTGGACAATGCTGTGCAAACCATGGCTGAAACCGGCCGCGATATGCTCTCCAAATACAAGGAGACCTCCCTGGGCGGATTGGCCAAGACCATGGGCTTTAGCGTTTCGCAGGTGGAGTGCTAAAAAGGATTCCATGCGCGCAGATGCCCTTCACCGCCGCACCGCCATTATTGCCGCGGCGTGCCAGCTTTTTCGTACCCACGGCGATGATGTCGCTTTGGAAAAGGTGGCTACGCAGGCAGGGGTGAGCGTGGCCACGGTCTATCGCAATTTCCCCAACCGCGCGAGCCTCATCCGCGCGTGCGCGGAATATATGGGTGATGCCTTTGCCAAGTTTCAACAGCGCCTCATCGCAGACTTTGAGAACTCCACCCACTCTGGGAAAGACTACGCCCGGACCTACGCCACTCATATCCTGACCATGGGACTGAACACCCTCATTCCTGCGTTCGTCCCTCAGGATTTGGACTCTCTGAGCCCCGAGTTAACCGCCCAGCGCGACCTCCTCGAGCGCAACGGGCGCCGATTTATCGAGCTTGGCCAAGAGCAAGGCGAGATTGGCCCCGGCGTCACCCACCTCGAATTCATTGTGGGACTGTTGAGCCTGGCACGACCCCGCGAGGTTGATATCGAGGCCTACCAGCCGGATATTCAGGAAAAGATCATTGATCTCTTTCTAGCGGGCATAAAAAGTGGGCACCGCGCCTAAACGCAATGCCCACCGCCCAAAGAAATCTAGGCCTCGCCGTTGATTTCCCGAGCAAGTACGGACACTAGGTCAGAAACCTTTACGTCGTGCTGCTCATGGGCGGCAAGGTCCTTGAGCGCAACCGTGCCATTTTCTAGCTCCTGCTCGCCCAAGACCAGCGCGAAGCGTGCACCGGCGCGGTCGGCACCCTTCATCGCGCCCTTCAGGCCACGGTCTCCAAAGGACATATCAGCAGAGATTCCAGCCTTGCGGAGATCATTGATCAGGGTGGTCATCGTGCGCTTGGCGGTGCTACCCAGTGCAACGCCAAAGACGTCCACGCGGGACTCCACGCCTTCGAGGGTGATGCCCTCAGCCTCCAGCGCCAGCAGGGCGCGGTCGACACCCAGACCGTAGCCGATACCGGATAGGTCTTGACCGCCTAGCTGGGCCATCAGCCCGTCGTAGCGGCCACCGCCACCGATGCCGGACTGCGCGCCGAGTCCGTCATGGACGAACTCGAAGCAGGTCTTGGTGTAGTAGTCCAAGCCGCGGACCATGCGCGGATTAATCTCGTAGGCTACGCCCATATCATCCAGCATGCCGGTGACAGTTTCGAAGTGCTCGCGGCATTCGTCATTGAGGTGGTCGAGCATCAAGGGGGCGTCGGCAAGCTGCTCCTGGATCTCCGGGCGCTTGTCATCCAGCACGCGCAAAGGGTTGATCTCTGCACGGTGACGGGTCTCTTCATCCAAGTCGAGCTTAAAGAGGAATTCCTGCAGCTTCTCGCGGTAAGCCGGGCGGCAATTGCGATCGCCCAAGCTGGTGAGCTCAAGGCGGAAGCCACTAAGCCCCAGCGCGCGGAAGGAACGATCCGCCAAGGCGATGACCTCGGCGTCTAGCGCAGGGTCGTCCACGCCAATAGCCTCTACACCGACCTGCTGTAGCTGGCGGTAGCGGCCAGCCTGGGGGCGTTCATAGCGGAAGAACGGACCAAAATAGTTGAGCTTCACGGGCAGCTGGCCGCGGTCCAGGTTGTGCTCAATGACCGAGCGCATCACGCCAGCGGTACCCTCTGGGCGCAAAGTAACGGAACGGTCGCCGCGATCAGCAAAGGTGTACATCTCCTTAGACACCACGTCGGTGGACTCGCCCACGCCACGGGCGAAAAGCGCGGTGTCTTCGAAAATGGGCAGCTCAATGTGCTGGAAGCCGGAGAGATGTGCCTGCTCCACCATGGTCTGGCGCACCTTATAGAATGCGGCCGACTGCGGTGGGAAATAGTCTGGGACACCTTTGGGGGCGGACAGGGCTTGGAACTGCTTCTTTTTACTCACGGGTATTACAGTACCTCCCTCAATGTTGCGAAGAAGGGATTGGTCGCCCTCTCCTTACGCATCGTGGTGGTAGGCCCGTGGCCGGGCAGAATGTCGAGGTTATCGGGCAGACTCCACACTGGGCCAGCAAGCGACTTCTGCATGGCATTGGGGTCCGAGTGAGGTAAGTCGGTGCGTCCAATGGCCCCGGCGAAGAGCACGTCACCGGTGAGAGCAAACTCTTCGGAAACAATCATCACGCATCCCGGCGAATGCCCGGGCGCGTGTTTGAGAGCAAAGGTATGACCGATAAGCTCCAGGGTTTCGCCATCTTGGAGCTCGCGGAGGTCGGAGATGGGGGTCATATGGGCGGCGTCGAAAAGCTCTTGGGCCTGGGGCGAGACTCCTTCGCCGCTGTCGAGCATAAACCTGTCAGCAGGGTGGATATAAACAGGGATGTCGAGCTTTTCTGCCAAAGACCCGGCATCCCGAGTGTGGTCAATATGGCCGTGTGTGAGCACGATAGCCTCATAGTCCAAGTCATGCTCGAGGACCTTTTCCATCGCATCCATGCCCGGGTCCACTATGAAGGCGCGGCGGCCTTCCGCAATCACGTAGGTATTGGTCTGAAACGGACCGGCAGTAAAACCGTAGATTTCCATGCCCACTACCCTAGCTGCCCGAAACAAAAAAGAGCCGGCCTCCCCCATTTTCAGGATGAGTAGAGGCCGACAGCGCCGAACGGCTTAACGCAAAATATCCCAGACCTTGTCATAATCAAGCTGGGTGACCACGCCAGGAACCATTTGAGTGTGGATGACCTTGTGGTTTTCATCAGCCACCACCACGGAGCGGGCAAGCAAGCCTTCCAAGACGGAATCGCGCACAGTCACGCCGAACTTCTCACCAAAGTCAGAGCGAAATGCGGAGGCGGCGATGACATCATCAATGCCGTCAGCCGCGCAAAAGCGCTTGAGGGTAAAGGGCAAATCGAGAGAAACGGAGAGAAGCTTAGTGTTATCTAGCTGAGAAACCTGCTCATGAAAACGGCGCAGCTGCTCCTGACAGGCAGGGGTTTCAATAGAGGGCAAGATGGAAATAATAAGGCGCGTGCCCGCAAAGGTCTCATTGGTAATCTGACGCAGGTCGGTACCGATGAGTTCAAACTCGGGCAGCGGGTCTCCCACTGGGGGAAGTTCACCAACGGTGGGCGTTGGCGGATCGGTAAAATCTGGTTCAACCATAGAAACCAGCGTACTTATTTTTGGGCTTTAGAGCTATTAACTTGCTCAGTTTTCCATGCCAACGCTTTCTCAGCTGTCGGGAACCGCTAGACTCAGTCAGGTTGAATCATGCCACCGATAATCGCTAGAAAGGTTGACTCCCGGTGCCAAATAATCAAAAGCGCGGCGAAGAGGCGCTGAGCAAGCTCGAGCGCGAGCTGAAATCCCGCGAACGCAAGCAGAAGGCACGCCCGCTAGGCGTTGTTGCCGCCTCCCTCGTAGTAATTCTCGCCCTCGTCGGCGGCATCTACTTCTTGTCCACCCGCGAAGGCGACGATGAAAACGTACAGGCTGAGGAGTCTTCCGCAGCTGAGACCTCGCAAGAAACGCCACAGGCGCAGCCCATCGCTGACAAGCGCGCCAAGGCCCTGCCGGATACTGTGACCTGTAAGTATGAGGACAACGGGCAAGAGTCCAACGGCGCAAAGAAGCCCAACGGCAAGGATATTTCCACCAAGGGCACCGTCACCGTTTCCTTTGAGACCAACCAGGGCACTATTGAGATGGAAATGGACCGCGCCAAGGCGCCGTGTACCACCAACGCTATTTCTGAGCTAGCCAAGTCGGGCTACTACGACGACACCGTTTGCCACCGCATGACCTCAAGCGGGATCAACGTACTGCAGTGCGGCGACCCAACCGGTTCCGGTTCCGGCGGCCCCGGCTTCAGCTTCGCTGATGAGTACCCCACCGACGAGGTGGATGAGAAGGACGCACAGAACCCCGTTGTCTACCCGCGCGGCTCCGTCGCCATGGCCAACAGCGGCCCAGACACCAATGGTTCCCAGTTCTTCCTCAACTACGACGATTCTGAGCTGGCCCCGAGCTACACCTACTTCGCCACCATCACCGACAAGGGCATGAAGACGATGGATAAGATTGCCAAGAACGGCGTCGAAGGCGGCCAGCCAAATGGTAAGCCCGCTAAGGAAGTCAAGATTAAGAAGGCAACCGTCAAGGCTTAGGCCGCAGAAAAGCCCTGCTTGGCGACGCCCCCTCTTAGCTCCACCGCACCACCCCCTAACGGGGGCGGGTACAAAGCCCCGGCCATTGACCACACATACCGTGGATGAATGCGCCGGGGCTTATCCTTTCCTTAATTTAAGCTGAGCTCTATTTTGAGGGTTAAGCTGCAGAAACAGGAGAACACTAAAATTCCCCCAGATCACAAGAGCCACAGTAGTAAACACGCAGCACACAGCGGACTTTCAGCTAGTTCAGCCAGTGAACAAAAACCTGCCGATACTGTTGCGGAAGCCTGTCAGCCTGTCTAGTATTTGAAACGTCTTTGACCACACCAAGCTTGTTAGGAATCAAAAATGAAGCTTTTCTCCCGCAAGGCACTCGTTGCTGGCGCAACCGCTCTGTCCGTCGCTTTCGCAGGCACCACCGTTGCTAACGCTGAGGACACCACCTCCGACCTGTCCTCCAAGATCACCAACTCCGTCGAGGGCCTTTCCTCTTCCTCTGACAACGACTACGCAGCTGACAAGTCTGATGACTCCAAGAACAAGGAAGATGACCGCACCTCCAAGGAGAAGGCTGACGACATCAAGGCTTGGATCGGCGTCTTCACCGCTGTTATCGGCGCTCTGGGCACCCTGTTCGCATTCGCAAACAAGTACTTCGACCTGCCTTTCGGCAACAAGTAAAGTCACCGCTTCATAGCGATTCTTAAGCCGCTGCTTCCCTGAGTGGGACGCAGCGGCTTTTCGCGTGCTCTTGGGTAAAGGGAGCCTACAGGTTGTCTTTGCGCTTCTGGCCAAGCTGTAAGGTGCGCCCTAAGAGTCTTTAGCGTCTTCGATGTATTCGGACCCCACCAGGTCTTTAAAAAGCTCCGGATCGATGGTTTGACCGACCTTGATGACGGAGATGTGGCCTGTAGGCTCCAGGATCATTATCTGCACGTCTTCCATGCGGCTAATGCCGGCTCTACGAGCCGCCGAGTAGATATCCGATTTTGTAATGTGGGCCAGAGTCAGGTTATCTTCAACCATCTCACCGCTAAAGACTAAAAGGATGGGACGACGGTCCAGAAAGCGCGTCCACTTCACTACCTTGCGAATGGTACCGAAGGCAGCTTCGAGCGCCATCAGCGTGGTCAGACCGATGACGCCGGCGGCAAGGGTCGGTGGATTGCCCACGATGACACGGCCCGCGACCGCGCCAAACATAATAATGATGATGGCATCTGAGGCCGTCATGGACGTAAGCACGCGAGAGCCAAATAGCTTCACCAGCACCATGAAGGATAGGTAGATACCCAAAGTCGCCAGCACGACAACGGGGATACGGTGCCATTCAATACCCAGTTGATAGGTAATCTCGCGCAGAAAGAGTTCTAGAGTATCCACGACTGCTTAGGTTACCTGGCAGCCACGAGACATACAGAAAAGGCGGAGCGTCACTCCCCCGTTCAGGAAGAGCCGCTCCGCCTAGTGCTGTGCTGTCTTAGATGTGGAACTGCTTGCGCAGGTCCTCAATCATCTTGCGAGCTGGGGCAGGAAGAATCTGCGGGTTCATGCCCACAACCGCAACGCCAGCTACCAGTGCTGCAACGATGGCGAATACTGCGCCGCCCACGGAAGAGCCGTTGGAGGACAAGGAAGAGCCCTTTGGCGCAGGCTTAGCTCCCGGCTCTCCGGAGCCCTCGCCGCTTACCTCGAGAGGCAGAGTTGCCTTAGTGCCGGCGTCGGTGGTGATTTCCAGGTTCTGGGTACCGCTCAGGTTCTCCGGAACGGTGAGCTTTACCGTTGCGCGACCTCGCTCACCGAATTGCGCATCGCCTTCTTGCGCAGCGTTGTCGATATCGACGGTCTGCTCAGCGTCGCCCAACTTGACGGTTGCCTTCTTGGCCATCGGCTCACCGTCGGTGGAGTAATTGAGGCTGGACAGGTTCACCGTGATTTCCTCGCCCGGCTTCACGTCCCCCTCGATGTTGGCGCCAATCTGGCCCTGGCCCGTGCGGACCTCCGATTCACCCGACTTGATGTAGTCGATCATGGCCTGAGTGTCCATGTAGCCCACATCGTTCTTGTCCTTGATGGAACCAGCGTTGAAGTAGCCGTCGCCGCCTGCCTCTTCATCACTGGAAGCAAGGAAGGAAGACAGCGCAATGGAGTAATCCTTCTTCGGATCGATTTTCTCGCCGTTGATGGTCACAGACTGTACGCGCTCGCCCTTGTCGGCCTTCTGGTCGTAGACTACTTGGACGTTATTGGAAAGCCCCATGGCCAGGCGTGGTCGGCTGCCTTCCTGCCACTGGTTTTCCAAGGCATTAATGAACTCCTCGCCGGAAATCTTGGCGGTAATTACAGAGTTGCCAAAGGGCTGTACCTCAAAAATGTCCTTGTAGGTAACGTCGCCGCCCTTCAAGTCAGCACGAACACCGCCAGCGTTCATCACACCGATCTCGATGTCCTCGCCTACCTGCTTGCTCATGGCGTAACGCTGGCCGTCAGCAATGAAGTTATTGAGGGTAGATTCGACACCACGGTTAGAACCCGAATCAGCATTCTCATCAGATCCGCGGAACAGGGCCCGTTCCACAGTACCGGCGGTCTTGGCACCCTCGATGTCAGCCTCTTGCTGGGCCTTTTTTACAATAGCTGCGATTTCAGCATCTGGTTCAACCTTTGCTGCAGCGGTCGCGTCGTACTGCTTCAAACTGATGTCGGTAATCTTTTTAGCAGTCTTATCAAAGGTAATATCAACGTCGTTGAGCAGTTTGCCGTACTCGTGTCCCTGTGCCCACTGCAGTGGCAAGGCGCCCTCGCGCTCAATTTCGCCCTTAGTGGCAACGTGGGTGTCGCCGCCAAAAGCTACGTCGACGTCTTTGTTAAAGTCCTCTGCAAAGCCTTGGGCATCTTCGTGCATGAGCGCAACAACAACATCGGCCTCACCAGATTCTTTCAAACGAGTAGCTTCCTTATTGGTAGCCTCGGCTGGATTAGTAAAAGTGATCCCTGGGATCTTGGCAGCAGACACCTTATACTTGGTATTTTCCGTTACCGTGCCAACATAGCCGACTTTTACGCCATCAATTTCTTCGACGTGGGAAGCCTCCAGAAGAGGCTTCCCATCCTTGAACACGTTGGCACCCAAGATTGGGTAATCAGAGCTATCAGCGATACGCCCTGTAAGGTCTTCGGTACCCTTATCAAACTCATGGTTACCTACAGCAGTCACCTTCATACCCATCTCGTTGAGGGCTTCAAGGGTGTACTTGTCATCAGAAATTGCAGAGACAAAGGCAGAGCCGCCCACGTTATCGCCCGAGGAGGTCAGGTTGAATTCCTGTCCTTCATTTACCTGCTTGATAAGGGACTGCAAGCGAGCCACGCCGATTTCATCGCCGGCCTTGGCTGGGTCACCAATCTTGTCTTCCAAGTGACCGTGAATATCGGTGATATTGGTGACGGAGATGGTGGTCTTGTTTTCCTGTGCCACCGCCTGCGCGCCGGAGAGAGCAACAGCGGAAACGGTAGTGGCGGCCACAAGCTGGCCGATGCGACGGAACTGCATTGAAGTACTCCTAGATAGTAGAAAGCGACAGGATAATTTATATCGCTTCGCTAACTACTTGGCAGGAGACATTAAGCTTGCTTGCTGGAGTTTTACCTTGCAGCAGTCAAAAATTCACATACAGGTAACCTCCCCGATGCCTTTGCGTTGCTTGCCCCGCCCCTCCTTGAGGGTGGGGCACAGCGCCTTAGGCGGTTACGCGGTAAACGTCAAAGACGCCTTCGATATTGCGCAGTGTGGTCATCAAGGTTCCCAATTGCTTGGTATCCGAAACGGAGAATGTGAACCTTACCGTCGCAATATGGTCATCGCCACGATTAGAGTTCATGGTCAAAACGTTGATGTTCTCATCGCTCATTACCCGAGTGAGCTCTGAAAGGAGGCCCTGACGGTCGAGGGCTTCCAATTGCAGCGTCGCCGAGAAAGCGCCCGTTGCGGAGGTACCAGAAGACCAGGCCACCTCCAACATGCGCTCTGGTTCTGCCTTGAGCTTTTCCGCGTTTGTGCAATCGGCTCGGTGCACGGAGACTCCCCCGCCGCGGGTAACGAAACCGAAAATGGCATCGCCCGGCACGGGCTGGCAGCACTTGGCGAGCTTTGCCATCACATCGGGGCTGCCTTCCACCAAGATGCCGGTGCCCGATGCCGAGTCTTCAGTGTGTTGGGCACGGGAGTGCTCAATCTCAGACAGTGGCGTGCGTGAGGCCAGGGTGTCGATGGCATCGTCTTGGTCGCCGAACATGGCAACCAATTGGTTGGCCACGTGTTGAGCAGATACGTGGCCCGCGCCGATGGCGGTATACAGCGAATCGACGTCGGTATAGTGCAGCTGCTCCGCTACCTGCTTCATGGAGCTGGCAGTAAAGAGGCGGTGCATGGGCAAGCCACCACGTTGGACCTCGGTAGCCAGGGCATCGCGGCCGGCTTCCAAGTGTTCTTCGCGGCGTTCCTTAGCAAACCACTGCCGCACCTTTGTCTTGGCTCGAGCAGACACGAGGAAGTCTTGCCAATCGCGGGACGGACCGGCGTTGGGATCCTTTGAGGTAAAGATTTCCACCTTGTCGCCGGACTTTAGCTTCGATTCGAGCGCGACGAGCTTGCCATTGACCTTGGCACCGATACACCTGTGCCCCACCTCAGTATGTACTGCGTAGGCAAAGTCCACCGGTGTAGAACCGGCAGGCAGGTTTACCACATCGCCCTTCGGGGTAAAGGCGAAGATTTGCTTGGCGGTCAGGTCGTAGCGCAGCGAGTCGAGGAACTCATTGGGATCGGCGGCTTCCTTCTGCCAGTCCAGAAGTTGGCGCATCCACGCCATCTGGTCTACTTCTTCCTGGTGGCCCGAGTTCTTGCCCTTGGTTTCTTTGTAGCGCCAGTGAGCAGCCACACCGAACTCGGCGTTGTAGTGCATCTCGTGGGTACGTACCTGGACTTCCAAGGTAGCGCCGCCATTTGCCAGCACCGTGGTGTGCAGCGACTGATACACGCCGAATCGCGGCGAGGAAATATAGTCCTTAAAGCGCCCCGGCAATGCCTGGTAGATCGAGTGGACCACGCCGATCGCGGCATAACAGTTATTGACGTCCTCGACCAAGATGCGGATTCCTACGAGGTCGAAGATCTCCGCGAAGTCGCGGCCGCGCACAATCATCTTTTGGTAAATGGACCAGTAATGCTTTGGTCGGCCCATAACCTCGGCTTCAATGCCGTTTTCCTTCAGCGCCCCGCTGACCTGGCTAATGATCTCTTTCAGCGCGCGATCGCGCGAGGGGGCACGATCTGCCACCATCCGTACGATCTCGTCGTACTTCTTCGGATACAAGATGGCAAAGGACAGGTCTTCCAACTCCCACTTCACGCTGGCCATGCCTAGGCGGTGAGCTAGCGGCGCGATAACCTCTAGGGTCTGCCGCGCCTTCTTAGCCTGCTTTTCGGGCGGGAGGAAGCGCATGGTACGCATATTGTGCAGGCGGTCGCTGACCTTGATGACCAGGACTCGGGGGTCGGTGGCCATGGCGACAATCATTTTACGAATGGTCTCGGCCTCTGCGGCCGAGCCCAGTGCCACCTTGTCCAGCTTGGTCACGCCATCGACCAAGCGAGCCACCTCCGGACCGAAGTCTCGGGTGAGGTCCTCTAGGGAGTAGTCAGTATCCTCCACGGTGTCGTGCAACAGTGCTGCGACGATAGTGGTGGTGTCCATACCGATCTCCGCCGCGATCGTCGCCACGGCGAGCGGGTGGGTGATATACGGTTCTCCGGATTTGCGAAAGACACCCTCATGGAGCCTCTCCGCGGTGTCATAGGCGCGATTGAGTAGATCAGCATCGGCCTTGGGGTGAAACTTGCGGTGGATGGACATCAACGGGTCCAGCACCGGATTTACCTTCACTCGGCCGCCGGTAAGCGAACGAGCTAGGCGAGCCGACATGCTGCGCATTCCGCCGCCGGACTGGCGCTTTACGGGTTTGTCCATGGCCAAATCTACCGCCCTTCACAGTGCCACGGGCCTTGTGGCCTCATGTCCAACTAGATCGTTCGATCTAGCTTAGGCATCCCATCTTAGTCTGTGGCATTCAACACAATGAGCGGTGGGCCGGATAAACGCTCACGACCGTTGAGCCCCTTGACTTCCAGCACCACCACATTGCCAGCGACTTCGGCACCTGCTGACTCAAGCAAAAGCTTGGCACCGTGGAGGGTGCCACCGGTGGCCAGGACGTCGTCGACAAGCACCACGCGCTTGCCCTTGATGTCAACGCCGCTGGCTGGAATCTCCAGCGCCGCGGAGCCATACTCCAGCTCATATTCTTCGGTATATACCGGTGGGGGAAGCTTGCCCTTCTTGCGGATGGCCAAGATGCCTAGGCCCAACTTGTAGGCGACGGCCGAGCCGAGGAGGAATCCACGGGCGTCGAGGCCGCCAATCATATCTGCGCCCAATTCCTCGCAGGCGGCCGCCAAGCCGTCCACTACGGTGCGAAATGCCTCTGGATCCGCCAAGACCGGGGTGAGGTCCTCAAAGAGGATGCCCTCCTCGGGGAAGTCTTGAACGAGGCGAACCTTGTCCTTGAGTGCTTGTGCTGCTGATTCGTAGTGCGAACTCATAATCTTCCTTGAGAAATATTTGCGAGAGGTCGTAATCGCCCGCTATGAGGGGCCTATTCCTTGTCCGTTGGGGCGGTACTGTGCCAGCGATCCATATTCCAACCGATGCCCGAGACGCCAGTGTACGGCAGGACACCTTCCACGTCGCGGCGGACGAGGAAGACCCGCGGCTGCGCTGAGAGAGGAATGGATGGAACATCCTTCCACAGAGCCTCTTCTGTCTTCTTCAGCTCCGCAGAGTTCTTCATGCTCGACTCCACAGTGGAATACTCCGTCTGGGGATCGACTGGGCCGAGAAAGGCATCGACGGTAGGCGCCCAGGTTTCCGGATCCATTTCCAAGTAGTGCTGGGACATGAACTCCGCAGACGCGTCCTCGATGGTGATACCGGCCGGCTCACAGGATGCACGAAGTTGTTCCACCATGGCGGCATAACGTTTATCCGGTCCCAAGTAGCCCACCTTGATAGTGGTCCCGTTGAGATCGCCGGCCTTGGCTAAATCGGTGCCCTGGTGATCCTTCCCCACCTTTTCTAGGCTGCCGGCAACTGGGTTGGTCGCGGAAACGGTACGCAGGTAAGCCGGTGGCACCTCCACACCGGAGGCCGCAGAGCTTGCTTGCGCAACCGCCTGCTGATCGACGCAGGCCGCGAAGCTCTCGCGCGCCCACGGCTCCGCGAATACTCCGGCTTCAGATAGCGTGAGCGTATCGGTTAGCTCGCCAACCATTGGAGTGGCCTCGTAGGGGGACTCCCCTGCCTCATCCTTCGTGCTGTCCAGCCAGTCAGGATTCTCGCTTGCGGCATCGACTACGCGCAACGCGCCTTTATCTGCGAGCTTCTGTGCATCAGCCTCCGAAGGCCAGACCACAACATGATCTTCCGCTGGGGCGTCTCCGAAGTACTTTTCGTTTGCTTTGAGAATGATCTCCCCTTCGTCGCCTACCTTGTCAATGACATAGGGCCCAAAGGAGACCTGCAGCTCGGGATCTATCTGATCCTCGGCCACGGAAAAGCCATAGCGCCATTCCTTAGCAACCGGCGCAAGCGCCTGCATGTCTTCTACTGTCAGGGCGGCGTTGAGTTCCTCAATGCTCAACTCGGACTTCTTGGCCAGCGCATGGGCCGGCATGACCGTGCCGGCGCCAAACATGTGGCGCCAGCGCTGCCCCTGATCCTTGTTAAAGGTCAGGGTGAACGTTTTGCTTTGGGGCTCACAGCTAAAATCTGCGATGTCATTCATCAACGGCATATGGGAGGCGAATTCAGCTGGATGAGTACCGGCCACATACGCCAAAAAGTAGTCGTCACAGGTAACGGGGGTACCATCGGAAAAGACGGCATCCTCTTCCAAAGTGAGCTGAACACTCCGCTGGTCGCTGCCGGCAACGGGCGGAAGCTCCTCGGTCTCAACTAGATCCGCGTTGGGAATCAGTTCGCCAGAAGGGCCGGGCACAAAAAGGCCTGGATAAAGCCGCGTAGACAACAAACCGGCGGAGGTAGCGTCACCAAAGGAGGTGCCAGAATTAGTGGTGGCCAAGCGGGAATTTACCTGGTAGCCAAAGTATCCATAGGATTCTGGCTCCTGGGGAACACTAGGCGAGTCCTCTTCGCCGCCCTGCCCGCTACAGGCAGAAGCAGCTAGAGCTAGAGCTGAAACGCACGAGGCAATGGCCTTCCTTCCCCAGTGACGTTCGCTAGAACTGCTCTTTGATTTAAGCACCGTTATTTGCCCTCACTTCAGCTACAATTCCGCCATAATCTTACTACCGGAGGTTACCGGCCCGGGCGCCAGGTTGCGCCAGGGTGCCCAGTGGACTCGGACGGATCATCGTCGATCTCAGCCGGGGTGGACTTTACGCTCACTGGTGAGACCACGGTGCGGCCGGAGGATGCTGCGCCAGATTCAGCCTCGGCGTTCTCGTCCTCGCCAGCGCGGTAGTCCGCGACCCGCTTGTTGTGACGCTTGATCTTCTTGGACATGTTGGCGAGGGTCACGACCAGCGGCGTAGCGAAGAAGATGGAGGAGAAAATGCCCTCGACCACGCCGATGAGCTGAATGAGCGCCAGATCGCGGAGGGTACCGATACCCATGAGCCACACGGCCACCACGAAGAGCGCGATGATAGGCAGTGCAGAAATCACCGAGGTAGAAATCGAGCGCATGACCGTCTGGTTAATAGCCAAGTTTGTCAGCTCAGCAAATGTCTTCTTGCGCTGGCCCTCGAGGCCTTCCGTGTTCTCGTTGATCTTGTCAAAGACGATGACCGAGTCATACATGGAGAAGGTCAGGACGGTAAGCAGACCAATGATGACGGCCGGGGAAACTTCGAAGCCAAACAGGGCGTAAATACCGGCGATGATCACGCCGTCTGCAATCAGCGCGATAATTGCGGCAAAAGCCATGGTCTTCTGCAAGCGAATGGCCACGTAGACGGTCGCGGCTACCAGGAAGACCAGCATGGCAATGAGCATGCGCTGGGTAATAGAAGAACCCCAAGATTCGGAAACCGTGGACGAGCCAATGGCATCCGGGGTGGCCTTGCCGTTTTCATCCTTCGGCTGGAAGTTGTCATAGATAGCCGCGCGGGCCGCATTCACGTCCTCTTGGCTCAAGCGCTCAGAAACGATTTCCAAGGTCTCGGAATCGCCAGCGCCCACAATGTGAACCTGCTCGGGTTCTACACCGGTGGAGTCTTCGAAGACCTGGCTTACCTCATCTTCCTTGAGGTCGCCTGCCGGCATCGACAACGTGGTGCCACCTTCGAAGTCAATCGAGAGCGAGAAGCCACGAATGAGGATCGCGGCCACTGCTGCCACGATTAGTGCTGCAGTGATGCCGTACCACAGCTTGGTGCGACCGATGAAGTCATAACCGCGCTCGTCCTCGTAGAGGCGGTCCATCCGGGAAATCTTGTGCTTAGTCGAAACAGCCATGCTTATTTCTCCTCATCTTCCGCAGCATCTACGGGACGTGCGGTTCCTGCGGCAGAATCTCCTGCCGTTTCCTTGGTGGCTGGCTCCTTTGCACTCGCGGATTCAGCAGCGTTCGCTTGACGACGTCCCGAGCCAAAGTAGCCGCGTTCACGGCGCTCTTCCACCAGTGCGTAGATACCGCCGAGGCCATTCATCGAAGGTTTAGCGGCAGCCGGACGTCGGCCGACCATCTGCATCAGCGGCGCCATGACCAAGAAGGATACGATCAGGTCGAAGACGGTGGTCAGGCCCATGGTAAAGGCGAAGCCCTTCACCTCACCGATGGCGAGGAAGTAGACCACAACAGAGCCAATCAGGGTCACCGCGTTACCGGTCACAATGGTGGCACGAGCGCGCTCCCACGCCTTTTGCGTAGCGGAGCGGAAGGTGCGTCCCTCGAGGAGCTCGTCCTTGATGCGCTCGTAGTAGACCACGAAGGAGTCAGCGGTTGCGCCCACACCGATGACCAGACCGGCGATGCCGGAAAGGTCCAGCGAGTAACCGATCCAGCGGCCCAGCAGAACCAGGGAGCCATAGGTCAGGAGGCCAGAGGCAATGAGGAAGATAAGGGATACGCCGGCCAGCGCGCGGAAGTAGTACAGCGAGTACGCCATCACGAGTACCAGGCCAACAAGGCCTGCAATGAGGCCGGCCTGCAGAGCAGCCTTACCCAGTGTTGGCGGAATGGACTCTACGGTGCCACCCGGCTCGCCATTTTCACCGGCGAAGGACAACGGCAGTGCGCCATACTTTAGGTTATTTGCCAGGCTCTGTGCCTCTTCCTGGCTAAAGTCACCAGTAATGGAGGTAGCAGAACCAACTGGGGTTGCGCCCTGAATGAACGGTGCGGAAATAACCCCAGAGTCAAGGGTGATGGCTACCTGGTCCTTTAAGTGTTCCTGGGTCAGGTCCGCCCAGGTCTGAGAACCGTTCGGGCCATCACCAGTCTTGAAGGAGAAGTTGATCTCCATCTGACCGGATTGACCGTTCAGGCCGCCTTCGATCGGAGAATTGGTATCGATCTCGTTACCGGTGAGACGGGTGCCGTTTTCGTCCTTGATGCCATTGAGAAGCGGTGCTGGCTCCAGAACGTACGGATTGCCGTTGGAGTAGTCACAAGTAACAAATGGCTTGGCAGGATCATCGGCGCCGGCCAGTGGGTCGCTGCTGCCCTGGCAGGTCATCAGCGCGGAGGCTGCTGCCTGGGTGGTCGGGTCCTCGGACTGACGGTCCTTCAGGAGCATCTCCGTGACTTCATCACGGCGCTTAGTCTGCTCAATGGAGTTGCTTGGCTGCTCAAGCGGCTTGGCGCTGACCTTAGGAGCCTTCTGTTTCTTTGGCTCCTTGCCAGTCATCTGTGCTTCTTGCTGAGCGATGGACTGGGTCATCTGTTCCATCTGCTTATTGGCCTCGTCTGCGCTGAGTACGTCGTACTTCACCCAGCGATTGGCCATATCTTCCAGCACCTTATTGAGCTTTTCCATATCCGGCATGGAGGGCTTAGCCACCGGACGGAAGAACAGCTGCGAGGTCTGGCCCACGGCCTGTGCCTGGGAGGCGTCTTCACCTGGCACGGTAATGACCAGGGTATTGCCGTTGATGACAACCTCAGAACCAGAAACACCCATGCCGTTAACACGCTGTTCCAAAATGTTGCGTGCTTGCTTGAGCTGGTCTTGGGTGGGTTCCTCGCCTTGCGGTGCCAGCGTTACGCGGGTACCGCCCTGCAAGTCGATGCCAAGCTTTGGGGTGCTTTGACGGCTACCAGTTAAAAAGATAAGCGCATAGATAACAACCACAATGAGCACGAAGAGCGCGAGCGCGCGCTTCGGCCATTGGCGTTTGCTATTTTTCATAGCGCCACGGGTTTTTGCGGACAACGATAATCTCCTGTGCTGCTTATAACAGGGTGTTTAAACATTAAATACGGCCCCGCCACATGGCGCAGGCACGTCAACAACGCACAATCGTACGTCATCAGGCGGAGTTTTCCTTAACGAGGGCCAGATAAGGCCCAAAGTGTGATGGGGTCTACGCTCCGCGAAGTCCCCACCTACCAAGCAAACATTAAGGTAAATCTTAGGAAATGGCGGGCTACTTCTCCTCGCCGTCAAACGGAGGGTACTTCTCATCAGGCAGGTTATCTGCCGCATCGTTCTTCTCTTCCCCAGCAGCGGGACGCGCCAGGTCATTGGCCTCTTGTTCGGTGCGAATCACGGCCATCTTGTCAAAAGTAACCACCACACCAGGGGCGATTTCTAGATCCACATCCTTGTCGCCAGTGCTGCGCACCACGCCGTGCACGCCGCCCGCCGTAACGATGGCGTCGCCCGGCTGCAGGGAATTCTGGAGGGCCTGCATCTCATTTTGGCGCTGGCGCTGCTTTCGCATGGCCATAAACGAGGGAACGACGAAGAGGATGCCAATAATGATGAGAATGATGATTTCCATAGCACCCTAGTGTGCCAGACGGCGGTGTGCACAGAAACCCCAAGGGGGCATCGCCAAGCAGGCTAGCCCCTGAATTAAAACAGCCCGGCCGCGCCCTCCGGCGGGGTAAGCCCCAGGTGCCGCCATGCTGCAGCGGTAGCTACGCGGCCGCGTCCAGTGCGCGCAACCATCCCGGCACGCACCAGGTAAGGCTCACACACCTCCTCCACCGTCGAGGGCTCCTCGCCCACTGCGATGGCCAGTGTGCTCACGCCAACCGGTCCGCCGCCGTGCCCCTTAATCAAGGCATTGAGCACCGCCCGGTCGAGGCGGTCAAGTCCCATGTCATCTACGTCAAAGACTTCGAGCGCTCCTTGGGCCGCACTGAGATCAATCAGGCCGGTGCCATTGACCTCGGCATAGTCTCGAACGCGGCGCAGCAAACGGTTAGCAATACGCGGGGTTCCGCGCGACCGAGAGCCAATTTCTACCGCCGCATCGTGGTCAATTTCCACGTCCAAGATGTGGGCGGCGCGCTTGATCACTTGGGTGAGATCAGCCGTGTCGTAGTACTCCATCTGCGCGGTGAAACCGAAGCGGTCGCGCAATGGGCCGGTGAGCATGCCGGCGCGCGTAGTCGCGCCGACCAGGGTAAAAGGCGGGATCTCTAGCGGAATAGAAGTAGCACCAGGTCCCTTGCCCACAATGACGTCAATGCGGAAGTCCTCCATTGCCATGTACAGCATTTCTTCTGCTGGCCGGGCAATGCGGTGGATCTCATCGATGAACAGGACATCGCCTTCCATCAGGTTGGAAAGCATTGCGGCCAAATCACCGGCGCGCTCCAAAGCGGGCCCAGAAGTCATACGCAGCGAGGTGCCCAGCTCCTGGGAAATAATCATCGCCATAGTGGTCTTGCCCAGGCCCGGCGGCCCTGAAAGCAAAACGTGGTCCGGCGTGACCCCACGGTTCTTTGCCCCCTTAAGCACAAGGGAGAGCTGCTCGCGCACCTTGGGTTGGCCGATAAACTCCTCGAGCGACTTTGGACGCAAGGAGCGTTCAATATCATGCTCCTCGGAGTGTGCGGTGGCATCCACATCGCTATTGCGCTGGGAGGCGTGCGCCGCGTCGACGCCCTCAGGGAGATTGAACTCGGTGCGCTCAATATCGGACATATTTTTCAGCCTTCCTGCCGGTTATTTCTTCTTGCCCAGCTGCGCCAACGCTGCACGCAAGAGAGTGGACGTATCGGCATCGGGATTTTCCGCGTAGGCAGATTCCACCACGGGACGCGCTCCCTTATCGGTAAACCCGAGGCCAATGAGTGCCTCAGTCACGCTTTCTACCACGGCACCACCGTTCGGCGCGACGGCGGTATCAACGGAGCCTGCGGCGGCGGGCTCGCTTGGTGCAAAGGCCGCTACCTTATCTTTCAGCTCCAGCGCCAAGCGTTGGGCCATACGCTTGCCGACGCCCGGGATAGACTGCAGCGCCTTCACATCTTCCCCACCAATTGCCGCAGCAAGCTCCCCTGCCCCCATTACGGACAGCGCCGCTAGGGCCAGCTTGGGACCTAGGCCGGACACAGACTGCAGCACATGGAACATCTCGCGATCCTCATCAGCGCTAAAGCCATAGAGAGTCAGAGAATCTTCCTTGACCACCAAGTTAGTAAGAACCGTGGCTTGTTCCCCGCGGCGCAAGGTGCCCAGCGTTTTTGGGGTAGCTAAAAACTTGTACCCCACGCCTGCACAGTCGATAACCCCATGGTCGAGTCCAATATGGATTACCTCTCCACGCAGTGCAGCAATCATTGGCTTCTTATCCTTCCACTCTCAGTAAAATTCCCTAGCGCTTCTTTCCTTGCCCGCGTACGCCGCTGGTCTTAGCACCAAGCCCGAGACCGGTATGGTCCATCCGCACAATGGCCGGGGCACGCCAACAGTGGCACACTGCCAACGCAAGAGCGTCGGCGGCGTCGGCAGGCTTGGGTGGTTCAGTCAACCCCAGAATACGGGTAATCATGGTGGTCATCTGCTTCTTATCTGCACGTCCGTTACCAGAGATGGCCTTTTTCACCTCGGACGGGGTGTACATGTACACCGGAATATCGCGTTCGGCGGCAGCTAGCACCAGCACGCCTACGACGTGGGCCGTTTGCATGACTGTGGACACCTGACCGCGTTCGAAGACGCGCTCGATCGCAACCACATCTGGCGAATAGTCATCCATCCACTCTTTCGCCGCCACCGAAAGGCGCAGGAGGCGCTCCGTCAAGTCCTTATCGCTAGGGGTGCGCACCACGCCGACAGAAACGGGAAGGATTGCTCGGCCACGACCAGCTTGAACCACGGAAAGTCCGCAGCGCGTCAAGCCTGGGTCAATCCCCATCACGCGCATTCCTTCTAGGTTCATCTCTCCCCCATTGTCATGTTGGCACCACTGTGCACCGCCTACTGCCCCATTATGGACTACACACAGGTGTTCTACAAGCGTAGCATCCAGCTTTCGCATAACGAAGCGCCGGCAACGTCTCCTGCGGGCAATACCCACGGAGCGCTACCGGCGCTAAGAGCCGTCCTTGCGGCGAGGTGGTTAGTCCTCGTTCAGCTCGGCTAGAACCTCATCGGAGAGATCCATATTGGTGTAGACGTTTTGCACATCGTCGGAGTCTTCCAAGGCGTCGATGAGGCGGAAAATCTTCTTGGCGTCATTGGCCTCCAGCGGTACCTCGACAGACGCACGGAAGTCATTGTCGGAGTCATCGACCTGAATATCGGCGTCCTTGAGCGCGTCCTTGACTGCCTGCACGTCCGTCGGCGCGCAAACAATCTCAAACTTCTCGCCCTGGTCCTTGACCTCTTCCGCGCCTGCTTCCAGCACGGCCATCAAGACGTCATCCTCCGTCAGCTCGCCCTTTTCTACCAAGACGTAGCCGGTACGGGTGAACATGTAGGCCACAGAGCCGGACTCACCCAGGTTGCCGCCGTTCTTGGACATCGCGGTACGCACGTCGGTTGCCGCACGGTTGCGGTTATCCGTAAGGCACTCAATGAGCATGGCTACGCCGTTGGGGCCGTAGCCCTCGTACATGATGGTTTCCCAATCGGCGCCGCCGGCTTCTTCACCGGAACCGCGCTTGCGAGCACGCTCAATATTGTCATTGGGGACGGAGGCCTTCTTGGCCTTCTTGATCATGTCATCAAGGGTTGGGTTAGCCGCTGGGTCACCACCGCCGGTACGAGCCGCCACTTCGATGTTCTTGATCAGCTTGGCAAATTCCTTGCCACGCTTGGCATCGTTGGCAGCCTTCTTATGCTTGGTAGTTGCCCATTTCGAGTGGCCTGACATGTAGTCCCTTTCTAATCGGGTGCTGAAACTGGTGGCAATTATACGTGTGCTGCACGAATGCGTGAAAGCGACCCCCTTATAAGCGGGACATTCTTATACGTTGTGCCAATTGCCATGGGCAGAGCCGCTGCCCAAATTTTCATCTAAGTAACGTGTAAGCCCCTCTTGATTCACCAACGCCACCAATTCACCCTGCTCGGTAAAAATCTTGCCACGCGCAACCGCCGTCGCATTCGACGCTGTGGGTGATACCTGCTCATATAGCAACCACTCATCCACGCGGAATGGGCGCAGGAACCATATCGCATGATCAAGGCTGGCCAATTGCACTTTCTCTCCCTGATGCGGAATCAGGGCCGAGCGAATCAGCGTCATATCAGACATAAAGGTCAGCGCCGCACAATGGAAGGAAGAATCCGCAGGCAGTCTGCCAGTATTGCGGAACCAAATATGCCGATAGCCTGCACCGGTGCGCTCTGCAGCCACCGGATCGCGTCCTTCTTCTGGCACGAGGCGAATATCCCATTCCTCCCACTCCTTGAGGATAATCCTGGTGGAGTACGGGGCTCCGCCGCCAATCCGAGCTACTTCCTCGGGCCCTGGCACCTCTGGCGCAGGATCCTGATGCTGCGGGCCGCGATCCCCGTCGCGATGGAAACTAGCCATAAGAGTAAAAAGGAGCACATGCCCCTGGTAGACGCGTACCTGCCGGTTGGCGAATGATTTCCCCTCCCGAATGCGTTCGACCCGGATTTCAATTGGCCGGCTCACATCGCCAGGGCCTACAAAGTAACCATGCAGAGAGTGAATGTCTTTGCCAGACACAGTGCGCTGGGCTGCGGCCACTGCTTGAGCAGCAATCTGTCCGCCGAAGGTACGCTCAATCCGCGACTCCACAGCAGGGCCTTTAAAGACATCGGCCATTTTCGTTTCCTCGACGGCCAAGACCTCGCGAATGGATGCCATCTGCACACTCCCTATGTCTGACGTCACTTCTCCCAGCGTTTGCTGTCCACACTACTCACTGGACGAGCCGTCAGTTTCCTTTTCAAATCCTTCCCCCACTTCTGGGCGCAAAAGTGGAGGAATTTTCTAGAAGAAACTATGTCCGCTACCGAAGTAGGCGCGCATTGAATAAAGTCTTTCGAGTGAAACGCATCGCTTCTGTTCCAGCAGTATGGATTGGGTGGGTCATCGCCCGCCTTGTCCTTATTTACCTACTCAAGATTAACCACAATCCCAGGGGCGATGTCGCATATTATTTTGCTGGACGCTTTGGCGATGACCCGACAAAAATGACCGAATACCCTCACGCGGGCACGTGGCCCACGGTGCTTTTGGGGTGGCTCACCGGTGAGAATATCACCGCATTCTATATCGGCTTCACCATCATGACCCTGCTAGTGGACGCCGCCTTTTTAGCCCTCCTTCTGCGCCACCACCCGACTCAACCGCGCAGTTTCCAGGCCGCCTGGTTCTGGGTCCTCTTTGGCACCGCAGCTGGCCACACCTTTGTGTGGCGTCTCGATATATTCCCCGCCCTAGCCGTGGCCGGGGCAGCTGCCCTTCTAGCTACCCGCCCGCTCATCGCCTCGGCGGTACTGGGCTTTGCCACCACGATGAAGCTTTGGCCGGGAGTCCTCGCTGCCGGCTTAGTGGGCCGCTTCAACAGATCCGCAACCTGGCAGCGCCTCCTTGCCTTCTTCTGCACCATCGTCGCGGTCTGCACCGTCACGATTGCCGCCTCCGGTACCGACCGCCTGCTTTCACCGCTGAGTTATCAGGGCGTGCGCGGTCTCCAGTTGGAGTCCATCCCGGCGACGTTCCTGTTGTTGCAGGCACATCGCACTCCAGGGCGGTGGCACCTGGGCTACGCGCCGTCCAAGAGCTTTGAAATTTCCGGGCCTGGCGTAGATACCGCAATGACCTGGAGCACTATCGGCACCATTGCCATGCTCGTCTTCGCAGTGGGCTGGGCGCTGTACCGGCTGTGCGCCGGCGGATGGACCACCCGCACGACCATGGCGTTTTTTACCGTTATGGTCCTGCTTCTTATCGCGACGAATAAGGTTTTCTCCCCGCAATACATCGTCTGGCTGGGCCCCTTGCTTGCCGTGGTGATCCGCCAGCGCCTGCCGCAAGGATTCGCCCCCTTGCAGATATTCCAAGCCTTGTTAGCAGGCTGTACCATCATCGCCGCTGTGCTGGGAACCTTGGTCTACCCATTCAACTATGACTACATCTGGAACCACGTGGGCGAGAACATGTTCGCCGTCTACCTATTGGTAGCCCGCAATATCCTCATCGTTGTCATGGCCATTATCGGACTTGTCTGGTTTGCAGTCGAGGTGGCCCTGGCTTCAAAGATCGAGCAGGCAGAATTGCAGCAGCGACAGGCGCCTTCCTCCCCGGTGGATGGCGCGGCTGCTAACACCGAGGCGAAGCCGGTATTCCGACGCCGACGCGGCCGGCACGCACTTGCGTCCTAAATCTTGAGGTAGAACTGCTGCCTACTCGGCCAGCATATAATCAAAATATTCCGGCAGTTTTGCGGTGCCACCCAGATGAAAGAGGCGTACCGCAGGGCGCAGGCGCAGCGCGCGAGTGTCGCTGACCGCCTCGTTGTAGAAGCGGTGGGCAAGTTGGATGCGGCCCTCGGCGTCGGCAAGCGCGGCAGGGCGACGGTCCGCGGGAAACTCCCTCACTATGGCGGCAGATAGTTCCCGCTCGGCCATCGTGCGCGGTTCGAAGTGTCCTTGATAGAGCTCAGTAGACTCTGCTCGCTGAGCTAGCGCCGCAAGCGATGGTGCGACCGCCGCTGTCACCGCTGCCCTGCGGTCAAGTGCCGCCTGCAGCTGGGCCAGCGAGGCATCAGTGCGGATGTGCAGCGAGTTAAGCCGCTGGGCGGTAAAAAGCGCCCACAAACCTACGATGATAAGTAGGAAGAGGACTAGGGCGATTTCAATGGTCATCAACGCTTTACCCTCACCTTGGTGCCGTCTTGGACAGTCTCGTAGACCTGCATCACGGCCGCCGCTACATGGTCCCAGTCATAGGTGCTGGCGCGTTGGACGCCATTGCGCACCAACTGGGCCCGATACTCGGCGTCATCAAGCACCTCGTTGAGGACACGAGCCAGATCCTCGCTGTCTTCGTTGCGGAACAGCGCGCCGGCAACCTCGTCGGAATCGGCATTGCACACCGCACGGAAAGCCTCGAGGTCAGAGGCAACAACAGCCGCGCCGGCCGCCATAGCCTCTACCAGCACGATGCCGAAGCTTTCGCCGCCGGTATTTGGGGCCACGTAGACATCGGCGCGGCCCAGGATTTCCGCCTTTTCGGCGTCGCTTACCCGGCCTACAAAATCCACGCCCTCGACCTCGCGGGCGCGACCACCGCCCATGATGGTCACGCGGATATCGTGGTGTACTTGGCGGAGCGCGCTCAGTAGGATATCGAGGCCCTTGCGCGGTTCATCCAACCGCCCCAAGAAGACAACTTCCAGGGGATCGCCGGGGGCCTTAGCCGGGCTGCGGCGCCGAGCCTGCGCGTAAACCGACGTATCCACGCCGTTGGGAATAAGGACCGGGTCTCCGCCCAATTGCTCCACCTGCCACCGCCGCGCCATATCGGATACCGCGATGCCGCCGCGGATCTTTTCCAAAAAGGGAACGAGGAAAGGTTTGGCCAAAGTCAACACCAAGGAGCTCGACGCGGAAGCGTGATACGTCGCCACCAGCGGGCCTTGGGCCACGGCCAACGCGGTCATGGAAAAGCTCGGGGAGTTAGGCTCATGGATGTGCAAGACATCGAAGTCGCCCTCCTTGATGAATTGCTTTACCTTGCGTGTGACGTGGGGTCCCACGGACAGGCGCGCCACCGAACCGTTATACGCAATGGGGAAAGCCGGCCCTCCCTTGATTACGAAATCCGGCAACTGGGTGGATTCCGCAGCGGGGCCAATGACCTGTACATGGTGCCCTTGCTCAATGAAAACTGTGGCTAGATCAAGGATATGGGCTTGAACTCCGCCTGGTTCATCGAAGGAGTAGGGGCATACGATTCCTATGCGCACTAGCTCTCCCCTTCCTGCGATGGCCCAGTGTGGCGAGCATTGCGGGCTTCTTTGCCCGCCCGCGCTTGCCGACGCCGCTCAATGTCCACATTCCACTGCGGCTGCAGCATATGCCAATCCTCTGGGTGGCGGCGGATATTAGCAGCGAAGCCATCGGCCATGCGCTGAGCTGTCTCCTGCAGATCCGTTACCTCGAGCTCAGGAGACACAGAGAGCCCCCAGCCCTCGCTTTCAAACCACGAGTGCACCACGTGCAGGGCGGCGCCGGTCTCTATAGCAAGCTGCGCGGGGCCTGCGGCCATATTAGCCTCTTCCCCCATGAAATCCACGGTAACGCCGCTTCGGGTCAGGTCGCGCTCAGCCAACAGGCATACCACGCCACCGGCTTCCAGCACCTCTTTGAGGCGAGCAAAAGGCGAGGCTTCGCCGCCGGTGAGGGGAAGAACCTCAAAGCCAAGGGTTTCGCGGTAGTCCACAAAGGCGTCGAAAAGCACTGCGGGCTTAAGGCGCTCCGCAACGGTGGTGAACTGCCCATAATGGCCAACGAGGAAGACACCCGCCATGTCCCAATTGCCGGAATGCGGCAACGCCAAAATGGTGCCGCGCCCGGATTGAGCCGAAGCATCAAAATGCTCGAGGCCTTCCAAGCCGCTGAGCAAGCGCTCATGCAACCCGGCATCGCCGTGGATGGCTGGCAGGCGGAACGCCTCCATCCAATAGCGCATATAGGAGCGCACGGAATCGCGCACCAACGCGCGGGTAACGTTTTCCGGGCCCACCACTCGCGCTAGGTTGCGGCGCAAGCCTTCCATTCCGCGACCGTTGCTGCTTGCGTAGTCCGCACCCCAGCGAAAAAGCGTGCGCGCTATGGGCTCGGGCAGACGGCGCACCACCTTCCACCCCGCGAGGTACCCTGCCGCGGAGAGGTCTTCTTTGTCCCACATGGTGTCACAACCTCCTGGTTTTAGGTGGTGCAGTATGAGCTACTGCTGCTCCTGGCGGGCAGCGATAACCATCCGCTGGCACACGGTAAAGATGGAGCCAACGGCCAAGATCCACAGCGCTACCTCAATGGCATGCGGTACACCGAGGCCCTCGAGGCCAATGCCGCCCAGGCCCAAAATAAGCCGCTCGGGACGCTCGATCAGGCCGCCGACCATCTTAAACCCAGATGCCTCTCCCCTCGCCTTGATATAGGAAATGACCTGGGAACATACCAAGGTGACAAAGCAGGCAATAACCGTGATGCGGGAAGAATCCGCAGAATAAATCAGCCACCATGCAATAGCACTGAACAATGCACCGTCGGTGATGCGATCACAGGACGCATCCAAGGTCGCGCCAAAGGCAGTAGCCTTGCCGGTCAAGCGCGCCATGGTGCCATCGAGCATGTCGAAGGCGGCGAAGAGGCCGGACAAAACGGCAGCGGAAAAGAGGTGGCCGGTAGGAATGAGGATCACCGAAATCGCAATGGTGACCATGGTGCCCACAACCGTGACCACATTCGGGGTCAGGCCGAGCTTCAAAAAGGCCTTGGCTATAGGTTCCACCACCACGGCGGCGGGCTTTCGCCCATGCACGCTAAGCACGCGAATCCTCCTCTTCCATCTCGCGCCATCCTTCTGCCAGCACGCGGCGCGTATCCTGCAGAAGCTGCGGTAATACCTTAGTCCCATCGAGGACAGTCATAAAGTTACTATCCCCGGGCCACCTTGGCACCACATGCAGGTGCAGGTGATCCCCTACCGAGCCGCCCGAAGCGCGACCCAGGTTGAGCCCTACGTTGATGGCTTCTGGGCGTGAAACCCGCTTGAGCACCCGGACGGCCTTTTGCGCGAAGGCCATCAACTCCTGAGATTCCTCTTGCGTGAGGTTCTCCAGCTGCGATTCCTTGCGATATGGCACCACCATGAGGTGACCGGCGTTATACGGAAACAGGTTCAACAATGCATAGACGGTCTTGCCGCGAGCAATGATGAGCCCGTCCTCATCGCTGCCCTTCGGGGCCTCCACGAAGGGGTCTTTAGAACGCTTGGCAATATAGGCCATGCGATAAGGCGCCCATAACCGCTCAAGACGGTCCGGCTCGCCAGCACCTGAGTCAACGAAGGTCTCCGCCACCGCTTGGTTTTCAGCGACGGCGGAGCTGTCGGTTTCGTGTGTCTCTTTAGCGTCGGGCACTGATGAGCTCTTCGGTCGGCTGCTCGTTGTTGCGCTCTGCCACCCATGCGGCGATGAGCTCCACGGCTTCCTTTACCGGCACACCATTGACCTGGGTGCCATCGAGGAAGCGGAAGGACACGGCATCAGCTTCTACGTCGCGCGCGCCAGCCACCAGCATGAACGGAACCTTACCGGTGGTGTGGTTGCGAATCTTCTTCTGCATGCGGTCATCAGAGGTATCCACATCGGCGCGGATACCCTTCTGACGCAGCTGGGCGGCAACCTCTTCGAGGTGCGGGGAGAATTCATCAGCCACCGGAATGCCCACCACTTGGTGCGGTGCCAGCCATGCTGGGAAGGCACCGGCGTAGTGCTCCAGCAGGACGCCGAAGAATCGCTCGATGGAGCCGAAGAGCGCACGGTGAATCATGATTGGGCGCTTCTTAGTGCCGTCCGACGCGGTGTATTCCAGCTCGAAGCGCTCCGGCAGGTTGAAGTCCAACTGAACGGTAGACATCTGCCAGGTACGGCCGATGGCGTCGCGCGCCTGCACAGAAATCTTCGGGCCGTAGAAGGCTGCACCTGCGGGATCCGGAACCAGCTCCAAGCCGGACTTTTCTGCGACCGACTGCAAGATAGAAGTGGAGCGCTCCCAGATCTCATCAGAACCAACGAACTTATTCGGGTCCTTGGTAGAAAGCTCCAGGTAGAAGTCAGACAGGCCGTAGTCCTTCAGCAAGGAAATGATGAAGTCGAGGACCTTGGTCAGCTCTTCTTCCAGCTGCTCTTCGGTGCAGTAAATGTGGGCATCGTCTTGGGTAAAGCCGCGGGCACGGGTCAGGCCGTGGACCACGCCAGACTTTTCGTAACGGTAGACGGTACCGAACTCAAATAGACGCAGCGGGAGCTCGCGGTAGGAACGGCCACGGGATGCAAAAATCAGGTTGTGCATCGGGCAGTTCATGGGCTTGGCGTAGTAGTCCTGCGGCTCCTTGACGGTATTACCCTCTTCGTCATATTCGCCATCGAGCTGCATCGGCGGGAACATGCCGTCGGCGTAGAAGTCCAGGTGGCCAGACTTCTTGAATAGGTCGCCCTTGGTGATATGCGGGGTGTTAACAAAGGAGTACCCAGCCTGGACGTGGCGGTTGCGAGAGTGGTTTTCCATCTCCATGCGCACGGTCGCGCCATTCGGGTGGAATACCGGGAAGCCGGAGCCAATCTCATCCGGGAAGGAGAAGAGATCTAGTTCCTGACCCAGGCGGCGGTGGTCGCGCTTTTCCGCCTCTTCCACCATGGTCTGGTAGGCCTCCAGCGCTTCCTTGGACTCAAAAGCGGTGCCGTAAATGCGCTGCAGGCCAGCCTTGGACTGGTCGCCGCGCCAGTAGGCGGCAGAAGAACGGGTCAGGGTGAAAGCCGGGATGTACTTGGTGGTCGGTACGTGCGGGCCGCGGCAGAGATCGAACCACTCTACTTCCCCGGTGCGCGGGTTGATGTTGTCATAGTGGGTGAGATCGCCGGAACCGACTTCTGCGGCCTCGTCGGAGTCAGGGTCAACGTTGCCCTTGTCCTGGACCAGCTCGAGCTTGAAGGGCTCCTCGGCGAGGGCCTTTTCCGCTTCCTCAGCAGATTCGTAGACGTGGCGCTCGAAGCGCTGGCCGCCCTTGATGATCTTCTTCATGCGCTTTTCAATCGCCTTGAGATCTTCCGGCGTGAAAGGCTCGGCGGTTTGGAAATCGAAGTAGAAACCATTCTCAATGGCCGGGCCGATGCCCAGCTTGGTGCCGGGGAATTCGGCCTGCACGGCCTGGGCCATAACGTGGCCGCAGGAGTGGCGGATGACGGCGCGGCCGTCTTCCTCGCTGGCGGCAACCGGGGTAAAGGTGGACTCCGTGTCTGGGGTGTGCGACAAATCAAAGAGAGTGCCGTCCTCACCGCGAACGACTACGACAGCCTCAGGGCCCTTATTAGGAAGGTTGAGCTCTCGCATTGCTGCGCCCACGGCCTGGCCGGCGGGCACGGTGAAGGAATCGTAATTGACCGGTACTGCGGGGATGAGTTCCGCCATAATCGCGCTCCTTTATGCGCTCGTGCGTCGGCGGCATACCTGGCCGCGTCCGCTATTTAAATTTACGGATAGCTATTCTACAACCCTGCATGCTCGCAGAGCGATTTTGCCCACCATGACTCGCGCCCATCGGCAGTGAGGGTGCCCGGCGGGCAGAAATACATAGCCGAACCAATATGAGTCAACCACTCGTTCAGCAGGTCCGATTTATCCAAACGGGCCTGGATAGGCTCGAATTGCTTGGTGGGATCTTGCTGATAGCAGATGAAAACCTGGCCAATATTGGAAAGCTGCCCATCCTTGCCATCGGGAGCCAGCTCATAGTTATACGGCCGGCGCAGGATGCGCTGCTCTGGATGATCGGCCGGCGGGGCGGCTACCGCCATGTGCGAGTTCTTATCGATAACCGGCAGTCCATAGTCATCTACCGCGTCAAAATCCACGGCGTCGAATTCGTCCTCGCCGGTGAGCGGGGCACCAGTATCGAGCTTGCGGCCGATAGCATTCTCGCGGGAAGAGCGATCCAGCTTTTCCCAAGTATCCACGTTCATGCGGATGCGGCGCACCACCATCGCCGTTCCCCCATTGGCCCAATGCGGGCCCTTATCAATCCACACCTGGGCTGCGAAGTCCTCCTCGCTGCGTGGGTTTACAGTGCCGTCCTTTTGCCCAAACATATTGCGCGCGGTGGCGCCCTTTTCCTGGCTGCCATAGGCGTTAATAAAGCCCTGCTGCAACCACTTCACGCTGGCATAGTGCTCGCCTGCGCGCACCATGTGCCGCAGGGCGTAGGTATTCATCAGTGGGTCATCGCAGCAGATTTGCAGGACGAGATCGCTTTGACCCCACTTATCTTCCAGCTCCTCGCGCTCATAGGGGCGTACATCTCCCAGCCACCGTGGCTTGTCCACTCCGAGCAGGTTAAAAACCTCTTCGCCTAGACCGCAGGTGATAGTCAGGTTGGCAGGCTGTTGCACCATTTCTGGCTCCAGCGTGCCCAGCGGCGCCTCCCCCGTGCACAGCGCGCGGGCATCCTCGGTCCACAGCTTCATGAGGCTGGCAAACCCCCGCTTGTCGACGCCCCTTTTAAGGTCAAACCCCACCAAATTCAGGTGGGCCTGCGCTGCGGTAGCGATACCCGCTTGATGGTCGCCGTCGAATGCCACGAGGGCGTCGGCAAGCGCCGGCCGATCCGTTGCCTGAGCATCCGGGGAAGAACCCTGGTCATTACAGCTAGCCAACGCGAAGGCGCTGGTCGATACCGCAGCGCCGGTAAGAAATCCCCTTCTGCTGAATCCAGACATAACTAGTGGTCGTGGCCTTCCTTATTGTGGGACATATCTCCGTGCTCCATGTGGGACATTTCGTGGCCCTTCATATCGCCGTAATCCTCATCCCCAGCAGGCATGCTACGCGTTTGGATCTCGCCCAGATCGAACTCTTCGCCGCCCTCTAGTTCCACTTTGAGGTCAAGGGATTCGCCGGGAGCGATGTGGTTTTCCATGTCCATGAGCATGAAGTGGTCACCACCAGGTGCCAGCTCGTGGGACTCGCCGGCTTTGACTACTAGTGGGCTCGACATTTCCTGCATCTTGCCATCGACAGTCTCATGCATCTGGTTCACCTTGGCATTGAGGCTGGTGGAAAAACCGGTGATAGCGATGTCCTTATCGGTATGGTTCACCAAGGTGCCAAAAATAGCAGTCATGTCCTTGTCCTCATTGGCGCGCACGACAGCATCCTCAAAGGTCAGTTCTTTAGATTCCGCAGCGGAGGATGTTTCCCCGACACTAGTGGAAGCATCCACCTTCGACTCGGTGGAATCATTTTGGTTTTGCGGTGAGCAACCTGCCAGGGCGAGGCCGGCCACAGTGAAGCCCACAAGGGCGATGCTAGAAATCTTGGACATTATTTTTCACCTTCCGAATCAATGCGACGAGACTTGGCAATAAATAGGGCAGCTACTGCGGCAATTGCCAAAACGCCGCCCACACCCAGGATGATTTTCAGCGCGGTCGGCAGGCCCTCATCCTCATCCTGGGACGATGATTCAGCAGCAGCTGCCTCGGTGCTCTCGGTGGGGACACCTTTGACAGAAAATTCCACACCGCCGCGGGTAGCGTGCCCATCCGATGACGTGATCTGAAAGCCCACCTGGTATTTACCCGGCCCAGGATGGACATCCGCAGGGGTCTCAATGGTGAGATCCCGCTCATGGAGCTTTGGTTCTTGGCTAAAAAGTTTCTCACCGGTATCGACGTTGGTTACGGCGAAGGTGTTGAAGTCCTCTTTGGGGATACCAGAAAACTCGAGGGTGATTTCCTTAGGGAACTCATCGAGTTGGTCGCCGTCTTTGACCGAACCGCCAATAACGGAGTCGTGCGCGAATGCGGCAGGTATTGACCCGCCCAAAACCAGTGCGGCCATGCCCACTGCTGCAGCTGTGCGGCGCAGCCAAGGTACGCGGTAGCCCATAGATAGCTCCTTTTGTGTTGAAAATGCACAAGTTGAATTGTCAGACATACTAGCCCCGCGACTTGCCAGAGCGGCAATCACAAAAGCAGAGCGTCGAGACATATGTCGGCTTGAACTGGGATCGAGTTCCACCTTCGCAATAAAAAGAGGTATTTATCACTATGTAAGGCAAGTTGACTCAATTCGAACGGGCCCTACCTTAGGAGCTCTCCATTTGTCGGGCATTAAAAAACGGACCAGAAGCCATCAGGGCAAAAATAACCAAGGTGGTGCCTACGCCGATAAGCGCCAAAGGCCACGCCGCGTTGCCGCTGCCGTCACCCGCATCTGCCGCATTAAGGCCCGCAAAGAAAAGAACAGTCCCAGAAACAAAAGACGCGAAGCCGCAAGCTCCAAGCAATAGCGGTACCACTAATGCGCGTAACATCTTTCCTCCTCCGCTGAGGGTTTTGACCGTGCAAAGGCAAGCGTATCGCACAAAGCGCAGAAGAAAACATAGAAAAAGCCACCCCGTTACAGGGGTGGCTATATGGAGCGGATGACGAGACTCGAACTCGCGACCCTCACCTTGGCAAGGTGATGCGCTACCAACTGCGCTACATCCGCACAACAAACCGGAGTTTGCTACAGAGTCCCAAAAGGGACCCTCGTGCGCGATACTGGGATTGAACCAGTGACCTCTTCCGTGTCAGGGAAGCGCTCTCCCACTGAGCTAATCGCGCTTAATGCCCGAAGGCATTAAGAAGTTGAGGTGGAAACGGGAATCGAACCCGTGTGCACGGTTTTGCAGACCGTTGCCTCACCACTCGGCCATTCCACCGTGGCGATACCGCCTCACACAATACAGTGCTGGAGCGGATGACGAGACTCGAACTCGCGACCCTCACCTTGGCAAGGTGATGCGCTACCAACTGCGCTACATCCGCATGCGAAACCAGGCCCGGTTTCTAGGACAAAGTCCTTGTGCGCGATACTGGGATTGAACCAGTGACCTCTTCCGTGTCAGGGAAGCGCTCTCCCACTGAGCTAATCGCGCGTTATTCATTTAGAACCACTCTTCACGGGAGAACCCTTAGAAAAGCGTGGAGCGGATGACGAGACTCGAACTCGCGACCCTCACCTTGGCAAGGTGATGCGCTACCAACTGCGCTACATCCGCATTGCCCCGCAAACTTTGTACCGTTGCGGTGCGAGAAGAAACATTATCGTGCTCCGCGCCAGTTTCCAAATCCCCAGCCCAGCGGCATTCTTTCCGGCACCGATTTTTCACATTCGAGCCATCCCAAAACACACTGGTGTGATTCTCCCAAGACAGTGGACCGCAGGCCGCCTCCCCTTGATGCGCACTCCTGCCCAGCCAATTAGGTGTTTGAATTTAGTGCGGTGTAGATTTAGCCACCGCAAGGTCCTATAGCTCAGTGGGAGAGCGTTCCGTTCACACCGGAAAGGTCACTGGTTCAATCCCAGTTAGGACCACAATTTCCCGCCCACCGCTCCACTCCAAAGGGGCTTGGGCGGGTTTCTTTATATCCCTGTAAAGTGTCCCGACGTGTTGTGGATTCTCTTAGGCATTATCGCCGGACTCGTTCTACCCGTTCAGACCCTGGTTAATACGCGCCTGCGCGCGTCTACTGGCACGCCGTTTTCCTCTTCGCTCATCTCGTTTGCCGTGGGCACGATAACTTTGCTTGTCATCGCGACAGCCGTCACCGGCGGCGAATTCGGCATTTCCCGTGCCTTTGGGGAACCGCTGTGGATTTGGTTCGGTGGCCTGCTCGGCGTGGTTGCGCTTACTGGAAATATCCTTTTGTTTCCTCATCTGGGCGCGGTCCAAACCGTGGTCCTTCCCATCGCGGGCCAGATCATGATGGGCCTTGTCGTCGACCACTTTGGACTATTTGACTCCCCCACTTCCCCACTATCCCTAGTTCGCACCCTAGGGGCACTAATTGTCCTCGGTGGAGTGATTTCTATCGTCGCCAGCCCCGGCGCGCCAACGAAGCAAGAAGACAGCGCTATGGCGTTATGGCTTTGGCGCCTCGCCGGCTTTGTCTTTGGTTGCTTTACCGCAAGCCAATCCGCCATTAACGGCCACCTTGGTCAGATCACCGGGTCGCCCGTTAGTGCGGCTTTGGTGTCTTTTAGCATTGGCGTTTCCGCGCTGGTAGTGCTCAATATTGCTTTGCGCTGGCGCCCTCGCATTGAGCGTCCCGAGGGTAAGGCTAACCCATGGTGGATGTGGGCAGGCGGCGCCTTGGGAGCCTTGTTTGTCTTTGGCAACGCGGCCTTAGTACCGCAGATTGGTACTGGGCTTACTGTGGTGGCAACCCTTCTTGGTTCCATGGTGGGCTCCGTACTGATCGATCGCCTGCGGGGCGCCCCCGTAGCAATGCGCCAGGTAGCCGGCATTGCAGTAATTTTGGTTGGCGTAATACTCATCCGCTTGGTGTAGGCCCATCGTCTGGGGTGCGCCCTGCGCTTTACCGTTCTGGGCATCTGGTGCCTTGACTAGACTGGGAAGGCATGGATATCTCTTCGCTATTGGGCCCTGATTCCGGTGATGTATTCACCGTCCGCACGAATATGGTTAGCACGTTAACCGGCTCGGCAACCATGAACCACGTTTCCAAGGACATGGGAAACGACACTGACGGGCAGCTTTTTACTGCTCTACGTAACTGGGCAGACGTCGTGTTGGTGGGTGCGCAAACGGTGCGCGCAGAGGACTACTCCGGAGTAAAACCTAACGGGGTTGGTTCGCGGCCGGCTCCTATTGCCGTACCTTCCCGCAGCCTTGATTTCGATATCACCTCGGACTTCTTCACGGATTTTACTACCCCGCCCATCCTCCTAGTCCCCCATAGCAGCCGGGACGATCAAGAGCTCGCAAAGCGCATCGCGACCATCGAATCCACAGGCGCGGAAGTCTGCGATGCTGGCGAAGGAACCGTGCAGGACTACATATCTGTCTTAAAGGACCGCGGGTTTAAGCGCGTGCTGTGTGAGGGCGGGCCAGGAATGATTGGGCAGTTGGTAGATGTCGATGCCATCGACCAAATGTATTTGACCCTGGACCCACATCTATCTACCGGCGTGGAAACTCCCATGGCGACGTTTAAGGGCGAGCATTCCCATCGCCGCATGCAGTTAGAAAATGTCGCGGCCGATCACGATGGCACGGTGTTTCTGCGGTATTCCCGCGCCCGCTAGGCCGTAGACTAAGGGGCCGTGAATTCCCGAATCAATGCCGCCGCCTGGCCCGTGGCCATCCTGCTTGTTGTGCATCGCGTCTTCATCATCGCGCGCAATGGCACGCCGACGGATGATTTCACCACCGTGTATAACGCTGTGGCACGCATGTCCACTGGCCAGCCGGTCTATGAGCAGGCTTATAACCACGTTGACCCGCTGTACCTGTATACGCCGGGGGCGACGCTGCTGCTCGCGCCGCTAGCGCACATCGATTTTTCGGCGGCACGGGGACTATTCATCGTCGCCAACGCGGCTGCAATCGTGGCAGCGCTAGCGGTACTCACCCTTGCGGTAGACCGCACACTTACTTCGGCGGTGTGGCCAGTATCTATCGCTTTGGCCTTTGTCACGGAATCGGTGACCAATACGCTCGCATTTACCAATATCAACGGCATTCTCTTGCTATGCATGGCCGTGTTCTTGTGGGCTTTCGTGCGCGCCGAGCGCACCCCATGGCTGGGCTGGGTGGCAGGCGTGGTCATTGGCTTGGCCATCGTCATTAAGCCGCAATTTGCGCCGTTGCTCTTCCTGCCCTTGGTCAAGCTGCAATGGCGCAGCCTCGTGACTGGCATTGGCGTACCGGTAGTTCTCAACCTTCTAGCGTGGCCGCTCGTGCCGGGCGCTAGCGGCTTTGTGGATAACCTCCTGCCCTACCTCTCAGAAACCCGTGACTATGCCAATTCTTCCTGGGCAGGCTTCCACGCCTACGTTGACTTTGGTGCGGGACTGTATTGGACCGTGTGGTTGATATTTGCCGCGCTTTCGACCGCAGCGATTCTCGGGCTTTTACGCTGGCGCAACTCCGACCCGACCTTGTGGGCACTGACGACAAGCGGGGCGATCATGGTGGGTATCTTCTTCTTGTCTTCCCTTGGCCAGCAGTATTACTCCATGTGGCTATTCCCATTGATGTTTACCGTTGTGCTCAATCGTTCGGTTTTCCATTCTGCGGGTGCGTGGTTTGCGGCCTTTCTCTATTTGGCTCCCGTTTCCTGGGCATCTACAGCGCACCCGGATGCTGGTCGGTGGATGAATTTTTTCACGGCCACGGCGGGATGGGCGCTGCTTATCGTCGCAATCTTCGCTACGGTCGCCGGCTGGTGGCGTGCCGCGCGCAGCACGGTTTAGACTCGGCCCATGACCGATTTCAAGCTCATTGCCGATACCGAATGGCGCCAGCGCTTAAGCCCTGAGGAATACTACGTCCTGCGCGAAGCCGGCACCGAGCCGCCCCACGTAGGCGAGTACACCAATACCACCACCGAGGGGGTCTATTCTTGCCGCGCGTGTGGAACCGAGCTTTTCCGCTCTACGGAAAAGTTTGAGTCCCACTGCGGCTGGCCTTCCTTCTTCTCCCCACTCGCAGGGGACAAAATCATTGAGCGCGAAGACAATTCGCTAGGCATGCGTCGCGTAGAGGTACTGTGCGCCAACTGCGAATCTCACCTGGGGCACGTCTTTGAGGGCGAGGGCTACGATACCCCCACCGACTTGCGCTATTGCATCAACTCCATCTGCCTGGACTTGGAGGAAAAGCCGGTAGAAGATGGCACCGCCTAAGGGGGCATGCACAAGAAAGCGCGCCCCGTCAGCAGCCTAACGTGCAGGCTAGTGACGGGGCGCGGCTAAGGGGGGACGTCGCCAAGCAGGGCTACTGCTGGGCGGCGTTACTTTTAGGGCAGAACTGCGATGAGCTCTGCTACGTCCTTGACGCGGCGGCCGGTGTGGAAAGGAATCTCCTCGCGCACGTGGTGGCGGGCCTCGGTGTAGCGCATCAAGTACATCAGGTCGACGATGCGGTGGAGCTCATCCGCCTCGAAGGCCAAAATCCACTCGTAGTCACCCAGGGCAAAGGCTGGGACGGTATTTGCGCGCACATCGGGGTAGTCGCGCGCCTGCATGCCGTGCTCCATAAGGATGCGGCGGCGCTTTTCATCATCCATGGTGTACCAGTCATAAGAGCGCACGAAGGGGTACACCGAGATCCACTCCTTGGGCTCCTCACCCATGATGAAGGAGGGCAGGTGGGACTTATTGAACTCTGCTGGACGGTGCAAGGCATTGCCCACCCAGGTCACTTCGCTTACCTGGCCCAGGGTGGTCTCGCGGCGGAAGTCCCCGAAGACCTTTTGCAGGTCAGAGAATTCCTCGGCGTGCCACCAGATCATGAAGTCGGCGGAATCGCGCATAGCCGTGAGGTCGTAAATGCCGCGCACGGTTACCTTTCCGGCTTTTTCCACGCCGGCAAAGAACTCCTGCGCTTGGGCGATGATCTCCGCTCGCTCGGTGCCGAGCGCGCCCGGAATCACCTTAAAAACTGCGTGCTGGGAATATTGCTGAACCGCGTTGAGTTCCTTGTAATCAAGCTTCGCCATTGCGTTCTCCTTTGCAGAAGCCTTTGGGTTAACGAACACATCCATCATAAGTTGGATATGAAACCTTGTCACTTCTCGACCATAAGGAGGACGACACGCCTCCGCATCGGCGCGCCTCCCCCAGCTAGAGGACGCGAAACTATAGCTTGAACGTCGTGAGCAATTCCGAATCGACCACCCCACGCAGCGCCGAGGCCTCCGCCCCCACCCCTTTGCACGGGCAGGCGGAAAGCCACGAGCCAGCTACCCCCGCCGCTTTCACCCAAGCAGTGGAGTCCATGCACGCGGCCGACCTGCGCCCTGAGATAACCCTAGGCTCCATTCGCCCACCGCAACGCCTTGCGCCGTTTAGCCACGCAATCGGCCTCGAAGTGGGAAACGAAGACAACCCAGATATCGTGCCCACCGATGCAGAGGGCGACGCCTTTGGTCGCCTCATCCTGCTCCACGATCCGGGCGCTGAGGAAGCTTGGGAGGGCGCCATGCGCCTTGTGGCCTATATCCAGGCGGATATGGACGACGCCGTAGCCGGCGATCCACTCTTGCCCGATGTGGCGTGGCAATGGCTCAACGAAGGCTTAGAAAAGGAGGGTGCCGGCCACACCAATTTGGGCGGCACCGTCACTTCCACCGCGTCCGTGCGGTTTGGCGAGATTGGCGGCCCACCGCGCGCCTACCAGATCGAAATGCGCGCTTCGTGGACTGCCGAAGGCCTCGACCTCGCACCCCACGTGCAGGCTTTTGCCCAGGTATTGGCCAACGTTGCCGGACTACCCCCTGAGGGCGTCACCGAGCTCGGCCGCTGATATGCCAGAATTGCGCAGCCGGCCGCTCGAGGGCATCCCGCCGGTTCTTGCCACCCCGGAGGAATTCACCGCTGCCGCAGCCCGCCTAGCCGCGGGTACGGGCCCCTTTGCCATCGATACCGAGCGCGCCTCCGGCTATCGCTACGATGATCGCGCCTTCGTAGTGCAAATTCGCCGCCGCGGCGCGGGCACGATGCTTTTTGCCCCTGAAGGCCACCGCGAGGAGCTCACGGCCGCCCTTGCCCCAGTGCTCAACGGCACGGAGTGGATTATTCACGCCGCCCATTCGGATTTGCCTTGTCTCGGGTGGCTCGGTCTTTTTCCTGGCTCCATCTTTGACACGGAACTGGCGGCGCGGCTCGCGGGATTTGAACGGCCCAATCTGGGCACTATGGTCGCAGAGCTTTTTGACGTCGAATTGGAAAAGGGCTACGGCGACGCCGACTGGTCCGCCCCGCAGCTCAGCGAGGAACTCAAGGCATACGCCGCGCTCGATGTGGAACTGCTCCTCGAGCTAGCCGAAGCCCTGCGCGACATTCTGGCAGAACAAGACAAGATGGACTGGGCTTTAGAGGAATTTTCCGCCATAGTCCAAGAACATTCCGGAGACTTCGCTCCCCAGCCGCACACGTGGCGCGATCTGAAGGGCATCTCCAGTTTGCGCAGCGGCAGTCAGCTCGCTGCTGCTCGAGCGCTGTGGTTTAAGCGCGACGCTATCGCTCGGCGCACGGACACTGCGCCCGGCCGGGTATTAGCGAATAAAACGCTGGTAGAAATTGCGCGCGCCCTTCCCACCACCGCCGGCGATCTTGCCCGAGTCAAGGGATTTCCTCGCCGTCGCAAGGGCGCGACCGCCCAGTGGATGGCTGTGCTTAACCAGGCGCGCGCCGTTCTCCCGCAGCAGCGGCCTCGCGTCCATCGCGCCCCACAACCGATTCCTTCCAAAACCATCTGGGCCAAGGACTACCCGGACCTATGGGAGATATACCAAACTATCCGCGCGGACATCGCCGATCTCGCTGCTGAACTCGGTATGCCTTCCGAGCTTCTTATCCGCCCTGCCGCTGTGCGTGCAGCGGTATGGGCGAAGGTAGGTGTGCGCGCCAATAAGCGCCACCGCGGACCTGATTCTGTCGCCGGCGCCATCCGGCAGCCTGGCGACGTCGCTGCCTTCCTGCGCGCGGAGGGCGCGCGCGAATGGCAAATAGAAATGACCGCCCCGATTATCGTGGACGGTCTTTTCTAGGAATATTTAGTGGGCTAGGTTTAGTTCTCTTCTCCTCGCGCGTTGGCATCAGCGGTGAGGTTTTCTAGCCACTCGCTTATCGACGCCGCCATAAGCTCCGGCGTTAGCCCGAACTCTTCCAAAACCTCGCCGCGGGAGCCGTGCTTAGGGAAGTAACCCGGAACGCCGAGTCGGCGCACAGGAGTATCGACCTCGGCTGCGCTGAGGGCCTCCGAAATCATGGAGCCAATACCGCCGCGTACAAGGCCGTCTTCTGCCGTAACCACCAAGTCGTGGTCAGCGGCGAGAGCCACCACAGAGCTTGCCACCGGCGCTACCCAACGCGGGTCAACAACGGTAACGTTCACGCCCTGCTCGCCCAGCAGCTTCGCAGCCTCGATGCTGCGCGCGGACATGGCACCGATGGACACGATGAGTACCTCAGGGGTGTCCTCGCCGGCATCGGCTTCGCCATAGTGCAGGATGTCTACGCCATCTCCCAACGTATCCACCGCTTCCATATCTGGCAGCAGGTTGCCCTTAGGGAAGCGGACCACGGACGGGCCAGATTCGATCTCTAAAGACTCGCGGAAGAGCTCCCGCAGGCGCGCGCCATCGCGCGGGGCGGCGATATGCATTCCCGGCACAATGCTCATGAGCGCCATATCCCACACACCATTGTGCGAAGCGCCATCGGAACCGGTAACTCCGGAGCGGTCAAGCACAATGGTTACCGGCAGCTTTAGCAGCGCAATATCCATAATGACCTGATCCACGGCGCGATTTAAGAAGGTGGAATATACCGCCACTACGGGGTGCATTCCGCCAAGCGCCAAACCAGAGGCAGAGGTCATTGCATGCTGCTCAGCAATTCCCACATCAAAGAACCGCTCTGGGAAGCGCTCTTGGAAGGGAGCGAGCCCAGTAGGACCGGCCATGGCAGCAGTAATGGCCACGATGTCATCGCGCTTTTCGGCAGCGGCTAACAGCTCCTCTGAAAAGGCAGCCGTCCAACCAGGCTGCTTGGTGCCTTTAGCCACGCCGGTGACCGGATCGATAGCACCGGTGGAGTGCATCTGGTCCTTCGGCTCATTGACGGCCGGGGCAAATCCGTGGCCCTTTTCGGTAACCACGTGCACAATGATGGGCCCGTCATAATCGCGGGCATAAGTCAGGGCATGCACCAAGCTATCGATATTGTGGCCATTGATGGGGCCGATGTACTTCATTCCCAGTTCCGGGAACATCTCGGTAGGCAAGACGGTGGACTTGACGCCTTCTTTCATGGCATGCAAGGCATCAAAGGCACGCTCGCCTACCCACCCCATTTGCTTCAGGCGGCGCTTGCCCTGTTCCATGAGCTCGTCATAACCGTGCTGGGAGCGGATGCGGCCAAGATTTTCAGAGATGCCACCGATGGTGGGCGAATAGCTACGGCCGTTGTCATTGACCACGATGACCGCATTGCGGCCCTTGTCTTCAGAGATATTGTTTAACGCCTCCCAGCACATGCCGCCGGTGAGGGCGCCATCGCCGACAACACCGATGACATTGTGGTGGCCGTCGCCGCGAATCTTGAAGGCCTTAGACAAGCCATCAACCGTAGACAGCGACGCCGAAGCGTGGGAGGACTCGGTCCAGTCGTGCTCGGACTCGCCGCGGTCCGTATACCCCGAAAGGCCATCCTTTTGCCGCAAGGTATCGAATTGATCCGTGCGCCCAGTCAACATCTTATGCACATAGGACTGGTGCGAAGTGTCAAAAATAATGGGCTCACGCGGAGAATCAAATACACGGTGCAACGCAATGGTCAATTCCACCACGCCCAAGTTAGGCCCCAGATGTCCGCCCGTGACGGAGACCTTGTCAATGAGGCGCTGCCGAATCTCTGCCGCCAGCTCCTCAAGCTTGTCTGCAGACAATGCCTTGAGGTCCTGCGGTGAGTTAATGGTATCCAAGATAGTCATGGAGCGGCCTTCAACTCCTTCTGTGCTTAGTTCTTCTTTTCTACCGTACCCGCGGCGGGCGGTGAATATTATATCGGTCAATGTTCCGAGAACAGCGCGGCAACGTTCAACACCCCGCCTCGGAGGCATAAAGGCTCATTAGGCAGGGGTAATGAGCGCAATCGTTTCAAAGTGGTGCGTTCCGGGGAACGCGTTAATGAGTGCCATCTTTTCTATTCCGTATCCGTGCTGGTTCCAATATCCCAAGTCGCGCGCGAAGGTGGCGGGGTCACATCCCACGTGAACGACCGCCTGGGGTGCAGCGGCCGCCACGGAACGAATCACGTCCTCCCCTGCTCCGGTGCGCGGCGGATCAAGGACTACAGCGCCTGGCTTGGGAAGCTGGGCGGCGACTTGCTCGACCTTCGCGGACTTTACTTCCACATCGCAGTCCGCAAGGGCGGCCTGTTCCCCGGCCGTAGCCGCCGGTGAATAGTCCACGGAGATAACCTTGCCCTGCACGGCATGGGCCAATGCTGGAACGAATAGGCCAACGCCACCGTAGAGATCCCAGGCGGTGTGCTCTTGGTACTCGCGGCCCCCGAGCCACTCCGCTATCAGATCGGTATACGCAGCCGGTGCGTGGCTGTGGGCTTGCCAGAAGGCGGTAGCAGGAAAGCTAAAGGTCCGCCCGTCGACATGCTCGTGCACCTTGCCGCTGCCTTCTACCACCTCACGGATGGTCTCCACGCGGCGCCCGCGCGGGGCCTTGCGGGTTTCTACCACGTGGCGGTTGCCCTCGCCATCGAGAACGGCGATGACCTCGGCGCCTGGGGTAAACCTGCGCGCGCCCTCTCCAACGAGCCCCTCTGCCAATCCCGGAGCCAGCTGCGTACAGGCAGCGCCCGTAATAAGCTCATTGGACCGACGTTGACGAGTTCCGGCGCGCCCTTGCTTGTCGACGCCCCACCTCACCCGCGTGCGCCATCCCCGAACCGGCTCTAGGGTGTGCTGCTCAATGTTCAGTTCCTCGCCGGTGACAATGCCGGTGCGGCGCAGCTGCTCCGACAAGATCTCTGCCTTGATTCCGGTTTCGGCCGCGGAATCCAGCTCGGCGAAATCACAGCAGCCTGCTCCTTGCGCGGCCGCAGGACAAGACGATGGAACGCGCAACGCCCCAGGGCTTAGTACGCTTTCCAGCTCTGCCTTAATGAACGACTTCTTTACACGGTCGGCCGTAGTTTTGACGACGTCGCCGGGAAAAGCGCGAGGAACGAATACCACTCGCCCATCCGGCGCCTGGCCAATTCCTTCCCCGCCGTGCGCCATGCGGTCAATGGTGACCTCAAGACTATCGCCACGGCTCATCGTTAATTCAGTCATTTTCTGCCTCAGACTTTTGTTCTCGTTCTGCGTTAGTGTGCTCACCTGTGCCCGCCGCTGCGTCAACGGCTGCATCCGCGCGGCGCACCATCCACACGGTCAGCGCCGTAACTAGAAGCGTCAATGGCCACCCCATCAAGATTCGGGTCACCCCTAAGGCAGTGGTTGCATCCGCATCATAAATGGCGCGCTGAATAACAAAGCGGGCCAGGAAGATGACCGCCCACCCGCCGGTAGCGATGGCATAAGCCCGGCGCGCCTGAGCAACCTTTTGCCACTGCATTTCCTCGCCGTTAATTCCTTTCCAGATGACGCCCACAGCGGGCCACCGGAAGAGGATTGATAGTACCGCGGCAATGCACAGTGCCAACGACATCCAGATGCCGTACAAGAAATACCCTTTGGCATCACCCGTAAACCAGGCGATGGCAGCGCAAAGAGCCACTCCCAGCAAACCCGATATGGCCGGCTGCAGGGTCTCTTTCCGGATTACCCTCCAGAGTGCAATAACAACGGCCACGCCGAGCGCCGCTGCCAAGGCTGGGCCCAGCCCAAAGAAGTTATTGACTGGAATCAGCACAATGACTGGCAAGGTGGCCGACACGAGCCCTGACAAGCCTCCCATCTGCTCCAGCAGCGTGGGTTCGGCAGCAGACTCCTCAGAGTCCAGGTTCTTAGCGTCCGGGGAAGGGTGCGGCGAGGAAGAATGTGTCACGTGGTTTACTGCTTTGCCTAGTTCTTGGAATTAGGTGCAGAGCCCTCATCGGGATTCTGCGGGGACGATCCATTCTCACCCTGTTGTGGGGTACCGCCCAAATCGCGCAGGTGTTGCTCCGCCTCTGCTTCTGCCGCAGGGTCGGGGCCGCCCACGCCGTTTTCTGGGTGGTCTTGAGCATTAGCGGCTGCCTGCTGTTCTTGCTGGCGCTGGTCCATGGCCTGCTTGACCTGCTCTACCAGCTGCTCAGGCATGATGACCGGCAAGGCATTTCCCGCCAGTATGGGGTCTTCCCCGCGGTAGACGAAGGTACGGGCAGCAACCTCGCGGGCCATGTCTGCGAGGTCTGCTTCCATACCGGCCGGCGCGGCCAAGGTCATGCGCAGCATCCAGCGCGGACCGTCTGCACCGATGACGCGAATCTGACCGTTGTCGTTCTTGCCCACGACCTCAGCACCCCAAGGGCCTGGCTCGGTAGTAACGGTAAGACCGTCGCGGCTCATGCCCTCCTTGATTTCCTCCACAGATTCTGCCCACTGGCCTGGCTTACGTGGGGCGGCAAAGGCTACGGGAGTAATTCGGCCTACCTTGGTCACTATGTGCAGCATTCGTGGGCCTTGTTCGCCCATTTCCACCTGTACCTGGGATTCCTTTGGCAGTGGGATGCGCAGGGACCCCAGATCTAATACGCCAATGGAAAAGTCGCTGAAATCAAAGGTCTCGATATCGACAGAGTCTCCATCAAAGGGGCCGGTCTGGCCATTGATGGCATCATGTGCAAATTCGCGGGGTTCATTGCCAGAAGCCGCCGCGGCATCTGCTGCGGTGTCGCCTACTGGAGCATAGGTCTCCTGCGCCTCTGCATCCGCGGACGTGGGGTCCGCCGGCTTTTCGCTTTGTGCTGCAGGCTTTTCCTGAGCCTTCTCTTCTTCGTCTTTCTTCTTGCCAAAGGGCCAGATTCCCATGGGTGCTACGTCCTTTCTAAAAGTCTCGTTGAGTCTCTACTGCTTTAACTACACACCGGTAGAGCCATAGCCGCCGGCTCCGCGGACGGTGTCATCCAACTCTTCAACCTCAGCAAACCCCACCAGCTCTACGCGCTGGACCACGAGCTGAGCGATGCGCATTCCGCGTTCGATCTCAATGGGAGCGTGCCGGTCGTGGTTGATGAGGCAGACCTTGATCTCCCCGCGGTAATCGGCATCCACCGTGCCCGGGGTATTGACAACGGAAAGCCCTTGCTTGGCGGCTAGTCCGGAGCGCGGGTGAATTAAACCAACCGTTCCTAGTGGCAGCGCAATGGCAATCCCGGTGCCGACGAGGGCGCGCTCGCCGGGTTGCAGGGTAAGAGATTCTGCTGCATAGAGGTCCGCACCGGCGTCACCACGGTGGGCGCGGTGCGGCAGTGGAAGCTCCTTATCCAGGCGCTTGACTTTAATGTCCCCAAAGGGGCTTTCTGATTGAGAATGCGGAATCGAGTCAGTCACCTGGCCAATCCTACCTGCCTTGGGAGGTTCATTCTGCGGCGCGTGTGGACTAGACTGACTAAACGTGTCTGATACATCTGCTACTTCCGCAACTCCGGCACCGTCAAGCGCCGCTTCGGCACAGGGCACGGTGGACTCTCAAGTGCTCTACCGCGAACGCCAGTGGGTCCCTTGGTACTTTTGGCTATTCGCCGCCGCCATCGTGGCACTTACTTCCGCTACTGCCGGCCTTAACCGCTCCATGTGGTGGACCATTATTCCCGCGATCCTCCTTGGCGCTATCGCAGTGTGGGTACTTATTACCTGGTCCAATACAGTCATCAAGGTAGAGCGTGACCCGGATGGAACGCGTTGGCTCACGGTCAAAGATGCCCAGTTGCCCAACGACGTCGTGTCGCGGTCTATCACCGTTCCCAAATCTGCGCGGCGCAATGCGCTGGGTCCACAATTCGATCCCGCAGCGTTTTTGGTCTCCCACGCTTGGGTGGATGAGCACGCCATGATGGTGCTCAATGATCCAGAGGACGATACTCCTTATTGGCTCATCGCCTCGAAGGATCCGGAGGCTTTGCTCCACGCTTTCGTTCCGGAACAGCACTAATCTTTATTGACTTAGCACACCACAGAAAATGTGGTGGCTTCTACAACAACCCCCGCACTCGGCAGGTGAAAAGTTGCCGAGTGCGGGGTTCGTTTCTGCTGTGTATTCCTCTAGGCGCAATCCTTGCAGATTGGCTGGCCGTCCTCTTCGTGGGAGTAACGCTTATTGGACTGCACTAGGAAACACGAACCGCAAGTAAACTCATTTTCCTGACGTGGAACTACCTCAACATTAAGCTCCTCGCCCGTGAGGTCTACTGATGGCGGCTGGAATGCTTCGACGATTTCTCCGTCATCGTCCATGCCGTTGCTATCGCTCTCAGCGGCTTTGAGTCCTTCTAGGGAGTCAGTTTCGAGTTCATCTTCCGCGCGCCGGCGCGGTGCGTCATAATCGGTGGCCATAATGCACGCCCCTAATGGTCAAGTTGCTTTAAGGAATGGGTATTTATCGATCGCGCATAGTAAAGCACAAATGGCTAGATGTCATCTCACCGCTCGCCGGCGTGGAAAACTATTACCCCCGCAGCGCGTCCGTGGCCCCGTGCGCTGCTAAAAGCTTTTCGAATGCGGGGGCCAAATCTGCCCCCGCGGCCCAGGTAAGTTCACCGTCAGCGGAGCCTTTATCAAAGCCTGGATGGCGCACCACTGCACCTGCCTCGCGGGCAATGATTGCCCCAGCAGCGAAGTCCCACGCGTTGATGCCGTGCTCAAAGTAGGCATCAACGGTTCCCTCTGCCACCCTGCATAGGTCGAGCGCGGCAGCGCCGATGCGGCGAATATCACGCACATTAGGCAGAAGCTTGGTAAGAAGCTCCGCTTGGGCCGCACGCCGGTCAGCTCCGTAACCAAAGCCGGTGGCAACCAAGGCCAACGCAGGATCTTGTGTCTGGCCACACCGCAGTGCGTGCTCAATTCCGTCTGGGCCGGTTACCGTGGCACCCTGGCCGGCTGCGGCAGCATAGGTGCGCCCGCGCGCCACGTTGACCACTGCGCCAGCTACGAGGTGCCCTTGGTACTCTGCACCGATGGATACGGCGTAGTCCGGCACCCCGTAGAGGAAATTCACGGTGCCGTCAATCGGATCGACAATCCAGGTAACCCCACTGGTCGATTCCACATTGGCGCCTTCTTCACCAAAAATGCCATCCCCGGGGCGCTGGGTGCGGATGGTGGTGGCAATGAACTCCTCTGTCGCGGTATCGACCTCCGTTACGGGATCCACGTCGCTGGACTTGGTGTGGGTATGCGCCGCGATGCCGTCACCGGCTACGAGTTCTGCACGCCGCGTAGTAACTAATTCCGCAGCGCGCGTGGCGGTACAAACGGCAAAATCCCGCAATTGAAGAGAATCGATCTGCTCAGTCATGCCAACTATTGTGCCTTCTTCTAGACTGTCGGGCATGACTACTCTTTCTGGCCATTCCTTTGGCATCGATATCGGAGGCTCCGGCATTAAAGGCGCTGAGGTGGACCTTGCCACCGGCGAATTCGTGGGTGAACGCATGAAGATCGCCACCCCACAGCCGTCTACGCCGCATGAAGTTGCCAAGGTAGTAGCCCAAATCGTGCAGGAAAAGCAGTGGGACGGCCCCGTTGGCATCACCCTGCCTTCCGTGGTTCGCAACCAGGAAGTCGAGACTGCGGCAAATATTTCCAAGGATTGGATTGGGGTCAACGCCACAGAGCTCTTCGCGGACTACCTGGATGCGGATTTTGCCGTGCTTAACGACGCCGACGCGGCGGGACTAGCCGAGGTTGCCTACGGAGAGGACATCGCCAAGCAGGGCTCCGTAATCTTCCTAACCTTGGGCACCGGTATCGGTTCGGCCTTCTTCCTAGACGGCCAGCTATTCCCTAATACCGAACTGGGACACCTCACGGTGGGCGATGACGAGGCTGAGAAAATTGCCTCCTCGGCCGTGAAGGAACGCGAGGGACTCAAGTACAAGCAGTGGACTAAACGGCTCAACAAGGTCCTCGCGGAATATGAAAAGCTCTTTAACCCGCAGGCCTTCCTCATCGGGGGTGGGATCTCCCGCAAGTTTGAAAAGTGGGGACCACACCTTGCTATTGAAACCCCCGTCATGCCTGCACAACTGCGCAATCGTGCAGGAATTGTCGGAGCTGCGATGGCGGCGGTAGAAGGTTTGAAACCATAATATTTACGCACTGCTGGTGACCCTATCCACCGGCAGCTTGGAAAGATCCTCTATACTGGGCGGTCGATCCTAAGTTAAATAGCTCTAGGGCGTGTCCGGCCTGCATAAGGCCACAACGCGCTAACATCACACTGATGCACGAGCGCCCGACCAAGGCGCACAGAGCTGTTTCAATCAAGAAGTTAGTCGAAAGGGCGTACGTGGCAGCCACTGAATCTTCAGACCAGGCACTCGGCGAGGGCGAAAACGCCGCTGAGGCATCTACTCCTGCAAAGAAGACCGCCAAGAAGACGGCAAAGAAAACCGCGAAAAAGACGGCTAAGAAGACGGCCAAAAAGACCGCTAAGAAAACAGCCAAGAAGACTGCGAAGAAGACCGCCAAAAAGTCGGCCAAGAAGACCACTAAGAAGTCTGCCAAAAAGGCCACTAAGAAGACGGTCCGCAAATCCGCGGCAAAGAAGCAGGAATCCCCAGCCGAGTCCGAAAAGCAGGCACAGCCGGAAGCAGAAGAGGAGCTCGAGGAGGACGAGCACGACGAAGACGTCGACTTCGATCCCACCAATGCGGACATCGAAGACGATGATGACTTCGACGCTGGCGAAGACCTCGAGGACGATGACCTCGAAGAGGATTTGGACGACGACGATGAGGAAGAAGAGGAAGACACCTCTTCCGTCTGGGACGAGGAAGAGTCCGCTGCGCTGCGTCAGGCACGCAAGGATGCGCAGTTAACCGCCTCTGCTGACTCCGTCCGCGCCTACCTCAAGCAGATCGGTAAGGTTGCCCTGCTCAACGCCGAGCAAGAGGTTTCCCTAGCTAAGCGCATCGAGGCCGGCCTGTACGCACAGCACCGCATGGATGAGATGGAAAAGGCCCGCGCCGAAGGCGATAAGGCCGCCAAGCTCTCCCCCATGGAAAAGCGCGACCTGCGCAGCATCGCCCGCGATGGCCGCAAGGCCAAGAACCACCTGCTGGAGGCCAACCTGCGTCTGGTGGTTTCCTTGGCCAAGCGCTACACCGGCCGTGGCATGGCTTTCTTGGACCTCATTCAGGAAGGCAACTTAGGTCTTATCCGCGCGGTGGAGAAGTTCGATTACACCAAGGGCTATAAGTTCTCCACCTACGCCACGTGGTGGATCCGCCAGGCCATTACCCGCGCCATGGCTGACCAGGCTCGTACCATCCGCATCCCGGTTCACATGGTGGAGGTCATCAACAAACTGGGCCGCATCCAGCGCGAGCTGCTGCAGGACTTGGGCCGCGAGCCTACCCCGCAGGAGCTGGCGAAGGAGATGGATATCACCGAGGAAAAGGTGCTCGAAATCCAGCAATATGCCCGTGAGCCTATTTCCTTGGACCAGACCATCGGTGACGAAGGCGATTCCCAGTTGGGTGACTTCATCGAGGACTCCGAAGCCGTCATTGCGGTCGACGCCGTATCTTTCACCTTGCTGCAGGATCAGCTCCAAGACGTGCTGACTACCCTGTCCGAGCGCGAAGCCGGCGTGGTTCGCCTCCGCTTTGGCTTGACCGACGGCATGCCGCGCACTTTAGACGAGATTGGCCAGGTCTACGGAGTTACCCGCGAGCGTATTCGCCAGATCGAGTCCAAGACGATGTCGAAGCTGCGCCACCCATCTCGTTCGCAGGTACTGCGCGACTACCTCGACTAAGAGGCCAAGCTTGCCAAGGCAAGCGACAAGACGCACACGCTTGCCGACGCCGCCCTCGCCTCCCCCGTTAGCTCTAAGGTGCGGAGGGACGCGAGGGCATTTTGCATCTGTGGCACAAGCAAGAGTCCCAAGGATGAGTCCTAAGCCTTAACGTCATGGGTTCGCAGCCAGGCAACAGATGCAATCCAAGCTCCGATGACGAAACAGATAGAAACAGCCATCCTGAACGCGATACCGCGCACATCAGGAGTATCATCTGCGCCGAAGGCGGTACTGCCGAGCGAAATCGTCGACGTAACCATAGCCGGTGGCAGCAGCATCGGGATGAGCCGAATACCGCTGTAGAGAATTCCAACTGAGACAATCGCGCCCACAAGTGAAATCGCCACGGGCGTGGCAAAGCTGCGAAAGATCATCGAGAAAAAGGATTGCCAGGCCCCGACTGCGAACGCCGGGATGATTGCTAAGAACAGCGCGCTCAAGTTGAGAGGCGAAATCTCTCCCTGTATTCCTAAGCCGCGTCCAATGCCTAAGGCCAGCGCGATGAACACCGCCTGCATTAGCGCGATGAGGACCATGATGGAGAAAAGCTTGGCCGCGACTACTTCTCCCGCCGAGCGCGGTGAGGTCAAAATAGTGTTCCAATTGTGGTTGCGGTGTTCCAGGCGCCAGGCAGCTGCAGCGATGATGGCCACTCCCACAGTCATAAAGATTAAGCCGTAGAACAGCGTTGCTTGGGAAAGATAGCTTGCCCATCCGGCATTAAGTGACGCCAAGTTAGCGTGATAATTCGCGGCACCAATGCCGACTGCTATAGACGGCACGAGGAAGATGACAGCCCATACGTAGGAGCGTCGAAATTTCAGCAGGTCGATAGCAAACATGAACTTATTCCTCCTGGGAGTCAAGCGTGCGACAAAGCACGGTGAAGATGACGGTTACAACGGCGATGAACAGTGCCCATGGAATCCACAGTGGTTCGATGCTCACCAGGCCTTCGGGGCGGAAGGTAAATGGGGATAAGACTGCGTAGTAACCGAAGGGATTAATGAGCGTGACCGCGGTTGGAGAAAGCATTCCTGCCACACCGAGGAAGCCGCCTACTACCCCAGTGCTGAGCACCACGAGCTGGGATTCCACGCGTGCTGCCTGCCACAAGAAAAACGCCATCAGTGCGCACGAGGTTCCATATAGACCAGCTGCTGTGAGAACCCATGTGCCGGGTGAATCAATCGACTGTGCGCCAAAGAGGAATGGAGTGGTCAAGACCGCGAGCAATTCAACTACCTTTACTGCGGCTAGGACAAGGGCTAAAGCTGCGAACTTCGCGCGGAGCAGACCACCGCGGCGGTATCCGGCGATGGAATTAAGCCGCCAGCCGCCGTGGAGATGCTCTACATCGGCTGCGCGGCTGGCTAGCAATGCCACCTGCACCGGAGTGAGGAAGGCCGTCACCATGATGTAACCAAGGAGATGTCCGCCCCATTGACTATGCGGATCTTGCTGAAATTGTTCGGCGGTGTGCTCACCCACCAGATTCATACTGGAAAAGGCAACGATGGCGAGCGTGACAGCAAGGGCTAGCGGCAGCATCCGGGTATGCCGCATCTTGGCATATTCATTCTGCAACATCATTGCAAGCCACCTCGTCCCGTAATCGAAATGAAGATCTCTTCGAGACTGCGGTGCGTTCTTAGCACCTGGTAGATGGGCACGCCATGGTTGACGAGCTGCGTACAAGCCCCCGCGACGTCGCGCTCGCTTAAGTTCGGGACCCGAATGCCACCTTCTACAAAGCGCACTGAGATACCCGCGAGTGCTTGCGCCGCTTCCTCGGGGTTCGGGGTTTCGATAAAGACTTCAGGCGGCTGGGAATGGAAAAGCTCCTGCTTTGTACCTTGGAAGAGCAACTGCCCGCGATTGATAATGGTCAGCTCACTAGCCATCTTTTCGATTTCCGAGAGAAGGTGGCTCGAAACCAATACGGTTCGCCCCTCATCGGCAGCGAGGCTGACGATGAGATTGCGAATCTCTTCGATGCCGGCAGGGTCAAGACCGTTCGTTGGTTCATCAAGGATCAGAAGCTGCGGGTTACGAATCATAGCCATTGCGATGCCGAGGCGCTGCTTCATGCCCAAGGAATAGTTCGCTACTTGCTTGTCCAGCTGCTTTTCCAGCCGCACGAGGTGCACTGCGCGATCGATGTCTTCTGCCTCAGCGCGTAGAAGCCGCGCAGCGATGCGCAAGTTCTCTCGCCCGGTGAGGTGCAAATAGGCCGAAGGCTGCTCGATGAGCGAGCCGGTGCGGGCCAAGGCCCGGCTGCGCGTCTTAGGCCCGAAAGGCTCGCCGAACAAACTGATGCTTCCCTCAGTCGGCTTTGCCAGACCCAAAAGCATTTTCATGGTCGTGGACTTGCCCGAACCATTCGGCCCCAACAAACCGTGAACGACACCGTGGCCGATTGCCATATCAAGGCCGTCGACGGCCTTGAATCCTTTATATTCCTTGGTCAAACCCTGAGTTTCGACAACATATTCTGTGCTCATAACTCAATCGTTGCCCGGCGCGCCTACGCCGCACATCGCCGCGAGGCACGATTTTGCGAGTCATACCGGGGTATTAGGAGCTAAGCAGGTCAGCACGGGAGACAACTCCTGTGCGATAGGCGAAAAGAGCTGCGTGTACACGGTCCCTAGAACTCGTCTTGGCGAGCACTCGTCCAACGTGCGTCTTGACGGTCGGCATAGAGATGAACACCCGCTCACATATCTCTGTGTTTGACCATCCCATCCCGATTGCTTCAAGGATTTCTTGTTCACGGGCAGTCAGCGATTCAAGTACCCGACGGTCTGCGCCGCTAATACTCAGCGTGTCCGTGGAATCATCCCTCATACTGTGGACAAGGCGCTTAGTGGCGCGGGGTGAGATTACCGCGTCTCCGCGATAGACAGTGCGCAACGCGCTTAGTAGCTCCTCTGGCTCTGCGTCCTTGAGCACGAAGCCACTCGCTCCTGCTCGCAGCCCGGCTACTACATAGTCTTCGTCATCGAAGGTTGTCAGAATGATGACCTTCGTCTCTGGAAGAGTGGATGCGATCTCAGCAGTGGCGCTAATTCCATCGCGGACAGGCATCTGTACATCCATGAGCACCACATCAGCAGGCGTGGCCGCGCATTGGGTCAGCGCATCTTCGCCATCGTTTGCTTGCCAGATAACATCCATGTCTGGCTGCGAACTAATGATCTGGGCAATCCCGTGCAGGAAGAGAACCTGGTCGTCTACCAATCCGACTTTCATTGCTTACTTCCTCCTACGGTGGGTAACTCTGCTTCTACTATCCATGTGCCAGCATCACTGCGCTGTTGGAAGGTTCCTCCAACCAATTCCGCTCGTTCCTTCATGCCAGCAATGCCATGTCCCTCGCCTCGAGCATCACCCATATATCCATTGCGCACCTCAAGGCGGACGATACCTTCAAGCCATTCGACTAGTACGTCCGCTTGCCCGCCACCATGTTTGTTCGCATTGGTCAAAGCCTCTTGGACAATTCGGTACAGACTTAGTGACGTCGCGGCGGAAAGTTCTTCAGGTGGCGTTCCTGTGCAGCGATATCCCGCAGCAATGCCAGCGCTTCTAACGCTGTTAATGAGTTCTGGAAGATCACCGAATCCCGCCATCGGTTGAGTGCCGCGCTTTTCCCCTGTGCGCAGCAAGCCCACGACTCCCCGCATCTCCCTCAAAGAGGTCCTTCCCACGCGGGAAATAGACTTCAAAGCTTCTTCTTGCGCTTCCGTGTCTTTGGTGTAGAGCGCCCCATCGGCCTGGGCAACTATGACCGATAGCGAGTGCGTGACGACGTCATGGATCTCACGTGCGATAAACGCCCGTTGTTCCGTCGAGCTTTTCTCGAATTCCAGGCGTTGTTTCTCTAGAGCACGCGAAATCTCCCGTGTGCGTTCTTCCTTTGCTCTCCTACGCAGTTCACCCACAAGCATGCATACCGCAAGGACCAGTAGGCTCCAGCCCACGACGAAAAGGCGCCGCGCAATATCCTGTGCTGCTTCCTGTACCGTTTGGCTCACCCAAAATACGCCGATAAAGTCCGCAGCAAGCATCCCTATAGTCATTATTCGACGCAGGGGATCTTCCAGCCTGCGGCGAATAATGTAGGCGACCTGCCCCGCAAGGATTATGATGCCTACAGTGAGTTCCACCTGGAAAAGGCTGGCGAAGAGCACCATTGATGCAACGAAGACCACCAGGCGCGGCCACCGCCTGCTTATAATTGGCATTAGCACGACCAAGGCGATAATCAGGTAGTCAAAGAGCGGCCGGGACATCAGGTCCCTACCGATGAGAGACGCCGCTCCGCACAAAAGCGACACCGCAAGGTCACGAATCATTCGCCTATCAGAAAAGACTTCCACGCCTCTACGCTATCCGGTTCGACGAGTTAAGTAGTCATGCCTGAGTACGATTCCGTCGGCCATTTTTATCCAAGGCCGGGTCTAGATAGACCTCCTTCCCCACAAATTCGGGAAGCCAAAGGTAGGAAAACTGCGCCCCGCTCTGGGGCACGAATACGCATCTACCTTTTAAAAAAGCACCCCCACTTCTACTAACCAAAAGTTAATTGAATTTCATCGCATGTAATCTGAGACACAAGCTGGCAGCTTGGGATACTGTGACACGAGCAACATTGTAGAACAACCTGAAAGGAACGCTCGTGAACGCAGTTACTCATGACGCTGAGCACCACTCTGATTCTCCGGTAGCGCAGCTTGCCCAAGTTGCCATCGATAACGTCACGCGTATCTACCCATACGCTTCCCATCATGTGCAGACCTCGAGCAGCGATAATAAGGCTCCGAATGAGCTCCACCCGAGCTTCGGTAACTCCTTCGACTGGCACTCGAGCGTCCACATGCACTGGCTGCTTTCCAGCCTCCTTTCCTCCGACGAGGATGCTTCCGGCGCTTGGCGCGCTGAGGCATTGCGCATCCTCGAGGACCACCTGAGCGCGGAGAACATCAAGACCGAGGCTGACTACCTGCCCGCTAACCCGACTTGGGAGCGCCCATACGGCTGGGCATGGGCAGTACAGCTGGCATCCGAGCTTAAGTTCTCCCCAGTAGTCGAGCTCCAGGCCCTGGCCGAGGGCGTAGCCCCACTGGCCGATGCCGTATTCGACAACACCTTGTCTTGGCTGGGCAAAGCCTCCGAGCCAGTCCGCCACGGCCTGCACACCAACACCGCGTTCGGCCTGAAGCGGATCATGAAGGCGGCGAAGGAGCTGGGCCGCGAGGATGTTGTGGAGGAAATCCTTGCGACTGCAAAGAAATTCTTCGCCGAAGACAAGGCCTGGGAGTTCGAGCAGGAGCGCAGCGGACAGGACTTCCTCTCCCCTGGCCTGTGCGAGGCAGACCTGATGCTCGACGTGCTTGACGACGCCGAGTTCGCGATCTGGGCAGAGGGCTTCCTGGCACGCTTGGATGCCGATTCGTGCATCCTGAAGCCTGCACGGGTTTTTGATCCAACCGACGGATACCAGGTCCACCTCTACGGCCTTGGCATGACTGTCCTGGCTAGCGCGCTGCGCATTTTCGAAGCTACGAAGGATACGCACCCAGAACTCGCGCACACCATCCGCGAGCGCAGCGCCGAGCTTCTCGCGCCAGGCCTCGAAGCCGCAATCACCGGTGACTACATGTCTTCGCACTGGCTTGCCACCTTCGCTTGGGAAGCACACCTGGAAGCCGAGCGCCTGAACGTCGCTCACCCGTGGGCACGCCAGTAGCCTGCAGCCACCATCTGCCTTCCATACCAACGGCTACCTCACCATCGAGGTTCTTGTTTACTTTTCTCCCCTCAGAAATCAATAGAGGAAACCCATGTACGTACTCATCGGCGTAGCGCTGGTCGTTATCGGCTTCGCGTTGCGCATCAACCCACTGCTTGTGGTCACCGTTTCCGGCATCGTAACCGCAGTCATCGGCGGCATTAGCCCGATGGATATTCTGAATATCTTCGGCGAAGGCTTTGCCGGCTCGCGCTCCGTGACTACCTTCGCGCTCGTGCTGCCTATCATCGGCACAATCGAACGCTTCGGCCTGCAGGAGCAAGCAAAGACGCTTATTGCCAAGCTCAAGAAGCTCACCGCAGGACGCATTTTGGCGCTCTACATGCTCATTCGCCAGATCACCGCCGCTCTCGGCATCCAGTCCATCGCCGGACCAGCACAGACCGTTCGTCCACTCATCTACCCAATGGCACAGGGCGCGGAGGAACAGCGCGTCGGCAATCCTCTGTCCGAGAAAGCAAAGGAGAAGCTCAAGGCTTATTCGTCCTCTGCTGACACGGTGGGCTTGTTCTTCGGCGAGGACGCATTCGTCGCCGTCGGTTCGATTCTGTTGATCACCTCCTTCGTGGATACCAACTACAACGTTGCGCTGGAGCCAATCGAACTCGCTCTGTGGGCTCTGCCTGTTGCCGTTGTTGCATTCCTTGTTCACGGCACCCGCCTGTTGCGCATCGATTCCAAGCTGAAAGCGATGGAAAAATCGGCACCTTCGATTCCAAACGAATCCGCTACCCCGAAAGAGGCTTAACTCAAGATGATTACTAATGAATGGCTGTACTGGCTCATTGGCGCCTTTTTCATTGCGGTTTCCATTCTGATTGCCACCAACCCCAAGCACGACAAGAAAGCACTCAGCAGCATCTTCTGGGGCCTGCTTGGTGTCTCGTTTATGTACGGCACTTTCGTCCAGGCCAAGACCGCCCCAGCGTGGATTCTCGGCCTCGCGGTTCTTGTCATGGCATTGATTGCCGGCTTCAACGGACTCGGAATGGGTGAAGAAAAGACCACCTCTGGGAAAGAACGCGCGGCGCTGGCACAGCGCTTTGGCAACAAGCTCTTCATCCCGGCTCTGACCGTTCCACTGGTCACAGTCATCGTGGCAGTGCTCGGACCAAAGCTGAAGGTAGGCGGCGAGCCGCTCCTCGCGGAAGGTTCCGCGACTTTGACGGGCTTGGGCATCGGCGCCATCGTCGGTCTCATCGTCGTCTTCATTGTTCTGCGCCCGAAGTCGCCGTCGGTTCCTCTCTCGGAGGGCACCCGCCTGCTTGAGGCCATCGGCTGGGCAGCACTCCTGCCTCAGATGCTCTCCACTCTCGGCACGCTGTTTACCAAGGCCGGTGTCGGCACTGCAGTCGCTGACGTCATCGGCGCCGTCATTCCGCAGGACGCCCTGCTCTGGAGCGTCATCGCGTACTGCTTGGGCAACGCACTGTTCACCGTGGTCATGGGCAACGCCTTCGCCGCGTTCCCCATCATGACGGCTGCCATCGGCTGGCCAGTCCTCGTTGAGAACTTCGATGGCAACCCTGCGGCGATCTTCGCAATGGGCATGTTGGCTGGTTTCTGCGGCACGCTGTGTACCCCAATGGCGGCGAACTTCAACATCGTCCCGGCTGCACTCCTGCAGATGAAGAACAAGTACGGCCCGATCATCGCGCAGATCCCCACCGCAATCATCATGCTGGTGGTCATCACAATCATGATGCGAGTATTCGCCTTCTAGCCAGCCAAAGCCACAAAAGAGAACACAGACATCGGCCTACAAAACTCTTTCCTATGACTTAGGAAACAGTTAGCATTGCGGAATAAAGTCGATTTTTATCTCCGGCGGTTGCGGCGGCTTCGGTCTCGCCGTAGCCCGCGTATTCCGCAATGAAGGCTACATCGTCGGACTGGGCGATCTCCGCCCACCAGCCGACGATTCGATCCTCGGTGACGGCATCACCTTCTACGGGCTTGACGTAACCAAACCAGAGTCCTGGGACGCTGCCCTATCCGAGTTCACCAAACTCACCGGCGGCAGGCTCGACATCCTCGACAACAACGCCGGCATCATCGACTCCGCCACCATCGCGGAAAGCGAACCCGCGCGCATCCGCGCCGTCATCGACGTCAACGCATTAGGCGTTACCCTCGGCGCACGCGCTGCTTACCCCTATCTGAAGAAGACTCCCGGCTCGCAGCTGATCAACATCGCCTCCATCGCCGGCTGCTACGGCATCCCCGACGTCGGCGTCTACGCTGCCACCAAGGCCTACGTCCAGTCCATGACCGAAACCCTCGACCTCGAGTGGCGCCGCGACAAGATCCGCGTGCTCGACATCAACCCCCTATGGGCAAAGACACCCATCTCCGACGTCAAGTCCAAAACCGTCACACGCCTCGGCGTAAACCTCACGCCAGACGACGTCGCGCAAGCCATCTGGCGCGCCGCCAACGCCAAGAACTGCTGGGACAAAGGCCGCCTCCACTGGGGCGTCGGCGCCCAAGACAAGGCAGCCCGCGTAGCCCGCAACATGGTGCCCGACCGCGAGGCCAAGCTCATCTACCAGGTGCTGTCGGCCTAGTTGTCAAGACCATCCGCAATGGCATCAGCGATTTTGTCGACAATCGGCTTATCCACTGAATTGCCAATGATCGTCACAGTGTCGCCTTGGGCAGCGCCCAAGGACATCAGCATCATGGCGGAATCTGCATCGGCCTTCTCACCGTCAAAAGCGATGAAAAGGTCTTCTTCTGCTTCGGCAGCCATCTCAGCAATCTTGGCAGCCGGTCGCGCGTGCAAACCAGAAGCATCTGCTACTGTCACACTGCGCTCATAAGAATCGGCTGCAGCGTCACCAGAGTTTTCTTTCGCTTGCTTTTGCACGAACACCTCGATGGCGCGCTCGGCAGCAACGGCAACTGCGTCAAGGTCGTCACCTTGCTGTGCCGCAGTAGCCGCAGCAATAGCAGCCTCCACGAGCGGCGCGTCCACGAACTTCACCGGCTCATCGTCAAGGAACTCCAGCACCGACTCAACGGTCATCGTTGCCGAACCTAAGTCGGTGAGAACAACAACTGCGAGGCCTTCACCGAGCAGGTCATTAATAGCCGTCTCGATGAGGTCATACGAGGTTCCGATTTCACCGGACTCCAGACCACCCGCGGCTGCAATACGCACGTCAGTGGCCATCTGCCCAGCCAGCTCAGCAAGGCCTTCGGCCAGCTTTGCGGAATGCGAAACTAGGACCAGGCCCACTTTCGGTTCTGCCATGCCCTAGCCCTCCTTTTAGCAGAAGCAGCGTCAGCAGCTGCAGCGATAAACAGCGCGGTCGAAGCAGCACCCGGATCCTTATGGCCAGCAGAGCGCTCACCCAAGTAGGAAGCACGGCCCTTGGTTGCAACGAGTGGGATGGTTGCTTCGGCGCCTTCGGCTGCGGCTTCGGCTGCCGCGTGCAGAACGTCGGCAACTCCCGCCCCGGCATCAGCCTGTTCGCGGGCAGCACGCGCCGCCGGCGCCCACGCATCAACCATGGTCTTCTCCCCTTCTTGAGCCTTGCCGCGGGTGGTGATGCCCTCGAGTGCCGCCTCAATGAGTGCGGCCGCGCCAGCGCCATCAAGCGCTTCACCGCCGACTGACTTAACAGCGCGCAGGAATGCAGTTCCCAAAAGCGGACCAGATGCACCGCCGACGGTGGACATCAGGGTCTTGGCCGTCAGCTTCAGCACATCCACGATGCTTGCGGGAGCATCTGTTTCAAGCTTCTCAACGACAGCACGGAAACCACGGTCCACGTTTTCGCCATGGTCGTTATCGCCGATGACGCGGTCAAGCTCAATAAGCTCCTCGCGGTGCTCGTGGGCCTGCTCGGTGCAGCCCTTCATCCATGCCAGGGCCCATTCGGTGTTCAAAGTTTCAACAGAAGTCACGTTATTCTCCTTGGCGTAGTGCGGCGGTATGGCATGGTGCATCGAACAACTCGATGTCTTTATCGTCGGCGCGCATGACCGTGACAGAGCAGCCCGCCATGTCGAGGCTCGTTACGAAGTTACCTACGAGGGAGCGTTCAATAGTCACGCCCGCTTCTTCTAGGCGCTGAGCTACTCGGCGGTAGACCACGTAGAGCTCCGATGCCGGGGTGGCACCCATGCCATTGACGACGACGATGGTTCGCTCGCCTTCTGCCAACTTCAGGTCGGCAAGAATCGGCTCCATGAGGTGGTCAGTTACGTCGTCCGCGGAGACCAACGGGATCTCCTTACGGCCCGGCTCACCGTGGATGCCCACGCCGAGCTCGACTTCATCGTCTGCCAGGTCGAAGGAAGGCTTGCCCACGTGCGGCACGGTGCAAGCATTCAGTGCTGCGCCCATGGTCGCGGTGTTCTCCACGACCTTCTTCGCCACTGCCGTGACAGCAGCTAGATCATCGCCGCGCTCAGCGGCTGCACCTGCCAGCTTCTCCACGAGTAACGTGCCTGCTACGCCACGACGGCCTGCGGTGTAGTTGGAATCCTCCACCGCGACGTCATCATCTACGATGACCTGACCAACCTCAATGTCATCGAACTCCGCCAACTCAGCCGCGGTATCGAAATTGAGGACATCGCCGGTGTAGTTCTTCACGATGTAGAGCACACCCGCACCCGCATGGACCTCGTCGGTCCCCGCCTGGATCGCATCCGACGTCGGCGACGTAAACATCGCGCCTGGCACCGCCGCATCCAACATGCCATGGCCCACGAAGCCGGCGTGGAGCGGCTCATGGCCTGAGCCACCACCAGAGACAATCGCAACCTTGCCCTGTTCCTTCTTCTGCGCACGCGCCACAAACAGCGGCTCAGTAAAGCGCTTGACGATGTCGCCGTGTGCCAGCGCGAAGCCCTCCACAGACTCCGCCACTACGTTTTCCGGTGAGTTGATGAGCTTTTCATCACGTCTCTCCTTGGAGTTTTCCAAACCCCAGTGCAGCGACCCATTAAGCCCAAACCACACTGGCCATAACAAACCCAAGCCTACACACACCACGTACGCGAAATGCCATCTACATCACGCCACAGCAAGTAAAGCAATCTAAGTCACCCATCGTGGACGCCCGCGCGAAAATGGACACGCTGCAGATTCCCTTGAAGGTCATTCCTTCGATTTTCGACACGCGGCAAAGTTATTTGATTCCCAGTACCCAAGCGGGATTTTGACGAAGTTCACAGTAGCACGATCAGGAAGCCAGCCATCACGCCAGACCATTCTATGACGTTGACTATAAAATGCCCCCGAAATTAAAGCGGCGATCACGCCCAGATTCCACACCGGAGACAAAGCCAGCGTTAAGAATCTGAGCAATCATTCAAAAAGACTATGTGCGAGTTTGCCACTGGGACTTTGATAGCGAGGGATCAGCCGACATCACCAACCTCCCCAGCCCCAGACAAAGGACCCAACTAAACTTCACCGATCCACGGATTCACCACCCCCTACTTCTCGAATGCGAAACCAGTACTCATTCCTCTAGAGAAGCCCTAGAAACGCCTAATTTCGAGCATGGAAATTCTGTTCAATGACTAGCCCAAATAGATATTTCGAACTGTTCAGAATGGTTGCGTCCGTTAGCGTGGTGTACGAGTTAGGTCCCTGTTTTTCGGCAAGCTCGCGCGCAACCTTCGCCTCGCCCTCCACCACGAAAACCTCGCCGCAACATGCATACATTTTAGCTAAACACTCGCACAAATAAGACCAATCGCCACCCAGCTGGAGTTCTATGTCTCATTAGTGGATCACGACGGTCCCCGATAGTTGCTCGACGTCATCACAGCCGCATTATTCAACATTCGCCCGGAGCTGATGTTAAGGGCGCTCCAATTTCTGCGATGACCTCGTCATCAAGCAACTTCTTAATCTTGACAAAACCGGCTTCGCCGTTGCTCAGACGCCCAGGAATATGCGCAGGAGAAATGATATGAATCAGACACAGCATTTCCCTTACATATCGTCGAAAATCTGGCTCTGAAAGAGTCGGAAGCAGCATAAAATCAAAGTTGCGAAGCTGAAATTCCGAATGAGAATCCGGGTTTAGAAAATTTCTTCCAGCATAATGATCTAAGAACTGAACATATTGTTCGCCACGTGAAGCGAAATAACTACGCACTGCCGGTGATGCTGCCGCCGTGGTCAACCGCTCGCCCAAATGAAAAGTAGTAAAAGCTTCCCAGACTCGGCGGACTTCGTTGGAAGTGGGCAGCACAATGGAGTTTTCGCCACCGATTGTTGCATCAAACATTCCTCGCAACGACTTCTTATACTGATCGATTCTGTCAAAATGAACGCTTTTTAATGTTCCTTCTTCTAGAGTCCAGCTCAATACTCGATCGTCCACAATATCTTTGAAGCATTGTGACAGATCATTAGCAACCGCGATGTCATGCGTAAGAACCAATAGTTTGGCTTCACTCATCTTCTCGAACATCTTAGAACCAATCTGACGAATCAATGACAACGCGCCATACTTGTTCTTGGAATCGAAGCTCGAAATAGGATCATCGAGCACATATAAGGAGTTTTGTTTCAGATTATCGCCAAATCGGTTATGTCGAGCAGTGCTGACAAAGAAGTAACATAACGCGAGCAGATTTTGCTCACCAGTAGAGAGATTTCCGGGTTGGAGTTCTCGTGAGCGATTTGACACTACATACCCTCCACCAATAACAGACTCCAGTTTAATGGTGTCCTTTCCAAAAGCCAGCTGCAGAAGCGCATTGATCTCTGTTGCTGCGTCTTCCGTATTGCTCAGCTTATGACGAAGCGCACCTAGACTTTCAGCCAGCTCTCTCGTCTTACATTTTGCCGAGGTGTAAGTCTTAGATGCAGCTTCTCGGTCTTCATCGGCTTTCTCATAGGCAATAATTTCAGCAGCAGCCTCAGCTCGCGCAATCTGCATATTAAGCTCGGCCGCTTCTGCTTGAAGCTTAGCAATGTTGTTGAACTGCTTATTATGTCGTTCCACAAGCAGCCCTACAGTTTCCAGAGCTTCATTTCTCTTTTTCCATGCATCGGTGTATTCCAACTCACTGATTGAAAACACGGAGGCAGGGTTGTCGATTTTCGCATCAATCGCTTCATTTATGAGCCGTAACTGGTCCTGATACTGTTCGTGAGCAGCAGCCGCGGACTCCAGTTGTTCGTCACCCGCAGAGGCGATTTCGGGAAGCACTAGACTTTCAAGCTGTTCCTCAACTTTGAGACTCTTCAGCTTCTCAATCGACTTTTGTTGATCGATTCGCTCAACTTGGGCCATCAATGAGGTCGCTAATTGTTGGCGAAAGTCGGAGGAAATATCTTGGAAGCAGTGTGGGCAATGTTCTGCACTAGCCTCAACCAATTCTTCAAAGCGCGCAATTAGGGTTTGCTTTCCCAAACTTGCTTCAAAAACCTTGGCGTCAAGTGCTCTTGCATCGCAATCAAGCTCAGGAGCCGAGATTTCTGATGCTACATTTTCGATCTGTTTTATGTTGATCTGCGGAGGTGCCTGAGGTACTACCCATGAAATTCGGTCAGAGGAATACAGTTTGTTTAGCTGCTCTACGAGGTCGGAAAATTCAACCTCCAACTCCCCTTGAGTCTTACCTTCAGCTTTATCTTTCCCAATTATCTTTTTAATAACTTTTGAACGCAGCTGCGTCGATTTATTGTCCAGTGCGATTAGTGATGTTCGCCCTTGCCAGGACTTCTTTGGTTCCTCGCCTTTGCTTGCTTGAAGTACTTTCTTCAGTGCTTTATACGCCGCATCGCCTTCCTTTTCCTTCGAATTCCAGCTCTCTTCGGCAATCACTTCCGCTTGCCGCGCACGAGCCAAAGCTGCTTCCGTTTCATCGATTTCATCTTGCAGGTTTGCCTGCGGACCTAGGAGGATGATCGGCTCAAGCTGTTCAGTGTCTCTAAACCGGAAATTTCTCTGAATGAAAGCGTCATCGAATACGTAAACGTTCTCTGGTGATTCAACGTCCAATCGACTTCCGCTTTGATCGCAAAACGTAACGTCTGCTCCTGGGGTTGTTAATTTTCTAGCGATTGTTGACTTTCCGCTCCCGTTTTCTGCATAAACAATCGCAGCCCCAGATGGGGTTGCCCGCAAATTGTGGACACGTAGTGGAGCTACCTAGTGGTTAGGCGGCTATTTCTTTTCTGCTGGTGGTTAGACCGATGCGGTTCTCGAAGTCGGCGGGGCTTATCATCCCGAGTGCGGAGTGCCGACGTCGGCGGTTGTAGACGACTTCAATCCAGTAGGCAACGGCCTTGCGTGCAGCATCACGGGTCGCCCAGCGCTTACGGTCGTAGAATTCGGTTTTAAGCGTCGACCAGAATGACTCGGCCATCACGTTATCGAAGCACACGCCGGTACGCCCTACGGACTGAGCAATGCCCAGGTTGCGGCAAACTTCCCAAAGCTTCTCGCTGGTAAATTGGGTTCCGCGGTCAGCGTGAAACACTAGCCCGTCAGGCACGTCACCGCGTAGTGTATGCGCCATCCGCAGGGCCCGTTCGACCAGGTATGTATCTTGAACGCTATCCATAGCCCAGCCCAGTACCCTGCGGGAATGACCATCGCGGACTGCGCACAAGTACAACCAGCCTTCACCGGTGCGCAGGTAGGTAATATCCGACATCCATACTCGGTTGAGCTCACCAGTATCAAACATGCGCTTGACCAAGTCAGGAAGCGTGGACTTACGCTTGGCTTGAATCGTTGTCACTGGGACAAAGGCCCGCGGGGAAATCCCTTCAATGCCCATCATGCGCATCCGTTTAGCCACAGTCTTACGATTAAGCGAAATGTGGTACCGCTCGATAAGTTCTGCGGTGATCCGCGGAGCACCATAAACCTCGTCGGAGTCCGACCAAATCTGATGAATCTTACGGTCAACGTCATCGTAAAAAGCTGCACGATTATCTTCGCCGGATAGCCGCTTCTGCTGCGTATGAGACCATTTGTAGTATCCAGACCGAGACACTTTTAATAGCCGTGCCATACGTTTGATGCTGTAGTTCGCCTTCTCTCGCTGCATTAATTCGAACTTTTCTGTTCGCGTTGCTTGGCGGCGAAGAAGGCTGTCGCTTTTGACAAAAACTCGTTATCCATCTTGGCTTCCGCCAGCTCACGGCGCAGACGAGCATTCTCAGCACGAAGATCCGCCTCGCTTAGCCCGTCGGATGCTCCTCGGCGCTCACGCTCGAGTTTGACCCACCTGCCTAAAATTGTGGCTGATACGCCAATTTCCTTAGCCACATGAGCGATTGGGCGCTGCGACTCGATTACCAGGTTTGCGGCTTCACGCCGGTACTCCGGCGTGTACTTCTTGCGCTGTTGATTCACAATGAACATCCTCTCCTACGGACACAAGATCCGTACAAATAGGGTGTCCACTACTTGAGGGTAACCTCACAGATTTGAAGGTTGTTTTCTTCTTGTTCTTATCTTCTCGTGTGAATAGTGGAAGAAGGACTCGTTTTTCTGGAGCATAATCAAACGACAACGTCAAAGACGACAATTTTGTACAGTCGACTACTGTTTGGTTTACCTCGGCCACGGCAGTACTCCGTCCTACGCTACAAACACTTCTCATTGAATATAGTTAATTGACGAGTCGATGTCTCACTCAACATCACAGCCAATTACACCATGGCTGACCTCTACCACTGGTCCCTACTGCGTGTGGAAATGGCTCTGCTCCTCGTAGCCCGCAAAGTCATGGCCAGTGGCTCCTTCCTCCGGTGCTTCCCACGCGTCCTCACCAGGTTCGTCACCTGGACTGACGAAGTCGCAGGACGCCCCGCCCACATCCGAAGGCAGCTTAACGGATTCCCTTCTCCCCACTGAGGACACCAAACTCAGCGCCCTAGCCCACGCCAAGCCAAAGCAATTTAGCTCGACCAACGCCACAGCGGAGCGCGGCGTCGCCGCACTTCTAATCGCGGTCTCCGAGATCATCGCCGTGCCATTCGTAATCGCCCAGATCCAACGTGACTTCGATTTACGCACCAGCCCCCGCTCTCGCGTACCGATACCCTCCACAACTATCTTTACGATGCCGCCATCCTCTCCGGCCGCCCTTTGAGCACCTACCTCATCTCTCAAACACGGCAGAGCATGATGAGGAATGCAGGGCTCTACTAATGACTCAAGTCATCCACCCCGGCTGTACAACATCGCCACCATTTGGAAGTGGAGAACTCATGTGTAGTCCATAATGGACACCATGCCTGCTTTTGGTGAAGTCCTAACCCAGCTCCGTGAAAATCAGCCTCAAGGCTCGTACGGCATTAAGTTCGAGAAATTAATGGTCAACTACTTCCGAACCGATCCCGTCCTCCAGGAGCACTTCTCGGAAGTCAGCCGTTGGAGCGATTGGGAGTTCAACGGCGGTATGCAAGACACCGGCATCGACCTCGTTGCCCGGCGCGCCGATGACGACGCGTGGGTTGCCATCCAGTGCAAGTTCTACAAGCCGGATACCTATATTCAGAAGCGTCACCTCGATTCCTTCTTTGAGGCATCCGGACACTCGTTTACTACAGACAAGGGCACAGAATCCTTCGCACAGCGGATCATCATCTCCACGTCGGAGCGATGGTCAAAGAATGCTGAAGCGATGCTGGAGCACCAGCTCATCCCGACCAACCGTATCGGCACGGCAGCGATTGCAGAATCCCCTATCAACTGGGATGTGACCTTCCCGGGTTCTGAGATCGAAATTAACCTCACCCGTCGCGAGGTTTTCTCCCCGCGTCCGCACCAGCAAGAAGCGATCTCGAAGGCTATCGCAGGCTTTGAAACACACGATCGTGGAAAGCTCATCATGGCGTGCGGTACGGGAAAGACGTTTACCGCCCTGCGTCTGGCGGAGCAGTATGCAGAAAACAACGGCGGGCGTGCCCGAGTCCTCTTCCTCGTTCCCTCCATCTCCTTGCTCTCGCAGACGTTAAAAGAATGGACCGCACAGAACCAGGAGCACCTGCCTCTGAAGTCCTACGCAGTCTGTTCGGATACGAAGGTCTCCAAGAAGGCTGAAGACATTGCCTCCTATGACTTGGAGGTTCCGGTCTCTACCAACGGCAAGGACATTGCCGAGCGCACCGCGCAGGGCAAGCGCCGAAAAGGCCTCAATGTCGTCTTCTCCACGTACCAGTCCATTGAAGCCATCCACGAGGCTCAAACGCTCGGCATGGACGACTTCGATCTCGTCATCTGCGATGAAGCTCACCGCACCACCGGCGTCACCCTCGCAGGCGAAGACGCCTCAAACTTCGTGAGAATTCACGACGCAGACTACATAAAGGCAAACAAGCGCCTTTACATGACGGCCACTCCCCGACTCTTTGACGACACCGTAAAGGGCAAAGCCGAAGAGCACTCCGCCGAGCTCGCCTCCATGGATGACGAGGCAGTCTACGGTCCAGAGTTCTACCGTCTCGGTTTCGGCGAAGCCGTGGACAAGGGTCTACTCACCGACTACAAGGTCCTCGTCATGACGGTCGAGGAAGACATCGCCGCCGACGTCCTAGCCGCCAACCCCACCAACGAAATCAACCTCACCACCGCCTCCGCCATGATTGGCGCCTGGAACGGCTTGGCCAAGCGCTCCGGCGCCGAGCAAGACACCAAGTCCGGCTTTGAAGCGAACGCCCAACCCATGCGCCGTACCGTCGCCTTCGCCAAGGACATCAAGGCTTCGAAGACCATCCAGGAGACCTTCCCCACGCTCATCCGCCAGTACCAAGAGCAGCTCAAGGACCACGCGGCGACCAATGACGTAAGCATGCTTAACATCGATCTTCAGGTCGCCGTTGAGCACGTCGATGGCACTATGAACGCCCTCGAGCGCGGCAACAAGATCTCGTGGCTTGAGTCCTCCATCCCCGAGGACGAGACCCGCATCCTCACAAACGCACGCTGCCTGTCCGAGGGCGTGGACGTCCCCGCCCTCGATAGCGTCATCTTCTTCCACCCGCGCAATTCCATGGTCGACGTCGTCCAGTCCGTCGGCCGCGTCATGCGCAAAGCCGAAAGCAAGGACTACGGCTACATCATCCTGCCTGTCGCCATTCCGCCGGGAGTCTCCCCGTCCCAGGCCCTCAACGACAACACGCGCTTCCGCGTGGTCTGGCAGATCCTCAACGCCTTGCGCGCCCACGATGACCGCTTCAATGCGAAGGTCAACTCGATTGCGCTCAACGAGAAGGTCGAGCTTCCCATCGATGTTCAGCCCGTGCCGAACCCGAAGCCAGATGACAAGCCTGCCGACGACGATCCGGCCACAACCAAGAAGAAGCTCAATGCTTCCGATGACTCCCCAACCGGCCAGTCCGAAAATTCCAGCGAGCAGGAACTCACCGCGGAGCAAATGACGCTGTTCTCCCTCGAGGCCTGGCAAGAGGCCATGTACGTCAAGCTGGTCGACAAGGTCGGCACGCGTACCTACTGGGAAGACTGGGCTGACGATGTCGCCACTATCGCCGAAGCACAAATCGCTCGCATCAAGGCACTCATCAATGCTGCGGACGACACCATCCGCAAGGAATTCGAGGTCTTCATCGAGGGACTACGCGGTAACCTCAACGACTCCATCACCGAGGACGAAGCCATCAGCATGCTCTCACAGCACCTCATCACCGCCCCGGTCTTCAACGCTCTCTTCACCGAGCACGACTTCGCCGCGCACAACCCGGTCGCCCGCGTCATGCAGCGCATGGTCGACGCACTCTCGGACGCCAAGCTCGAATCCGAGACCGAATCCCTCACCAAGTTCTACGAGTCCGTGCGCGTGCGCGCCTCCGAGGTATCCTCCGCATCCGGCAAGCAACAAGTCATCAAGGACCTCTACGAACGATTCTTCCGCAAAGCCTTCAAGAAACAGTCCGAGGCCCTCGGCATCGTTTACACTCCAGTCGAAATCGTCGACTTCATCCTCCGCTCCGCCGATCAAATCTCCCGCTGGCACTTCGGCAAGGGCCTTACCGACAAAGGCGTCCACATCCTCGACCCCTTCACCGGCACCGGCACGTTCATGGTCCGTCTCCTCCAGTCGGGTCTCATCGAACCCGACGACCTCGCCCGCAAGTACGCGACCGAGCTCCACGCCACTGAGATCATGCTACTCGCCTACTACGTCGCCGCAGTCAACATCGAAACGACGTATAACGCACTCCAAGCAGAGCGTGCCCAGCGCAACGAAGAACGAGATCCCGACTACATCCCGTTCGACGGCATCGCACTCGCGGACACTTTCCAGATCCACGAAGAAGGCGACATTCTCGACCTCAAGGTCTTCAAGGAAAATAACGCAGCCATCCAGCGGCAGATTGATGCGCCAATTAACATCATCATCGGCAACCCGCCCTACTCCGTAGGCCAGACGAGCGCGAACGATAACAACGCGAACCTGAAGTACCCGACGCTCGACAAGCGCATCGAGGAAACATTTGCCCGGAACTCCTCAGCCACGAACAAGAACTCTCTCTACGACTCCTATCTTCGTGCATTCCGCTGGTCCATCGACCGACTCGGTACACACGGCGTCATGGCATTCGTGTCCAACGGCGGATGGATCGATGGCAACACCGCCGACGGCGTGCGTCTTTCGCTAGACGACGAACTCAGCGACATTTACGTGTACAACCTTCGCGGTAATGCTCGTACTGCAGGCGACGTTCGCCGACAAGAAGCAGGCAACGTCTTCCGTGACGGCGGACGCACAACTATCGCGATCATCATTGCAGTCAAGCGGGAAATCCCCGACGATGTCTGTATCCACTACCGCGATATTGGCGACTACCTCAGTGCAGACGAAAAACTTGCGATTGTTGATCGCTCCACATTCGACAACATCGATTGGCAAATTATTGACCCCAATATTTACGGAGACTGGCTCAATCAGCGCGATGAAGACTTCGAGACGTGGCCTGTCCTAGGCGACAAGAACTCAGATGACATTCCAGCAATCTTCAAAAATTTCTCTGCAGGTTTAAAGACTGCCCGTGATTCGTGGTGCTATGGGTCAACGCCTTCAGCTGTCACCAGCCAAATGCAGACTTTAATAACGACCTACGATGCTGCGCGCGGCGAGTTTAGGGACTGGATTCAAAGCGCAAGAATTACCAAACCCCGCGAGACTGACGTCAATGCATTCCTTGCCAAACGTCCAGAATATGCTGACCTATCCAAGATCTCCTGGAATCGCAGTCTTAAACAACAGCTGGCGGGCAATAAGATCATCAGCTTTGATGCGAGCCGCATCATGAAATCGCTGTATCGACCTTTCCATGTTCAATTCGCCTATTTCCACCAACCCGTAAATGACATGGTCTATCAACTGCCGCATCTGTTTCCGACTCCTACAAATAGCAATTTTGGCTTCTACATTGTTAATCCCGGCAGCGCAAAACCTTTTTCGGTACTCGCAACCGATAAACTCTTCGACCTATCCATGTGGGGCTCCAATGCAGGCCAATTCTTCCCTCGCTGGACCTGGGAACCCATCGAGGCGCCGGAGGGTGAGCTGGACTTTGGGATGGCGGCATCGGAAGGCTCGGAGCCCGGTACGGAAGGAGAAGTCCTCGATGGATACCGACGCGTGGACAACATCACGGACGAGATTCTTGGGATTTACCGCGAGGCGCTGGGCTCGGAGGTGACGAAAGACGACATCTTCTACTTCGTCTACGGACAGCTGCACGACCCCGGGTACCGAGAGAAGTACGCCGCGGACCTGAAGAAGATGCTGCCGCATATCGAAACGCCGACGTCGCGGGCGCGGTTCGACCAGCTGGCTGCCGCCGGCCGGGAGCTCATGGATCTGCACGTGAACTACGAGGACGTGGAGCCGTGGCCGGTCACGGTGGAGGTGAAGGCATCGGCGGACGAGAACGACCGCGAGACCTGGCGCGTGCAGAAGATGAAGTGGGCGAAGAAGAAAGCCCCAGAGACGGGTAAAAACGTCAACGACGTTACGACTCTCGTCTACAACAAGTCCGTGACCGTACGCGATATCCCGGCGGAGACGGACGAGTACATGCTCGGCTCGCGGTCCGCGCTGGCGTGGATTATCGACCGGTACAAGGTAAAGAAGGACAAGGCATCGGGAATCATCAACGACCCCAACGACTGGGCTGACGAGGTGGGAAATCCGCGGTACATCGTGGACCTCATTGCGAAGGTCACGCGTGTGGCGGTGGAGACTGTACGAATCGTGCAAGGAATCAGGGAGGTTGGCGAAGATAAGTAGCCCTGGGGGACGTGCCATCGATTTAACCGGGGTTGAGCCTGCGCCTCAGTACAGCGCGGGCGCTTCCTCTTTTAGTCTCTGAAAGAATCATTTCAAGGCCACCAAATCTGCTCGGCGAGACAGCGTATGTCTCGCACACGCAGGTGGCTGGCCGAGGCTAGCTGTATGTCGTAATGCCAGATAAAATAGGTTCTAACTTTTGACTCAGACCTTCGCCGATTAGGAAAGGTGGACAGAGCCATGAATCGTAAAGATGCAGCACGTAAGCGTCTTCTTGAAAACGCTCAAAAGTCTGCCGCCTCTGTCGAAGGACTTAGCGACAACGAACTTGCTACAGCAGCCTACCGTCGGCTTCTCCGCACAATCGATGCTCAATCTGAGCCCCTTGATCCCGATGCTGCGGAAGCGTTTGCTCATGAAGAATTCGCCACTATGCGAATGGAAAAGAGGATCCGTACCGCCTTGGGAGCAGGTAAGTGACCGAAGAGCTTCAGCAGATAGCAGCACACAGAAAGCTGCATCTGGTTGTTGATACTAACCTCTTCATATCGTCTTTGCTGTCACCTCGCGGCTCCGAGCGCGCACACCTTTCGTCACTTTTGTGACTCCTCCGGAAGAGCCCCTAAACAACGACCACCCCGCCTGACCACATCGGTGGTAAAGACCGAGGGCTCTTACTGGCGGGGCGGAACCTTTGAATTAAGGATACCCAATGGGGTTCTTCACGGATGACCTTGACGAGGTCGTCGAGCGCGATTGTCCTAGTTCTCGATCAAATTCCACTGGTCGAGGTAATCGATGAGCCCATTTATAATGGCGCTCTTTCGCTCGACGATGTTTTCCTCGGTGAAATCTTCCTGCTGGCTTGCGATCGATTGAAGCTCCTGATTCTTCGTTCCGGCCTTCTCGACGCCATTCGCTGTGGTGTAGCCGGTGTAGTAGCGAGTCTTGTCCTCAAAACGGTAGTCAGAAGCCCGAATATTGATATTCTTTTCGAGGAAGGCTTTATTGCCCAGCGACTCAAGCAACCCCTTCGACGAAAGGGAATTCTCCTTATTTGCTCGGGCCCGAGAGTAGATGTGTTCAATCTCGAGCTTCGTATCATTGTCCAGCACGGTCTGACTGGGCTGTTCAAACGCCCACCACAGGACCATGGACTTAGTGATCGGGCGATTGTTGCTGAACGTGAAGGAATTCAACTGCTCAATCAACTGCTGGCGATCAAAGCGATAATTTTCGAAAGTTACCTTTTCGTCGTTAACGATTGAAATCATCGCGGGGAACAGAGGCGTTCGAAGTGCGTTGACACCGGGGCGGTGAACGGCATAAGCAAATATGAAGCCAGTTATAAGAGCAAGGAAGTCGAAGAATTTTTCTTCTTCGAGATTCCCATTCTCGTCACGGTTCTTGAGGAAGTACACGGAGACGATATAGGTCCACATGCTGTTCGGGGCGTAGCTCAAGACATACAGGCGTTTATTGACGCGTTCCGAAAACTCTTCTTGCTGGTCGACTCTGTCCCAGAAGGCAACGAGGGATTCAAGGTCTTCAAGCGATTCTTCTTTCTTCAACAACGCATAGGAATCACGTTCATAGAAGTCACGCAGGCCTTCCGTTGTAGTTGTCCTGATTCCCTTCAATGCTCGCTGGTAATACATGTACCGCGTAAAAAGCTCATCCATGGGATTGTTATTTCCACGGGTATGCGAGAACACACGTGTAGCGGTCTCTTCAAGCGCTTTCCACCGCTCGATAAATCCCTCTTTCTCGTTCTTTGCGGTGAAGTACTTATAGAATTGCGACTTAAAAATATCAGCGTCTGCCAGTGGCAGGCCGCGATCATTCAGTGTCGAGAAAATCCGAAGAGCCGTGTCTTGTGACTCGGCCTCGATGGGCAGAAGAATAACTTTCTTGAGAATTCGGTTAGCCAACCGCGCTGTGTATGACGGATATTCGTTGATGAACCGATCAACACGCCACTCGAAATAGGAGTAGTTTTTCGCATACGCGCTGTGCGCACCGTCGGGAATTTTCCCCTCGTTGAGGATAAAACGGAATTCATCCTTATCGTCATCAGAAGCTACTTCTGAATCAATGCGCAGCTGATCAGGAATGCGATCACCAAACTCAGTAGTACGCCAAATGCATTGAGCAATCTCGCGGAAGGTGGTTTTCGAGTTCGGATCTTGCATGTACTGGAACTTCTCGTAGAACGCACGCAGCAAAAGCATAAGCGTCGTTAGACGCTGCTGACCATCAATGACTTCCAATTGCCCTGCATCATTGCGGAAAGTAACAATCGGCCCCAGAAAATATTCATCGCTGGGGTCAAACGCGTCTGCGTTACCCTCCGGAATGCAAAACGCTTCAATGTCGTCCCACAACGTTGCGCATTCGTCTTCAGTCCATGCATACGGGCGTTGGTAATCCGGAATGAGAAAGCTCGTCGTAGTGGTTTGATTAATAAGTGCCGAAACGGACTTCTGATCGACGCTGAGTTTAGACATCTAGGTTCCTCTGTGAATTAGATAGCGAAAAGGGAACTTACAGGGCAGAGAAAGTGGTCGCCTGTACTGGACTAAATATAACTTGTCACGGCTACGCCAGGGCGTGACCCCTGCAAAGTAGACAAGGTGAGGGCAGTTATGCCGCCTTGGTCAGTGTAATAGATTGGGCTTCAAAGACATCGGGCGATATCTGTCCGCACCATGAGTGCCGGAGCTGTGTGTTGTATCTGATGCACCACCGAAATACCTCCTGCCGGCATTGCAGCGGATAGGAGAAGACTTTGCGTCGTGCTTTTCGGGCACCGTCCCTCTCGTGAAATCCATGGTGCGTGAGCGCAAGACGCCAGGCTTCACGCAGTTTTCCATCCTCTTCCACGCCGTCTGCGCCATCGCTTTGCCGTAATAGTCGTAGCGCTGCTAACCAAAGAGTTTCTCAACATCTTTACCGCCCCAGGGTTTAGTGCCTCCGGCCATCACATCATCTGGCAGGCAGCACTGATGGAACTAACTCTCATCGTCATGGTTACTTTGTGGTGAGCGCCGCGGTCACACTATTGAGGCGCGGGGCCTACGGCATCGACAATGAGCGCAATATCACCCTCGGAGTAGTCGGCATGAGCTGTAAGTCTTAGCAAAGCCTGTCCGAGCGGTACCGACGGATAGCGGATCGGAGAAACAATTACTCCCCTTTCAGCCGCCTGTGCCGCACGTTCCATAGCTGCGTTCTCAGCGCCTACCGGCAAGACGATAATAGGCGCGGGCGAGTCCACCACTTTCCATCCGTTCGCCCGCAGACGCTGCCGAAGGTTGTGTACGACGCGGGCAAGCCGTTGCACTCGCGAAGGAACGAGAGCTAACGCCGCGCTAATAGCAGCCGCTTGCGATGGCGGCATGGACGTTGAGAAGATATAGCTACGGCAGCGTTGGCGGCATAGCTCGATAAGTGGCTCACTGCCCGCGACGAAAGCGCCCGCCACCCCTAAGGCTTTGCTCGCGGTACCGATATAGATATCCGGCAAGGGCAAATCGAAATGCTCACAAACGCCGCGTCCATTTCTGCCAAGTGTGCCGATCCCGTGCGCATCATCGATCATCAACCAGGCGTTGTAATCCTGAGCAAGTTCCTGAAGCGCATGGAGATTCGCAAGCTCGCCGGACATGGAAAATACGCCGTCACTCACAATCAATCGGCGCTCCGATGCATCGGCAGCAAGCTGCTCTTCTAAGGTTTTCACGTCGAGGTGCGGATAAACAGATGACCGGACCCCTTGGTAGCTCGACTTGGCCAGCCGGATGCCGTCGATGATGCTCGCATGATTATCAGCGTCAGAGAAAATAGAAAGTCTCTCGCCACAATCTCGCGCAGCTGCAGCAAGCGCAGGGATTACTCCCATGTTGGCGTGGTAACCCGAACCGAACACGAGCGCTGCTGGCGCACCGACAAACCCAGCCAGATCACGCTCGAGCGCGACGTGATAGTCACTCGTACCCGTAGTAAGACGCGATCCTCCTGACCCCACCCCGGCACGCAGCGTTGCTTCGTGGGCCGCGTCGGCAAGCGCGCGATTCGTCCCGAGCCCCAGGTAATCAGACGATCCCGCAAGCAGCGTTTCACGTCCATCGACCACGGTGCGCGGACTTTGACTACCGCTAATGACCCTTTCGGTTCTTTCCAGACTACGCTCACACCACGAAGCATTGGAACTGAATGCCCAGTCTTCCAGGCTCATTGCCAAGAACCTTCCACAAGGACAGGCTTTTCACGCAGCCACTGCTCTGTCTCCGGAAGTGCACTAAGTGCGCCTGAATAGAACAAGACACGTCCACCTTGTTTCCCGCCTTCAGCCTTGACGTTGCGCAAAGCCGTATAGGAACCTTCGACCGCGACATAACCGGTGGTGTAGCTCGGGTCATGAGAGTGTCTGATGGTTTGTGTGTGGGAACCGATCCCGCATAAGGAGATAAGCCAGAATGACTACTGTGGCGAGACGAGATCCGGCCGATAAGGCCAAGATTGATGCGATTGAAAAGAAGCTTCTTGCTAACCCTGAAATCGCGAAACTGATTGACGACCTAGGCACGTCCACAACGGATGCCAATGACCTGGTTCGCGGCATGCTGCAAGCCTCGATTACTAGGGGTTTGAATGCCGAGATGGATGCCCACCTCGGCTACGAGTCTGGTGATAGGAGCGGCAAAGCTGCAGCTGGGACAGACAATCACCGCAACGGGTCGTACACAAAGACCGTGGATTCTAACTACGGGCCGGTCACCGTGGATATCCCCAGAGACAGGACTGGGACGTTTATCCCAACTATGGTCCCTAAAGGCTCGAGACGTTTAACTGATGTCGATGACATGATTGTCAGCTTGTACGCCGGTGGGATGACAATCAGGGATATCCAGCACCACATGGCAACGGCGATGCGGGTTGATATCTCCCATGAGACGATTTCAGCGGTTACTGACGCCGTCTTGGATGAGGTTATGGTCTGGCAAAACCGCCAGCTAGATGAGTTCTACCCGGTCATTTTCCTGGACGCGCTGCGCATTAAAGTCCGCGATGGCGGCCGGGTAGTCAACAAGAGTGCGTACATGGCAATCGGTGTGGACCTTGACGGCATCAAACACATTTTAGGATTGTGGATTGCCAAAGAAGAAGGCGCTTCATTTTGGGCGCAGGTATGCGCCAATCTTTCTAACCGTGGTGTCAAAGACGTCTTTATCGTCTGCTGTGACGGGCTGAAAGGCCTACCAGAAGCAGTCGAGGCAACCTGGCCGAACTCTATGGTGCAAACCTGTATCGTGCACCTGATACGTGCCGCGAACCGGTGGGTAGCCTACGGGGATCGCCGGGCTGTATCAGCCGCGTTGAAGAAGGTCTACACCGCCACAGACGAGTCCACAGCTAGGGCTGCTTTAGCCGAATTCGAGGCTTCCGAGCTGGGTGAGAAGTATCCCCGCTCAGTCAAGGTCTGGCAGGACGCGTGGGCGCGGTTTGTCCCGTTTCTGCAGTTCCCACCAGCAGCTAGGAAGGTGATCTATACGACGAACTCCATTGAATCTTTTAACAATGAGCTGCGTAAAGCTACTCGCAACAGGGTGCAGTTCACCAACGATGAATCAGCCCTAAAGACGCTGTGGTTGATGATCTGCAATATTGAAGACAAGCGAGCCGCCAAGAGAGCAAAGCAAGGTAAACGAGTCTCAAGAACAGCCGGCAGACTCATGGAAGGAGCCCGAGTATCCGGCTGGAAACAAGCCATCAACCAAATGGCCGTGGCCTACCCCGACCGCTTCGACAAATACCTATAAACCCAGCCCCACACACAAACAACTTGACACGCTCCGGGTCATCGGAAATACAGACTTCCGCGACAATGCCCGGCGCAGCAAGAGCCTTGGATGCTAAAGCAACGGCATCAGCCCGATGGTTCTTCGACTCTGCATGAGGGGAATCAGCCCAATCAAATGTTCCCACCCGAACACCACGTTGCCCATGAGTGTCTAGACGCTCACCGGTTTCAGCGCAGACGATGCTCGCACCGCGCATATCGCGGGTGCGGTACAGAAGCTCGATACCTCGGCGGGCTGCGCTCTCGGAAACTCGGTTGTCCTTAGCGAGCACGTCCATCATCACCGTTTGTGCAGACTCCGGGTTCTCACAGTCCCGTGTACTAACCTTCAAGGCACTTACATGAGCAATGTCACTTACTGCAACCACCCTCGTAGCAATGTTGATGGAATCCGGCACGCCCTTCTCGTGCCGCAACGCACGAGTGGCAAGCTCTGAGCTCACGCGAGGAACAAGGTGTGGTTCCACGATGCGTTCAGCACCCGAGATATGCCTGCCCTCAAGGCTTGCACGCATCTTAATGCTCATCAGCACAGTCAAGGTTTCTGCCATACAGGTATCGTAGCCCAGCATCTTGAACACCGTTCAATAATTATCAAAACAGGGTTAATCCCCTCTCCTAGTTCCGCTTGGAAACGCCATTACCGATTCCAAGTGACAGTGCGACTTCCACGTGACACTAAGAACCCCACGTACCTTCCAACCACATATGTGGTCGGGGCTCGTGGGGGTTGCTTAGTGCAGTGTGTTGGGATTTCCCCTACTGCTGTGGTGCGGTGCCCAGGGTGTCCTCCATGCAGGCCTGCTGCTGGGCAGGGTCCTGCATGTTCAGGCACTTGTCGGCGCCAGTGTCACCGAGGATCTTCACGCCGAAGGCCATGATGGCGATGGTGCCGGCCAAGGCGAAGATAGAGGTAACCAGGCCGACGACGGACATCCAGGTGCGGCGCAGCTCCTTCGGGCGCTTGCGGCCGACAACCAGCGCGATGATGGAGACGATGATGCCGATTGGGCCAAGCAGCAGCGGCGGAACAATCAGCAGCAGGGACAGCAGCGCGATGATGCCGATGACCATCGCCCAGATAGCAACTGCGTTCTTCTTTGCCGGCTGGCTGTCGACACCAGCGTAGGCCGGGTAGTCGGCGCCAGCGGCGGTTGCGTTCGTGCCGTAAGCATCGTAGGAGGCGTGGTCGTGAGCGGTGTTGTCTACGCCGTAGTTGTTTGCGTCGTGGGTGTGCTCCTCGTTGGCCTTGGAGGTTGCCTCACCGTAGAAGGGCAGCTTGCCGGTGCTGTCGCTGCTAAATGGGTTATTCGCGTTGTCCGGGTTCTCTGGGTTGTTCGGGGTGGTCATGTGGTTGGCCTCCTTGAGGCAGCCCAAATTGCGTGCTCTTTATCGAATATGTGTGAGGTTACCCTCAAGTAGTGGACACCCTATTTGTACGGATCTTGTGTCCGTAGGAGAGGATGTTCATTGTGAATCAACAGCGCAAGAAGTACACGCCGGAGTACCGGCGTGAAGCCGCAAACCTGGTAATCGAGTCGCAGCGCCCAATCGCTCATGTGGCTAAGGAAATTGGCGTATCAGCCACAATTTTAGGCAGGTGGGTCAAACTCGAGCGTGAGCGCCGAGGAGCATCCGACGGGCTAAGCGAGGCGGATCTTCGTGCTGAGAATGCTCGTCTGCGCCGTGAGCTGGCGGAAGCCAAGATGGATAACGAGTTTTTGTCAAAAGCGACAGCCTTCTTCGCCGCCAAGCAACGCGAACAGAAAAGTTCGAATTAATGCAGCGAGAGAAGGCGAACTACAGCATCAAACGTATGGCACGGCTATTAAAAGTGTCTCGGTCTGGATACTACAAATGGTCTCATACGCAGCAGAAGCGGCTATCCGGCGAAGATAATCGTGCAGCTTTTTACGATGACGTTGACCGTAAGATTCATCAGATTTGGTCGGACTCCGACGAGGTTTATGGTGCTCCGCGGATCACCGCAGAACTTATCGAGCGGTACCACATTTCGCTTAATCGTAAGACTGTGGCTAAACGGATGCGCATGATGGGCATTGAAGGGATTTCCCCGCGGGCCTTTGTCCCAGTGACAACGATTCAAGCCAAGCGTAAGTCCACGCTTCCTGACTTGGTCAAGCGCATGTTTGATACTGGTGAGCTCAACCGAGTATGGATGTCGGATATTACCTACCTGCGCACCGGTGAAGGCTGGTTGTACTTGTGCGCAGTCCGCGATGGTCATTCCCGCAGGGTACTGGGCTGGGCTATGGATAGCGTTCAAGATACATACCTGGTCGAACGGGCCCTGCGGATGGCGCATACACTACGCGGTGACGTGCCTGACGGGCTAGTGTTTCACGCTGACCGCGGAACCCAATTTACCAGCGAGAAGCTTTGGGAAGTTTGCCGCAACCTGGGCATTGCTCAGTCCGTAGGGCGTACCGGCGTGTGCTTCGATAACGTGATGGCCGAGTCATTCTGGTCGACGCTTAAAACCGAATTCTACGACCGTAAGCGCTGGGCGACCCGTGATGCTGCACGCAAGGCCGTTGCCTACTGGATTGAAGTCGTCTACAACCGCCGACGTCGGCACTCCGCACTCGGGATGATAAGCCCCGCCGACTTCGAGAACCGCATCGGTCTAACCACCAGCAGAAAAGAAATAGCCGCCTAACCACTAGGTAGCTCCACTACGTGTCCACAATTTGCGGGCAACCCCATGTGCGTCTAATAACTTATGCGTTTGTAATCGCTTTCGGCCAGGTTACTTACGGAACCTGTGAAATCACTGGCAACTACCGAGTGGCCGAGTTTGTGGGCGGTCGGGCCGCGGCAAGTCTTGCGCACCTCCACATGGATGGTGCCATGGGTGGACAGATGCGATATTCGGCGTTTGGGAAACGCCTAGTTTGAGTAGAACCGTTCAAGGAATCTTCCATGCAGGCTTGCTTTTGCGCTGGGTCCTCGATGGTCGCGCACATTTCAGGGTCAGGCGTCATCGTCCAACCAATGTGCGTATACAAGTAAATTAAGAAAGCAACGGACAAGATTAAAGCGATAATTGAGGTAATCAAGCCGGCGATGGACATCCAGGCGCGGCGCAGCTCTTTTGGTCGCTTCTTGCCTTTTAGCAATGCGATGATGGAGACGATGATGCCAATCGGCCCCAGCAGCAGCGGTGGAACAACTAGGAGCAAAGACACCAGCGCAATGATGCCGATAACGAGAGCCCACACCGCAATCACGCTTTTCTTTTCGGCCGGGGAATAGCCGTATCCGTCACCGCCACCGGCAAAGGCCGGGTATACCGCGCCTTCGGTACTGTCGGGATTCCTTCCGTTGCTCGGGGTGTGAGGATCGTTCGGGGTGGTCATACGATTGGCCTCCTTGAGTGCAGCCCAAAAGCCTTAATCGTGTTATTGCTAATCGTTCTATTGCTTTTAACTACGTTACCCACGCTGGCTGCGCATTGTACGGCGATCGCTTTCTGGTAGAGCGCAGAAAAGGCCGGGCTGGGTGCACTCCGCGCTAGGAGCGCACCGGGCTAGGAATGCACCGCACGAAAGGTACTGGAGTACTGTCCCAATCCGGCCTTGCTTGACCTTGACTTTGACCATGACCGTCTACCACGTCACGACACCTACCACTTGCGCAGGTATTCTATGCGCTCGCGTAGCTGGTCGGCGTTGCACAGCGCGGTGGGCGGTCCACCGCAGGCCTTGCGCACCTCGGTATGGATAGCACCGTGCGGGCGGCCCGAGCGCTGGGCAGCGATGGAGACAACCGTATTGAGTTCCTTGCGCAACTGGCCTAGCTCATCGACGACTCCAGTATCGCTGGACTCAGACTCCATAGACTTCTTCCGTGAGGCCGGCGCATAGTCCATACCGTAGAGCTTGCGGCGGTGAGCTTCCTCCGCCTCAGCAGCACGCCGCGCCTTTTCTTCCGCTTCGCGGCGGTCCATTTCCTCGGATTGCTTCTTGCGCAGCAAGTCTTTTACTTGGTCCGCATCCAGTAGCCCGGGAATGCCAAGGAAATCCGCTTCCTCATCGGTGGTCATATCCCCGGTATTGAACTGAGAACCGTTGTAGAGCAGTCCCGAAAACTCTGCTTCGGCACCAAGCGACTCATAAGACTTCTCCAGCATGTCTGGTTCGGTCTTTTTCTGATTCGCCTGCTCTAGCAGTTCGTCGTCCCAGCCTTCCTTGTCGGGCTTTTCTTCACCCAAGACGTGGTCGCGGGACTTTTCCATATTTTCCGCCAAGCCCAGCAGCACAGGAACCGATGGAAGGAAAACCGATGCCGTCTCGCCCGGCATGCGCGAGCGCACGAAGCGGCCGATGGCCTGGGCGAAAAAGAGAGGAGTCGACGCCGAGGTAGCATAAACGCCCACTGCAAGGCGCGGGACGTCGACGCCCTCGGACACCATGCGGACCGCCACCATCCACTCATCGGTGGACTCAGAAAACTCCTGAATACGGTCCGAGGAACCGGGATCATCAGACAAAATCACCGACACTGGCGTATTAGAAAGCTGTTTGAGGATCTTGGCATACGCGCGTGCGGTCGTCGTGTCCGAAGCCAGTACGAGGCCGCCGGCATCCGGCATATTGCGCCGCATTTGCATCAGGCGGGTATGCGCCGCCTGCAGCACAGCAGGGATCCACTCACCCTTGGGGTCCAAGGCGGTGCGCCACGCTCGGGCGGTTTGCTCCGCATTCATAATGTCGCCCAAACGGGCTGCATGTTCCTCGCCGGCCGAGTCGCGCCAGCGGGCTTCACCAGAGTAAGAAAGAAAGACAACGGGGCGCACGACGCCGTCGGCAAGCGCATCGCCATAACCATAGGTATGGTCCGAGCGGGATACCTTGTGCCCCTCCCCATCGTCCACGTACTGGACGAATGGAATGGGTGAGTCATCGGAGCGGAAAGGCGTACCGGTCAAGGCCAGGCGGTGATTGACATCGTCGTAGGCTTCCTTGACGCCATCGCCCCAGCTCTTGGCGTCGCCTGCATGGTGAATCTCATCAAGGATCACCAAAGTGCGCCGTGCAGAGGCCACCGCGCGGTGCTTGAAGGGGTGCATACCCACTTGCGCATAAGTCACCACAATGCCGTCCATCGAGGGATTAACGGCGGAGGAATTGCTAAACGCCGGATCGAGAGCCAGACCTACGCGCGCGGCAGCGCTAGACCACTGGGTCTTGAGGTGTTCGGTAGGCACCACCACGATTACGCGCTCGACCGTACGGTCTTCCATGAGCTCGGTAGCAATGCGCAGCGCGAAGGTAGTCTTTCCGGCGCCCGGGGTCGCCACCGCCATGAAGTCCTGCGGCTTAGTGGCGAGGAATTTATCGAGGGCGGATTGCTGCCAGGCGCGAAGGTTAGTCTTTTTAAAAGTCCTCACTTGCGGCGCAGACCCTTATACACACGCTCACAATCGGGGCACACCGGAGAACCCGGCTTTGCCTGCTTGGTCACCGGGAAAGTTTCGCCGCACAGCGCAACGACGTACTTGCCGTTCACCGCGGAATCGAGGATGTGATCCTTTTTGACGTAGTGGAAGAACTTCGGCGTGTCATTATCCGTCGTCGAAGTGTCTTCACGAATATCTGGCCGTTCAATTGTCTTCGTAGTCGTAGTCACGCACTCCATTTTGCCGCATCGGCATCGAACTTTGCGAGTCAGGCGGCTACCCTTGGAGAACATGTACACGTCATGCACGCCAGCCACTGCGCCCCTCTCCCCTTATCGAGGGAACGCCGATGCGCACGAGGGGAGCCGAGTCTAGGTTGTTTGGCAAAAAAGAGCGCTACCTCATCACAGATGCCAAGCTCTCGCCTGGCCAGGACCGCAAGCGCCGCGAAATTCGGTATGGAATCTTCCAGTTTTTACGCGTTCCTTCCCTGCTCATCGCCGGCTTCTTCCTTTATATGCATTGGTGGCTTTTAGCCGCCATCATTGTGGGCGTGACTTTTCCCCTCCCCTGGATAGCCGTGGTGATTGGCAACGGCCGGGGAGAAAAGAAGGATAAGCGCGAGAAAAACGTGTACAAGCCAGCCATGAACCGGCAGCTTTATAGCCAGACCCACGCCCCACAGGTATCCGGCGGCACTGCCCGGCCTATTGAGGCACACCACGACATCATTGATCACGAAGAAGAGTAAAGGATTCCTGCCTACATGACGACCGCTTTTGGCCCCGACTTTGATGCCACCGCGCTAGCCACGCTGGCCGCAGAGCTTTCCGACGTCTTTACCGCCGCCGGTTTTACTACCGATGGCGTAGCCGGGCACCTAGGTCCGGAAGTTACCGAGGCCCTCTTCCGCGGCGAACCCGCACCAGTTGCGCTCGCCGCGCACAGCGAATCTCAATTGGATCTTTTGATCCGCTTCTTCCTCCTGCATGAACACCTACCGGCCACGCTTTTGGGCGAGGCGGTAGGCGCGCGCTTGGCTACCCAGTTGCTTGATGCCAATGTTGCGCTTGCCGACGCCCATGGCAAGGCCTACATTGCCCTCGATATCCGCCCCCACACCATCGTTGGCGCCAACCGTCTCATCTTCTCCGACGTCGACGCCTCCTTGGTCGACCACGTACCTGGCCCAGACCATGTGCTTGGCGTTGGTGCGGCAAGCCTTTCGCTGCTGCAATCCACGCCAGTAAGCCCAGTGGGCAGCGTCTTAGATCTAGGCACTGGCTCGGGCGTCCAATTGCTGGGGCAGCTCGATTGCGCTGAAAAGATTACCGCCACCGACGTGCATGAGCGTGCATTGGAGTTGGCCGAGGCTACCATTGCCGCTACTGGCGATAGCGAGAAAGTGGAATTGCTGCAAGGTTCGTGGTTCGCCCCCGTAGCCGGCCGCCGCTTTGACCGCCTCGTAGCTAACCCACCTTTTGTTGTTGGCCTTCCCGAAGTTGGCCACGTCTACCGCGATTCCGGGTTAAATCTGGACGGTGCCAGCGAGCTGGTTGTCTCTCGGGCCACCGATCACCTAACCCCTGGCGGCACGGCTCACCTTCTGGCAGCTTGGGTACACACCAGCGGCGAGACCTGGCAGCAACGCGTTGCCTCCTGGCTGCCAGACAAGGGAATTGCTGCCTGGATCATCCAGCGCGACGTAGCCGATCCCGCACTCTATGTGTCCACCTGGCTCGAGGATGAATCCCTGGATGTACGCTCCCCTGAAGGACAACAGCGCTCTCGCGCCTGGCTGGAACATTTCCAGCAACATGAGGTCAATGGCATTGGCTTTGGATTTGTCGCTATCCAACGCATCGGCGACGATGAACCTGCCGATATCTTGGCCGAAGAAATGCCGCAGGCCTTTAGCGACCCACTTGGACCTGAAGTAGAAGAATACTTTGCCCGTGTGGCGTGGTTGCGCGACCTAGTACCCGGCGAGCTACAGGGAAAGCACTTCCAGGTACGCCCGGGGCTGGCACGCGAAGATATCAGCACCCCAGATGGGGATTTGGGCCAGGGATTTACACGGGCCGCTCTACGCCTTACTCGCACCGACGGTCCGCGCTGGAGCCACGAAGTAGATGAACACATCGCTGCCATTGTCGCCGGACTCAACCCACAGGGCTTGAACCTGGAAGAAACCATTGGCCTGTATGCGGCGGCGCACGGATTCGACGAAGCAGAACTTACTACTGCTGCCCTACCCGCCGTGATCGATATGGTCCGACATGGCCTGCTTATCCCAGCTGATCTCCTCTTGGATACCGATTCGCCGGACCTCAGCTAGATCCACACTGTCCCCCACTCGTTATATAAGGAGAAGTAAACCATGCGCGCAGTTTTGACTCGGGTATCAGAGGCCACAGTGACCGTCGATGGAGAGACCGTAGGGGCCATTACTAGTCCCGAAACCGGTGGCCTTCTCGCTCTAATTGGGGTCTCACGCGAGGATATGGATGGTTGGCAGCCCCGCGCTGAGAAGATGGCACGCAAGATTGCAGAACTGCGCATTCTTGATGGCGAAGTGTCAGTCATTGATGCCGGAGCGCCCGTGCTTGTGGTGAGCCAATTTACTTTGTACGGCCGCACTGCCAAAGGGCGACGCCCTTCGTGGGCGGATGCCGCTCCAGGACCCGAGGCCGAACCGGTCATCGCGGCGATTATTGCGAACCTCAGGGAACACGGCGTGTCAGTAGAAACAGGCCAATTCGGGGCTAAAATGCGCGTTTCCTCTGTGAGTGAAGGACCTTTCACCGTCTTGGTAGAGACCTAGCCCGCACCCTCAATTTCCGCCCCACGAGATCTGAAAATCGTGTTAAGCAGGACCTTTTACAAACGATTCCGTGACGTAAACCACTTTTCCGGATTTTGTGTAAAGCAAGCCATAAAGCGCAAGGGAATGCAAATTCTCAGAGAGTGATAAATGCCCTACTCGCAGTGCAATAATTTATTATCATTCTGCAAGATTTTGTTCTATACTGAAGGCACAGCGAAGCAAAAGGGCTGGACATGCAGGATGCGAGATAGTTTCTCAAAATCCTACAAACGCAAAATTGAGTGAGAAAATTTTTCTCACTCATGGTTGCAGAAGCCCAAACGCTTCGGCCGACCAACTAGATGTAGGAAAGAAAATGTCCCACTCAATCACGCGGCGCAACAAGGCCCAGCACCCAGAAAACCAGGCTGAGATGCCTGAGGATCTCAAGGCCTCCAAGGCAGCTCCCTCATCCAAGGAATCCGCACCCGCCCCTGGCATTGACACCCCGTTCGATGGCCAGAAGGGTGCACCGAAGTGGAATAAGGAAGACACCGTATGGATGCTCTCCCTGTTCGGCACCGCAATCGGCGCTGGTGTCCTCTTCCTTCCCATTAACGCCGGCATCGGTGGCATCATCCCGCTTATCATCATGACGGTCTTAGCACTGCCTATGACCTACTGGGCTCACCGCGGAATGACCCGCTTGGTACTGTCCAGTTCCAAGCCAGACGGTGACCTCACGGACGTCGTGGAAGAGCACTTTGGCAAGAAGGCTGGTGTGCTCATGAACATCCTGTACTTCCTGTCGGTCTACCCCATCCTGCTGGTCTACTCGGTCACCATCACCAACACGGTCAACTCCTTCCTGGAGCACCAGCTCGGAATTACTCCTCCGGACCGCTGGCTTACCTCCCTCCTGCTGGTAGGCGGCCTCATCCTAATCGTCCGCATGGGCAAGGACGTCGTAGTTCACGTCATGTCCTATTTGGTATACCCATTCATCGGCATCTTGGTTCTGCTTTCCCTCTACCTCATCCCGAAGTGGAATACCGCGCTCTTCGATTCCTTCGACCTCAACGTCGCTCGCGAGGCTTCTGGCCACAGCATGGGCGTTACCCTGATGCTGCTGGTTCCGGTTATGGTCTTCTCCTTCAACCACTCCCCGATGATTTCCTCCTTCGCCGTTGACCGCCGCCAGACCTACGGCAAGTTCGCTGAGGCCAAGTCCCGCAAGACCTTGCTCCGCGCAGAAATCCTCATGGTCGTCGTGGTTATGTTCTTCGTCTTCTCCACCGCTCTAAGCCTCTCCCCGGCTGACATGGCGGACGCTAAGGCACAAAACATCACCATCCTGTCCTACTTGGCCAACCACTTCGATAACCCACTTATCCAGTGGATTGCCCCAGTCATCGCCATGATTGCAGTTGCTAAGTCCTTCCTCGGCCACTACCTCGGCGCAGCCGAAGGCTTCGAAGGCCTCGTCATCAAGGGCAGCAAGAACGCAAGCAAGGACGACGCAGAGTCCGCTCACAAGCTCGATACCATCACCCTCATCTTCATGCTGGTCACCGCTTGGCTCGTCGCCTGGGCTGACCCATCCATCCTGGGCATGATTGAAACCCTGTGTGGCCCGACGATTGCCATCATGCTCTTCATCATCCCAATGGTCGCCATCCACAAGGTCCCAGCGCTGAAGCGCTACAAGGGCATGGCTTCCAACTACTTCGTCTTCTTCATGGGCCTCGTCGCCCTAGCAACCATCATCTACTCCATCGTCCAGGCCTTCTAAGTACCGCCGCAGACGAGAAAATCGCAGAGGATTCAAGGAAAGAACAATGTTCATCAGCATCTTCGATATGTTCAAGATTGGCATCGGCCCCTCAAGCTCACACACCCTAGGCCCAATGAAAGCCGGCAAGGCTTTCGTGGACGAACTCAAGGAAAAGGACCTCCTTGACAAGGTCACTCGAGTTCAGGCAAATGTCTACGGCTCCCTCTCCCTCACGGGCATCGGCCACTCCACAGACAAGGCCATCCTCCTCGGCCTCGCCGGTGAAGAGCCAGAGACAGTTGATATCGACGGCATCTCCGAATTCATGAAGAACGTCCGCAGCAGCGAGAAGCTCATGCTGGGCGGCTCCCACGAGGTGGAATTCCCCAAGGACGGCGGCTTCTACTTCCACGATGAGTACCTCCCAATGCACGAGAACGGCATGTGTCTTATCGCCTTCGCCGGCGAGGAAGACATCCTGCACAAGACCTACTACTCGGTCGGCGGCGGTTTCATCGTCAAACAGGAAGACTTTGCCAAGCGCACGGACGCCAAGGTTGATATCCCCTTCCCGTACGCTAGCGCCGCAGAGATGCTCGAGCTGTGCGAGAAGAACAACATGACCCTCCCGGAGCTTGGCTTGGCCAACGAGTTGGCCCTGCGCTCGGAAGACGAAGTCAACGAGCACCTGCGCAAGGTCCGCGATGTCATGTACACCGGCATCGAGCGCGGCTCCGCTACCGACGGTCCGCTTCCAGGTTCCCTGCTTGTCCCCCGCCGCGCCGCTGCCCTGAGGCGCCGCTTAGAGCAGTCCGAACCGCACGATGGTCTGAACATCCTCAGCTGGGTCAACATGTTCGCACTGGCTATCTCTGAAGAGAATGCATCCTGTGGCCGCGTTGTTACCGCTCCCACGAACGGTGCCTGCGGCGTTGTCCCGGCGGTACTGGCCTACTACGACAAGTTCGTTGAGCCCGTCACCACCGAGATGTTTGCTGATTACATCTTCGCCTGCAACCAGATTGCTTCCCTGTACAAGATGAACGCTTCCATCTCTGGCGCTGAGGTCGGCTGCCAGGGTGAGGTTGGTGTAGCGTGCTCCATGGCTGCTGGCGGTCTCGCCCAGCTCATGGGCGCTACCCCAGAGCAGGTTTGCATTGCAGCCGAGATTGGCATGGAGCACAAGCTAGGCCTGACCTGTGACCCAGTCCTTGGACAGGTTCAGGTCCCCTGCATTGAGCGCAACGCTGTCGCTGCCGTTGACTCCATCACCAGCGCCCGCATGGCGCTGGAGCGCGAGAGCAAGCCATGCGTTTCTTTGGACGAAGTCATCTGGACCATGTATAAGACTGGTAAGGATATGAACGCCAAGTACAGGGAGACCTCACAAGGTGGCCTGGCCCTAGCAGTTCACCCACCAGTTCCGGTGTGTGGATAGAGACCACCCTGTAGAGAAGCGATGAGCCGGGTGAGCACAGCGCTAAGCCGCTTGTGTTCACCCGGCCTTCTTGGCGCTAGTTCCCCCCCCTTCCGCCTACTCGCTTCCGTGTGATATCTTCTCTATAACCTGACAGGAATTAAAGGACATGCTTCAGCTAATGAATTTCCCTAGCGGCAGTGCCTCCGAAGAAAACTTCCTCGAGCAGTACATTCCCCTCGTCGAATTCCTCGGTAAGGCAATGGGCCCCAACACCGAAATCGTGCTCCACGATCTCGACGTTCCCGATAAATCCATCATGGCCATCGCCAACGGCCACATCTCTGGCCGGCAGCTAGGCGGCCCCGTGACCGACTTCGCTCTGTGGTTTATGAAACAAGGCGATGCCGCAGCAATCCCCATGATGACCGGCTACCGCGCCGTCAATGCGGAAGGCAAAATTTGCCGCTCTTCTAGTTATTTCATCCGAGACGACTCTGGCCATATGCGCGGCATGCTGTGCATCAATGTTGACGTCTCCGAGTTGGTACACATTCGCGATACTGCCGCCGCACTTATCGGCAACGCCGATGATCCCGCATTTGATAAGTCGAAGGCCTTCGGCGGCTATCCCGGCACGGAAGAGCAGCCGCAGCGACCCGTCGCGGTACCAGACCCGGCTCCAGAAGACGAGGCTGCGGAAGAGGAGCCAGAGAAGGAAGAAGTCAGCGAGTCTTTGCGTTCCAACGTAGAGAACCTTCTAGATTCCATGTTGAATTCCGCAATTTCTAACCAGAGCACGCCAGTACCTCGCATGCAGCGCGAGGAGCGACTCGAAGTGGTCTCTGACCTTGAGGATGCAGGATTCTTCCTTCTTAAAGGCGGAATTGCCGCGGCAGCGACGCGCCTAGGCGTATCTGAACCGACTATCTACCGCTACCTCGTCCAGGTGCGCGGATAGTAGTTCCACATACCAAGCTATTCGCAGCTCGTAACCGTTCCCCGTGGTACCTCTCCCCCGAAAAGGTGGAGTTGTACCACGGGGACCAACTGTTTTTACTAATTCTCTCTGCACTGGGAACTAAATCGCTAAAGACTCCGTTGTACTGTGTGAAACCGGCGACAAATTCAGGAGGCTTCACTATGACGAAGACATCTGCCACCACCGCCAAGGGCACTTCAAGTGCCACTACTGATGAAGAACAGGAAGTAGACCGCGGATCTCGCCGCAACCAAACCAACGATAATCCTTCTGCCGACCTCGTCCGCGTCTATCTCAACGGCATCGGCAAGACCGCACTGCTCAGCGCGGAAGATGAGGTAGAACTCGCTCAGGCCATCGAGGTTGGACTGTACGCGGAGTACAAGCTCAATAACGCAGAAAAGCTCACCCGTGCCGAAAAGCGCGACCTAAAGATCCTCGCCCGCGAAGGCAAGAAGGCACGCTCCCACCTGCTCGAAGCCAACCTGCGCCTCGTTGTCTCGCTGGCCAAGCGCTACACCGGCCGCGGTATGCCACTGCTGGATCTCATCCAGGAGGGCAACCTAGGCCTTATCCGCGCAATGGAGAAGTTCGATTACGCCAAGGGATTCAAGTTCTCCACTTATGCCACGTGGTGGATTCGTCAGGCGATTACCCGCGGCATGGCTGACCAGTCCCGCACCATTCGCCTCCCAGTCCACTTGGTTGAGCAGGTTAACAAGCTTTCTCGTATTAAGCGCGAGATGTATCAATCATTGGGCCGCGAAGCTACCAACGAGGAGCTTTCGGAAGAATCCGGTATTGATGAGAACAAGATTGAAATGCTGCTGCGCCAGTCGCGCGATCCGGTCTCTCTCGATATGCCGGTAGGTACCGATGAAGAAGCTCCTTTGGGCGACTTCATTGAAGATGCAGAAGCTACCGATGCTGAAACTGCGGTCGTCGCATCTATGCGCCACTCCGATATCCGCGGTGTGATTGACACCTTAGAGAAGCGCGAGCAGGACGTCATCCGCCTGCGTTATGGCCTCGATGATGGTGTTCCGCGCACCTTGGATCAGATAGGCCGCCGCTTCGGCCTTTCACGCGAGCGTGTACGCCAGATTGAGCGCGAAGTCATGGCTAAGCTGCGCGATGGAAACCGCGCCGATCGCCTGCGCGAGTACGCTTTGTAATCCACGCCTACTGCATTCGGCAGCACATCCTATCCCCGGGCCCATTTGGCAACGTACCGCCATGGGCTCGGGGTTTGGCGTGGATAAGGCATCGGCTTGGTTCCTAGCGGCGAGCCAAGCCTTGGGTAGGCTAATCTGGACTGCAGAGTCTAGAAAGCGCTTTCCCGTTCTTGGACGGGACTATAGCCGCGTAACTGTATTCACACAGAAAGGTATGCCCACGTGAGGGACCTAGTTGATACAACGGAGATGTATCTGCGGACCATCTACGAGCTAGAGGAAGAAGGCATTACTCCCCTGCGCGCCCGCATTGCGGAGCGTTTGGAGCAGTCCGGACCTACGGTTTCTCAGACTGTGGCCCGCATGGAGCGCGATGGCCTTTTGCACGTGCGCACCGACCGCAGTTTGGATCTCACGGACAAGGGCCGCGACCTAGCAACCGCAGTCATGCGCAAGCACCGTTTGGCAGAGCGTTTGCTTACCGACGTCCTGGGGCTCGACATTGCCAAGGTCCACGACGAGGCCTGCCGGTGGGAGCACGTCATGAGTGAAGAGGTGGAAAAGCGCATGGTCGCCGTTCTCGATGACCCGACGCGGTCCCCCTTTGGCAATCCTATTCCGGCACTGTCTGCACTTGGCTTCGATGTTCCGCAGCCGGACCAGGGCACCCGGGCGGTCGATCTCCCCAATGGCGAGCAGGTCTCCGCGACCGTCATCCAGGTCAATGAAATCCTGCAGGTTGATGATGGCACCTTCCAGGAGCTCACCGATGCCGGCATTCGTGTGGGCGCCAAGGTATCTGTGGTCAATAACAGCGGCACGATCACACTGTCGACACCGGAAGGTGGCAGCGTCGTGCTTTCCGACGATTTGGCGCACGCAGTGCGCGTGGAGGTATAGCTATGAAGCTTCTCGTTACCGGTGGCGCCGGCTACGTGGGCAGCGTCTGCGCCGCAGTATTGGTCGAACAAGGCCATGACGTAACCATCATCGATAATTTCTCCACCGGCAACCGTGAGGCCGTTCCGGAAGCCGCCCGCGTCATCGAGGGCGACGTCGCGGACAAGGCTGCCGATGTCCTGGGCGAAGGTGGCTTCGAAGGCGTCATTCACTTCGCTGCGCGCTCCTTGGTGGGCGAATCCGTGGAAAAGCCAGATGAGTACTGGCAGCACAACGTCGTTACTACCCTGACACTGCTTAATGCCATGCGGGATAACGACGTCAAAAACCTCGTCTTTTCCTCCACCGCTGCAACCTACGGTGAGCCCGACCAAGTCCCGATTACGGAAGACATGCCAACCCAGCCCACCAATCCGTATGGTGCGACCAAGCTGGCCATCGACTACATGATCACGTCCTTTGCCCACGCCTACGGCCTGGGCGCTACCTCGCTGCGCTATTTCAATGTGGCTGGTGCCTACGGAAATATTGGCGAGAACCGCGAGGTAGAAACCCACCTCATCCCCATCGTGTTGCAGGTTGCTTTGGGCCACCGGGATAAGATCTTCATGTTCGGCGATGACTGGGATACCGCAGACGGCACCCCAGTGCGTGACTACATCCATATCCGCGATCTAGCCGACGCCCACGTGCTTGCCCTCGAGTCCAACGAATCTGGCAAGCACCGCATTTACAACTTGGGTTCTGGCGATGGGTACTCCGTCAAGCAAGTCATCGAGATGTGTCGCAAGGTCACCGGCCACGATATTCCGGCTGAGGTGGCCCCGCGCCGCGCGGGCGACCCAGCTACGCTCATCGCTTCCTCAGAGAAGATTCAGCGGGAACTCGGGTGGAATCCCACCCGTACGGACCTGGAAACCATCGTCACCGACGCGTGGAACTTCACCCGACAGCTTGGCGATAAGGCACATTCCGCAAAGCGGTCCTAGACGCCGCGCGTGTTAGGCGGGGCTGTCAACGCGGAGCCCCGCCGCTTCGCGGGCTAGCTCGCAACCATGGCATAGGCTGGAGACCAACCGCTTTCCCATACCGCTGCGATACCCCTGCGCTATGAGGCGCCCCAAATTGTGATGGGGCGCCTCTTCTACTACTACTGCCAGCGCCGGACCGGCATAAATTCCGAATTCGTGAGACACCTGGCTAGCAGCATACAAAGCTAGGGCGTTGTAGCGAATAGACCCCTGGAATGTACGGGCTACCGCCAATAACAGGTCACCTGCTTCCTGCGGCGCGGAGACAAGCTCCGTAATGACTAGGTCGCGGGTCCAGGTGGTAGACATCCACATGGCTGCCACACACAACAATTCTTCATTTTCTAGGGTTTCCTCCAGCGATTCGACCTCGCTGAGCACATAGAGCACATCGGCAATGAGGTGCTTGACCACCTGCACTGGATCTGTAGTGCCGTATCCGTGCCCGGCGCGCAGTTGGCGGGCAATCTCTTCGGCGCATCGCTCCATGGCCCTAATCTCTTCTTCCCCAAAGTATGGGTTCGGGTCCTTGAAACGCTGGACCAAGTCATAACGGCTAAGTTCCGGAAGCATCCCGTTATTCACGCAGGCGCGCATCGTGTGGCTCGTCGAGATGGCGGGTATGGTTCCTTCCATCCAATTCTGCAGCGGGCCCTCGCCGCTTTCTGTGGCGTGGCCAAAGATGAGGTCATAGGCGGTATCGGTGGATAGTTCTTCGGACAGCCAGCAGGCATCGATGCCCATACCTGTCCGGTCTTGGAAATGGTAAAGAGACTGCAGAATGTCCCAGAGCTCTCCTTCCTCGCGCTGGGAGAGCACGAAGCAAAAAATGATTTCGGGGTTTCCGCAGTGAAACGCATCCATCACCTCGTGCAGGGCACCAGGCACATCGTGCAAATCGAGGCGGGCTACTGGTCCGATGCTGTATCCGCGTTGGCTGGGTTGGATGGAGATGAGGATGACTGATTCGGTGGGAAAGAATCCGAGGATTCCTGGGATATTGGCGAGGATATCGCCGGGCGTACGGATGGGCTGAGTTGGTGTTGTGATGTCCATGGCCCCAGCCTCAACCATGAGCGCAACTATGCATAGGCCGCTAAGGATTAGGTGGTGGGGATCTGTGGATAGGTGGGGTGAAGGGGGGCGTCGGCTAGCGGCTTTCCACAACCCGCCCGGGATTGCGCTGGCAATGCGCAGCGGTTTGGGGCACAATTGTTTATTTAACCTCGCAGTGCGCGCGGGAATAGTAGGCACGCGCGCGGCGTTGGGGTAGGTAAGAATGCAAGGAGGTAACACAACATGCACGAAGAAGATCGCCGCATGTATGAGCTGGAATATCCGGCTCCGGTGATTAGGGATGATTCCGGTGACGGACAAGGCCCCACCATGATTGTTGCCATGCACGGCTATGCTGACGCTGGCCAGGCCATTGAGGCAAGTGCTGACCACCTGAAGGCCGCTTTGGAAGGCCGTCAGCTGGCGTCGTTTAACTCTGATGAGCTGATTGATTACCGCTCGCGCCGCCCAGCCATCACGATTGATAAGGATCGGGCGCTGGAAATCGAGTCCATGGATCTTGGTATTAAGGTCCTGCGCGATAATTCCGGAAAGACCTTCCTACTGCTGTCTGGCCCTGAACCAGACATGCGCTGGGAGGCGTTTACTACCGCCGTGGTGAAGTTGGTGGAAAAGTTCAACATCGAAGACACCATTATGCTCTATGCCGCGCCGATGCCGGTGCCGCATACCCGCCCCACGGTGGTTACGGCCCATGGCACCTCCTCCCGCTTGACTGAGCACATGCTCTCGATGGATTCCACCATGATGGTGCCAGGCTCCGCCGCGCTGTATCTGGAAAAGGCTCTGGCGGATAAGCACCGCACGGTGGCTGGATATACCGTCCACGTGCCGCATTATCTGGCAGCTTCGCCTTATCCGCAGGCCACGTACCAGTTGCTGGATTCGGTGGCTCGGGCGGCGCGCCTCAACATTCCTTTGGGCAGCATTGAGGCCGATATTTCTCGCGTGGAAAACCAGCTGGAGGAGCAAGTTGGTGGCTCGGATGAGATCGAAGGCGTAGTCCAACAACTCGAGCAGCAATATGACGCTTATATGGAGCGCTACCGCAAGGAGCATCCGCAGGCGATCATGCCTGGCGAGGAGCCCATGCCTACCGGTGAGGAAATCAGCGAGGAGTTCCAGGCATTTTTGGCTTCCTTGGATGAAGAAGAAAGCCAGCAGATCATCAATACCGAGATCGATGACCGCGAAGATTCCGCCGAAGAGGAAGGCCCGCAGTCCGATGATGGCAAGGATGGCACTGATTCTGCTTCGGGCGAGGGCGACTTAGGTGACGATATCTAACTAACCCGCCCCCATCGCCGCTAAGGTGGTGGGGGTGAACTTATCTCAGCTGCTGCCAGATTTAACGGAAGTACCCGAGTCCCTCGTAGACGAGGCAATTTGGGATACCTTTACCTCGTGGACCACCGGCCGGGGTATCAATTTGTACCCAGCGCAAGAAGAAGCCTCGCTCGGTATTTTGGCCGGCGATAATGTTATCCTCGCTACCCCTACAGGCTCGGGAAAGTCCATGGTGGCTAATGCTGCACACTTCATCGCCCTAGCTCGTGGCCAGCGCAGCTTCTATACTGCGCCGATTAAGGCCCTTGTGAGCGAGAAGTTCTTTGCCCTGTGCGATATCTTCGGCGCCGAAAATGTGGGCATGATGACTGGCGACGCCACCGTTAATGGCAATGCCCCCATCATCGCCGCCACCGCCGAGATTGTGGCCAATATTGCGCTGCGCGATAGCGCCGAGGCCAATATCGACCAAGTAGTGATGGACGAGTTCCACTACTACTCCGAGCCGGATCGCGGTTGGGCCTGGCAGGTGCCGCTGCTGGAGTTGTCCAAGGCGCAGTTCCTGCTCATGTCCGCCACTTTGGGCGATACTCAGTGGCTAGAAGATGATCTCACCCGCCGCACTGGCCGCGCCACCAACCTCGTCGCCGGCACCACGCGGCCTGTCCCGCTGGATTTCTCCTATGTCTTTAGCGCGGTGCACGAGACCATCGAGGAGCTCTTGGCCGATAAGAAGGCACCCATCTACGTGGTGCACTTCTCGCAGCGTGAAGCGGCCGAGCGCGCCCAGGCGCTCACCTCACTTTCGGGGATCATTACCAAGGAAGAAAAGGAAGCGATTGCTCAAGAAATAGGTGGGTTCCGCTTCACCACTGCCTTTGGCAAAGATCTGTCCAAGCTCTTGCGCAAGGGCATCGGCATCCACCACGCGGGAATGCTGCCCAAATACCGCCGTTTAGTAGAGCGCCTGGCGCAAAAGGGCCTGCTTAAGGTCATTTGCGGCACCGATACCCTGGGTGTGGGCATTAACGTGCCCATCCGCACCGTGCTGATGACTGGCCTTGCCAAGTTCGACGGCCAGCGCCAACGCATCCTCAAATCGCGCGAATTCCACCAGATTGCCGGCCGCGCCGGCCGAGCCGGCTATGACACCGAGGGCACTGTGGTGGTCGAGGCCCCCGAGCACGAAATCGAAAATGCCAAGGAACGCCGCCGCATCGGCGACGACCCCAAGCGCTTGAAGAAGCTGAAGAAGAAATCCGCCCGCGAAGGCGAAGTGTCCTGGTCCGAGAAGACCTTCGCGCGCCTTACAGAGGCTGAACCGGAACAGCTTACCTCTCAGTTCCGCGTTTCTAATTCCATGCTGCTCAACGTCTTGGCACGCCACGGCAATGGCTATGACCACATGCGCCACCTGCTGCGAGACAACCACGATAATCGCAGCAAGCAGAATAAAGACATCCTCACGGCACTTGATCTCTTCCGCGGGCTAGTGGATTCTGGCGTGGTACAAAAATCCACCAAGGGATTGGATATCTACGGTCGCCCCTACCATTTGGTGCGAGAGCTGCCGCGTGACTTTGCGCTCAATCAACCGCTGGGCCCATTCGCGCTGGCGGCGCTCTCGCTGCTGGATCCGGAGGCAGAGACCTATAACCTGGACGTCATTTCCGTGTTCGAGGCCATCCTAGATGACCCGCGCCAGGTGCTCATTGCCCAGCAGAAGCAGCGCCGCGGCGAAGAGATCGCCGCGCTAAAGGCGGACGGGGTGGACTACACCGACCGCATGAATATCGTAGAAGACATCACCTGGCCGAAGCCGCTCGAGGAGCTACTGGAGCAGGCCTACGATACTTTTGCTGAGACCAATGCGTGGGTTAGGGAGTTTGAGCTGCGGCCTAAGTCCGTGGTGCGCGACATGCTCGAGAACGCGATGACCTTCTCGGATTTGGTCGCAACGTACGGCTTGGCCCGCTCCGAGGGCGTGATTTTGCGCTACCTGACCGACGCCTGGCGCACCCTCAAGCAGTCCATTCCGGACGAGTACAACACGCCAGAACTCGAAGACATCGTTATCTGGCTAGGTGAGCTAATCCGCCAGGTAGATTCCTCGCTTGTCGACGAATGGGCGCAAATGGCCGGCGAAGACTCCCCCATCGACCAAGACACGGTGGATCGCGAGCTGGCCTTTGGCGTGGAGGACCCCACCGCGCTCACGGCCAATCGCCGCGCCTTTACCATTATGGTGCGCAATTACATGTTCCGTCTGGTGCAGCTTTTCGCGCTAGAAAAAGAAGACCGCCTGGCGGAGCTACTTGATTATCTAGACGAGGTACCGGACTTCGGCGCTATCTTGGATGACTATTTCGATGAATATGACGATATCGATTCCGGCCCCGAGGCCCGCGGTCCCGAGTACTTCCGCCTGGGCGATACTGACTCGCGTTTGTGGTCCGTGCGTCAGATCATTAAGGACCCAGTCGGCGACCACGCCTACCAGTTCGTCGCTACGGTGGATCTCGATGCCTCCGATGAAGCCGGCGAAGTCCGACTGTCGGACCTGCGCGTGGAGTACTAGCCAGCGAAAACGACAAAGCCGCCCTGGTTGCCGCGCCCCGGAATAAGGAGGGCGTCGGCAAGCGCGAGGGCGGCTAAAGGCCGGCTATTTTAGCGTGCGGCCTCGATCTGGACAGCCTGTGCCACAGCCTGGACAACGGCCGCAACCTTGACGGCCTCCCAGACCTGCTCCTTGCTCAGGCCAGCCTCGTTGAGCTCGTGAGCGTGGGCACCCAGGCAGTGCTCGCAGCCATTGATGGCGGAGACTGCGGTATTCCACAGCTCGAAGTTGGCCTTGTCTACGCCTGGCTTGGAGATGATGTTCATGCGCAGGCCGAACTTCACCTGTGCGTAGTCATCGCCCAACCAGCCCTTGGCGCGGTAGGCAACATTGTTCATAGCCATCACGGTGGCTGCGCCGTAGGCTGCCTCGATAGCTTCCTCAGACAGGTGCTCCTTTGCTTCCTCCGCAATCTCAGACAGCACGGTGTCATTGCGGGTTGCGGCGGCCGATGCCAGCAGGCAGCCCCAGAGCTGCTCCTCGTCCAGGTCCTTGGAACGGGTCAGGGTGCCCAGGTTGAGCTTCTGGTCCTTGGCGTACTCCGGCAGGGAAGACTTCAGATTATCAATAGACATAGCTTTTCTCCTTTGAGGTTTTGATAGGAATTTGCTGTGCTGGATTTAAAAGGAAACCCCGCCACGAAAGCGGGGTAAACCTGCATCTCAGTGAGATTTAGAGTGCGGACTGAACGACGTCCATCTTGTTGATGTTCTTGGTTGGGTCGTTCTTCTCCCAGTTGCAAGCGCAGACCTCTTCGGACTGCAGGGCGTCGAGCACGCGCAGAACCTCGTCTACGTTACGGCCGACAGCATCCGGGGTGACGGATACGAACTGGATAACGCCATCCGGGTCGATGATGAAGGTGGCGCGGTCAGCAACGCCATCGGCGTTTTCTACGCCCAGCGCACGAATGAGGTCGTGGCGCACGTCGGAGAACATCGGGAAAGGAACTTCCTTCAGATCCGGGTGGGTTGCGCGCCAGTTGAAGTGAGCGAACTCGTTATCGGTGGAGCCACCGAGGATCTGGGTATCGCGGTCCTGGAATTCCTCGTCCAGCTTGCCAAAGGCAGCGATCTCAGTCGGGCAAACGAAGGTGAAGTCCTTCGGGTAGAAGAAGACGACCTTCCACTTGCCCTCGTACTTGTCCAGGGATACCTGCTCGAAGTAGTCCTCCGGCTGGTTAGCGTTGACATCGTGCAGGTCGCCACCGGTCAGGGCGGTGAGGTTGAACTCTGGGAACTTTTCGCCGACGGTCAAAATAGGCATAGTCTTCAACTCCTTTAGCAAAGGCTTTTCCTCTAAGTTTCCTGCCGCTTTGTGTACAAGCAGCGGGGCCGGACCGTGTCCGGCCCAACACGATCAGTTATACCATCTTTTCCGCTCGCGTCAATAGCAAATCCTATAGGTAAGTGTTAGAGTGATAGGCATGCATAATAAAGAGTATCGCCCTACACTTGCTCAGCTGCGTACCTTTGTCACCGTGGCGGAAAACAAGCACTTTGGTACCGCAGCCGCCAAACTCGAAATTTCCCAGCCCTCCCTCTCCCAGGGCCTCGTTGCTCTCGAACAGGGCTTGGGTTTGCAGCTCATCGAGCGCTCTACCCGCAAGGTCATCGTCACCTCGGCCGGTGAGACCCTCCTCCCCTATGCCAAGGCCACTCTTGAGGCCGCCGATACCTTCCTCGCCCATGCCCGCGGCGCCAACGGCACCCTTGCCGGCCCACTGACCATCGGCGTTATCCCCACCATTGCCCCCTACATCCTTCCCGATCTGCTCTCCATGCTTGCAGAGGCCTACCCGGACCTCGAGCCACGCTTCGTCGAGGAGCAAACCCAGCACCTCATCACTCGCCTGCGCAATGGCAACTTGGATCTTGCCATCATGGCCCTTCCATCCGAGGCCACCGGCATGGTCGATAGCCCTCTGTACACGGAGAAATTCTCCATTGTCTGCCCGCCGGATCACCCCATCGCCGGCCGCGAGGATGTCGAGCTTGCGGAACTCAAGGACCTGGATTTGCTGCTGCTTGACGACGGCCACTGCTTGCGCGACCAAGTAGTCGACCTCTGTCGCCATGCCAATATCAACCCAGCCGAGGCCACCAATTCCGTCACCCGCGCCTCCTCCCTGACCACCATCATGCAGCTGGTCATGGGCGGACTGGGCTGCACCCTCGTCCCCGAGTCCGCCCTAGCCACCGAATGCCACGGCAAGGACGTCGCCATCGCCCACTTTGCCTCCGATGTCACCGCCGAACGCGAGGTGGGCCTCGTGTTCCGTTCCTCCGCCGCCCGCGCCGAGGAATTCCGCGAATTCGGCACACTCATCACCTCCGCCTATAACAAGGCGATTGAGCGCTCCCGGCAGTAGTCTCACCCGGCGGCCCCACACGGGGGCGTCGCCAAGCACGCCAAAGGCCACCGCCCCTAATTGGAGCGGTGGCCTTTAACTATGGTGCGCTAGACCTGTGGGAAGGTGTTGCGGCCCGCGCACTGGCGGAACATATGCGCCTGTGCCAAGAGAGTAACCGGATACGCCACGATGAGGCCGATGCCCAAAAGCAAGAAACCAGCCACGATGATGAAAAAGTTCAAAATTGCCAGTAGCAACATTTGGCCGTAGTTGTTCTTACCTGCCTGAAAGCCCTTCTTCACGGCATCCCCAACGCTATCGCCATCGGCCGCGAACCATTGCATCAGCGAGAAGAATGGTTGGATAAAGAAGCTAATCAGCGAAATCACGCCGATGATGCCCATGACGCTTAATACTGCCGCAACTGCTTCGTCCTCCGTCATATTCTCGGCGTCGTTAAGCAACCCATAGACAGTTCCACCTACTGCAGCGAATGCAATGAGGCTCGCCACCGCCCCGATGACAAGCATGATGACCAGCGGCTGCCACCAACGCACGTTCTTAAAAAGGTAACCCCAACCGGTGCGGGCGTCATCGATCTGGAAAAGCGCTAGGCGCATAATTACCAGCGACAATACAAGGCTTAGGACAGTCGAAATGAGCTGAGAAACCCAAGAACCCGCGGTTGGCTCACCCGAGCCGGAGTAGCTCGCGGCATTAATGCCGCCAGCAATGGCTACAAAAACGATACTTAGAACAAAAAGCGCTAGTGCTCCTAGAATCCACAGCTTCCAATTGCCAAAGACAGTCCGAAAAGCCCAAGAAACGGCATCTATGGCCGAAACCTTTCCGGTGTGCTGAGGCTCGCCCGCCTGGTAGCCGGCGTAGCCTTGGGCATTGCCCTCGTGGCTGCCACCATACGATGGAAGCTGACCGTAGTCCGGCCGATCCTCGGGATGGTTGGTCGGCTCATAGCGAGGAAAATCGTCATTTCCACCCGAATACGGGTTCGTCATAGGCGGTGCTCCTCCTTCAGGAATGCACATAGAAAAATGGATAAGTATTTTCACTTTAACAACTTTTTCCTCATTTCAGGTGGACGGGTAAACTCGTTGCCTAGTCATGACTAAGAACGAATCCCCTTCTCGCGACGAGCTCTTCGCCGCACTCGAAAATGTCACTTTGGCCGAGGCCCGCTCCTTCCGCCGCCGTCTCAAGAAGGCTCGCGCCCCTAAAGCGCTGCAAGAAATCGGCGCTGAAATCCATGCCGCGGCCGAGCGCGTCGCGCTTACCGACGCCGCCGTTCCCACCATCTCCTACCCCGACGCCCTCCCCGTCACCGCCCGCAAGGACGATATCGCCGAGGCAATTCGGGACAATCAGGTCGTTATCATCGCTGGTGAGACCGGTTCTGGTAAGACCACCCAGATCCCGAAAATCTGCCTCGAGCTGGGCCGCGGCCGGCGCGGGTTCATCGGCCATACCCAGCCGCGCCGTATTGCAGCGCGCACCGTTGCAGAGCGCATCGCCGCGGAATTGGACCAGAAAATCGGCGAGTCCGTCGGCTACGCCATTCGCTTCGATGACCGCGTCTCTGAGACCACGGCCGTCAAGCTGATGACCGACGGCATCCTTCTCGCCGAGATGCAGCGCGACCGCTTCCTCAATAAGTACGACACCATCATTATCGACGAGGCCCACGAGCGCTCGCTCAATATCGACTTCCTCTTGGGCTACTTGAAGCGCCTATTGCCCAAGCGCCCAGACCTCAAGGTGATCATCACCTCCGCAACCATCGACCCAGAAAGCTTTGCGGCCCACTTTGCCGACGCCGACGGCAACCCCGCCCCCATCATCGAGGTCTCCGGGCGCACCTACCCCGTAGAAATCCGCTACCGGCCGCTCGAGTTCGAGGCCGGCGGAAAAGTCGTGGACCAAGACCCGCTCGACGGCTTGACCGAGGCCATCGAAGAGCTCATGCGCGAAGGCGACGGCGATATTCTCTGCTTCTTCCCTGGCGAGCGCGATATCCGCGATGCCATGGAGGCTATCGAAGGCAAGAAGTGGAAAAACGTCGAGGTCACTCCCCTCTTTGGCCGCCTGTCCAACCAGGAACAGCACCGCGTGTTTAGCGAGCACCGCGGCCGCCGCATCGTCTTGGCCACCAATATCGCCGAAACCTCGCTTACCGTGCCCGGCATCCGCTATGTCGTCGATACCGGCACCGCCCGCATCTCGCGGTATTCCACGCGCACCAAGGTCCAGCGGTTGCCTATCGAGCCCATCTCGCAGGCCTCCGCCAACCAGCGCTCCGGCCGTTGCGGCCGCGTTGCAGACGGCATCGCCATCCGCCTCTACAGCGAACAGGATTTTGAAAGCCGTCCCGAGTTCACCGACCCGGAAATCCTGCGCACCAACCTCGCGAGTGTCATCCTGCAAATGGTTTCGCTCAAGCTCGGTGATATCGAACAATTCCCCTTCATCCAACCGCCCGAGCACAAGGCCATTCGCGATGGTCTCACCCTCCTGCACGAGCTCGGTGCCCTCCACGACAAGCAGGACAAGCCCTCGCTCACCACCATCGGCCGCGATCTTGCCCGCATCCCACTGGATCCGCGCATGGCTCGCATGCTCATTGAAGCCAATGCCAACGGATGCCTCGATGATGTCATGGTCATCGTTGCCGCCATGACCATCCAAGATGTGCGCGAGCGTCCCCTCGACTTCCAAGCCCAGGCCGACCAAGCCCACGCCCGCTTCAAGGACAAGACCTCGGATTTCTTGTCCATGCTCAAGCTGTGGGATTACATCAAGCAAACCCGCAACGAGCAATCCGGCAATAAGTTCCGCAAGCGCATGAAGCAGGAATTCCTCCACTACATACGCATCCGCGAGTGGTTTGACTTGGTGCGCCAGCTCAAGGACGTCGCCAAGCAGCTGGGCTGGACCTACCAGGAAGGGACAGAGCGCCGCTCCGATGACATCCACATGTCCCTCCTTTCGGGCCTGCTATCCAATATCGGCGCCCGCGACGGCAATTCCAAGGAGTTCCAGGGCGCACGCAACACCCGCTTCCTGGTATTCCCCGGCTCTGCCCTGGCTAAAAAGCCTCCCGAGTTCCTCATGGCTGCCGAGCTGGTGGAAACTTCCCGCCTCTGGGCGCGCGATGTCGCCGCCATCGATCCTGCCTGGGTAGAAAAGCTCGGCGCGGACCTGCTCAAGCACAACTACTCCGAGCCCACCTGGTCTCGCAAGCGCGCCGCCGCCATCGCGCACCAAAAATCCACGCTCTACGGCGTGCCCATCGTGGCCGACCGCACCGTGCCCTACCACCGCGTTGATCCCACCGCTGCCCGCGATATGTTCATCCGCAATGCCCTTATCGCCGGCGACTGGAACACCCACCACGCCTTCTTCAAGGCAAACGCCCAAGCGCTTGACGACGCCGCTGAATACGAAGAAAAGGCCCGCCGCCGCGGCCTTATCGTGGACGAAGACACGCTCTTCGATTTCTATGACCAGCGCATTCCGGCAAAGGTAACCACCGGCCGCCACTTTGACTCGTGGTGGAAAAAGGAGCGCCGCCGCACCCCGGATCTGCTGGATTTCGATCCCGCTAAGCTCATCGATGACTCCCACGAGGTCACCGAGGAATCCTTCCCCGACCACTGGCGCAAGGGCTCTATCGATTACGAACTGACCTACAAGTTCGAGCCCGGCGATCCTCTCGACGGCGTCACCGTAATGGTCCCCATTCCTATGCTCGCCGGTTTGGATACCGAAGGCTTTGATTGGCTCGTTCCGGGTCTACGTCTCGAGCTCGTCACCGAGCTCATCCGCAGCCTGCCCAAGGCCCTGCGCCGCACTGTCGTCCCCGCGCCCGAATTTGCCGAGCGCGCCATCGACCGCCTCATCCCTTATGAAGGCACCATCACCCAGCAGCTTGCCGACGTCCTCCGCGAACTCGGCGGCCAAGGAATCAACGCCACCGACTTCCAGGCCAGCAAGCTACCCGCCCACCTGCGGATGAACTACGGGGCCATCGATAAGCGCGGCAAAATCGTCGACTCCGACCGCGACCTCGCGGCGCTCGTGCAGCGTCAGGCCGGACACATCAAGTCCTCCGTATCTCGCGTCTCGCGCACTTCAGAATCCACCGCCGTCAGCGAGTGGACCGACGATACCCTTGGCAAGATCGATGACACGGTCAAGACCACCGTCGACGGCCACGAAGTCACCGCCTACCCTGCCCTAGTCGCTACCAAGAACGGCGTCGAACTCAAGGTCCATCCCACCAAGGCCGCCGCAGATGCCGCCATGGTAACGACCACGCTTACGCTCCTCATGCGTGAGATATCCGTCAACGCCTCCCAAATGGTCAAGGGCCTGCCATTGCAACAGCGCGTCGCCGTCGATTCCTATCCGCACGGCGGCGCCGACGGCCTTGTCAATGACGCCCGCATCGCCGCGATCCGCGACCTGATGCTCGAAGCCGGCGGGCCCGTCCGCACCCCCGCGGCGTTTCAGAAGCTTAAAAACACCGTCAAGCCCCAGGTCCCAGGCCGCGTACGCCAGGCAGTGGTAGCTATTGCCCCCGGACTCGCCGAGTACTCCAACCTGCGAGCGGAACTCGCTCATTGGGACGGTCCAGCAATCGATGACATGCGCGCACAACTGGATTTCCTCCTTCCCCGAAACGCCATCACTGTCCATGGAATGTCCCATCTGCGCCATCTACCGCGATATATCCAAGCCATGCGCATTCGCCTAGAGGATATGAACCTTGACCCCGACCGCGATGCAGACCGTCAAGCCGAGGTAGATAACGCCAAGGCCTACCTATCCAACCGCCTGCGCAATCTACCGGCCGGCCGCGAAAAGACCCGCGAGGTCAAGGACGTGCGTTGGATGATAGAGGAACTTCGAGTTTCCCTTTTTGCTCAGCGCCTTGGCACAGCCCATGCCGTTTCACTCCGGCGCATCCAAAAGGCGGTGGACAAACTGCGCTAAAAGTCCTCGCGATCGCGCCTTCGCATCAGGCGAATCTCGGATTCAAAGTCATCTGCGCTTTCAAAGGATTTATACACGGAGGCGAAGCGCAGATAGGCCACTTCATCAAGGTCCCGCAGTGGTTCCAGGATGGCCAAACCAATCTCGTTCGCGTTGACCTGCGAGGAGCCATGACTGCGCACCGTCTCCTCAACTTCTTGCGCCAGCTTCTTCAGGGCATCGTCGCTTACATCTCGACCCTGGCAGGCACGGCGCACACCGCGAATCAATTTATCTCTGCTGAAAGGCTCGGCCAGACCGTTTCTCTTCACCACAAGCAACACGGCCTTCTCGACCGTGGTAAAGCGCCCCTTGCACGAAGCACACTCGCGCCGGCGACGAATCGACGCTCCAGCATCGACCACACGCGAGTCGATGACGCGGGATTGCTCATTGTGACAAAAGGGGCAATACACAGTGGTCCTTTCACTGACGTTGGTACGCCAGTAGTTTACTCACCTTCAATTCCGTGCGACCACCGGGCTTCGCCCCCACCGGTCCCCCTAGCGTGTTACTGCAGCCTCTACTTGTTGCACATTAGAAGCCGGCGGTTGCGGTGCACTGTTTCCTTCAGCACCAGCTAGTCCTCCTAGCAAAGTGCCCACAAAGACCGCTACACCAAACACTGCGCCCAATGCGTAGTTACCTGTGTTCGACTCACCCACGCTGTTTCGGACCATATTCGATCTGTTCCCAGAGCCTCCGGCCGCCGTGCGGTTCGAACGATAGGTCGTGCGATCTTCCACACGTAGAGTTCGAACATACCGAGAGTTTGCAGTACCGCGGACCGCAGAACCGTAGCCACGCTCCACATCCCATACGGATGCAGAAGGCACCACTACAGGTTCCGTAGCGTTGCGAGTTACCAGGTTATTGCGAGAATTGATCAGCAGAGACATGACTTTCCTTTCGACGACTGAACCCACCGTAGGCGCCCCATACGACACACACCGGAAACCAGTCGCCATAATGTTCGATTTAGTTGGTACGTTCGATTTATAGCATCGGTTCGAATGCTTGTCCACCCCAACGAGCAAATCTCGAACATCTGTACTTTTCGTGCTACAAATGACGTGTGGCAACTTTTCAGCGCCGCCAGCTAATAGACCACCGATAAATCCACCCGATCCCCTCCGAGGAGCCAGCAATGGGCCGCAAGCCAAAGAAGACCACCGAGAAGACCGACTACGCCTCCCTATCTGACCGCCAGCGACGCATCCTCAATGTCATTAGTGACGCCGTTATGTTGCGTGGTTACCCACCAAGCATTCGCGAAATTGGTGACGCAGCAGGCCTGCAGTCCACCTCCTCTGTTGCCTACCAGCTAAAGCAATTGGAAGAAAAGGGCTTCTTGCGTCGTGACCCAAATAAGCCACGAGCCGTAGATGTTCGACACCTAAATACCGACGATGGCGCCAAGAAGCCGGGCCGCAAACCGGCTAAGCCCGAACAGCAGGTTCCCGCAGAGGCAGGTGCGGTTTCCTACATTCCTGTGGTCGGCCGTATCGCTGCGGGAGCACCCATTACCGCAGAGGAAAACGTCGACACATACTTCCCAATGCCTGACGAGGTGGTCGGTGGCGGCGACCTTTATATGCTGCAAGTAGTCGGCGACTCGATGCAGGATGCCGGCATCCTTGACGGCGACTGGGTAATCATTCGCTCCCAGTCAGTTGCAGAAGAGGGCGAGTTCGTGGCCGCCCTGCTCGAAGGATCTGAAGCTACCGTCAAGGAGTTCCACCGCGATTCCTCCGGTGTGTGGCTACTTCCTCACAATGAGGCCTACGCTCCCATCAACGGCGATGATGCGGAAATCATGGGCAAGGTTGTATCGGTATTCCGCAAGCTTTAACCACACATCTGACGCAGATTCTATACCCCCGCAAGGGCCAAGCGTGGCCCTCGCGGGGTCTATCTATGTACACCCTTCGTTGACGCGGCCTGTTGCCTGCCACCCCCATTTTGGCTCCATTTCGGACCCGGACGCCAAAAGAGACGAAAATCCCACTTTCCCACTTTTACCTCTGACCAGGTACTTCAGCGCACCGGGTATAGAATGCAGCCGTGCAAATTTTTGCTTTAGTCCGTTTATTCCCGATTTTTGAGACAATGGACTAAGCAAAACAACATCGCCGGATTTTCATTTCCGCATAAAGTGGCAACTTTTACCCCCACTACATGACGCGATGTCTCTAGATTCAAGGAGGAATCATGTACGCAGAAGAGCGGCGTCGCCAAATTGCTTCCCTCACCGCCGTTGAAGGCCGCGTCAACGTCACTGAGCTCTCAGAACGCTTCGAAGTTACGGCCGAGACCATTCGGCGCGACCTTGCCGTGCTTGATCGTGAGGGCGTCGTCCATCGCGTGCACGGCGGCGCGGTAGCCTCCCAAACCTTTCAAACCGCGGAGCTTACCTTGGATACCCGCCAGCGGTCCGCCTCCGGTGCAAAAGCAGCCATCGCCCGCGCGGCCCTCGACTTTCTCCCCCACGGCGGCGGCAGCATTTTCTTGGACGCAGGCACCACCATTAACGCGTTCGCGGAGCTCATTGGACAGCAATACCCGCAAGCGCAGTTCAATATTGTCTCCAATAGCTTGCCTATTGCTCTGTCGCTAGCAAGCAACGGTGTGCCAGACGTCCAGCTACTTGGCGGTACGGTTCGCGCGATTACCCAGGCCGTCGTTGGCGATACCGCACTGCGCACCCTAGCGCTGATGCGTGCCGACGTCGCATTTATCGGTACCAATGCCCTAACCCTGGATCATGGCTTGTCGACGGCCGACTCCCAAGAGGCAGCCATCAAATCCGCTTTCGTCACCAATGCCCACAAGGTTGTGGTCATGTGTGACTCCAGCAAGCTGGGCAATGATTACTTGGTAAGTTTCGCCTCTGCCGCCGATATCGACGTCGTCATCACTGACGCCGCTGCCCCCGATTCCTTCGTGGAGGCGCTGCGCGAACGCGAGATTGAGGTCGTGCTCGCCAGCGAATAGTCCCCCGATCCTTCGCCAACTTTAGGCGAAGGACTCCATGCGCTCGACCACTGCGGTACGGGCAGCGTCAGGGCTTTCCGCATCCAGCGCCACCTCGGAAAGCTGCTGGCACTGTTCCAGGGTAACCTCTGCCAGCTGCGCGCCGACGCCCGCAACTGCGGTCGACGCTGCGGATAGCGAATTTACGCCCAAGCCGGTAAGCACGCAGGCCAACATCGGGTCGGCTGCCGCCTCACCGCACACGCCTACCGCAACGTTATTGGCCTGGCCCACGATGCAGGTGTGCTGAATGAGCCGCAGCACAGCCGGCTGCCACGGGTCGGTCAGGTAGGCCAGCTGTGGCGACAGGCGGTCCGCAGCCATCGTGTACTGAGTCAGGTCATTGGTGCCGATGGACACGAAATCAAGGTGCGGCATGATTTTATCCGCCATAAGCGCTGCGGCCGGAACCTCAATCATGGCGCCGGCAGTCAGGCCGCGCTCGCGGCACAGGCTAGCAAACCACTGGGCCTCGGTAGAGGTGGCAACCATAGGAGCCATCACCCAGGTAGATGCTTTGTCATCGCGAGCCGCAGCCGCCTGCGCAATCGCATCCAGCTGGCGGGTCAGCAGAGCCTCATTATCGCGTGCAATACGCAGCCCACGAACACCCAATGCTGGGTTTTCCTCGGAGCTTAGCGTGGCATAAGAGATAGGTTTATCGGATCCGGCATCCAGCGTACGCACGACAACCTTTGATTCAGGAAAGGCATTAAAAACCTTGCCGTAAATCTTTGCCTGCTCGTCAACGCTGGGCTCTTCACTGGCCGAGAGGAACGATAGTTCCGTGCGGTACAGGCCGATACCCTCTGCTTGCGAATCCGAAGCAATGCGGGCGGCGTTGCCATCAGCGACGTTGGCAAGCAGCTGCACACGGTGGCCGTCCTTGGTCTCAGCCGGGCCGCGCCACTGGGCAACGCGTGCCGCACGCTCGCGATACTCAGCCACGGCCTTTGTGGAAGCCTCTTCGTCGGCCCCAAGGGTGACGGCGCCCACTGCACCATCGACGAATACCAGCGTGCCGCTTTCAATATCGCTCAGCGCGGCGCCCACAGCAACGATGCATGGAATATCCAACTGACGGGCGATGATGGCCGTATGGCTGGTAGGTCCACCAAGTTCGGTAACAAGGGCTTTGATGTGCTTGGTATCCAGCGTCGCGGTATCGGCCGGGGCCAAGTCATCCGCGAACAAAACGGCCTCGCCGTCGACGAGTGGCAGGCCCGGCTCGTCCTCGCCGCGCAGCTCTGCAATAACGCGGTCTCGCACGTCCTTCAAGTCAGTAGTGCGCTCGGCCATCACTCCGCCGGCGGCTTCGAACATGGTGACAAACTTATCGGTGGCGCCGACAGTAGCGAATTCCGCATCCCGGCCGGTGCGGATATTCTTGCGCACCGCCTTATGCCAACCACGGTCCTTGACCATGCCGGCCGTTGCGGTCAGAACTTCCGCAGCCTGGCCCTCCGCGGCAGCAGCCCGCTGCTCCAAGCGGCCAGCGACAGTATCTACGGCCGCAAGGAAGCGGTCGTACTCAGAATCGCTCGCTTGCTCTGGGTCAATGCTTCCCTCGGTAGGCAAGGCCGGGCGAGGGCGGACCCACACGGCTTCGGCGTAGGCGACTCCGGCAACGACACCGGTTCCTTTGATTGTGGACTCAGACGCGTTTTCCATGAGCGTACTTCCTTCGAAGATAGCGGTTTATTAACTTCCAGAACACCACAAATCGGATAGAAAAGCAATGTATACCACAGAAATTCTGTTGACTTTCGGACACAATCGGACAAGAATCAACATTGAGGGCGGGCCATGCCCGCGAGGTTCTCTCCAACGGCGTTCGGCCCCAATATACAACCTGCGAAAGGGACAACTTGATTCTCACGCTGACCCCTAATCCCAGTATCGACGCCACCCTTGTGCTCAGCGAGCCATTGACCTCCGGTGATGTCCACCGTGCCAGCGAGGTCACACAGGTTGCTGGCGGCAAGGGTGTAAACGTCACCCATGCCGTGCACTTGGCTGGCGAGCACTCCTTGGCTCTTTTCCCGGCCCACGACTCCGATTCTTTCCTAAATCTCATCCACTCGGCCGGGCTGCCTTCCTCTGCAATCCCCATGAACGGCGCAGTTCGCGTCAATACCACCATCACAGAGCCTGATGGCACCACCACCAAGGTCAACGGTCCAGGCCCTGCGCTTTCCGACGCCGACTCCCGCGCCATTACCTCCGAACTCACCGCCCGCGCCCTTGCCTCCGACTGGGTGGTTCTAGCCGGCTCCCTGCCGCGTGGCGTCAACACCGATTGGTATTGCGACCTCATCTCCGCAGTCCGCGCGGCCGCACCACAGGCTCGCATTGCCGTCGATACGTCCGATGCCCCAATGCAGGCCATTGGCGAAAACCTCAATTCTGCTGCGCCTGATCTCATTAAGCCGAACGGACTAGAGCTCGGCCAGCTCACCGGAACCGACGGCCGTGAATTGGAAGACCAGGCCGCACGCGGCGAGTACGCGGGGGTTGTGCGGGCGGCCCGGGACGTCGTCAAGCAGGGCATCGCAGAAGTACTCGTCACCCTTGGCGGTGCCGGCGCGGTGCTGGTTACCGCGGACGGCGCTTGGGCTGCAACTCCCCCGCCAGCAACGGTGAAATCCACTGTAGGCGCCGGTGACGCCGCGCTCGCTGGATATCTCCTCGGCCGTACCGCCGGTAAGTCGCCGGCCGATAGCCTGGCGCAGTCGGTGGCCTACGGAACTGCGGCTGCATCCAAACAAGGCACCCAATTCCCTCGCCCAGAAGAACTCGATATCGCCCATACCACCCTAAACTCGCTAGCCTAAGGAGTGCCTAATCATGGCTTCCGACCTCATCACTACCGACCTAGTCGCGCTCGACGCCGACTTCGGCGACAGCGTTGACTCCGTAATTACCAACCTGGCCACGCTGGTCCATGACACCGGCCGAGCCACCGACATCGCCGGCTTGGCACAGCCCGCCATCGACCGCGAGGCCAAGGCCGGTACCGGCGTCCCTGGCGGAGTCGCCATCCCGCACTGCCGCTCCGAGGCAGTGACCGAACCCACCCTCGCATTCGCCCGCCTGAGCCGCGGCGTGGATTTCTCCGGCCCCGACGGCGACGCCCAGCTAGTCTTCCTCATCGCTGCTCCGGCCGGCGGTGGCAAAGCCCACTTGAAGATTTTGTCCAAGTTGGCCCGCGCTCTAGTACGCAAGGACTTCCTCGAGTCCCTGCGCAACGCCCCCACCAAGGAAGAAATCGTCCGGCTTGTGCTGGACGTAGTCAACGCCGAAAAGCCGAAGAAGAAGCCAGCCGAGGAATCGGCCGCCCAGGGCGCTGCTGCCAGCACTGCCGCAACCGGTGCCGCTGCCGCCGGCACCGCCGGCTCCTCCGCCACCGCGTCCTCGGCCGCAACCCCTACCAACGCAGAACCTTCGGCCGATGTCACCCGCATCGTGGCCATCACCGCCTGCCCCACCGGCATCGCCCACACCTACATGGCGGCCGACGCCCTCACCCAAACCGCGGCCGAGCGCGATGACGTATCTCTGACCGTTGAGACGCAGGGCTCGTCTAATAATGAGTCTGTCTCCCAATCCACGATCGACGCGGCCGATGCGGTCATCTTCGCCACGGACGTCGGCGTGCGCGACCGCGAACGCTTCGCCGGCAAGCCGGTAATCGAATCCGGCGTCAAACGCGCCATCAATGAGCCCGGCACCATGCTCGACAAGGCCGTCGCTGCCGCTCACAACCCGCACGCCCACAAGGTCTCTGGCACTGCTACCCGCGCCGATGCGGAAGAAGAAGGTCAGTCGCTCGGTTGGGGCAAGCGCATCCAACAGGCAATTATGACCGGCGTGTCCTATATGGTCCCGTTCGTCGCGGCCGGCGGCCTGCTGCTTGCCCTCGGCTTCCTTTTCGGCGGTGCCGATATGGCCAACGGCTGGCAGGCACTATCGTCGGACTTTTCGCTCGGCAACCTCCCCGGCCACGACGTGACCATTGACGGCGAACTCATGCACTTCGAGCGCTCCGGCCTGCTGCTCTACCTTGGCGCAGTTCTCTTCGCTATAGGCCAAGCAGCAGTGGGCTTTATCGTCGCCGCGCTGTCGGGCTACATCGCCTACGCGCTCGCCGGCCGTCCGGGCATCGCCCCAGGCTTCGCGGGCGGCGCGATCGCGGTCACCTTGGGCGCTGGCTTCATCGGTGGTCTGGTTACCGGTCTGCTGGCAGGCTTCATCGCGATGTGGATTGGCAACTGGAAGGTACCGCGCTGGCTAGGCTCCCTCATGCCGGTTGTTATTATCCCGCTGCTGACCTCGTTGGTTGTCGGTCTTGCCATGTACCTGGCACTCGGCGTACCGCTGGCAAACCTCATGGAGGGCCTGCAAAATTGGCTGTCGTCCATGTCCGGCTCTTCGGCCGTATTGCTGGGCATCATTCTTGGCCTGATGATGTGCTTCGACTTGGGCGGCCCAGTCAATAAGGCGGCCTACCTTTTCGCGACGGCCGGGCTGTCTACCGGCGACGAATCCTCCATGCAGATCATGGCCGCCGTCATGGCGTCCGGCATGGTCGCACCAATTGCGCTGTCGCTGGCTACGTTTATCCGCAAGTCGCTGTTTACCCCGGCCGAGCAGGAGAACGGCAAGTCTGCCTGGCTGCTGGGTCTGTCCTTCGTTTCGGAGGGCGCCATCCCGTTTGCGGCGGCCGACCCGTTCCGCGTCATCCCTTCGATGATGGCCGGTGGCGCGGTGACGGGCGCGATTTCGATGGCCTTGTCGGTCGGTTCCCGTGCCCCGCACGGCGGCGTGTTCGTCTTCTTCGCCATCGACCCGTTCTGGGGCTACCTCGTGGCCATTGCGGCCGGCGTGGTTGTTTCGACGGCGGCGGTGCTGGCGATGAAGCAGTTCTGGCCTAACAGGGCCGCCGAAGAAGCCACCCAGAACGTGGCAGCATAAACCAAACACTCGTACACTGGATTCTAAAAATCCCCGTAAGAAAGGATATTTTCGATGGCTTCCAAGACTGTAAAGGTTGGCTCCTCTGTAGGCCTGCACGCACGTCCTGCATCTATTATCGCGGACGCTGCCGGCGAGTTCGATGAGGATATCTTCCTCAACCTGGTCGGCGATGATGATGAGGATGAGACCGATGCGGCCTCTTCCCTGATGATCATGGCTCTTGGCGCAGAACAGGGCGATGAGGTTACCGTCACCTCCGAAAACGAAGAAGCAGTGGAAAAGATTGCTGCTCTCATCGAGAAGGACCTGGACGCTTCCTAAGTCCTAAAACGGTTCCACTTTAGGCTCCCCGCCCTTGCGGTGGGGAGCTTTTCGCTTGCCGACGCCACCTATCCCCACGGTGGCACCCACGTCACCTGCCCGCGCACGCGGGCTAGCCGGCCACGGCGCGGCGGGGCGTTGGGGTCATCGTCATTGACGCCATTGTGATAGGAACAGCAGGTCGCAAGGTTCGCAGCGTTGGTCTCGCCGCCATGCTTCCACGCTTTGAGGTGGTGAATCTGGCACTTGTCGGCGGGGTAGTTACAGCTCTCCCACGGGCATACCGGGTTGACCGCAGCCGCCATGAGCCGCTGCTTGTCGTTGGCTACGCGCGAGGTGCGGTAGAGGTTGACCGGCCCCTCGTGGGGATGGACGAGCGTAACATAGCCGTGGTCGCTCAGTGTCCGCGCGACAAGCTCCGCTCCGGTGATTCGAGCGCCATTGGTGAGTTGGAGGGTGATTTCCTCGCCGTCTCCGTCTACTACGCGGTCGAGCTCGTCGAGTGTGAGAACCACCTGCGTCGTCACCGTCGCCCGCGTCGCATCCGCCTTGCCAAAGAAGAGGTCTTTGGCAGATTCCAGGGGCTTATTGGCATCCAATGCAGCGTGCATATCCGCCACATCGGCCGAATCCCCGGTAATGGTCAGTGACCATGGGCCGCCGGAGCGGCGGGTGATGCGCACTCCCTTTTCGGGCGCGCGGCGCGGTCGCAGCTCGCGTACCAAAGCGCGGGCACGCTTTTCCAAGGCGGTGGCGCTGCCGCGAAAGGCACACAGTTCGGTGCGTAGGGTCCAGGCATCGCGCTGCGTCGACAAGCGCAAGGCGTATTTTTCAATCAGCAGTAGCACGTCGAGGGAATGCCTAGTCTGCCGCGCCGCTCGCTGTTTGGCAGCAAAGCCGCACCGGCCGAAATAGGTATCGCATAGACGCAACAGGTCGCGCGCGGCGATGTCGGAGGCGCCCCGCGCGATGAGCTCGCGATCGCTCAGCCCTTGAACGGCGGCGACAATGTCCATGCCGGCGTTCACTGCGTTTAAGTATGCGTTCAATGCGGTCATGCCGCTAAGTAAAATAGCCCCCGCACGCCTTCGCGAGCCGCATATCGGCTCGCTGTGGATAACCCGCGTTGGCCCGTCAACAACACTGCCCGCCGCGGTCGCGCGACGGGCAGTTATCCACAGGTGGAAAATTAATACTTGGCGCCGTGCCCCTCGCCGACGGAATCGTAGAGCTTCTTCATTATCGGATAGGCCACAATGATGCCTACCGAGCCCCACGCGATGCCCTCGAGAGAGACCCCGCCCACGGTGAGGGTCAGGTTGCCGATGCCCGCGATAAGCGCCACTGCGGCCGCAGTCAGGTTGACCGGGTTATTGAAATTAACCTTATTATCCATCCAGATGCGCACACCCAGCATGCCGATGAGTCCATACAGCACGATGCAGGCGCCGCCCAGAACGCCGGTCGGGATGGTGAAAATCAGCGCACCAAACTTCGGCACGAAGGCCAAAAGGATGGCGGTAAAGGCTGCTACCCAATAGGCGGCGGTGGAATATACACGGGTTGCGGCCATCACGCCGATATTTTCGGCGTAGGTCGTGGTACCGGAGCCGCCAAAGCCACCGGCAAGGGTGGACGCGAGGCCATCGGCGATCAGCGCGTCACCGGCCAGGTCATCGAGATCGCGCTTTGTCATCTCGGAGACGGCTTTGACGTGGCCGACGTTTTCCGCGATAAGCACCACCAGCACGGGAAGCGCCACGGCAATGGCGGAGACGTTGAAAGAAGGCGCGTGGAATTCCGGCAGGCCCACCCACGGGGCGGCATCGATGGCCGCCACGGCGTCATCGCCGAGGTTGCCGGTCAGCGCGGCGAAAATCCAGCCGACGACCACACCGAGCAGGATGGACAGGCGCGAGACCATACCGCGGCCGGCGACGGTGGCCAGCAGGATGACGAGTAGCGTCACCGCGGCGACGAGCGGCTGGGAGGCGAAGTTCTCGGCCGCATTCGGCGCCAGGTTCAGGCCAATGAGGGCCACGATCGCACCGGTGACGGCCGGCGGCATGACGGCATCGAGCACGCGGCGGCCGGCGATTTTGACTGCCACACCCACCGCGGCCAAGACGAGGCCGGTGACCAAAATGGAGCCCGCTTGCGCGGCGATACCGTACTGCTGCGAAGCCGACAGCGGCGCGATAAACGCAAAGGAAGAGCCGAGGTAAGACGGCAACCGGTTGCGGGTGATAAGCAGGAACAAAATGGTTCCGAGGCCGGAAAAGAGCAGCGTCGTATTGACGGGGAATCCGGTCAGGGTAGGAACCAACAGCGTGGCACCGAACATGGCTACCACGTGCTGCATGCCGATGCCGATGGTACGGCCCCAACTAAGTCGTTCTTCCGGCGCTACGACCGCGCCCGGTGCAATCTTTTTACCGTCTCCGTGGACAGTCCAACCTTTTAAGCTCACGAGCCTTAATTATGGATCACCGGAGCCGGTTTTAAGAAACTTCCTACACGATGAATTCGGCGAGTTCGCGGGCGGTGGGGGCGGGAAGGCGGACGTCGACAAGCGTGCCATCGGCCGTATATTCCTCGTGGCGCACCGTGCCCTCGGCGTGTACGCGCGCCACAATATCGCCGCGGGTGAAGGGAACCTGCAGTTTAACGTGGCTATCGCGGGAGTTGAGGAAAAGCTCTACGCGCGCAGTAAGCTCGTCAATTCCCTCGCCCGTGCGCGCGGATACGTAGACGACGTCCTCGTGGTCGAGTACGTGACGCAACTCGGCGAGCACTAGCGGGTCGGCCTGGTCGATCTTATTGATCACAATAATTTCGGGCGGTGCTTGCTCGCCGGTTTCCGCGACAATGTCATAGATGACCTGGTTGACGGCCTCAATCTGCTTGAGCGGGAAGGGGTCAGAGCCATCGACCACGTGCAACATAATATCGGCGGCCAGCACCTCCTCCAGGGTGGATTTGAACGCCTCGACCAGCTGCGTGGGCAAGTGGCGGACAAAGCCGACGGTGTCGGTGAAGACGACCTGGCGGCCGTCGGCAAGCGTGGCACGGCGAGTCGTGGGGTCCAACGTGGCAAAGAGTGCGTCCTCCACCAGCACGCCGGCGCCGGTCATGGCGTTAATGAGCGAAGACTTTCCGGCGTTGGTGTAGCCGGCTATGGCTATCTGCGCGATGGTTGAGCGCTGGCGCTTGGAACGCTTAACCTCACGGGCGGTCTTCATAGCGCGCAGCTCCTTGCGCAGCCGGGCCATCTCCGTGCGGATGCGGCGGCGGTCCGTCTCAATCTTGGTCTCACCGGGACCACGCAGGCCGACGCCGCCGTTGGAGCCGGCGCGGCCGCCCGCCTGGCGCGAAAGGTTGCCGCCCCAACCACGGGTATGGGTATAGAGATATTCCAGCTGCGCCAAGGAGACCTGCGCCTTGCCCTCTTTGGACTTGGCGTGCTGGGCAAAGATGTCAAGGATGAGCATCGTGCGGTCAATGACCTTGGTGTTAAGCGCGCGCTCGAGAGCGGTGAGCTGGCCGGGGTTGAGCTCGCCATCGCACACCACGGTATCGGCGCCGGTCGCCTCGACGATGTCGCGCAATTCCTTGACCTTGCCGGAGCCGATGAAGGTGCCGGAATCCGGCTTATCGCGCTTTTGGTAGATCATCTCCACGACTTCGGCGCCGGCGGTCTCGGTCAGCGCCGCGAGCTCATCCATGGTGGCTTCGACTTCGGCCACGGTGCCTTCGGTCCACACGCCGACCAAAATGACGCGCTCGAGGCGCAGCTTACGGTACTCCACCTCGTAGCCATCGGTGGTGTCTTCGGCGCGGATGGTGGTCTCACGGGTAACGCGACGGAAGGCGTTACGCTCTGCCAGGTCAAGGTCACCTGTGGTGGGTGTTGCGTCTGGCACGGCCGGGGCGTCGTTATCGCGGAACGCGCGGGCGAGGAGATCGTCGTTATTGTGCTGGGAAAATTCGGTCATACTACCTTTCATTTTGGCATGTTGCGGCCGAAAGCGGGAATTGCGGATTCTTAGCTGGCTGCACAAGGCGATACAATGGCGGGCATGAACGATAAGGACACTGGGGTGAAGCAGAATACCGAGATGCAGGCCATCGGCCTCAATTTCGAGCGCTGGCAGGATGCCGTCGAGGCCGCCATCGCTAGCGATCGCTTGGCCGTTACCGGTGAGGTACGCGGTGGCCAGCTGATCCAGTTCACCGATCCATCGGGCGCGCAACTCAATATTCTCGCGGTGGAGCCTTTTGCTACCTACATTGGCTTCGATGCCGTGACACAGGGGTTCGCCCACGTAGAGATGGTCAACGATGTTCTTGCCCTGCTGGAAATTATCGATCCTTTCGGCACCACCATCGCCCAGGCCACCGCGAACCTGGCGCAGGGGCCTTTGCTTGCCGACGAACCCTTGCAGCAATGGCAGCAAATCTCCCTCACCGCCATGGGCCTCGATGTCCGCACCTACGAGTCTGCCGATGCCTATGAGGCGGCCGAGGGCGAGTTCCCGGCGCTCTTTGAGTCCGCGGGGGCGAAGGTTATCTCCTCCGGCTCTGGCGCGGAGGTTCCTACCCCGGCCGCGACTTTTGCGGCCCGCGTCATGGAATCCGAGTGGCGTACCAATGAGCTAACCGGCGAGAAATTCGCCCACCTCGTCATGGATGGCCTCTTCCCCTTCGATCTCTGCCTGCCTGCGGGTAGCGACGAGCTGCCTGCTAAGGACTCTATCGTGGCCGGCACCGCCCTGCTGACGGCTTCTATTGAAATGCCCAGCGGTGGCTGCGGCGACGGCGCTGGCTGCGGTTGCGGCTCTGGTGGCTGCGGCTGCGGAGGCCACTAAGAACTGACGCAAAGGTCTGGTGAAATAGCTGTGTGGATGCCCTTCCCGGAAAATGCGAGAAACCGGCGTGTGCTGGTTCTCGCGCTGATCCTGGTGGGATCAGTGGCGGTTGTGGCAACCCTAAAACTTCCCGGGGTTTTCATCGCGGCACTACTTATCGCGGCGGCGCTGCTTATGCTCCACACCCGGCCGGACGCCTCGGAGCAGGCGGCGCTGCGCAGCTCTATTCGGCTCTCGGCCGAAGATATTGAGGACGTCTTGGCGGAGTACGAAGACTTCCGGTCCTCCGAGACGGCCGAGAAGATCGCTGACCGCACGCTCTACCGGCCGGCGCTTTTAGATCTGGATTGCTCCGACCCCACCATCGAAGCCTTCCACTATGAGATTTCGGGTGCCCGGCGATTCCTGCGCCGGTTGAATCTGCGCGTGAATGCGGAAGAGGTCAGCACCAACGAGCTGGAGTCCTTGCTCAAGGTGACCGATGGACGGGCTCGCGAGCTCAAGGAAACATGGCTATTGGCCCGCCGCGCCGCTTTTGCGCTCGGGCCGAAGTATGAAAAGAACGAAGTAAAAAATCGCGCCCTGCGCCGCCAAGCCCTCGAAGAGCAAGCATTCGAGAAAGAGGAAGGCGAAGGGCGCAGCGCCTAAGTACTCACCGCGCGCGTCGGGCCCGACGCGGTCTAAAGGGAGGTCTCGCCGGTGGCGACGATGGCGGACGGGCCGGTCAGGCGCGAACCACCCTCGTAGATGTCCACTGTCACTTCCCCGCCGGGGACGTGTACGTGCACGGTGCCGTGAGGGTTGGTGGTGTGGTCAACGGCGGCGTCGGCAAGCGCGGCGGTCGCGGCCGCCACGGTGCCGGTGCCGCAGGAGCGGGTCTCTCCTACCCCGCGCTCAAAGACGCGCATATGCACGTGGCCATCGCGCAGCGGGGTCACGACCTCAACATTCACGCCGGCGGGGAAGAAAGAATCATCAATGACGGGCTGCTCGAAAGTCTTGGCTGCAAGGCCTTCGGCGTCCAGCCCCGGCACCACGGCCGCGAGGTGGGGATTGCCCATGTCAATGCCTAGACCGGCGTAGCTCTCCCCGGCCATAGACGCGGTGGATACACCCGTTACTTCGGCCGGTCCCATCTCCACGGTGACCTCAGCCGCGTGCTCATCGCACGAGTGCACCGTCACGCGCTTGGCGCCGGCGCGGGTACCGATGGTGAACTCGTCTTTTTCCACGAGGCCGCGCGAGCGCAGCCAGTGGGCGAAAACGCGGGTGCCATTGCCGCACATTTCGGCCACGGAACCATCGGCGTTGCGATAATCCATGAACCAGTCATTGGACGCGATGCCCTCGGGCAGCGACTCGATTTCCCCGGCCGCGAGCAACGCCTCGGCGCGCACGACGCGCAGCACACCATCGCCGCCGATACCGGCGCGGCGATCACACAGCGCCGCTACGCGCTCGGGGGCAAGCGGCGTGGCGGCCGCGTGGTCTTCGACGATGACAAAGTCGTTCTCAGTTCCATGACCCTTGGCAAATTTCATGCTCCCTACCCTAGCGCGCGCAGCGCCTGGGCGGTCGTATCGCCCGCGGCATCCAGCCACACGATCCGCTTATCGCGGTTGAACCAGGAACGTTGGCGGCGCACGTAGCGCCGTGTCCCGGTAATTGTGCGCTCGACGGCCTCATTCCACGTAAGTTCGCCGCGCTGGGCTTGGAATACCTGCGCATAGCCTATGGCACGCCCGGCCGTGGAATCGGCCACCAAGCCCTGGGCTTGGAGGCGCTCGACTTCCTCGATGAGCCCGCGCTCAAACATCTGGCGGGTACGTAGCTCGATGCGCGGGTTAAGCCAATCTGCGGTGGTGCGCAGGCCGAGCAAACGGGTACCCCACCGCGGCGGGGCGTCCTTCGGCGGTTGGCTGGCTTTATAGGGCTTGCCGGTCAACTCAATGACCTCCAGGGCGCGCACGGTGCGCCGTGGGTCCTTATCTTCAATGATGGCGGCCGCGGCCGGATCCACCTGCGCCAGCTCCTCGTGCAGGGCATCGGTCCCGATTTCTACACGCCGGGCCTCATACTTGGCGCGGACGGCGGGGTCGGTGGGTGGGAACTGCCAGTCGTCGACAAGCGCCTGGGCATATAGCATGGAGCCGCCGACCAAGATTGGCGTCTTGCCGCGGGCCATGATGCCTTCCACGTCCGCGATGGCATCGCGCTGGTAGCGCGCCACAGAGGCGGTTTCGGCCACGTCCCACACATCGAGCTGGTGGTGCGGGATTCCTTCGCGCTCGGCAGGGGTGAGCTTGGCGGTGCCAATGTCCATGCCGCGGTAGAGCTGCATGGAATCGACGTTGACCACCTCGCCGTCTAGCTCCTGCGCCAGCGCCAACCCCAGCGCAGATTTGCCGGAGGCGGTGGGTCCAAACACTGCAATGGGGCGCATTAGACCTCCCATCCTGCAACGTAGCGGCCGACGCCCAAGGTGGCGTCGGTGGCCAGCAATTGCGCCTTCTTTGGCTGTAGTCCTGCTAACTCCTCCCACAGTGCGGGCTCAACCACACCGCGCTGGGAAAGCCACTCGCCTGCCTTGCTTGCCGACGCCCCCATGAGCACCTCCTCGCACCACTCGTGCGCTTCCTGGGCACCGGGAACGAGCGCCAAGGGGGCGCGCTCGGTCAAGCCCGCGCTGCCATCTGCCACGACGATGGTCAGCGCCGCCGGATCCGGCTGGCCGATGTGCTCCCGGCTAGCGCGGGCGTTAAGCTGCGGCACACTGTGCAGCACGTACCGGGCCATAATCTCGGGTAGATAATTGCCGCCGCCTAGGTTCGTGGCTGCACCCCACGCCTTTAAGCTGCCGGTGTGGGCGGTGTACCAGCGATTGTCCTGGCTGCCGACGATATCTACCTGCGTTATGCCGGCGGCCGCAGCTTCCACCGCAAGGGTGCGGGCAGCGGCAAGCAGTGCGCGGGAGGCGGCGTCATTGGAGGAAAGCTCCACGGCCAGCGCGGGTGAGGCTGGCATTACCATGAGATTGAACATTATTCCTCCATACTATCTACCCAAGTGGAGGTAATTAAATAGAATCTGGGCACGCGCGGAATATTCGCGGTAATGTATCCAGTGATTTTATTCGGCAGCCGTGACGCGCGGCGATCTATGCATAGGAGGGCTTGTCATGTCTCCCATCCCTACCCCAGGTTCCATGCCCAAGAAGGGCCCTCGTCCCACCGCAAAGCCTGTTCCCGTACAGGCTCCAAGCAAGAATGACCCGGCTAAATGGGGCCGCGTCGACGCGGATGGTTCCGTCTTCGTTTCCGCTCCGGAGGGCGAACGCAAGATTGGCGAATGGCAGGCCGGCACCCCCGAGGAGGGCCTACAGCACTACGGCGCGCGCTACGACGATCTCTCCACCGAAATTGAACTGCTCGAGGCGCGCCTGCGCGCCAACCCCAGCGAGGCCGCTGGCATCAAGAAGACCGCAGCGCAATTACGCGAAACCCTGCCTACCGCTGCGGTTATCGGTGATATCGCAGCACTTGACCGCCGCCTTGTTGCCGTCATTGAGCACTCGGTAGAAGCCGGCGAGCAGGCGCAGGCCGATAAGGAGCGTCGCCGCGAGGAAGCTATTGCTGCCAAGGAGAAGCTGGCGGCGGAAGCAGAAGAGATTGCTGAAAACTCCACCGAATGGAAGGCCGCCGGTGACCGCATCCGGGCCATCTTAGAAGAGTGGAAGCAGATTAAGGGCATTGATCGCAAGACCGACGATGCCCTATGGAAGCGCTACTCTCGCGCCCGCGACTCCTTCAACCGCCGTCGGGGCTCCCACTTTGCCGAGCTGGACCGCGCCCGTGCGGTTGCCCGCAAGAAGAAGGAAGAACTCGTCGAGCGTGCCGAGGCCATCCAGGATTCCACCGAGTGGGGACCCACCGCCCGCGCCTACCGAGATTTGATGACCGAGTGGAAGGCCGCCGGCCGCGCCCCGCGCGACGTGGACGATAAGCTTTGGGCCCGCTTCCGCGCCGCCCAGGACAAGTTCTTCAATGCCCGCAATGCCGTCAATGACGAGCGCGACCGCGAGTTTGCAGAAAATGCCAAGGCCAAGGACGCCTTGATTGCGGAATACGACGGCCAGATCGACCCGTCCAAGGGAATCGAGGGTGCGAAGGCTAAGCTGCGCGAGCTGCAGGAAAAGTGGGAAGAGATTGGCTTCGTTCCCCGCAAGCAGGTGCGCGAGTACGAGTCCAAGATTGAGGCGCTGGAGCAGCGCGTCGCTGACGCGGAAAAGTCCGAGTGGCGCCGTACCGACCCAGAAGCGCAAGCACGCGTGGCGCAGTTCCAGGCTAAGGTCGATGAGTTTAACTCCCAGGCCGAGGCAGCTGAGGCCAAGGGCAATGAGAAAAAGGCCGCTGATCTGCGCGCCCAGGCCGAGCAGTGGCAGGCTTTTGCCGACGCCGCCGCTAACGCCGTTAACGATAAGTAGTGCACCTCGTCCACATTGCGCGGCCACCGCGGCCGCCGCACTCGCCTAGCACTGACGCCCGGCCCGCCGAACCTGCGGACTGCATTCGCAGCTTCGTCTTTTGGGCCAACTTGGCGGCCCAAGAGGCCAGCGGCGACGCCGCGGCATCGACGTCGCCGGGCCGCGTGGTCCAGCGTCTGCAGGGTTCTAGCGAATCACAGACCCATCTCTTTGCCGTAGTGGACGGCGACTCCACCCTTGGTGAGGTTTCTGAGCTGGGACTGCCGCTCATCCCCTCGGTGGAGCCGAGCCCGGAGCTGGATTACCTCGGGTTCATCCACATCAGCCTGCCGCTGTTGGAAGAGCGCGAGGCAGCAGAGATTGAATGCGTGCTATGCGATTTGCCCCTTCCTGGCGAACAGCTCGATGAGGAAGGGCGCAAGGTTGCCGAGTGGATGGGTACGAAGGCGCTGGAGCTGGCCCGGCAGCTCGGCCGCACCGTAGCGCACGTGGGATTATTGCACCCGCCGGGCGCGGATCCAGACTACGACGCTATGGGCAGCATCTACCGCGAGTTGGGATTTACGCAAAGGCATGCGGAGCACCAGCTGGTGATGGACATCCCCGAAAGCCCGGTCGCAGCACTGCTCCCAGCGGGAATCACGGCCCGAGTCTGGCCGGATTACGACATCCCTGAGGACTACCTCGACGAGGTCATGCGGCTGCTTAGCCTAGCGTCCAAGGACGCGGAGACCGGGGATCTGACGGTGGAGCCCATCGTGTGGACGCGTGCTCGATTGCGCGAAGCGCACAGCCGGCTGCGCTCTCGTCGCGGGCACATGCTTCTTGTCGCACTCACCGGTGAGGAGGGAAAAATCCTCGCGCTGGCGGAAATGGCTCGGCACGAGGACGCGAATCCTGAAGTATGCGAGTGGACTCTGACTGTGACCGATCGCCCGCACCGCCGCCGTGGACTTGCGCAGCTAGCGAAGCTCACAGCGCTGCATGAGGTGGCGCACTATTGGCCGCGGGTACGGCGCTGCTATTGTTCCGTTGCCGCCAAGGACGCTGCAATGAATGCCATTTACCGCAGCCTGGGTGCCCGGGAACTTTCCCGCTCTTCCGCGTGGGAGTTGCGGCTGCAGGATTAGCGGCGGTAGGCCTACTACTCGCCGCGTTGGGCGCGGTGGCGTTCGGCGGCTTGCTTGCGGCGATTGTCCGCCAGTGGCTCCCGCTGCGGTGCCGCGTCAATCCTGGATTGAAATTCGCCCACCTCATCGAGCTGTCCGGCGGTGGCGCGCACGCGGGCTTCGGCGGCCTTCTGCTCTGGGCTGCGGCGCAGCGCCACCGTGCTATAGGCCAGAAATGCTAGGAAGGTAGCTAGCATTCCTACCCACATTCCCAGCGACGCCCCGTCGGCGGTAGAGCCACGAAACCAGAAGCCCCATAGGTTGGCAAAGAAGGACACCGTCACCAGCATCCATGCAATCAGCCCAGGAGTGGCGCGGCGGGTGAACAGCGTCACCGGAGTAAGAATGCCCAACCCAATGAGCGCGAGCCACGCGGAGACGGTTTCCATGATGGAAATCCTCACGCCACTTGACGTGGTGCCAAAGGTCAATGCCTCCCAACCATGGGCCGGACCGGCGTAGGGCAAAATCAGGTAGAGGATATACGCCACCACTGCAATGCACAGCGTGACCTTGTGACCGCCGAGGTCCATTGTTTGAGCTGCTCTCCGCTCAGCGTTAGCTGCATTGTGGGCTGCGGTGGTCGAATGTTCCTCAGTCATGGCTCCCTAGCCTACTCCCCTGCTAGCAACCGCAGGAATCGCCGGAATCGGCGGCCGCGGGCTTGCCAATCGACGGCAATCCCAGACCGACGCCGATGGGTGCGGTGGTAGGCGTTTCCCCGGCAGCGGACATGTCGCCGGCCTTGGTGCGGGTGTGGGAGGTCACGGCGGCGTCGGCAAGCAAGAAGAAGGAGCCCGCACCGGTGACCTGGGTATGCACCACATCGCCCGGGCGAATCTCCGCCGAAATATCCGTGCCGTCAGAGTCAACCGGGGTGAAATGCACTAGGCGGCCATCGCGGGCGCGGCCGGTCATGCGGTGGGTTTCATCGTTCTTGCGGCCGCCTTCGGCCTGCACCAAAAGCTCCACATCCGTGCCGATGAGCTTCTTGTTTTCCTCGGCCTGGATGCTATCTTGCAGGGCAACGAGACGCTCGAAACGATCCTGGACGATCTCCTTGGGAATCTGGTCCTCCATTTCCGCAGCCGGGGTTCCCGGACGCGGCGAATACTGGAAGGTAAAGGCCGAGGCAAAGCGAGCGCGGCGCACAAGCTCCATGGTGTCTTGGAAGTCTTCCTCGGTCTCGCCTGGGAAGCCCACGATGATATCGGTCGTGATTGCGGCGTGCGGAATCTTGTCCCGTACCTCGTCCAAAATCCGCAGGAACTTCTTAGTACGGTAGGAACGGCGCATATCCTTAAGGACCTTGTCGGAGCCAGACTGCAGCGGCATATGCAACTGCGGGCATACGGCAGGGGTCTCGGCCATGGCGTCGATGACGTCCGAAGTAAACTCCGCTGGGTGCGGGGAGGTAAAGCGCAGGCGTTCAAGGCTTTCGATCTTGCCTACCTCACGCAAAAGCTTAGAAAAGGCGAAACGGTCGCGTGGCATGTTGGGATCGGCGAAATTGACGCCATAGGCATTGACGTTTTGCCCCAGCAGGGTGACCTCGGATACGCCCTGGTCCACCAAGGCTTTGACCTCGGCCAAGATATCGCCGGGCCGGCGATCCTCTTCCTTGCCGCGCAAGGAAGGAACAATGCAGAAGGTGCAGGTGTTATTGCAGCCTACAGAAACAGAAACCCAGCCGGCATAGGCAGACTCACGCTTGGCTGGCAAGACAGACGGAAAAGCCTCGAGGGAATCAACGATTTCTACCTGGGCTTCATCGTTGTGTCGGGCGCGCTCCAGCAGCGTCGGCAGGGCCGCCATATTGTGAGTGCCAAAGACAGCGTCAACCCACGGGGCATTATCTAGGACGGTGTCCTTGTCTTTCTGCGCCAAGCAACCACCCACGGCAATTTGCATGCCGGGATGATTTTCCTTTGTCTTCTTCAAGGCACCCAAGGTGCCGTAGAGCCGCTTATCGGCATTTTCGCGCACGGCGCAGGTATTGAAGACGATGAGATCTGGCTCCACGCCTTCGCCAGCGGCCGCGTAGCCGGCTTCCTCCAAGAGGCCAGAGATGCGCTCGGAATCGTGCACATTCATCTGGCAGCCGAAAGTTCGGACTTCATAGGTACGGTTATCTGCGATTGTCTGCTCCACGTCGGCATAGTTTAGCCATGAAGCTAGGCATCTCATAACTGCCGGACTTAGTAATTCCGGTGCTGCCCTGCCTTGGCCGTATCAGTCCTCTGCGCGCAGCTCCACGCACCGCGCGTCAAGCGCTGCGATTGCGATCTGTAGCGACATTCCTTCATGGAAGCCGCGGCGTGCCAGCACACCTACGATGCGGCGTAGGGCCTTGTCGCGCTCCTTGCGATCCTCTGGTACGGATTTAATGGAGCGAGCCTTCTTTTCCGCAAGGGCCTGCGCCATGGCTTGTTCATCGGCAGGGTCAATTTGCTCGAGGGCCTCAGCACGGTCGGCCTCGCTCACGCCCTTTTCCCGCAATTCCCTGTTGAGAACCGAGCTGGACTTGCCGCGCCGCTTATGTCGTTGGCGCACCCATTCATGCGCAAAAGCGGCGTCGTTCACCAGCCCCGCGTGGGCCAAATCATCCAGCACGTCCTCAACGACATCTGGCTCAAACTCGGCCTTTACTAGACGGTCATAGAGCTCTTTCCGGGACCTAGAACGCTGATCCAAAAGACCCAGCGCCCGAGAGCGGACCTTGGCCTTGGCTTCTTCTGCCTCTCGATCAAAAAGCCCACCCCCAGCTGCTCCATTCTCATAGGCCTCGAGGGCCTGACGGAGTTGGGCGAGCTTTTCGGGGGCGGGCTGATTCATGATGCAGATTCAAATGGTACGTGGAGCGTGTGGGGACGGGCTAGACGATTTTAGTCGTCATCAAAATCGACGTTTGGAACGAGATCAACGGACTCATCGGTCAATGGGTCATCGGCACCAGGAACGTCCATCGCGGCACCCTCCTCGCCTTCGGCCGCGGCCTCGCCGATACCGAGCTTCTGGAAAATCTTCTGCTCGATTTCATTGGCCAGATCCGGATTATCCTTCAGGAAATTACGCGCCTTCTCCTTACCCTGGCCCAACTGGTCGCCTTCGTAGGTAAACCAGGAGCCGGACTTGCGGATGAAGCCGTTTTCGACGCCAAGGTCAATGATGGAGGACTCGCGAGAGATGCCTTCGCCATACATGATGTCGAACTCGGCAATCTTAAATGGTGGCGAGACCTTGTTCTTTACTACCTTGAGCTTGGTGCGGTTACCGATGGCATCTTGGCCGTCTTTCAAGGTCTGAATGCGGCGGATATCGCAGCGCACGGAAGAGTAGAACTTGAGCGCCTTACCACCGGTGGTGGTCTCTGGCGAGCCGAACATCACGCCAATCTTTTCGCGCAGCTGGTTAATGAAGATAGCGGTGGTACCGGAGTTGTACAGGGCACCGGTCATCTTGCGCAGCGCCTGGGACATCAGGCGGGCCTGGAGGCCGACGTGGCTATCGCCCATCTCACCTTCAATTTCCGCCTTCGGGGTAAGGGCGGCTACGGAGTCAACGACGATGATGTCAATTGCGCCGGAGCGTACCAGCATATCGGCAATCTCCAAGGCCTGTTCGCCGGTATCTGGCTGGGAAACCAAGAGGTTATCGGTATCCACGCCAAGCAGGCGAGCATACTGCGGGTCGAGCGCGTGCTCGGCGTCAATAAACGCGGCAATGCCGCCATCCTTTTGCGCGGATGCAATAGCGTGCAGCGCAACAGTGGTCTTACCAGAAGACTCCGGGCCATAAATCTCTACGATGCGCCCGCGCGGGAAACCGCCAATACCCAGAGCGACATCGATTGCGGTATTACCGGAAGAAATGGCCTTAATCGGTGGGCGGTTGTCATCGCCCAGGCGCATCACAGCGCCTTTGCCGTAATCCTTCTCAATCATGGCCATTGCGGCATCGAGGGCCTTTTGGCGGTCATCTCCCTTAGAGGCGGCAGAAGAAGACTTCTTTTTGGTTGCCATTAACTTTCATCCTTATCTTTAACGACGATGTACTAACGCATTATTAGACTGCCGTGGAACTCAAACGGTTCCCTCCGTCAACGCCATCCCACTGTAGACGACTGCATCGACACTTCCGCCATCTTACATACATCTGTTCGAATTTTGAAAGTGAACACGCCAGTCCGCCGAATTCGACCGCGCTATAAAGTTGGGTAATCGACTCCCAACCTGCGCTCCTTCGGTACATCAAAGTCATCGCACAGGCTCAGCCAGACGCGACGCGGATCGACGCCGCGTTCGATAAGCTCATCGGGCGTTGCCCCGAGGTCGGGCAAGACATGAGAGTAACTAATCCACTTTCCCTTAGACTCGCCAAATTCGTCCACAATGAGCTGGTGATACTCGGTCAATCGCATGCGCGCTATCCTACTCAGCACTTAAGCACGGGCGCCAGCGGCCCAGAAAGCGTCGATTGGGAGCCCGCCGCAATGGCCCCGCCTCACAATCATCAGCCGCGGATGAACACCGTTCAAAACCCTCAATTGTCTGCATTTTTCATGCAGTGCTAACCTCTTGAACATGAAAAAGAACTCTCTGGCAACCACCATTGCCTATGTTGCCGTGTTTACCGCTCTCGTCATCGTCCTTGCCTTCGTGTCCATCCCCATCGGTTCGGCCGGCGTGCCCATCGTGTTGCAAAACGCAGCGCTCATCCTCGCCGGCCTAATTTTGGGCAGCAAGCGCGGCGGATACGTGGGACTTCTCTTCTTGTTCCTGGGCCTCGCCCTCCCAGTTCTGGCAGGTGGCGGTACCACGCTCCGCGCACTGGCAGGCCCAACCGCGGGCTACATCATCGGCTATGTTCTCTCGCCAGCAGTGGCAGGTGCAATTGCCTACCGCTCCCCTAAGAACAAGGGCGGCATGGCCGTCGTACTTGCCGTTGCCGCAATTGTCGGCCTTGCCGTCCAATACATCTGCGGCGCCTTTGGTCTCATGATCCGCTCCGGCTTGGACATTGGTCCAGCCTTCGCCGCCCAATTGCCCTTCATCCCTGTCGATGCCGGAAAGCTTGTAGTTGCCGTCATCATCGCTCTCGGCGTTCACGCGGCCTTCCCTGATCTGATGGGACGAAAGGCTGCCTAGTGCCCACGATCGACTTTTCCTCGGTCACGGTGGCCTTTGATGACACCGTGGTGCTCGAGGACATCAACCTCACCCTCACCGAACAACGCATTGGCATCATCGGCCAGAATGGTGGCGGGAAATCCACCTTGACCCGGCTCATTAATGGGTTGGGCGAGCCTAGTGAAGGTACGGTGACGGTGGACCAGATGGACGTCGCCAAGCAGGGCAAAAAGGTGCGCGAAAAGGTGGGGTTTGTCTTTTCGGATGCCGAAAACCAGATTGTCATGCCCAATGTGCGCGATGACGTCGCCTTTTCGCTCCGCCGCTTTAAGCTGCCCAAACACGAGCGCCTCGCCCGCGTGGATGCTGCCCTCGAGCGCTTCGGACTCGCCGAATTTGCTGAGCGCTCACCGCACACGCTGTCTGGCGGACAAAAGCAACTACTCGCGCTAGCAGCGGTCATGGTCATCGACCCGATTCTCATCATCGCTGATGAGCCCACTACCCTGCTGGATCTGCGCAACCGCGATCGGATCAAAAGAGAATTCGCGCGACTGGAACAGCAACTGATTGTGGTCACGCACGATCTGGAATTTCTGCGCGATTTTGATCGGGTCATTTGCATCGATAACCACCGCATCGCCGCGGATGGCCGGCCGGCCGAGGTCATAGATTTTTACCAAGACCTCATGGCCCAGCGGCCGCTGTAGGGAGAATTGTCATGCAACGACGCACGAATCTCCCACTTTCCGTCTATGTTGATGGCACCAGCTTTGTTCATCGCATCAAACCTAGCTGGAAGATCGCATTCCTCTTAGTCTTTATCCTGGTCACCAGCATCTTTTTCAAGTCCATTCCGTGGGCAGCAGGCGGTGTCATTTTCGTCGTCTTTCTCTATGCTTGCGCCCAGATTCCACTGCGCATTGCCTGGAGTCAGATCTGGCCGCCACTCTTTTTCCTGGTTCCCTTGGCAGGCTTTCAATGGTGGGCCAAGGACTTCGACTATGCGGCAGTGATGTTCCTCAATGTCTTCGCCGCAATGATGGGTGCCTTCTTGCTCACGCTGACCTCCACGGTAGATGAAATCATGGAGTCGCTGGAAGAATCGCTGCAGCCGCTAAAGCGACTGGGAATACCGGTAGAAAACATCAGCTTGGCTATGTCACTGACTATTCGTCTCATCCCGTTGATGTTTAAAACCGTCTATGAAGTCCTAGATGCCCGCAAAGCGCGCGGTGCCGGGATGTCCCCGCTCGCATTTGGCACCCCGGTTATCATTCGCTCCATCCGGCGAGCGCGCGCCATGGGTGAGGCTTTGCAGGCCCGCGGCGTCGGCGACTAGCAGCAATAGTTATCGCCTCCCACGCACCACCAAATGATGGCCGAGGGAGGCGATAACTATTTAAAAGACAGTCGGGGTTTACTCCCCACGCAGCTCACGCAGCCGGGCCTGCACAGCATCGTTATTGGCACTGCCTGGCTGAGCAGCGTTGTCGGCAGCAGAGCCAGACGCTTTATTGCCCTCAATAGCCTGAGCCTTATTGCCTTCCACGGACTTAGAAGAGTTCATTTCGCTGCGAATCTGCTCCAAGCGGGAATGACCGGCCATCTGAATACCAGCTTGTTGTACCTCGGCCATGCGGTTTTCCACGGAGTTCTCAGCAAGCTCAGCCTGGCCGAGTGCCTTGGAATAACGGCGCTCAATCTTATCGCGCACAGCATCCAGAGACGGCGTATTGCCATTGGCGGTCAGCTCGTTCATGGAGTTCAAAGACTCAGAGACCTTTTCCTGCATCTTTGCCTGCTCCAGCTGGGAAAGCAGCTTGGAGCGCTCATTGACCTTTTCGCGCAGCGCGGCGTTATTACGCTGAACCGCATTCTTGGCCTTTTCTGCCTGCTGCAGTGCCTGGTCGTGCAGCTTCTTGGTATCCTCCACGGACTCCTCAGCCGTAACCAGCTGGGCGGCGAAGGCCTCAGCCGCGTTCTCGTACTCCACGGCCTTATTTTCATCGCCCTTAGCACGGGCCTGATCAGCCAATTCCAGAGCCTGGCGAGCATTGCCCTGCAGCTTTTCTACCTCTGCCAAACGGCGGTTAAGCTGCATTTCCAGCTGACGCTGGTTACCAATCACGGCGGCCGCCTGCTGAGACAGCTCCTGGTGCTGGCGCTGAGCATCTTCAATAGCCTGCTCGATCTGCACCTTCGGATCGGCGTTTTCCTCGATCTTATTATCGAAGAGTGCCATCAGGTACTTCCAGCCCTTAACAAATGGGTTCGCCATGGTGTGCTTCAACCTTTCTAGGTTAAAAAATGTGCGTAATGTTCTGCTGTTTATACTAGCGAAGCGCTGTTTCCGCCGCTTGTACTCCCCGCGGTCGCGGGCGCTTGCCGACGCCCCCCTTAACCACCACAGCCGACCTTCCTCGCAAGAGAGTAGGCCGGCTGTTGACATAGACCGCTGTGGGCTAAAGCTCTGATGCGGCAGGTGCCGTATGAGCAAGCTCCTCATCCATGGAGGGCAGAGTCATGTAACCGGCGGCTTCAATCAGTACATCAGAGACCGAGCAATCCAACGCGTGGCACACCGACGCAAGAAGCTCAGAGGAGACCTCCTTGCGGCCGCGTTCAAGCTCCGAAAGGTAACCCGGCGACACGCGGGCCACCCCGGCCAATTCGCGCAGGGTCACTCCCTTGTCCGCGCGGAAGGCGCGCAGCGTCAACCCAAGAGCCTCACGCAATAGCGGCTCAGGGGTACGAGCAGTGGCGGGCGCCGCTGGTGCAACAGCGCCGTTTACCGGGTGTTCGAGGACTGCAGTAGAAGTGTTCATCACTATAGTCAACGCTCCTTGTCTCGTTATTGTTCCCGCAGTGCCGGATTTTCTTCCAAAGTTGCGCGCAGTAGACGCAAGGCGGCTTCGACCGTGGCCTCTCTGACTTCGTTTCGCTCTTTCCCCAACCCGGAAAGCTGCTGCGAAAAACTGACTCCGCTAGGAGAATAAATTCCGATATAGACCGTGCCGGCCGCCTTGCCTTCTTGTAGGTCTGGTCCTGCCACTCCGGTAAGGCCTATCCCCCAGTCCGCACCGGTTTCTGCCACCGCCGCGCGGGCCATTGCAAGGGCGGTCTGCCCAGAAACCACACCGACCGCTTCGATATCGGCTACCGGCTGGTGCAAAAAGTGGGACTTCACCTCGGTGGCATATGTTACAAGCCCTCCGCGCAACACAGCCGAAGCTCCAGGGACAGAAGCCACCGTGGCACTGGCCAACCCAGCAGTAAGTGACTCACAAAAGGACAAAGTTTCGCCGCGCTCGGTGAGTTCAGATACGAGGCGGGCCGCCATGGAGCTCATGAACTACCTAGCTATTCTGCTTCTTGCCGTCGATGAGGTACTGAACGCCGGTAACCACGGTCACCACTGCGGCCAAAAGCATCACTAGGAAGGTAGGTACGTCCATCCACTCCGGCAAGGGCCACAGGTACAGCCCCACTGCTAGGGATTGCAATACAGTCTTCAGCTTGCCGCCCTTCGAAGCAGGAACGACCTTGCCGCGGCGCAACAAAACCATACGCCAGATGGTGATTCCAAACTCTCGAATGAGAATGACCACGGTAATCCACACTGGCAGTACCCCAATGATGTTGAGGCATACCAGTGCGGTAGTCATAAGCGCTTTATCCGCGATGGGATCAGCAATCTTGCCAAAATTGGTGATAAGGCCACGGGCACGTGCGATGTCCCCGTCGAGCTTATCTGTGAGCATTAGGGCCGCAAATAGGCCAAAAGCCCACCATTCATGGCCGGCAATAACTAGCCATGCGAAAACCGGAATGAAAAGAATGCGCAGGCTGGTGAGAATATTTGGCAGGTTCCAATTGGATACCTGTGGATTCACATCCGAGGATTGCGCTGACTGTGTTCCGGGTTGATTCACGTTATACATACTACCTGTTAGCACCAAGCACCTGCGCTTGGATGCCCCTGCATTTTAAAATGCGAAGCATGAAGTATTTTGCTGTTAGCTACGACTACAACCCCAATAATCCTGAGATTGCTAAGGCCCGCCCCGCGCACCGCGAGTTTACCGCGCAGCTTTTTGAGGAGGGCACCATCATTGCCACCGGCCCGTTGACGGATTCCAAGGGCGGCGCGCTCATCATCGTGGGGCTTGCCGACGACGCCGTGGTCGCCGACGCCATTGCCCTCATGGACAAAGACCCCTTCTACCAGGCCGGCTGCATTACCGGCCGCAGCTTCCGCGAATGGAATCCCGTCAACGCCCGCTTCTAGTGCGGTAGCTCTTCCTTGGGCAGGTCTTCGGCCTTGCCCAAGAATTCACCCTTCTTGTTGCGGACGATCTTATTGCCTTCCTCGTCCCAGTCGAAGTGATTGTGCGATACCGGTACTCCGCCTTGGTTCTCATCGCGCTTGTTTTTAATAATCGAGGCGATAACCGTAATAACCAGGACGCCCACGATCACGATAAGTGAGGTAATGGTGGAAAATTCTGGGATGGACTCCACGTTCTCGCCGCCGTTTACAAACGGCAAGTTATTCTCATGCAGCGCATGGAACATGAGCTTCACACCGATGAAGCCCAAGATGATGCCCAAACCATAGGGCAGGTACACCAAGCGATCCAACAGGCCATCCAGCAGGAAGTACATCTGGCGCAAGCCCATGAGGGAGAAGGCATTGGTGGTAAAGACCAAGAACGCTTCTGAGGTAATGCCGTAGATGGCTGGGATGGAGTCAAAGGCAAACATCACGTCGATAAGACCAATGGACACCAACGCGATAAATAGCGGGGTGAACGCGAATTTACGCTTGCCCGAAGAATCTTCCACGCGGTGCGTGAGCTTATCGCCGTGGTAGCGCGGGGTCACATGGACTACCTTGCGGATCAGCTTGATGATGCCCATGTCATTGGGATCGGTTTCGGGGGCGTCCCGAATCTCATCGACGATGAGCTTGATCGCTGTGTAGAGGAGGAATATCGCGAACAGGTAGAAGATATCGGACCATGCCGCGATGACCGCAGCACCCAAAAGGATAAATACCAAGCGGCATGCCAAGGCGATGACGATACCGATGAGCAATACCTTTTGCTGGTACTTCCGCGGGATCTTGAAGGCGCCCATGATAAGCGCAAAAACAAAGAGGTTATCTACGGATAGCGCCTTCTCTGTCACGTAACCCGTGAGGTATTGGATGCCGTGCTCGTGATCCCATATGGCCCACACGCCGGCACCAAAAAGTAAAGCGATACCGACATAGAACAGGGTCCAGAACCCGGATTCCTTCAGCGTCGGCTCGTGCGGGGTGCGCACGTGGGAGTAGAAATCAAAAACAAAGAATCCAAGAATGACGATGATGGAAATCGCCCAGATCCACAATGGCACATGCATTGGTACATCCCTCCGGTCGAAGATACAACAAAATGACCGGAGGTCTCCCCCGCCCGGCGAACCAATTTCCGCCGGGCCGGCACGACCGGGAGCGTAACGCTACCGTGCTGACGATCGATGCCGAAAGATGGGGTACTCCCCTCCAAGACTCGTTCAACTTTACACGATCTTAGAAGGCGCCTGCCGAAGGGTTATACGTTGTCTGGACGGTACGGGTGTCGCCGGCATCGCCCTGCGGGGAGGAATCGGCGCCTGCGGAAGAATCGGCGTCGGAAGTAGCGGCAGCTTCCTCCTGCTCTTGCTGCTGCATCTCATCCTGAATCTCCTTCGGGGCTTCGGCAGGGTCGGCGCCCTTGATCATCCAGATGATGGTATCGAGCTCTTCCGGTTTCACCAGAACCTCGCGGGCCTTGGAGCCTTCGGACGGTCCGACCACGCCACGAGATTCCATCAGGTCCATGAGGCGGCCGGCCTTGGCAAACCCGATGCGCAGCTTGCGCTGCAACATAGAAGTCGAGCCCAACTGGGCGGTGACCACCAGCTCGACGGCCTCGAGGAGGTCGTCCATGTCCTTGCCAATTTCCTCATCGATTTCCTGCTTGGCCTCGGATTGCTTCTCTTCAGTCACGCCCTCGGTGTAGTTCGGCGCGGCCTGCGACTTGGCGGCATCGACAACCGCCATGACTTCATCATCCGAGACGAATGCGCCCTGCATACGCACGGGACGCTTGCCCTGCGGAATGAAGAGGCCATCGCCCATACCAATGAGCTTTTCCGCGCCGCCCTGGTCCAAGATAACGCGAGAGTCCGTCAGTGAGGACGTCGCAAAGGCCAAGCGTGAAGGCACGTTGGTCTTAATCAGACCGGTCACCACGTCAACGGACGGGCGCTGGGTTGCAAGGACGAGGTGAATACCGGCGGCACGCGCCTTCTGGGTGATGCGGACGATGGAGTCCTCAATCTCCTTTGGCGCGGTCATCATCAGGTCCGCCAGCTCGTCGACGACACAGACGATGTACGGGTACGGGCGTACCTCGCGCTCGGAGCCTGCCGGCGCCTGGTATTCGCCGGAGACAACCTTGCGGTTATAGTCCTCGATCTTGCGTACGCGAGCAGCCTTCATATCCATGTAGCGCTGCTCCATCTCCTCCACTAGCCACTGCAGAGCTGCTGCGGCCTTCTTCGGCTGGGTAATGATGGGCGTGATCAAGTGCGGAATGCCCTCGTACGGGGTAAGTTCCACCATCTTCGGGTCCACCAAGATGAGGCGAACCTGCTCAGGGGTGGCTCGGGTAAGCAGCGAGACCAACATGGAGTTGACGAAAGCGGACTTACCGGAACCGGTAGCGCCGGCGACAAGCAAGTGCGGCATCTTTTGAACCGAGAACGAGGTGTATTCGCCTTCGATGTCCTTGCCCAAACCGATGAGCATGGGATCCGGTGAGCTGGTCATGCTTGGCGCATCAAGCACCTCGCGCAGGTGCACCATTTCGCGATCTGGGTTGGGAACCTCAATGCCAACGGCCGACTTGCCGGGGATGGGCGTGAGCAAACGTAGATTATCCGTGGCCACGGCGTAGGCCAGATTGGACTGCAGGTTCGTAATCTTCGATACCTTGACGCCTGGTCCCAGCTCGATTTCATAACGGGTCACTGTTGGGCCACGGCTAAAGCCGGTTACCTGGGCATCGACCTTGAACTCTTCGAAGACATCGGTGATGGCCTCAATGATGCGGTCATTAATCTCCGTGCGCTCCTTGGCCGGAGTGCCCGGGGTCAGCAGGTCCGTGGTGGGAACCGCGTAATTCTCGTTGCCAAACTGTGCGGCCGGCGCAGGAACAGCAGAAGTACCCGGGTCCCCTGCGGCCTCGGCCGCAGGCTCGGTGGAGTCCACCTGTGCGCCGGTCGTAGCGTCGCGTCCGGAGCGCTCGCGGAAGAGTTGGCGGGCCTTCTCGTGCGCGGACGATACTGCATCAGCGCCTCCTTCCACCGCAGATCCAGCAGCGCCTGCAGCTGCACCGGCTGCCGCAGCGCCAGCGGCACCGGCAGCACCCGCAGCAGCAGTCTTTGCTGCGCCACTTGCTGCTCCCGCAGCACCGGCAGCGCCCGCAGCCGCACCAGCGGCCGAGCCAATTGCGTTACCGGCGGCAGTGCCAGCATCAGCACCTGCTGCCGTAGCCGAGCGGGTAGAAGGGGAAGTGGGGCGTTGACGAGTAGTGCCCAGCACTCGGGTCGGTTCCGGATCCCCGGAAGCCGGTTGTTCCGGCGACGACGCAGCGGCGTCGTCTACCACCGGGATCTCATCGGTATCCCCGATGTCACGAGAGACCGGCTTCTCAGCCGCGTTAGACACGGACTGGAACCCGCCTCGCGTTGGTGTGCTAAAGGTGCGGGTGGCATGTTCCTCCTCTGCTGCAGCAGGAGAATCCACCGGATAAGAAGAACCACGCGGGGCGGGGTCTTCAGTGGGGCGTCGGAAAGCGCGCAGGCTTCCACCACGCTCAGAGGAACGGCGCTTGGCTGCAGGTCGTGCTGGGCGCTCGCTGCGCTCACGGCCTTCTGCGATGTCATCAATATCGCCGGTGACGTGGCCGTAGAGGTCATCGCCCTCTTCGTCGTAATAGTCCTCGTCCGCGCCGCCAAAGCGGGAAAAGGCCGCAGAAATGGCATCAGCCACCAACTCATAGGCCTCGCGGATAGTAATGCCGGTGACCAATAGGGCGCCGTAGATAATGACGAGGAAAAGCAACGGCACAGCGACGAAAGAGGTGAAGGCCGTCTCCAGAAGGCCGCCAATGGCGTAGCCGATTACACCGCCGGCACCACCGGCGCTGTCCGGGGTAAAGCCGAGCTCAGGGGTACCAGCAAAGATGTGGATCAAACTGAGCATGGCAAGGACGATAATGCTAATACCGCCCACAATGCGCGGCTTAAAGTGCCCCGCTGGACCAGAGATGTCCATCATCAAGGCAATGGCCAAGGCCACTAGCGCAACCGGCAGCACCCAGGCGCCTGCACCAATGACATAGCGGACGATATTGCCCACCCAGGCGCCTACTTGGCCGGCAACGCCAAACCAGACGGTAGCCGCAAGCACGATGGCAATGCCGATCAAAACGAGCGCCACCGCATCAGGATTTTTCACCTGAATACCGCGCGATTCTTCCTCGCTTACTTCCATGGCAGAAAGCTCTTCTTCTGCGGCTACATCGCGCGCCCGAGTAACCTTGCTCTTCTTCTTTTTCTCCCCGCGTGCAGAAATTTCTTCCGGCTCCCTCGTCGTCTCGTACTCCTCGGTGTCATATAAGTCTTCGCTGGGCTTGAGCCCGGCCACGCCATGGCTTACGCCCCGCGCCATATTTCCCATGCCGCGGGCCGTGGCACCAAAGGCAACGCCCAAGCCCTTGCCGACGGCCCGAAACGCACTGCCCGTACGTTCCTGCGAGGTCGCCGCCGCGCGCCGATGCGAAGACGTCATAGCCAGGCTTTCCGGCATGCCAGCACCGGACCGGCTGCGGCCCGACGGCCGTGAACGATTCGACTTTCGGCGCGTTCCGCGCGAAGAGGCATTTTTGACAGACATGCCTCTACCTTAACCGCGCCACCCCATAAATCACATTAACCACACGCGTTTCCCTAACGTCTGGCCCCACAATCTCACGGAGAACGCTTCCCACGCACCCAAAAGCTAAGAAACTGCAACTAAAACAAGATTAGAGAATTGACTTTACGATGGCGCCGGCATCACCTTCAACCTTGACTTCAGCAGCATCACGCCCGAAGGACCAGAGGATGAGCTCGCCTACCTCGCCCGAAACGCGGACCACGGCATCGCCCTTATCCGCCACGCCATGGGTATCTGCGGCAACGATTCGCGGCAATCCTTCCGGCTGCAGAATCACCGGACGTTCAGATTTGCGCAGGGCCACCTTAGCCAAGAGCTTTAGATAGCTATGCATCTGCTGCTTGATGCGAGCCGAAAAGTCGCGCGGGCCCATGCCATTAGCCCGGCGAATATCCTCGTGGTGAACAAAGTGCTCCACAAAGTTTTGCTGTGCATCCACGAACCGGACGGGGTTATAGGCAGCTGGTCCCCTCCCCCAGTCATCAACCAACTCATCAAAGTCGCGGTCGGCCACCTTACGTGATTCCTTTTCCAGCCGGCCGGACAGCGCGTTGACGAAGATGCCGGCGGCGGCATCGGGGCGGTTTTCCCGCACCCACAAATGTACGGCCAAGTCCCGGGTTGTCCAGCCCTCGCACAAGGTAGGGGCATCGGGACCAAGCTTATGAAATAGCGCTACCATTTTGGCGCGCTCAGCAGAAGAAAACGACATAAGCCCCAGCATACCGAGCTAGCTGGCATGCTGGGGCTTGCTTTCGCTTAGCGCGAGGTACCCGTGCTATTTACAGGGACTCGCGAGAAGCGTCAACGTCTTCTTCATCGGTAACCAAAGGACCGGAATTCGTCGGCACGATGGTCGGCAGAATGACCGGCTCGCGCTTGTACTTGGAATCCATGAGCTTGGATACCTTACGGCGCAGCTTCTGCACCATGCGGTAAGTATCATTCTCGCCTTCAGCGGCGAGATCGTTCATGGTGTTTTCCACCATCTCCGCAACCTCCGGCACGATGCCGCGGTCATCATCGGAGAAGCCTGTGGTAGATACCGTTGGGTGCTCCAGCAGGCGCGAGGTGCGGTTATCAATCACACAGGTGATAGAAACCACGCCGCCGGTACCCAGGTTGGTGCGATCAGCCAAGGTGTCAGCGTCCACGTCACCCATAGACACGCCGTCGACGTACAGGTTGCCCACCTGCATCTGGCCTACGACCTCGGCGCGACCCTTGCGCAGGTCCACGACGACGCCGTTTTGTGCCAGCACCGTACGGTCGCGATCCACACCGGTGGAGATAGCCAGTTCCTTATTGGCGCGCAGGTGGCGCCACTCGCCGTGTACCGGCATAGCGTTGCGCGGGCGCGCTGCGTTGTACAGGAAGAGCAGTTCGCCAGCGTAACCGTGACCGGAGGCGTGCACCTTTACATCCTGGTTGGTAACAACGTTGGCACCGATCTGGGACAGCATGTTGATGACGCCGTAGACGGCCTCTTCGTTGCCCGGAATGAGCGAGGAAGAGAAGATGATGGTATCGCCATCGCGGACGGTAATCTGGCGGTGCTCGCGGCGGGCCATACGCGACAGAGCTGCCATTGGCTCACCCTGCGTACCGGTGGTAATCAGCATGGTCTTATGCGGAGCCATCTTGGCAGCCTCATCGATGGGGATGATGGTGCCGCGTGGAACCTTCAAGAAGCCCATCTTCTCTGCGATTTCCATGTTGCGCATCATCGAACGGCCATTGAAGGCCACCTTGCGGCCGTTTGCCACAGCGGCGTCGATAGCTGCCTGGACACGGTAAACGTTGGAGGCGAAGGACGCCAAGATTACGCGCTGCTTAGCGCCGGCGACGAGCCGCTTGAAGTTGGCAGGAATATCGCCCTCAGATGCCGATACACCAGGGACCGTAGCGTTGGTGGAATCGCACAGCATGAGGTCAACGCCCTCATCACCATAGCGGGACAGAGCGGGGAGATCCGTTGGACGATTATCCAGCGGGGTTTGGTCCAGCTTGATGTCACCGGTGTGGATGATATTGCCGGCTGGGGTGCCCAGCATGATGCCCAGGGCATCCGGCACGGAGTGATTGACGGCCCAGAAGCGCACGCGGAACGGACCGTAGGTTACGTCGGACTTTTCATTAACCTCGACGAACTTCGGCTTCTGGCGGTGCTCCTTACACTTTGCAGCAATAAGCGCGATGGTGAAGCGGGAAGCAACGATGGGGATATCCGGACGCAGCTTGAGCAGCCACGGGATAGCGCCGATGTGGTCCTCGTGCGCGTGAGTAACGACGAGGGCCTTGACCTTGTGGATCTTCTTCTCGATAGGGCCGAAGTCAGGCAGGATGAGGTCCACGCCTGGCTCACCAGAGGATGGGAAGAGCACACCACAGTCAATGATGATGAGGTCATCGCCGTACTCGAAGACGGTCATATTGCGGCCGATCTCCGAGATACCGCCCAGAGCGTAAATACGCAGGGCATCCTTTGGCTGCTTCGGTGGCTCCGGCAGGCGCTTGGTCAGATCCGCGCCCTGCATAGACTTGGGCACGTTGCGGCGGCCACGGTTGTTGCGGCCGCGGCCCTTACCGTTGCCGTTCTTTCCGTTTCCATTGCCGTTCTTGCCGCCGTGGTTATTGTTTCCACCGTGGTTATTGCCATTGCCATTGCCGTTGCCACCACGGCCACGGCCGCGGCTGCCACGGGAACGGGAGCGACGGTTGTTGCCGCCACCTTCGTTGTTGTTGTCGGAAGAATTCTTCTTGCCAGAATTATCCTTGTCGCCCTGAGCGGAATTGCCCGCGTCAGTTGCTGGGGCTTGGAAAACTGGCGAAGCCGCCTCGTTGGAGGCGGTTTCGTTTTCCGCCGGTGGGCCCGCCTTGCGGGTCACCTTGCGGGAACGGTTACGGGGTTCATTCATTCTTAGAGGACTCCAGATTGTTCCAGATCACGGCGAAGTTCCTCGCGTTCCTCCCCGCTCGCAGCGGTGATAGGAAGACGGGTATCGCCAACTTCGATGCCCTGCAGGCGCAGGGCTTCCTTTGCAAACGTCGCTCCACCCAACCGAGCTTGTGCATGGGTTAGCGGAAGGAGCGTAGTGACATTGATTTCTCGGGCGCGGGCCATATCGCCCGCGTCGAAAGCTTCATAAAGTTCTACCAAGGCACGCGGTGCAACATGGCCGATAACGGAGATGAAACCAGATGCGCCGAGGGAAAGCCACGGCAGGTTGATCGGATCATCACCGGAATACCAAGCCAAACCGGTTTCTTGGATGAGTTCTGCGGCCGCAGGAAGGTCGCCCTTGGCGTCCTTTACGGCTTGGATGGTCGGCAAATCCGCAAGGCGGCGGAGGGTATCCGGCGCCACTGGGATGCCCGAGCGGCCAGGGATGTCATAGACACAGATCGGTAGATCCGTGGCTTGCGCGACTGCGGCAAAGTGCTCGTAAACGCCCTTTTGTGAAGGCTTGGAGTAGTAGGGAGTTACCACTAGCAAGCTGTCTGCCCCCGCTTCAGCGGTGGCCTGAGCCAGCTTAATGGAGGATGCGGTGTCATTCGTTCCGGCACCGGCGCAAAGCTTTGCGCGGTCTCCTACTTCTTCCTTTACGGCTTTGAGCAGCTCCAGCTTCTCTTCAACTGAAGTGGTCGGTGATTCGCCGGTGGTTCCACCAAGGATGAGCGAATCAACGCCATTGTCAACGAGATGAGCTGCTAGGCGACGACCTGCTGCAACGTCCAGCGCACCGTCACGGTCAAACGGGGTGACCATGGCGATGCCGATGCGTCCAAAGGTGTCGACGCCAGTCTTTGCTGTCATACCTGTGCTCATAGCCGTCAAGATTACCCTTTTGGCTTGCAATTAGCCGCATCGGGGTCTCGCGCGTGTTAGGCGTAGGGGCTTGCCGCCATCTGGGTCCCATCAGCAAGAGTGGTGATATTGAAATCATCAAAGAGCACTGGAGCCTTGCTTTGCAGCAGTTTCAGGCACTCTACCGCAACGTGGCGGAGTTCCTCGTCCGCCTGCTCGGCGGCCCGTGCACTAATAAAATGCCGCCACGCACGATAGTTGCCAGTGACAACGATGCGCGTTTCTGTGGCGTTTGGCAACACAGCACGCGCCGCCTGACGGGCCTGCTTTTTGCGCAGGAGAGCGTTGGGCTCATCCAGCTTCTCTTCTAGTGCGCTAAGCAGTTCATCGTAGACAAAGCGGGTCTCATCAACCGCCTGCATGACCAATCGACTTAGTTGCTCGTCTTCGGCCACCAGTTTTGGTAGGACTACTTCGGTCTCTTCTGGGTGAACAAAGCGCTGGGAGAGCTGCGAGAAAGAAAAGTGCCGGTGGCGCACGAGCTCATGGCTCGCCGACCGCGACAGCCCCGTGATGTACATCGTGGCCGTGGCATGCTCGAGCAACGCAGTATGGCCTACCTCCATGATGTGGTGCAGGTAGGCTTCATTGGTTGCTGTCCGGGGATTTGGCTTATCAAAAGACTCGTAGCAGGCCCGTCCAGCGAACTCGACAAGTGCTTCCCCATCAGAGGCCGAGTCATCCGCGTGCCACTCCACGCCCTGCGGGGCGTGGAACTGCGTTGCGGCAATGAGCTGAATGTCTAGCTCACTTGCTTTAGCCATGGCTTAAAGCCCCAGGTACTTATCAAGGCCTACGACTAGGCCCGGGTGGTCCGCAATTTGGCGCACGCCCACCAGTACGCCTGGTGTAAAGGACGCGCGGTCATAAGAATCCTGGCGGATGGTCAGCGACTGACCTTGAGCACCAAAGACAACCTCTTCGTGTGCCACCATGCCACGGGTGCGAACCGCGTGAACCGGAATGCCGTCGACGGTAGCGCCGCGGGCACCATCGAGCTGCTTTTCCGTAGCATCCGGCATGTCACCCAGACCAGCCTCCTTGCGGGCGGCGGCAATTCCTTCGGCAGTATGGATCGCAGTACCGGACGGCGCATCCAACTTGGTTGGGTGGTGGAATTCAATAACCTCTGCAGTCTCAAAGAACTTAGCAGCCTGCTTAGCTAGCACCATCGTGAGCACTGCGGAAATGGCAAAGTTCGGCGCAATGAGGACATTGCCGGCACCGTCCTGCTTGGTCCACTCCTCTACCTGAGCCAAGCGCTCCTTATCAAAGCCGGTGGTTCCCACCACGCAGTGGATTCCGTGGGCGATGCAGAATTCCAGGTTTCCCATTACGGAATCTGGCTGGGTAAAGTCCACGATGACCTCTGCGTGGGCGTCGATAAGCTGCTGCAAATCATCATCGCGGCCAATTTCTGCCACCAGCTCTAGGTCATCTTCCGCGTTGACGCCTGCAACGATTGCCTGGCCTACGCGTCCGTGAGCGCCTAGTACGCCAACCTTGATAGCCATGGTGTGTTCTCCTTCTTCAGCCACATCGGTAGTACTTTTCTCCCCATCCTAACGCGCATGGGGGTTGCACAATTCCTCGCCTTCCTTGGAACGGACTTGCACTCTCCGACGATGCCCCCCCCCTCACTCTCACTAGGATGGCGGGCATGCAGATCTATATCGCTTCCGTTCCTGTAGACGACGTTGCCCGCGCTCACGATTTTTACGTCAATACCCTTGGCTTCCGAGTCAAGGATGACGTAACTCACGGCGATTTCCGTTGGCTCACCGTCACCAATGCTGAAGGTGAGGGAGATACCGAGCTGCTTCTGGAACCGACGGGCCACCCCGCCGCCAAAGACTACGCCGCAGCACTCAAGGCTGACGGTATTCCGGTCACGCAGTTCCTGTCCGCCGATGTGGAGAGCGAATATAAAGAGCTCAGTGACAAGGGCGTGAAGTTCACCATGGAGCCCACCGATGTTGGCCCGTCCATCATCGCTGTATTCGATGACACCGTGGGCAACCTTATTCAGCTCGTGGAACTGAAGAAGTAGCCGCCCCCCTCCCCTCATCACACGGATTAACAATTGCATCACTTCCTAATGCTTGTCCCATCTGCCCCAGTAGAATGGGTGTAACGACACGGTAAGCACGAAGGAAGTGATGAATATGTCTCCCTCAATTTTCTCTCGCACTATCGCCGTGGCCATCAGTGCAGGATGCGCGTTAGCACTTGCCGCTTGTTCCGATGAGGACGCTACGCAAGCAGGCGCACCGGCATTTAGTGAGGTTCAGTCAACTACCGACACGGCTGATGCTCCAACCAGCTCCGCTACCCCCGCCGCTACTTCTGCCCCGCGCAGTACCTCGGCAGCGGATGCAGAAAAGCAGAAGCTCCCCCAGGACTCAGCCCCACTGGCATTCGCCGGTATGGGCACGGCCTCTCTCGAGGACCAACAGCACATGCCGGAGGGGCTCGGAAACCTCATTCCCACGGGCGTGCGAGTGGGAGCACACGATGGCTTCACCCGCGTCGTCATCGACCTGGAGGGCGAAGGTGAACCGGGGTGGTTTACTTCCTATACCGATAGCCCTGCCCAACAGGCATCCGGAAAACCAGTCGAGGTCAAAGGAAATACCTTCCTCAACCTCGGCATTGAGGGAACGCCGTGGCCTTCTACCCCAGAGTTAAAAGAAAAGTACATGCAGCCAGGCACTACCCCTGGTGCCGGGGTGGTTAGCGCAGTCAACTACACCACCACCTTTGAGGCGCAAACCCAGCTCATTATCGGTCTAGAGAAGAAGACTGCCTACTCCGTGACGTATCTGAATGACCCATCGCGCGTGGTCATCGACTTCCAGAACTAAGGTTGTGCCGGCGCCCCTGGATGGTGCACACCTACGAAGAAAGGCTCTGCCTTCCAGCGAGTGAGCTGGAAGGCAGAGCCCTTCTTTTGGGTTTAGGGATTAGTCCTCAACCGGAACCAGGGAAATCTTGCCGCGGTTATCGATATCCGCGATTTCTACCTGAACCTTATCGCCAACGTTGATGACGTCTTCTACCTTCTCGATGCGCTCGTCGCCACCCAGGTTGGAAATGTGGATCAAGCCATCGCGACCCGGGGTCAAGGAAACGAATGCGCCGAACGGCACGGTCTTTACCACGGTGCCTAGGAAGCGCTCTCCTACCTTCGGCAGCTGCGGGTTAGCAATGGAATTAACCTTATCGATGGCAGCATCCGCAGCCTCACCGGTTGCAGCGGAAACGTAGACGGTTCCGTCATCCTCGATGGAGACATCGGCGCCAGTTTCCTCGGTAATCTGGTTGATGGTCTTGCCCTTTGGTCCGATGAGCTCGCCGATCTTATTAACCGGGATCTTCACGGAGGTGATCTTCGGTGCAAGGCCAGACATCTCGTCCGGGGTATCGATGACCTCAGCCATGGTCTCCAGGATGGTAGAGCGGGCATCGCGAGCCTGCTCCAGTGCCTGGGCCAGGACCTTGGACGGGATGCCATCCAACTTGGTGTCCAGCTGCAGGGCGGTGATGTACTCAGAGGTACCGGCGACCTTGAAGTCCATATCGCCAAAGGCATCCTCGGCGCCGAGAATATCGGTCAGGGCGACAAACTTCTCCTTGCCATTTACCTCGCCAGAAACCAGGCCCATAGCGATGCCAGCTACCGGAGCCTTCAGCGGAACACCGGCATTGTAGAGGGACAAGGTGGAGGCACATACAGAGCCCATGGAGGTAGAGCCATTGGAGCCCAAGGCTTCGGAGACCTGGCGGATGGCGTATGGGAAGTCCTCGCGGGATGGGATGACCGGAAGCAGAGCGCGCTCGGCCAATGCACCGTGGCCGATCTCGCGGCGCTTCGGGGAGCCCACGCGGCCAGTCTCGCCAGTAGAGAATGGCGGGAAGTTGTAGTGGTGCATGTAGCGCTTGGATTCCACCGGGGTCAGGGAGTCAATCTGCTGCTCCATCTTGAGCATGTCCAGGGTGGTAACACCCAGAATCTGGGTCTCACCGCGCTCGAACAGGGAGGAACCGTGAGCACGCGGAACCAGGTCCACCTCAACGGAGAGGTCACGGATATCGGTAACGCCACGGCCATCGATACGGAAGCCCTCGGAGAGGATCTTCTGGCGTACGATCTGCTTCATCAAAGCGTTATAAGCGCCGCGAATCTGCTTAGACGCATCGGCCTCTTCCAAGTCCTCGAACTGGTCCAAGAGCTTTTCTTCGACCTGCTCCATGTTTTCATTGGTGGCGTCGTCACGTTCCTGCTTGCCCGGGATGGTCAGCAGCTTCTCTAGCTTCTTGCTAGCAGCCTTTTCCACTGCCGCGAAGACATCATCGCCGTACGCCGGGAAGAGTGGGAACTCCTGGGTTTCCTTGGCGGCACGCTCCGCGAGACCGTTCTGGGCTTCGCACAAGGTCTTAATGAATGGCTTTGCTGCTTCCAAGCCTTCAGCAACGGTTGCTTCCTGCGGTGCAGGAGCGCCGTCGGCAATGCGCTCAGCAACGTTGGTGCCAGCACCGGCCTCGACCATCATGATGGCTACGTCGTCCTTGCGGCCCTTTTTGACAATGCGGCCGGCAACGACCATCTCAAAGAGAGCGCGCTCGTGCTGCTCGTGGTTCGGGAAGGCCACCCACTGGCCCTCGGGGTGCTTATCATCAGCGATCAGTGCCATGCGGACACCGCCGACAGCGCCGGAAACAGGCAAGCCGGACAGCTGGGTGGCGGCGGAAGCGCCGTTGATAGCAACGACGTCGTAGTACTCTTCCGGATCCTGGGACATCACAGTGACAACGACCTGGACCTCGTTGCGCAAGCCCTTGACAAAGGTTGGGCGCAGCGGGCGGTCGATAAGGCGGCATGCCAGGATGGCTTCAGAAGAAGGACGGCCCTCACGGCGGAAAAAGGAGCCTGGAATCTTGCCGGCCGCGTACATGCGCTCTTCTACGTCTACAGTCAACGGGAAGAAATCAAATCCCTCGCGCGGCTGGTTGGACGCGGTGGTCGTGGCCAGCAACATGGTGTCATCGTCCAAGTAGGTGGTCACGGAGCCGTCTGCCTGCCGGGCCAGCTGGCCGGTTTCAAAGCGCAGGGTGCGGGTACCAAAGTCACCATTGTCTAGCGTGGCAATGGCCTCGGTAATGCCAAAGTCCTCGTCAATATTGAACTCGACGGAGTTCTGAACGCTCATTAAAAAATGTCTCCTTGAGTGGTTTAGGCGATCGTCGATGCCGCCTGGTCGATTTTGTCTATGACAACGGTGTCAAATTCTAACAGAAAAACCACAAAAGCCCCGCCAAAGGGCGGGGCGAGGTGGCCGAAGCTGGGCCGAAATTAACGGCGCAGACCCAGGCGAGAGATCAGATCACGGTAGCGATCGACGTTGTTCTCAGCCAGGTACTTCAGCAGGCCACGACGGCGACCAACCATCAGCAGCAGACCACGGCGGGAGTGGTGATCGTGCTTGTGGAACTTCAGGTGCTCGGTCAAAGTATTGATGCGGGAGGTCAGCAGGGCAACCTGTGCCTCAGGGGAACCGGTATCGGTTTCGTGCAGGCCGTACTCCTTGAGGATTTCGGCCTTCTTCTCAGTGGTCAATGCCATGAGTATTTCTCCTTTATTTCAGTCCACATTATCGTGACGCATAAGCCAGCGCGATGCGCATTGCTTGTGCGTGCCGCAACTGCTGTGAACCGCAGTCGCTAAGCCAAAGAAATACCTTACAGCGCTCAGGCAGAGAAAATCAAAACCACACGGCTTCTAGGCTGTGCTTTTAGAGCTCGCTGAAGAGCGCCTCAAGTCGTCCGACAAACTCCCGCACAAAGCGCTCACTATCCACGCCCACAGCCACCCGGGCAGTAGGCGGCGCATCCAATCGCTTTTCATCCGCGATTGTCCGTCCACGGGTAGGGCCGGTGGTGTCCGTCTTGAGGTTTATAGATAGGACGTCGACAAGCGAGGCATCTGCCGCCACCGCAACGGCTAATGGATCGTGCAAACCGCACCCGCCCAAGTGCGGCGATGTGGTGGCATAAGCGCGGATATAATAGTCCACCATATCCGCAAAGATGCGGCCGGCGTGGGTGCCGGTAGCGCGCCAACGAGCGGACTCCGCCGTGGTCAAAAGGGTGCGCAAGGTAACATCCAAGCCCACCATGGTGGTATCGCTCGTGTGGCGGAAGAGGTAATCGGTAGCTTCCGGGTCCTGGGAGATATTGGCCTCGGACCACGGCGTGACGTTTCCAGGTACGGTAAGAGCACCACCCATCATCACCAGGTGCGCGGCCGCGGCAAAGGAAGGGGCCTGCTGCATGGCCGCAGCAATCGTGGTGGACGGGCCGGTCGGAATGATTACTAGATCATCGCCGTGCTCGTGCACAGCTTCGATGAGAAACTCGGCCGCTGGTTGGGACTGCGCCTGGGTGGTTGCCGGCGGAAGAAGGACCTCCCCCACGCCGTTGTGGCCGTGGATAAAGGAAGAAATCTCGCTTGGCCGAAACCCATCCGGGCTAGGCCCGGCAAAGACTGGAATATCGTCGTGGCCCAGTAGCTCTAGAAGGGCCAGTGTATTGCGCACGGCTAAGGGCACGGTCACGTTGCCGTACGTGCAGGTCACGCCGATTAGGTCCAGGTTCGGATGGGCGATGGCGTACGCCAGCGCTAGGGCATCATCAATGCCGGTATCAAGATCGAGAATCGCCTTCATTTATTTCTCCCGCAGGAAGTAGTCTTTCGCGGTCCAGCCCTGCGCCTTCGCGTCGGCAGCAAGCACCTGGCGGGCCTTGGCTACATCATTGGCCATGGCCTCAAGTAGCTCGTCTACGGAATTGAACTTCACCATATCGCGCAGGTGGCCCACAAAGTGCACCGTAGCCTCGTAGCCGTACAGGTCAGCGTCGCGGTCGAGCACGAAGGACTCAATGGAGCGCTCCTCATCGCCAAAGGTGGGGTTGGTACCTACGGAAATAGCGGCCGCATAGGCCACGCCAGGGCGCATATCCCCCTCGATAGAGGAGTCAGAGTGGACGATGAACCAGCCCGCGTACACACCATCGGCCGGGATGGCCACCGTATCCGGGAAATACTGATTGGCTGTGGGGAATCCGAGCTCCTTGCCACCACGTCCTGCGCCACGCACTACAGGCCCGGTCACGGTGAAATGGCGACCGAGCGCCCAATTAGCGGATTCGATATCCCCCTGCGCAAGGCACTCACGAATGTGGGTGGAGCAAATGCGCACGCCCTCATCATCCAGCAGCGGAACGATGTCCACACTAAAGCCAAACTCGGCACCAAAGTCCTGCATAGCCTGGGCGGTTCCGGTCGCGCCGGCGCCAAAGGTGAAGTTCTCGCCTACCACGATGTGCTGTGCTGCGAGCTTTCCTACCAATAAATCCTCTACGTAGGGACGTGGCTCCACCCCAGCAAGGTCGCGGGTGAAGTCAATAACAAGCACGGCTGCAATGCCCATCTCTTCGGCCAATTCCAGTCGCCGTTCAAAACTCAGCACCGCCAGGGGCGCACGCTCCGGGAGGAATACCGACACCGGGTGCGGGTCAAAGGTCACCATGACAGGGCGCTCACCATGAGCGCGTGCATGCTCCACGCAGGCGGAGATGAGCTGCTGATGGCCGCGGTGCAGGCCGTCAAAGACGCCGATGGTTACTGACGTTGGGCCCACTTCCGCAGGGATGTCATCGATTCCGTACCAAATATCCACGCAGACCATCGTAGAGCATAGACTTAGAGGCTATGACTGATGCGCTCGCAAACTCCGGACTCGTCATCGTAGACAAACCCGCCGGCATGACCTCCCACGATGTTGTCGGCCGCCTACGCAGGTACTTTCACACCAAGAAGGTAGGCCACGCCGGCACTCTAGACCCCATGGCCACCGGCGTGCTTGTCCTTGGCTTGGAGCGTGGCACCAAGTTCTTGGCCCACATGGTTGCCTCCACTAAGTCCTACGACGCCACCATTCGCCTCGGCGCCGCCACCACAACCGATGACGCCGAAGGAGAACACTGCTGGGGCGCTAGCGCTGCGGCCATTGACCGCACCGCAATCGAGGCAGAGATTGCCAAGCTCACCGGCGATATTATGCAAAAGCCCGCGGCCGTATCCGCTATTAAAATTAACGGCCGCCGCGCCCATGAGCTAGTACGCGAGGGCCAGGAGGTAGACATTCCCGCCCGCCCAGTAACGGTAGATAAGTTTGACGTTCTGGCAGAGCGCCACGAGGGCGACTACATCGATCTTGACGTCACGGTGGATTGCTCTTCCGGCACCTATATTCGCTCCCTGGCCCGCGATCTGGGCGAGGCCCTGCAGGTGGGCGGGCACCTGACCGCCTTGCGTCGCACTAAGGTGGGCCCTTTTGCGCTTGCCGACGCCCTCTCGCTCGACGCCCTTGCCGATTCCCCTCGCCTTTCCCTCAGCTTGGATGAGGCCTTGGCTCGCTGCTTCCCCGTCCTTTCCGTCACGGAGGAGGAGGCAGCCGCCCTCGCCATGGGCAAGTGGCTTGAGCCCCGCGGACTCAAGGGCGTCCACGCTGCTGTGGCCCCTAATGGCCAAGCCGTGGCGCTCATTAAAGAAAAAGGCAAGCGCCTAGCCACCGTATTTGTGGCACGGCCCTCTACCCTTTAGTGGCTAAAGTCTAAAGCCGGAACCGAGGTGGAGACGATAACGTAGCCATCTCTGATTACCCAGCGCCCGGTGATAAAAGGCACCGGTGTGGGCCTAGCCAAAATATAGGAAATTAACGTGCCATCCTCGCGCAGGTCGATTTCTGCTTGGTCAAAGTCCAGCCAGCGAAAGGTCATGGGAAACCACGACTTATACGTGGCCTCTTTGGCGCAGAAGAGCAAACGATCCGGGCAGGTAATCCCCGCCTCACGCAGCCGCAAAAGCTGCGGCATCTCCCCCGCCCGGGCGATCATGGTGAGCACATGATCCGGCAGCGGTTCGGCGGGTTCTGCATCCAGGCCTACGGATTTTAAGGATGAGGTAGGGGCAACCACCGCAGCCCGCATCCCCTCGGTATGCGTCATCGAGCCTACAAAACCTTCTGGCCACAGCGGCATGCCGCGCTCACCGCGCAAAATCGGCGTCGCCGGGCTGGCCCCCAATTCCTGCAAGGCTCGGTGCGCACACCACCGAGCATCACCGAACTCGGCCTTGCGTACATCAACGGCCTGGGAAACCAAAGACTTTTCTTCGGCCGCGAGGCCTTCAAAATTAGCCAAATCCGCGTAACCCGAATCCGTGCGTACATAGCAATAGCGCGCACTTTCAGGAAATAGCTCTGGATACATCATCGTGCCTCCTCCCCTTCAAAAGAACGCAGTACCGGATACGGCCACGCCTGGGCGCTGTCGCGCCCCTGCCATTCGCGTGGATACCCCAATGACGTCTCGATGTGGTCAACGCCATCCACATTCATGCGAGACGGCATATGCAGGTGCCCATAGATGACCGACTCCGCGTTATAGCGCCGCGGCCACGACCGCGTATGCCTGGTTCCGCACCACAAGGCAATTTCCGGAAAGCGCAACAGCATGGTTGGTTCTTGGACCAACGGCCAATGGTTAACCAGCACGGTAGGACCATGTACTCGGGAAAGGCGCTTGATGGAATAGGCCAACCTGTCCCAACACCACGCCCGCACGTCTACGAAGGGGGCGATGGCGAACTCATCGGTCATCATCAGTTGTTTTGCGCGCGCCGCGTCAATGGCTTCGTCCACGCTAAGGCCATGCGGACGGAAACTGTAATCATACAAAGTAAATAGCGGAACGATGGTAGTCCCGTGAAATACCGGATACGGGTCTTCTGGAGTAATAACTCCAATTTCCCTGCACCTTTCCACCAGGTGCGCATACTTATCTCGACCTTGATAGCGGTCCTGAGAGCGGGAGAATAGCTCATGGTTACCCGGCACCCAGATAACCCTGGCATAGCGATCATTGAGCTGGCGCAAAATACGAATAATGAGATCGGTGCGTTCTGCAACGTCCCCGGCCACGATGAGCCAATCTGCGGGATCGGGCGGGGTGAGCTGATCAATGCGCTCGCTATTGGTTTTGACCGCTCCATGCAGGTCAGAAACCGCCCACACTGTTGGCATAGGTTTCTCACCCGCCTTCCTAGAGTCTGCGCGCTGCACGGAGCCGAGCACCGCGCGAGAGTATGAACACGCCCACTTTAGCGCAGCTAGCGCTTCTGTACTACGGCCCATTTCATCGAACGGAACCGGTAGACCACACCCACCATGCGGAAAGCAATGAAAGCGGCGAGGCCACACCACACGCCGGTTAAGCCTGTACCCATGAAGTGCGCCAAGATAACGCCCGGCAAAAATCCCACCAGGACCGAAGAAATGGTCAGCGTGCGCAGGAACGCAGCATCGCCCGCGCCCAGCAAGACACCATCGAAGGCGAAGACCACGCCACCGCCGATAACCATGGCTACCAGGATCCACCACGGCTGGGAGATGGCATCGAGCACTTCCGGAGCGGAGGTGAAGATGCGCGGAATAATCCCTGCACCAGCAGCAAATACGACAGCCAAGAGACCAGAGAAAATCGTAGAGTACAACGCCACCTTGCTGCCCACGCTGCGTGCGTGCCGCGCAGAGCCAGCACCAAGGGCCGCACCAGTCAATGTTTGCGCGGCAATGGCCAACGAATCCAAGATGAGGGACATGAAGTTCCACAGCTGCATCATGATCTGGTGACCGGCCAAAGAAGCGGTACCAACGCGGGAAACCACAGCCGTGGCGGTAAGGAAGGCCACCTGGAAACTAGCCGAACGCAGGATGAGATCGCGGCCTAATATGAGCTGTTCGCGTACCACATGCCATTGAAATTGCCAGGAGCCGGTGTGTTCCTTATGCAATTCGCGGACGAATAGCGCAGCAATAATGCTCATGCCTAATACCGTGGCAATAGCCGAGCCTGCCAGCCCCCAGAAATGGACGAAGATGGGCACCGCAATAGCGCCGGGAATCATGCCAGACAAGGTAAAGTACAGCGGCTTCTTCGTATCTTGGACACCGCGCATCCAGCCATTTCCGGCCATCTCCACCAAAGTAACGGGAATAGCCAGTGCTGCGATGCGCAGCCACAAGGCCGTACCGGCGGCCGTGGTGGGATCACCGGTTAAGGCGCGGGCAAATACTCCGCCGAAAATCCACATGATTACCGCGAGCAGCCCGCCTACTCCTAGAGCCACATAGGTGGCCTGCACGCCTTCTGCAACCGCCGCTTCGCGCTTGCCGGAGCCAAAGAGACGGGCAGAGCGAGCAGTCGTGCCGTAGGACAAGAAAGTCAACTGCGTCGTCACCACGGAGTGAATTGTGGTGGCTGCAGCAAGCGAGGCAAGCTCTTGGGCACCAAGACGACCGACAACCGCGGTATCTAGCAAAAGGTAGAGCGGCATGGCCGCAAGTACGCCAAGCGCGGGAAACGCGAGGCCAAAGACCTCGCGTGCGGTTACCGTGCCGGCGGTGGAGCGATCCTGAGCGTTCATTCCATCCGTCTGCCTATTTCTCATTGGATAGCGGCCACCAATTCCTTAATAATCTTTTCCGGCGCCCCGTGGGCGGTATAACCTGCGGCCGGTACATGCCCGCCGCCGCCGAAGGTAAGCGCTACCGAAGAACAATCAATGCGAGAAGAACGCAAGGAAACCGCCCACACCTCCGGAGCTTGTTCCTTAAACACCACGCCGACGGTGGTTCCTTCTAGCGCGCGAACGAACTCCACTAGTGATTCGACAGCCGAATCGGAATGTCCCTGGATATCTTCCAGCCGCGCGACGAGAATGCCAAGGGTATGCTCCCCTGCTTCTTCGAGGCGCAAACCGGCCAATACCCTACCGATCATCTGCAGATCGTCCGGAGTGGTGGAATCTAAAAGGTCAGCTGCGATCTGCTTGGTATCGAGATCGTAGTGCATGAGGCGGGTGGCAATATCGTGCATAGCCGGCCTACCCCAGCGGAAACTGCCAGTATCAGTCATCAAACCGGCATATAAGCAGTGCGCAATATGACGATCAATCTGAATCTCCAGTGAATCCAAGATGCTCAGCAACACCACGGTGGTGGATTCGCATTCAGTATCCACGACATTGATGGCACCGAATCCTGGATTAGAAGAATGATGGTCAATGCACAGAACTCGGCCCTGCTTGGCTAGCTGATCAATCCGATCCGCAAAGAACCCCGTTCGGTCCAAAGAACCACAATCAACGGTGACGTAGAGGTCATAGCCTTCCGGCAGCTTAAGGCTAGTGGTGACGTCGTCGGCGGCAGGAATGGTGTAAAGGTTACGGGAAATTTCCCGCTCCTGGCCCACAACGGCACACACGTCTTTGCCCCGTTGGCGCAGCGCGAGCAGCAACGCCGCAGCAGAGCCGATGGCATCGGCATCCGGCCGCAGGTGCGTCACAATGCAGATGCTGTGAGCATCGTGCAAAGCGGCAACTGCCGGCTCATATTGCTTCTTAGTCACTTAAGCCTCGTCTTCATCGGAGGTCTTATACGGGTTCGCATCCCCTGCCGGCTGGGCGTTTTCCTTCAGCTTTGCCAGTTCTTCATCGCGGGCGCGAGCACGGGCCAGAAGTTCTTCCATATGAGCAGAGGCCTCCGGAACGGTATCGACCTCGAAGGTTAGCGTCGGGGTAAACCGCACCGAGAGTTGATCGCCCACAATCTTGCGCAGCTGACCTTTAGCGCGCTTGAGGGCTTCTTCTGCTTGTGCGAAGTCTGGCTCGGAGTCAATGTCTTTTCCGCGCACGGTATAAAAAACGGTGGCATCGTGCAGGTCGCCCGTCACTCGAGTATCTGTGATGGTCACCAACTCGAGGCGGCGATCCTTGATCTCGCGTTCTATGGCACTCGCCACGATTTCCTTAATACGCTTGGCCATTCGTGCAGCACGCGCGTGGTCAACCATGGTGCAACTCCCTCTCCGTCGAACTATCGATCTCTACCAAGATCTATAAAATTGTGTCCATCTTACATTACTCCGCATGCATGTCCTGTGGCAGAAAATTAACTGCACATGAAGGCAATTCTGAGGATCTCGAACATGCAATAAAACCATATATATATATCTTATGGACCCCTTGAATTAAAACGTTTCCGAAACTATGGTCAAAAGTGTTTCACCCCACCACGAGCTTGAATGGAGAAACGTGAAACCTTATAAAATAGCCGCATCGATCACTACCGCCGCTTGTATCCTCGGCGGCTTTGCAGTCCCTCCAGCCTCTGCCACAAATGAAACGCTTAACGATCCCCCTCAATTCGTCATTCTCAATGTAGATTCTGACGGCGCCCCAAGCCTGCAACCATATTCCACAGGGGGAAAGAAGCCCGGGAGATCCTGTTCCTGCTTGCATTCATTCTGAGAAGGAAAAGGGCGCAATTCAAGTCTATAACGATTGCGATTTTGATATGAACGTCAAAGTATTCGTTGCATTTGATTTCGACACACAATGCCTGTTGGTAAAAGCACATTCGCGGAGGAACTTTGAATGGTCTCCGACAAAGCGAATGGACGGTATTCAAGAATGCTAGATACACGCAGCAGAATGAGGACCCTAATCATCGCGATTGTATCAGCATTTTCCCCCCTTCTTTCCTCAAATATTGCCACCGCCGACATCGGAAACTTCCTTTATGACACAAAAGATCAGTGTGAAAGATCGCTGAAGGAGTTACGTAAAGACCCAGCGACAGCTAATTGGGCGAGAAGAGCAAGTTGCAATTACGAAAGCAACTGGGGAAACGGAGTATGGCATCTAAGGACCTAGGATTTGCAAGACCAAAACCAATCTAAGCCAGAAACAGCGAGCGTCACGCCCCAGCCTTTAAATGAGTTTCACGCCGATGCTCCGAACAAAGCAGCAAGCTGCCTCGAAAGGGCTAAACTCACGCAAGAGTGGCTAAACGATCAAGAACAGATTAGTGAAGTGGTACTGCACAGGTTGCTCACTTCCAGCACAAAAGCCGAAGAAGGAAGAATAGGAATCACCTACGTTTTGGGCCAATGGCTACTTTCGAAACGCACTGGAACGTGGTCGGACTTGGCCCACGGCGAGGCTACGGAAAATAGTATCGGCCTTCGGTTCAACGATGGCAACAAGGAAATGCTCCCACTTGAGGACTGGGTATTCGACCTGCTTGGTGAGCCCCAAATCAAGGCCGAAAAATTTCTTGCATTCCTCAACTTCTCTGCTAAACAAGGCACGCATTAGCAAACCCAACTTGTCGTAAACCTGTCTAGATAGTTTAAATACTAAAGTTCAGCAGAAGCTGCAAATAAAATCGCCAGGGCTTCCCCAATCGGGGAAACACCTGGCGATTTTATTTACGCCGCTTGCGGACTAGGTACGCGGAACCTCGACCTCTTCGTAGGCCTGGATGATGTCGCCTACCTGAATATCCGGGTAAGAGAGCACCATACCGCACTCGTAGCCGGCCTTGATTTCGGTTGCGTCATCTTTTTCATGGCGCAAGGATTCAATCTTGGCGTCGGCAGTGATGACGTTGTTATCGCGCAGCAGGCGAACCTTGCCGTTGCGGACAACCTTGCCCTCGGTAACCATGCAGCCGGCGATGGTACCCACCGCGGAGGACTTGAACAGGGCGCGGATTTCGGCAGCACCGGTGTCGCGTTCCTCGTAAATCGGCTTGAGCATGCCCTTGAGCGCAGCCTCGACCTCTTCGATGGCCTTGTAGATGATCGTGTAGTAACGAATATCCACGCCCTCTTGGGTAGCCATCTCCGTCGCCTTGCCCTCCGCACGAGTGTTGAAGGCAATAATGACGGCGTCGGAAGCCGCTGCAAGAGATACGTTGGTCTCGGTCACAGCACCGACACCACGGTCGATGATGTTGAGCTCGACTTCGTCCTCGGTCTTGATATCCAGCAGGGCATCTTCCAGTGCCTCGACGGAACCGGCGTTGTCGCCCTTGAGGATGAGGTTGAGGGTCGAAGTCTCCTGCAATACCTTGTCCAGATCCTCCAGGGAGACGCGCTTTCGCTGCTTGGCCTGCAGGGCAGAGCGCTTGCGCGCATCACGCTGGTTAGCAATCTGGCGGGCGACGCGGTCATCTTCCACCACGAGCAGGTTATCGCCTGCACCCGGCACACCGGACAGGCCCTGGACCTGCACCGGACGGGATGGGCCAGCCTCTTTGACGTCTTCGCCGAACTCATCGAGCATGCGGCGGACACGACCGTGCGCATCACCGACGACGATTGAGTCACCCACGTGCAAGGTACCGCGCTGAATGATGACCGTTGCCACCGGACCACGGCCGCGATCCAGGTGCGACTCAATGGCCACGCCCTGTGCGTCCATGTCCGGGTTAGCGGTCAGCTCCAAGGCGGCATCCGCGGTCAGGATGACCGACTCAAGCAACTGGTCAATGTTCTTGCCCTGCTTCGCGGAGATATCCACGAACATGGTGTCACCGCCGTACTCTTCCGGAACCAGGCCGTACTCGGTGAGCTGGCCACGGATCTTATCCGGCTGAGCTTCCGGCTTATCCACCTTGTTCACAGCCACGACGACCGGAATATCAGCAGCCTTGGCGTGGTTGATGGCCTCCACGGTCTGTGGCATGACGCCGTCATCGGCGGCAACCACGAGGATGGCCAAGTCGGTGGACTTAGCACCACGGGCACGCATGGCGGTAAAGGCCTCGTGGCCCGGGGTATCCAGGAAGGTGATGGTGCGCTCGCCGTCCACGTCCACCGTGGTTTGGTAGGCACCAATGCCCTGGGTGATACCGCCTTCCTCGCGGGCGCCCTCGTTGGTCTTACGGATGGCGTCCAACAGGCGGGTCTTACCGTGGTCAACGTGACCCATAACGGAGACGACTGGAGGACGATTCTCCAGTGCTTCCTCGTCGCCTTCGTCCTCGCCGAACTTCAGGTCGAAGGACTCGAGCAGCTCGCGGTCCTCGTCCTCAGGGGAGACGACCTCGACGTTGTAGTTGATCTCGGAGCCAAGCAGCTGCAGCGTATCTTCCGATACGGAAGCGGTTGCCGTCACCATTTCACCGAGGTTGAACAGTGCCTGCACCAGTGCTGCTGGATCCGCGCCGATCTTCTCGGCGAAGTCAGATAGGGATGCGCCACGACGCAGGCGGACGGTCTGGCCCTTGCCGTCTGGCAAGCGCACGCCGCCTACGACATGCTTTTGCTGCTCCTCGTACTCATGGCGCTTCTGACGCTTGGACTTCTTGCCCTTACGTGGAGCGCCACCTGGGCGGCCGAATGCACCCGCGGTGCCGCCGCGACGTCCGCCGCGTCCGCCTCCGCGGAAACCGCCTGAACGGCCACCACCTGGGCCACCGTGACTCGGACCACCGCGACCGCCTCGACCGCGACCACCACGTCCACCGCCGCTCGGTGCCTTAGACGGCATCGACGCAGGGTTCGGGTGGGACGGCATCATGGCCGGGGATGGACGACGACCGCCGCCGCCCTGGTTATTGCCACCCTGGCGGTTATTTCCGCCCTCGTTCTGGCCACCGCGCTTACCGCGGTTATCGCCTGGCTTATTGCCGCCACGCTGCCCCTTGGAGCCGCCTGGGCGGGGGCCCGGACGGTTGTCGCCGCCACCCGTGGAGAACGGGTTATTGGCTACGCGACGGGAACCGCCTGGCTTCGGCATTGGACGAGGCATGGAATTGCCTGGGGTCGGGCGCTCGCCCGACTTCTTGCCGCCAGCCTGTCCTGGCTTCGGTGCGCCCTGGCCAGGCTTCGGTGCGCCCTGGCCAGGCTTCGGTGCAGCAGGCTTAGCACCAGGCTTCGGGGCAGCTGGCTTTGCGCCCGGCTTAGCAGCAGCACCCTGTCCCGGCTTCGGTGCGCCCTGGCCAGGCTTCGGTCCAGCGGCCTTCGCGCCTGGCTTTGGCGCCTCTGCGCCCGGCTTGGGTGCAGCGGCCTTCGCACCTGGCTTAGGAGCGCCCTCCTTTGTAGTGCTCTTAGCGGCACCCTTGGCAGGCTTATTGTCTTGCTTCTTCTCGGCGGCGTCATCGCCGCCCGACTGTGCTTCATAATGAGCTCGCATCTTCTTAATCACCGGCGGTTCGATGGTGGAAGAAGCAGTCTTTACAAACTCACCCTGTTCTTTCAGGGTGGCGAGCAGTTCCTTGCTGGTTACTCCGAGCTGCTTTGCGAGCTCGTGAACACGTAGCTTTCCGGGCACTTGTCTCCTCTTGGTATCGACTAGGAGTCAAGGCCGCGGAAACTGGCCTGACCCCTAGTTAGGTGTGTAGGACTTTCATCGCTGATGCTTCATCGTTGTGCGCTCATCAGTGTTCGGTCTTCCTTTGTAACTCTGGTTCGTACGAATCCAACGCGGCGTTTTCCACGCTAGGTACCTGTCCGCTATGCGCTTCCAAGTACTGCCGTACCTGACCTGTGTCCACGGGTGCGGACGTTCGAAGCGCGCGCTTGAAGGCGCGTTTGCGCTCCGCTAGCTCGAGTGCAGAAAGAGTGGGGCTAATCCACGCCCCACGGCCGGGAAGCCGGCGGTGTGGATCTGCTACCAGACGGCGGCCGTGCGGATCATCGTGGTCAATGACCACCCGTAGCAAGTCCGTATCTGGCAGGCGGCGGCGAGTAGCGATGCAGGTCCGGAGTCTTACTCTCTCAGACATTCAACTCCTTACTTTTCGCGTCGCCAATATGCCCCAATCTGCAACTGGGCCGTTTACTAGCCTACGCTACAAAAGCGCAGATCCTTAATTAGCGTCAGCGTCCGAGTGAATATCGATCTTCCAACCGGTCAAACGGGCAGCAAGACGGGCATTCTGCCCCTCTTTACCAATAGCCAGAGACAGCTGGTAATCCGGCACCACCACGCGCGCGATTTGCGCCTCGTTGTCTACAACGGTGACCTTGACCACCTTCGAGGGAGCCAATGCGTTGCCTACGTAGACCGTTGGATCCTCGCTGAAGTCGATAATGTCAATCTTTTCACCGCCAAGCTGGCGCATGATGTTATTGACGCGCTGACCGCGCGGGCCAATGCAGGCACCCTTAGCGTTCAGGCCCTTGGCATGGCCCACAACAGCCACCTTGGAACGGTGTCCTGCCTCGCGGGCGATGGCAATCATTTCTACGGTGCCATCAGCAACTTCGGGAACTTCGAGCTCGAAAAGGCCACGCACCAGCTCCGGGTGGGTGCGGGAGAGATTGATCTGTACCTGGGCGCCATTGCGGTTAACGCCTACGACATAGGCCTTAATGCGGTCACCATGCTCGAGCTTTTCACCCGGAATCTGCTCAGCCGGCAGCAAGATGCCATCCTGGGACTCCAGCTCAGAGCCCAGCTGGACCACGACGATGCCGCGGGCATTAGCGCGCGCATCGCGCTGGACGATGCCGCTGACAACGCGGCCGGTAAGCTCCGAGTAGGAATCATAGGTGCGCTCTGCCTCGGCCTCGCGCAACTTGCGCAGGATGGCCTCGCGCACGGCCTGTGCGCCCACGCGTCCAAAGTTTTCCGGGGTGTCATCGTATTCGGTGGTTACTTCCCCAGTTTCTGGGTCGCGCTCCGAGACAATGACGCTGACCGCACCGGTGATGGCGTCGATATCGACGCGGGACTTGGCGCCTTCTACCTTGCCGCCAGCATTAGACTCGCGGTAATCCAGGTAGGAATACAACAAGGCACCCGCAATCGCTTCCAGCAAGTCATTTACGGGGACGTTGCGCTCGGACTCGATGGTACGAAGTGCCTGTAGATCAATATTCACTTGTCATTCCTCTCGGTTGCCGGTTAATTCTCGGCTTCTTCAAACGTCTTTCGCACTGCCTCTAGCTCCTGTTCGGACGGCTGTGCAAACTCAATTTCTACCACTGCCCGGGCAATGTTTTCCAATCGTTCGGCGCGCGCCTGCACGTCCTTTTTGCTTGCCGTGATGAGGATTACGGCATCGGCGGCGTCGTTAAGCGCGCCAATGCGCGCCGATTGAGTCTTGCCATCGCCAAGGTCAAAGGAGACCTTGCGCCCCCGATTGCGGCGCCAGTGGCGCGGGGCGGTGAGCGGCAAGTCCACACCGGGGGTGGAGACCTCCAAGGTATAGCCGGCGCCGAAGTTCAGCTCTCCTTGCGCTTCCTTGTCATCAAAGAAGGCAGAAATCTCGTTGGATACTTCCTCCAGCACATCGGAGCTAGGGCGTTTATCGCCGTCAATACGGATAATGACCTGGGATTTCTTTCCCGCCTTGGTGGTTTTAATATCTTCTACGTCCAATCCCCGCTCAGCCAGTTTGGGTTGCAGGAGATCGGTCAATTGTTGTGCATCTGGGAAAGCCATGCCCACTAGCCTACGTGCTACGAGGTACAGTCTTTTGCGTGAACCGCCGACGTTTAGCTTTGACCCTCGTAGCCACAACCGCCACCCTGCCCGCCTTGGCTGGGTGCCAAGCGGTTGATTCCGTCGTCGACTATTTTGGCCCGCGGCCAGAAAGCAGGCTGCTGGCGCTTGCCGACGCCGCCGCAACCGACGCCTTGTCCCTCAGCGGCGTCGATGACCATGCCGCAGGGCTGCGCAGCTCCCAGGCGGACGCCCTGTATGCCGAAATTACGCGGCTATGCGGCACGGATGATGCTGGCAATCCCCCACGCTCCTGCGAGGTAGAGCGCCCTACCGAGGCCAATCACGCCGCAGACTCTGGTGAAATTATGGAGAATGCCGCCTCCGCTACCACCGAGGCCGCCGATGAGGTCACCGTTGAATCGCGCACCCTAGTTACCGAGCAGGCCATCGCGCTCAATGCCTGGCTGCCCGGCGATGCCCCGGATATCCCCGAGCTTTCCCAACCGGAGCAAAAAAGCGCTGCCGATCTTCTGAGCTGGGAGTATGAGCAGGTATACGGTCTAGATTTCGCCCGCGCCTACGTTGGCCCCGAGCACGAGGATAAGGTGGATCATCGCCTCGCTGTTCATCATCGCCGCATCGACGCCCTCCAGGACGCACTTGCCCGTTACGGCAACATTCCGCAGCCGGAGTCGGCCTATACCTCCGGAGAGCAAGAACTGCCCCACGATTCTGCTTCCGCCCTGGCCTTTATCGATGGCCTTGCCGAACACGACGGCCGCAAGTGGTCCGCTGCCGCAACGGGTGCAGCGCAGGAAGAATCCCCGGATCAGGAATGGGTTACGTGGCTCATTGGCATCGCGGCAGAGTCCCACGGCATGCGCTAGACCACTACCACCCCGGCCAGCCCCCACCTGTCCATCCCCTGACAACGGGCCAGCGAAATGGCAGCAACCTCTACGGCCCTATGCATTGCTTCGGCTCCTCTAGCGTGCGTAGGTTGGTTCACCATGAGCTTGCAGGAGATTCCGCAAGCTAAACAGACACAAAGAGAAGGAGTTTCCTCTCAATGCGTTCTAAGAAGACCATGTTGACCGTATCCGCCGCAGCACTCGGCCTTGCTGGCTTGGCCGCGCCTGCTGCTACCGCCGCACCGGCTAGCGCCTGGGATCAGGTAGCTGCTTGCGAGTCCGGCGGTGACTGGCACATCAATACCGGAAACGGTTACCAGGGCGGCCTGCAGTTCAACCCGCAGACCTGGGCTGCCAATGGCGGCACTCAGTACGCCCCGACCGCTGACCAGGCAACCCGCGAGCAGCAGATTGCCGTGGCCGAAAGCGTCCTAGCCACCCAGGGTGCTGGCGCTTGGCCTAACTGCGGCGGCCCCGTCGCCGGCTAGTTTATAGCCTCGGCATTTAACACGAAACCGGCCTCCTCCCCATCCCGCGAAACCCCGCGGAGTAAGGGAGGAGGCCGGTTTTGTGCTTGACCTAACTGGCTAGCATGCAGCCGAGACGGCTTTATGCCTCATGCTTGGCGATATTCCAGGCATACATCATCAACAACACCTGCAGCGGCTGGCGGATGATGTGGTAGAGCTTCTTTGCCCACCCTGCCTTGCGCTCAATCCAGGCGTGGTACATATTGGCCGGCCACACCGCAGCAAAGAGCGCGAGTGCGGAAGCACCGCCGAAGCCGCGGGTGGCGCGGCGGCGAAGCAAAGCACCGGTGGCAATCTCCCACAGGCCCGAAGCAAAGTTATAAAAGCGCGCAGGGCCTGGCAGCTGCGGCGGAACAATGGATTCGAAAGTCTTCGGCTTCACAAAGTGCAATACGCCCATTGCTGAAAGCACCGTGGAAAGCCCATTCTTTTGAAAGTTCATACCTTCCACGGTACCCCGCCGCAGGCCCGTGCGAGGACAATTAGCCGCGCACGAGCTCGAGGATCTTGTCCACGATGTCCTCGGCCGGAACCTCGAGGGTCTCTCCCCCGCGGATGCGCAGTTCAATCTTGCCGTCCTTGAAGGCACGGCCCAAGATGGCCACGAATGGCATGCCAAGGAGCTCTGCATCCTTGAATTTCACACCTGGGGAAACCTTCGGGCGGTCATCGAAGAGCACCTCGAGTCCCTTGTCAGATAGCTCTTCTACCAGCTTGTCGCCGGCCTCCATGGCGGCGGCGTCCTTGTTAGCCACGGCTACGTGTACCTGGTACGGCGCAACAGCTACTGGCCAATTGAGGCCCTTGTCGTCATGGCGCTGCTCGGCCAGGACGGCCAGCATGCGGGTGATACCAATGCCATAGGATCCCATGGTAGGAACGGCGCGCTTGCCGTTTTCGTCCAAAATCTGGACATCGAAGGCCTCGGTGTATTTGCGGCCCAGTTGGAAGATATGGCCGAGCTCAATGCCGCGCTCCAAGGTCAAGGTGCCCTGGTTATTGGGAGCCAGGTCGCCTTCTTTAACCTCTGCGGCCTCAATGAATTCATCCACGGTGAAATCGCGTCCGGCTACGCAGCCAACCACGTGGCGCTCGCTCGCATCGGCGCCGGTAATCCACGCCGTACCCTTGACCACGCGTGGATCGGCCAAGACCTTGATGCCATTGGCGTTCAAGGCGCGCGGGCCCACATAGCCCTTGACCAAGAAGTCATTGTCTGCAAAGTCCTTGTCCCCGGCCAACTCAAACTCCACCGGCTCGAGTGCGGCCTCGAGGCGCTTTTCATCCAGCTCGCGATCGCCAGGGATGAGAACCGCCGCCAACTCGGACTCGCGCTCTTCGCTCTCCGCGGCCGGGTGGAAGAGCTTGACCATCATGCACTTGAGGGTATCTGCAGCGGTGGCCTCGCGGTCGTCGACAGTAATGCCTGCGCCCTGGGCCCATTCGACCAGCTTCTCAATGGTCTCTGCTCCCGGGGTGTCATGCTCCTGTGCCTCTGGCTGGCCCTCGATATCCTTCTCCGCCGGTGCTGGGGTCACCACGGCCTCGACGTTGGCTGCGTAGTCACCCTCGGTGGAGCGCACAAAGGTATCCTCGCCCACCTCAGAGACGGCGAGGAATTCCTCGGAGGCGGAGCCTCCCATGGCACCAGAGGTGGCCTTACAGATGGCGTAATCGATCTCTAGGCGGTTGAAGATATTCTGATACGCCTTGCGGTGGCGGCCGTAGGACTCGTCCAAGCCCTCATCGGTCATGTCGAAGGAGTAGGAATCCTTCATCGTGAATTCGCGGCCACGCAGCACACCAGCGCGAGGGCGCTCCTCATCGCGGTACTTGGTCTGAATCTGATACAGCGTGACCGGGAAATCCTTATAAGAGGAATACATATCCTTGACCGCGCTAGCAAACATTTCCTCGTGGGTAGGTCCAAGCAGCATATCTGCGTTCTTGCGGTCCTTCAGGCGGAAGAGGTTATCGCCGTATTCCACCCAGCGGTTGGTCTTTTCATAAGGCTCGCGCGGCAGCAGGGCCGGAAAGAGCATTTCCTGGCCGCCAATGGCGTCCATTTCCTGACGGACTACATCTTCAATCTTGCGCAGGGTGCGCAGCCCTAACGGCAGCCAGGTATAAACGCCCGGCGCGACGCGGCGTACATAACCGGCGCGTACGAGCAGCTTGTGGCTAGGGACCTCGGCATCGGCGGGGTCCTCACGGAGGGTACGGAGAAATAGTTCAGAAAGGCGGGTAATCATGCACAAAAATATACCCCGCTACCCTGTATATATGCTCATTATCCTCCCTCCTTCAGAAACTAAAGCTCATGGCGGTACGGGACAGCCCCTTGACTTCAGCCAGCTGTCCTTTCCGCAATTGCATGCCACCCGACAAGAAATTGCCGCTGAACTGCAGTCTCTTCCGGTAGACGAGGCCATGGAGGTACTCAAGCTTTCCGAAAAGCTACGCGGTGAGGCCGAATCCAACCAGGGGCTTTTCACCACCCCCACCATGCCGGCCGTGTTGCGCTATACCGGCGTGCTTTTTGATGCCTTGGATGCCCCTTCCCTGCCCACATGGGAGCGCCTTGCTATTGGCGACGCCCTCTTTGGCGTCCTCCGCGCCAGCGACCCCATTCCGCATTACCGGCTTTCGGCAGGCTCGAAGCTTGGCGGCCGCACCATGAAGTCGCGCTGGGGCAAGCAGATTACGCAGGCGCTCGAGGGGGTAGACGAGCTTATTGTGGATCTGCGCTCGGGCACCTACCAGCAGCTCGGCCGCGTAAAGGATGCGGTAACGGTACGGGTGGAAAGCGTGCAGGACGATGGATCGCGCAAGGTGGTCAGCCACTTCAATAAGCACTACAAGGGCCTTTTAGCCCGCGAGTTAGCGCTCTCGCCTGCTGACGCCTATTGCGCCGCCGACGTTGCCGCCATTGCGCGCGCCGCGGGTATGACAGTTGAGGAGCCGGGGCCTGGGTCGAGTGAGCTCACGCTCATCGTCAAGCGCTAAGCCCACCGCAAACTACTCAGCACAGCTTACCTAGCGCAGCTGTGGGTTATACAGCAGACTATTGCGCTGTACCGAACATTCGGTAGCCACGCGGACCGAGCGGGCAACATGCCCGGACTCGCGCAGGGGATAAAGCTGGCTTACTACCCTATCGCGCAAATCCCAGGGCGAGATGGTGTTGAGGTAAATTTTGGTGCCGCCTTCGAATCCGGCAAGGGTGGAAATGCGGAGCTTGATGAGGATGCGCCATGGCTGAGCGACGTCGACATCGGCAGGCTTGTGGTGCCACTCCTCATTGCAGGGCACCTCGCGGCCTACTGCGGCGTGGGCGGCGTGAACAAGGTCGCTCATGGCACGGATTTCCTCTTCTGACTGCCGCCACGGCTCACAGGTCGCGGACTTGGAGTAGACCTCCAAGGTGGGATAGCGGTGCCCAAAGCCGGCGAAGAGAACGCCATGGTCATTTTCCGCAACGATGAGGTTGCGGCTAGCGGCATAGTCCACCGCCCACTCGTTGTACATGTTCATATTGCTGCGCAGCATCTGTACCTCCCGGTGGGAGGCCATGCCGCGGTCATCGATGGCAACGAGTTGCTTGTGCAAGTGCTCGAAGGAAGCGCCGGCTGGCTGCAGCCAATTTTGGAAAGCCACCACATAGGGTGCGTAGCGGTTGCGCTCGTAGAGGTCCCGCATGGCATCGATAGTCAGCTGCATAAAAAGCAGGTGCTCTTCGGCGCTTAGGGTGCCGGAAGATACCACGTGCGAATCATCCTGTGCACCGCGCTCAAAATGGCGGCCGGCCACGATGACATCGTGGCCTCCTGCGAAGAAGCCCGCCGCCTGTTCTATAAGTTCCTCTTCGCTTGCCTCAGGCAGGTGCGCTGCCTTTCGCTTCGTGCGCACGATATTGAGCACATGTTCCCGGCCGGCAGGATCGGCAAGGTAGTTGTCCATGCGCTGTCGGGTCTCAGCATCCATGTCGAAGCCGTAGTTGGCGTGCCAGTAGTCATAAGAGACGATTTCAAACAGATTGGGGATGCGGCGAAAGGCCGGCACGGTGTGGCCGTATTCGCTCAAAGGCAATCCGCGCACAATCCCGCCGGAAGGCAGGATGCGGGCCTTTTCCGGCGGGGTATCAGTTATGCGACCTGAGCAAAAGGCGCAGCGGTGGGTGAAGTCTTCTTCGTGCAAGGGCTGTGGGTTAGCCACCGGTGTGGACAGGGGGCGGTTACCGCGGCCCGGCACGGTCCACACCTCGGTCCCGGAGAACGGGTTGACCTGCTTGACCGTGCCATCCCGCATGGTCTGGATGGGTTCTATGCGGGCAAAAAGTGCATCACTCATGCCCTCCAGCGTAGTTATTTCTGGGCACTATTTGGCGACAGAACGGCGGCGGGATACCATGCACGCCCCACCGACGCAGACTGCAAGCATTACGCCCAGAATCAAAGCCGATACGCCACGGGAATGGTCCAAGGGACCCGAATCGCTACCCAGGACCAAGGTCTGCATATTGGCGAAGGGCAGGCAGCTCAATAACGCTTCTGCCCAGGAGGTATCAAATGCCATAAGCGCAGTTTCTAGCACAAAGAATTCCACCACGAGGATCATTGCGGCAAATGTTCCGCTACGCAAGAGAAAAGCCAGCCCCATAGCCAGCAGGCTAAAGCCGGTCCATTCCAGGTAAGCAAACACCACTCGGTTGCAGTCCGGCCACTCATAAAAGCTTGTGAAGTCAATATCGCCGCCGAATGCCGCAATCAGCAAAGTTCCTACAGCTATACCCAGTGTGGCCGCGAGCAAGAGTGATACCAGGATGACTACGAATTGGCTGAGCACTATGCCAACGCGACGGTTGGATGAAAGATAAGACCATGCAACGGTTCCTTTTCCTAAGTCACCGCCGACCATCATCGCAGAGGCAAAGATCATCACCACCATGGCGAGGTCACTAGCTGCTAAGACATCACTAGATTGGAATTTGCCATCCACGCTGCCGTTAAATTCATAGCCCCAGGCCATGAGCACGCCGCCGGCGGCCATACCGAGTGCCACGATGGCGAGGTAGACCCAGGTAGAGCGCAGGGAAAAGAGTTTGCGAGATTCTGACACCACAGTATTCATAGAAATCTGTCCTTAAGGTTGGGTTGTGCGTTTAGACGGAGCGGTAGGCCACGTGGTCGGCTGTCGCGCCGAGGTAGGCCTCTTCCAGGGAGGGCTGCTTGCGTTCCAAGCTGGAGATGAGAATGCGGTTATCCAGACAGATGCGGCCGATGTCGGAGCCTTCGAGACCGCGCACGCGCAGGACCTCACCGTCAAAGGAGGTCTCCGCATCGGTGCCGTGCAACAGCCGCAGGAGTTCATCGGGCTGGTCCACAATCACTTCGAGGCTTGCGCCTCCCGTGCCGTTGACGAACTCCTCCACGGTGCCCTCTCCCAGCAGCTTGCCCTTGCCGATGACCACGAGGCGATCTGCGGTGAGCTGCATTTCCGAAAGCAGGTGGGAGGAAACCAGCACGGAGCAGCCGGCCTCGGCGAATTCGCGGATACGGGCACGCATCCAGTGCACGCCTTCGGGGTCGAGGCCGTTGACGGGTTCGTCAAGCAGCAAGTGCTTCGGCTCGCCGATGAGCGCACAAGCAAGGCCCAGGCGCTGCTTCATGCCCAGCGAATAGCCGCCCACGCGCTTGGCGGCTACCTGGGTAAGGCCGACGCGGTCCAGGGTGTCATCCACGTGGTTCATGGACACGCCCTGCAACGCGGCCATGTAGCCCAGGTGAGCTCGGGCGCTGCGGCCCGGGTGGAACCAGTTGGCATCCAACAAGGTGCCCACCATGGTAGCGGGATTGGACAGCCCGCGGAAGGGCGTGCCATCAAAAGTCGCGGTGCCGGAAGTCGGATTCTCCAACCCCACGCACATGCGCATAGTGGTGGATTTGCCAGAACCATTCGGTCCGAGGAAGCCGGTGACTTGACCATCTGGGACCTCAAAGGAGAGGTCATCTACTGCTTTAAAGGAACGGAAATTCTTGGAAAGGTGTGAAACTTTGAGCATGTTTCCATCGTGCCGCCTGACCAGCACGAAGTAACCATCCTTGGGAGTGATTTAGCAGGTCATACCTAGGGATGAGACAGCAGCTCCTCCACCGAAACCACGCCATGAGTAAGGGCGTAGAGCACAGCATGCACGCGGTCGCGCGAGCCGGTTTTCGTCAAGATATGGCGTACGTGGGTCTTGACCGTGGCCATAGAGACGAACTCGCACTCCGCGATTTCGGTATTCGAATACCCCAGTGCGATCAGCTTGAGGACGTCCAGCTCGCGTGGCGTGAGATCTTCGGCCGGAGGGGCGGTAGCTGCTGCCGCAACGGGGGTGGCATATGAATCGGGCTGTGTTGCAGACTGCTCGCTGCGCAGTTGCTGCAGCACCTGTGCGGTAATGCGCGGTGAAAGGACGGCCTCGCCGGAATGTACGGTACGAATAGCGGCGAGGAGTTCCTCCGGTTCGACGTCTTTGAGCAGGAATCCGGAGGCCCCAGCGGAAATTGCTCCGTGGACAAAATTCTGGTCATCGAAGGTGGTTAGCATAATGACCTGGGTGTCCGGGAATTCCGGCAGCAGCCTTTCTGTGGCGGCGATGCCATTGACGCGGGCCATCTGGACATCCATGAGCACAATATCGGCAGGTTGCGCGCGGGCGAGGTCGAGGACTTCATCGCCATCGGATGCCTGCCATGCAACGTCCAAATCCTCTTGGGAGCCAAGGAGCATGGCGAACCCGGCGCGCACGAGGGGCTGATCATCGACTAGACCGATTCGGATGGGGCCAGCGGGCGCACCTGTTGGCTGCTCAGGGTTAGTCATTGGGTACCTCCACGGTAATAAAGAAGTGTCCATCCTCGGTGCGGGTAGCAACGCTGCCGCCATAGGCTTTGACGCGCTCGCTCATTCCGACGAGGCCGTAGCCAGGATTATGACTATTCGGCGTACGAACGGCCGGGTTATCGGCGTTAAGTACTAAGCCATTTCCGGTAGAGCGAAAGCGCAGTATTCCCCTTTTATCACGCGAATGCTTGATCATATTGGTCAAAAGTTCTTGCACCACGCGGTAGACGGTGAACTGGTAGAGCTCGTCGCTTTCGGTCGGCAGGTCCTCCAGCCCGTGCACAGTGATATCGAAACCAGTCCGGCGCGCTTCCGAAATAAGTCCTGCAATATCGCTTGCACCAGGCGCCTTGGTATCGGCGCGGGAATCGCCATCACGCAATACGGAGAGCAAACCGCGCATCTGTTTGAGGGAATCGCGGGAGGTAGAGGCGATGGTTTCCAAGGCTTCTGTGGCCGCTGCGGAATTTTTGGCAGCGGCGAACCGGGCGCCGTCGGCAAGGGCAATAACGCCCGCTAAATTATGCGCCACAATGTCATGCATCTCGCGAGCAATGCGGTTGCGCTCTACCGCGCCAGCCATCTCCGCACGTTCAACCAGCAGCTGCTGGTCCTCACGCTTTTTACGGTCATTGGTGCCAATCAGGAAGAAAAAGCCCATGACCGGCCACGCGATGATGACGACGGAGGCGAAGGCAGGAAGCGGGCCAACAGTGGTGTCTTCGAGGCCAAAATCGATGCCGCTGATAATCCTCCGGCCGTATAGGTCCGCTGCGGTGGCCGCCAAGGAGCCTAAGGCAATCCACCCTATCCAGATTCGCTGTAGTCGTTTGGGCGAATGTGCGCCTATCAGAAATACGCAGTAAGCCAAAGGGAAAAAGTGAGCGTTGCCCATTGCAGCAAGCGGGGTAAAGATGCACACCGTTAGTGTGATAGCAGTGACCCCGATGGCATATTCCCTGAGCTTGGGGTGTAGCCAGAGTGCTAGTGGAATAACGACTGTATAAAGTACGAGAACCAGCTCCTGGAAAAGCGAAGTTCTATCAATAACACCTTCTGCCGCCGGCACCGAAGCCCCCCCGAAAAGCAGCGGAATGATAATTCTCCACGGCGGGCCTACCCAGGCACGAACCGCATCCGGCCATAGCTTCTTCATGGCTTTCTAGGCTAGCGCAGGCTCTAGGCCATAGTCCTCATCCCTGGGGCTGACTAGACTGGCGGGCATGCAGCACGAGTTCTTTGAGGTTGATGTTTTTGCCACGGGTGCCTTTAACGGCAATGCCTTGGCGGTGATTGCTGGTGCTGATGGGCTGAGTAACCAGCAAATGCAGGCAATCGCGAACTGGACTAACTTTTCTGAGACCACTTTCCTGCTAGAGCCCAGCGACGCCCGCGCCGACTACCGCGTGCGCATTTTCACCCCCTATGAAGAGTTTGATTTTGCTGGCCATCCAACCTTGGGCAGCGCTGCCGCGTGGCGGGCGCTGGGCAACAAGCCGCGGACGGAGGGACGTATCGTCCAGGCGTGCGGCGCGGGATTGGTGACCGTCCGCGAAGAGGGCGAAGTCTTGTCCTTTGCTACCCCGCCGCTGCGCCGCGAAGAACCGCTAAGCCCAGCGGATCTGAAGGAGGCCTGCGGTGGGCTGGGGCTAGATAGCGCGGATATTGTCGACCATGGCTGGGTGGACAATGGCCCGGGCTGGCGCCTGCTCCAATTACGCGATGCCGAGGCGGTGCGTGCGGTTAAGCCCCAGGGCGAGCGCCCCAAGGTCGGCGTTGTGGGCCTTAACCCCAACGCCGCAGAGGGCGAGCCGGCCTATGAGGTTCGGGCCTTTACCACCCAATTCGAAGACCCAGTCACCGGTTCTTTCAATGGCGGCGCCGCGCAGTTTATGCGCTCGCGTAACTTGGTGCCGCCGCGCTATACAGCAACACAAGGCAGCCAGATTGGCCGGGCAGGCGAAGTATTCATCAACGATGACGGCACGGATATCTGGGTGGGCGGTCGCGCCCAGATTCGCGTGCGCGGAACACTGGAGGTTTAGATGCAGCTACACCACGATTTTGCCCAGAAGCTTCCCCACTTGGTTCGCCCCACCGAGGGTGAGGAGCAACCGAACCCACAGATGGTCATCCTGAACGAGGAACTAGCCAGGCAGTTGGGCTTTGACCCGGACTGGCTGCGCTCCTCCGAGGGCATAGATTTCCTTACCGGCCGCGCGGGCGGCCACGCCATGGCCTATTCCGGCTTCCAATTCGGTGCGTTTAACCCGCAGATGGGAGACGGCCGGGCCATGCTCTTGGGCGAGGTGGATAAGGACGGGCGGCTATGGGATCTCCATGCCAAGGGAACTGGACTTACTCCCTTTTCCCGCCTCGGGTCCGATGGCCGCGGAACGCTGTCTTCCATGCTGCGCGAGTACCTAGTCTCTGAGGCTATGCATGCCTTGGGCGTTCCCACCACCCGGGCGCTGGCGGTTATTTCCACCGGACGGCCCATTCAGCGCGGGCACGTGCAACCGGCCGGCATTGTGGTACGCGTGGCCGCTAGCCACATCCGCGTCGGCACCTTTCACCTAGCCGCGCAGACGGATTACACCCGCCAATTGGCCGACTATGCCATTGCGCGCCACTACCCTGGCGCGGACTACCAGGAATTTTTCACCCAGGTGATGGATGCGCAGATCCGCACCGTGTCCCAGTGGATGCGCTTGGGCTTTATTCACGGCGTGATGAATACGGATAACACCACCATCTCTGGCGAGACCATTGACTATGGCCCCTGTGCCTTTATGGAGGCCTATTCGCCCGCGACGGTCTTCTCCAGCATCGATAGGCAGGGCCGTTATACCTTTGGCAATCAGCCCTCCATTCTGGGGTGGAACCTGGCCCGCTTAGCGGAATCCCTCCTGCCGCTTTTTGATATGGACATGAATAAGGCCATGAGCCTTGCACAAGAATCCATCAACGGCTTTAGCGACCGCTTTGAGCACCAGCGCAGGGCAGATGTGGCGAAGGCTTTGGACACCTCCCTGGAGGTCGCTTCTTCCTATGCAGCAGCCATGCAGCTCAACGGTCCAGATATCACGCTGGCTCACCGCGCTCTTGCCGACGCCGCCGCAGGTCACCCCACCCACGCCCGCGAGCTCTTTGCCGAGGGAGACTTCTTGGATGACTACCTTGCCTCCTCGCCCGATCCTTCCCGCGTCGATAACGCCATGCCGCGGGTTATCCCGCGCAACCTCGCCGTAGAATCCGCACTGGATGCTGCCGAACGCGGGGAGATGGGCCCGTATCAGGAGCTCCTGCACGCGGTCACCCACCCGTGGGAGCCCAACCCACCGTTCGAATCGCCGGATCCTAATGGTCTCGAGGGCTACCTCACCTACTGCGGTACTTAATCCCTCCCCGCCTTGCTCAAAGCGCACGAAGCCCCTGCACCACAACAGCGGCGGTGCAGGGGCTAACGAGGCCGAAAGCTAGCTCTTAGCGGTCCAGCTTCAGGGTCTTCTGGGTGTACTCCCACATCTCGTCGTACAGCTTCTCATCGTTGCGCAGCTTGATGCCATAAGACGGAACCATCTCGCGAATCTTGTCTGCCCAATCAATCATGTGCTCGCCGAAGCAACGCTCCAGCAGCTCCAGCATGACGGCCGGGGCAATGGATGCACCCGGGGAAGCGCCGAGCAGGCCGGCGATATTGCCCTCCTGGTTATTCACCAAGGTGGTGCCGAACTCGAGGGAACCGAACTGCGGGGCACCAGCAGGCTTAATCACCTGGACGCGCTGGCCAGCGATAACGGTTTCCCAGTCGCTTTCCTTTGCTTCCGGTACGTACTCGCGCAGGGCTTCCACGCGGTCCGAGAAGCTCTTGCGCACCTCATCCACCAGGTATTTGGTCAGGCCGAACTCCTGCACGGCAACGCCGAGGTAAGAGGTGATGTTGTCTGGGCGGATGGACTTGAACAGGTCCAGGTAGGTGCCCTTCTTCAGGAACTTCGGGCTCCAACCACCGTAAGGACCGAAGAGCAGACCCTTCTCGCCGTCGATCACGCGGGTATCCAGGTGCGGCACCGACATTGGTGGGGCGCCCACGGCAGCCTTGCCGTAGACCTTTGCCTGGTGCTGCTCGATAAGCTCCGGGTTCTTGGAGCGCAGCCACAGACCAGATACCGGGAAGCCTGCGTAACCGGCAACTTCCTTCACCTTTGCCTTACGCAGCAGGTCCAGGGCGTAACCGCCGGCACCTACGAAGACGAACTTGGCCTTAACTACGGTGATGTCGCCGGTGTGCTTGTTCTTGGAGTACACCTTCCACGCGGAGCCATCACGCTTGATATCGATGACCTCATGGCCATAGCGGATCTCGGTGCCGGAGGCCTTGGCTGCGGTCAGGAACTGCTTGGTCAGCGCGCCAAAGTTGACGTCGGTACCAGCGTCGGTCCAAGAAATGGCCACCTTATTGGAGAAGTCACGGCCCTTCGCCATCAGCGGCAGCTTCTCAGCAAAGTCGGAATCGTCTGCGGAGAACTGCATGCCCGGGAACATGTGCTTCTCGCTCAGCACATCATAGCGGCGCTTGAGGTAATCCACCTGGATTTCGCCCTGTGCGAAGGACACGTGCGGAACCGGATTAATGAATTCGCTCGGGTCGGTGAGAATACCGTTGTTGAGCTGGTGGGACCAGAACTGGCGAGACTTTTGGAACTTCTCGTTGATGCCCAGAGCCTTGGAGATATCAATGCGGCCGTTCTTCTCCGGGGTGTAGTTCAGCTCGCACAGTGCGGAGTGGCCGGTACCGGCGTTATTCCACGGGGAGGAGGACTCCAATGCGGGGCCATCAAGGCGCTCAAAGACCATTTGGGTCCAGCTGGGCTCCAACTCGCGGAGCATAGCACCCAGGGTGGCGCTCATGATGCCAGCACCGATAAGTGCTACATCGACCTCGTCTACAACCTGTGCTGTCTTCTTAGCGGAGGACACTGTGTTATTACCTCTTCGAATTGAAAATAGATATCCATCGGCGCGGTCTACGCCTTGATTTTTAGCGCTTAGCGCCCCGCGCCACCATCGCTGCACTATGACAACCTGGCAGTGCGTCACGCATTAAGGCCTTACTCTACGCTTTTCTCATTCAATTTGGGATTTCTCCCCCAGACCAGTGGCAAAAATGTGGGAATTTCTGCCCCCACCATTTACACCCCAGTAGCAGCACCATAAATTCTTCGTTGCACCTAGAATCGAGGCATGGTTACACACTCCCCGGTATGGGGCCCAGACAAACTTGGCCCCGACTATGAAGCTGCCACCATTGACTTGGGTACAGACCCCGATGGCGAAGGCGACGTGGTCACCACGCTGGTGCACTACGCGCCGGAGCACGCGGGTGGTACTGCACGTGAGTCAGCGGCCCCGTCACGCCCAGCGCTGGTGTGGCTACACGGCATGACCGATTATTTCTTCCACACCCACGTAGCCGAGCACTTTGCCGCCGAGGGTTATGACTTTTATGCCATCGATCTGCGCAAGTGCGGCCGCTCGCGCCGCTCGGGCCAATCGTGGCACTATGCTTCGGACCTGGCGCTGTATTTTACAGACCTCACCGCCGCACTTGATGCGATCCCCAATGATGAAGTCATCTTCATCGCCCACTCCACCGGTGGCCTGATCGCCCCGCTGTGGATGGATCATCTACGTCGAACCGACCGAGAGCGCCACCAGCGCCTGGCGGGCCTCATCCTGAACAGTCCGTGGCTCGACATGATGGGCGTGCCCGGCCAGGTCCTCACACCACTCAAGCCGCTGCTCTACACATTGGGCCGTATAGCCCCAATGACTCCGCTACCCGGCGGTAATCTCACTGCTTACGGCGAGTCCGTGCACAAGGATTTCTACGGCGACTGGGATTTTGACCTTCGCTTTAAGCCGCTGGCCGGCCATAAGAAATATGTCGGTTGGATAGCCGCGGTATTCCACGGCTTTGATGCTATTCACAGCGGCCGCGTTGATGCCGGCGTGCCGATCTTGACCTTGCAGTCCACTCGCACTCAATTGGGCCAGCCCTACTCCGACAGCGTGAACCACGCAGATGTCATCATCGACGTTGCGCAAACGCGGCGCTGGGCAAAGGAACTTAGTGCCCACTACACCTTGCATCCCATCAAGGGCGCTAGGCACGATGTGTTCCTATCGCTTCCGGACCCGCTCCAAGAAGCTTTTGACGCCTGTGACAAGTGGCTGCCCACCGTCCTCGATACTCCACAATCCACTCAGTAATTTAGTCCCTATATATAAGGAATAAACGTGACTACTTCACACCAGTCCCACACGCCCGCTGCCGAGGAACATTTCGACCTCATCATCATCGGCACCGGCTCCGGAAACTCCATCCCTAGCCCGGATTTTGATGACCAGAAAATCGCCATCATTGAAAAGGGCACCTTCGGCGGCACCTGCCTCAACGTAGGCTGCATTCCCACCAAGATGTATGTCTATGCCGCCGACATCGCCTTGGCTGCACGCGAAGCCGGCCGGCTAGGCCTAGATGCTCAGGTCAACAGCGTGGACTGGAACTCCATTGTGGACCGCGTCTTTAACAACCGCATCGACCAGATTGCCCAAGGCGGCGAGCAGTACCGCCGCGGTGAGGAAACCCCTAATATCACCGTCTACGACGAACACGCTCGCTTTGTTGGCCCCAAGACCATACAAACTGGCAACCATGTCATCAGTGGCGATCAGATCGTCATTGCCGCCGGTTCCCGGCCGGTCATTCCGGAGGTCTATGCAGATTCCGGCATCAAGTACTACACCAATGAAGACATTATGCGCATGGACCACCAGCCGGAGAGCTTAATCGTGGTGGGCGGCGGCTATATCGCGATGGAGTTTGCCCACGTCTTCGACGGCCTCGGCACCAAGGTGACCGTGGTCAACCGGTCCGAGACCTTGCTGCGCCACCTCGATGATGACATTTCCAGGCGCTTCAACCAAATTGCTCGCGATCGCTTCGACGTGCACATAGCCAATGGCACCAAGCTCGAGGAAACTGACACGGGCGTGCGGTTGGAGCTCGACAATGGTGAGTCCGTGGAAGCAGAAGCGATTCTAGTTGCTACCGGGCGCACCCCAAACGGCGATCAAATGGATCTGGACAAGGCAGGCATTGAGCTGCTTGCCGACGCCCGCGTGAGCACCGATGAGTTCGGCCGCACCGCCGCCGAGGGTGTTTGGGCACTTGGCGATGTCTCCTCGCCGTACATGCTCAAGCACGTAGCCAATGCGGAGACCCGCGCCGTGCAGCACAACCTGCTCCACCCAGAAGATCTCCGCCCACTGCCCCACGACAATGTCCCCGCCGCCATCTTTACCCACCCACAAATCGCCACAGTGGGCCTAACTGAGAAGCAAGCACGACAGAAGGGCTTCGACGTCACCGTCAAGGTCCAGAACTTTGGCGACGTTGCCTACGGCTGGGCTATGGAAGATAGCACCGGTATCTGCAAGCTAGTTGCCGATCGCGCGACAGGGCAGCTTCTCGGCGCGCACCTCATGGGCCCGCAGGCCTCCACCCTCATCCAGCAATTGATTACCGCGATGGCCTACAAATTGGACATGCGGGAGTTCACTCGCAACCAATATTGGATCCACCCTGCGCTGCCAGAAGTAGTGGAAAATGCCCTTTTGGGACTGGAGTGGTAAAAGTAAATTGTTACGTGATCTTTCTCACACATGCCCAGTATCTTCCCAGCCTATAAGATATCTTCCCACTTCAGACTAAGGATTCCTACTTTGCATTTTCAGGGAATTCAACTCCTTTAAGGGGCCCAAATAAATTTAATGGCCGGAATTTCGGCCCATGACGTGCAAAAGGACAACAGTTTTACTAAATTGTGTTGAGACACCGGCTAGAGCCGATACGAACACGGCTACCGCGTGTTTCTGGATGTTCCCTGTACATTCAATAACACTTTGGTTTCCCAATGTGGAAGCCTTGCAAGTACGACTTTTAAGGAATTTTGATATGCGTATCCGCAATGCAGCTATCGCTGGCGCAACCGCTCTCGCCGTTGCCTTCGGCGGCACCACCGTTGCTTCCGCTGACGAGACCGTCAACCAGAACGGCACCGAGATCGAGGTACAGCCGCAGAACCCGTCCAACACCGCAAAGGGCGGCGACGATGACAACGGCAAGTCCGGCGGCTCTCTGTCCTCCGAGCTTGGCCACAAGCTCGAGGGCGACCAGGCAGCTAACGGCGTTGGCATCTTCGGTTCTTCCAAGGACTTCTCCGACCAGCCGGCATGGGCAAAGGTCTTCTACGGTGCAACCGTTGTAGCAGGCATCGGCGCCCTGCTCGGCGGCATCATCGGCCCTGTATACAACTTCTTCGTTCACGGCCCGTCCTTCTAAGCAACAGCCACACGGCTCAATCAAAACTTCCGAAAGGTAATTTTCACAATGCGTAACTTCCGCACCGCAGCCGTTGCTGCTGCTACCGCTGTCACCGTAGCCTTCGGCGGCACCGCCGTTGCTTCTGCAGAGTCCTCTTCCACCAACGAGAACACCACCTCCTCCTCTTCCTCCAGCTCCTTCACCCAGCTGGGCAAGAAGAAGGGTGCATGGTCCGAAGGTCAGGACGGCAAGCCTGTCGTTAAGCCTGAAAACCAGGTTACCGGCGAGGACATGTGGGGCACCGAAATCTCCGAAAACATCCCGGAGTGGGCTTCCGATTGGAAGAAGGGTGCTACCGCACTGGGCATCACCTCCGTCATCGGCGCAATCATCGGCGCTTACAACTACGCTGTTCACAACGGCATCATCCCGCAGCACATCCTGGACCCAATCTTCCGCCGCTAATTATTAGCTGCAGATTGGCTCTAGATGGCTAGGGCTTGCACGGGGCCTCGTTCTTCGAACGAGGCCCTTTTGCTATGCGCAGCTGGTTGCTAAGTGTGAACCCGTTGCGCACGGCGTCTGGCGTCTACCGTCGGGCGTCGGCAAGCATGCAAAAGGCCGCCTCCACTCGCCTACTGGGCCATGGAGGCGGCCTTAGTTTATAGTTTCTAGTCCTCGTCTGGGATGGTAAGGATTTCGTTGCCGTCCTCGGTGATGACAAGGGTGTGCTCAAACTGGGCGGTGAACTTGCCGTCAGTGTTTTGAACGGTCCAGTCATCGTCCCAGATCTCATAATCCAAGGAGCCGAGGTTAATCATCGGCTCAACGGTAAGCGTCATACCCGGTTCGAGGATATCGCGGTAGACGGTCGAGTCATGGTGCAGGACAACCAGGCCGTTATGGAAAGTCGGGCCAACACCGTGGCCGGTGAAATCGCGCACGACGTTGTAGCCGAAGCGCTTGGCATAAGACTCAATAACGCGGCCAATGACGTTAATCTCACGGCCGGGCTTTGCGGCCTTGATACCGCGCATGGTGGCCTCCTTGGTGCGCTCTACCAGCAGGCGGTGTTCCTCGGAGACGTCGCCGGCGAGGAAGGTGGCGTTATTATCACCGTGGACGCCGTTCTTATAAGCAGTGATATCGATATTAACGATGTCGCCATCCTCAATCACGGTGGTATCCGGGATGCCGTGGCAAACAATCTCATTGAGGGAAACGCAGCTGGACTTGGGGAAGCCGCGGTAGCCCAGCGTGGACGGGTAAGCGCCGTGGTCGCACATGTACTCGTGCGCCACGCGGTCCACATAATCAGTAGTTACGCCCGGCTGCACGGCCTTGCCGGCCTCCTTGAGTGCGTTGGCTGCAATCTTGCAGGCCTCACGCATCTTCTCAATGACTTCAGGAGACTGGACGTAGGGCTCGCCAATGCCCTCCTGCACTTCGTCCTTCCACACGTACTCGGGGCGCTCAATGCTCTCCGGCACGGTGAGGATGGGGGTGGGCTTGCCTGGCTTTAGCTTTCCTCGATTACTCATGGTTTCCCATGGTAGTCCTCCACGCCCATAATGCAGCAGCCGGGGTCACGAGGGCAGGCGGGGGTTCTAGCCTTCGGCTGGGGGCGCTGCCCCTTCGTGTGGGCCTGAACGGTAATCATCGACCTTCTGCAAGAAGTTGCTCGTGATATTTACCGATACATCGGAGCCGCCGCCCAAAACCACGAGGGTGGCAAAGGCGATATCGTCTTCTTCGCGGTAGCCGGTAAACCAGGCGTGCGAGCCCTCGTTAATCTCGGCCTCACCGGTCTTGCCGTAGATGGTGCCGCCAGCAGCCATGCTGCGGGCAGTACCGCTGGTGACCACTTGGCGCATCATGCTGCGGACATTGTCCAACACGGGCTTAGAAATCTGCTGCGGCTTATCGGAGGCTTTGGTCTCATGGCCTTCAATCAGCTGAGGTGTTGGCGTTTTGCCGTTGGCTACCGTGGCAGAGACCAGCGCCATGCCGAAAGGGCTAGCCAAGTCGTAGCCTTGACCATAGCCAGCTTCAGTGCGCTCCAGTGGTTCTTTGCCCTCCGGAATGGAACCGGTAATGGTAGTAAGGCCTGGAATATCGTATTCCACTCCGTAGCCAAACTTCTTTCCCATGTCTTTCAACTCACCAGGCTTGAGCTTGGTGGAAATATCCGCGAAGGTAGTGTTGCACGATTGTGCAAAGGCTTGGCTGAGCGGAACGCTGCCTAGGGCGAAGGCATTGTAGTTGGTCACCACGCGGCCAAAGATATCCATGGTGCCCGGGCACGGAACGATGGTATCGGTATTAAGCCCCTGCTTTTCTACGCCGGCCGCTGCGGTGAGAATCTTGAATACCGAGCCGGGCGGGTACTGACCTTGTAAGGCTACATCGCCGTCTTCATCGGCCTTCTCGGTTTGGGCGACGGCCAAGATATCACCATTGGAGGGGCGGATGGCTACGAGCATGGCCTGGGAATCGGCACGCTCGTTGACCGCCTCCTGCGCGGCACGCTGCACATCGTAGTCCAGACCTACCTTGATCGACGGTGCCGCATCAGGGTCGTGCTTTTCCACATCAGAGAGCGCCGCACCATTTTCATTGACCACAGAAATGGACCAGCCGGTTTGGCCATCGACCTCATCCTGGACCGCGGAGCGCACACGCGACATCAGATCGGGTGCCAGCCCACGGTCGCGGGTGACCAGAGCCGGTTCTTCATTGAGGCGCGCGCCGTCTATGCCTTCCACCCTGGGGCGCACAGCCTTGGCTTGATCCTCCGTAAACATGGTGACGGAAAAGGAGCCGTCTGCATCCTCCAATTTTTTCGCCAGATCCTTGGCATCCATCTCTGCAATGGAGTCATCCTGGCGGTGGGCGGCAGCCAGTGCGCCGCTGATCTTAGAAGCGGTGGGCCGCACATCATCCAGCGAGCTAGTATCTACCACCAGCCGGTAGTTCAGCCCCGGGCTCATCAATTCCACTCCGTTGGAAGACACCACGCTGGCGCGCTCTGCTTCCAGTGCGCGCAGTTCCAGGTGCTGATTTGCTCCCAGGTCGGGGTGGATGAGGCTTGGCTTCCACCGCACCGTCCATTCATCCTCAGTCTTGGTCAGCGTCATCTGCGTGTCATAGCTCAAGGTACGATCCTTGGGCAGATCCCAGGTGACCTTGTAGTTCGCCGTGGCGAGGTTCTCATCTTGGTCCACGCCTTCAAGCTCCATGTCGAGCCCCTCGGCCTGCAGGCCGGAGTAGGTGGCATCGAGGGCGGAGGTGGCGTCGGAGGGGGCGTCGGTAAGCGCGGCTAAGCCGTCATTATTGCGGGATTCCATCCCCTGGAGGAATTCTTCCGCGACCGGTTCCGCAGAAACCGGCTTCAGTGTACAGGCAACCACGCTGGTGGAGGCGAGCGTGATAGTTGCAACCAGCGCGACCAACTTCTTCATGTCCTTCATGTCTTGGCACTCTAGCAGCGCAAGCGCCAAAAAAGACTGCCCCACACCGAAGTGCGGGGCAGTCTGCTCAAAGTGGGTAAATTACTGGGTTACGCGAACCTCAGCCTTGGCGCCTTCCACGGCTTCCATACCCTGCTCATCGGCAATGCGCATGGCCTCTTCAATGAGGGTTTCCACGATCTTGTCTTCCGGCACGGTGCGAACAACCTCGCCCTTAACAAAGATCTGACCCTTGCCATTGCCGGAAGCAACGCCGAGGTCGGCATCGCGGGCCTCGCCTGGGCCGTTGACAACGCAACCCATCACGGCAACGCGCAGCGGGAACTCCATGCCGTCCAAGCCGGCGGTAACTTCTTCTGCCAGCTTGTAAACGTCCACCTGGGCGCGGCCGCAGGACGGGCAGGAGACGATTTCCAGCTTGCGCGGGCGTAGGTTGAGCGACTGCAGAATCTGGTCTCCCACCTTGATTTCCTCTACCGGCGGGGCGGACAGGGACACGCGAATGGTATCGCCAATGCCCTCTGCCAGCAGTGCACCAAAGGCCACGGAAGACTTGATGGTGCCCATGAACTTCGGACCAGCCTCGGTCACGCCAAGGTGCAGCGGGTAATCAGTCTTTTCCGCCAGCTGGCGGTAGGCCTCCACCATCAGAACCGGATCGGAGTGCTTAACGGAAATAGCGATATCGCCATAACCGTGCTCCTCAAAGAGGCCAGCCTCCCAAATAGCGGACTCGACGAGTGCCTCCGGGGTGGCCTTGCCGTACTTTTCCAGCAGGCGCTTGTCCAAAGAACCACCATTCACGCCGATGCGGATGGGAATGCCGGCATCGCCTGCGGCCTTAGCAACTTCCTTCACACGGCCATCGAACTCGCGGATATTGCCCGGGTTTACGCGGATGGCGGCGCAACCAGCATCGATGGCCTGGAAGATGTACTTCGGCTGGAAGTGGATATCCGCAATCACCGGGATCGGAGACTTCTTGGCAATGGCCGGAAGTGCCTCCGCGTCGATGGGCTTAGGGCAAGCCACACGCACGATATCGCAGCCGGAAGCGGTCAGCTGTGCGATCTGCTGCAGCGTGCCGTTGATGTCGTGCGTCTTGGTATTGGTCATTGACTGCACCGAGATGGGCGAGTCAGAGCCGACGCCGACCGGGCCCACCTGCAGCTGACGAGTCTTGCGGCGCGGGTGCAGGACTGGTGGTGGGCCGTCTGGGATTCCTAGACCGATGGGGGTCGACATGAATTCTCCTTGTTGAAGCACAGTAAATACATACGGTGGGTGATTAACGCCCCCACTCTAGCACTGCTTGCTTTATGCCTGAAGTGCACGCAGCGGGGGCTGCGGCGGCTAGCCAAATAGCCGAATGGGGTTGACCACATCGGCGACGATCACGATGGCCCCAACACCCATCAGCAGCGCGGCCATGACATAGGTCACCGGCATCAACTTGGTGTAATCGGCCGGCCCCAGAGCTGGCTTGCCCGCCAGTGTGCGGATGCCATCGCGCAGCTTTTCATAAATGATGACGGCGATATGTCCGCCGTCGAAAGGCGGCAGCGGAATCAGGTTAAAGAGCGCGAGGAAGAAATTCAGGGTGGCCAGCATCATAAAGAACATCGACCACAGGGAGCGCTCCGCCAATTCGCCGCCCACGCGAGAAGCGCCGACGACGGACATCGGGCCATCGGCCTCGCGTTCGTGGCCAAAGATGGAGGCCACCACACCCGGAATTTTGCCCGGGAATTGCTTCAGCCCGTCGATCGTTGCGCTCAGTGAGTAGGTGCTAAAGCGCCAGGTTGCCGGCAGGGCGTCGACGGCGCCGTGCTTTTCGACGACATCGATAAGCTGATTGCTCAGCCCGATAGAGCCAGCATCGACTAGCTCGCCGTCTTGGTTCAACCGCTTGACCGTATCAAGGTGAACCGGGAAGTCCCTTTCTTCCCCACCGCGCTCCACCGTCAGCGTGATGGTCTCACCGGGGCGCTGCATTACCTCATCGCGCAGCTGGGTAAAAGAATCCAGCTTCTGGCCATCGAGGGCCACGATGATATCGCCCTCCTGCACGCCGGCTTTTCCGGCTGGGCCTTGACCCGTGCACTTTTCCAGTTCTTGGTTCGGCTTCTGATTGGCCGAGCAGGTCACCTCGCCCACACGGGGGCGCACGTCAGCATCCGGGTTGGGCAGACCAGCCGTCATCGCCACAAAGTAGAGGATGACAAAGCCCAAAATCAGATTGACACCGATGCCGCCGGCCATCACGATAATGCACTGCCACCACGGCTTTTTATACATCGCATGGGGCTCTTCTTCCTCGGTGAGGAATTCATCCTGGGCGGTCATGCCAGCAATATCGCAAAACCCGCCTACCGGGAAGGCCGCAAGCCCATATTCCGTGTGGCCCTTCCGGAAGGAGAATAAGCGCGGGCCAAAGCCAATAAAATAGCGGCGCACGCGCATGCCAAAGGCGCGCGCGGTGAGCATATGGCCTGCTTCGTGCAGCGCTACGGTGAGCCCGATGCCAAGGGCGAAAAACACAATGCCCAGCAAGTTTGCCATGGTGTGAAAGCTTTCTAGTCAGCCAGCGAGTCAATCAGCGCATTCGCGCGCCTGCGCGCCTCGCCTTCTACCGCGAGGATTTCATCGAGGCTAGAGACTACACCAGCAAACTCGGATGCGGAATCAAGGATCGTGCCCACGACGTCCACGATCTCCGGGAAATGGATGCGCCCGGACAAGAACGCGGCCGCTGCCTCCTCATTGGCGGCGTTGTAGATGACCCCTGTTCCCTCGGCCGCGGCCCGGCAGGCGAGGTTGACTGCGGGAAAGGCGGCATCGTCAAGCGGCTCAAAGCGCCAATCATGCGCCTGCGCAAAGTCCAAGGCCGGCTGGGCATCTGGGACGCGGTGCGGCCAATTCAGCGCTAGCGAAATGGGCAGCTTCATCGACGGCGGCGAGACCTGAGCAATAGTGCAGCCGTCCTTGAAGGTGGCCATGGAGTGAATGATGGACTGCGGGTGCACGGTGACGTCGATGCGCTCCGGGGCGATGTCAAAGAGCAGGGTGGCTTCAATCAGCTCCAGGCCCTTGTTAATGAGGGTGGCGGAGTTGAGGGTATTCATCTGCCCCATCGACCAGGTAGGGTGCTGCGCTGCCTGCTCAGGGGTCACGTCCCACATCTCTTCGCGCGACCAACCACGAAACGGACCACCAGAGGCGGTAAGGACGAGCTTATCCAGCTCCCCCTCCTCGCCGGCACGCAGGCACTGCGCCATGGCGGAATGTTCCGAGTCAACAGGGATGATCTGACCAGGGCGCGCCTTTTGGGTAACCAGCGTGCCGCCCGCGACGAGGGATTCCTTATTGGCCAAGGCCAGATACTCGCCCATCTCCAATGTGGCCAAGGTGGCCTTGAGCCCCAAAGACCCCACCAAGGCATTGAGTACTGTATCGGCCGGGGCCGAGCGCACTAGGTGCTCTGCAGCGTCGGCGCCACTCAAAACCGAACCGCCTAAAGCGGCCGACACCTCGGCCGCGGCGCCCTCGTTGGCCACGGCAACGTGGTCAAACGAAAGGTTGAGGCTACAGGCTTGTTCGATGATGAGCTGCGGGTTGGAGCCACCCGCAGCGATTCCCACGACGTCGAATTTATCGGGATTATCCGCAATGACTTCCAGAGCCTGCGTGCCGATTGAACCGGTGGAACCAAGAATGAGTATTCGCTGAGTAGTCACGCTTCCACCCTAGCGCCCACCACCATTGGGCGGGCGCGGCAGGTACGCCGCACTGCGACGGGGGTGTTTAATCGCCATCTCAGGTGCGATGTTTTAGAATGTGTAGCAGACAAATGGCATTGGTGTGCCCGCATGCTCATCGCACAGACGGACACACGCAGAAGCGAAGGAGAGCAAGTGTCTTCCCACAAGCCGGTACCACAGGTATTTGACGGTGTTTCTACTGAGGACGTCCCATCCGCAGGATTCGGTTGGTCCCGCATCAGCCGCTCTGGCGTACAGATCGCCGGTTGGATCTCTGTCCTGTTCCTGCTTGCCTACAACTTTGGTAACCACAAAGGCCACGTTGAGACCATCTGGCTCATTGCCTTGGCTATCTTGCTCGCCGTTGGCCTGCTCATCCACGCTTTCCAGCCGAAGCTGCACCAGGTGCGCACCGTGACCGCCAACAACCAGCCGGTGGGCCACCAGGAGCCGGACTGGGTCTACGACCAGAAGACCAACACCGGCGTATACGCCGAGCTGACCGATTCCCAGCTGCGCGCGCTCAACATTGAGCCTTCCCGCGTTTCTCACCTGCGTGTTGAGCCAGGCACCAACAACGCCACCCCGGTTTCCTCCGGCAAGCACACGCTCTAAGCTTTTAGTACGCTTTAGCTACCGCCGCCCTTCCCCGCGAAGGTCGGCGGTTTCTTTATGCCTCCGCTTGGCGACGCCCCTCCTCCTCACCAACACATCCTGTCGTTTAGGCCCCACTCCCAGCCCCCACGGCCTCAACCGCGACCCCGAGAGGGCCGCAATGCGGCCACTGTCGCGGGGGCCGGAGGATTAAGACACCCAGTGCCCCACCTTGGCGTAAATCTCAGGCAGGGAGTTGTCCACGCGTTTTCCGCTTACCCGGAGGGCAACGATATAACACGCAACTGGAACCGCGATGACGAGGATAAACCCCAGCGCAACCAGTACCATATTCGAGCCGTAGCCGATGGCCATTGGAATGACGCCAGGGATAATCGGCGTCCAGCCAATAAACAAATTCAAAATGGCACTTAAGAAGGCACTGGCCGAGTAGCCGGATTTATCTGCCCACATACTGCCACCGGGCCGCGCGGTGGCAAAGGGATTAAAGGTGGATAGCAGCAATGACAATCCTGCAGAAGAAATGAAAATTCCCAGTGCGACCACCATCAAGCACCCGGTGAGCGCTTTGTCGGCGCTCACCGCGAAAAGCACCGCCGCCGAGAGGACGAAAGTTATGGCTGTGGGCGCCAGGTGCGCCCAGTGCCGCGCGTAGAGAAACGTGCGCGGACGAACTGGTGTGGCCATCTTTACCCACAGGCTTGGACCGTCATAGCCAAAATCATTTGTGGCTACAATTCCGCCGAAGAGTCCCAGAAATAGCACTCCTATAGAAGGCATGACGGAATCAGCAGTAAAGCCTTGAATGATAAAGACGATTGCCAAAATCGGCTGCATGATGATGGTTCCGATAAGGCGGGAGTCACGGAAGATGTAGCGCAACGAGCGCGTAAATTCCATCGCAGCTGGTCCGCGATAGGAAAAGGAGCCCAAGGAAAAGCGGCTAATCCCTTTCGCCTTTTCGCGGCGTTGGTGCGCCGGAGACAAGAGTGTGCGGCGCTCGAATTGCAAGCGCAGCAACCGGTGCCACGCCCACACGGCTGCGCCCAGCGACGCCGCGGCGATGAGGACCTGTGCTAGTGCCACCGCCAGTTGTCCTTGGGCGAGCGCGAGCGCCCAGCCCACTGGTGCGCCTACGGGCGTCCATGCCAGCCCCTCGCCGACAGTTCCCAATGGGAAGTCAGAGCTAGCGAGCGAAGCAAGCCGATTAGAAGCAAAGATGAGCAAGAACACCGCCAGCGCACCCAAAACTTTAAGGGAGGTCGAGCTTAGCTCCGCGACAGTAGCCCCGACATAGACCGCGAGGTCCACTAAAACCAGCGTCAGCACTAAGGCAAAGAGCATGCCGAGGCAGAAGGGAACGATGAACAATGCCTTGCCATTGGCCGCCAGGATCACACTTCCCGCCACCGCATAGGCGATGGAGAGCAAGACAGATACTGGAGCGCGCAGATTGAGTATTGAGGCGATAGCTAGTGCCGGTGTGATGTCTTTTAACCGCACCGGCAACGCGGAAAGTTCACGGGCAGAAAGCTGATTCTCCCCGCTGGGCATGATGAGGGTGATAACGATAAAGGCAAGCGTGCCTACAGCGGGGGCCACGGCCAGCGCTTGCATTTTTCCAGTTCCGATGGAGATATCTGCCGCAGCAAGAGCTCCTAGCGACGCAAGGCCTATAAGTCCGTAGAGCAATAGGCAGATAGGGATCATAACCGCTGCGGCATTCGCTTTGAGATTGCGCGCCCACAGTGTGCGGTGCAGCTTGAGGAGCGTCGAAGTCATTGAACCTACGCCTCCCCTTCCCCGCGCTGCGGCTCGCCGCCTTCACGACGCAGCCAGTCGAAAGAGCCCGCATCAAAGTCACTCCCACCGGCAAAGTGGATGAAGGCATCCGTCAGGCTGCCGCCTTGGCGAACCTCCTCGACGTGGCCAGCAGATAACACCTGTCCTCCCGCAATAATGGCTACATGATCACACAATCCTTCTACCAATTGCATAACGTGTGAAGACAGGATTACGGTGCCACCGCGGGCGACATAGGCGCGCAAGAGCTCCTGAATGAGCTGGCCCGAGACTGGGTCCACCGCTTCCAGAGGCTCATCTAGTATTACGACCTCTGGGTTATGCAAAAGCGCACCTGCCAAAAGGATCTTCTTAGTCATGCCGGCGGAATAGTCCGCGATGGGTTTATCGGCGGCGTCGGCAAGCTGCAAGGCATCCAAAAGCTGTGCGCTACGATGCTCCACTTCGGCTTGATTCATGCGGCGCAATGCTCCGAGATAGAACAAATACTCTGGGCCCGATAAACGGTCAAAGACTGGAGCGCCATCAATGAGTAGGCCCATGGCTGCCTTGGCCGCAATCGGTTCCTGCCACGTATTGTGCCCAGCGATAAACGCCTCACCACTATCTGGGCGCAGCAGGCCACATGCCATGGTCAACATGGTGGTTTTGCCGGCGCCATTGGGGCCAACGATGCCACAAATAGAGCCCCGCGGGATGTCGAGGCTCAAATTCGACACCGCGGGGCGTCCAGCGAAAGATTTATTCAGACCGCGCACGGCAAAGGCCTGCGCGGTGGGGTCATCTGCAAGCGGCGGATAATTCGGAATAATCATATCCGCCAATCTTATCAGTTAGGCGGACTTATCTTCCCGTTCATCCGCTGCGAGCTGACCACAAGCTGCCGCAATCTCATCGCCCTTGGTATCGCGCACCGTGCAAGGAACGCCTTGGGCCTGTACGCGGCGCACGAACTCGTCTTGGCGGTCCTGCGGGGCCGCATCCCATTCCGAGCCCGGCGTGGGGTTCAGCGGAATGACATTGACGTGAACCTTGGAGCCCAGCTTCTGATGTAGCTTGCGACCCAGCATATCCGCGCGAAAATCTTGGTCATTCTTATCGCGAATCAGGGCATACTCAATAGACACGCGGCGAGCAGACTTATCCGCGTAATAACGCGCAGCATCGAGCACCTCATCGACGGACCAACGGTTATTGACCGGCACGAGGCCATCGCGCAGCTCATCATCCGGAGTGTGCAAGGAAACGGCGAGCGTGCAGGCCAAATCCTCGTCCGCCAGCTTACGGATTGCCGGAGCCAAGCCCACGGTAGACACAGTCACGTTGCGCTGGGAAAGACCAAAGCCGGCACCATCCTGGCCGGTAATCTGCCGCACGGCCTGCACCACACGCTTATAGTTAGCCAGCGGCTCTCCCATGCCCATGAAAACCACGTTGGACAGGCGGCCACCTTCTGCCGCCATTGCGGCTGCAGCATGGCGGAACTGCTCAACGATCTCGCCCGTAGACAAGTTACGGTCCAGACCGCCCTGGCCGGTAGCGCAGAACGGGCAGGCCATACCACAGCCGGCCTGGGAAGAAATACACAACGTAGCGCGTCCTGGGTAGCGCATCAGAACCGACTCCAGCAGCGTGCCATCATGCAACCGCCACAGGGACTTAGTGGTCTCGCCGTCATCCGTGGAAGTAGTCCGGATAGGCTTCATGAGCTCAGGGAAGAAGGCTTCCTTAACTGCTTCGCGCTTGCCGGCGGGGATATCGGTCATATCCTCCACATTGTCGGTATAGTGCTCGTAATAGTGCTTAGCCAGCTGCTTTGCACGGAATTTAGGCAGGCCAATTTCTGCGAGCTTATCAATGCGCTCGTCTTCGGTCAGGTCGGCGAAGTGCTTAGGGGGAAGTCCGCGGCGCGGGGCGGAGAAGTTAAGTTTCACTGGTTGAGCCATAGTGTTGCCCATCTTTCCACGGTCTGCGTGGGTTTTTCCAATTGAAAGCCGTGCCAAGTGGCATAATCGACAGGTTTAAAGAAATAATGGATGCATGACAAATCCGAATTACCCCGCAGATGACTTTTCTTCTTCCGACGCAGACCTCTCCTCGACGGAGATGAACGCTTCTGCACCGGAGACCGGTTCTAGCCTAGAGCCGACGGTCTCTGGCTCTACTTCTCACTCCACCCAGCCTTCCGGCAAGGCGAAGGGATCTTTCGCAGCCAGCACGTGGATCGCGCTCATCGTAGGTTTCCTGCTACTGATTGTTCTCATTGTTTTCATCATGCAAAACCAGCACGCGGTTCCCATGAACTTCCTAGGCTGGTCCGGTGAGTTCCCTGCTGGAATCGCTTTCCTCATCTTCGCCATTGGCGGAGCACTCATCATGGCGCTAGTGGGTGGCTGGCGCATGTTTGAGCTGCGCCGCCAGCTGCGCAAGCAAGCTCAACAGGTATAGGTCTTAAAAAGCCGCCTCTCCCCTTTTCCTGCCTTCTTAGGAAGGACTATTGGGGAGAGGCGGCTTTTGCGTACCCACTGCTCCTATGGTGTGAACGTAGCCAGGAAGCTAATGGCCACCCAGGTGACCATGGCGGAAGGCAGCATGCCATCCAGACGGTCCATCAAGCCGCCATGTCCTGGCAGCAGAGCCGACATATCCTTGATTCCCAGCTCACGCTTAAACTGGGATTCCACCAAGTCACCCAAGGTGGCACAAATGACAAGGCCAAGCCCCATCAGGCCGCCCACCCAGGCGTCGTGATGGAGCAGGAACTTCACGGTAAGCGCGCCGGTGACCACGCCAAAGAGGATGGACCCAGCAAAGCCCTCCCACGATTTCTTGGGGCTCACCGCAGGGGCCATGGGATGCGAGCCAAACATCACGCCAGCGATATAGCCACCAGTATCGGAGGCCACCACGCACAACATGAAGACGACGATGGAAGCGGCACCACTGGCAAACGGGGTCGATACCAGCGACAGCATTGCTGCGAAGGTGGCAAAAAGCGGAATCCATGTCAGCACAAAAATGCCGACGGACATATCCCGCAGGTAGTTAATTGGCGGGCGATGGCGACCATTATGGAAGAGACGACCAAACATGAGCGCCAGCACAGCGGTGACATAGACCGCGACAAGGCCGGGCGCGCCCAGTGGCCACGAGACCCACACCATGGCTTGGCCCAAAATAATCAGCAGCGTGCGCGGAATATAATAGGAATGCTCTCGCAGGCGGCTAAGTACCTCCCACATGGCAACGCCAACTGCAAGGGCCACGACCGCGTACCACGCGAGCGGGCCGGCCCATACGGCGAGCACGACAAGTGCGCCAAGGCCTACGCCAACGCCGATAGCGGCCGGCAAATCGCGGCCTGCACCATTCTTCGGCTGAGGCAATCGGCGGTTAATGGCGTCACTCACCGTGACCGGCTCCTTTCGCTGCTTCTTTCGCGCCCCTCGCTAACTTTCACTGGTCGACCTCCCCTTACTCCAGACTTCGGATCTGTAGGCCGCGGAACAGAAAAAGCGCCGCCGGCCGGGGACGGGCACGGCGGCAATGATGGGAGGTCTTAGACCTCCATCAGCTCGTTTTCCTTATTTTCTACCAGCTTGTCCACCTGCTCGATGTAGCCGGAAGTAATCTTTTCCATTTCCTTTTCCGCAGCGATGACCTCATCCTCGCCGGCGTCGCCGTCCTTCTGCAGCTTCTTCAACTGCTCCATGGCCTTGCGGCGAATATTACGGATAGCAATCTTGCCGTCCTCGCCCTTGCTCTTGGCCAGCTTCACCATTTCCTTACGACGCTCCTCCGTGAGCTGCGGAACGGTCACGCGCAGAACCTGACCATCGTTGGTGGGATTCACGCCCAAATCCGAGTTGCGGATGGAGTTTTCAATCTCATGAATCATGGACTGCTCATAAGGCTTGATGAGCAGCATGCGCGGCTCCGGTACGGAAATGGTAGCCATCTGGGTAATCGGAGTAGGTACACCGTAGTATTCGGCTACCAAGCCGTTGAACATGGTGGGGTTCGCGCGGCCGGTACGAATGGTCACCAGCTGCTCGCGGGTGTGCTCGACGGAAGCGGTCATGTGCTCTTCTGCTTCGAGCTGAATCTCATCGATCATGAGGTTAAATCATCCTTAAACGAATAGGGGTGGCTGTATAAAAAGGTAGCAGGTTCGCAGCCCTTACAGTATTAGGACTGCACCAGCGTGCCGATAACTTCGCCTCCTGCGGCGCGGGCGATATTGCCCTCCTCCAGCAGGTTAAAGACCAAAATTGGCATATCATTGTCCATGCACAGGCTAAAGGCCGTGGCATCCGCAACCTTGAGGCCCTTTTCAATAACCTCACGCGGAGTGATTTCAGAGTACAGTTCCGCATCCGGGTTGGTGCGCGGGTCATCAGAGTAGACGCCGTCGACCGCCTTGGCCAAGAAAAGAACCTCAGCGCCAATTTCCAGGGCTCGCTGCGCGGCAGTGGTATCCGTGGAGAAGTACGGCATGCCCATGCCGGCGCCAAAGATAACCACGCGACCCTTTTCCAGGTGGCGGTCAGCGCGCAGCGGCAGGTACGGCTCGGCAATCTGCGCCATGTTGATGGAGGTCTGCACGCGGCAGTCGACGCCCTGCTGCTTGAGGAAGTCCTGCAATGCAAGGGAATTCATTACCGTGCCCAGCATGCCCATGTAGTCCGAGCGAGCACGGTCCATGCCGCGCTGGGAAAGCTCCGCGCCGCGGAAGAAGTTTCCGCCGCCGATAACCACTGCAATTTCGATTCCCTGGCGGGAGACCTCGGCGATTTGGCGGGCTACGTTTTCAACCACGTCTGGGTCGATACCGACCTTGCCGCCGCCGAACATCTCACCGCCCAGCTTCAGCATTACTCGCTTGTATCCGGTTCGCTTAATATCTGCAGCAGTCACGCCTACTTCGTCTCCTTAACGCGGGGCAGTTTCAATCTCCGCCCTATCTTACCCATATATCTTTCGCATCCTCACACCGCCCGCCGGTGCAGGCCAGTAGGCAATTGCGACGTGCCGGTCCCTTTCCTGCGGATTGTCCATCCGCACGAGTCGGCACGGTGAGCGCACAACAAAGCCCACGAAGGATAGTCCTTCGTGGGCTAGTTGTTAAAGCGCGGTGGGCTTAAGCGCCAACCTCGTAGCGAACGAAGCCGGTGATGGTGGTGCCAGCTTCTTCAGCAACCTGCTTTACGGTCTTCTTGTTATCAGAAAGGGAAGCCTGCTCAAGCAGAACGATGGACTTGAAGAAGCCGTTCAGGCGGCCTTCCACGATCTTCGGCAGGGCTGCCTCTGGCTTGCCCTCCTCACGAGTGGTGGCCTCAGCGATCTCGCGCTCCTTCTCGACGATCTCTGCAGGAACGTCCTCGCGGGTAAGATACTCAGCGTTCATTGCAGCAATCTGCAGGGCTGCGGCGTGAGCGCCTTCCTCGCTGCCCTCGTAGGAAACCAGAACGCCCACTGCCGGCGGCAGGTCAGCGGAACGCTGGTGCAGGTAAACGGCAACGTTGTCGCCCTCTACGGTAACTGCACGGCGTGCCTGCAGCTTCTCACCGGTCTTTGCGGACTCCTCGTCCACGACCTCGGAGACCTTCTTGCCGTCGATTTCAATGTTGTTGAGCTCGTCAGCGGAGTTTGCCTTGGCCTCAGCAGCAGCGTCAGCAATCTTGGCTGCGAAGGTCTTGAAAGCCTCGTTCTTAGCAACGAAGTCGGTCTCACAGTTGATCTCGACCATGGTGTTGCCGGAAACGGCGATGAGACCCTCGGTAGCCTCACGGTCAGCGCGCTTGGAGACGTTCTTAGCGCCCTTAATGCGCAGGTACTCAACGGCCTTGTCGTAGTCGCCGTTGGACTCTTCCAGAGCCTTCTTGCAATCGAGCATGCCGGAGCCGGTAGCTTCGCGCAGTGCCTTGACGTCTGCAGCAGTGTAGTTCGCCATAGTTGGGGCGATCCTCCTTGAAAATCAAACAGTGTTCGTTCAAACAGCGTAGTCGACGCGGTGAAATCGCGCCGCTTTAGGGTGGCAGAAACCACCCCTTTCCCACCTCTGCATAAAGGTGGAGCTGGCTTCAGCAGAACCCAGCATAGATAAAACCAACCCCCGCCGCCGTTAAAGCACGGTGGCGGGGGTTGGTAAACAGCCTTGGGTAGGAATTACTCCCTTGCTGCCCCACACCAAAAGTGCGTGGGGTATTCAGTTAAACGCAGGTGAGGAAAATTCCTAGCGAGAAGTTAAGACTACTTCTCGGCCTTGTCTGCGGATGCTTCCTCAGACTTTTCCGCAGAAGCCGGGTCGGAAGCTGCGGCAGCTGCCTCAGCGTCACGCTTTTCCTTCTCAGCGGAGTCGCCGGCAGCTTCCTTAGCTGCAGCCAGCTGACGCTCCTCACGAGCCTTCTTGCCTTCCTCAACAGCGGAGGCAACGATGCCGGAGAGCAGCTTGGTGGAGCGGATGGCGTCGTCGTTGCCCGGGATCGGGAAGTCAACGTCGTCCGGGTCGCAGTTGGTGTCCAGGATGGCAACAACTGGGATGTTCAGCTTGTGAGCTTCCTTGACCGCGATGTGCTCCTTGTTGGTGTCAACAATCCACAGTGCGGACGGGGTCTTGGCCATATCGGAGATGCCACCCAGAACGCGCTCGAGCTTGGCGCGCTCACGGTTGAGCATGAGAACTTCCTTCTTGGTGCGGCCCTTGTAGCCGTCCTCACGCTCGTCCATTGCCTGAAGCTCCTTCATGCGCTTCAGACGCTTGGAAACGGTCTGGAAGTTGGTGAGCATGCCGCCCAACCAGCGGTGGTTGACGTAAGGCATACCGACGCGGGTTGCTTCCTCAGCAACTGCTTCCTGAGCCTGCTTCTTGGTACCAACGAACAGGATGGTGCCGCCGTGTGCAACGGTTTCCTTGACGAACTCGTAAGCCTCGTCAATGTAGGTCAGCGTCTGCTGCAGGTCGATGATGTAGATGCCGTTACGGTCGGTGAAGATGAAACGACGCATCTTCGGATTCCAGCGACGGGTCTGGTGGCCAAAGTGCACACCAGCGTCGAGGAGCTCGCGCATGGTTACAACTGCCATGATTCGCTCGCTTTCTTTTATCTTGTCTTTCGGTTTTCCAATTGTGCGGTGTTTTATTCCGCACCCTAGCAACGAAGGCCCCGCTGACACCTTGTTTCCAAGGACCACGTCAACCGTCAGGCTGTCTCTTCCTTCCAGCAGGAAGCGACAACTTCGCCGCGCGTAGTCAATGCCTCCACGAGGTGGACACACTGCTGCCACAAAGAATAATCCCCATACGCTGGTTTTTCCAAACCGAAGTCAGCTTATCCACATCTTCGCCGCAGCCACTTTGCCTCAATCGTCACAACCAGCTCAACCACATCATGCAACCCAAGTTGTCCACAACTAAAGGAGAACTCACTTCCCAGCCGCTTGCCTCCGGCGGACACTGTGCCCATGAATCAGTTTCTTTCCCCCTCCACATTTCCCGCTTGCCGACGCCCCGCCTTCCTCCCCGCCGCTTTCCTCACCCTTCTTTCGCTTCTTATTTTGTGTTGCCCACCGGCCACGGCCTATGTCGACCCTGCTTCCGGCAAACCTAGCCCGGCGCGGGTGCTGCGTGGATTCGATGCCCCAGAACAGAAGTGGAGCCCTGGCCACCGCGGCGTCGACATGGCCCTATCGGTGGGCTCACCGGTGGTAGCCGCCGAAGACGGCGAAGTCGCCTTTGTGGGCACGGTTGCTGGCAAACCAGTTGTCTCCATTGACCACGCGGATGGAGTGAGAACGACGTATCAGCCAGTGCACGGCTCCGTAAAGCAGGACCAAGAAGTCCGCGAGGGCCAAGTGATAGGCCGTTTAGGCAATCCCGTCGATGGCTACCCCGGACTGCACTGGGGCGCGCTCATTGCAAAAGATACCTACATCGATCCTTTAACTCTGCTGGATATGCCGGTAATTCGCCTCAAACCGCTTTAGGCTCGGGGATGGGCTTGGTCGTATACGCGCTGCAAGCGCTGCGCGGACACGTGGGTATAAATCTGCGTGGTATTAAGCGAGGAGTGTCCCAGCAATTCTTGCACTACGCGCAAATCTGCCCCGCCTTCCAAAAGGTGGGTTGCGGCAGAGTGGCGCACCCCGTGCGGGGTAAGCCCCTGTGTACCAGTGACTTTGGCGGCCTTTTCTACAATGCGGCGCACCTGGCGTTGATCGATGCGCCCTCCCCTGCTGCCAACAAAAACCGCTTCAGTACCGGCCGCAGCGATTTCTCCACGGCCTTTGTCAATCCACTGCTTTAAGGCGTCTTCCGCTGCATGCCCGAAAGGCACTACGCGCTGCTTATTGCCCTTACCGGTGACGTGCAAGGTACCACGTTGAAAATCAATATCGCCTAAGTCCAGCCGGACCAACTCCGCCACGCGCATACCGGAGGCGTAGAGCAACTCCAAGATGGCGCTATCGCGAAGGAAGTGGACTTCATCTGCAGAGACCGCATTGCCCATTAGCTCGCCGGCCTGCTCAGGAGCGAGAACCGTGGGAAGGTGACGCCCCACTTTGGGCGTAACTAGGCGGGCAGCAACGTCTCGCTTCAGGTGCCCTTCGCGCACTGCCCAAGTAGAAAAACCCTTCGCTGCCGCGGTGCGCCGTGCCAGGGTGGAACGCGACTTTCCTTCCGTAACAGCTTCTGCCAACCATTGGCGCAGGCTGTTGAGGTCAAACTCCGCGAAGGTAGGCACACTGCGTGCAAGGTCGCGCAAGTCGGAGCGATACCCGCGCACCGTCGCTTCTGCGCGACCTTTGACATGTAGTTGGAAATCCGCGAAGTCCTCAATGGCCTCAGCCATCTGCCCCTCAACTTTCGGAGCCTTCGCGGACTTACCATCTTCACTCATGCCACAGCAGTGTACTCGCCATACGCAGGTGTCATTTATTCCGTTTCCCGGCGCGCCCAGGTATTGCCATGCCGGACGACAACGCACATCTTTTCCAGTGCCAGTAGTAAGTGAACTGTCAGCGGTAAACGGAATCCCGCTTCGCGGGCAATGTCTTCTGCCGTTGCTTTCTCCTGCCCTAGCGGTGGCGTCGCGTCAAAGACGCGCAACTCATTGCGGGAGAGGCGTTGGGTCATGGTTGCCGCAAAATTGATTTCGTACTGTGCGCCTGGGTCCACTTCCCCGGCGCGACTTACTAAAGCGCGAATTTCATCGGCACTGGTAACCAACTGTGCTCGGCCTTCTTGAATGCGCTGGTGGCAGCCCAACGAACCGCTAGTAGTTATTGGTCCCGGCACCGCCATCGCAACGCGCCCAAGCGCCTCTGCCCAGTTAAGGGTGTTTAATGCACCAGATCGAAACGCGGCCTCCATAACTACTGTGCCGTGGCTCAGCGCTGCTACTAAGCGATTGCGTGTTAAGAACCGGTGGCGCTTCGGTGCGGTTTCCGGCGCGAATTCAGAAACGATGCAGCCGTTATCTGCAATCTTGGCAAATAGGTTGGCATTGCGGGCTGGGTAATCCCTGTCGATGCCACACGCTGCTATAGCTACCGTGCGCCCGTTGTTGTGCAACGCTGTTTCGTGCGCGACGGTATCCACGCCCAGAGCTCCGCCAGATATTGGAGTCCATTCATGCTGAACCAATCCGGACACGACGTTGTGGGTGGCCTGCCAGCCATAGCGAGAAATGGCACGAGTGCCGACGATGGCCACAGTTTGAGCAACCTCTGCCTGCAATGGCGCACCGCGCACCCATAGGCTATGCGGTGGCAATGCTTGGTCATCAAAAGTAGCTGGGGCCTCCCCGCTGTGCTGATAGAAGCCGAATGCAGAGTCAAACTCTTCTGTGGGCCACTCAGGGCTTTCTGCCGTAATGAGCCGAGCCCCGACCCTTTCGGCTGCCGCCATATCTTCGGCTTGCCGCAACCAGTCATAGCGAGAGGCCGTGCGCGCCAAAAGCGGGCCTATCCAGTCAGCACGGTGAAAGATTCCGTGGGCGATTTCCTCAGCTGGGTACTGCGTAAGCAAGGCCTGCAACGCCGCAGAAGGACCTTCCACCACTCGGTTGAGGTATACCCAGGTGGCATAAGGAGTAGAGAGGTCAAGTTCGCTCATGCTGCGAGCCTCCCTACATTAATTGAGCCGCGTAGATCGAGCGCGCGCCCCACTTCGTCCAGATCCGGCTGCGCCTTTCCTGCTAGATCCGCCAGGGTCCAGGAGAGCTTCAATACGCGGTCCACTCCGCGCTGGGATATTTCGCCATCTGCCAAATAAGCGGACAGCATGACCATCGCGGCTTCGGCGGCCGGTCTCTTTCGGCGCAAATAGGACGAAGGGACTTCGCCATTGGTTCGCGCAGTGATGCCATCCGCCCACCAGCGCGCGGCGGCGCGTTCACGGGCCGCGGCGACGCGCTCGGCGATAACTGCGGATTCCTCTTCTCCCTCCGCGTTAATCGTTGCCGCCTGACCCGTTAGCGTGACCACCATATCCAGACGGTCTCGTAGCGGACCGGAGAGGTTGGATAGATAGTTCATGCGCTCGTGCGGATTGCACCTGCACTTGGACGGGTCTTCGGCCGCACACCTACACGGGTTTGCCGCCATGACCAATTGGAAGCGAGCAGGATAAGTTACCTCGCGGCGCGAGCGCGCCAACCGCACGTGTCCTTCCTCCAGCGGGGCACGCAAACCATCGAGTACCGGCGCGGCTACCTCACTGGCCTCGTCGAGAAAGAGCACACCATTGTGAGCCAAGCTCACCGCACCAGGGCGCGGATGTCCGGAACCGCCACCAAGTAATGCCGCCCGAGTAACCGAGGCATGCGGGGCGATGAACGGGGCGCGCTCGATAACCTCACCTGGGGTCCCGGTCAGCGAATGAATTGCAGTGGTTTCGACCTGCTGGTCCGGGGTAAGGGTAGGCAGAATGGTGGGCAGACGCGAGGCGATCATGGATTTTCCTGACCCAGGCGGCCCAATCATCATCAGGTGGTGGCCGCCGGCGGCCGCAACCTCGGCAGCCCATTTCGCATTGGATTGACCAGCAATATCGCTAAAGTCGAGGCGCGATGCCGCCGCTGGCGTGGGGTTGAGGGAACCCGAAAAACTTCCAGCTTGCGGCAGCCCACGATTACCGCAGGCCCAGCCGAAAGCCTCGTTCAACGACGAAGCAACCAGTACGTCCATGTCCGGCACCAAAGTCGCCTCGGCGGCATTGCCAGGCGGAACAAGGAGAGTTGTTATTCCCTGTTCCCGTGCGGCCAGAAGAGCGGGGATAATACCTGCTACAGGCCGAACGGAGCCGTCGAGTCCGAGCTCACCTAGGACCAAGGTGCGCTGGAGGCGTTGGGCGGGCGAGGGAGTGCTGCCATAAGACGGAAAGTCGGCCTCCGCCTGTGCCGCGAGGATTGCCAGCGCTATGGGTAGGTCAAAGTGGGACCCGGATTTGGGAAGCGAAGCCGGGGACATGGAAACAACCACTTTGGTCTTGGGCCAGGGCAGATGGGAATTAAAGGCTGCGGTCTTGATTCGGTCCCGGGATTCGGAGATTGCGGTATCCGTCTGGCCTACAACGTGAATTCCCGGCAGTCCGTGACCGACGTTCGCTTCCACGTCAACCAACTGGGCTAAGACTCCGTTGAGGGACATGGTCAAACAATTACCTAGAGCCATCTTCGACCCCCTTGAAGTGTTCCAGCACGAATCCTTGTCCCTGCGCGACCAAGGCAATAACGTCGAATCGCACCTCAGACAGTGGCCTTCCGTCGAGCCACTGCGCCGCGGCTTTGCGCAGGCGCGCGAGCTTCTGCGGGGTTACGGCCTCAGCTACCCCGTAGTTGGAATTGGCGCGGGTCTTAACCTCAACAAAGACAATGGTTCCGTTAGGTTCCCGGGCGATGAGGTCGATTTCTCCCACTCGATAAGAGACGTTGGCAGCGATGATTTCTGCTCCGCGCTCGCGCAGATAGCGCGCTGCGAAGGCCTCTCCCCTTTTGCCTAAGACTTGTTTATGGCGAGGCTTCTTCGTGGCCAAGCGGTGTTCTGAATTAAAGTGCATTGCGGTTTCCTTGTGCGTTGGGAAATTCATTGGCCAGCACAGAACACCGCAGCTGGCAAGGCTTACACAAGGGACGCAATAGCAAAAAGGCCCTAGCTGTGGATAACCAGGCTCTGCACCTCTGTTATCCACAGCTAGGGCGCGGCGCCGTGTGCGCCGGCTTGACAAAATTATTCCGGCATCATGAATTCCGGCTTATCCAGCTCCTCGATGTTTACGTCCTTGTAGGTGATAACGCGGACGTAGCGCACAAAGCGCGCGGAGCGGTACATATCCCATACCCAAGCATCAGACATGCGCACCTCGTAGTACACATCAGGCCCAGAGGTATGCGGAATAAGCTCTACCGCATTAGCCAGATAAAAGCGCCGCTCAGTTTCAACGACATAGGAAAACTGGCTGACAACGTCCCGGTACTCGCGGTAGAGGGACAGCTCTACCTCAGCCTCGTAGTTATCGAGTTCCTCTGCACTCACGGTGGACCTCCAGGTTGTGGGTTAGCTCGCTTTAGCTTAGCGCGAGAAAGGCTAGATTTTAGCTAGGCACGCGCGGCAAACTCCGCATGTGCGCGGCGGACATTCTCATAGCTGATCCGGTGCTCCGGGCACGCTCCAAGCGCCGCAATTGCGGCCTCGTGTGCCTTGGTCCCATACCCCTTATGGCTGGCCAACCCGTAGCCGGGGTACCGCGCATCCAGCTCGTGCATCAGGTGATCGCGGCTGACTTTGGCCAATACACTCGCCGCGGCAATGCACCGTGCGGCCGCATCGCCGCCGATAATGGGCAGGTGGGGTTGGGCAAGGCCGGGGATAAAGAGGGCGTCGGTAAGCACATAGCCCGGACGCGCTTCCAGGCGCCCAACCGCCCTGCGCATGCCGGAAATATTGGCGTGCTGGATGCCGCGCTTATCGATGTCCCCCGCACCAATATGCACTACAGACCAGTCCACAGCCTTGTCCTTAATGAGTGGAAAGAGCCTCTCGCGCTGTTTGGGAGTTAGCTTCTTTGAATCTGTAAGCTGCGCCAACTCCTTGATCGGCCGATCGGGCATGACGCAGGCTGCGAGGGTAATCGGTCCGCAGCAGGCACCGCGCCCAGCCTCATCTACGCCGGCCACCGGGCCTAAACCGGCCTTGCTCAATGCGACCTCGTAGGTGCGTCGCTGTTTAAGCCGCCGCATGCGAAATTTCCGGGTGCTCCACTCCGCCCCAACGCGAAAGCGGCAAAATGACGGCCTCAACGCGCCCGCGGACGTTGTCTACCGGCACGGTGCCCTGCAGGTGGTCGCCCAAGTGTGCACGGGAATCGAGGGAGTTGGTGCGATTATCACCCATCACCCAAAGGTTTCCCTCGGGGACGGTGACCGGGCCAAAATACTCGCCGCCGCACTCCTGCGAGCCCACACTGGGGTCTACGGGAATCTCCGGCGGATCGAGGACGAAGGATTGGTCAATAGGCTTTCCGTTCACCATGACCGCAGGGTCGCCAGCCTGACAGCTCACCGTCTGCCCGCCGGTAGCAATGACGCGCTTTACCAGGATATTTTCCCCATTGGGAAGCAGCCCTACGGCCGCCAAGGCATTTTGCGCGCCGCGCACAAAAATATTGTGCGAGCGATTGACCTCAAACTCGTTATTCCACGACTCGGGCCCTTCAAAAACCACCACCTCCCCGGGCTTGGGGTCCGTGAAGTAGTAGCTGACCTTTTGCACGGCAATGCGATCATTTTTGCAGCCGGGACACCCGTGCAGGGTCGGTTCCATCGAAGCAGAAGGAATGACATACATCCGCCCCACCAGCGCCTGCAGGAGTACTAGCAGGACAAAGCCTGCCACCACGGGGATGAGAAAATCCCGGGTGCGCAGGCGTTGGGAGGAAGGCTTATTCCTGAATGTCCGGGTCATCGACCCCACCAATGCGGGTAAACGGCCAGAATACGAATTTCACCTTGCCGCGGACGTTTTCTACTGGAACCGTGCCGTGGAACTTATCGGTCATGTGGTAGCGCGAATCGGCCGAAGCGGTACGGTTATCGCCCATCACCCAGATATTGTCCTCCGGGACCTCGACGGGACCAAAGTACGGACCACCACAGGCCTCCGAGCCGGTCGACTCATCTACCGGATACGTTGGTGGGTCTTGCACGTAGTCCTGCTCGATGGGTTTGCCATCTACCATGACAGCAGGATCGCCCTCCTGGCAGGACACCGTCTGTCCGCCGGTAGCAACCACACGCTTGACCAGAGTATTTTCGTCTGGGGGTGCCAAGGATACGAAGCTCAACACATCCTGCACGCCATGAATGACCGGATTGGACGAGCGCGGTGAGACGTAGCTGGAATTCCAGTCCTCAGTGCCTTTAAATACGACGACATCGCCTGGTTCTGGCTCGCCGTCGCCGTAGTAAGAGATCTTTTCCGTAAAGATACGGTCATTTGTGCAGCCCTCGCAGCCGTGGAGAGTCGGCTCCATCGAACCCGATGGGATCACATACTGCCGGCCGATAAAGTTCTGGAATAGTCCGACGACCACGAGAACCGTCGCCACTACCAGAAGGGTTTCCAGCAGCCACGGCATTTCTTTCTTCTTAGTCGCCTCTTTGCCTTGCTGGGTGGCGTCGCCCTGTACTGGGTGGGCCCCCTCGCCTTCTGGCGGCTGTTCCTGCGAGATGCTGTCTTTATTCACGCGCTAGATCCTAGCAACCCCATGTCCGGATTCCGGCCTTATCCCCCTCGCGGCAGGAGGATTCACAGACAACTTTCCGTTTAGATCAGGGCTTCCAACTGTGAATTAAGCGAAATTGGGCATAGAAAAATCCTCCTGCATCCACAGTTGGGTGCAGGAGGAAGCTGGCGCGCAGCGCGCTAGTACTAGCGACGCTCCTTGATGCGAGCCTTCTTGCCGCGCAGATCGCGCAGGTAGTAGAGCTTCGCACGGCGGACGCGGCCACGGCGGGAGACCTTGATGGACTCCAGGTTCGGGGAGTGAACCGGGAAGGTACGCTCAACGCCGATACCGAAGGAGACCTTACGGACAGTGAAGGTCTCACGGATGCCGGAACCCTGGCGACGGATGCAGATGCCCTTGAAGAGCTGTGCACGCTCGTTGTTGCCCTCGATAACCTTTACGTTAACGTCGAGGGTATCGCCTGGGCGGAAGGACGGGATATCGTCGCGCAGCTGTGCTGCATCGACCTTGTCAATAATGTTGGACATGCCAATATTCCTTTTCAGTTTGGGACAGAGGACCCTAGCGGCGTACTGCCTAACCGGTTCGTGCCCGTTACATAGAACGGTGCACTATTTTTCCACATCCACCGGCAGGAACCAAATTTCTCCCCAGCACTACTTTCTCCCCATTACGTTGTTGGCAGTTCCGCTTGAAGGGGCCCAGGATTCGTACTCCTAGCCCCATGCTGGGGCAGGTTATGTTTATCTGCGTTCCTTCTGCCTTGTGGCAGTGGAACTAGTCGCTGGCTTCGGTATGGCTTGTTTTCGTCCCTGTCTGAAAATGATCCGGGGGGTGATGCCACCGAAGGCAGTGACATACTCCAGACTGCTAATAGGAACCTGACCCGCACAGAATGTGCGAAGTCTCAAAGTAATGTGGATGCCAGCGTGAAGTATGTCCGACCACCAGCGATGAAATAAGTCCCATACTCATTCAATTCGCTAGGAGGTCTAGCATGACCTACGACTATGTCATCGGCATGGACGTCGGTAAATATTTTCACCACGCTTGCGTCTTAGATATCGACGGCACCCAGGTGCTATCTAAGCGCATCAACCAAAACGAAAAATCCCTGCGCACACTGTTTTCAACGTTCAGCGCACACGACCACAAAGTCCTTGTCGTCGTGGACCAGCCAAATAACATTGGTCGACTAACTGTCGCAGTTGCTCAAGATATCGGAATCGACGTGCGCTACCTTCCCGGTTTGGCTATGCGTCAACTCTCACGCATCCACGCTGGCAATGCCAAAACTGATATCCGGGACGCCTATATCATTGCCCACGCTGCAAAGAACCTTCCGGAGTCCCTCCGCAGCGTCGACCGTGTCGAAGAAGCTTTCCTCCAGTTGAAGGTCCTCAACGGTATCGACGAAGACTTAGCGCGGTCCTACACCAGGCTCATCAATCAGATTCGAAGTGCACTAGTAGGCTGCTACCCGCAATTCGAACAGGCCCTTCGCGGTCAGATAATCCACCGCAAGTGGGTTCTGCACCTACTTGCGCGCTACGGTGGACCGACCAAGGTAAAGCGCCTAGGTAAGGCCAAGGCAGCTGCCTTTGCTCGACGATATAAGGCACGCAATCCCGAACCTGTCCTCGATGCCATATTCGCTGCTATCTCTGAGCAAACAGTCACCATTGCAGGTGCGCACTATGCCGAAATGGGCATAGCAATGTCGGCGAAAGACGCACTCTTAAAACTCGAACATCGCAAACAAATCGAGCAGGAAGTCATCGAGCTCATCAACGACATCCCCCACACTCAAATCCTGCTATCCATGCCAGGAATCGGACCAAAGACGGCAGCACAAATTCTCATGACCGCGGGCGACATGTCCGACTTTCCGTCAGCTGGGCACTTGGCCTCTTACGCTGGTTTGTCGCCCCGAACGAATCAGTCCGGAACCTCGATCATGTCGAACTCACTGAACCGTGCCGGCAATAAAAAATTAAAGAACGCCCTATGGCAATCATCTTTTGCATCCATCAGATTCCACGAGCGTTCCCGGCAATTCTATGAACGAAAGCGCCGTGATGGCAAGAGACACAACGCCGCAGTAGTGGCACTAGCCCGCAGACGGCTCAACGTCCTCTACGCCATGATGCGCAACCACGAGCGCTACCGCGATCCCGCCTTACAACAGGAAGGAATCGCAGCCTAAACACCAAGAACGAAACAGCCGACTGGGAAAACCCAGTCGGCTAGCAGGCATGCCCGAAAACCACACGACCAAACAACCCCGTAGAGAGAATCCGCCCCCGATTTCTCCACCCGCGAGGTTGACAACCTATATAGGAACACCCCCCTCCCAAGCTACGCCGCCGCAGCAGCCGGGAAGCGGACTAGGTGCTCATCCAGGATTTTCGCCGTACCCAAGTGACGCGCGCGGAAGACCACATATGAGGCGAAAAGTGCGATCAGGGTAAATCCGAGCAGCGCTGCCATTCCAGTCCAGAACGTCGCATCATGAATCCCATCAGTGGCACGCGTGAATGCGCCTTTGGCGTAGGTCATCGGGTGGAAAGGATGCATCAAACTCAACGGGCGGGGAATCGCGGCCACCGGCCACACACCACCAAAGACCATCACACCGAGGGCGAAAATTCCCGCAGCAAAGATGCCACCAATCTTTCGCCCAAAAGTCACGTGGAAGAACTGGTAAGTCGCCGCACCCACCGCTGCGATCGCTGCTACTACCCCGAGAATCATGGACCAGCTAGCCGGTGCCCACCCCAAAGTTGCTGACATCAGCGCCATAAAGGCAAGGACAATGAAGTTGAGCACGGTCAGCGTGATGAACGCAGACAATATTCCGCGCGCAGGATGCGCAACTGGGGTTCCTTTACGGCCGAGGTAATAGGGAAACACCATAGCCACCAGCAGCATGACGAGGAAGCCAAAGACGAGCACTAAGAGCAAAGAGGCACCGCCGGTGACGTCCTTGCGGGTGGGGTCCGTGGAGCTTATTGCTGTTTGGACTGGGTGCACATTGGACGCGGTGAAGTTAATGGGAACGGCCATGTTTTGAGCTGAGTCTTCCGGTTTGGAGATAGATGGCGCTTTGGCTGCACCATCTGCCAGCTTCTGTGAGAGCTCACCAGAACCGGCCTTTAGCTTATCCATACCACCCTTGAGCTCGGCACCACCGGCTGCCAAGCGGTCTGTTCCCGTCTTCAGGGTGCCAGTCCCGTCGTGGAGGCGGCTCGCGCCATCGTGCAGCTGAGCGGCGCCGGTGCCAAGTTCGCCAACGCCGCTGTGTAGCTCCTTCGTGCCATCAGCTAGACGGTGCGCTCCGCCATTGAGTTTGTTCATGCCGCCCAGATACTCCGAATTAGGATCTGAAAGGTTGTAGTACAGCTGACCGGTACCATTAGAAAGTTGCTCTAGTTTATCCACCATGTTGCCACTCGTGGCCGGATCAAGTTTGGATACGAGCGAGTGGAGCTGTTCAGCCTGCTGCCCCATACCCAAGTTACGCAGCACCTCTACCAGTTGCGACAGGGCAGGAACCACGACCTGGGCCTGTTTGAGCACTGGGATAAGCATTCCCGTGAGCTGATTGACTCCACCATCGATCTGGCCGGCACCGTCGGCGAGACGGCCGGTGCCAGCAAGCAGCTTATCGGAACCTTCAGCAAGTTGTGTGGCACCGTCATCCAGGCGAGCGGCACCTTCATCGAGTCGCCCGACTCCCTCATTGAGACGGTTTGTGCCATCAAGCAGCGCACCAGTTCCATCATGTAGCTTTCCTGCACCGGCTCCCAGCTGACCTATGCCGGCGACCGCACGACCTCCACCTTCTTGTAGCTTCCCGGCACCTTCATCAAGACGTCTAGCACCATCGGCGGCAGTGCCTATTCCATCACTTAGCTTATTGAGCCCTTCTATTACCTGGTCAGCGTATTTTTTCGAGATTGCATTTTCCACGCTGGTTTGCACCTGCGGGATTAGGCTCGAAGAAATAACGGAGCCGTTAGTTCCGTAATAGTCATTGCTAGCGAAGTGAATTTCAGGTTTGACGGGCTTATCACTGATGATGGACACCGCTTTTTTGGAAAAGTCCTCAGGGATGGTCACCACCAGGAGATATTTGCCTTTAATCAGCCCTTGATCCCCCTCATCCTTATTCACCTCTGCGAAATTCAGGTAATCGGTATCCAGCAGCCCTTCTACCACCTGAACGCCGTAGTTGGTATCAACGCCTTGCTTGTTGACGCCCGCGTCTTCATTCACCACCGCTAGGTCGATTTTGCGCATGTATTTGGATGGGTCCCACATCGCCCACATCATGGTTCCGGCAATAATAATGGGTGCAACCAGGAAGAACACGATGAACAACCGTGCCAATGCACTGCGCGGACGCCAGTCCAATACGCGGTGCCAACCCAACACTCCCCTGCCATGGCTGGCTTTAGCAGCTTTGCTCATTTCCCTCTCCTTGTAATTAAAATGGCACCAAGCGTCTTTTATTTAGTTTTGGCAAACTTACCATTTTGAAACAATCTCGGCGCGCATTGGACCCCACGTCGTGGAGGAATTCTCCCCTCTGGAATGTATAAGCTCCCACCGTCCGCAACGATGGGAGCAAAAAGCAGCAGGTAGAAAGGCTAGTCCACGACGATTAGAAGCCTGCCTTCTTCAAGGCATCGGCCATGGCTCCACCACCACCGGAGCCACCTCGACCGCCAGTGCGGCCGCGCGAGCCGTCCCGGGATCCGCGCCCAGATTTGTGGCCAGAGCGCTTTCCTTCGCCCCTGGCTCCGGATTTGGCGGAACCGCGTGGGGAATCACCGCGGCGTTTAGGGGCCGGCTGCCCCGGGTCATCATCCAAACGGAGGGAGAGACCGATGCGCTGGCGCTCCACATCAACCTCCATGACCTTCACCTTGACCACCTGGCCAGAGCGCACGACCTCGTGCGGATCGGAAACAAACTTGTGGCTCATGGCAGAAACGTGGACGAGGCCATCCTGATGGACTCCGACATCCACGAAGGCGCCAAATGCCGCCACGTTGGTCACCGTGCCCTCAAGAATCATGCCCGGGGTGAGATCGGAGACCTTATGTACGCCTTCTTTAAAGGTGGCGGTCTTGAACTCAGGGCGCGGGTCGCGTCCGGGTTTATCCAGCTCGGCGATGATATCGGTCACCGTAGGAATGCCGAAGGTCTCATCCGCAAAGTCTGCGGGCGCCAGCGTGCTAAGTACGCGGGTATTGCCAATAAGTTCAGAAATACCCAGGCCCGTCTTCGCCGCGATGCGGGAGACGACAGGATAGGCCTCTGGGTGTACGGCGGAGGCATCTAGCGGATCAGTACCGCCGTTGATGCGGAGGAATCCGGCAGACTGCTCAAAGGCCTTAGGTCCAAGCCGCGGTACCTTCTTCAGTTCCTTGCGGGAGGCAAAGGCCCCATTTTCGTTGCGGTAGGAAACGATATTGGTGGCGATGGTGGAATTGACGCCAGCTACGCGCTCGAGCAGCGGGACGGAAGCGGTATTGAGATCTACGCCCACGCCGTTTACCGCACTTTCCACCACGCCATCGAGGGTGCGGGCGAGCGCCGTCTGGTTAACGTCGTGCTGGTACTGCCCCACACCAATAGCCTTCGGATCGATCTTGACCAACTCAGCCAAAGGATCCTGCAAGCGGCGAGCGATGGAAACCGCGCCGCGCAGTGAGACATCCATGTCGGGAAATTCCTCCGCCGCAAGCGGCGAGGCGGAATAGACCGAGGCGCCGGACTCCGAAACCACCACAGGAGTGGGTCGTTGACCGCCGGCTTGCTTGATAAGGTCCGCAATTTCCTGGGCGAGCTTCTCGGTCTCGCGGGAGGCGGTGCCGTTGCCGATGGCCAAAAGGTCTACAGAATGCTTGGCGCACAGGGTCGACAGCGTTTGAACTGCTTGGCTCCACTGGTTCTGCGGCTGATGCGGGTAGACAATGGCGGTATCGAGCACCTTGCCGGTTTTGTCCACTACCGCGCACTTCACACCATTGCGGTAACCCGGATCCAAGCCGATGGTGGCACGCTGGCCAGCAGGTGCCGCGAGCAGCACGTCGCGCAGATTGGTGGCAAAGATCTTCAGCGCGCCTTCCTCCGCGATCTCTTTTAGCCGCATGCGAACGTCCAGGCTAGAGGAAATATAGAGCTTGGTGCGCCAGCCCCAATGGACGGCGTCGGCAAGCCACTTGGAGGAGCGATCCAGCTCGAAGCGGGAGGCGATTACATCCTCGTAGTCGGCGTCATCGCCGGCATCTAGCTGCAGCTGCAGCACGCCCTCATTCTCGCCACGCAGCAGCGCCAAAATGCGGTGCGAAGGCAGCTTGTGGAAGGGCTCGTTGAAGTCGAAGTAATCCTTAAACTTCGCGCCTTCGGCCTCCTTGCCCTCAACAACGTGCGCGCCCATGGAGCCTTCAGTGAACATGCGCTCGCGTACTTCACCCACCAGGTCCGCGTCGAGCGCGAAGCGGTCCACCAAGATGGCCCGGGCGCCGTCGAGGGCCTTCTTGGTGTCCTCAAAGCCCTCGGTGGTAAAGGCCTGTGCCAACTCTTCTGGAGCGGCGTTGGGATCCGCAATGAGCTTATCGGTCAGCTCCTCAAGGCCGGCTTCGCGGGCTATATCGGCCTTGGTTTTGCGGCGTTTCTTATACGGCAGATACAAATCTTCTAGGCGCGCTTTGGTCTCGCAGGCAAGGATTTGCTCCTTGAGGGCGTCGCCAAGCTTGCCCTGCTCTTCAATCGCCGCAAGGATGGTCTCCTTGCGCTCCTGTAGTTCCTTTAGATAGTTCGCGCGCTCTTCAATGGTGCGCAGCTGGGAGTCATCCAGCCCGCCGGTGGCCTCCTTGCGGTAGCGGGCGATAAAGGGCACTGTATTGCCCTCCGCAAGCAGCTGCAACGCGGTAGAAACCTGCGATTCCTTGACGTTGAGCTCGGCGGCGATAGTGGCCGCAATATTCACGTGGTCTCCTCACTCTTTCTCGAGGTTTGGGATTAGACCCACCCAATTTACCGCACGGCCCCTCCACTGCCTTCGCTTGCCGACGCCCCCCTAGACGCACAAAACCTCCTTTCCCAGTAAGGGAAAGGAGGTTGCTGCGGCGCGCTCTTAGTAGATAACCACGCGGGCGTTATCGCCGCCGGAGCAGGAAACGCGCGAAGAGCTACCGGAGCAGTACATGGTGTAGGTACCACCGGTGGCCGGCGAGTAGACGCTCAAGGTAGCGCCGGTGCCGCCGCCGGCGACCCAGTTATTCATAAACGCGGTATAGACGTTGCTGGCAAAACCGCTGGAGGTTTTGCTGGTAGCTGGATAGTAGCTAGTGAAGTCACTCCAAGAGTGCCCATTGCTGCTGCCAGAAGACGCTGCCTGTGCCGGCGCTGGAGCTGGAGCATCCATAGTCTTGGTCACCGTGACCGGGCTGGAATCTTCATCCTCATCCTCAGCATCGTCCTTGGACGAGGAACCGGAGTGCTTGCTAGATCCGGAGCCGGAGCCGCTATTGGCATCAGCCTGCTGGAATTGACTATCGGCGGCCGCGCTAGTCGATGCATCATCCTTGTTATTGGTCACGAACATGATGACCATGGCGGCCACCGCGATGACCGCCACAATTGCTGCGATAATTGCCGCGATGGTGGCGCCGCCTACGCCACCGCTTTGCTGCGGCTGGGAATAATACTGCTGATTGTACTGGGGCGGCTGTTGGTTATATCCACCGTAGTTATTGCCATTGGGAGCCGTCATAGTTCAGGGACCACCTTGGGAATAGGAACCTAGAGGGAATGTCCCCTTCACTATAACCTTAGAAGGCATATGCGCTGCAGTTTAGGCATGAAAAAGCGCTAAATAATTGTCCAGATTCCGCTTATAACCCAGAATCCGCCCGCCACACCGCCGGGGCACCAGGCCCCATCTCCGTAAAACCGATTTCCGCACTGCCTACCCACGAGGCTGCCGGCGGCAAGCAGTCTGCTACCGAGGAAGCCACCGTGGCCAGGGGCTGCGTGGTCTCTCCGTTTACGATGAGCCGCCACACCGGTATTCCTTGTGGCCACTGACCGCTCTTGAAGCGATACTCCTGCGCTAGCGGGCTGCTTTCCGAGGTTTCCTCCGCTACCTGGAGAGTGAAAATACTTAGCGGCTCAAAGCCCCGTGCACGCAGCTCCTCTGGCAATGCTTCGAGGCTTTTCGCCCACTCCTGGGTTACTAAGAGTACCGAGAGGTCAGCGCTTACCTCCATTAGCCTTCACCCTGGGTGTTGGCTTCTTGTTCCAACTGCGCGATGAAGGCTTTGTCGTCCTTATCGAGCTCAGCTGCCTCCAAAAGTTCGGGACGGCGTTGCCACGTGCGCAGCAATGCCTGTTCCCTCCGCCATTTGTCTACCAAACCGTGGTTTCCTGAGGTGAGCACCTCCGGCACGGCTAGGCCACGCCACTCTCGCGGCTTGGTATAGCTCGGGCCTTCCAAGAGACCATCAGAAAAAGAATCTTCCTCATGAGAGCGCTTATTTCCCAGCACGCCGGGGATGAGTCGCACTACTGCCTCAGCAATCACCAACGTTGCCACTTCCCCACCGATCAACACATAATCGCCGATGGAAACCTCGCGCACGCGGTAGCGCTGGGCGGCGTCATCCACCACGCGCTGATCGATGCCCTCATAACGCCCGCAAGCAAAAACAATGTGCCCCTCATTGGACCACGCCCGCGCATCTGCTTGGCTAAACGGTTTTCCGGTTGGCGTCGGCACGATAAGCAGTGGGAGGTCGCTATCCTCATCGGCCGTGGCATCAACCGCATAGGCTTGCGCCTCAACCCCTTCTAATTCATCGTGGCGCGGACGGTTTAGGTGTGGCAACGCAGACTCTAGATTGGGCGCACTTTCCCGCGTGGCGACGCTATCGAGCGCCGGCCCCCAAACTTCTGGCTTCATAACCATGCCGGGGCCACCACCGAACGGCGAGTCATCGACAGACTTATGCGCATCCGTAGCCCACTGCCGCAGATCGTGCACACCTACTTCAAGGCGACCTTGTTCAATGGCCTTCCCCAAAAGCGCATGCCGCAACGGGTCCAGGTACTCCGGAAAAATGGTGATGACGTCAAGCCTCATAGGTCAAGCAGTCCTTCCGGCGGATCGATGGTGCACGTTCCAGCCTCTAGGTTCACCTCAGGAACAATGGCATGCACGAAGGGAATGAGCGCCTCCTTGCTGTTGTCGAGTTTTACCTCCAACAAATCTTGACTTCCGCCGTGGATGACCGATGTGACCTCACCGATCCCCTCACCCGCCAGAAGTACGCGAAGCCCTTCCAGCTCATGGTCATAAAAGCCATCATCATCACTGTCGAGCGGAGCGGCAAAGAACTTGGTACCACGTAGGCTATCCGCCGCTGTTCGGTCTTTGATCTCTTCAAAGGTAACGAGCAGCCTTCCCTTATGGCTCCGGACCGCCTTGATAGTTAGTGTGTGCTCCTTCTTACCCTGCGTCCCCTGAAGAACTTCCCCTACCGCAAAGCGCACCTCCGGTTCATCCGTAGTGGCCTCGACTACGACTTCACCTTTCACGCCGTGCGATTTAATCACGCGACCAATCATCAATTCCATAGCGGAAAGTCTACAACACAGACCTCTTTGCCCTTGTCAGTCATGAATTTTGGCGCTTTGGAAAGCAAACCCAGAATTTGAGTCTTATTGTCGTTAAAGTGGGCTCATGAGCGATCTACCGACCAACTCCCCGGACACGTTCGGCGCGGCTTCTCACTCAGGTGAGGATTCCGTCATGTCCGCGCTAAACCTGCTGGACATCGCGCCTGATACCGATCCGCACCGCCCGCGCCCGGGCGTACAGCGCGTCTTAAGCGCTGATGGTGCCAACCTCATTCTCTTTAGCTTCACACCAGGACAGTCTCTGCCCGATCACAAGGCCGCACATCCCATCACCGTGCAGGCGCTGCGCGGTGAGCTTGACTTCAGCTACGGCAGTGAAACCATCACGCTCACCCCCGGCTCTATCGTGCACCTTCCTGCATATGAGGTGCATAAAGTCGAGGCCACAAGCGAGAGCGGCAACCCTTCCACCCCCGCAATTTTGCTGCTCACCATGCTGACCAAATAATTTATACGTACATAGGTTTTGTTGATAAAATGAATTTTATGGAAACGCACAATAAGCCCTACCATCATGGAAACCTCCACGATGAGCTGCTCCGTATCGCTGTTCAACTGGGCAAAAGAAGTGGCCCCGATGCCATCACCGTCCGTGCGGTCACCCGCGAAGCAGGAGTGTCTCCTACCTCCGCTTACCGTCATTTCAAGGACCAAGAAGAACTGCACGATAAGGTAGCTGAGCTTGCGACCGATGAGTTGGTCCGGCGTTTACACGAGACTACCGAGACAGCAGTGGGCCTAGATTTTCCAGAACACCTGATGCAAATCGGCTACGCCTACCTCGAGTTTGCCCTAGATGAAACCAATTTCTTCCGCTGCATGCTGGAGTGGAAGGCGCTGCGTTTCATGCTTGGCGTAGATCCCAATACGGAAGATGATCCGAAGATGGATCACCTACAGCAGATTCGCGATTTCTTCGCCCTGTTGTCCCGCCACGCGGAAGCGCTGGACAACACCACTGGCCCTACGCATTTCATGCAGAATGCCCTGTTGGCTTGGTCGGCCATTCATGGATTTACCGTACTTGCCATCGACGGCCCTTTGTCCCGGCTTCCACGCGAGCAGATCCTCGAGCTTTTCACACCGGTTGTTGCAGGTGCACTGCGCGGCATGGACTTTAAGGAACCCTCTAACGTCTACAGCCGCTACCCCAACTACAAGCCACAGAACTAAGGGCGAACTGGCATATCCCCAACATGGATGACGCACGTTTCCTAGCGCGTCACTGCCAGTAGCGACCGCGCACGCAGCCCCGCCACGGACTAGCGTGCGCGGTCGCTACTGTGTGCCGGCCCCTCCCCCTACAACTACAAAGGCGGGTTAAGTAGCAGAATGTGTGTCCGCTCGGCGTGTCGCGGGCGGGTACACGGTTAGTTACTTCATGGGGCCTTTTCTGATTCCTATCGAGTGTTCGTACTCGGTTGGGATAGCGTTGTCGTAGAAGGCTGGTCGTCCTGTTTCCTGGTCGGCTTTGTTGTGGTCTTCTTCGGCAAGATCGTTGACTTTGGCGAGTTGATCTTGGCCAAAATTGCACTGCCTGGCGATTTTTAGCGGATCGTCAGGCAGTTGCTTTTTGGTGTGGAGGTACCACTCGAGCATTTTTCGTTGGCGTTCCCCAGACCTGCCTCGGTGCGCATCGGCGATGCGTTTGAGCTGGGCGTTGATGCCGCCTTCAAGACTGTTTGTCGTTGAAGCCCAGCGTTGAGGATCAAGCGCATGCGGTGGTGGCTGCAGGTAGGTAAACAGCCAATTGTTGCGCGATAGGTGCAGCAGTGAGTTGTAGGCTTTGCGTACCCGCAGGTGAGTCCATTCCCACTGGTTATTGAGTGTTCGGCGCTCTTTTGGCACGGATGTTTTCTCGTTGAGGAATGTTTTGAATACCTGACCGAAGTCGTGCAGGCGCAGCGTCCACTCCCGTGCCTGGTCGAGCGTGGTGACACGGGTTAGTTTCAACGCCAGTGTGTAGATGGCTTTGCCGGCGTCGGTACGCGGCCGCGAGGTGGTGTAGCGGCGGATGACGCGTTGCGCATGAACGAGGCAACGCTGAATCATTGCGTTTGGCCAGCAGGCTTTAATCGCGGTGAGTGCGCCTTGTCCGCCGTCGAGGACGACGCAGAGCGGCTCGGCGATTTTGCGAAGTAGCTGCGTGTATGCGTGGGCGGTTTCGTGTTTGGTCCAGTGCCACGCAATGACGTGGTCGCGGCTGGCTGCCACAAGCAGACAGCCAGCTGCGGTGTAGGTGCCGTCGATGAAGATCTGATCGTAGACGCGCTGCAGGGCACCGTCGTTGGGGATGTCGATGAGCCAAAACGGTTCGAATCGGCGATCAAGCGTCCAGCGACTCACCCTTTGTTGCCCGGCGAGTTCAGACAACGTTGCTGTGGAGGTGGCATAGGAGACGAAGGCTTTAAAGTTGCGGGCCTGCGTGCGATCGGTGCGGGTTCGTGTTGTGGAGCTACCGCAGTTCGGGTCTTTGCACCGCCACCTGGTTGTGCCTTTGGATGTGGTTCCGTTTTTCTTCATTTGCCCAGTACATACCGGGCATCGTGGCCTGTTTTTACTCACCCGGAAAGCACACCAACCCCCGACTAGCACATGGGGGTGCCATTCCGATGGATTGAACACGAAACGCGCGGATATAAGCACCAAGACCTTATATCCGCCCGATTTACCCAACCTGAGCAGCAAGATCACTGTAACTCAGACACACTTTCTGCTACTTAACCCACAAAGGCCCCGCCACTACGACCAGTGATCGTAGCGGCGGGGCCCGAAGCTAGAAGCGCTTTGCGCTTAGCAAGGGAGGCAGATTACTCTGCGGACTCCTCAGAAGCTTCCTCAGCCTTCTCCTCGGCCTCAGCGTCAGCTTCGCCGGCGGCAGCAGCGGCAGCCTCTGCAGCAGCGGCTTCCTCAGCAGCCTTCTTCTCAGCCTCTTCCTTGGCCTTCTTCTTCTTTTCGGTGATGGCCTCGATGGTCGGGCCGTTGTTGGCCTCAGCCAGTGCCTCGTTGAAGATCTCCAGCTTGGACTTCTTCTCCTCAGCAACCTTCAGGGTGCCCTCTGCGCCCGGCAGACCCTTGTGCTTCTGCCAGTCACCGGTGACCTTCAGCAGAGCGAGAACCGGCTCGGTTGGCTGTGCGCCAACGGACAGCCAGTGCTGTGCACGCTCAGAGTCGATCTGGATGAGGGAAGGCTCTTCCTTCGGGTGGTAGATGCCGATGTTTTCGATGACCTTGCCGTTACGACGGGTGCGGGCATCAGCAATAACAACGCGGTACTCAGCAGCGCGGACCTTGCCCAGGCGCTGCAGCTTGATCTTGACAGCCATGTTGGCTCCTTTACTAGTCACTGGGCAGTACAGACGCGCACTAGGTTGTGCGCCGGTTCAACCCTTGGATTTTATCTGCGCGTGACATACCGGCCGACCGTAGACGGGAACGGTGCTACGCAGAATATTACGTTCTTCAGTTTATCTAGCTCAGAATATCCGAGTAGATAGCCTGGGATATTTTAGCGCGAGTAGCTGCATTTTCAAAAATTACTACGCCACGCACGCAGGTTCGTTATGCCTGCGATAGTGAAGCAGAGTACCCTTAAGGGCCGAATATAGACATTTCGTTTCATATGTATGGCGCGCCTTCCGCCCCACCATCCAGGCATAGGCGCACGAAAAGACAGTTTATGACTAAAGAATCACCGCGAAATTTCCGGTACCGCTATGACCTTGATGGTCTGCGCGGTATTGCCATCGGCCTAGTAGTTATCTACCACGTATTCGTCGGACGCGTATCCGGCGGCGTCGACGTATTCTTGCTGCTATCCGGCTACTTCTTCTTGGGCTCCCAGCTGCGCTACGCGAGCAAGCCCAACGCCTCGCTGAACCCTTGGTGGCCCATCTGGCGCACCTTGCGGCGCCTGGTACCAAGCTTGGTTTTGGTCATCGGCGTGACCTACATTCTAGTGCGCATTTTCACCCCGCAGCTCATGCGCACCGAGCTCACCCAGCAGATCACAGCCACCATGCTGTATTACCAGAACTGGGAGCTAGCGGAGCAAAACGCCGACTACACGGCGGCCGCAGCTGATACCTCACCGCTGCAGCACATGTGGTCCATGGCCGTGCAGGGCCAGTTCTACATCATGGGCATTGCCTTTGCGCTCATCTTGGCTGCCATCATGAAGTTCCGACCGAAGCAGCAGCCTTTGGGCAAGCGCAGCTTCCCCACGGTCAACCAGATTGCTGGCCCGATCCTCATCGTGGTCACGATTGCTTCCTTCGCCTATGCTTCGCGCCACGGCCTCTACGGAACTCCGGAGAACTACTACTCCACCTGGTCGCGCGCTTGGGAGTTAACCTTGGGCGCGGTCCTGGCTATCTACGGTTCCTCCTGGAAGATTCCGGCCCGCCTCTATGACCTCTTTACTGGTCTGGGCCTTTTGATGCTCGTCTTTACCGGTGCCATCATCGCGGATACCACTGCGTATCCTGGCCCGCTTTCCCTTTTGCCACTAGGCGGCGCCGTGCTCATTATCTTGGGCGGCGGTGGCAAGATTTCCAAGGCCATGGCCTCCAAGCAGGCGCGCTGGCTGGGCGATGTAGCCTACCCGCTCTACCTGTGGCACTGGCCATTGCTTATTTTGTCCACGTCCTACCTGGGTCAAGAAACCCCGTCGTGGTGGTTGGGCGTCATCATTATCGTCATTTCTCTAGTGTTGGCGGACCTCACGCACCGCTTTTTGGAAAAGCCCCTGCGACAGCATCGCAAGCGCCCCACGGCCGAGGATCTGCCGGTACGCAAGGGCCTGTCGACCTTGCAGAAACCCGCCGGTGCCGCCCGCGGTGTAGGTGGCGTTGTAGTCGCCGCGGCCGTTGTCGGCCTCTTGGCTGTCCAGCCACTGTGGATGCGCACCCTTGATGATGCTGATGCGGAGCTTTTGGACCCTGCCCTCTACCCCGGCGCAACGACGTTCATCAACGACATCACCCCGCCGGATAATGTGGAGGTCAAGCCCGATCCAATTCTGGCCGGCGGCATCCAGCCACCCGTCGCTACAAATTGGTGCTTCGTGCCAGATAGCCAGCCTGCTGACTTCTTCTTTGAAACCCGCAAGGACGGTAAGACCCCCTGCATTTTCGGTGACCTCAATGCGGAGAAGGAAGTCTATTTGGTGGGCGGTTCCCACGCGGAGCAGTATTCTGCCCCGCTGGACCGTTTAGGCAAGGAAATGGGCTTTAAGCTGGTACCGCTGCTGCGCCAGGGCTGCCCGATTGAATTGGGTGACGATGTCACCGTGACCCCAGAGTGTGCCGAGTGGGGCGAGCTAGTCATGGAACGCATCGAAGAGGCAAACCCGGCCTTGGTCATCTCGAATACCACTCGCCCGCAAAATGAATATGGCACCGGCCCTGATGCCGTGCCCGCCGGCTACCAGGCATTCTGGGAGGAATTGGCCGACCGCGATATTCCTTTCTTGGGCTTCCGCGATAACCCGTGGGGATTCGATGAAGAAGGCCGTCCACGCGAGTTTGATGAGTGCTACGTCGCTACCGAAGATGCCTACGGCTGCGGCATGCGCTTTGAGCAGGTCTACCAGCCTTATGATCCCGGTGCAGTCGTGTTGTCGAAGTACCAAAATATGCTCTCGATTGATACCGCTCCGTGGTTCTGCGATGCCAATGGTGACTGCCCAGTCATCATCGGCAATACGATGGTCTACCGCGACATGCACCACATCACCAATGCTTTTGCGGAATCAGCAATGCCGATGATCCGCGAGGCCCTAAAGCCCTTCCTCAACGGGGAAAAAGTCCAGCAGGAAGCCCCGGACATTCCACCGGAGCAGGCTGCAGGAGCCGTGGAGCAAGCGCCCGCAGCGCCTACCGACGCCGGCAAGCAACATGCCAACCCCGTCCCCTACCCCAACGCCGCACAAGACGATGCCGTCTAGGCCATAGCTCGGTCGTGCTCAAGCCCCGAAAACGAAGGCGCCTCATGCAAAGGCGCGCTGGGGCTTAGGGCGGCGTCGGCAAGCCGCACAAAAAAGGAGGCTCCCGCAGCAACGCGGAAGCCTCCTTCTTTATGCTTTAAGGCTGGGAAAACTACTTTTTACCCTTGCCAAAGTCCAGGTTGTCGAGATCGATATTTTCCATTCCCTTCGGCATCTTTGGCATGCCGGGCATACCTGGCATGCCACCGCCGCCGCCCATTTGCTGCTGGAGCTTTTGCAGCTCCTCCATGGACGGCATGCCGCCGCCTCCGGGCATTCCTGGCATTCCGCCCATGCCCGGCATCTTCGGGCCGCGGTTGCCACCGCCGCCCTTGCCCTTCTTTCGCTTGCCATTCTTGCCCTTGCGACCCTTGGGCTTCTTCTTGGTAGCGGAGCGACCACCCATGCCGCCCATGCCGAATTGGCCGGCCATCTTGGACATCATCTTCTTAGCCTGGTTGAAGCGCTCAATGAGCTGGTTGACCTCGGAAACGCTGACACCAGAACCATTAGCAATGCGCTTGCGGCGCGATGCATTGAGAATCTTCGGGTCTTCGCGCTCCTGCGGAGTCATACCGCGGATGATCGCCTGGATGCGGTCCAGCTGCTTTTCATCCACCATGGCGGCCATTTCATTCATCTGCTTGCCGCCGGGCATCATCTTCAGCAGGTTGCCGATGGGGCCCATCTTGCGGATCATCAGCATCTGCTCAAGGAAGTCATTGAGCGTCAGCTCGCCAGAGCCCAGCTTAGAGGCTGCTTCTTCGGCTTTCTGGTGGTCCAGGGTTGCTTCAGCCTGCTCGATAAGGGAGAGCAAATCACCCATGCCCAGAATGCGGCTGGACATGCGCTCCGGGTGGAAGACATCGAAATCATCGAGCTTCTCACCGGTAGAGGCGTACATGATGGGCTTGCCGGTGACCTCACGGATAGACAAGGCCGCACCACCGCGGGCGTCACCGTCCAGCTTGGTGAGAACAACGCCGGTAAAGTCCACGCCATCACGGAAGGCCTCGGCCGTCTGCACGGCGTCCTGGCCGATCATGGAGTCAATAACAAAGAGGACTTCGTCCGGGTTGACGGCATCGCGGATATTGCGCGCCTGCGTCATCAGGGTCTCATCGATGCCCAAGCGGCCAGCGGTATCGATGATGACCACATCGTGCTGCTTCTGTTTGGCCTCAGCAATGCCCTGCTTGGCGACGTCCACCGGGTCCCCATGCGAGGTACCCATTTCATGCTCGTTGGAGTCCAGGGAGGTTCCCGGATCCGGTGCAAAGGTCGGCACCTCAGCGCGCTCGCCGACGATTTGCAGCTGCTGCACCGCGCCTGGGCGCTGCAAGTCACAGGCCACCAGCATCGGGGTATGGCCCTGCTTAGCCAGGTGCTTGGCCAACTTACCGGCCAAGGTGGTTTTACCAGCACCCTGCAGGCCGGCAAGCATGATCACCGTCGGCGGGTTCTTAGCCAAGTTCAGGCGGCGGGTTTCGCCACCGAGGATCTCAATGAGCTCCTCATTGACGATCTTGACTACCTGCTGCGCCGGGTTGAGCGCCTCAGAGACTTCCGCGCCGCGGGCGCGTTCCTTGATGCGCTTGATAAAGCCACGGACGACGGTCAAAGATACGTCGGCTTCCAGCAGCGCGAGGCGGATCTCACGAGCGGTGGCATTGATATCAGCCTCGGTCAGTTTGCCCTTACCGCGCAGGCCCGCCAGGGCTGACTGTAGGCGGTCTGATAGTGAGTCAAACACTACGGATGCGCTCCCTTAATTTAGATCGATCTAAAGTTCAACTATTCAATCTTAGTCCCTAGCCAGGGCCCTGGTCACATTCCCCACCACGGTAGCGCGAGAAACCTGCCCGGCGAGGTACACATTGACGATCATCGTCGCGCCCAAAATCTCATGGCGCAGCCACACAAAGTCCGGCAGTGCCTCTACCAAGTGCCCTAAAGCACCGATGCGCTCAACCGTCCGGATGACCAAAATGCCGCCTACATCGAATGCCGCAGTGGTCACCTCGCCAGCAATGGCCGGCAGCTCCGTATAAGTTCGTGAGTTATAGGACTGGATAAACCTTATCTCCTGCGCTGCCTCCTTTAGGGTCTGTTGCACCGTGCGGATGAAAAACTCCGCCTTGTAGGCACCGTCCTCCTCGCGAACGACATTAGCCCGCACGATGGTCCATCCGAGAGCCGATAACAGGGCAAATATGCGCTTTAGCTCCCCTTGAGAGGTACCGCACCACGACACGCTGACTTCTTGGTCTTCCCAATCCACTTTGAGCGCAACGCCTTCGCTAGATAGCGGTACATGCACAGCAGGGCGGTCGAGAACACGCGGTTTGAGCGCCTCAAGTGCCCGCGCGACGATCAGCTTCTGTGCTTGCTTCACTCGCGGTGTCCACACGCCAGGCCCGGTCGATTGGGCATCAGCCTCAGCCAACACCGCTAACAGGGAAATAGTTAGCTGATCATAATGCGCGGCAGCCAATAAGGTGTCGCGAGCGGCGTCGGAGGCCGGATCCATCGTCGCCGCTAACCGCGCCAAGGTGGTATGTTCTGCCACCAGGGTTTGGGCGCGCGACCTATCGGCAACACTCAACCGCATACGGGCTGCCTGGTGGGTAATCATCTCCGCACCTACTTGCGCATGAGGGCGCCCGTAGCCCTTGCCTATGTCATGGTAAAGCGCCGCCAAAAGCAATAAGTCCGGTCGAGCCACCGAGGTACGCATTTCCGCACAGCGGGTAACCGTAGCGATGAGATGATGGTCCACCGCATTGACGTGGCTGCGCTCGCGCGGCAATAAGCCGCGCACATGCCCCCATTCCGGGACTAAGCGTTCCCATAGGCCATAGTGGTCCAAGTCCTGTATGACACGCGGCGTGCATCGCGGGGAGGACAAAATAGCGAAGAAATCATCCACCGCTGCCCGCGGCCAGCGTGGCGGCAGCTCGGGCAGGTCTTGGAGCTGGTGCCAGGTGGTCTCGGCGATGATATATCCCGTGCGTGCCGCGGCAGCCGCCACGCGGGTGAGCAGCCACGGGTCCTCTACATTTGGCTTGCGCGAAAGGAAAATGCCGCCGGCCTCAGCCACGACGTCCACATCGAGCGGGCGGCGCCGGCCCCGGCCGGTCGCTGAAGCATTACGGCCTAGTACCCCACGGGCGGTGGCAAGGCCGCGCTCCACCGCCTTATTGACCGTGGCTGCAGCGCTGACCAAAGCTGCCGTCAGTGCGTAGCGACTTTCAAAACCCAGGTCCGCCGCTACGTCCGCGGCAAACTCGGGATCCAGTATGTCCCGGTGGCGCCGGGCTGTGACGTGCAGGAGCGTGCGGGCGTCGAGAAGCAGCCGCTGTTCACCGTCCAGATCTGGAAAGTCGCACAGGTTGCCCAAAGCCATCGCGCGCAAGAGCTGAATATCGCGCAGTCCCCCGCGCCCATTTTTCAAGTCCGGGTTCGTCATCGCTGCCACCGCGCCCGAACGTTTCCACCGAGTAATCGCGGTATCCAAGAAATCATCAAAGCCGCGCTGCAGCTGGCGCCGCCACGCAGCGAGCAATTGCGCCCGCGCCTCATCCACCAGAACCTTGCGCCCTGCTACAAAGGCCAAATCCAGCTGGGCAAAGCCGGCAGAGGCATCTTCGGCAGCAATCGCCCCGCACTCTTGTGGGGTACGTAGGGCATAATCCAGGCGGTACTTGGCATCCCACACGGGATACCACAGCTGCTCCACCAGAGTCGGATCTGGCTCGTGGCCTTCCGCATAGATGAGGATGACATCAATATCCGAGTACGGAGTCATCTCATTGCGGGCAAAGGAACCGGTGGCAGCGAGCGCGGTTCCTGGTGGAAGCTCGAGACTGCGCAATACACGAAGCGCCGAGGCATGGGCCTCGGCGCGAATCTGTGCGGCGGTATGCATGCGGGCTTAAAGTGCCGCCTCGCCGCGCTCGCCAGTGCGCACACGAATGGCATCTTCAACTGGGGTTACCCACAGCTTGCCGTCGCCGATCTTGCCCGTGTAGGCAGCATCCACGATGGCGTTAATGATGTCTTCGACGTGGTCATCGGCCGCAACAACCTCCAGCTTAACCTTAGGCACGAAGTCAGTGGCGTATTCTGCCCCTCGGTATACCTCGCTGTGCCCACGTTGCTGTCCGAAGCCCTGGCTTTCTGTAACAGTGAGGCCGCGTACTTCCTGCTGCTCCAGAGCCTGGCGGATTTCCGGCAGGGTGAAGGGCTTAACGATGGCCGTGATGAGTTTCATTGTTACTCCTTGCAATCTCTTCGGGGCGGGTCTAGAAGCACCGAATAACGTGCACCCATTCTAGCCCGAGCACAACAATTGCTGTGCAACTTTTCCGCATTGTGAATCCAGGGTGCAGGTGGGCTCAGAAGACCCCACTGTGCAACCAGAAAAGCGGCGAGCGGTTCTGTTCTCCGCGCAGCTACGCGCAGGAGCAGAAAGGGCTCGCCGCCAGAAGGAACTGGAGAGGACTAGATATCGTCTTCCCCTGCTTGCACGGTCTGAATTTTCTTATGGTTGTGCTTGGCGTGCTTGACGTCGGTGACGGTTACGCCATAGATGGAACGGCCCAGATAAAAGGAACCTACCGAGCCGATGATCCATACACCGAAGCAGGCAATCAGTGCTTGGATGAGCAGCCACAGCGAAAAACCATCGCGGCCAAAGTCCACGACTAGCTTGGCCACGATGATCAGCGGCACCGCAAGTCCCACGGTAGGGCCCAGCAGGTTGGCACGGGTCAAGGCATCGGGCGCTCGCCACAGAGACACCACCGTAGCGACCACCAAGATAGTAGCGATGATAAGCAGGACCGAAGCGATAATTTCAGAGATGGCCATGGTTTATCGCCTACCCTTCGAAATAATGCGGGCCATCGATAGCGTCGGTAGCACACCGGCGGCAATGGCTCCGAGGAGTGCAATGTAATACGCCATCGGGGCATTATTCGTCATCGACCACGCTAAATACATGCAGATCATGCCGTAGAAAACGATATCCGAGGTAATGGCGCGGGTGAGCTCATCGCGCGTGCGAAGCGCCAGCAGCACGCCGCACCACGTGGCGATGCCCATGATGAATACGCATACAAATACGACCCAGCCGAACGGGGACAATGTGGCAAAGTCAATCATCGCTCGGTCTCCTTTCTGCGTTGTACGTTGCGGGCGCGGCGCTTTGGCTTTTCGACGTCCGCTTCGCTTTCTGAAAGCGGAGTGTCCTCCGCCCGAGCCAAGTCTGGCGAGCGCATATAACGACCGACGGACTCGAGCGGATACTCGTAGAAAGCCTCATCCAATTCTGTAGTCTCCCCTTGCCCCGGGACGCCGTAATCGATGTCCTTAACCCGCGGGGCGAGGCGCTGTTCCATATCAGCAAGATCAGCGACGATTCCCGCTGGGTCGGATCCTTGGACGGCCTGTACCAGCACGATGCGGGGCAGACCTTTGCGGGGCGGTTCACGCAAACCGAGCGAGAGCGTGCCCGGGGTTGCGGTAATGGAGGACGTAAACCAGAAGATCTCCCAGGCGCTAGTCACGCGCAGTGGGTAACGAATGATAACCGGGTTATATTCGTTATCCGGTTTGAAGGCCGCCAGTGCCAAGCTAATGCCGGCGACGAAAATCTCCTTGATGAGCCACAATGCATACACAATTGCGTTCATTTAACGGCCCTCCTGGATTTCATCGATATTGGGAACGGCAATCGGCTCATCTCCCAAGACGGTTTCAGTATATGCGTTAGTATCCAGCAGCTGCTCCGCTGCAGAATCCACGACATCGAGGACGATGCCGGAGAAGATGAACATGCACAGCGAACCAAGGATGAGAGCCGCGGATGGGGCCATGAGCTTTTTGCGGATGACCAATTCATCTGGGACCTTGTCCTCCGGCAGGCCCTTGCCCCAAAAGACCTTGCGCCACACGCGCAGCATGGCCAAGAAGGCAGCGAAGGAAGCGATGATGATGGCCGCGATAGCAATCCAGGCCCAAGCACCGCCCACGCGGGCAATCTCGAAGACAATCATCAGCTTGCCCCACATTCCCGAGAACGGTGGGAAGCCCACGACGGAGAATGCACCGGCAGCGAAGATCCAGGCGATGATGGGGTCGCGGCGAGCAAGGCCGGAAAGCTTGCTGAGCAAGCCTGTGCCGTAGGTTTCCTCAATGGCACCAGAAGCCAAAATCAGCGAACCAACGGTCAGCATGTGGTGAATCGTGTACATGATGCCAGCTGCCAGTGCACGACGTGGGTCATCAGAGGTGAACGCAAGCATGACCAAAATGAAAGGCATGCCGTTGAGCATCTGGTAGCCGAGGACGCGGCGAATGGAATTTTCCGCTAGGCCGCCGAAGGCACCGATCATCATGGAAATAATCATGATGACAATGATCATCACATTCCAGCGCTGTTCCAGATCGAATAGCTGCACGTAGAGGCGGTAGAGCATGTAGACGGCCACTTTGGTGTGCAGGCCGGAAAACAGGCCCATCACCGCGGCCGAGGTCCCTGGGTAGGTGCGTGGCAGCCACGACTGCACGGGGAACACGCCGGCCTTGGCGGTAATCGCAATGAGGATCAAGCCTGCTGCCACGGTCACCGGCCCATTGCCTGCCGCTGCGCCCTTCAGCGCGCCCAGGTTAACCGCACCGGTAACCGAATACATATAACCCACGCCAACAACCAACAAGGTGGAGGCGAAAAGGTTAACCAAGACGAAGGCACGGCCGGCTGCCAAGCGCGACCACGTACCAGACATGGTGATAAGGCCATAGGACGGCAAAAGCATGACCTCAATAAAGACGAAGAAGTTAAAGAGGTCGGCGGTGAGCAATGCGCCGCACACACCAGTGATCAAGATCAGGGTGAGCGAAGGATAGTAGCGAGACTTAGTCTCTCCGCCCACAATGGCAAACCAGTTGGCACCAAACGCGACGATCATCGTAGTAATGATCATCAACGCGGAGAAGGCATCGGCCGCAAACGGGATACCCACATTGCCTTGGTAGAGGCCAACGGTATGGGCTACTACCCCATTGTTCATGGTGTAGATGAGCAGGCCCAAGCCGGCGAAAATTCCAACGCCCGGGATGATAAGCATGATGGAATCGCGCACCGCACGCCACGGTGCTAGCAGCGCGAAGGCCGCTGCAATCAGCGGGACCGCTGGAAATAGCGGAAGGAGTTGAGCTACAGCATCAGCCATTATTTGTCATCCTCCTTCTGTTGAGTTGCCCCGCGTTCTGCAACGGGAGTGTTGTGGTCCACCTGACCGATTCGGTCCAGCTGATTGGTGGACTCTTCCAAAATTTGGCGATTTTGGGCGTCTCGACCCAAGGTCGAAAAGGCATGGTCGATGGTGTTGTCATCAACCGGCTCCACCACGTCGGTGTCGTCGTTCTTGCCCATGGCCGCCATCGTCAACAAGATGGTCGAGGTTGCCATGGAAATAACGACGGCGGTCAGCACAAAGGCCTGCGGCAGCGGGTCGGCCATCTGATCGTGCGGAACCTGGGATGGGAAGGACTCTCCGCGGTAGGAATACACGCCCGTAGCCAGCAGCATCAGGTTGGCACCGTGGCCAAAGGCCATCATGCCCAACACGATGCGTACCAGGCCGCGCTGCTGGATGAGATAGACAGCACTGCCGATGAGTAAAGCAATAGTCAGTGCAAGGATCATTACTTCTCCCCTCCCCGGTTAGCCACGGAGCGCTTATTCTTCCTCTTCGTCTTTGCTTCCGAAGGCGTCAGCAAGGCCAACGGATCGGTCGAAGGGTTGATCGGGTCTGGGTACGGATCGTCGACATCCTCGAGCGAAATGCGTGGAGTCGTCGGCAGCGCGGAATCATCATCATGAACCCATGGCAAGAAGTCACGCTCCGTGCCTGGGCGCAGGTAGCCACCCAATGCGTTAATCGCCATGGTCAACATACCCAGCACTGCTAGGTAGATGCCCAAGTCGAAGATGAGCGAGGTGGTCCAGTGTTGGCCAAAGGCCTCGGCATGAATTGCAGCCAAGAAGCCACCATTGCCAAAGCCGTGGTGCAAGTAACCCACAAAGCCGGCGATCAAGGCGGTTATGATGCCAATACCGGTCAGGTGAATCGGAGTCATGCGGCCGAAAACAATCTCATCGGAGCCACGGGACAGATAGATAAGCCCGATTGCCGCGCCCATGATCAGCGCTGCGGGGAAGCCACCACCGGAGGCATTGTGCCCGCGGAAGAAAACGATGACGGACATAATGACCAACAGCGGGATGACAACGTGCACGCCCTTGCGCAATGGCACGGAGTTCAGCTGGGACTGGCCAAACGGTGCTGGGCGTGTACCCGACTTGAACGGGAATCGCGGCAACGTCGTAGTGATGGCTGCAATAACCACCGCAGCCATACCCAGAACGGAAAGCTCGCCCAAGGTATCGAGTGCACGGAATTCCACGATGATAGTAGCGACAACATTGTCGCCGCCGGTGATATCCGGAGCATTGTCCAGGTACCACATGGCCAAATCGGAGCGCTCGTGGCGGCCCATGAGTCCCCACACGCCCAGGAACGCAGCCACACCGGCCAAGACCGCAATGACGATGGAGCCGGTCTTGCGGGATTTGTTCTTCACCGGATGGAAGGTTTCTGGCAGGTAGCGCAGCACCATCATCATGACGATGACGGACAGGGCCTCCACCATAAACTGGGTCAGCGCCACGTCAGGTGCGCCCAGCAGGAACATCTGCAGGGTCACGCCCGAGCCGGCAATGCCAATCATGATGGCACCCGTCAAGCGGTTCTGGGTGCGCACTAGTCCAAACATCGCTAGGGCGATGATGCCCAGTGGCAGCAGGTCCCATGGGTTATCCAAACCATCCACCCGTGGCTGCAGTGCTACCCCGTCGACGCCATCGCGGATGAGGGTGGTGGCAACCAGCACGATGATCAAAATGACAATCGGCAGCATGTGGCGGGATGGATTATGCGAGTCGGACATCTTGCCCAAGACGCGCCCCAACTGGGAGCAGCCCTTCATCAAGGAGTACAGCAAATCATTGCCGCTACGCGGCATGAACTCGTGGGCTTCAAAGCTTGCCCACATCTTCTTGCGGGCAAAGATACCGGCAATACCGAGGATGAGGACCACTAGCGAGATAAGGAAAGGAACGTTGAGCCCGTGCCAGAGGGCAAGGTGCGAATGATGCTCCAATCCCACGGCAGCCACTGCATCATCGATCGGGGCATCAAAGAGCCCGAGCACAAATACCAGCGGCAGAGACATAAAGCCCGGCAAAGCTGCAGGTAGCCACAGCGACACTGGTGCTTCATGGACATCTCCCATGTCGCGAGGTCCGTCAAAGAAGGCGCCGAAGACAATCTTTGCGGAGTAAGTAAAGGTAAAGAAAGCACCGATACCGGCAACGATGAGAAGGATTACCTGGCCCGCGCCGCCAATCGGGGCGTCTTCAAACGCGGTAAGCATTCCTTCCTTGGACACAAAGCCCAAAAGCGGTGGCACCGCAGCCATCGAGGCTGCACCGATTACTACGGAACCGAAGGTCCACGGCATCTTATTCCACAGCGGTCCAAGGCGGCGAATATCGCGCGACCCAGCCTCGTGGTCGATGACGCCAATGAGCATAAACAGCGAGGACTTAAACAGCGCGTGCGCCAGAGTGTGGACCAGCGCTGCGGCGATAGCGAACGGGGTGCCCACACCGATGGTGGCAACGATCCAGCCCAGATGGGAGACGGTGGAATAGGCCGTAAGCTTTTTCAGATCCGTCTTCTGCACTGCAAATACCGCGGACATGACCGCGGTGCCCATGCCTACGACGATGAGCAACCAATTCCACACCGCCACATCGTGGAAGATGGTGGAAAAGCGAATAAGCAGGTACACACCGGCCTTGACCACCGCTGCCGCGTGAAGGAAAGCCGATACCGGCGTGGCGGCGGCCATAGCCTCTGGCAACCAGAAATGGAATGGGAACTGCGCCGCCTTGGTAAAGGCGGACGCCGCAATCAACACGGCTACGGCTGCCGTTACCCCTGGGCGTTCCGTCCATACAGGGGACGCCAAGATGGCAGATACGGTAGTCGATCCGGTCACCGTCGCGGCAATACCCAAGCCAGTCAGCAGGGTCAATCCGCCAATAAAGGTCAGGATTAAGGTGCGCTGCGAACCAGCCTCGCCGCCGGAACCGGAGCGAGCGATCAACATAAACGAAGCCAAGGAGACTAGCTCCCAGGCAAGGAACAAAACCACCACGTCGTTGGCCAGAACCAGCAACAAGATGGACAGCGTGAACGCTGTCATCAAGGTATAAAAGCTGGTGTTGCCCTCATTCTTGGGCAGATAGGCCGCCGAATAAGTGAAAACGACGGCGCCAATGACCAGTGCCAACATAGCGAAGAAGATGCTCAACGCGTCCCCGCGGAGAGCAAAACTTACGTCGACGCCTGGTGCGATGAAATCACGCACCCAAGTGGCGTGGAAACTTAATTCCTCCCCGGCTGCAATGGCAGGAAATTCCTTGGCGATGAGGACCGCTGCAATAAGAAAAAGGCCAGCTAGTGGATAGCCTGCCTTTCGGTCAATAACCTTTACGGTTACCGGTGCCAAGATCACTGCCAGCGCCGCGAGGAGGACTGCATAAAGTAGCGTCACGAAATACTTGCCTCACGAACCTTGGTCTAGGTTTAATGCGGATTTCGCATTAAATACAGCCCTTTCAGGCTACCATTCCCGCCAAGGTCAAACCACATTGCAGCATTCCTCTACGTTTCATAAAAGGCGAGTACAACCGCCACAATTACGCTCGCAGGCAGAGAATTCACAGGCGCTCAGCAGGACTTATTCCCGCGCCTATTGCATAGGCCTATTTGCATAGTCTGCGAACCGACAGCGAGATGAGAGCGAAAAGAATTCGCGAGATTACTGCACGCTATAACTCGCCCATGAAAACGAAGGACTCCCCCAGCACACCGTGGCGCACGTACGTGGCACCCGATATGCAGGGGGAGCTACAAGCTTAGCTACTACTTCTCACCCAACAGGGCGTCGACGAAGCCTTCAACCTCGAATGGCGCGAGATCATCGGCGCCTTCGCCCAAGCCCACAAGCTTGACTGGTACGCCCAATTCTTCTTGTACCTGGAAGACGATTCCGCCCTTGGCAGTACCATCCAGCTTGGTAAGAACCACACCGGTGATATCTACTACCTCGCGGAAGATTCGTGCCTGCGTAAGGCCATTTTGCCCCACCGTGGCATCCAATACCAGCAGGACCTCGTCCACATCGGTCTTCTTCTCCACCACGCGCTTGACCTTGCCCAGCTGGTCCATCAAGTCCGTGGAGGTGTGAAGGCGGCCTGCGGTGTCGACCAAGACCACATCTACTTGCTGTTCCACGCCGGTTGCTACCGCATCGAAGGCTACAGATGCTGGGTCGGCACCTTCCTTGCCGCGCACGGTATCGGCGCCAACGCGGCGGCCCCACGTCTCAAGCTGATCAGCGGCCGCAGCACGGAAAGTATCGGCAGCACCCAAAAGGACCTTGTGGCCCATGGATACCAGCACGCGAGCAAGCTTGCCGGTGGTTGTGGTTTTGCCGGTGCCGTTCACGCCGACGACCATGACGATGGCTGGCTTGCCCTCATTCGGCATAGCCTTAATGGAACGATCCATCTCTGGGTGGCCTGCTTCAATCAGGCATTCGCGCAGCATAGCACGGGCTTCATCCTCGCTGGAAACGCCGCGCTCTGCAATCTTCTCGCGCAGGGAATCAGTCACCTTCATCGTGGACTTGGTACCCAAATCCGCCATGATGAGCGTATCTTCAACTTCCTCCCAGGCATCTTCATCCAGATCGCCTGCGGACAAAATTCCCATAAGCCCCTGGCCGATGGCATTTTGCGAGCGCGAAAGGCGGCCACGCAAGCGGCCAAGACGTCCACCGGCGGGTGCGATATCATCCTGCGGAGCTGGTGCTGGGGCAGGCTCACCCGTTGGAACTTCGGTCTGTTCCTTGGCGGCTTCTGCTGCACCGGTTTGTGCCTCGGCAGCAGCTGCGGCCTCTTCGGCTTCCTCGCGGTCGTCCACTCGCTCTTCGATGTCTTCGGCATCATTGTCTTCAACAACCTCGTCGAAGACTGGGGACTCCTCTTCTACCTCGGCATTTTCCACGGAGACAACGTCTTCTGGATCTTCTGCCTTTTCGGCAGCTGCCGGCTCTTCTGCCTTGGGTGCAGCTTCTGGCTGCTCAGCTTTTTCTGGGGCACGGTCCGCGTGCGATTCTTCGCTTTCCGACGCCCCAGCTGCCGCACCCGCTACGCCTGCCGCGCCAGCAGCAGCCGCGGCCGCAGCGCCAGTTCCCTTGGACTGTGGTTTATCTGCCTTATCAGCGGAAGATTCTGCCGCTTGCTTCTTCTCCTCCGCTGGCGCTTGGGCCTGGGCCTGCTTAGTAGGCTCTGCCGGCTTGTCGGTCTTCGCCGGCTTCCGCTGCTGTTGTGCCGGTTTGGTTTCTGGTTCCTCTGCCACGGGCTTTTCGGCCACAGGCTTGTCGGCCACGGGCTTGTTTGCCGCGGCATCGGCCGTGGGCTGAGCAGACTGTGGCTTATCAGCCTGCGGCTTAGCCTGTGCCTGCGGCTTTTCCTTCGGCTGCGAGGTCTTGCCGCTGAGCTGCTCATTGGCGATGTCAGTAGCATTCGGTTCTGCAGCGTTCGGCTCTGCCTTAGCTGCCTGCTGTGCTTGAGCCGGCTTGTCCGCCTGAACCGGGGCTTTCTGCGCTTCCTTAGCGCCGCCAGCAGGAGCGAAGTTAAAGCCGGACTTGGCTTGATAGTTGCCGGACTTTTGCTCCTGGGTCAGCTGCTTCGGTTCTTCCTCAGCAGGCTTATCAAAGGACACCTTCTTGGCGTCGCCGCGCTTTTTGCCGATTACCACGAAAAGAATAATCAGCACGATCACGACGATCGCAATGCCGATCCATAACCATAAAGAATTCATGCCTCTATAGTGCCAGTCTTCTCAGCTCGCGGCACGTCAAACCCCCTCCTATAGCGGAAGGGGGCCTGCGGGAAGTCGGAAAACCCAGGCTACTTCCCCGCCTCGTCACCACGAGGAGCATCTACGCCCAAGCGAGTGGCATCCTCGCTGGCTTGCTCCGTTCCAGGAGCGCTGCCTGCGGGATTCATGCGCTGCGAAATCACGCGAGTAACACCATCGCCGCGCATGGTTACGCCATAAAGGACGTTGGCGACATCCATCGTCGGTTTTTGGTGCGTAATGACGATGAGCTGCGAGTCTTTACGCAGCTCCTCAAAGAGGGCAATGAGGCGGCGCAGGTTGACGTCATCAAGCGCTGCCTCGACCTCGTCCATGACATAGAACGGGCTGGGGCGGGCGCGGAAGATAGCTACCAGCATGGCAAGCGCAGTAAGCGATTTCTCGCCACCAGATAGCAAGGACAGTCGCTTGACTTTCTTGCCCGGTGGGCGCGCTTCCACCTCGATGCCGGTGGTGAGCATGTCCTCTGGCTCTGTGAGGATAAGGCGCCCCTCGCCACCGGGGAAAAGGGTCTGGAAAACCTTTGGAAATTCTGCTTCGACGTCGTGCCATGCATCTGTAAACAGTTGCAAGATCTGCGCGTCTACATCCTCGATAACGCCCGCCAGATCTTTGCGGGCTTGGATGACATCCTCTAACTGAGTGGAAAGGAAGGAATAGCGCTCCTCCAAAGCCTTGTATTCTTCCAGCGCGAGCGGATTGACCTTGCCTAGTGAATTGAGGTCCTTTTCTGCTTGCTTCAAGCGCGCGTTTTCCGCTCCGCGGTCGAAATCTTCGCCTGGAGTGTAGTCCTGCAGGAGATCCGAAATCGCAATGCCCAGCTGTTCCACGATCTTGGCTTCTGCTTCGTCCACACGCACCTGCGCCTGGGAGCGAGCAATTTCCGAGTCATGGGCGCGGTTGGTCAGCCGGTCCAGCTGCTGCCGCGCGGCCGAGACGTGTTGCTTGACCTGCTGCAGCTGCGAGTTTAAGGAGGTGCGCTGCGCAAAGTAGTCATCGCGCTCAGAGGTAGCGCGCTCAAGCAGCTGCGTAGCGCGCGCGGCCAGATCGCGTGAATGCTTGGCTACCGCACCGGCCAATTCTCCCTGGGCCTTGCGCCGCGCCATGGCCTGCTCATGGCGGGCCTTGGCTTGGCGTTCATGCTGCGCTTGACGACGCAACGCCTCACCCTTCCCTGCTACCTGACCCACGTGGTCTTGGGCCGAGCGGGCTGCCACCTGCGCCTCCATTTCCATGGACTTGACCTGCTCTAATGCTGCGGAGGCCTCGTCGCGCTCCACCGAAGAGGGCTCGTCGGGCTGCTCGTCCGCATCGACGCGGGCGAGCCTATCGCGGGCGTCGGCAAGCTGCGTGCGGGCCTCAGTGAGCTTTACCTCGATCTCGGTCGCCCGCGCTGCGGCCTTCTCGTGCTCGTTCTTATTGGCCTCGTACTGCTTGAGCAGGCGCTGATGATCGCGCTTCCACGCATCGACTTCAGTATCATGCTCGCGCAAGGCAGCCTTCGCCGAGGCTGCAGTCACGCGGGCATCCTCCGCCGCGATCTTCGCGCCCTCGAGCGTGCCGGATAGTTCTTCCAGCTCCTGCGTGGCGGATTCCAGCTGCTCCTCTGCCTCCGCGATGCGGGCGGAAACCTCGACGGTGGATGAGGCACCGGTGCCTACTTCTACCCAACCTTCACCCAGCACCACGCCGGATTCGGTGACGGCACGCAGGCGGGGGTCCTCTGCCACCAGCTTTTTCGCCTCCGCGACATCGGAGACGAGCACGACATCCGCAAGGAGGCGGTGCAGCGCGGCAGATACCTCTGGAACCACTGCAATGTGGTCGAGCAGCCACGAGGTGCCTGCGGGCAAAGTCGCATCCACGCGCCAAGAGGTGGCGGGGGCGGCCACGGAGACGTCGATAAGCGCGGAGCGCGTGCCCTTTTCTAAATCTGCAATTAGCTGGGCAGAAATCTCGCCGGCCTGGGCCTCTGCAAAAGCACCCAACGCGGCAGCTACCGCGGTCTCGTACTTGGTGGTAATGAACTCGGCCAACGGTTGGAAATGCTCGCCTACCTCAATCTTTTCCGGTGCGGTCTGGACCAAGGTATCGATGCGGGAACGCAAGGTATAGACAGCGCGCTCACGCTCGCGCTGCTCATCGCGAAGCTGCTCCAAACGCTTATCGGCCGCGCCCGATTCACTGGCCGCCCGCACATGGGCTTCCTCGAGCGGCTCACGCTCGCCGGCCAAAGACTGCAGCTTATCCGCTACCTCATCGGCCTCCGCCTGGGCAGCTTGGGTGCGCTGCTTGGTAGAAGTCAGGGTCTCCTCTTGCCGCGCCAGCTCCTCTTCTGCCGAAGTAACCTGGCCTGCCGCCTTTTCCTCTGCGGCGATGAGGCGAACGACGCCCTCGCGCCTATCCGCAATGGCACGCAGCTGCGCCATGTGCTCGCGCTCAGCGGCCTCGAATGCTTCACGGCGCTCTGCTACCTCTTCGCGGATAGCCTCCAAGCGTTCCGCAGCTTCCTCCGCCGCGGCGAGAAGCTCTGCATGTTCTTCGTCCGCGCGGGCAGCCCGTGCCTCTAGGTCATCCGGGTCCTGGCCAGAATAGGCCACCTGTGCGCCGGCATTGGACGCTCGTTCCTCCGCGATGCGCTGGGTGGCGGAAATGCGCTCGGACAGCGTGGACAGGTCGAACCACAGCTTTTGAGCCGCCTCCGCCTTGGGGTTTACCTCTTCCAGTTGGGCTTCCACTTCTAACTGAGAACCCGTTGCTTCTTCCAGCTGCGCGGTAACTTCTTCTACTTGCTCGGCCAAAACCTCGGCCGCGCGCTCGGCCTCCTGAAACTTGCTGCGCAGGCGCACCACCCTATCGCCTGCCAAGTGCAGGCGGGCGTCGCGCAGATCAGCCTGCACAGTGGCGGCGCGCTGCGCGGCCTCAGCCTGGCGGGCCAAAGGCTTGAGCTGCTTGCCCAACTCATCAGTAAGGTCCTGCAGGCGATCCAAATTGGCCTGCATGCCGGTAAGCTTGCGCTGCGCTTTTTCCTTGCGGCGGCGGTGCTTAAGCACACCCGCGGCCTCTTCGATATACGAGCGCCGATCCTCGGGCCGCGATTCCAGGATCTCAGAAAGCTTGCCCTGGCCGACGATAATGTGCATCTCGCGGCCAATACCGGAATCAGATAGCAGCTCCTGAATATCCATCAGGCGCGCTTTGGAGCCATTGATTTCGTATTCGCTGGCGCCATCGCGGAACATGCGGCGGGTGACCGACACTTCCGAGTATTCGATTGGCAGCGCACCGTCCGCATTATCGATGGTGAGGGTGACCTCGGCGCGCCCCAGCGCTTTGCGATCACCGGCGCCGGCAAAGATGACGTCCTGCATCTTTCCGCCGCGCAGCGTCTTGGCGCTTCCCTCACCCATAACCCAGGCCAGGGCGTCCACCACATTGGACTTGCCGGAGCCATTCGGTCCGACGACGGCGCAAATTCCGGGCTCGAATTTCAGAGACGTCGCCGACGCGAATGATTTGAAGCCTTTCAGCGTCAGCGATTTCAGGTGCATTTGGGTAAGTTTAGCAAGTCTTGAACGCAGCTGCCCAGCCGAGCCTGGAGGCTAGATTCGGCGGGCTTGTGCTGCGAGTTAGCGTTCAATGAAGCCAGATTCGCCCTTAGGGGCAGCCCATTGTTCGACAACCAGATCCACCGTTCCCGGACGGCGGGTGGTACTCGGCTGCTCATTGAGGAGTCCCAGCAGTTCCTCGCATTTCTCCCGCGGACCTTCTGCTACCACCTGCACCCGGCCATCTCTCAGATTGGTGGCATGCCCACGCAAGCCGAGCTCAAGGGCACGGGAGCGCGTCCACCAGCGAAAGCCCACGCCTTGGACGTGCCCATGGACAAAAGCGGTCATTCTTTCCTGTGCCATGCGGCCTCCCTGATTTCTAATAGCGGTCGTGGTGTCCCTTATCGCGCAACACGCGGCGATCCTCCTCGCTGCGGCGAGTGACAGGATCCGATCCGTCCCAGCACTCTACGCCCTTCAGCTCCGGCATCATATCGCGGTGGAATACCGGGTCAATGCCGTGGCTGCGCTGCTCGTTGTAATTCTTGAGCAGCTTAATCGCCACACCGGATAGTGGCACGATGGCGATGATATTGAGGATCACCATGGTTGCCGCACCGGTATCGGCCAAGGCAAAGACCAGCGGCAGAGAGCCCACTGCGCCGAACCAGACGAAGAAGAGCACGACAAGGCGGAAAATTATCAGCGCAAGCTTGCTTTGGGTGAGGTACTCCAGGTTGGATTCCGCCAAGTAATAATTGCCCAGGATGGAGGAGAAAGCCAGGAAAAAGAGGATGAAGCTGACGAAGTGGATTCCCCACTCGCCCACCTCAGAAGACAAAGCCGCCTGGGTCAAGGAGACGCCTTCTGCTTCAGCGCCGTAGGCAATCTCCGGCCCCAGCAAGATGATAAAGGCGGTGATGGTACACACCACCAAGGTGTCGAAGTACACGCCAAGGGTTTGTACCAGGCCCTGCTTGACCGGGTGGGAGACTGCCGCGGTAGCCGCTGCGTTCGGAGCAGAGCCCTCACCAGCTTCGTTGGAGAACAGTCCGCGCTGAATGCCCTTCATCATGGCCGCGCCGAGACCGGCGCCAGCGATTTCCTTAATACCCAGAGCGTGGCCGACAATATCGCCAATCATTCCCGGCACCTTGTCAAAGTTGGTGATGACTACAAAGCCGCCGATAAGCAGGTAGGCCACCGCCATAAAAGGCACGATGATCTGGGTGATATTGGCAATGCGGTTCACGCCGCCAAAGATGATGAGGCCCGCAACCACGGCAATAACAACACCGATGATGGAGCGGAACATGGTGTCATCGCGGTCAAAGGAGAAAGACACCGCATCCGCAATGGCGTTGGTCTGAAAGGCGTTGTAGACCAAACCAAAGGTAAAGGCGATAGCGATGGAGAAAAGCGCGCCAAGCGGGCCCCAGCCCAAGCCGCGTTTCATGTAGTACGCCGGGCCGCCGCGGTATCCATCACCATCGCGCACCTTCCACAGCTGCGCCAGGGTGGACTCGATAAATGCAGTTGCACCACCAAGGATGGCGATGAGCCACATCCAAAAGACAGCACCTGGGCCGCCCACGGAAATAGCCACGGCCACGCCGGCCACATTGCCGGTGCCAACGCGGGAGGCGGCCGAGATGGTAAAGGCCTTGAAAGCAGAGATGCCGCCATAGTCCTCGTCCTCATCGCGGCCCTCCCCCTTGGGTCGCTCGACGACGGCGCGGAACATATCCGGCACCATGCGCACCTGCACCAAAGCGGTACGGATGCCGAAGAATAGGCCCGCCGCGATGAGCAGCCAGGGCAGAATCCACGACCAGACGCCGTCATTAAATGTCGTTACGACATTTTCAAGAAAATCCATGCAGAATAATTTACTGCCTTGAGGTTCACAACGTGAACCCCATGCGCCATAACTTATTGACAATGGGGGCAGAAATGGGTGGATCGTCCTGAAATTACGCAGCGCTCCAAGGGCGTTCCACACCGCCGACAGGGCTGGCCAGCCCGCCCATACGCGGCCAGGGACCGCGAGAAGTATCCCGATTCACCATTCACGTTGACGTACAAGGAATCGAAGCTCGTGCCACCCACTTTTAGGGCGGCGGTCATGACCTCTTGAGCCGCTTCGAGCAGGGCTACGGCATCCATTTGGCGCAACGTCGATGCCCTTTTGCGGGGCGGAATCTGTGCCGCCCACAGGGATTCATCGGCATAGATATTGCCGATTCCAGAAGCCAAGGTTTGATCCAACAGTGCAGTCTTTACTGCAGTCTTCTTTGCCCGCAGGCGCCGGGCGGTTGCCACAATGTCGAAATCTGGTTCCAACGGGTCAATGCCAATGTGCGAGATCTTCGCCCACGGTGCATAGAGCCAATAGCCAAAGGTGCGCTGGTCTACAAAGCTAAGCTCTACCCCACCGCTTAGCTGAGCGCTAATGCGCAAATGCGGCGAATCGGTCGTGCCGATTCGAACCTGGCCCGACATGCCTAAGTGTATGAAGAGCACGTCGCGGTGGGGATCCATGGAATCTTCGCCCACAAATTCCAGCCACATGAACTTTCCCCGCCGAGCCACAGCGGCGATCTCTTTGCCTTTTAGGAGACCGGGAAGTGGCGCATCTTGGCCACGGTTGGCACGCGGGTGCAGGACGCGCACAGACTCAAAAGTCCGCCCCACCACGTGGGGCTCCAGACCCCGGCGGACGGACTCGACTTCCGGCAGTTCCGGCATGCTTAGCCTTCTTTATGCGCAGTGCCCTGCACCAAGAGAGGAGTCTCGCGCAAAGTCTGGCAGGCCTCCTGAGCTGCTTGCTGCTCGGCCAGCTTTTTATTGTGGCCCACTCCATTGCCCACGGTCAGACCAGCGACGGTAGCTACCGCGTTAAAGGTCTGATCATGTTCTGGGCCAGTGGAGGTAGCCGAATAGACCGGCATCGGTGCCTTAAGCTCGGCGCACAGCTCCTGCAAGGTGGTCTTCCAATCCAGGTGGCGACCACTCACGGTCGCATTGTCGATCTTTTCTGCAAATAGGCGCAGGATGACTTCTCGCGCGGTTTCGAATCCATGCTCGCGGTAGATGGCGCCAAAGATTGCCTCGGTGGTATCGGCAAGGATGGAATCCTTATCGCGTCCACCAGTGGACTGCTCGCCCTTGCCCAGCAAAATGTGCGGGCCGAGGTTTATCTCACGAGCGATATCCGATAGGCCATAGCGCGAGACGATCGAGGCACGCATCTTGGAAATATCCGATTCCGGACGAGAAGGATAAGTGATGTAGAGCTGGGAGGCCACCGACAGGCCCAGCACCGCATCGCCCAGAAACTCCAAGCGCTCGTTATTAGGCAAATGCCCATTCTCATTGGCAAACGAGCGGTGAGTAAGCGCCAAACGCAGGTGTTCTGGCTGCAAGTCCACGCCGAGCGATTCCAACAGTGGGCTGTGGTCTACTGCAGCAAATTCGGCTGCCAGTGCCTCTTCCCCGGTTAGCTTCTTTTTGCGGCTCATAGGAACTTCTCCAAACCAGCCCAGCGGGGATCGACCTTGTCTTCCTCTTCTTCGCCAGAGATACCGGTGGTCACCCCTTCAGGCGTGTCAATCTCACAGCCGTCCTCACACACCGGCGCGAAGGGAAGGTTGAGGCCTGCCTCATCGATCACGGCCTGCAAAAGGTCCAGCTCATCATCCTCGATCTCCGGAATCTCATCTCCGGAACCTTCATCATCGGCTGCAGGATCATCGCCAGAGACAAAGGAGTCATCGGCGGCAAAGACCTGCGTGACGTGGAGATCCAGCTGCGGGTGCAGTTCCTTCAAGCAGCGGGAACATTCCCCGGTTAGCCGTCCGGATACGTTGGCGTCCACCAAGACACCTGCACCTAGAGGGGTTAAGGTGGCGTCTACGGTGAGCTCCTCGCCCTTCGGAATGGCGATCATCTCGACGCCGATCCTCTCAGGTGCGGGGCCGGTCTGGGTGCGTTGCTCCGGCAGTGCGTCAGCGCCTTGGGCGTTCAACAATTCGCCCACATCGAACTTCAATGGTGATGTCATAACACTAGGTAGTCTACCTTGCCCCGCAAACTCCGCCTAGCGGCCAGCACAGGCAAACTTTCTGTCAAGAGTCTGTCGTTTAAAGTAAAAGGGCCTATGCCTTTCCGGATTAGCCTTTTCCCAAGCCAAAGCCGTCTTTAGTGTGGAGGCATGACTTACCACTTGGCGCTAGCCTCCACGGATCCCCGCAGCATAGCACTCGGATTCGCCGTGTTTAGCTGCCTTCCTGCCGCGGTATTAACCATTGCCGGCACGCTCGTGCACGCGACTCCACGGCCGGACCGTTCAGGAATCTATGGTGCTAGTGGGATTCGCCTCTTTACTGCACTCATCTGCAGCATCATTGCTGGTTTGATAGCTGGCACCATCCTGGTATTGCCCACTGGCATAGACCTTTCGGTGCTTACCGGCGCACTCATCTTTTCCCTAAGCGCAGGCGCCATTACCTGGTTCTCTCGGGAGACCATTCCCACGGCGCTTATTTCTGTAGGCACCATGCTAGTTGCCACAGGTGCTCTCGTAAGCGTGTGCGCCGTGTGCTTTCCGCAGAATTTCAGCGATAATGCACTGACGTCATTATCTTCCTATTTCTTTACCGCACTCGTTGCATTCCTTTTCCCTGGATTAGTAACCACAATCATTGCAGCATGTATGGCCGTCCAATCCGCCGCACCTGCGCGTCTCACATCAGGGAAGGAAAGCAGTGCCACGTCCACACACACGCCGTCAACAGCTGCTCCCCATGCACCGAATGTGGCAGTGCCCACCACACAGCCTCGCTCCCGCGCAACCTCCTGAACTGCCCGAGCTGGTAGGAAAACAAAAAGGCCCTGGTGGGTGGACAGACGGTGTACGACAAACCGTCTGTCCACCCACCAGAGCCTTTGGCCGTGCCTGATATAAGGGACTAAACCATCCCTCACCCCTCAAGCTCCCTAGCCCGGGTACCTCCGGGAAATGAAGCTTAAGGGCAGAAAGAATTTAAAGGTTTAGCGCTCGTTATAGCGACGCTCGTAGTTCTCGCCTTCTGCGTAGCGGGAGCCGCCCGCAACACCGCCGGCACGACTCGAGGGCTGGTAGTCGCCGCCGCGGGAACGGACCCCGGCACCGCCGCGCAGTGCAGAGCGGTCGGAGCTTACGGTGCGCAGCAGCCCATTGAGGGTGGTTTCAAATTCGCTTAGCTTGCCGTCTACAAACTCATCGCATTCACTGCGCAGACGGTTGGACTCAGTGTGGGCGGACTCCACGATGCGGTGTGCTTCCTCATCAGCGCGGCGCACAACTTCCGATTCCGAAACCATACGCTCTTGCTCGGCACGGCCTTCTGCCACGGAACGCTCATATTCATCATTGGCCTGAGCGATGGTGCGGTCTGCTTCCGCGCGGGCCTGCTCCACCATGGACTGAGCGCGAGCTTCAGCATCAGCCACTAGCTTGGCGGCATGCTGTTCTGCGTGGGACACCGTAGCATCCGCCTCCTCGCGAGCATGGCCCACGATGTCATCGGCCTGCGCATTAGCGTCGTTGATCGTCTGATCCGCGCGCTCTTCGGCGCCGTGCAGGATTTCATCCTGCTTATCCAAGACATCCTGCGCGTCATCAATCTCAACGGGCAGGGCGTTACGGAGGTCGTCGAGAAGCGCGAGCATTTCATGGCGCGGAACCATGCAATTAGAGGTCATGGGGAGGCTATGGGCCTCTTCCAAGTGCTGGACTAGTTCATCTAGGGACTCAAAGACACGGTACATGCTGCGAATTTTACATGCCCTCACGTGCCAGACGTGGAGGCCACGCACCGAGTGTGTACTGAGGATTTACCCTCCAGTGCCGACAATCGCCTTCCACCCGCCCACTCACACAATCTATGGCGCGTATTTACAGCACAAGCTCCCCTTCTCCACTACACAAAGGCAGCGCAGAAGCGGAGCTAAAAAGGAAAAAGCGAGCTACTAAATCACGCCCTGTGCCAGCATGGCGTCCGCTACCTTCTTGAAGCCAGCGATATTCGCGCCGGCAACGTAGTCGCCTTCACGGTCATATTCCTTAGCTGTGCTATCGATGTTTTTAAAGATATTGGACATGATCGCATGGAGGCGATCATCGGTGTACTCAAAGGACCAGGAGTCGCGGGATGCGTTTTGCTGCATTTCTAGCGCGGAGGTAGCAACACCACCAGCGTTGGCGGCCTTGCCCGGCGCGAAGTTGATCTTGGATTCTTGGAAGATGTGGACCGCCTCTGGGGTAGACGGCATATTAGCGCCTTCGGCTACGTAGCGCACGCCGCCGTCAACGAGCTTTTTTGCGGATTCTCCATCGAGCTCATTTTGGGTGGCACATGGTAGAGCTACTTCTGCCTTTACTTCCCAGATATTTCCGCCTTTGTGGAATTCCACTCCGTTTCCAGCCTCTTCGGCGTAGGTGGAAATACGTTCACGGCGGTTTTCCTTCACGTCCTTGAGCAGTTCAATGTCCAAGCCATTCGGGGTGGTGATGTAGCCGGAGGAATCAGACATAGCCACCACGGTGGCGCCAAGTTCTTGGGCCTTGGCTGCGGCGTAGATGGCCACATTGCCAGAACCGGAGACGATAACCTTGGCGCCGTCGAAAGACTCGCCGTGCGTCTTCATCATCTCATTGGTGAGGTAGACCGTGCCAAAGCCCGTGGCCTCAGTACGAACCAGGGAGCCACCCCAGGTCAACCCCTTGCCGGTGAGGATGCCGGATTCGTGCTGCGTGGTTAGGCGGCGGTACTGGCCAAAGAGGAACCCGATCTCGCGGCCGCCGACGCCGATGTCACCGGCCGGCACGTCGCGGTATTCGCCAATATGGCGGTGCAGCTCCGTCATAAAGGACTGGCAAAAGCGCATGACCTCTACCTCGGACTTGCCCTTGGGATCAAAGTCAGAACCGCCCTTGCCGCCGCCAATGGGCAGGCCGGTCAGGGAGTTTTTGAAAATCTGCTCAAAGCCGAGGAACTTGATGATGCCCAGGTTGACCGAGGGGTGGAATCGCAGGCCACCCTTGTAGGGGCCGAGCGCGGAGTTGAACTGAACGCGGAAGCCGCGGTTGACCTGGATGTCGCCATTATCGTCGATCCATGGCACCCGGAAGATGAGCTGGCGTTCAGGCTCGCACAGGCGCTCCACCAGGCCGTAGTCCGCGTACTGCGGATCCTTTTCCAGGACAATTTTCAGCGAATCCAGGACCTCAGAAACCGCTTGGTGGAATTCTGGTTCTCCCGCATTGCGCTTGAGCAATTTGTCGTAGTACTCAGAGATTTGGCTATCTACTGACATGGTGTGCATTCCATTCTGTGGACTTGTAAGAACAGATACCAGTTTCCTATCACACTACCGATAATGCAAGCAGGTTCGAGGGTCTAGGTAGATACGTAACCCCTTTTACCAGCGACAATAAAGATAGATATTTTCTGTAGTCCGTTCGAATCTTAAGCCGCGCAGTGCCCCATCGCACACGGGCTTTATAATTGCGGGCATGCATATTGTCGTCGCCCCAGACTCGTTTAAAGGCACCGCCTCCGCGCCCGAGGCCGCATCCAGCATTGCTATGGGAGTGCGCCAAGCGCTTCCCGACGCCACGGTGACCACCCTGCCCATGGCCGATGGCGGCGAAGGCACCGCCGCTGTCCTCGCACAGGCGGCAGCGGCCGGTGGACAATCCGCCGAGACCATTACCCTGCCCACTACCGACGCCATTGGCCGATTGACTCAGGCAAGCTATGCCCTCGCCGGAACCACTGCGTTCATTGACGTCGCCGCTGCCACCGGGCTGCCCGCCGTGCAGGACAGCCTTGATCCGCTCCACGCCGATTCCTATGGCACTGGCGTGCTGATCGCGGACGCAGAAACACGTGGCGCTACCTCGATCGTGCTGGGATTGGGCGGCACCGCCAGCATTGACGCCGGGATGGGCATCCTCACCGCACTCGGCGCCGCCGCGCACGATGCCCGCGGCTATGCCCTGCCCAAGGGCGGCGCTCCCCTCGTTCAGCTCGACCACATCGATACAGCGCAGCTCAATATCAAGGCGGGCATGCTCGACTTCACACTGCTGGCAGATACCCGCGCTACCCCAGTGCAGGCGGCAACCATGTACGGCCCCCAAAAGGGAGCTCAAGGCGAACAAGTAGCGCTGCTGGCCGGCGCCATGCTCCAAGCCTGCGAGGTTACCGGCACCGATGCAGATTCTGCATATTATGGCGCCGCGGGTGGCCTTCCCATTGGCCTGTCCTGGCTCTCGCGCACCCTCTGGGACTCAGACGAACACGTGCGCGTCCTATCCGGCGGCACGCACGTGGCCGCAGCGCTGGGCCTTCCAGAAAAGATCGCTTCGGCCGATCTCGTCATTACCGGCGAGGGCCGCTTTGATGAACAGTCTCTGACCGGCAAGGCAGTCGGAACCATCACGGATCTCGCCCGACAAGCCGGAACTCCCGTGGGCATTATCGCCGGCTCCTTCGAGCATGACACCGACGCCTACTGCGCTCGCCTTAGCCAAGAAGGCTCGTTGGCCCAGCAGCTAGCGGCGGCCGCCGGGGACATCGTCAAGCAGCTCTAAGGCCGAATGGACAGCGACCACGGGAAGATGGCGGGCCGCTCATGCGCCAGCTCATCTTCTAGCAATACGTGGTCCTTGGGCAGCACTGCATGCGGGGTTAGAAGGCGCGAGAGCACCATGCCCAGCTGGTTGACCGAGCCACTCACGCCCGCCACCGCAATGTCATAGCGGTGCACGCTCGCGTCCTCAAGGTCACGGTCCTCATGCTCGTCACGATAATTTTGCCGCAGCTGCTCTTCCAACCCCTCTGGAAACTGCGGCGCCTTGGGGCGGGTAACGTCAGCTGAGGAAAGCGAACCGCTCTCCACCAGCTTGTCAGTGGCGGTGGTAAAGATTTCCGCGACGCGCTCTGCTTGCGCGTTGGGAACCAAAACATCAAATTGAATAACCGGCATAGCGCCAACCCTACCCAATCCCTAAGGTGTGAAACCATGTCTGATTCTGCCCGCATCGCCCAGCTCGTCAATTCCCAGGAGGCCGATCTGGAGTGGCAACAGGACTTTTATGAGGACCTGCACCGCCACCCCGAGCTTTCGCATGAAGAGGAGCGCACCGCCGGTCGCATCCGCGCCAAGCTCGCCGATTTTGACTGCGAGGTAGTAGAAAACATCGGCGGCTTTGGCATGGTCGCCATCTTCCGCAACGGCGATGGCCCCACTGCTTTGCTGCGTGCGGACTTTGACGGCCTGCCCGTGGAAGAGGCCACCGGCGTGTCCTATTCCGCCACTAATGGAAAGATGCACGCCTGCGGGCACGATATGCACACCACGGCGCTGCTGGGTGCCTGCGCGCTTCTCGACGCCTCCCGAAGCTCCTGGTCCGGCACCTTCCTCGCCCTTTTCCAACCGGCCGAAGAATCCTCCGTGGGGGCTAAGGACATGTTGGCCGATAACCTCATCGAGCGCGTGCCGCGTCCCGATATTTGCCTTGGCCAGCACATCATGCCCGGCCGCGCCGGCACGGTGCGCCACACCGCAGGCCCCATCATGGCTGGCTGCGATTCCCTGCGCATCCGCGTCTTTGGAAAATCGGCCCACGCTTCCATGCCCCATAACTCCATCGACCCCACCTATATCGCGGCCATGATCGTCACCCGCCTCCAAGCCATTGTGGGCCGCGAGGTCGCCCCGCACGAGTTCTTTGTCATCTCCGTAGGCGAGCTTCACTCCGGCGATAAAAACAACATCATCCCCGACTCCGCCGAGCTGGTACTCAATACTCGCTACTATGATCCCGCGTTGGCAGAAAAGGTCTACCACTCCCTCGAACGCATGGTTAAGGCCGAGTGTGTCGCCTCTGGAAGCGAGCAGGACCCTACTTTTGAGTACTACGCGCACGGCGAGGTCACCGATAATGACGCCGCTGCCCATGCCCCAATAGGCGAGGTTTTCGACGCCGCTTTTGGCTCCGATTCAGTCATCGCGGCCCCCTCCACCGCTTCCGAAGACTTTTGCTACCTGCCGCAGGCGTGGGGGGTGCCTTATGTCTTTTGGCACATCGGCTGCACCCCGGAAAATGAGTTGCAGGATCCTCCGGTCAACCACCAAGCAACCTTCTTGCCTGACTATGCCCCCACCGTTTATGCCTCCACCCGGGCAGCATACGGTGCGGCGTTGACCTACTTGGCCACGCCCTAGGTGCCCGAGACGCGTCTTCTCATTCCCCCGCCTGCGGCGCAGGGCCAATGCTATTAAGCTGGCAGGCGTTTCGTGACTCCCCACAAACTTAAGGTTGAAAATGAGCCAGCCACGGCATTCTGCTTTCGAATCCACTGTTCCCTCCCATGTCCGCGCGGCCTCTGGCGTGAGCCCGCACAGCGCTTCCAACCGTAAGTTCTGGTCGGGCCTCTCCGGTGCCGTCATGGAGCAGATTGCCGATAATTGGGAGCGCACCCGTGCTGCCTACGCGGAAACGCGCCAACAGCACTACTTCTCTGCGGAATTCCTGCAGGGACGCGCGCTGCTCAATAACCTCACCAACTTGGGTCTTGTTGACGATGCCAAGGCTGCGGCCAAGGCAACCGATCACGAGCTGAGCGATGTCCTCGAAACCGAGCATGATGCCGCGCTCGGCAACGGCGGCCTCGGACGCCTTGCCGCCTGCTTCCTCGATTCCGCTGTCACCCAGGACTACCCCGTCACCGGTTATGGCCTGCTCTACCGTTACGGCCTTTTCCGCCAGTCCTTTGAGAATGGCTTCCAGAAGGAACAGCCTGATGCATGGATGGAAAACGGCTATGACTTCATCATCCGCCGCGCCTCCGAGCAACGCCGCGTCCACTTCGATGACATGGATGTGCGCGCCATTCCCTATGACATGCCTATCACCGGCTACGGAACCGATAACGTAGGCACGCTACGCCTGTGGAAATCCGAGCCCATCGATGAATTCGATTACGACGCCTTCAACTCCCAGCGTTTTACGGAGGCCATTGTCGATCGCGAGCGCGTCATGGATATCTGCCGCGTGCTCTACCCCAATGACACCACGTACGAGGGCAAGGTACTGCGCGTGCGCCAGCAGTACTTCTTTGTCTCTGCCTCCCTGCAGACCATGGTGGATAACTACATTGACCAGCACGGCGAAGACCTCACCGGGTTTGCGAAGTATAACTCCATCCAGCTCAATGACACCCACCCCGTACTTGCCATCCCGGAGCTGCTGCGCATCCTGCTCGATGAGCACGGTCTGAGCTGGGATGCAGCCTGGAAGATCGTCACCGAAACCTTCGCCTATACCAACCACACCGTGCTGGCGGAGGCGCTGGAGAGCTGGGAGGTGTCCATCTTCCAGAAGCTGTTTTGGCGCATTTGGCAGTTGGTGGAGGAAATCGACCGCCGCTTCCGCGAAGATATGGCCCACCGCGGTCTGGATCAGGGCCGCATCGACTACATGGCGCCGGTATCCAACGGCCACGTGCATATGGCCTGGATCGCCTGCTATGCCGCCTACTCCATCAATGGTGTCGCCGCCCTGCACACGGAAATCATCAAGGCCGATACGTTGGCCGAATGGCACGAACTCTGGCCGGAGAAGTTCAATAACAAGACCAATGGCGTCACCCCTCGCCGCTGGCTCAAGATGTGTAATCCCCGCTTGGCGGAACTGCTTACCCAGCAGGCAGGTTCCGATGCGTGGGTTACTGATCTCACCCAGCTTGCCCAGCTCGCCGAGAAGGCAAACGATACAGTTCTGCTGCGCGAGCTCATCGCCATCAAGCAGGCCAACAAGCGCGACTTTGCTAACTGGGTAAAAGACCACCAAGGCGCCGACGTTGATCCCGCTTCCATCTTTGACGTACAGATTAAGCGCCTGCACGAGTACAAGCGCCAGCTGATGAACGCCCTCTACGTCCTCGACCTCTACTTCCGCATCAAAGACCAGGGCGAGACGGTGCCGAAGCGCACCTTCATCTTTGGCGCAAAGGCCGCACCGGGCTACGAGCGCGCCAAGGCGATTATTAAGCTCATCAACAGCATCGCGGAGCTAGTCAATAACGACCCAGATACCAAGGACATCATCCGCGTCGTTTTTGTGGAGAACTACAACGTCTCCCCTGCCGAGCACATCATCCCCGCCGCTGATATCTCAGAGCAGGTCTCTGTAGCCGGCAAAGAAGCCTCCGGTACGTCCAATATGAAGTTCATGATGAATGGCGCGCTGACATTGGGGACCATGGATGGTGCCAACGTAGAAATCGTAGAGGCAGTCGGTGAGGACAACGCCTATATCTTTGGCGCCCGCAACGAGGAGCTTCCTACGTTGCGCGCCGAGTACAACCCGGGCGAGCTTTACCAGAGCGTGCCAGGCTTAGCCCGCGTGCTTGATGCGCTTGTCGACGGCACCTTGGGCGCCGAAAATGCCGGCATCTTCGGCGACCTGCGCTCCTCACTTCTCGATGGTTACGGGGAGCACGCCCAGGACCAGTACTACGTCCTCGGTGACTTCGCCGACTACCGCGCTACTCGAGACCGCATGGCTGCGGACTATGAGGAAGACAACCTTGCTTGGGCTAAGAAGGCGTGGCTCAATATCTGCTATTCCGGCCGCTTCTCCTCTGACCGGACCATCGCGGACTACGCGAACGAGGTGTGGAAGATCCAGCCCACCCCGATTTCCTCACGCTAAGAAAAGGTCCTGTCCTTCGCTTTCGTGGCGGAGGGCAGGACCTTTTGGCAAGGCGCTGTGCTCAATTCTGTTTAGCGCAGGCCCATGCGCTTTAGCTGCTCATAAATGGGTTGCAAGTCAATAGTGAGCACACCCATTTGCGTAGCCAGGAAGCCGAGTCCACCGACGACGGCCCCCAGGATTCCTAGGCCGGTAGCGAGGCCTGCGGCAAAGCCCTTGCTACTACCGTCCTTGCCTTCGCCATCCGAGGGATTAGCAGTATCTCCCGGCTGTTCTGGGTCACCAGCGGAATCGGTGCCATCGTTCCACCACTCGTCAAAGACCAAATTTGCCACCAAAGTGTTGTCGATGTATTCACCGCGCACCGAATCGGTACCGGAGGTACGGGCCATAATGTCCTCCGAGCCGGCCCCTTTGAAGAAGAACGGCACTAGCTGGTTGGTGTGCTGCCCGGAGTACCAACCGTGGCGGGCAACCTTGCCCTTTTCACCTTCCATAGCATTGAAGCGGTTGTCCGCTTCAGGGTTGTCTTCTGTAGGCACCTCATTCGCACCGGAGAGATAGCCAGTCTCGTGGTCCGCGGTGACAACGAGCAGAGTATCTTCCCACGAGGAGTTCTCCTCCACCCACTTAATGGCGGCGTCAACCGACTTATTGAAATCCTGGGTCTCCTCGATATCGCGCACTGGGTTATTTCCGTGGCCGGCCCAGTCGATGGCACCGCCCTCAATCATGATGGAAAAGCCATCCTCGTCCTGTCCCAGCGCATTGAGGGCGCCAGTCGTCATGGTGGGGAGATCGACGACGTCGTTAAGCTCGTCCGAGTATGGAGCCTTTGCCTCGCTCGAGCGGGAGTTCTGCAACGTGGAACCTACCTGCGCGATACCCCAATACTTCTGCTACGGCTTGACGTCACCTTGCGCCATCTTCTTGAAGTCATCGTTGGACTCGAAGTAATTCCAGTCGGTCTCGCCTCCGGAAAGCTTGGCGTAGTCGTCCTCGTACATGAAGATATAGTCGGGAGTATCGACCTTCTGGTGGTCATTATCGTAGAACGGGTGGCCAGCGGCCATGACCAAGTCGAGGGCGCTGCCGAGCATCTCACGGCTAATGTCCTGCAGCTTATCGCGGTCCTTGTTGTGCGCGGCCCACGCCGCCGGAGTGGCTTCGGAATAGAGAGTGTCTGATGGTTTGTGTGTGGGTACCTAACCTGCATGAGGAGATGGACCAGAATGACTACTGTGGCGAGACGAGATCCGGCTGATAAGGCCAAGATTGATGCGATTGAAAAGAAGCTTCTTGCTAACCCTGAAATCGCGAAGCTGATTGATGACCTAGGCACGTCTACAACGGATGCCAACGACCTGGTTCGCGGCATGTTGCAAGCCTCGATTACCAGGGGACTCAACGCTGAAATGGATGCCCACCTGGGCTACGAGTCTGGCGACAGGAGCGCTAAAGCTGCAGCTAGAACAGACAATCACCGCAACGGGTCGTATCCAAAGACCGTGGATTCTAACTACGGGCCAGTTACCGTTGATGTGCCGAGGGATAGGGCTGGCACATTCTTGCTGACTATGGTCCCTAAAGGCTCGAGGAGATTGACCGATGTCGATGACATGACCGTTAGCTTGTACGCCGGTGGGATGACAATTAGGGACATCCAGCACCATATGGCAACGGCGATGCGTGTTGATATTTCCCATGAGACGATTTCCGCAGTCACCGATGCCGTCCTCGATGAGGTCATGGTCTGGCAAAACCGCCAGCTAGACGAGTTCTACCCGGTCATTTTCCTGGACGCGCTGCGCATTAAAATCCGCGATGGCGGCCTAGTGGTCAATAAGTCCGCGTACATGGCAATCGGCGTGGCTCCCGACGGTATCAAGCACTTTTTGGAATCGTGGATTGCCAAAGAAGAAAGCGCTTCATCCTGGGCGCAGGTATGCGCCAATCTTTCCAATCGTGGGGTCAAAGACGTCTTTATTGTCTGCTGTGACGGGCTTAAAGGCCTGCCAGAAGCAGTTGAGGCAACGTGGCCGAACTCTATGGTGCAAACCTGTATCGTGCACCTGATTCGTGCCGCTAACCGGTGGGTAGCCTACGGCGATCGACGGGGTGTATCGGCGGCGTTGAAAAAGATTTACACCGCCGCAGACGAGTCCACAGCCCGTGCTGCTTTAGACGAATTTGAAGCCTCTGAATTGGGAGAAAAGTATCCACGCTCAGTCAAGGTCTGGCGAGATGCTTGGGCTCGTTTCGTACCGTTTCTGCAGTTCCCACCAGCGGCCAGAAAGGTTATCTATACGACGAATTCTATTGAATCATTCAACAATGAACTGCGTAAAGCTACCCGCAACAGGGTGCAGTTCACCAACGATGAATCAGCGCTCAAGACGCTGTGGCTGATGATCTGCAATATCGAAGACAAACGAGCTGCCAAGAGGGCGAAGCAGGGCAAACGAGTCTCAGCGACAGCGGCAGACTCATGGAAGGAGCCCGAGTTTCCGGCTGGAAACAAGCCATTAACCAAATGGCCGTGGCCTACCCCGACCGCTTCGACAAATATCTGTAAAACTAGCCCCACACACAAACAACTTGACACGCTCGAAAAAGATTTACACCGCCACGGACGAGTCCACAGCTCAGGCTGCCTTAGACGAATTTGAAGCCTCTGAATTGGCAGAAAAGTATCCACGCTCAGTCAAAGTCTGGCGAGATGCATGGGCGCGTTTCGTACCGTTTCTCCAGTTCCCACCAGCAGCCAGCAAGGTCATTTACACGAAGAATTCGATTGAATCATTCAACAATGAACTGCGGAAAGCTACCCGCAACAGGGTGCAGTTCACTAACAATGAATCAGCGCTCAAGACGCTATGGTTGATGATCTGCAATATCGAAGACAGACAAGCTGCCAAGAGAGCGAAGCAGGGCAAACGAGTCTCAGCGACAACCGGCAGACTCATGGAAGGGACCCGAGTTTCCGGCTGGAAACAAGCCATTAACCAAATGGCCGTGGCCTACCCCGACAGCTTCGACAAATACCTATAAACCTAGCCCCACACACAAACAACTTGACACCCTCCGAACAAGCAAGCATTGATAGATGCAGGTCTGCACTACATTTTGTCGGTGAAACCCCACCGTGCCTGAGGTGATTGAAACCTGGCGGCGGGAAATCCCTGGTGAAGCCTACGCCCACGGCCAGATCTGGACACAAGCCTCGGCAAGCGATGCGCGCAAACACACAACCCCGAATACGGTGACCCACTTCCAGTACTCCTATGATCGGGCCAGACGCGGCCTGCGCGGAATCAAAGAGCAAGTCGCAAAAGCCAAACGCGCTGTTGACGGCGAAATCGCCATTAAGCGCAACCGCTATTTCGATCTTTCCACCCCGAACAAGAAGGTCAACTACGCTCTTGCTGCCAAACACCGAGCCCTAGCCGGAATTAAAGGCTATGAAACCGACCTGACCGCTCTTCCCGCCCAGGAGGTTATCGGGCATTACCGCAGGCTATTCCACATTGAAAATGTCGTATCGGATGTCGAAATCAGACCTGAAAGCACGCCCAATCTATGCGAGGAAACAAAACTCGATCACAGCACATCTCAATATTGTGATGGCAGCACTAGCCGTGACCCACCTGATGGAGACCCGCAGTGGTCACTTCATCAAACGCCTCGTGAGAACACTCAAGAAATACCGCAGCTTTCAACTCGTCGTTGGCGGCGAAACCATTCACGCCGCCGTACCATTCCCGCCCGACCTCACTGCCACCATCCAAGTAATCACCGGCCGCGAACTTCCGCACAAAATTGGCCTAAGTCAGGTTAGAAGGGAATCAGCACACCGTCTCGTGGGATTCGTGCTCTGGGTGCTCAATCTGGATGGTGGAGTGCTCGATACCGTGTTCGCGCAGGGCCTGCTGGGCGGCATCCAACAGCGGGCCGGTACCGACGGTGCCGTCGCGCACGATATGCACGGTCGTGAGCACGTTCACGCCGTCCAGGCTCCACAGGTGCAGGTCGTGGATGTCAGCAACGCCCTCGACCTGCCGCAGCGCGGGCTCGATCGCACTGGCGTCGAAGTCCGCCGGGACTTGCTCGAGCAGCACGCTCGCCGAAAGCCGCATGAGCTGCCAGGCGCGCGGCAGCACCATCGCCGCGATCGCTAGGGAGGCGATCACGTCCGCCGCCACAAACCCCGTGGTCAGTACCACGATGCCGGCTACGATTACTGCGACCGAGCCGAGCATGTCCACTAACACGTGCAAGAACGCGCCCTCCACGTTGATCGAGGATTTGCGGTGCCGGTGCAGAACCCACGCCGATAGCGCATTCGCCACCAGGCCGATCACCGCGATGATCAGCATCGTTTTTCCCTGCACTTCGGCCGGGCTCTGCAGGCGGCGCACCGCCTCGACGACAATCCACACCGAGATCGCCAGCACCATCACTGCGTTCGCCAGTGCAGCAAGCACCTCCACTCGTCGGTAGCCGTACGTGGCCTGAGCCGATGCTTGTCGGCGCCCAACCAACACCGCTAACACCGCGATGATCAACCCCGCAGCGTCGGAAAGCATGTGCATCGCATCCGCCATCAGCGCCATCGAACCCGCCAACCAGCCGCCGATCAGCTCCGCGAAGAAGACGGTGCCGGTAATGCCTAGCGCAATCAAGAGTGCGCGCAGCGGCGTGCTGGAGTGATCGTGGTCGTGGTGCTCGTGTGCCATGCACTCAGCCTATCCCCGTCGACGCTTATTGACAATTAAATGAAAATGGATGGCGGTAAGCGCAGCCACTGAGGCCAAGTCGGCCTGATTTAGGTCATTGTGCAGTTGTCCTTTGAATGTGTAGAGAAGCTGAAACATGAACAACCAAAAAGTACTGCAGCCGCATGTCAGGAAAGCAACCGCTGAGCGCACTCGAGGTAAATATAAATCTACATTTGTATAAATGTATATAGAAAAGCGCCGCGACCCGTGGAACGTGTTAAAGGGTGGGTCGCGGCGCTCGTGCCAAAAATCTACTTCTTGGTTTCACCCAACAAGTGACACTGAATCATGTTGGTGTTGCCAGCAATTCCTGGAGGAGTACCAGCAATGACGACAATCATGTCGCCTTCCTCGTACCTGTCCATCTCCAGCAATGCATCATCGATGGCTTCCATCATGTCATCGGTGGACTTAACGTGCGGGCTCAAGAAGGTCTCAGCACCCCACGTCAAAGCCAGCTGGGAGCGAACCGCTGGGTCCGGCGTAAACGCCAACAGCGGAAGCTGGGAGTGCAGGCGAGCCACTCGCTTAGCGGTATCGCCGGAGGTAGTAAAGGCTACGATGGCCTTCGCATTGAGGCGCTCGGCAATGTCGCGGGCGGAATAGGACACCACACCACGCTTAGTGCGCGGAACGTGGGTCAGCGGTGGAACCTTGCCGCCATCTTCAGCGTTAGCCACGATCTTGGACATCGTGCGCACGACGTTCTGCGGGTCAATACCCACGGAAGTCTCACCGGAGAGCATAACGGCGTCAGCGCCATCGAGAACGGCGTTAGCCACGTCGGAAGCCTCTGCACGGGTCGGGCGCAGGTTAGAAATCATGGAATCCAGCATCTGGGTAGCCACGATGACCGGCTTAGCGTTCTCGCGAGCAATCTGGATAGCGCGCTTCTGGAACAGCGGCACGCGCTCCAGCGGCACCTCAACACCGAGGTCACCACGGGCAATCATGATGGCATCGAAAGCCAGCACGATAGACTCGAGCGCGTCTACTGCCTCAGGCTTTTCCAGCTTCGCAATGACCGGAACGCGGCGACCCTCTTCGTCCATAATCTCATGGACCTTATCCACATCTGCTGGGGAGCGGACAAAGGACAGTGCCACGAGGTCAACGCCGAGCTTCAAAGCGAAGCGCAGGTCAGCGATATCCTTTTCCGACAAAGCCGGAACAGAGATATCCATACCAGGGAGGGAAACGCCCTTGTTATTGGAAACCGGGCCACCTTCGGTAACCTCACAGACGACGTCGTTGCCGTCGACTTCCTTACAAACAACGGCAACCTTGCCGTCGTCGATCAGCAGGCGGTCACCTGGCTTGGCGTCCTTCGCCAGACCCTTGTAGGTGGTGGAGACGCGGTCATGGGTGCCTTCGATATCGTCCACGGTAATGCGGACGATCTGGCCGTTATCCCACTGCTCCTCGCCATTGATAAAGCGGCCAAGGCGAATCTTAGGGCCCTGGAGGTCCGCCAAGATACCGACGGCGCGACCGGTCTTATCGGTGGCTTGGCGCACCCAGTTGTAATTCGCCTCGTGGTCTGCATGCTCGCCGTGAGACATATTCAGGCGGGCAACGTCCATACCATCCTGTACGAGGCGCAAGATGCCATCCTCGCTAGCAACGGCAGGGCCGAGAGTACAAACAATCTTCGTTCTTCTATCCAGCATTATTGGCCTATTCCGTCGGGGGAAACTGAACACTCCCCAACCTACTCCTTCGAAAGGATTGGGGCCACAATTTCTCGGGTTCATTTTCTGAACGGGCACCCCAAAATGCCCTATTTCCCACAAAAACAAAACCAACCGGACACACTTGGGCAGTATTTACGTCGATAAAGAACCCGGTTGCTGCCCATCAGATACCGCGTGCTCATGGCTGTGCCCATCAGTATCCCGGCGCTCCGCCCAATACTTAGGATCCACCTCTTCGGGGGACTCGGGACCTTGTCGTCGCTTATCGAGCAAGAAGAAGACGATCGCGGCAATGACAAAGATCACAAGCGACACGATGATATTTACGCGGACCCCAAAAATATGGGTCGCCTCATCGGAACGCATCCCTTCAATAAAGAAGCGGCCCAATGTGTAGCCCATGACATAGAGGGCAAAGATGCGCCCGTGCCCCAACTTCCAGGCTTTGTGAGCCCACAAGAGGAAAAGGCAGATCAGGACATTCCACACGAGCTCGTACAGGAAGGTCGGGTGTACCGAGGTCATGACCTCACCCGTGGAGTGTCCGGAAACGGGAGCGTAGCCGCCATTTTCATTGACGCGGTAATAGATGTCTAAAGCCCACGGAACGTCGGTCGGGCGCCCATAGAGCTCTTGGTTAAACCAGTTACCTAGGCGTCCAATCGCCTGCGCCAGGACGAGGCCTGGCGCCACTGCGTCAGCAAAGGGACCGAGCGGCACCTTCTTCACTTTGAAAAGCACCCACAAAGCTAGTGCGCCCAAGGCTACGGCGCCCCAGATGCCCAGTCCGCCATTGGTAATCTTCAGCGCGTCCGCGGGATTGCAGCTCTCGCAGAAGTATTTCTGGTTATCGGTAATGACGTGGTAGAGCCGCCCGCCAATGATGCCGGCTGGGATAACCACGATGGCAGCATCCCATACTGTGTCTGGGTTACCGCCGCGAGCAGTATATCGGCGCAAGGTCATGCGCAGGCCGACGATAATGCCCACGATGATGCATAGCGCGTACGCACGGATGGGAAGTGGTCCCACCTGCCACACGCCCTGCGGCGGAGACGGAATATTTGCAAGAATTTCTGTGTGCACGTAGCCAGTGTGCCTTATCCCCCACCCAACCAGCTAGTTGGGGCCTTATTCTATCTTGCGCGCGGGACACGCTGGATGCTGCCCGGCAGCCACCAAAGAGCACGCCAGCGCCGTAGGATCCTGGGCAGCCATGACTGATTCGCCCACCAAAACTGCATCGGCGCCGCGTGAAGCATATTGAAACAGGTTGCGCGCGTTGTTTACCCCGCCTACTGCGATGCGCAGGATGGATTCGGGTAAGCCCGGGGCGATATCGTTAAACGCCTCGCGGTTAATGGCATCCGAAGCCAACGACCATGCATTAATGGCGATGATGCTACTTCCCGCCTTGATTGCGCGGTCAACCTCGGCGCAGTTGCGCACCTCAACGATGGCGGCCATCCCGAGCGATTCCACCCGGTCCAAAAGTGCCTCCAGGCGAGCTTGCTCTAAGAGTTCAACCTGCAACGGAATAGCATCGGCCCCAAAGCACCTGGCTTCATGAATTTGATAAGGGTCCACGATGAGATCGCGCGACATCATGGGAATATCAATCGCAGCACGGGCAGCTGCCATATCTTCTAAAGAACCGTGGAAGCGGCGGAAATCAGTCTGGCATGCCATGAGATGTACACCGCAGTGTTCAAAAGTGCGAGCCCATTCCGCCATCTGTTCCGCAGAGCCAACATGTGCGATTTCGCCGCCGTAGGGTACGGCGCGCTTGAGCTCCGTGATGACCGAGCAGCCTGTGCGTAGCAACGCCGCGCGGGCATCCCGGGGAGGTTCCATGTCACGCGAGCGCGCCTTCACCTCTTTGAAAGACACGCGGGCTTCCCGCGCAGCGACGTCCTCCAAGACTCCTGCAACTAGGTGGTCAACGGCAATGGGCGTAGGCATCAGCACCTCCCTCCACGGGCGATTAAAATCACACTTAGGTTAACCCGCTAGCGTGCCGTTCCGGAAATTACACAGGAAACGGGGCTATTTTTTGTCAATATCGGTGGGATCGATATCACTATCAAGGGCGTCCCACATCACGCGCCCGGAGTCGGAAGAGGTTTCCAAATCCTCCTCCAACTTTGCCTGCCGTGCCGCTGGGGTTTCGTATTTGCTAGACGCCTTCGCCTTATCCACGCCTGGATTGCGCGCAAGCATGACCGCACCGAATAGGGCCGCTGCCGCACCTATTAGGGCCAGAATTGGTCCCAGAGAATGCACCTCGGTGGAAACGACTGTGGCCCAGTCAGAAATCTGCGCAGAGTCTACGGCGTTTTCATTGGCTGAGGCTCCCTGCAGTATCTTCTGGGCGCGCTCGGCGTCCGCGCCCGCAGTCAACAGGCTCACCGGGGTCCATGCACTAGCCGCGGCCGCGAGGGCGCACACGATGCCCACTACTCGCCTACCTACGCGACGCAGCGCCATCCCTGCGACGGCACCGGCTACCAGAACCAGGGTCAAGGCCATGATTTCCAGCGACCAGGCCGAGCCGATGATGTCATTGGCCGCAGATCCGGCCTTGTCGTCCTCGCTGGCGGCTACCACCCACGTAGCACGGGAGGCCAGCCACACTACGATGGCTCCTACAGCGATAAGTAGTGGTCCAAGGCGTCTAGCCTTCACGGTTGCCCTCCTAGGAGATCGGTGGCGTCAAAGCACGTGCGGTCACCGGTATGGCAGGCGCCGCCGCGCTGCCGCACGGTCAGCAGAATAGTATCTCCATCGCAGTCAAGGCGAACGCCCAGCACCTCTTGGGTATTTCCAGAAGTTTCTCCTTTGATCCAATATTCATTGCGCGAGCGCGAAAAATACGTTGCCTTGCGGGTGGCCAGGGTATGGGCCAAGGCGTGGTCATCCATCCAGGCCATCATCAGCACCTCACCAGATTCAGCTTGGGCAATGGCCGGCACCAAGCCTTGGTCATTGCGCTTGAGCTGCTTGGCGATGTCCCCGTTAAGTTCATAGTTGCCCGGGATACTCATCGGCGCACCTCGTAGCCAGCAGCATCCAGGGCGTTTTTCACGTCGCTGATTTCTACCTCACCGAAGTGAAAAATGCTTGCTGCCAAGACGGCATCGGCGCCGGCCGCAACTGCCGGTGGGAAGTCTGCGGCGTTTCCCGCGCCGCCGGAGGCGATAACGGGAATGGTCACCGCTGCGCGCACGGCGCGCAGCAATTCAAGGTCAAACCCTTGCTTTGTGCCATCGCCATCCATTGAGTTAAGGAGGATCTCCCCTACGCCGAGTTCTTCGCCGCGGCGTGTCCATTCGATGGCGTCGATCCCAGCTGATTCCGTACCACCGTGCGTGGTGACCTCAAAGCCGGATGGCGCATACTCTTCGCGGCACCGGCGAGCATCAACGGACAACACGATGCATTGAGCCCCGAAAATCTCAGCCATTTCGCGCAGCAGTTCCGGATTCTTAATGGCCGCGGTGTTAACAGAGACCTTATCTGCCCCGGCGCGCAATAATTCCCGGACGTCATCAACGCTGCGAACTCCACCACCCACCGTCAATGGGATGAATACCTGGTCCGCAGTGCGGCGCACGACCTCGAGCATGGTGGAGCGGTCTTGCTTAGAAGCAGAGACGTCCAAGAAGGTAAGTTCATCGGCTCCTAGGGAATCATAACGCGCGGCTAGCTCCACTGGGTCGCCGGCATCGCGCAGGTTGTCAAAGTTGATGCCCTTGACCACGCGGCCTTGGTCCACATCTAGGCAGGGGATCACGCGTACGGCTACAGCCATGGCGGCCGCCTCCTTTTTAAGGTTTAAATTTTAACGGTGAAAAGCACCGGTATGACGAGACAGGCTATCCACGATGGTCGCATGGACCTGCGGGGTACCTGCCACCATGCCGCGCGACTGCGCGGTCCACGGATTTCCTTCCGGATCGGTAACAACGCCACCGGCTGCCCGGATCTGCAGCGCTCCCGCGGCGTTATCCCATGGGTGCGGAGAGAAGTTAATCGCGCCATCGAACACACCCTGCGCGACGAAGGCATTATCAAGCCCCACAGAACCGGTCATTCGCGGGCGCAGTCCGGTCTCGCGCAGCTCGTGGAAAATGTCGGTGGGCAGATGGGAAGAGCAGCCTACATGACCGCGTGCTTCATCAAATCCCATTGCTTCGTCCCCTCCACCAAAACCAGTGGCAGGCCCACCTACGGAGCGCAGTGGGGAGCCATCGCAGGTGACCAGACGGCGCCCCAGGAGCGGGAAGTCAGATACCGCAGCAACGGGCGCACCCTCATGAATGAGCGCCACCAGGATGCCGGCCATGGGGTTTCCGGCAGAGTAGTTTGCGGTGCCATCAATCGGATCTACCACCCACACGGTATCGAGCACGCTGCCGCCTGATTCTTCTCCATAGACCGGGATGCCGGTCATCTGGGTCAAGATATCGCGCAGCTGTTGCTCAATGACGAGATCTACCTCGGTGGCGAAATCTCCCTGCCCCTTAAAACGGGCGGGCGCAGCTCCGAGGCCGGAGCGAAAAATGGGTTCTACTTGGTCTACGGCCGCCTCCGCGAAGGCCACCAACTCGCGGGGTTCCATCATGACTTAGTTGTCCTCGGGGTCGTAAGGGTCAATGGTTTCTTCCGCCGGCAGCGGCTCTACCTCGGCCACCGCAGCGAGTGCTTCGTCGAGGGTGAAATTCCCCTCGTACAGGGCCTTGCCAATAACGGCGGAATCGATGCCCTCGTTGACATAAAGAGCGAGCTCGCGCAGGTCTTCCACGCTAGAAATGCCACCAGAGGCGGTGATCTTTGCCTCCGTTGCCATCGCTACCTCACGCAGGAGCTCAATATTAGGTCCGGTGAGCGTGCCGTCTTTCGACACGTCGGTCACCACAAAGCGCTGGCATCCGGCGGCATCGAGGCGCTCGAGTACCTCCCACAGATCGCCGCCATCGGAGACCCAGCCATTGCCGGCGGTACGCCATTCGCCGCCATCTTCGCGCACGGCAAGGTCCACGGCGACCTTATCTCCGTAGCGCGCGAGGATATCCTCGATCCATTCCGGCTGTTCTAGAGCAGCCGTGCCGATACTAATGCGCTGCGCACCGGTAGCCAGCGCGCGCTCCACCGCGGCATCGTCCCGAATGCCGCCGCTAAGCTCCACATTTACCCCCAGATCGCGGGTAATCATCGCCATTTCTTCGTGGTTGGAGCCTCGGCCGAAAGCCGCATCCAAATCCACAAAGTGCAGCCAGTGCGCGCCTTGGGACTGCCACTTTTGCGCGGCATCGCGCGGGGAACCATACGAGGTTTCGGTGCCTGCTTCGCCTTTATCCAAGCGCACGGCTTGGCCTTGAGATACATCGACTGCTGGCAAGAGCGTAAAAGTCATATCCTTCATCCTACCTAGAGCGTGCGCATCCAGTTTTCCAAAAGCTGAGCACCGGCGTCCCCGGATTTCTCAGGGTGGAATTGGGTCGCCCACAGGGCACCGTTTTCTACCGCGGCGACAAACCTATCGCCCGCGTGCTCGGCCCAGCTCACCTGCGGCGGACGGGTAATCTCCGTTTCCAATTCCCAACGGCGAACGCCGTAGGAATGCACGAAATAAAAACGCTCGTCTTCGGCCACTCCGGCAAACATATCGCTGCCGACGGGTACTTCTACGGTATTCCACCCCATGTGCGGCAGCACCGCAGACTGCAACTTTTCCACGGTGCCGGGCCACTCGCCGCAACCGGTGGAGTTGATGTTGTGTTCCACTCCGGCGTCGAAAAGCACCTGCATGCCTACGCAAATGCCCAACACCGGCCGCTCTCCTGCCAAGCGTTGGCCGATGACCCGAGGGCCCTGCACCGCCCGTAGCCCACGCATGCAGGCAGCAAAGGCACCCACGCCAGGGACAAGAAGACCGTCCGCTTCCACCGCTTCTTTGGGGTCCGCGGTAACGGTGACGTCCGCGCCCACCCGCTCCAGCGCGCGCTGGGCTGAGCGCACATTGCCCGCGCCATAATCCAATAATGCGACCGTCTTTGCCATGGGCTATACCTTACGCATGCGACGCAGACGCGTCCGGATATCGTTGGTTTCGCTCACGCGGGTGCGCCCAAGGACAAAATCTGCCAACGTCATCACAACGCCTGCGACGAGGATGACCACGCCGGCCCCGAAAGCCCCCGCATAGCCGTAGCCGGCAACCAAGGCACCCAAGAGGGTCGAGCCCAAGCCGGTGCCGCCGTCATAGAAGATATTCCAGATAGCAGAAGCCTCCGAGACGCGCTCGCGAGGCAAGCGGTCAAACATCGACAGCAGGGCCTCGTTTTGCGCAATACCGAACGCACCACCGAACAGGAAGGCACCAAGCACGAGCCACCATACGGAACCATCGAGATAAAGAGGTACGGCGATGGCGAGCACACCCACAATGGCCATTACCTGGCCGGGGATGTAGAGCCGGCCGGGAGTGCCCACGCGGTCTGCCACCATGCCCGCGAGGTAGCGGAAAATCATGGCGGCGCCGCCCACGATGGACAGCATGATGCCGGCCAAGCTGGCGCCGCGCTCTGCATCGAGTTCTTGTACCGCCGGCGGCAGGAAGGACGAGACGGCGCCATAGCTCATAGAAAACGTCGTTAGCGCCAGCGCGGGCACGAGCACTAGCTTCCACGTAGGAACGCGGATCAGGTTCGGCTCCTCTTCGGTATCGGAGGCGAGCGTGACCTTAATCTTGGGAATGCGCAGGCACAGACCAAAGCCCACAAAGCCAATGATGCCGGCGGTGATATACGTCGAGGCATAACCCAGCTTTTCCGCCATGATCAACCCTAGGGGCAAAAAGACCATCTGGCCCAGGCCAGTGAAAACACCAATCATGCCAGTAGCCTTGCCCAGCAGGCGTACGGGCGCCAGTTCCGCAATAAGCGCGGACTCAGAAACGGTCAGCGCGCCAAAGCCCACGCCGCGCAGAGCAGAAAAGAGTAGGACAACCCAAGCATCGGTACCCAAGAGGTGGCCAAAGGCAGGTACGCCCAGGGTAAAAGCGGACAGTGCCATCACGCGGCGGTAGCCCCACCGGCGCAGCAGCCACGGGGAGATGATCTGGGTAAGCACGGTGAAGGCCATGAAGATGCCCGTGGATGAGCCCGCCAAGGTGGCTGAGCCGCCGGAGTCAATGACCGCTAGCGGCACCACTGGAAGGAGGATGGACCAAGCACCGAAGGCTGCGGCGATGGCCAACATGGTCGCGGTATAACCCGGAACCTTCCAGATATTAGTTTCTTGGGTATTGCTCATTTACCGAACGCTCCTACCATCCACGAGATTGCTGCCACCGCGGTTATTGCGGCCAATAAAGAGGCTACTACTGTCATTGCCTTCGATCCCTGTTGGTAGGCAGACCACGCACCGCCCACCAACATGCCAGCGACGAGGAAGAGGACCAAGATCATAAAATGCATGCGTTCTAGAGTGCTCCCTTCGTCGAAGGAATGCCAGTCTGGCGCGGATCGAATTCCACTGCGCCGCGCAACGCACGCGCTACGGCTTTATACTCCGCTTCCGTAATGTGATGCGGATCGCGACCATAACGCACGTTGAGGTGGAGCGTTACCGCAGCATGGGTGGCGAGTGTTTCAAAGAAGTGGCGGTTTATCACGGTGGCGTAATGCCCGCCAATGGTCTGCCACTGCAGGTGCTCTGGTTCGCCGTTCATGACAAAATAGGCGCGACCAGAAAAATCCACCACCGCTTCCACCAAGGCCTCATCCATGGGCAAAAGCTGGGAGCCAAAACGGCGAATGCCGGCCTTATCCCCCACCGCCTTACGCAGCGCAGTGCCGAGCACGATGGCGGTATCTTCCACAGTGTGGTGGGCGTCTACCTCCACATCGCCCTCTGCGCCCACGGTGAGATCGAAACTGCCATGGGTAGCAAAGGCCGTGAGCATGTGGTCAAAGAAAGGCAGTCCGGTGGAAATATCGCTACGCCCGGTGCCATCGAGGTCAATGACCACAGAAATCTGCGATTCCGACGTCGCCCGCTGGGCGCGCCCGACGCGGTTGCTCATGCTTCGCTCCTTTCTCCTGCGGCCGGGGAATCAGCCACTACTGTATCCACAAGGTCCTCGGCTACGGCCAAGAAGGCCGAATTTTCTTCCGGTAGCCCCACGGTCATGCGCAGGTGGCCTGCGATGCCAACATCGCGAATGAGCACTTCCTTATCCAAGAACTGCTGCCACACGCGGTGTTGGTCAGCAAAGCGGCCAAAGAAGAGAAAATTAGATTCGCTCGGCAGGACGGTATAGCCCAGTTCGCGCAAGCGAGCGGCCACCCGCTCGCGTTCGGCGGCGATCTTTTCCACGGTGGCGAGCGTATCCGCGCTATGGCGCAGCGCCACCGTCGCCGCCGCTTGGGAAAGCACGGACAGATGGTACGGCAGCCGCACCAGCATTACGGCCTCCACGAAGGCCGGGTCCGCCACGAAATAGCCGAGGCGGCCGCCGGCAAAATCGAAGGCCTTAGACATGGTGCGCGAGACCACCAGCTTCGTAGGGTATTTCTCCAGCAGCGTCACCGCAGAAGGCGAGGAAGAAAATTCGCCATAAGCTTCATCGACGATGAGGATGCCCGGGGCGGCGTCGGCAAGCGCGGCAATATCGTCCACGCTGGTCACCCCACCGGTGGGGTTATTCGGCGTAGTCACAAAGATGATATCCGGCTGGTGCTGCGCCACGGCTGCGAGCGCCCGGTCCATATCAATGCGGAAATTCTCATCGCGCGGGCATTCCACAAACTGCGTATGGGTGCCGTCCGCGAGGATAGGGTGCATGGAATAAGACGGGGTGAAACCGAGCACACTGCGGCCCGGACCGCCGAATGCCTGCAACAGCTGCTGCAAAATCTCATTCGAGCCATTGGCCGCCCACACCTGCGCATAGCCCACGCGCACGCCGGTTTGCTCAGTGATATAAGCCGCTAGGGCCTGGCGCAGCTCCACCGCATCGCGCTCCGGATAGCGATTGAGTGTGGTGGCAAGGCGCTGGGTCTCCGCCACCAGGTCATCCACTAGCGCCTGCGAGGGAGGATAGGGATTTTCGTTGGTATTGAGCTGGTAGGCCACGTGGAGCTGCGGCGCCCCATAGGCGGACTTGCCGCGCAGCTCCTCGCGCAGGGGAAGATCATTCAAGTGCGTCATTTAATTCTCCTCGAATCGGGCGCGGATAGCCTCACCGTGGGCGGGTAGCCCCTCGGCCTCCGCAAAAGCGATAACGTGCGGGGCAATCTCTTCCAACGCAGCTCGGTCATAATCAATAAGGTTGACCGGCCGCATAAAGGTATGGGTAGAAAGGCCGGCAGAAAAGCGCGCCGTACCGGAAGTGGGCAATACGTGATTGGAGCCGGCCGCGTAATCTCCCAGCGGCACTGGAGCAAAGTGCCCTACAAAGATGGCACCGGCGTGCTTAATGCGCTCGGCCACCGCGCCGGGCTCTGCGGTGTGGATTTCCAGGTGCTCAGCGGCATAGGCATTGGCCACCGCCACCGCTGCATCCAGGGAATCGACCAACACAATTCCGGATTGCTCGCCGCCTAGAGCTTCGGCCGTCCGCTGCGCATGTGCAGTGGCGCCGTGGCGCGCTTCTACCTCCTCCTTCACACGCTGAGCCAGGCTTGGAGATGCCGTAATGAGCACACTCGCGGCCATCGGATCATGCTCGGCCTGGGAGATGAGATCATAGGCCACATACACCGGATTCGCGGTGTCATCAGCGATAATGGCGATTTCGGTCGGCCCGGCCTCAGCATCGGTGCCCACCACGCCGCGCACCAACCGCTTGGCCGCGGTGACGAAGATATTTCCTGGTCCGGTGATCATGTCCACCGGGGCTAGTTCGGCGTCATCATCACCGTAGGCCATCAGCGCGATGGCTTGGCCGCCTCCTACCGCCCAGACCTCATCTACGCCGAGCATCTGGCACACGGCCAGCACCGTGGGGTGCGGCAGGCCGCCGGACTCTTTTTGTGGCGGTGAGGCTACCACCAAGCTTTCCGCGCCGGCCGCCTGCGCTGGCACGGCGTTCATGATTACCGAGGACGGATAGACCGCCTTGCCTCCCGGCACGTATAGCCCAACGCGCTCGATGGGGCGAAAGACCTCGGTCACCGTGGCACCTGGTGCTAGCTCGGTGGTGTGCGCGGCCGGTTTCTGCTCGGCGTGAACCTTGCGAACCCTCTCAATGGAAACCTCAATCGCTTGGCGCACCTGCGGGTCTAGGCCGGAAGCGGCCTTCTCCAACTCCGCTTGGGGCACCCGCAGGTGGGTTGGGCGCACGCCATCGAATTGCTCGCCAAAGTCCAAGGCCGCCGCAGCGCCTTCTTGACGTACTCGATGAACCAGCGGCGCCACCTTGTCCACCACGGCGGCGACGTCGGTGCCACCGCGCGGCAAAACTCGCCGCAGCTGGGCGGGGCGCAGCTCTTGGCCACGCAAATCGATGGTGCGAAGCATTCCCGGCTCCTCTACTCCCTATCGGATTTCTGTTATTAAACCAATATCCTAATGGCCAAACGCCAGCGAGGGGGCCGGTTTGGGCTATAGACTCGGTGTCAACACAGCTTTAAGGTGGTGGCAGCGATGAGCGAGATTGAACCCTCTCTTCTGCTCTCGCATGCCCGCACCATTGCCCGCGATAATGACGTGTCCTGCTGGGCTCTGCCTACTGGCGAGCTTCTCGTTCCTCATGCGGCCGGTGGCTCCACCTTCATCTTTATAGACCAGTTGGAAGAACCGGTGCTCCACCTGCACACCAGCCCCCGCGGAGGCGTTGATCTCAGCGAGATCTCCGAGCTCGCACACCTAGCCAATGAGTGGAATCACGATTGCCTCTCCCCGGCCGTCGTGGTTGATTATGACCAGCCTGACTGCGTGAGCGTTTCCGGTCATAGCTATCTGCCGGCCGATACCTCCCCCAGCCGCGAACAGCTCGCGGCATTCCTCCTACCGGCGCTACGCAACGCGGAGGTCCTCATGGATCTGCTCGCCCAATCCCATCCCGGCCTCGTGCGCGAAGCCTCACCGGAGCTTGCCCCGCTTGCCGACGCCCCCTTGGAATCCTTCACGCTCGATAGCCTGGCCGAGATCCTGCCGCTTATTGGCATCCAGCGCTTCCAAAGCGACGGGGCCACCGCCATCTACGCCTGGGTCAATGATGTCCTTTTCGCCTTTGCACTGGACAACGGGCCCAGCCTCATTATCAAAGGGCATTGGGACCCTAGCCTGGACGAGGCGGAATTTACCCGGCTTTTTCTCATTTGCAATGACTGGAATCGCGCCCACCACGGCGCCGTGGCATTTTGCCACCACACCTCCGAGGGCCTGCAGGTGCGGATGGATGCCGCCACCATTACCGCCGCGGGACTTACCCGGCCGCAACTATTTAGCGCCATCGGCCGCGGACTCAAGCACATCCTGCACGGCATCGATGACATCGCGCACGAAGTAACCGGCGCCTCCCCCGTCGAATGGCCCTAGACGCGCACATCACCAATCTTCATCGGCGCTGACAAAGGCCGTGGACCAATAGGCAAACATCGCCATAAAGGGCGCTACCGCCCACGAGATAGCCGGGGAGAAATTCGGCGCAAACTCTACGACTTCCCCTGGGTTTTCTGGCGGATGCGTGGCGGTGACCCCGCCAAAGACATAAAACGACGCCGCCCCAGCCAGGGCACACACGCCGACCCACAGGAGCATCGACAAGCCCCGCCCCTGCCGGCGGAGATACGCGCCCAACCCCAAGAACAAACCAAGCAGGCCGGTAATGAGGGCAAAGGTAATAAAGGCGATGAACTGAACGCTTCCCATCGCATCGATGGCATAGCCACCATCGTCTACCTCATGGCCGGTAAGCGTCGGCCGGAAAAGCCCCCACAGCGCACCGGCCACGCCATACACCAGGAGCGCACACGCGAGTAACCCCGCACCAAAACCTAGGGTGCGGGGTAACCGGCGCTTTAACAGAGCCAACTTAGTTACAGAAGGTCCAGTTGCCGTTCTCTCGACGGAAGCGGACCGTGGAGGTCTCGGAGCCCTCGGAGTTGGACACGCTCACGGTTGCAGAAGCATCGTCGCCATTGACCACAACGTCGTTGACGGACTGCAGCTTGGTCGACTGCGGGATGGACTCCAACTGGCTAGCGAACTTCTCTACCTCGGCGTTGCCACCGCCCTGCTGGCGCATGGTGTTGGCATACTCGGCGAAGGACTGGTTCGGCAGGCTATCGACGTACTGCTGGTACTGGCCGAACTCCTGGGACTGCTCATCGCGGACTGCCTGGCAGGCGTGCTGCGGCATGTAGTTGAAGTATTCCTTCACGTTATCGATCTCGTGCTGGCCGCGAACCAGCTGCTCGATGGCCTGCTTATCGCCATCATTAGCGTCCTGGCCGCCTTCGATCGGCTTGATATCCTTCGCGCCAGCGAAAGGATCTTCACCATTGTTCAGCGGGTTAGCCAGCTGATCTGGCCCCTCCCCAGCGCCGTCCTCGCCCTCCTGGCCTTCTGCGCCTGCGGCGGCGTCCTTGTTTTCGCCGCCCTTATTCTGATCCTTTTCTTTTTCCTTGTCCTTGTCTTTGTCTTTGTCCTTGTCTTTGTCCTTGGACTTATCGGCATCTTTGTCCTCGGATTTATCTGCAGACTTATCCTCAGAAGACTTGGATGCCGTGGTGGCGGCAGCCTTCTTGGAATCGTCATTGTCATCCGAACCACACGCAGCCAAAGCCAGCGGGGTAACCAGCGCAACTGCGATGAGGGACTTCTTTGCAGGGGTCAAAAAGGACAAGGGAAAGCTCCTGAATCAATCTTGCGAATGTGAAGCCACCCCAAGGGCGGCCTCTTATTTGTCTTCGCAATACTAACAACCCGACGATGGAAATGACATTGAGACTCCGTTAAAAGAACCTGTGAACTACCGTCCCGCCCGGCCAAGTCCGTACAATTGCCAAGGTGCACATAAACCGCGAGAGTATTATCGACGCCGCTCTTTCCCTGCTTGATACCTACGGGCTTGGCGACGTCACCATGCGCCGCGTTGCTTCCTCCCTCGGCGTCGCCCCCGGCGCGCTCTACTGGCACATTGCCAATAAGCAAGCGCTCATTGCAGCCCTAGCGGAAGACATTACCTCCCCCGTTTCTGGGGAGTCGCTCGAGGATATCAGCCTCAATCTTCGTGATTTGCTGCTCGCCCGCCGCGACGGCGCCGAGGTAGTCATTGCCGGCCTCTCCCTCCCGCAGGCCCCTGCCTGGGACCGCCTCTTGGCGGCCTTCACCGCTGCTGCCACGCGCAGTACCCTCGCTGCCGACAGCGCCCACCGCGCCGCCGCGCTCTCCGCCATTCACCTCGTGCTCGGCGCCACCTTGATGGAACAGTCCCAACGCCAGCTTGCAGAAACCACCGGCGAGACTCCCGCCGCAGATTATCGCGCAGACCTCATTCGCGGCGTACGCATTATTAACGCTGGACTTACACACGGCACCGGCGCCTAAAAAGTGGTTATGCTCGTGGGCATGAACACTCCCGCCATGGACGCAGTCCCCACGCCCACCGAGCGCTACGGCCGCCAAATCTGGCCCGGCAAACCCACCCCCCTGGGATCCACCTTCGATGGATCCGGCACCAACTTTGCCCTGTTTTCCGAGGTAGCCGACAAGGTCGAGCTCTGCCTCATCGACAAAGAAGGCACCGAGGAACGCATCGAAATGTCGGAGGTCACTGCCCATGTGTGGCATATTTACCTCCCCAATGTCACCCCTGGCCAGCGCTACGGCTACCGCGTCTATGGCCCCTATGAACCAGAAAACGGCCTGCGCTGCGACCCTTCCAAGCTCCTTGTAGACCCCTATGCCCGGGCGTTCGACGGCGAATTCGACGGCGATGCTTCCCTCTACTCCTATGACATCCATGCTGAGGAACCCGGCACCGGCCGCAACGAAGAAGACTCGCTGGGCCACACCATGTTATCTGTGGTGATTAATCCCTTCTTCGACTGGCGCAGCGACCACCGCCCGCACATTCCGGATAACGAAAAGGTCATCTACGAAACCCATGTCAAGGGCATGACCATGACCCATCCGGATGTGCCGGAAGAGCTCCGTGGCACGTACGCCGGCATGGCCCATCCCGCCGTCATTAACTACTTCAAAGAGCTTGGCGTTACCACCGTTGAGCTCATGCCCGTCCACCAATTCCTGCAGGACGATCGCCTGCGCAACCTGGGGCTGCGCAACTACTGGGGCTATAACACCTTCGGCTTTTTCGCCCCACACCATGACTATGCCTTTGCCAAGAAGCCGGGCGAGGTGGTCTCCGAGTTCAAGACCATGGTCCGCGCCTTCCACGAGGCCGGCATCGAGGTCATCCTCGACGTGGTTTATAACCACACCGCCGAGGGCAACCACATGGGCCCCACCATTGCCTTCCGCGGCATCGACAATGGCGCCTACTATCGCCTCGTCGAGGGCGATGAGGCTCATTACATGGATTACACCGGCACCGGCAATTCCCTCAATGTCCGCCACCCGCACTCGCTGCAGCTGATTATGGATTCGCTGCGCTACTGGGTTACGGAGATGCGCGTCGATGGCTTCCGCTTCGACCTGGCGGCGACCTTGGCGCGGGAGCTTGACGACGTCGACAAGCTCGCTACCTTCTTCGACCTAGTACAGCAAGATCCCATTGTCAGCCAGGTTAAGCTCATCGCCGAGCCCTGGGACATCGGCCACGATGGCTACCAAGTGGGCAATTTCCCGCCGATTTGGAGCGAATGGAACGGCAAGTACCGCGATACCGTGCGCGATTTCTGGCGCGGCGAGCCCGCTACCCTGGGTGAATTCGCCTCCCGCTTGACCGGCTCTTCGGATCTCTATGCCGATAATGACCGCCGCCCTACCGCCTCCATCAACTTCATCACCGCCCACGATGGCTTTACCCTGCGCGATCTTGTTTCCTATAACGACAAGCACAACGAGGCCAATGGCGAGGACAACCGCGACGGCGAATCTTTCAACCGCTCCTGGAACTGTGGCGAGGAAGGCCCCACCGATAACGACGATATCCGCAAGCTACGCCGCCGCCAGGCCCGCAACTTCCTAACCACTCTCCTGCTTTCCCAGGGCACTCCTATGCTCTCGCATGGCGATGAATTCGGCCGCACGCAGGACGGAAATAATAACGTCTACTGCCAGGACAACGAGCTGTCGTGGATGGACTGGTCCATGCTGAAGGAAGAAAAATCCGCCGCGATGCTGGGCTTTACCAAGCGCGTGCTGTCCATTCGCAACCACCACCCCGTCTTCCGCCGCAAGCGTTTCCTCGCCGGCGGCCCGCTCGGCGCGGATGTTAAGGAACGCGATATCGCCTGGCTGGTTCCTTCGGGCCGCCTGATGACCCAGGACGACTGGGACCACGACTTCGGCCGCGCCCTCATGGTCTACCTCAATGGCAATGCGATTACGGAAACCACCGCCCGCGGCGAGCGCATCACCGATGATTCCTTCATCATGATCTTCAACTCCCACGACGGCGAAATCGAGTTCACCCTGCCCACCAAGGATCTCGGCGCTACGTGGCGGCTGATGGTCGATACCGCCGATTCCGGCGGCTACCCCGCGGAGGAAACCCTCATTGAGGCAGAGGGTACGATCACGGTGCAGCCGCGTTCAACGCTGATTCTGCGTCAGATTGAACCGCCCGTTTTCGATTCCTAGAGAAAGGCCCCTCGTGTCATTTCCCGCGCACGGCGCACTCATCGATGTCACAGCGGATAAACTCGTGCTCCATCGCACCCTGCTGGCTACCAGCCTCGGCGCCCCCGCCACGCAGGATATCCCGCTTGAGTCCATCGACACCGTGCGCGTGAGTGAACCGACCCCCACCGGCTTCGGTGCCCTGGACTTGGGCGCCGCCGGCACTATCGCCTTCGCCCCGCACCAAGCCCCGCAGGCAGTCGCCCGCGCCATTTCCGCCGCACAGCGCGGCGAGGCCCCCTCCTCCGCCACCACCATCCCCGGCCTTGATTTCACTGCCGTGGACGTGGAAACGGCCAACGACAACTGGGGCTCTATCTGCCAAATTGGCGCGGTGCGCTTCCGCGACGGCCAGGAGACCGCCTCTCGGTCCTGGCTGTGCACCCCTCCACCAGGCTTGGAGCACTTTGCGGATATCAACGTCTCCATCCACGGCATTACCGCGGACGATGTGAAAGGGGCACCGGCATTTGCCGACGTTGCCAAGGAGCTCTTCGATTTCCTCGGCGGCGACGTGCTTGTCGCCCACAACGCCCAGTTCGATTCCACCGCGCTGCGCTCCGGCCTGCTTACCGCCGGTGCGGAGGTGCCCACCGTGCCGCTGGCCTGCTCCCTGGCACTGTCCCGTGACGCTTCCAAGGCCAAGGTTATTTCGGTGCGCAACCACAAGCTGCCCACCGTCGCCGCCCACCTGTCTGCGCCGGACTTCAGCCACCACGACGCCACCGAGGATGCTCGTGCGGCCGGCGAAATCATCGCCCGTTTGGCCGAGCGCTTCGGGCACACCGGCAGCATCCGCGATCTATTCACCGCACGCGAATTCACCTTGGGCCGCCTCGATTCCGAGGCCATCCTGCCCGTCCTGCGCGCCCACACCGCCCCCACCTCCGGCGCGGACCTCGGCGCAGGGACTGACTTCCGCGACCAGACCCGCGCAGCCGGTGCCAAGAAAAAGAAGCCCAGCGGTCCTGCCCCCTGGCAGGCCGTTGCCACGCCAGACACTATCCCAGAGCCCAACCCAGACGCCGACCCGGAAGGCGCACTCTACGGCCAGCATGTCACCCTCACCGGCGATTTCGAGCCCTACGATAAGGGCGTGCTGTGGCAGGGCATCGCCGAGCGCGGTGGCCAAGTGGCAAAGAATGTCACCAAAAAGACCACCCTGCTCATCGTGGGCGAATGGGCCAAGAAAACCTCCAAGGAAAAGCGCGCGGAGGAGCTGCAAGCCAAGGGCCAAGAAATCGACATCTGGCCGGCCGATAAGCTCTTTGCCGAGCTGCAACTCGACGCCGAGCCACCCTTCTAGGCCCACCCGGGGAACCAAACGGCGGTTTCTCCAGTCCAATAAAGGCGACCGCACCCTACCGCCACACTGGAGAACCCGCCGTGACCGTCGCCCTGCGCCCGCCCCGTCCCACCACCGCGAACCTGCTGCCTGCGCTCTTTGCCCGTTCCTGGCTGAAAGAACAGCGGCTTTCTGACGACGGCTTCTGCGACTCCCTCGCCACCATCCAGCTCTCCCCCAGCCTGTCCATGGCGCTGGTCTTTCCCGGCAAGCAGACCTTTCGCCGGCTCAGCCACCGCGGCCTCGCGGACATGGATATCTCCGCGCGCCGAGCATGGAACCACGCCTCCCATAACCTGCAGCGCGCCGCCCTCGATTCGCAAGGGCTGCGCTTTTGGACCCGCCCCGCCGCCTGCGAGCTGCCTTCCGCCGCCCGTTTCGGTGGCTTGCAAGTCCGCTCCCACGGCGCACCGATTTCCTCCTGGATTGCCCACCCAGAGACCTTTACCGTGCTGGACAAGCACATGCGCCGCCTGCTGCGATCGCACTCCCTGACCTACCTAGTTCCGGACTCCGCTACGCTCTTTGTCTTTGCCCATCTGCCGGACACCTATACCCGCCAGCTGGCTGCCGATGCCGTCGCGCGCGTACCCCGCCATCGCACCGTGCTCCACCCACGCCCGCTAGTATGGTCTAACGGATTCCCGCGGGAGTTATGAAAGGAGCACCATGCCGGAAAGTAGGATGTCGCGGCTGAGCAACCAGTACCACGACTGGGCGCGCAGCCACCCCACCGCCGCAGTGGACTTCCGCACCGCCATCGAGGATCTCCTCAATGACGCCGGCATCATCTTCGACCGCGTGTCTACCCGCGTCAAAACCTGGCCCTCGCTGAAGGCGAAGGCCAAGAAGCGCCGGGAGAACGGCGATTTTGTCTATCCCCAGCCGTGGGACGAGATTCACGACGTCATGGGAGTGCGTGTCACCCTGTATCACTCCACCGCAATTCCAGAAGCGCTAGGCGTTTTCGGTGAATCCTTTAAGGTTGAACGCTCCGTAGACAAGGCGGCCGAAACTCGTATTTCGGGCGGCTTTGGCTACGGCTCCCACCACCTGGTGCTTACCGTGACCGAAGATAGCGCGGCTGCGATGGAAGAGCTCGCCGCCTACGTGGGATGGACCTTTGAGGTGCAAATTCGCACCGTTCTGCAGCACGCGTGGGCGGAGTTTGAGCACGATATCCGCTATAAGCAGGGACCAAACCCGCCCTCGCCGGAGGTAGATCGCCTCTTTACCTTGGCCGCCGGGCTTATCGAGCTCGCCGACCAGCAATTCGATGAGATCGCCGCCCTCAAGGCCCCCGATACAGAAACCGACAAGGACGTCGAGCTTACCGCCGAGACCCTGCCGGGCGTACTCGCCATCATCTTGGGCAACCGCTTCCCGCTCTCGCGCTCGGAGCACTACCGCTTCTTGGCGGAGCTATTGGAGCAGAACGGCGTGCGCCACTTGGGCCAGCTTGAGCAGCTGCTGGATGATACCGCCATTGCCCACGTCCACGACGCCATGCGCTACCGTTTCCGCCCCGGCCAGGTGCGGCTTATCGACGACCTCCTGCTCAACAAGTTTGGCAAACAACACATCGAGGCCACCGCCGAATCCGGCGACCGCCCAGGCCGCAAGCGGCGGCTTACTGCGCGCCTGAAAGCCCTGCGCGCCGCCCACTAGCCGCGCAGGATTTTCGGCAACTTACCGGAAACCGCCGCGGAATTTCTCCATATCGCGGCGTTCCTTCTTCGTCGGCCGACCGGCGCCGCGCGGGCGCACGGGAACCGACGGCAGAAACTCCTTGGGCGGCGGCGGTGGCGCGTGGTCCGTATAGCAGGTGCGCGCGACGGGCGCGCCGACGCGCTTGGCGACGGTCGCTAAAACCTCGAGGTCATGCTCATGGTGGTTGCGCCATACGCGCACGCGGTCGCCCGGCACCACCTGTTGGGAAGGCTTGACGGCCTCGCCGTTGATCTTCACGTGCCCGGCGCGCACGGCGGTCGCGGCCGCGGATCGGGTCTTAAACATGCGCACGGCCCACACCCAGGCATCAATCCGGACGGGGCGGCCGCTAGGTTGCGGTGCCGGCATCTAATACTGGTTGTGGTTCTCGTTGACGATTTTCTGGATCTTCAGCCAGTTATAGCCGCCACCTGCGACGGCGACGATGGCACCCAGTAGCATCCAAGCCCAGAAGTTAGCCGAAAGCACGCCGAGCACTACGCCCACACCAATGCCGCCGGCCACGCATACGACGGCATTGCGGGAGTGCTTGCGCACCTGCTGCTTGCGCTGCGCAATGGGGTTATTCGGTCGTTGCTGCATAGTCATGGTCAGGATCCTACCTCAACCCACGCGCTGCCGGCCTCTGCCGCTTCGAGCTGGCCCTGCGAGATCGCTGCCAGCGTAGCTTCCAGCTCGTCCAGCCCGCCTGGGCGCACGGCTAGCATAAAAGTCACCGCGGCCGCATAGGCGGTATCGATTATCTCATAGCCGCGCCCGCGCAGGTCCGCCTCTACCCGCCCGGCCGTCGCATGTGGGCACTCCACGGCATAAAGCTCCCGGCGCGCCCTAGTTACTGCGCGCACCTTCTCCATGGTCTCGCTCACCGCACCACCATAGGCGTGCACTAACCCGCCAGCGCCCAACTTGATGCCGCCGAAGTAGCGCACGACCACCGCGCATACATCGAGCATGCCGGAGCCCTTCACCACGTCCAGCATCGGCTTTCCGGCCGTACCGGAGGGCTCGCCGTCATCGGAAGAGCGCTCCACCGGGTTCGCACCATCAACGTGATAGACGTAGGCGGAACAGTGGTGGCGGGCGTCGGGAAAGCGGCTGCGGGCGGCGTCGATAAACGCGCGAGCCTCTTCCTCATTGGTGACGCGACCAATCAAGGTAATAAACCGGGAGCGCTTAATTTCAATTTCGTGTTCGACCTGGCCTACTGGGCGACGATAAGAATTCTGCATTAGGCCACGAGGAATTCGTACTCGGGGGTGCCGGGCTTAAGGTACTGCACCGAAATCTTGGATTCTCCCATGCGCTCTAGCAGGCCCTGGAGATCCTCGGCACGGCTAAGCTGCAGGCCCACCAGCGCAGCGCCCGTCTCGCGGTTATTGCGTTTGAGGTACTCAAAGAGCGTGATGTCATCGGTCGGGCCCAAAATCTGGTGCAAGAAATGGCGCAACTGGCCCGGCTCCTGCGGGAAATTCACCAGGAAGTAATGCTTCAGGCCGCGGTGGACTAGGGAGCGCTCCATGATTTCGGCGTAGCGCAGCACATCGTTATTGCCGCCGGAAATTACGCACACCACCGTCGAGCCTGGTTCCAGGTCCAATTGGTGCAGGCCCGCCACCGATAGTGCACCGGCCGGCTCCGCAATGATGCCCTCATTTTGATACAGGTTGAGCAAGTCCGTGCACACCGCGCCCTCGGACACGGTATCGAAGCTCAGGCGCTCGCGATTGGCCTGCAAAATCTCATAGGGCAGCGCGCCTAGGCGCTTGACGGCCGCGCCATCCACGAAGGGGTCGACCTCCTCCAGCGTCACCGGGCCGCCGTGGTCAAACGCCGCTCTTAGCGACGCCGCCCCCTCCGGCTCCATGCCCACCACCCGAGTCTGCGGCGCCATATCCGCCACATAGGAGGTGATGCCAGAAATCAGGCCGCCGCCACCCACAGGGACGACGATGGTGTCGAGAGACTTGCCCTTGGCCGAAAGCTGCGCCAGAACCTCCGCCGCGACCGTGCCTTGTCCGGTGATGGTATCGCGGGCGTCGAAGGGCTCGATGAAGGTGGCGTCGCGCTCGGCGGCGTCGGCATGCGCGGCCACGGCTGCCTCGTCGAAGTTGGCGCCGACCACCACCAGCTCCACCTGGTCGCCGCCATGGACCAGGATGCGGTCGCGCTTTTGCATCGGCGTGGGCTCCGGCACGAAAATCTTGCCGGCAATGCCCATCGTGCGGCAGGCATAGGCCACGCCCTGCGCATGATTGCCGGCCGACGCCGTAACAATTCCCCGGCCGCGCTCTTCCCGGGGAACATTCGACATACCGTTTAACGCGCCGCGAATCTTATAGGAGCGCACGTCCTGCAGATCCTCCCGCTTGAGATAGACCTCGCAGCCCGTCTCGGCCGACAGCCGGGCGCAGTACTGCAGCGGAGTCGGGGCGATTTCCGAGCTAATCCGCGCCTGCGCCTGCTGGATATCGGATGCATGGATGGTCGAATCAGTCATGTCTTGACAGTCTACCCATTCACTGGAAATTCACTGTCCTTTAGTTGCACCGTTACCTCCATCAGCAATAGTGGACATAACCACAAGAAAGGAATACTTATGCTCAAGCGCATCTCTCTCTGCGTTACCTCCTCGCTCGTCCTCGCCTGTGCCCCGGCCGCCCACGCCCACGTCGTGGATAACGTGCTGGAACACTCCGCCCCCAACGCGGCACTGCAGCTGACCCCCATCGGTTCCCATGAATCCGGCGTGCTGGGCAAATCCGCCGCCGAAATCGTCGCCTACCACGCTGCGTCCCAGCGCATCCTCACCGTCAATGCGCGCTCCGGTGAGGTCGATATCCTCGACGCCTCCGACCCCACTCAGCCGCGCAAGGTCGGCGCCCTCTCCGCCGGCGGGGACAAGGAAATCAACTCCGTGGCCGTGCGCCCCGATGGCCTGGCCGTCGCCGCGGTACAGCAGGCGGACAAAACCGACAACGGCGAGGCGCTGTTCTTCAATGCCGAAACCGGCGAGGAGCTTGGGCGCGTAGGCGTTGGCGCCCTGCCCGATAACGTGCACCTCACCGCCGACGGCCGCCACGCGCTGGTTGCCAACGAGGGCGAGCCTTCCGACGCCCTCAACGCCGAGGGCACCGCCTACCTCAAGGACCCAGAGGGCTCCATTTCCGTCATCAGCCTGCCCGAGGACGTCGCAGCGCCCGCGCTTGGCGACGTCCACACGGCCGATTTCACCGCCTTTGACACCGCCGACCTCGACCCCTCGATCCGTGTCTTCGGCCCCTCCGCGCACCACAACCTGCCCTCGCGGGACTTCGAGCCGGAGTACATCTCCTCCGCGGGCGGCAAGGCCTACGCCACGCTGCAGGAAAACAACGCCATCGCGGTCATCGATATCGAATCCGCCACCGTAGAAAAGTTAATCCCCGCTCATATCGCAGACCACTCCCAGGTGCCGCTGGATCCGTCCAATAAGGATGACGCCGCGGAGCTGCGCACCATTCCGGTCAAGGGCCTGTCCATGCCGGACTCCATCGGCGCTTTCGAGACTGAAGGCCAGACCTATTTCGCCACCGCCAACGAAGGCGATGCCCGTGAATGGGGCGGCTATACCGACGAAGTAGAGCTCAAGGACCTAGTAAAGGACGGCAAGGTCTGCGATGACCTCGAGCTTCCCGAGGGCATTGAGGATAAGAAGGTCGCCGGCAACCTCAAGCTCTCCAACGCTTCTGGCTGGAACGAAGAAAAGGAATGCTTCGACGGCCTGTATTCCTATGGCTCGCGCTCTTTTAGCATCTACGACGCCGAAGGCAACGTCGTCTTCGACTCCGGTGCGGACTTCGAGAACATCACCAAGGATATGCCCGGCCTGAACTTCAACGCTGATAACGAGGATCCGGATTTCGATGACCGCTCCGATAACAAGGGACCAGAGCCAGAAGCCTTGACCATCGGCAAGGTTGGCGATCGCACCTATGCCTTCATCGGCGCAGAGCGAGTGGGCGGCATCTTTGTCTACGACGTAACCACCCCCGCCGAGGCAAAGTTTGTCACCTACGTCAACAATCGCGATTTCTCCGTTGGCTACGACGAGGACGATGTCGCTGCCACCACCAAGGCCGGCGACCTCGGACCAGAGGGCCTAGCCTTCGTTCCCGCCGCCGACTCCCCTAGCGATGACGCGCTCCTCATCGCCGGCAACGAGGTATCCGGCACCACCACCGTGTTCTCCGTCAAAGACCTGCTCGCCGACGCCTCCGACAACGCCGACTCCCCTGCCGCATCCGGCAGCTCCGACGGTTCCAGCAACAGCAGCAACGGCAGCAGCGTCGCTGCCGGCGTGGGCATCGTGGCTGGTTTGGTAGGTCTTGGCGCCCTGATTGGCGGGGCGCTGGGCTTCCTGCCGAAGACCGTCGACGAGTTCTATGCGCTGTTGCCGGCGCAGGTGCGCAAGCTTTTGCCATAGATCTTCCGAGATTTAGCTGCTAAATTATTTGAGGCTAATACCTCTCACTCTAAAGGAGAACCATGCGCAACCGTCTCAGCACTTCGCTCGTCGCCGCCACCGCCGTGGTAGCGGGCCTCGTTGCACCAGCAACCGCTTCTGCCGCAGAAGATAAGCCGAAGGAGATTTCGGCTGAATGCCAGGCCGAGGTCGACAACGCCAAGGAAGAGCACCTCAAGAAGATTGAGAGCGGCGAGCTCGGATCTTCCGCCCGCACCCCGCAGGAGCTCATGCAGGGCCTGGCTAACGGCTACGGCTCTTCCGGAATGCCGAAGGAGCCGGACTGCGTGGCCGAGGAGGCAGAGGCGCAACAGATCGAGGCGCTCAAGAAGCTTCCCATCTGGGGTTCTTCCTCCCCAGAGAAGTTCCTCGAGGTCATGAGCTGGGTTACCGTGGCTACCAGCCTCGTTGCCGCGCTGCTGCAGGCCTTCACCATGGTTGCCAAGGTGAACCCCGCTGTGCTGGAGCCGATGAAGAATGCCCTCAAGCAGTTGGGCGTGCGCTTCTAAGCACTAGATAATTGAGCCGCTCCGGAACTCCGGAGCGGCTTTGTGCGTTTTAGAAGAGTTCGCGGGTAGCAATCTCCGCACCCTCGACCAAGGACTGCAACTTCGCCCAAGCAATCTGGGGGTGCAGGCGGCCGCCCAGACCACAGTCGGTCGACGCGATGACGTTTTCCGGGCCGGCTACCTCTGCAAACTGGATGATGCGATCGGCCACGAGGCGCGGATGCTCTACCGCGTTGGTGGAGTGAGAGACCACGCCCGGGTAAATCACGGTGCCTTCCGGCAGCGCATGGTCCTGCCACACGCGCCACTCATGCGCGTGGCGCGGCGAAGCGGCCTCGAAGGAGAATCCACCGACCTCGGCGCGCAGGATTTCCTCGACGATATCCGCAAAGGGCACGTCGGTAACGTGCGGTCCGTGCCAGGAACCCCAGCAGATATGCAGGCGCGTTTGTTCCTTGGGCAGGCCGGCGATGGAATCATTGAGGACGTCAATGCGCTCGCGAATGAAACCGCGGAAGTCCTCCACGGACGGCTCCGGGTTGATTTGGTCCCAAGCCTCGGCCAGGTCGGGCGCGTCGAATTGCACAGTAAGCCCAGCATCGGTGATGGCCTGATATTCGGTGCGCATAGCGCGGCCGACGTCGGCAAGCAGCTCATGCTCATCGTCGTAGTAGCGGTTGGTCAGGCGTGCAGCTGAGCCGGGCGAAAGGGCGGCGATGAAGCCGGGGGTGCCGGTTGGGAGGGCGTCGGCAAGCAGGCGCACATCGGCGGCGACCTCGTCCTGGCCGATGTAGGTTACAGGGCCGGTGAACTCTGGGTTCGCCACCTTGGCGCGGCCGGTGAAGATGCCAGAATCCGGGTCATTATAGGCCTCCGAAAACAGCGCGCGGTCGCGGCGATCAATAAACGACGTCAGCCGCGGCTCCCCCGGCTTGGAGCGCACCACCTCGGCCGATTCCCAGCGGTCGGTATCCGTCATCGTCAGCCCGCCCAGGCGGCTAAACGAATAGTTCCACCACGCGCCATAATCCACCGCGCCAGAGGTGATATGGCCGTACTCGCCCTCGTTAATGATGTCGAGGCCGAGATCGAGCTGCCGCTTGACGACGTCCGCTACCGCAGCCTCCAAAATCCCCTGAAACTCCGCGGCCGGCAGCTCCCCGCGCTGCAGGTTGGCTTCCAGCAGCTCCGGGGTGCGCGGCAGCGAGCCGACATGGGTGGTGCGAATCTTGTTTACCATCAGGTTTCCTCCATCGATATAGACTGTGCTGTCTAGATTAGTGGAGGGTACCTGCCGCCGCCGAGTTTAAATTCAGCCTAATATGCCCGCACCCATAGTGGCCTTAAGGTCACCCATGAGGTTGCCGGATCGCTCCACGCGCAGGTGATCGCCGAGGATCATGGTGGTGGACTCGGAGCCGTCGACAAGCTCGAGGTACACATCCGACTCGCCCTGGTTCTTGAGCAGGACCTGCTTGAGGCGGGCAATGTTTTCCATGGTGCACTGATCCGTGCGCATGGTCAGGCGCAGCGGCAGACCGGCGCCACCGCCCGGGCCCAGCTCCGGCACGCGAATATCGGAGCAGAACAGGGAGCGGCGCTCATCGCGAACCTTCACGTTCACGCGCGCGAGGATGATATTGTCCTCCACAATCTGCGGGGCGACGAGCGAGTACACCTTGTTGAATACCAGGATTTCCACCTGCGCGCCGTTGTGGTCCTCCACCGTGACAATGGCCCACGGCGAGCCATCACGCTTAGAGAAGCGACGATCCACGCCCGAAATGATGCCGCCGATGATGAGCTCTTGGCCGTTATGCACCTCGTCGTTGAGGATCTTGGTCAGCGGGGTATCCGTCTGCGCGGCCAGCGCCTCCTCGAAGCCATCGAGCGGGTGGCCGGAAACGTACAGGCCCAGCATTTCGCGCTCGAGGGCAAGTTCGTGTTTACGATCCCAATTGTCTTCCGGAATGTCCAAGGCAAAGGCGTTAGAGGCCGCGTCGTCTTCTCCCCCGCCGATTCCAGCGAAGAGATCGAACTGTCCCTTATCCGCGGCCTTCTTGGTGGTTTGCACCGCATCCACCGCGTCCTCGTGGATGAGCATGAGGCCCTTGCGCGGATGGTTCAAGTCATCGAAGGCGCCGGCCTTAATCAGCGCTTCTGTTACGCGCTTAGTGCAGGCGGCGAGCTCGATCTTGTCCAGATAATCGCTAAAGGAGGTAAACGCGCCCTTGTCGTGGCGGGATTTGATGATGGACTCCACCACTTCCGAGCCGACGTTGCGGATAGCGCCCATGCCGAAGCGGATAGCCTCTCCCACCGCTTGGAAGTCCTCTTCGGACTCGTTGACGGACGGCGGCAGCACCTTGATGCCCAGGTGGCGGCAATCGGAAAGGTAGATGGCGGACTTATCCTTCTTATCACCCACCGAGGTCAGCAGCGCGGCCATGTATTCCGGCGCGTAGTAAGCCTTGAGGTAGGCCGTCCAGAAGGACACCAGGCCGTAGCCTGCGGCGTGAGACTTGTTAAACGCGTAGGATGCGAAGGGCTCGATGGTGCCCCAGAGCGCGTCCATGGCGGACTTGGAGTAGCCGTTTTCTTGCATGCCGCCCCAGAACTTGTCGTACTGCTGGGCCAGCACTTCGGGCTTCTTCTTACCCATTGCTTTACGGAAGCCATCTGCCTCGCCGGCCGTGTAGTTGGCGACCTTCTGCGAGATACGCATGATCTGCTCCTGGTAGACGATGAGGCCGTAGGTCTCATCCAGGATTTCCTTGAGCGGCTCTTCCAGCTCCGGGTGAATTGGGGTGATTTCCTTGCGGCCGTTCTTGCGGTCCGCGTAGTCCCAGTGGGCGTTCACACCCATCGGGCCTGGGCGGTAGAGCGCAAGGGAGGCCACAATATCCTTAAATCCGGTCGGCTTCATGCGCTTAAGCAGCTCCTGCATGCCGCCGGAGTCGAGCTGGAAGACGCCCAGCGTATCGCCGCGCGAGAGCAGGTCATAGACCTTGGAAACCTTGGGGTCGTCGGCATGCAGCTGCTCCAAGTGGATTTCTTCGCCGCGGTTGCGCTTGATGTTTTCGATCGCATCGCCGATAACGGTGAGGTTGCGCAGGCCCAAAAAGTCCATCTTCAGCAGGCCGATGGCCTCGCAGGCTGGGTAATCCCAGCCGGTGATATAAGCGCCGTCGGCCGGGCGCTTCCACATAGGAATGTGGTCCATGAGCCGGACCGAAGCCATAATCACCGCACAGGCGTGCACGCCCGCCTGCCTGACGACGCCCTCCAAGCCCCGCGCCGTGTCATAAATCTTCTTCACGTCTGGGTCGGATTCCACCATCTGGCGGACCTCTGCGGCCTCGGAGTAGCGCTCGTGGTCCGGGTCCGTGATGCCCTTAAGCGGAATGTCCTTGGCCATGATCGCCGGCGGCAGCGCGCCGTTGATGCGGTCGGCCATCTGGAAGCCAGGCTGGCCAAAGTGCACCTTGGCCGAGTCCTTAATGGCCTGTTTGGTCTTCACCGTGCCGAAGGTAATCACCTGCGCCACCTTGTCCTCGCCCCAGCGCTCGGCCGCATAGGTAATCATTTCGCCGCGACGGCGGTCGTCGAAGTCGATATCGATATCGGGTGCGGACGGGCGCTCAGGGTTCAAGAATCGCTCGAAGAGGAGATCGTGCTCCAGCGGATCGATATTAGTAATGGTCAGCGCGTAGGCGACCAGCGCACCGGCCGCCGAGCCACGGCCCGGCCCCACACGAATGCCCACGGAGCGCGCGTGCTTAATGAGCTCGGCCACGATGAGGAAGTAGGACGGGTAGCCCTTCATCTCAATAACGGTGATCTCATACTTGGCGCGCTCGATATATTCCTCCGGAACATCCTGGCCGGGGAAGCGCTTTTGCAGGCCCTCCATCACCTCATGGGTGAGCCAGGAAGTTGGGGTGTGGCCCTCGGGGACGTCGGCAATAGGCATGCGATCGTGGGTGTGTTCTTCCCAGATCTCGCCGTAGTCCTGCACGCGCTCGGCAATCCACAGGGTGTTATCGCAGCCGTCTGGAATCATATCGTCCCAGGTCTCGCGCATCTGCGCGGCCGACTTAATGTAGTAGCCGGTGCCGCCGAACTTAAAGCGGTCCGGGTCCATGAACGTCTTGCCGGTCTGCACGCACAGCATCGCCTCATGCGCCGGCGCCTGGGACTCCAACACGTAGTGGCAGTCATTGGTCACCAGCGGCGGCAAGTCCAGCTTGCGGCCGATTTCTAGCAGGCCATCGCGCGTGCGCTTTTCGATGTCCAGCCCATGGTCCATCAACTCTAAAAAGAAGTTGTCCTTGCCGTAGATGTCCTGCCACATGGCCGCAGCCTCCAGCGCCTCGTTGAACTGGCCGAGGCGCAGGCGGGTCTGGACGTCGCCAGAGGGGCAACCGGTGGTGGCGATGATGCCGTCGGCATGCTCGGCGATGAGCTCGGCGTCCATGCGCGGCCACTTGCCCAACTGGCCCTCGTAGGAAGCCAGCGAAGACAAGGTAAAGAGGTTGCGCAGGCCGGTGGCATTCTCCGCGATCATCGTTTGGTGGAGGTAGGCACCGGACGCGGAGACGTCGTCGCGCTTTTGATCCGGCGTGCCCCACAGCACGCGCTTTTTATTGAAGCGGGATTCGGGCGCCATATACGCCTCGATGCCGATGATGGGCTTGACGCCGGCGCCGGTCATGCGGCGGTAGAAGGCATCAGAGCCATACATATTGCCGTGGTCGGTCATGCCGACGGCCGGCATTTCTTGGCGGACCACCTCGTCTGCCAGCATATCGACCTTGGCCATGCCGTCCAGCATGGAAAACTCGGTGTGGTTGTGCAGGTGGACGAAGGAGGAGTTTTTGGCCATGCGGCTCATCATAGCGGGGCGGTCAAAATGGGCTATTATTTTGTGATGCTCTACACGCTCGCCGCCTACATCATGTGGGGATTTTTCCCCGCGTTCTTTCCCCTGTTGCTGCCGGCATCGCCACTGGAAATCTTGGCTCACCGCGTGTTGTGGACCGCGGTGCTGGTCACGGGATTTTTGTTCCTCAGCGGCCGGTGGCGCGAAATGGCGCGCATGGACAAGCGCACGTGGGGTTGGCTTGCGGCCGCGGGTGTATTCATCACGGTCAATTGGGGCACCTACGTGGTGGCGATTAATAGCAACCACGTGGCCGATGCGGCGCTGGGGTATTTCATCAATCCCCTAGTGTCGGTCGCCCTCGGCATGGTGTTTTTGAAAGAGCGGCTCCGCCCGTGGCAGGCCGGAGCGGTGGGCGTTGCGGCCATCGCGGTGCTGTACTTGACGTTCTTTACCGGCCAAGCGCCGTACATTTCGCTGTTGTTAGCCTTCAGCTTCGGCTTTTATGGGCTGCTCAAAAAGCAGGTCCGGGTGTCCTCGGCCGTCTCGGTCGCGGCGGAGGCGCTCGTGATGTCACCGCTGGCGGTGGGCTACATCCTATGGCTAGAAACAAGCGGCCAGGGCACCTTCGCCAGCGAGGGCGTCGGCCACGCGCTGCTGTTGGTCAGCGCCGGCTTGATTACCGCGCTGCCGCTTCTCTGCTTTGCGGAGGGCGCACGGACGCTGCGCTTATCGACGATCGGCATGCTCCAATACCTCACCCCCATCATGCAGATGCTGTGGGCGCTCTTTGTCACCCACGAGCACTTTTCGACGCACCGCTGGATCGGCTTCGGCATCATCGGCGTGGCGGTGGCTATCTACGTCGCCGACTTAGTGCGCATGGCTAGGAGCGCCTAAGTTCCTCGCGGGCGGCGCGGGCGCGGCGACGCGCCGCCTGTTCTTCTTCTGCGCGCAGCGCCCAGCGCGGCATCACCACGACGAGAAAGATGCCATAGGCACATACGATCCCGGAAAACACCAGCGTCATCGGGGTGCCGCCGGTGACAAGGCCGATTAAAAGCGCGATGCCGGAAACCACCACCGCGACCCACGCGGCGATATAGCCAAATTTGTAGTTGGGCATCCACTGCGAAAAGGGCTGGCGTGAGGACATAGGTCTAGTCTACGCGGTGGTCGTATTCGTGGGCCCGGTATCGACGAGGTCCGGTGGGGGCGGATCCCAAGGGTTAACCCAGCGAACGCCGCGGGCGGTGCGCTCGAAGCGGCCATTGCGCGGCGGGCCGGTGCGATGGTCGTCATTGCGGCCGTTGTGATAGGCGCAGGCGGTGGTGAGGTTCTTCGCATTGGTCCACCCGCCGCCGGCCCAACTGAAGATGTGGTGAACCTGGCACTCATCGGCAGGCTTATTGCATCCCTTGACCGGGCAAGTGGGATTTTCCGCCGCGGCCATCATGAACTGCTTCCAGGTGGCCCCACGGCGCATGCGATAGAGGTTCACTGGGCCCTCTACGGGGTGGAGCAGGGTGACAAATCCCTCCTCAGCAAGCGCACGCTGGGCCAATTCAGCACCCGTAATCTGCGCGCCATTGGTCATGGTCAACACCACATCGTCGCTGCCATGGGCTACGCCAACCAGCTCATCCAGTGGCACTACAACGTTGGTGCGCACGGTTGCGGCGGCGCCAGTACCGGTGCGGAAGAGGGAGGTGACGTCGGCAAGCGAACCGGCATGCTGGTGCAACTCGGCGATGAGTGCGGACGGCCCAGTGATGGACAGCGTCCAGGGTTTGCCGGCGGCGCGGCGGCGCAACCGCACCCCCGGCTTGGGTTCGCGCGGCGCGCGCATCTCGCGCAGCTTCTTGCGGGCACGCCTTTCCATCTCCCGCGTATCGCACGCGATATGGGTGAGCTCGGCGCGCAGGGCCCAGGCGCGGGCTTGGGTGGGCGCGCGCCGCGCATGCTTTTCGATGACCTCCAGCGTCGGCAGCGAATGCCGGTTGCGGCGGGCCCCGTCCACCGCGCGGCGTTGGCGGCGGCGAAAGCTGGTGGTCCCGAAGTAGACCTGCGCGAGCTGCGCAATAGTGTCAGCCGTGGCATCGGGCATGCCAGCGGCGGTAAGGTCCGCGGCGGAGGCATCGGCGGCCTCGGCGAGGATGTCCATCGCCGAGTTGAGCGCCGCGATATAAGCCCGAATGTGTTCCATGCCCTAGATGCTAAAAGCGCTGGGCGGCCACCGCGCGCCGCAGGGGCCAGGAGGGCGATATTAGCTGGGAGGGCGGATGGCGAAGCTGCCCCAGGCGGCGTCCGCGGGCGCGGGTTCGACGGCGGCGACGGAGGGGGTGGAGGCGACGTCGGCAAGCTGGGCGCCCGACCCCCACACCACGGCGGCGCTCACCGCGGTGGGGCGCTGCCCATAGGAGGCATCGATGCGGTCGAAGGCGCGTTGGATGACCGCGGCCCGGTCCTCGCCGGCGGTGGGTTCGGGGACGTCAATGGGGGCGGTGGAGCCGATCAGGATGGCATCCATGCGCGGGGCCGCGGCGACGGCGGCCGCAGCGGCTACGGGTGGCAAATCCTCGTCGAAGGTGACAAGGGCGTAGGCAGGCGCGTCCGGAATGTCGCTACCGGACACGCGCGCAATATACTCCGCGCGCGTCTCGCCATCTGGGCCGAGCTGGTCTCCTTGCACCTGCGAAGAAGCCTGGGTCCCTAAGGTGCCAAAAAGCGCGAGCGCGGCCAGGAAAAGCACCGCAAGCACCGCTAGGGCCGCTAGCCGACGCCGCCGGTAGACCTTCCTCATCCCCGCAGAACCTCCAAGGCGTGCTCGAGATCGGCCGGGTACGGCGCTTCAATCTCGAACCACTTGCCGGTGCCGGGGTGGGTAAAGCCGAGCTTTACCGCGTGCAGCCATTGACGCTGAAGCCCAAGGCGCTTAGCCAAGTTGGGATCCGAGCCGTACATTGGGTCGCCCACGCACGGGTGACCGGTGGCAGACATGTGCACGCGGATCTGGTGGGTGCGACCGGTCTCCAGGTGCACCTCGATGAGGCTGGCCTCTCGGAAGGCCTCGATGAGGCTGTAGTGGGTGACGGCCGCTTTGCCGTCGTCAAGCACGGCGAATTTCCAGCCCGACTTGGGGTGGCGGCCGATAGGCGCATCGACGGTGCCCTCGATGGGATCCGGCAGGCCCTGCACCACGGCGTGGTAGGTCTTTTTTACGCTGCGGTACTTAAAGGCATGCTTAAGCGCGGAATAGGCGCGCTCCGAGGAAGCCACGACCATTACACCAGACGTGCCCACATCGAGGCGGTGCACGATGCCCTGGCGCTCGGTCGGCCCGGACGAAGCCACGGTATAACCGGCCGCGCGCAGCCCACCAATCACCGTCGGCCCGTCCCACCCCACGCTGGGGTGCGCGGCCACGCCCACCGGCTTATGCACGCAGATAATATCGGCATCGTTGTAAAGCACGTCCATGCCCTCGACCAGCTCTTCGCGCGGCAGCAACGGCTTTTCTGGCTCCGGCAAAAGCACGGAGACCACGTTGCCGGAAGTCAACCGCTCGGACTTGCCCAGCTCTTGGGAATCGATGGTCACGCTGCCTTCGGCGCACAGCTGCGCGGTGGCGCTGCGGGACAGGCCAAGGAGCTTGGCCAGGGCGGCGTCGGCACGCATGCCTTCTAGGCCTTCAGGAATGGGGAAGCTGCGCATCTGCCTATTCATGCTCGGCCTTCCTTTCCTCCAGCACCATGGCGATGATGAAGATCACCACGCCGCAAGTAATGGCCGCGTCCGCAATATTGAACACGGCGAAAGAGCCGACCGAAATATAGTCCACCACGTGCCCGAACCAGAAGCCGGGGGCGCGGAAGATGCGGTCGGCGAAATTACCCAGCGCGCCTCCGGCGATAAGCGCTAGGCCCACTGCCTGGCCGGAGTGGGTAATGCGCGGGGCGGCAATGGCCACGCCGAGCACAAAGACCAGCTGGATGGTGGTAAAAAGCCACGTCGATCCCTCCCCGCCCATGGAAAAGGCGGCGCCAGGGTTAAAAAGCAGGGTAAACCGGAACCAGTCCCCAATGACCGGCAGGGGCTCGCCCTCCGTAAGGATGGAGAGCATTACTTGTTTCACGGTTTGGTCCACCAGCGCCACGGCGATGACAACCGCGGCGATATGTCCTGTCTTGCTCCTTCGTTTTTGACTCACCCGCTCTATTCTAAACGGGAGCGTCCGGTATTTTGGTAAGCGTGTTTCGAGTCAAAGTTTTTGCAGCCCTGACCACAGCCGCCGTAGCGCTTACGGCGTGTTCCTATGAAAAGCCGGGACCCGCGGTAGAACAGCCCGTGGGCCTGACTATCGACGCCCCACGCGTAACCGTGGACAATCCCGGCACTGGGGAGAAAAAGCTCCTGGAATACCGCGATATCGACTCCACGCAGGACGTGAACTACCGCGTTACCGAGGGTTTTTCGCAGGACCTGCTCAAAAAGTCAGCGGCCGAGAAGTTTCAGGCTTCCGACGTCGAATCCACCACCACTACCCTGCCGCTATCGGCCAAGGTAGATAAGGCTAGCGAGGACGTCGAAGACCAGCTGCCGGCCACCCGCAATGCCTTTGTCACGGCCGGTGCGCCGGAAACTTCTGGCGACACCGACGTCTCCTCGGCCGAGGGATTTCAATTTGGCTGGCGCGGCCAAAATACCGGCCAGATGAATTCCTTGCGCCTTGCCGCACCCCAGGAGGCCACGGATGAAGCCCGTGGCTCCGTGGAACAGGCAATTATGAAGCTGACGGCCCTGCCCGTGGTTTTCCCCACCGAGGAGGTAGGCAAGGGAGCGAGCTGGACGGTGGATTCGCGCGTTACCGGCGAGTCCACCCTGCTGCAGACCACGCGCTATACGGTCGCTTCCATCGAGGGCGACCAGGTCAAGCTCAACGTAGAGGTAGAACAGCGGCCGTCGCTAGGCGCGCTGTCCTTTGAGGGCCAGGCCCAGGGCACGGAGTTGGAGGACAAGGAGCTCAAGGTTGTGGACTCCAGCACCCAATCCAAGGGCAACATCACGGTGGACCTGAGCAAGCCGTTGCCCGTGGGCGGTGACGTATCTTTCGACACGAAGGTCATTTATGGCGCCGCCGGCTCGGAGCTGCGCGTGGTGCAGTCGAGCCTGACGGAGCTGAACTTTTCCTAATTACTCGGCCGGGGCTTCTACGGGGGCCTCAGCTGGGGCTTGCTCGGCGCCGGCAGCCGGGGCGTCGCCTTCAGCCGGGGCAGCGTCGCCCTCGGCCGGTGCCGGGGCGGGTGCAGAGGCACCGGCGCCGGTATCCGCGCACATCTCCGGAACCTGCTCCGGCGGCACGGTGTTTTGGATGAGGGTGCAAGCCCACGCCTTGGAGAGCTTCCAGGTGCCATCTTCGTACACGAACTCCACCTGGTCAGCGGTCTGCTGCTGGCCGTCAGCGGTAGTGAAGTTCACGGTGGTCAGCACGGACTGCGGGTCATAGCCCGGAAGTACGGGATCGACGACCTCGAACTCGGCGCCGGATTCCTGCTTGGACTGTGCCATGGTGTCAAAGATTTCCGGTGCGGTCTCGCCGCCCTGCACGGTGGCGGTCTTTTCCTGCTCAGAGGCGTTCGGATCGGTGGCCTTGGCCAAGATGGCGTTGAGGTCCGCCGGGGACGGCAGCGCTGGGGCGGCGGAATCGCCGTCGGAAGAGGCGGATTCCTGCGCCTCGGTGTTGGTGGCGGCGGTATCGTCCTGCTCGTCGTCGGAAGAGCAGGCGGCCAGGGCGGTGGCCGCGGTCAGTGCGAGGCACGCGGCGCTAAACTTGCGGAATTTCACTTCTAACTCCTCACGTCTGGGTTCTAAACTCCCATCAGTTTACAGCTGCACCAGCCTTTTCCGGGCTGCGCCCGCCGCGTGGGCGGAGATTTCTTTAACCTTGAGTGCATGACCCGACTTGCTTTGATCGCCACCGGCGGCACGATCGCGTGCACCACCGTGGCCGATGGTTCCCTGGTTCCCACAATCTCCGGCGCGGACCTTGCCGCTGAAATCGACGCCGAGGTAGTGGAGTTTCGCCAGCTCGACTCGTCCTCTATTACTTTGGCGGACCTCGATGAGCTCATTGCGGTGGTCAATGAGCACACCGCGCGCGAGGACATCGGTGGCGTGATCATCACCCATGGCACCGACTCCATGGAGGAAACCGCGTTGGCGTTGGAGATTTTCTGCGCAGGGGCAAAACCCATCGTGCTTACTGGAGCGCAGCGCGCCTACGATCACCCTGCGGCCGACGGCCCCACCAATCTGCGCGCTGCCCGCGAGCTAGCGGCCAGCGGGCGCCCTGGGGTTTTCCTCTGCTTTGGCGGCGAGACCATCCCGGCGCGCGGTGCGCGCAAGCGACACACCAGTGACCTGCGCGGGTTTGAGTCGCTGCCGGTTCCTGGCACCACCCCGCGTTTGCATCCTGCCCCGCTGGCGTCGCAGCGTATCGAGATCATCCCCGCCTATCCGGGAGCGGGGCGCCTGCTGGTCGACGCCGCCGTAAACTCCCCCACCACCGGTCTCATTGTGGAGGCCATGGGCTCGGGAAATATGGGCGAGGACATGGGCCGCGCGCTTGCCGACGCCCTCCACGCCGGCCTCCCCGTCATCATTTCTACCCGCACACCCTATGGCCCGACGGCGCTGGCTTACGGTGGCGACGGCGGTGGCGCGAGCCTGGGCAAACGTGGCGCCATCAACGCCGGATGGTTCCGCCCGAGCCAAGCGCGAATCCTGCTCGCGGCGGCGCTGGCCACCGGTACCGATCCGGCAGAGCTTTTTGCTCAGGAGGGCTAGTCCTCGCTGGTCAGCCAGTCTTGCCAATCCAGTGAGTCGAGCGGGTCTGCTGGCACGAGCGCGGGATCGTCGGCCGCGAAGGATTTGGTGCGGCCGGGACCCGTGGCGCGGGTTTCAAAGCGCACGCTGACCACCCCGTGGCCGGCGCCTTGAATCCAACCGTGGCCGTAGTCGGGATGGAAGACGTCCTGCGTGGCGTGCCACTGGTTATCGGTTTCTTCCTCCACCGTCACCGTAGGCGCTGGAACGGCCGGTGCTGCGTCGTCGCTCACCCCAGTTTCATAGTCCGTGTCTGCCGGTGCAGGGCGCACTATTTCGCGGTCTAGCTCCGGAAAAAGCACGTCTTGGCGAGCGGTCTCTAGGCCGGAATAGCTCACCCCTACCAGGCGGATGGGCCCCAGCTCATCGGGGTAGCGAGCAAGCTTGAAGGCGGCGGCGGTGAGCACGGCGGCGTCGTCAGTCGCGTAGGGCAAGGTGGTCGAGCGCGATTCGATATGAAAATCCGCCATGCGCAGCTTTACCGTTACGGTGCGCGCGCCGCGCCCGTCCTTAAGCAACCGGCGGTGAGCGCCCTCAGCCGCGCGAGTGATGGCTGCATCGACCTCAGGGGCGGTCTGCAAGTCTTTCGGGTAGGTGTGCTCAGTAGAAATCTGTTTAGAAATAGCGCGCGGCGCCACCTCACGGTCATCAATGCCGCGGGCCAGCCGCCACAGCTGCAGCCCCACCACGCTGCCGATGGAAATCTCTACTTCCTTGCGCGTCATCGCCGCCAGCTGCCCAATGGTCTCGACGCCGATGGACTTGAGCTTCGCGCCGGTCACCGGGCCGACTCCCCACAGCTTGTTCACCGCAAGGGGGTGCAGCATTTCTAGCTGGCGCTCCGCTGGGATAACAAAGGTGCCATCAGGCTTCGCTTCACCCGATCCAATCTTGGCAAATTGCTTGCCCGATCCCGCCCCAATGGAGCACGGCAGGCCCGTCTCCTCCCGAATGAGCGCGCGCAGCTCATCCGCCCAGCGCTTGACCTCCTCCGCGCTCGCTCCTTCCAAGGCGGCGGGTTCCATAAAGGCTTCATCGATAGAAAGCTGCTCAATGACCTCCACGTGTTGCGCGATAATGCCAAATACGCGGCGCGAGGCCGCTGAATACACCGCCCGGCGCGGCTGCACCACCACCGCGCGAAGTCCAACAAGCTGCTGCGCGCGGTACATCGGCATGGCCGAATGCGCACCGTACACGCGCGCCTCATAGGAGGCGCCAGCCACCACGCCGCGCCCGCTGGTGCCGCCCACCAAGACGGGACGCCCCTGCAGGGTAGGCCGGGTTAGCTGCTCGACGGAGGCGAAAAACGCGTCCATGTCGATGTGTAGAACCCAGCGTTGCATGCGGCCCAGTCTAATAGGCGCACCTCCACATGCACTCCTGGGTGTTTGTGCGCCGTTAATTAAAGCTTTTATTTCTTTCCATCTTCACGTCACCCACATGCAATATTACGGCCTTATCTTTTTCGAGGTTATTTCTTGAAGAAAGTATTTCGCTGATTATGAACTCACCCCACGTCATCTTGCGCGGCGTTAAGCGCGAATTCGCCGATAATACGGGCCTCCACGAGACCGATCTAAGCATCAACCGCGGTGAATTCATCTCTATTCTGGGTCCCTCCGGCTGCGGTAAGTCCACCCTGTTGCGCTGCATCGCCGGGTTGGAAACTCCTGATGCGGGCACCATTGCCATTGGTGAGAGAGAGGTTTATGGTCCGCGGACCAATGTGGCCGTCAACAAGCGCCGGCTGTCGATGGTCTTCCAGGACCTCGCACTGTGGCCGCACATGACGGTGGAAAAGAACATCGAGTTTCCGCTGACAACCCCAGGCAATAAGGTGGCGGCAGGCCAGCGATCCGAGAAGGTGCGCGCCTGCATGGACATGGTGGGCATCACCAGCAAAGCGAAGGCGCGGCCAAACCAGCTCTCCGGCGGCCAACAGCAACGCGTCGCCATCGCCCGTGCGTTGGTTTCGAATCCGGACCTCCTGCTCATGGATGAGCCACTGTCCGCCCTTGACGCCGCGCTGCGCGTGCAAATCCGCGCCGAGCTCACCCAGCTGGCACAGGAGCTGGGGCTGACGGTCATCTACGTCACGCACGACCAAGCCGAGGCACTTGCAATGTCGGATCGCGTCGTGGTTATGAATCAAGGCCACATCGAACAATTCGCGGATCCGGTCACCCTTTATGAACAGCCGGCCACCGATTTCATCGCTGGCTTTGTAGGCACCATGAACCGCCACCCACGGCTGCCCAGCGTACGTCCAGAAAATCTCACCGTCACCACTGCGGAGGAGGACACCGGCGCCTCCCCGCGCCGGGTCGAGGCGCAGGTTCTTGGCGCTCACTACATCGGTGGGCGCTACGAGTTGCGCTGCGACGTCCCCGGGGCGGAGGAACCCTGGGTGACGTATTCACCGCATCGCTTCACTCGCGGCGAGACCGTCTACCTCAACTATCCATCTTCTCTTTCTGCATAGGAGCCACACATGTTTACCAAGAAGTTCACCGCCACCATCGCCACCACCGCTGCTGGTGCGCTCGCCTTGACCGGTTGCGGATCCGTCGAGGACAGCGCCGATACCGCCACCGACCAGTCCACCTCTTCTGCCGAAAAGTGGCAGGCACCTGAAGGCCTGTCCGGCGAGGTGGATTACTACTCGGCTAACCCGCAGGGGCTTACCGACGCCCTCGTGGAGGCCTTCGAAGAAAAGACCGACGTCCACGTCAACGTCTTTGCCGATACCACCGGCAAGATCACCGCCAAGCTCAAGGCCGAGGAAGCCAACCCGCAGGCTGACGTGGTCTACCTCGCCTCCTGGGCGGCAGCTAGCAAGCAGGAAAAGTCCGGCGCCCTTGAAAAGTACACGCCGGAGGGAGCGGACAAGATTGAGTCCAAGTGGGCGTCGAAAAGCGGGGCGTTTACCGGCCGCGATGGTTCGGCCCTAGCGCTGGTAACCAACACCAACGTCGTGGACGAGGCCCCGAAGGACTGGGAAGATCTCACCGATGAAAAGTACAAGGACCAAATCATCATGCCGGACCCGCGCGAATCCGGTACCGCTGCCGACCTCATCGCGGCCATGGTAGACCAGTGGGGCGAGGAGAAGACCTGGGATCTCTTTGACAAGCTCTTTGACAACGGCATGATCGTCCAAGGCGCCAATGGCCCAGCGCTCGACCAGGTCACCTCCGGCTCGCGCGGCATTGTCCTCGGCGGCGTTGACTACTCCGCATACTCCGCGCAGAAGAAGGGCGAGCCGCTCGAGGTTGCTATCCCAACCTCCGGCACCACGGTTACCCCGCGCCCAGTCATGATCCTCAAGTCCTCCGATAACAAGGAAGCCGCAGAGGCATTCGTGGACTTCATGTTCTCCGATGAGGCACAGGAGATCTCGGCCTCCAAGAACATGATCCCGGCCAATAAGGACATCGCTCCAAAGAATGGCCCGAAGCTGGATGAGATTAAGACCCTCAACGATGACCTCGATGGCCTGGTTTCTCAGTCCAAGGACATCAAGGAAACCTTTGCTAAGCGCTACCTGAAGTAACCAATGAGCTCCACCACCACTCCCCAACGTCGCCTTGGGATCTACGGGGTCCTTCTCATCTTGCTCGCCCTCGTCGCCGCGCCGCTAGCCTCTGTGCTGGTCAACGCGGCCGTGGGCTACCACGATGAGCCCTCAGCCCTAGGCAGCATTGTCCAACCGGGCATGCTGCACATCCTTGGCAATACCATCTTGCTGTCCGTGCTGGTCGTGGCATTTGCCACGCTCATGGCCGCGCCGCTCGCCTTCCTCCGTTCGTGGACGCGGTTTAGCAGGGCCAATTGGATCGAGATCGTCATCATGATCCCGTTTATGACCCCACCCTTTGCGGCAGCGATGGCGTGGATGGATTTCACCCGCCGCGGTGGTGTGGCCGAGATGCTGCTCGGCCACGGCGCCGGCAAGCTCGCCCACGATGCCATATACTCGGTGTGGGGAATGGCCTTCATCATGGCCGCGGAGCTCTTTCCATTCTTGTACCTCATCCTGCGCACCTGCCTCAATTCCATTCCGGCGTCCACGCTGGAGATGGCACAGATAGCCGGCGCGAGCCGCTGGCAACAAGCCGTGCGCATCATCGCTCCGAACATAATCGGCCCCTTTTCCCTCGGCGCGCTGATTATCTTCATTAAGGCCGCCGGCGAGTTTGGCACCCCAGTCACGCTTGGCAACGCCATTGGCTACAAGGTGCTCGTCTCCTCCATCTATGAAGACGTCACCATCGACCCCCTCGATTTTTCCAGCGCCGCTGCCTCCTCGTCGGTGCTCTTTGCCATCGGCGTGGCCGCCTGGGCCTTCCAACAATGGATTTCACGCCGCGACCTCTCCGGCGGTGGCCGAGTAAGCCGCCCCGTACGTATCCGCCTCGGCTCGGTCGGCACCATCTTCGGCGCTGTGGTGACCGCAACAATCTTCATGGCCGCGGTGGTCATCCCCTACCTTTCCATCACCTTGGCCGCGATGACCATTCTGCGCTCGGCCCCGCCTACGCCTAATAACCTGACCTTCGATTACTTTTCCATCGTTGTGCAGATGCCCACCGCTCAAGAGGCACTTGTTCGCTCCATCGGACTAGGCGCCCTTGGCGCGACCACCGCCGTTGCTCTCGGCGTCCTCGTCACGGTGCTCACCCGCCGCCAAAGCACCATTACCGCAAAATTCAGCGATTTCTTGGCCATCGCCCCCGACACCGTTCCCGGAATTGTCCTGGCCATTGGATTTATTTTGCTGTGGAACTCTCCCTGGCTGCCATGGTCGCCCTACGGCACTATGGGCATGCTAGTTATGGCCTTCACCGTGCTCTTTTTGCCCATGGCCATCCAAAACATCAAGGCTTCAGCAGAGTCCGTCTCCCCTACCGTCTACGAGGCCGCTGCAATTTCCGGCTCCTCCACTCTGCATACCTTTGGGCGCATCACCCTGCCCCTGCTTGCCCCTGGCATCTTCGCTGGCTGGCTCCTCGCCTTCTTCGTAGGCATCCGCGAGCTGGTCATGTCCTCACTCATTCGCCCGAGCCAAGTCAACCTCTTGGCTCCGTGGATCATGAACCAATTCGATCAAGGCCACCGTGCCGAGGCCATGGCTATGACGCTCATCGGCGTCGGAACCTCCACCGTTGTCTTGGTAGCTATCACCTGGTGGCAAAACCGGAAGGCCGCACATGCCCGCTAGCATTTTTGTCTTTGCCGATCTGCACCTAGGCCGCCCGGGCGCCCCTGGGCTGGACTGGGCCCTGCAAGAACTCGAAGTTGCCGCCAATAGTGGAGCCACGGCGTGCGTGTGCTTGGGCGATATCATCGACCGCAACGCTGAGGCGTCCGAATTCGTGCCCCAGGCCCGCGCCGTAATGGCCCACGCTGCCACACTGTTCGGCGAGGTCCACTTCATTTCTGGCAACCACGATACCCACCACAACCTGGACTTACCGCCCGAGGTCACAGTCCACGGCACGCAGGTGCATACCTTTCGCATAGGAAACACCACGGTTCTAACCGCAGCGGTGGCCACCGATCCGGACCCGCGCCACCTCCAGCTTCCTCCCCGCCGCTGCGACGGGCCCCTCCTCGGCCTCCTACATTCTTCCGTCACCGGTGAGTTTTCTAAAGGCACCTGTCTGCCGCTTTCCGTGGCTAAGCTACAGGCCTGCGAGGCCGATGCCTGGATCCTCGGGCACGTCCACACCCCGCACACGCTTGCCGACGCCCCCTTCATCGGCTGGGTCGGCATGGGCCACGGCTTACTCTTCGACCCCGATACGTGCCACGTCACACGTTTGCCTAGCTAGATCCGTTCCCCACAAAGTGCCACTGCACGCTTGCTTGCATGCAAGCTTGCATGCAAGATGGATGCATGTCCAATGAACGAATGCAGCCCGCCGCGGAGCGCGCCTATGACTTCGTCAAAGAGAAGATCATTGACGGCTCCTTCGAGCCCTCGCAGATGCTTTCCGAGGCCTCCCTGGCTACCGAAATGGGAATTAGCCGCACCCCGATGCACGAGGCTTTCCTGCGCCTAGAGGTCGAAGGCTTTCTACAGCTCTATCCCAGGCGGGGTGCACTCATCGTGCCGATCAGCCCGCAGGAAATCCGCGAGGTTTATGAGGCACGCTTGCTCGTGGATAGGCACTGTGCTGAAAAGATCTGCGCAATGTCTGATGCCGAGCGCGCGGACATCGCTGATCAGCTGGACGCGACCATCGCGGAGCAGGACACTGCGTTGAATGGCGCAGACCTGCATGCCTATACGCACCTAGATGCGCGTTTCCACCAGATCATCATGGATGGCGGGGCCAATACCCTGCTGGCCGGGCTGGGACACCAGCTGCGCGAACGCCAGCAGCGTTTTACCGCCACGGCCATTGGCCGCAACGTAGCCCGCGCCCGCACCTTCGTGGATCAGCACCGCGCGCTTGCCGATGCCCTCCGCACCGGCGACCTCGACGCCTACCTTTCCGCATTGGACACCCACCTAACCAACTCGAGGAATCAACTATGACCGAAAAGTTTGCCAAACACTCATGGTTTCCCGTCGCTGGCAGCATGGTCGCTGTCGCGTGGGGCGGCAATGAGTTCACCCCTCTCCTAGTCATGTACCGCGAGGAGTCACACTTCTCGCAGGTCACCGTCAATGGCCTCTTGGCCGCCTATGTGCTCGGCATCGTGCCTGCGCTGCTGATTTCTGGCCCGCTTTCGGACTACATTGGCCGCCGCCCCACGATGCTGCCTGCCGCGCCACTATCGCTACTCGGTTCCTTCCTTCTGTCCATCGCACCGAACGAGCCACTCGTCATTGCCGTGGGCCGCATCATGTGCGGCTTGGCTTTGGGCATCGTCATGGCCGTCGGCTCCACGTGGGTGGCAGAGCTCATCACCCGCGCAGGCGGCGATCCCGCTGCCGGCCCGCGCCACGCCTCCATGTGCCTGACATTAGGCTTCCTCATCGGCGCCGGCCTCGCATCGGTGCTGGCCCAGTGGGGCCCGTGGCCGACCCACTTGGCGTATATCCTGCACATCCTCCTCACCGTCGCCACCGCTATCTGGCTGATGAAGACCCCGGAAACCCGCCCGCCGCGGGGCGCTACGGTAAAAGACTCCTTCCTTGACCTGAGCATCCGCGACATGCTGCGCATGCTGCACATTCCCTCCGCAGCACACCGCCGCTTCGTGCGCATTGTCCTGCCGGTCGCACCGTGGGTCTTCGGCTGCGCTGGCGCCGCCTATGCCCTCCTGCCCCAGCTTTTGTCCAAGTCTGCCGGCGATGCCCCCATCGCTTTCTCGGGCCTGATGACCGTTATCACCTTGGGCTGCGGCGTCGGCATCCAGATGCTCGGCAAGGTTATCGATACCAGCCGCTCGGCCCGCGCTTCCGCAGTTGCCATGGGCGTTATCACCGTCGGCACCATCCTCGGTGCGGTTGCCTCCCATACTCGCTCCCTGCCGCTCGGCATCGCCGGTGCCGCCGTCATGGGCGCAGGCTACGGCCTCGCCCTTGTCGCCGGTCTTTCCGAGGTCCAGCGCATCGCCCGTGCCGAAGAACTCGCCGGCCTCACCGCCGTGTACTACTCGGTCTCCTATACCGGCTTCTTCATCCCCATGGCCTTCAGCGCACTCGCGCCGCTGCTCGGCTTTACCACCCTATTCCTCATTGGCGCCGTGCTCGCACTGTGCTGCCTCGTTAACGTCGTCCTCGGCTGGCGCGCTCATCTGCCCGGCCCGGTCCGTTAAGTCCTATCACTCATAAAAAAATTGCCCAGCCGCTAAGGCTGGGCAATTACTTTTAGGTGGCAAGTTACGCGCTACTGCTTAACGACGGTAGCGTTAACCCCCTTCACCACCTCGTGCACGTCCGCACCATCGAGCGCCTCGGTGGTCACCTGGAAATCGGTGGCGAGCACTTCACCGGCGATGTGGTCGGCGTGACGCTCCGCCCAGGCCTTCTTCTCCTCTGGGACAGAGAGTACGGCCGCGATGCGGTCCGAGACCTCGAACCCAGAAGCCTTGCGGGCATCCTGCAGGCCGCGGATAACGTCCGCCGCCCAGCCTTCGGCCTCGAGCTCTTCGGTCACCTCGGTATCGAGTACTACCAGGCCGTCGAGGCCTTCGATACGCGCGGTCGACTTCGGATTCGCTGCCTGCAGGCGCTCGGTGTACTCATCCGGGCCAAGCACAATATCGCCGTCCACTACAACCTCTTCGCCGCGGCGTTCGTAGTTGCCCGCCTTGAGGTTCTTGATGGCGCGCTGCACATCCTTGCCCAAGCGCGGGCCGGCAACCTTCGCGTTGCAGACAACCTGGAAGGTGCCTACCGAATCGACGTCGTCAGTAAGCTCAACTTCCTTGACATTGACCTCGTCGCGGATGATATCGGCAAAGTCCGCCAGGCGCTGCGCCCCATTGAGGGCCACCGTCAACTTCGGCAACGGCAAGCGGTTGCGCAGCTTATTGGACTTGCGCACCGAGGACGCGGCCGAAGCGACCGCGCGGGTCGCATCCATCGCAGAGACAAGCTCTGCATCGGACGGGTAGTCCGCAGCCTGCGGGTAATCCGCCAGGTGCACCGAACGCTCACCGGTCAGTCCACGGTAGATAACCTCTGCCACGTGCGGCAGCAGCGGTGCCACCACGCGAGTCACGGTCTCCAGCACGGTGTACAAGGTATTAAACGCCTCAGGATGGGCGTCCTCGCCCTCCCAGAAACGATCGCGCGAGCGACGGACGTACCAGTTGGTCAGGACGTCGGCAAACAGGCGTACTTCTTCGGTTGCCGTGGCGATATCGGTATCGGCAAGCGCCGCGTTGACATTGGCCACGACGTCGTGGGTCTTGGCCAAGATATAGCGGTCCAAAACATGCGTGGAGCTGGTGTCGAACTTTGCTTCCTTTTCTGCGTAGAGCTGCAGGAAGGTATAGGCATTCCAGATAGGCAAGATTGCCTGGCGCACGCCCTCGCGAATGCCCTGCTCGGTCACGATCAGGTTGCCTCCGCGCAGGATAGGCGAAGACATCAGGAACCAGCGCATGGCATCCGAACCATCACGATCAAAGACCTCATTGACGTTCGGATAGTTGCCCTTGGATTTAGACATCTTGAGGCCATCGTTGCCGAGCACGATGCCATGGGCCACGACCTTCTTATACGCCGGGCGATCAAAAAGCGCGGTGGACAGCGCGTGCATCACATAGAACCAACCACGCGTCTGACCGGAGTACTCCACGATGAAATCGGACGGCGAGTGGGTCTCAAACCATTCCTTATTCTCGAATGGGTAGTGCTTCTGCGCAAAGGGCATCGAGCCGGACTCAAACCAGCAATCCAGCACGTCTGGCACGCGGCGCATCATCGACTTACCGGTCGGATCATCCGGGTTCGGGCGCACCAACTCGTCGATGTGCGGACGGTGCAGCGACTCCGGACGAACTCCGAAATCGCGCTCCAGCTCATCCAAGGAGCCGTAGACATCCATGCGCGGATAGTTGTCATCATCGGACATCCACACCGGGATAGGCGCACCCCAGTAGCGGGTACGAGAGATATTCCAGTCGCGCGCGCCCTCGAGCCACTTGCCAAACTGGCCATCCCGGATATGCTCCGGCAGCCACTCAATCTCCTTGTGGTTAAGCTCCACCATGCGATCGCGGAACTCGGTCACCTTCACGAACCAGGCCGGCAGCGCCATGTAGATAAGCGGCTCGCCCGAGCGCCACGAGTGCGGATAGGAGTGCTCGATGGTTACGTGGCGCACCACTCGCCCAGCAGCCTTCAGGTCCTTGATGATGTCCTTATTCGCGTCAAAGACCAGCTGGCCCTCATAAGGCGGAACCTGCGAGGTGAACTTGCCGTCCTCGTCCACCGGGATGACCAGCTCGATGTCGTACTGGTTGGTGGTATTCATATCGTCTTCACCAAACGCAGGAGCCTGGTGTACCACACCGGTGCCGTCCTCTGTGGTGACGTAATCAGCGATCAAGACCTGGTAGGCATTGCGCAGATCCGGGAAGAAGCCGAAGATAGGCTCATAGGTAAAGCCCTCGAGTTGCGCGCCGGTAAACGTCTCCAGTACCTCGGCCTCCCCTAGTTCCTTCTCCAAGGTGGCCAGCAGGTTTTCCGCCATGATGAAGGTACGGCCAGCAAAATCGCCCTCCGTAGCCTTAAAGAGCACGTAGGTAACCTCTGGATGAACCGCCAAGGCCTCGTTCGAAGGCAAGGTCCAGGGGGTGGTGGTCCAGGCGAGGAAAGAGGCGTCGGCAAGCGCAGGGTACTCCGCCAACGTCTTTTCTGCCGCGCTTCCCTCGCGCGCGCCCTCCACTGGGAAGGTAACCGTCAGGGTCGGATCCTGGCGCATCTTATAAGAATCGTCCAGGCGGGTCTCCTGATTGGACAAAGAAGTGTGCTCCGCCCAAGAGTACGGAAGAACTCGGAAGCCCTTGTAGATCAAGCCCTTGTCATAAAGCTCCTTGAACGCCCACATGACCGATTCCATGTAGTTGATATCCATGGTCTTGTAGCCGTTGCCAAAGTCCACCCAGCGGGCCTGGCGGTTGACGTACTCTTCCCACTCGTCGGTGTACTCCAGCACGGACTTAGCGCAGTATTCATTGAACTTTTCCAAGCCCATGTCTTCGATCTGCGCCTTTTCAGTGATACCCAGCTGCTTTTCCGCCTCCAGCTCAGCGGGCAGACCGTGGGTATCCCAGCCGAATACGCGAGGTACGTAATTGCCAGCCATCGTGCGGTAGCGCGGGACAATATCCTTCACATAACCAGTCAAAAGGTGGCCATAGTGCGGCAAGCCATTTGCGAATGGAGGGCCATCATAAAAGATGTACTCTGGGCAGTCCTTAGTCTTTTCCAGCGAAGCCTGGAAGGTATCATCCTGCTTCCAGTACTTCTGGACTTCCTCTTCCATATCTGGGAAGCGGCTGGAGCCGCCGGTCATGTCGACCTTGGGGTAAATCTTCTTCGCCATAATTATCCTTCACTCTTAACACGGTGCAGGGACGCGCCTTTAAGGCTCGCGGTACCACCCTGCTTGAGCCCGAAGGCTCCGCTTCGTTTCGGTGAAGGAGTTGACGGTCCCACCCGTTCAGTTCTACTGGGCCCCACTGGCTGTTCTTCTGAATTGCTCCCCGGTGATGGCCGGATCACTGCGTGTAGGCCACAGTATAGCGCCACAGAATCTTCGTGCACAAGAAGTTATCCACAGGCCAAAAATTTTCCCTTGTGGGGGCTTGCGCTGGGAAATAAATTGTGAATCGTGAACGCGCTAGATACTTACCTCGCAGCCATGGCACCCGGGATGGACATCGTCCTCGGGTGCGCAGGCATGTCTGAGGACGACCTCTGCGCGCGAGGCGCCGCTGAAAAGACGGCCCGCGAGCTGGCATTGCTAAAAGAGGCGTACTGCGGCACGACCAAGTTCACAAGGAAGCGTCGTCGTGCCATCGAAGGAGCTCAGCACAATGGGCATTCCATCGTTGCTTTATCCATCATTGAAAAGTATGCGCGCAAGATGCCCACGCTTTTCGACGCCTGGGTCCTCCGCGAACAGCTATGTACCACCAAGGCCACAGCAGCGGCACTAGAAAAGCTGGCGCAATCCAAGGTTCCGAAGAAAAAGCGCAAGATAAAGCCTGGTATACGCATCATCCGCCGCAAGGATGCGCCGTGGACGCTAGCGATCGACGGCTCATCCTCGTTCATTGCTGACCTCCACGCGGCCGTGGAAAACCAGGATAAAAAGCCGCTGGATGTGGTGGAAGATACCTTCTTCGGCAGTGATACGGGGCAACGAAGCACGGTGGTAACCAATGTCATCGTGCGCCTGGAAGACTACGTGCGCATCGTCAACGGCGATGGTGAGGAAATCACCTTGCAGATGACCAACGGAGCAACGCTTACGGGTGCGCAGTATGTGCGCCGCACGTTAAAGGAGCATGGACTCATTACTCTGGTGAGCCCCTATGAAGGCGCGGTGAACCTGTACCGCACGGAGCGCTTCGCCATTGCTAAGCAGCGGTTGATGGCGGGTGCGGAAAATCCGGTATGCCCATGGCCGCGCTGCGCTAAGCCTGCCGACGAATGCCAAATTCACCATCTGGAGCCGTGGTTGCACGGTGGATTGACCAATATCGCGAACTTATCCACAGCCTGCGCGTACCACAATGGCGCCAACGATGACGATCCCAACGCCCCGCCGCTGCGCGGGCGACTTGCCCGGACGAACGGGCAGATTCGGTGGCAACCGCCCGATTGCTAGAGCCCGACCGCGGAATAAGGCGCCTCGTGCGCCTTATTGGCATGCCTGCAACCGAAAGCTTGGGGTCTCGCGGCGTTAGTCCTCGCGGAAGGCTGCGCGCAGCGCCTCCTGCTCGGGGGATTCAGTTGCTTGGGCTTTATCAGCGCGATGCTTATGCGCCCAGTCCAGGATGAAGCACACGAGTCCGATGCCGGCGGCGGCAAAAACGATATACAACGACCAGTCGGCTCCCGAGATAACGAAGTTGACCAAGGCCACGAATGCCACGAGGGCGAGAACTAAAGCGGCTACGAGCACAGTGGTTCCTTTCGGTAGGGGCGGGCTATAGCACGACGGTCTAAAACAACAATAGCGCCCCCGCCGCGGTGGCGGGGGCGCTAGGAAGAACGGGGTGGCTTAGTTGTTGCCAGCCTCGCCGTTCGGTGCGGCGGTGCCGCGGGTAGCCAGCTCTTCCAGCTGAGACTCCAGCAGGGTCTTCAGGCGGGTGCGGTACTCGCGCTCGAAGGTGCGCAGCTCGGAGATACGAGCCTCCAGTGCGGTCTGCTGCTGCTTGACGGTGTTCATAACCTCGGTGTGCTTGCGCTCGGCATCGGCCTGCAGGGAAGCAGCCTTCTCCTCTGCCTGGCGGATTTGTGCCTCTGCGCGAGAGGAAGCATCAGACTCGGTCTGCTTTGCCTTAGCCTCAGCGTCAGATACCAGCTTCTTGGAGCGGGAATCTGCGTCCTGCAGCTGGGCGTCGTACTTCTTCTGGGCGTCAGCAAGCTGTGCCTTGGAGCGGGAATCGGCGTCGGTCAGCTGCTTCTCGGCGGCGGTGCGTGCCTCGGACAGCATGGACTCGGACTCCGCACGAGCCTCGGAGGTCAGGCGGTCTGCCATCTCCTGTGCCAGTCCCAGAACGCGGGCAGCCTGCATGTGGGTTTCTGGGGTGGCCAGGCCATCGGCGGTCTGAGCCGCACCAGCGCCTGCGATACCCGCAGCCGCTGCACCAGCCTTGGAGGAACCAGCTGCGGAAGCCGACTTCTTCAGCTCGTCGTTTTCCTTCTTAGAAGCCTCGAGGTCCTTCTTTGCCTGGGCTGCCTCGGCGCGAGCTGCCTCGGCGTCCTTCTTGGCCTGAGCCGCCTCATCGCGGGCTGCCTTCAGGTCTGCGGAAGAGGAAGCAGCGGCAGAGCCAGATGCCTGTGCCTTAGAAGCCTCAGCCTGGGCAGCCTTAACCTGCTCCTGTGCCTTCTTGGTCTCTTCCTTGGCACGGGAAACCTCGGACTTGGAGTCCGCCAGCTTGGTTTCGTACTCGGCGCGCAGCTTAGCCTCAATCTCCTTGCGCAGCGCAGCCTCATCGGTGCGGGTGGAAGCCGCAGTTGCGGCACCAGCAGCACCGGCGCCAGCACCCGCCTTGGCCTGGGAGTTCAGATCGCTAACCTGCGCCTGCAGGTCTTCGTTCTCATCCTGCAGCTGGGCAAGGGCGTCCTCTACGAGGTCGAGGAACTGATCCACCTCGTCTTCGTTGTAGCCGCGCTTGCCAATTGGCGGCTTGCTGAACGCGACGTTGTGAACATCAGCTGGTGACAGTGGCATGTCTTCTCTTCCCCTTCAGGTTGGTACAACCCCGGAGCTTCCAGGGCCTTAGGAGTGCGGTTCAGGTCTAGCTAAACCTTCCCCACAAAGGTACATGTGGTTCATAATACGGGTTATCGCGATTTATCGTAACCAAACGCCCACAATAATCGACGCCCCGCCGAGTCTCAACGTTTACCACAGGTTTCGAGGCGACGGGGGTGCTAAGTCAGGAAAATTATCCGCAAGATCATTGTGAGTATCGAGAGCAAGACGAACAGCACAAGCACCGATACATCAAGCGCTACGCCACCCATTTGCAGAGGCGGGATCAGGCGGCGCAACGCCTTGACCGGCGGATCCGTAATTACAAACAGAGGCTCCGCTACAACCATGAACCAGCGTGGAGGGTTGAACTGCCGCGAGAAGGACTGGATCATCTCAATAATGATGCGGGCGATGAGCACCCACGTATAGATCCGCACGAGCAGGATAAGAATAATTCCGAGTTGTGTCACAATGACCGAGCCTATCGAATAAACCCCCGCGGGTGCCCAATCGGCACTCCACGGGGGCTAAATGAACCGCGCCGCTTAGCGCAGGCCTGCGGCACGCTCGAGCTCGTGCTTTGCAATGTCCGCAGACTTCGGCACGATGGAAAAGACCTTGCGCTCAGTGTCCATGCCCTTGGTGAGGTTGAGCATACGCCCCTCCAGGCCGAAGCAGAGGCCGGCAGCGAAGTCGATGAAGCGCTTGGCGGTGGCCTTTTCGGCGTCAGTCAACTCGAAGACAACGGCATCGCCGTCGCGGAAGGGCTCGCCTACCTTGGCGGCATCATTGAAAGACGTCAGCGAGATGGCCACGATGGTCGGAACGAATTCCTCCTGCGCTGGGGCCGGCTCATAGGACTGCGGGGCGCGGCGAGGCGCGTAGGCCGAGGAGCTATTTTCGGAGTAACGCGGCTCCTCGTTGTAGTAGGCATCGTCCTCTTCGATGTCCACCGGGCCCAGCCCGAAGAAATCCTTCGTCTTATCAATGAATGACATTTTTGGGTCTCCCTCTGACCTAAATTTGTACAAGTCTAAACGCGTAAAATGTGTCTAGTGTGACTCATGTGATTTACGCCGTGAAATGCGCTTTTGCGATATTTTTAACCTACTGGCCGCGGCCCCATGATACTGGTTCCGACACGCACGATATCACTGCCCGCAGCAATTGCCTCGGCCACGTCCGCGCTCATGCCAGCAGAGAATTTCAACGGTCGATTCAGCTCAGAGGATAAGCGATCTACCTCTCCGCGGACGTTTCGGAATACCTCGCCAGCATCGGCATCAAGTGGCGGAACCACCATGAGTCCGGCAAGTTCTAGGTGCTGCGCTTTTTCCACGGCACGCACGACCTCATCGAGCGCGTCCGGAGTTACCCCACCTCGAGCGCCATCGCCGTCGGCGGAGACTTGGATAAATACCGGCAAATTGCTTTCGCGCTCGCCTCGTTCCTTGGCTAAGGAAACTCCCCGCTCCAGCGCGTGGGCGAGCTTGAGGGAATCAAGCGAATGGACGCTGGCGGCCCAACGAGCCACATGGTTGGCTTTTTTGGTCTGAATTTGGCCAATCATGTGGAAACGCAGCTGCGGCAGCTCAGCGGCCTTGGCGCGGGCTTCTTGCTCCCGGTTTTCGGCGACGTCGGTAATTCCTAGCTCTGCCAGCAGGGCAATATCGGCAGCTGGGTGAAACTTCGTTACCGGCAACAGCTGCGGTGGTTTTCGCCCTGACTGCGCTGCTAGCCGTTCAATCTCGGCAAGGGTGGCCGATAGGTTTTGTTCTAGCTGTGCCTTTCGGTCTGACATTACTTAGCCTCCAACCAAATTAATCCAGCCTGGCGGCCGGTGGTGCCTTCGCGGCGATAGGAAAAGAAGTCTTCGTCTTCGATGGTGCAGCGCGGGTCGGATTCAATCGCGGTGATGCCTAGCCCCATGAGCTGGCGAATCAGCCCTGCGCGCACATCGATGCCCCACGTGCCCTTCGACGTCCGAGTCTTGGAACCGGGCAAGCGACTCTCGACGTCATTGGCCATTTCCTCAGGCACTTCGTAGTTCTTTCCGGAAGCGGCCGGCCCCATGACCACCTGAATGCGCTCGGGCTGTGCGCCAAGCTTCTGCATTTCGCGCACGGTATTGACCACAAGGCCGTTGCGGGCGCCAAGGCGGCCAGCGTGGGCGGCGGCGATGACGCCAGCGGTGACGTCGACAAGCAGCACCGGCGTGCAATCCGCAACAAGGACGCCCAAGCCCAAGCGGCGCTGGGTGGTGACAATTGCGTCTGTGGCTGGCACGGGCTCGTCCTGTGGACCATCGACGACGGTGACGGTATTGGTGTGAAGCTGTTCCATCCACACGATGTCGTCCAGACCGGTCACGCGCTTCAGGCGCTCGCGGTTAGCGGCAACCGCGTCGGGGTCATCGCCGACGTGGTGCCCCAAGTTGAAGGAGTCGTATGGAATAGCAGACGCCCCGCCAGCACGGCTAGTAAAAACCATGCGGACGGGGCGTGTGGTGCGATGTTCCTCGTTTACTGGCATGCACACCAGCGTAGCGCTTTGCGCTTAGCGCATGAAGGAAGGCACGTCCAGATCGTCGTCGCCGTCATCGTCACGACGCTGCGACGGGCGGGACAAACGGTAGTCATCGCGGCGCTCCTCGCGGGAGAAACGGTCAGAGTTGGTGAACAGACCGCTAGATTCTGGGCGACGCTCCTCGGCGGGGCGCTGCGGGGCGTAGCGCTCTCGCTCCTGGCCGGCGCGCGGCTCGTAGGAGTGGCGCGGAGAGTAGTCATCCTGTACCGGCTGAGCGGCAGCGGGCTGCGCCGGTGCCGGGGTGACGGGTTCTGCGGCTTCGCGCTGGCGATTGTCAAAAAGGGAGCCCGGCTTGCGCTGTTCCTGCTGCGGCTGCTGCTGCGCAGCGGCCTGGGTCATATTGGCCTCGGCATCGAAACCGGTGGCAATGATAGTGATGCGGATTTCATCGCCCAGGGTGTCATCGATGATGGTACCGAAGATGAGGTTGACGTCTTCGTCAGCGCGCTCTTCCACCATGGAGGCGGCGGCGTTTACTTCGTGCAGGCCGAGATCGGAGCCGCCGGCGATGGACAGCAGCACGCCCTTGGCGCCTTCCATCGTGGATTCCAACAGCGGGGAGTTAATGGCTTGCTCAGCAGCGGTCATGGCGCGGTTATCACCGCGGGCGGAACCGATGCCCATCAGCGCGGAGCCAGCGTCAGACATAACGGAGCGGACGTCCGCAAAGTCGACGTTGATCATGCCCGGGATGGTGATCAGGTTGGTAATACCCTGCACACCATTGTGCAGCACCTCATCGGCAGCACGGAAAGCCTCAACGATGGAGAGCTCTTCCCCACCGAGCTGCATCAGGCGATCGTTCGGAATGACGATGAGGGTATCGCAGACCTCGCGCAGCTCCTCAATGCCGGCCATGGCCTGGCGGGTACGGCGAGCGCCTTCGAACTTGAACGGGCGGGTGACAACACCGACGGTCAGCGCACCCATTTTCTTCGCGATAGACGCCACGACCGGAGCAGCACCGGTGCCGGTGCCGCCACCCTCGCCGGCAGTCACGAAGACCATGTCGGAGCCCTCGAGGGCGTCTTCAATTTCGGACTTGTGGTCTTCTGCGGAGGTCTTTCCTACCTCAGGGTTAGCGCCGGCGCCGAGGCCACGGGTGGCCTCACGGCCAATGTCGAGCTTGGTGTCTGCATCGGAGAAAATGAGGGCCTGGGAGTCGGTGTTGATGGCGACGAACTGAACACCCTTGAGGCCTTCTTCGATCATGCGGTTGACGGCGTTGACGCCGCCGCCGCCGACGCCGACGACCTTGATATCCGCGAGATTGTTATTGGAAGAGATCATGTGAGTAGGTCTCACCTTTCGCTACTTTAAGTCTGCACGTGCATTAAACGAGGAATGTAATGCGCTCCGCCGAAGGCGAATCGCGTTCCTTTCCATCTTTAACGACAGCGGTGTAATTTTCACGCACATTTTCCGCGTGTCGAGACCCTCAAGTTCCACTTTAGGGTTGCTCACCTGCGGTTTTACAAGTCACACCCGCATCATCCGCCCCACGGTTCAGGCACTAAAAAGAGCCCGTGCAGCGCACACGCCTAAGCGGTGCTGCACGGGCCCACAAGAGCGATAAAGGCACCTGCGGGGGCACCCGTCGCCCTATCCGCGGGTGGTGACTAACTCAGGGTTGGAAATATTCCACTCGCGGCCTTCCATCTTCAACACTGTGGCAAAAGCATGCGCCTTGTCCTCATCGTTAGAATCGCTGGCACCCCAGAAGATGCGCCGGTCATCTTTGGTGGTGAAAGTCAGCGAATATTCGCCCGCCACTTCCAGCTTTGCTACTTGTTTGCGGACGTCGTCGGAAAGCGCTGCAATCGCTCGCACGGCATCCTGGATTTGCGGCGAGCCACTATCGACGGAGCCCGTCACCTCAACCGCGCCCGCGGGAGGCTCAGCGGAGGTAAACTCCTCGCCTTTGTCGTCGATCAGGAAGGGCTTATTATCGCGCTTTACAAACGCCACAGCCTTGTGCTCGGACACGTTGATGGTCAAGGTCGAAGGGAAATCGCGAGAGACTGTCACCGAATCGACCCAGTCCAATCCAGCAACACCGGAAGCTGCCTCGCGCGCATTAACGCGTAGCAAATTTTCGCCCTTGGGAACCCCAGAGGCTTCCTCCACCTGTGTGGAATCGAGCTGATGGACGCCCTCCACCTGAAAATTGCGTACCTTCAGGACCGGAACTGTCCACATCACGGCGGCCGCTATGAGCGCCACGGCGACAATTGCGGCGATGACCCCAGCGATGAGCTTTGCGGATACGCGCACTAGCTTGCCCGCAATTCATCGAGGATTTCCGCCGCCACCATGGTTACCGAGCCAGCTCCGATGGTCAGCACCACATCTCCTGGCTCCACCACCGACACAACGTCGCGGGCGGCGGCGGAAAAATCCGGCTCGAAGATGACCTGCATATCAGCGGGCATCTTATCGGTAATGATGCGGGAGGTAATTCCCTCCACGGGCTGTTCGCGAGCGCCGTAGATGTCGAGTACCACGGCGGCGTCGGCAAGCGAGAGTGCCTGGGCAAACTCGGCGTCGAATTCCATGGTGCGCGAGTACAGGTGCGGCTGGAAACACGCGATAACGCGCCCGCCGTGGCCTTCCGCCTCGACCTTGGCGCGGGCGGCCCGCAGCACTGCCGCAACCTCGGTGGGATGGTGCGCATAATCATCAAAGACCCGCACGGGTTTGCCCTGCTTGTCGACGCTCCCCCGGTACTCAAAGCGCCGGCGCACACCGCCAAAATCAGCCAATCCCTCGGCGATGTCAGCCGGGGTGCCGCCGGAGAGCACGCCAGCGATCAAGGCGCCCATGGAATTGAGCACCATGTGGTGGCCTGGGATCTGCAGCTCGTAGCGCACGGTTTCAGAAACGCCAGGAAGGTTGACTTTGACGGTGGTGTCCATGCCTTCCGCGGTGGTCTCTTCGCGGACCAACTCGGCCGCCAGTGGCACGGTAGAGGTAAAAGACTTCTCCGGCGAGCCGTAGGCCACGACGTTGATGCCGCGCTCCAGCGCCCGCTCGCCAGCCCGGGCAGCATGCTCGTCTTCAGCACACACAACAAGGTAGCCGGTCTCCGGGGTAACCAAGTCAGCAAAGTCATCGAAGACTTGGAAATAGGCTTCCTCGCTGTGGAAGAAGTCGAGGTGGTCGGGCTCGATAGTCGTGAGCACCGCGATGTCAGGGCTATAGCGCAGCAGGGAGGCATCGGATTCATCAGCCTCGGCGACGAACGCTTCCCCGGTGCCACCGTGAGCATTGGTACCCGCGCGGTTGAGCTGGCCGCCGATGGCGAAGGAAGGATCAAGACCCGCGTGTTGCATCGCGCTTACGGTCATCGACGTGGTGGAGGTTTTGCCATGGGTGCCAGCCAGCAACACCTGCTGGTGGCCTTCCATCAAGGCGGCGAGCAGATCGGAGCGGCGAATTACCGGGATATCGTTATCCTTTGCGGCTACTAGCTCCGGGTTGTCTTGGGGGATGGCGGCAAACGAGGTTACTACGACGGTAGGCAGCTCACCTGACAGTCGCAGATTTTCCGCGGCATGGCCGATGGCGACCTTGGCGCCCATGGTCCGCAGCACCTCCACCGGGGTGGAGTCTTTGACATCGGAACCAGTGACCACTCCGCCGCGAGCGGCGAGGATTCGCGCGAGCCCCGACATTCCGGAACCACCAATGCCGATGAGGTGGACGCGGCGCAGATCGTAATGTGCGGGATCGGTCATTTACTTATCCTTCCTTCCAGCTGCGTTTTCGGCCTCGGATACGCGGGCGGCGATGCGGTCTGCGATGGTATTTGCGACGTCTCCGGCGCTAGCATGGGCGGCGGCGTGTGTCATCGACTCGAGGCGTTGCGGGTCATCGAGAATGCCACGCACCTCGGAGATGAGTCGCTCTGGGGTCAGCTCCGCGTCCGGAATCTGGATGGCGGCGCCTGCCTCGACCACTTCGCGGGAATTGAGCGCCTGTTCGCCATTGCCGTGCGGCAGCGGAACGTAGATGGCCGGCAGGCCTGCGGCGGATACTTCGGCAACGGTCATCGCGCCGGAGCGGCACACGACGAGGTCAGCTACCGCAAGGGCGGAGCCCATGTCCTCGATATACGGCAGTGCGGCGTAGTTCGGGTGTTCTGCGGGCGGGTCATTCTTCTTGCCATAGGCGTGCAGAAGCTGGAAGTCCTGTGCCAAGTCCTCTACCGCTCCGGCAACGGCGCGGTTGATGCTGGCTGCGCCTTGGGACCCGCCGGTGATGAGAATGGTGGGAAGCTCGGCCAGGTTCCACTTGGTGCGCGCGTCTGCGGCCAGGTTGCCATTCGGGTCGTCTGCCAGGCTCGGCCGAACGGGAATGCCAACGACCTCGCCCGGCATGCCAGAATCCGGGTGGGCGTTGAGTCCAATGCCGCCCATCTTCACGCCGAGCTTATTGGCCATTCCAGCCAAAGCATTGGTCTCGAGAACATAGAACGGGATGCCGAGGGATCGCGCAGCGATATAGGCCGGCCCGGCCACGTAGCCGCCGGTGCCAAAGACGACATCCGCTTCGACATCCTTGAGTACCTGCTTGGCCTCCCCCACCGCGCGGGAGAGGTTGAACGGTAGCTTGAAGAGCTGCGCGTTGACCTTGCGCGGGATTGGCACGGGGGTAATCAGGCTAAGGTCCACGCCGCGGGCGGGAATGATATCGCGCTCGAGGCCCTTTTCGGTACCGAGAGCGGTGATGCGTGCGCCGTGGCGCTCGCGCAAAGCTTCGCCCACGGCGAGGGCGGGTTCAATATGTCCGGCGGTGCCGCCACCTGCGATGACGACGGAAATAGGCGTGGAATTCATAGCCTAAAGGCTACCAGCGCCGCCTAGCGATAGCGGCGCTCGGCGCGCGGATAGCGGCGGCCGCTTCCGGTTACGGGGCGACCAAAGCGCTCCTCGCGCACGCGGGAGCGCGGCTCCTGCGGGCGGGCGTGACGGCCCTGCTGCTTCTTCTTCGGCTTCGGCACTGGCTGCGGCTCGCCGATGAACAAAAGGCGGTCGAACAGCGGGCGGCCGAAATTCTGCATGGCGGAAATTTGCATCGGTTCGTGACGCGCCACGTTGCACAGGATGCCCATCGAGCCAATCGTGATGATCGCCGCGGTACCGCCGGCAGAAATCATGGGCAGCTGAATACCGGTCACCGGCAGCAGGCCAATGACGTAGCCAATATTCACAAAGGCCTGGGTGACCACACCGATGGTCAACGTTGCGGCCAGCAGGGACTGGAACTGGTTCTGTGCGCGCATCGCGGTGCGCAAGCCCACATAGCCCAGTGCGGCGAATAGCACGATGACGAGCGCACCGCCCCACCAGCCGAGTTCCTCACCCACGATGGCGAAAATAAAGTCATTTTTCGCCTCGGGCAGGTAGAACCACTTGGCACGGGATTGGCCAATGCCAACGCCCCAGAAGCCGCCGTCGGCAAGCGAGAGAAAGCCCTGATAGGACTGGAAACCCGTACCTTGAGTATCGGAGATATTGCCTACGAGGGCATCGAAATAGGTGTGGAAGCGGTTGGACCGGAAGCCGCCAGAAAGGAAGATAAACAGCAAACCGCACACGGCTGCGACGCCGATGGTCGCCGGAACGCGCCAGTCGACACCCGCGAAAATCAGGGTGAAGACCACCACGAGGGCCAAGGACAAAGCCATACCGAAGTCGCCCTGAAGGACGATGAGCAAGAACATAACGCCGGCAATGAGGGAGTACATCATGAAGGGATCCGTCACCTTCATGGATTTGTGCTCCTTATCCGCCAATACGGTCGCACCAAACATGCCTACGGCGACGCGGGCAAGCTCCGAGGGCTGCAGGGAGAACGGTCCCAAGTAAATCCAGGACTGGGAACCTACCTCCTCGCGGCCGGTACCCACGCCGGGGATCAGCACCGCGATGAGCAAAATGATGGACAGGCCCACAATCCACGGCACGCATTTGCGCAGGGTATGCGGCGAAATTTTGAGGCCGAACCAAAAGGCAACGAGGCCCAAGAACACCATCACGCACTGGCGCAATGCCTGGTTCCATACGCCGCCGTCTTCCGTCAGGGAGGTAGCCATGGAGGAAGAAAAGACCATGAGCACGCCGATGCCCACGAGGAAGAAGATGATAAAGCGCAGCAGCTGGTAATCAAGGCCGGCTTCCTGGCGGGCGCGCTCGCGCAGCTCGCGAACGCGGTCGCCAAAACTCTTGGAGCGCGGGCGCTGCTGGGAGGTGGCCGTCATGTGTTCTCCTGATCCTTAAATCTATAGCTCTAGTTGCGGGTAAGCTCCCGCGCGGCCGCGGCAAATACATCACCGCGTTGAGCCATGCCGGTATACATATCCAACGATGCCGCAGCCGGCGCCAAAAGAACGGTATCCCCGGCGTCGGCGTGTTGCAGTGCAGCCTCCACCGCAGCGTTCATGGCTGCAAAAGGCTCCTGCGTCTCGATGACGTCCACTGGGGCATGCGGCGCGTGCGCGGCGAGAGCCCAGGCAACTTCTTCCCTATCCACGCCCAGGACTACCGCGGCCTTGATGTGGGCGGCGTGCTTGGCGACGAGCCCGTCTACCTCCGCGCCCTTCAACTGCCCGCCGGCAATCCAGATCACGGAATTGAGCCCCTTGAGCGCCGCATCCGCCGCGTGCGGGTTGGTGGCCTTGGAATTATCGATGAACGTGATGCCGGAATGCTCATGGACCACAGCGCCGCGGTGCCCGGCGACGGTATATGCGGACAGCCCCTGCGCAATGGACTCCGGGGTGGCGCCTGCCAGACGCGCGACGCTGGCTGCGGCCGCAGCGTCGAGGACTCCTGCCAGGCCGGCGGGCTCAATGCCCTCTGCGGACGCGAGATCCTCGCGCTGCTCGTTAAGCCGCGAGACAAGGCGGCCGGCGCTTACGCCCACCTCTCCCTGTGTGGGTTCAGCGGCAGTAAAGCCGAAGAGGTCTGCGGTATCCGCGGCGTAGCGGACCGCCTCGGCGTCATCCTTGCCTACCACAGCGACGTCACCGGAGAGCACCTTGGCCTTCGCGCGGGCATAGGCATCGAACGATCCGTGCCAATCTAGGTGATCATCTGCCAGGTTCAGCAACACGCCCACATCCGGGCGCAAGTGGCTGGACCAATGCAACTGGAAAGAAGATAGCTCGGCGCAGAGAATGTCGACGCGAGGGATGGCCGTGAGGGCGTCGAAAAGCGAAACGCCGATATTGCCCACCGCCAGTGCGCGCTTGCCGGTGCGCTTGGCATCAGCCTGCATAATCTGGGCCAACATACCGGTAGTGGTGGTTTTGCCGTTAGTCCCGGTAACTACCAGCCAGGTGCGCGGCGCCCCGAAGACGCCCGCACGATCCAGGCGGTAGGCCAGCTCCACGTCACCGATGACCTCTACCCCAGCGTCCTGGAAAGCAACCAACAAAGGCGAATCGGGACGCCAGCCCGGCGAAGTAACCACAAGGTCAAACTCGCCCTGGGCGGCAGAATCGACGGAGACGGTTGCTACACCGAATTCCTCCGCCAATTCCGCCAGCGCGGTCTGGTTGGAATCTGCCACGGTGGTATCCACCCCGAGGCTTGCCAGCATAGCGACGCAACCGCGCCCCGATACTCCCGCCCCGGCTACGAGCACTCGCCCGCGCAACGAGGATGGCAACTCGGTCATCTCTATTCCTCTTTCCTCGATAAAGCTAAAAAGGCATGAGTTTTAGGAAGCAAAGCCGACGGCAGACAGCCAGTCGCCGTAGAAGATGCATACTCCGGCAATAGCGGCCATGGCGCTGAGCAGCCAGAAGCGGGTGACGACGGCGGTCTCAGCCCAGCCACCATTTTCAAAGTGGTGGTGGATAGGCGCCATGCGGAAGAAGCGCTTACCGGTACTGCGGAAGACGATGATCTGGATAACTACGGAGACCGTCTCAATCACGAAGATGGCGCCGATGATGATCATGAGCAGCTCGGTGCGAGTGGTCACCGAAAGGCCGGCGACGAGGCCACCGAGCGCAAGCGAACCGGTATCGCCCATGAAGATCTTTGCCGGTGCGGCATTCCACCACAAAAAGCCCAAGCAACCACCCAGGCCAGCTGCAGCCAGCACGGCCAAGTCGAGCGGATCGCGAACTTCATAGCACCCTGCCGCTGGCGACACGGCGCAAGAGTTGCGGAACTGCCAGAAGGAAATCAGTGCATAGGCACCCATCACCATCGCGGTGGTGCCTGCGGCCAAGCCGTCGAGTCCGTCGGTGAGGTTCACGGCGTTCGACCACGCAGCAATGAGTAGGTAAAGAAAGACTAGGAAAACGATGGTGCCAATGACGGCACCGCCCACGGCGATGTCGAAGGTTTCAAAATCGCGAACGAAAGAAAGGTTGGTAGACGCTGGCGTCAATCCGTGCTCGTCTGGGAACTGCAGCGCCAAAATGCCGAAGATGAGCGCCACAGCCAGCTGCCCTACCAGCTTGGCGGTCTTGTTCAGGCCAAGGTTGCGCTTTTTAAATAGCTTGATGAAGTCATCGGCAAAGCCCAACCCGCCAAGGCCCATCGTGAGGAAATAAACCAAGAGACCAGAGGGGCTAAAACCACCGTTGCCAGTCGCGCGGGCATAAATTCCCACTACGAGGTAGGCCACGGTGATAGCCAGCAAAATCGCGAGACCGCCCATGGTGGGCGTGCCGCGCTTGCGCAAGTGCAGTTGCGGCCCGTCCTCGCGAATTTCTTGCCCCTTGCCTACCCCGGAAAAGTAGCGGACCAACATGGGAGTGGTAAAGATCGCGACGAGGAAGCTGAGGATGCCCGCGATAATGATCTGAGTCATTGCTAGAGGTCTTTCTCCTTGTACTGAGGACTAACGGCGATTGAGCTGTTCTGCCACGCGCCACAGGCGCTGGGCATTCGACGACTTGATGAGGACTACATCTTTGGCCTCGCGCCCGGTCCAATCTTCGATGCCGGCAGGCGCTACCCTAATGATGTCTTCGACCGCCGCCGCAGCGGCGTCAACATCCGGGCTGATAGTAGTATTTATACCCCGCGCCTGTGCGGCCTCGACCATGGCCCTCATATTATCGTTGTCTCCCACGGCCACGAGGTGGTCAACGTGGTACTTGGAAAGCACCTCTCCCAATGCGCGGTGGGCGGCCACTGCTTCTCCGCCGAGCTCGCCCATCTCACCGAGCACGGCGATGGCGCGGGCGTCCGGTCGGGCGGCAGAGGTATAGGCCAGCGCGGCAATGGCCGCGTGCATGGAATCGGGGTTGGCGTTATAGGAATCATCGATGGTGGTTACTCCATCGCGGCGGGTACGCACGTCCATGCGGTGTTCCGAGGCATTCTGGTGCCCGGATAGCGCGTTGGCTACTACCTGCGGGTCCATGCCCGATTCGATGGCAGCCGCGGCCGCTGCCAAAGCGTTAGAGACCTGGTGCTTGCCAAAGACCTGCAGCTTCACCGGAAGCGGATCCGTTCCCGGCGCATGCAGCACAAACGAGGGGCGGGCGACGTCATCGAGCTGGATATCGCTGGCGTAGTACTGGGCGTCGGAAGCCGGCGGCTTATTGGCCGAGTAGTAGACGACCTTGGCTGAGGTGCGCGGCGCCATGCCGGCGACGAAAGGATCATCGGCATTGAGCACGGCGACGCCGCCCTCAGCGGCCGAGGGCAAGGCTTCAACGAGTTCGCCCTTGGCCTGGGCAATATTCTCGCGTGAGCCAAACTCACCCAAGTGAGCGGTACCAACATTGAGTACCACGCCGACCGTGGGCGCGGTGATGGTGGTCAGGTGGCGGATATGGCCGATGCCGCGGGCAGACATTTCGGCAACCAGGAAGCGGGTGTGCTCATCGCAGCGCAAAGCGGTATACGGCAGGCCGACCTCGTTATTAAAGGAGCCGGGAGGAGCCACGGTGTCGCCCTCAGCGCGGAAAATCGTGGCCAGTAGGTCCTTGGTGGAGGTCTTTCCGGCCGAGCCGGTTACGCCCACGATGTCTAGGCCTTGCTCGCCGGTCAGGCGGCGGGTGACCTCCCGCGCGATATCGGAAAGCGCCTGCACCACCGCGGCGGCCGAGCCGTCCTCGTCATGGGCATAGATATCGGCGTTGGCGGCATCGCCGGTAACGCGGCCTTGGGGCTTGACGACGACCGCCGGAACCCCCACCGGCCGCGCCGCCAACACCGCCACTGCGCCCTGCTCGATGGCCTTTTCGGCATAGTCGTGGCCATCCACACGGGCGCCGGGCAAGGCAAGGAAGAGCCCGCCCTTGGTTACCTTGCGGGAATCGAATTCGATGAACCCGGTAACGCGCTGGTCTGGGTCAGACACGCAATCGAGGCTGCCCCCGGTAATTTCGGCAATATCGGCAATAGAAAGTGGAATCATGTCTACTCCTTCGCATCCCCAAGGGTATCGCGGTGCGGGGTTCCGGCCAGCTTTTCCTCGATAGCGCGGGCCATTTCCTCGCGGTCATCAAAGTGCAACGTCTTTCCGTTCACTAGCTGTCCCACCTCATGGCCCTTGCCCACGACGATGACAGCATCGCCCGGCTCGGCCCAATCGACTACCTCATCGATGGCACGGGCGCGTGAGCCTACCTCGCGGATATCGCCCTGGGGGGCGGCGTCACGCGCGCCCGCCATCACCGCCGCGCGAATGGTGGCGGGGTCCTCGGAGCGCGGGTTGTCATCGGTAACCACGGTAAGGTCAGCGCGGCTGGCTGCGGCTACGCCCATGATGGGGCGCTTAGAGCTATCACGGTCTCCGCCGGCGCCGACGACGATGCCGACGCGGCCCGTGGTTCCCTCCAGCTGGCCGCGCAAGGTGTCGAGCACCGCTGCGATGGCCGCCGGCTTATGCGCATAGTCCACTACGGCTACAAAGTCTTGGCCGCGGTCGATGCGCTCCATGCGGCCGGGGACTGCGACCTTCTCCACTCCCGATAGGAACTCCGCTGGGTCCTCTCCTACCGCGGTGGCCATGCCGAGCGCCAAGCAAGCATTGGCGATATTGAACTCGCCAGGCAGCGGCAGCCGGAAGGTGAAATCGGCACCGTCATAATTCAGGGCTACCTCTTGGGCACCGGTGGCCTCAGTGGCGGTTTGGCGCGCGCTAATCGTGGCCGCAGCGCCCTGGGTGGCAACCGTAGCAACTGGGTGGCCTGCGCTCTTGGCGACGTCGCGCATGCGCTCGCCCCACTCATCATCGATGCAGAGGACGGCTCGTTCGGCCGCCTGCTCCCCGGCGAAGAGCTTCGCTTTTGCCTGGAAGTAGTCCTCCATCGTGGGGTGAAAATCAAGGTGGTCCTGGCTCAGGTTCGTAAACCCGCCTACCGCAAACCGAGTTCCGCGCACGCGTCCTAGCTCCAGCGCGTGCGAGGACACTTCCATCACCACGTGGGTAACGCCCTCGTTCTTCATGCGCGCGAAAAGCTCTTGTAGGGTCGGCGCCTCAGGCGTGGTGAGCGAGGTGGGAACCGGCGTGCGGTTAATACGGGTACCGGTGGTTCCGATAAGGCCCACGGAGTGCCCGGCGTGAAGCAGGCCGGCCTCCAGCAGGTAGCTGGTGGTGGTCTTGCCGGAGGTGCCGGTAACACCGATGACCGTCAGGTCACGGGTCGGGTGGCCATATATCTCAGCGGAGATTGGACCGAGCACGGCTCGAATATCCTCCACCACCACAATGGGGCGGGTCTCTTGGGCCTCGGTAAGCAGGTCGAGCCCGGCGGCGTCGGTAAGCACAGCTCCAGCCTTGGTATCGCGAGCGAACTGCGCGCCGTGTACGCGCGTGCCCGGCAGGGCGGCAAAGAGCGCGCCTTCCGGCAAACGGGAAGAATCCAGCCCGCACGCGGAGACCTCCACGGAGGCATCACCAATGACGCGCCCACCAGAAAGCTGGGCGAGAGTATCCAAAGAAACGGTCATACTAAGCTCCTATTGTGCCCGCAGGGTCAGCCGCGGTGCTGGTTTCGAAGTCGGAATATTGTCACGATTAAGTAGCCACGAGGCGATATCGCGGAAGATAGGTGCCGCCGACTGGCCGCCGCCTCCATTGTCCTCCACGCCGGACTTGGGTTCATCCAACATGACGGCAACAACGAAGCGCGGATCATCGGCCGGCGCAATGCCAGCAAAGGTGATCCAATAGGCGGAATTCGAATATGCCCCAGTATTTGGGTCCACCTTCTGGGCTGTACCGGTCTTGCCGGAAAGCTGATAGCCCTTAAGCTGCGCATTGCCGGCCGTACCGTTTTGCAGGCCTGCATCATCGTCTTGGAAGACGGCACGGAACATATCCACCGTAGTCTTGGCGGTCTCTGGGCTTACCACCTGGTTCTTTTCCGGTTCCTCTAGCTTTTCGTCCTTGCCGTCCGGCCCCTTGACCGAGTCAATGATGCGCGGCTCGATACGCTCGCCACCATTGGCCAATGCTTGGTACACGCTGGCCATCTGCAAGGTGGTCCACGACTGGCCCTGACCAATAGGCAGGTTAGCGAAGGTGCCGCCGGACCATTGCTCCAAATCTGGGACGCTGCCGGCCGATTCGTTCGGCAGCTCAATACCGGTGGTATTGCCCAACCCAAACTTCTTGAGGTACTCGGCGTACTTTTCTTGGCCCAACTTATCGGCGATCATCAAGGTGCCGACGTTGGAGGACTTACCAAAGATGCCGGTGGTGGTATACGGCTCGGTGCCGTGTTCCCAGGCATCGTTGACCGTCACGCCCGCCATATCGATGGAACCGGGGACCTGGTGCACCTCATCCGGGGTGGTCACGCCCTCCTGCAGTGCAGCAGCCGCGGTAACCACCTTGGCTACAGAACCCGGCTCATAAGGGTGGGAGACGCTGCGGTTTTCAAAGTCCTTACCCTCATCAAGCTGATCCTCAACATTCTTATTGGGATCCACGGTATCGGTATTGGCCATGGCAAGGACCTGGCCGGTGGCAGCATCGAGGACCACTGCTTCCGCACCGGAAGCCTTAGAGTTGGCCTTGGCCTTTTCCAGCTTTTGCTGAACGTAGGTTTGCAGGTCCAAATCCAGAGTGAGGGTGACGTCGCGACCATCAACGGTATCCACGACGTCACGCAGAGTGCCTGGGATCACCTGGCCATCTGCGGATACGTCCTCGGTGGACTGGCCGTCAATGCCAGTAAGTTCCGTATCGCGCGCGGCCTCGAAACCGAACTGTCCATGGCCGTCCATCGACACCTTGCCCACAACGTTTTCGCCAATGGCGCCGTTGGGGTACTGGCGGATGTCTTGGCGGTCCGCTGCCACTCCGTGGTACTTATTGGCGATCTCTACGGCAACATCCGGATCGACGTTGCGCACCAGTACCTCATACTGGGTATCGGCCTTGAGCTTATTGAGGATGTCGTCCTTATCCACCTTGGAGGTCGAGGCGCCGGAATCTTCAATCAGCTTCGGGATTCCCTCAGACATGTCCTTGAGGGTCTCCTCCATCTTCTTGGTGAGGAAGCTATCCAGCTTCTCATCATCCATGCCCTCGGTCGAGCCATCTTTTTGGGCCTCGATCTCGGCCTTGTCTTTTAGCTCATCGCGCAAGCGGGTCGGCGAGACGGTCAAGGAACGAGACTTCATCGTGTAGGCCAAGCGCTGGCCATCGCGGTCCAGGATTTCTCCCCTACGGGCCGGCTCGATATAAATGCGCTCGCGCTGGGTGACGGCCTTGGCGGAAAGGTCCGGGCCCCACACAAGCTGCACCCACGCCAAGCGCCCAGCGAGGACGACCATCGCCACAAGCACCACGGACACAATGATGCGCAGGCGTTTGCGCATCATCTTCTTTTGCGGCACCGCGGAGCTGGTCGAGCGGCGCGGGCGGCGCCTAGCCTTACTTGGCGTAGTCACAGTCCAGTGTCACCTTCCCTATTTCCGCCACAATTTCTTGCGTGTATTGATTGTGCCCTACAAAAGTGAGAATGCCCGCGCCACCACGCGCGAGCATCATCTTTTTCACCGACTATTCTTCCCTAGCTACTCGGCGCGGCTGGCATACGGCGCACGGGCCGGAAGGTTAGGTCGCGCATTGTCTTGGGCGGCACTGGCATCGCCGGTCTCGCGGTCCGAGTTGCGGTCGCCGGCATCGCCACCATTGCTGGTGCGCTGCTGTCCCTGTGGCACGGCATTGAGGGAATCCGACATCCCCTCCGTATCCTTTGGGTCGCTGGAAGCCTGGCCCGGGCGGATTGGTTCACCGTTGACATCAATGAGCTTCTCGGTATCCGGGGTGCCTTCGCGCTTGTCGACGATCTTTCCATCGCCGCCAACTTCCGCAATGCCCGGCTGCTTAGGAATAGCCATTCCCATCTCGTCCGCGCGGCGCGCAATATCAGCAGAAGAGCTGAGATTCTCCGCATCGCGGTTGAGGGTCTCAATCTGGTTATCCAGTTGGGAATCCTGCACGGTCAGCTGCTGGATGGCAAAGGTTTGCTTGGTGGACAGACCAGACAGCCACATGGCCAAGGCCACACCGACGATAAGCAGGGTGAGGGAAATGACGCCCAACCGGGTTAGGAGCCCGTTCTTCTTCGTCTGCGGCTGCAGCTGACGGCCGCGGAAGCTCACTACCTGCTTCGAACCCAGGCGCTTGGTGCTGCGGTGCGGCACGCGAGTGCGGCTCGGAGCACGCTTAGTGCTGGGACGCTCGCGCAGCGCCGTCGGGGCTCCGGTATCGATTCCGGTGGTGAAGTCTCGGCTGGCGCCCATGGTGCGAGTGGCCTCTCTGTCGCGGCTGTCAGTCTTTAGGTGGTTGCGGCGTGGGATGGTGCTCATTGCCTGCCTCCCGGCGGTAGAAATTCTGGCATTCCCTCGAGTCTTTCGATGGCACGAACACGCACCGACGCGGCTCGCGAATTTTCCACGATTTCCTCTTCAGAGGCCTTTTCCGCCCCGCGCGTAACGATCTTGAACTTTGGCGCGGTGCCTGGCAGTTCCATCGGCAACCCAGCCGGCGTCTTGGAAGTGGTCAGTTCTTTGAAGGCTGCTTTAACGATGCGGTCTTCCAAAGATTGGTAGCTCATGAATACGGCACGGCCGCCTTCCGAAAGTGCTTGGGTTATAACCGGCAGGACATTTTCAATAGCTTCCAACTCGCGATTGACCTCAACCCGCAGCGCCTGGAAGGTGCGCTTGGCGGGGTGTCCTCCGGTACGGCGGGTCGCAGCGGGAATGACATCATAAAGTAGCTCAACGAGCCGCGCGGAGTTGACGAAAGGCTCCTTGTCGCGCTCTTTCAACACGGCGGAGGCAATTTTTCCAGCGAAGCGCTCATCGCCATAGGTCTTGAGGACCCGCGCTAAGTCACCGTGCGAATAGGTATTGAGTACATCCGCCGCAGTAATCCCCTGCGAAGGATCCATGCGCATATCCAGCGGCGCATCCGCTTTATAAGCGAATCCGCGGTCTGCCTGGTCTAGCTGCATTGAGGAAACACCAAGGTCAAAAAGGGCGCCGGCAATGCCTACAGAGCGAGCCGAATCAAAGATATCGCCCTCCCCTTCCGCGATGGCGCTGCCTAGCTCATCGAATCGTGCATTAACGCCGACGAAGCGATCGCCGTAGGGCGCAAGACGTTCGGATGCATTGCGCAGCGCCTGCTTATCGCGGTCAACGCCTATGACTCGAGCCTCGGGGAAAGATTCCAGGAAGTAGCGAGTGTGGCCACCGGCGCCCAAGGTGGCGTCGACAAGCACTGCCTTATCCCCCGCCGCTTCTACCTGGGGGCGCAGGAGATCAGCCATGCGCTCGCGCATGACCGGCACGTGGCCGTGGTTTTCGGCCACATCATAATTTAGGTCTTTGGTAGCCATGTCTCCCCGCAACCCCCTTTCTCAAATTCCCTGACTTCCAGTGGTGGAAAGCATGCGAGTGCGTATAGGGCCCTGTCCGAGGCAGGTTTCTGATATCGGGGAAGTACACCAGAATCATCCGCCTCGGACAGAGTCCTTACACGCACTCTTGTGCAGGCTTAGAGCAAGCCCGCCAGCACGTCATCGGCATCTGCTGCCGAATAAGCATCTTCAGTTTGCGACTGGTACTCAGCCCACGCGGCTGCGTCCCAAATTTCGAGAAAGTCCACAGAGCCAACCACAACGCACTCCTTAGACAAGTTGGCATATTCCCGATGCCCCGCAGACAACGTAATGCGCCCATGCCCATCCGGCCGCTGTTCGTCCGCACTTGCTGCCAAGTTACGAATGAAAGCTCGTGCTTCTGGGTTGGTTCGAGAAACCGCCGCAGCCTTCCGTGCACGTGCCGCAAATTCCTCCCGCGGGTACACGGCCAGCGAGTGGTCCTGCCCCTTGGTGACCATGAGGCCACCCGCGAGTTCATCGCGAAACTTTGCCGGAAGCGTAAGACGTCCCTTGTCATCGAGCTTCGGAGTATAGGTTCCGAGAAACATCCCGGCGTCCACCTTCCTTACTCGAAAACTCCGGATTCTCTTACTTCAGAATCGAGGCCCTTGAGCCCCTCTTTCCTCCGCTGCGCCCCACTCTACCCCACTTTCCCCCACCTAACCCACTTAAAGCGGCGTGTCCCCCGGATTACTCTCGATTACCTGCAGCTAGATAGCAGTTTTTCCAGTGGGAAGAAATCCCACGAAAGGCCTTGACAGCCTGCCGCAACCACCTCTTTCACCCCACCTGCAACACCAACATAATGAGCCCCACCCCGCACACCGACCCCATATGCTGTGTTATCGAGGACTTTTAGCTAAGTCCATGGGGCAACCACCCCACCAATGCCCACCCAGCGCCTCATCCGTGGGGCAAAGTGGGGAATTTTGGCGCGGCACAAAAATCCCCGGTTGACCCATACTGGGCCAACCGGGGCAAACTAAACTAAAAAGCGCTAACGCTCCTCAAAGCGGCGACGGAAGTTTTCCTCCAACTTGCCACTGACTCCACCACTGCGGGACGCGGACTTCTTTGCACGAGCGCCGGAATAATAACCCTGAGCAGAATGCCCAGATCCGTCTCCGCGCAACATCCACACGCCAGCAGCAAACATCACCAAAAAGCCCGCGATAGAAAGCACGATAAACCACAGGCTTTGCTGCGCGAGAGCAACACCGCCGACAAGCATGCAAAGGCCAACGACAACGAGCGCTACACCTCGGAGGGTTACCGCACCGCCAGATCCGCCGAACGACGCAGGCTCAGAAACGGAAGCGCCAAACTTAGGATCGTCAGCAAGTAACGATTCCTCAATTTCACGGAGCGTGCGCTGCTCCTGCTCGGAAAGAGACACTGTTCCTCCAACTAGGGATTGAGCTTCGGGCGGTAATAGTTCTATCTATATTAACGCCCAGAATAATCAGTATGTTCCCCAAAAGGTAGTGAGCGCCCCCACGAAGTGACTACGCAGCAAAAGAGCCGAAAGTAGTCCCTGCCTCACTTTCATCCAAAAATTGTGCGGCATGCTGCATGAGGCCATAAACATATTCCTCGCTCGGCGCTTCATCCAATCCCGAAGACACGCGCGCACGAGTCCGCGAATATCCCTTAAAGGATTCAGCCCACCGCTTGTCTTCCACACCGACGAGCGCTAAACGATCCCATGCACTGGAGGGAAGGCGGCGACGCCGAGCCACTACAGATGCAGCTACTCGTGCGCCAGCAGTACGTAGAGCCGATTGGTACGCCACCTCTAAGGCTTGATCGAATCGCCCCTCAGCCGCATAACCGCGCGCCGCGTCTAATAATTCTCGTGCTTGAAAGAGGAACCGTGCCCGCTTGCCGCCTTCTCGCCCAAGAGAACGGGTGCGCGTTGCCGAAATAATCTGTGCCATTGTCTTTGCCCTTAACTAAATAAATAACGTCGTTGAACTGCCCCCGACCCTAAGCAAGCCGCCAGACATTCCACCCTTGATAATAGTTCACGTGTTCGATTTAATCAACGTTAATTGCAGGCCACAAGTTAACTGTAGTCCGCTTGTTCGATTCCCTATTGCGGCTTTCGAAGAACGGAGTGAGCCTCGCTTTCCCTCCGCTACAGACATCTGGTGTCATAGGAAGTGTGAGCTTTGAAATTCGCCGCCTAACCCCGCCGGAATTCTCCCTGCTAGCCCCGCAGTTGGTGGAAATCTACATCGAGGCAATGCACTACAATCCCGCGATCTTGCATAGCCGCATCCCAAGCTGGCGAAATGAGGTGACCCGCCCCGGATTCAGCGCGCAGATTGTCACCCATGACAATGGCATCGTCGGCGTGGCCTACGGGTTCTTAGGCTCCCCAGACAGCTGGTGGGACGCTGAGCTTCGCCGAGGGCTCCGACTACAGGGCGGCCCCACCGAAGAGCAGTGGGACATTCTGCGCAACTACTTTGAGTTGGCAGAGATCCACGTCTTGCCGCAGCACCAAGGACACGGCCTAGGCAGAAAGCTTTTGGAAGGATTGCTATGGAATGCCCCGGCGCGCTATGCGCTGTTGTCCACACCCGAGGTGCCGAACGAGGATAACGGTGCCTTCCGTCTTTATAGAGCCGTCGGCTTCTTCGATGTCCTCCGTGATCATCTCTACCCCGCCGATGCTCGCCCCTTTGCCATATTGGGCGCAAGCCTGCCGCTGTAAACCTCTGTTATTTCTTGCGCAGCCTAGCCGGTATCGTGTGGGGTGTGACTATGCAGAATATTCCTGAGCTTGCGGACATCCCCGGTGCGGTGCGCGAGGAACTCGCCACCTTTCTCGATCAACGCCGAGAGCAGGTGGCCGAAATTGGCGCCCCTGTAACCAAAGCCGTGAGCTTTTTGGAATCCTTCGTGCTTGACGGCGGCAAGCGAGTACGGCCTACCTATGCCTGGGCGGGCTACCTTGCCGCTGGTCGAGGAGAAGAAGATCCCGCGGCCATGCTCCGCGCGGCCGCCTCTTTGGAATTTATCCAGGCCTGCGCCCTTATCCACGATGACATTATCGATGCTTCCAATACCCGTCGCGGCAATCCTACGGTGCACCGGGGCGTCGAAAAGCTGCACCGCGAATCGGAATACTTGGGCGATCCAGAGTTCTTCGGCACCTCCGTAGCGATCTTGGTAGGCGATTTAGCGCTGGTGTACGCAGAGGACATGTTCCAAGATTCCGGCCTTAGTGCAGCCGCTTTGCACCGTGCTCGCAGCCCGTGGCGCGGCATGCGCACTGAGGTTATCGGTGGACAGCTCTTGGATATCTCTTTGGAGGCGGCAGGTTCCGAATCAGTAGAGCTTGCCAATTCCGTCAACCGCTATAAGACCGCCGCTTATACCATTGAACGCCCGCTGCACTTGGGCGCCGCCATCGCCGGTGCGAGCGAGGAACTTATCGCAGCCTTCCGCGGCTATGGGCACGATATTGGCATTGCCTACCAGTTGCGCGACGATCAGCTAGGTGTTTTTGGCGATCCCGCGGTAACCGGCAAACCTGCCGGTGATGACCTGCGCGAAGGCAAGCGAACCGAACTGTTAGCGCTAGCGCTCCAGCGCGCGGATGAGTCTGATCCACAAGCTGCTGCTACCTTGCGCAAGCTCATTGGCCGCACCTCAGATCCCCAGGAGCTATCGCGCCTGGCCCAGATCATCGCTGATTCGGGCGCACCAGAAGAGATTGAGCGCCGCATCGATGCCCTCACGCAGTCGGGCCTGCAGCACCTGCACGCCGCACAGGTGGATCCCACGGTCACCGAAACCCTAGAGCAGTTGGCGATCAAGGCCACTGCTCGCCGCAAGTAGGTTGTCCCGTGGCAAAGACGTACTCTTTCCCCATTCCACGCGCGCTGCCGCTGGGGCTATCTGCCTCCTGCATTTTGCTGCTCGCGTCCTTTTCTGGCGGCGCCACCCGCAACCGTGGAGGACTCCTCGAAGCATTAAATATTGGCTTCTTGTCCTATGGGCACGGGCGCAATCTCGGCCTCGCGCTGTACTGGGTGGGTATTTTCCTCTTAGCCGCGGCGTGGGTGTTAGCTGGGCGCACCATCATTCGCCCGCAGCTCAAAAATCCTCTGCCTGAGGGCGGCTTGCGGGACATCCAGCGCATCCTCATCGCCTGGGTAGCTCCCCTTTTATTAGCCGGGCCATTGGCCTCACGCGATGTGTATTCCTACCTCATGCAAGGTGCTATGGTTCGCGATGGCTTCGATCCGTATACCGAAGGTGCCGCCGTTAACCCCGGGCCCTTCCTCCTTGAGGTATCACAAGATTGGCGCAATACCACCACACCTTATGGTCCCCTTCACCTGTGGATAGGAGAACTGGTCACCAGCCTGGTAGGCGATAACGTCACTGCAGGCGTGGTGATCTATAAGGTTCTTTCTCTGCTCGGGTTTATTACCATCGCCTGGTCAATTCCCCGCATCGCCCGCAAACTCGGTGCGGATCCAGCGGTAGCACTGTGGCTTGGTGTAGCTAATCCAGTCATTATCTTGCACCTCATCGGCGGCATGCATAATGAATCACTCATGGTGGGGCTCGTGTCTATCGGCCTGCTAGCGGCATTGCATAAGCGCTTCCATGCCGCCCTCATCCTCGTGGGCACGGCCGTAGCTATGAAGGCCACTGCGGTTATTGCGGCACCGTTTATCGTATGGATGATGCTCCACCACTATGCCCCCAAGGGCTCTAGTAAGTGGCGGCAACTTACCGTTTTTGTTTTATCTGGCATCGCCGCAGTGGCAGAGATCATCGCCGCAGTAGCCCTCATCACGTGGGTTTCCGGCACGTCGTGGGGCTGGCTATCGCAGGTAAGCGGCAATTCCAAGGTGATTAACCCGCTGGCAGGTCCCACCTTGGCTACCGATGTTATCTTCCCGGCGGTACAAATATTTATACCGGATGCCTCCTATAACGCCATATTGGCCGTACTGCGCAGCATCGCAATGGCCTGCATGCTCATTGGGCTGGTGACGGTGTGGTGGCTTTGCCGCAAGGACAACCGCGACGCTGTTATGGGCACCGCGGCCGCATACCAAGTTGCCTTTGTTTTCAATGCAGTGACCCTGCCGTGGTACTACGCCTCTATCTTTACCCTGATGGGCACTTTCCGGCCGCCGCTGTGGCTTATCAAATTCACCACCGGCGTGGCCCTGTTTATTGGCGTCTCGTTCTCCGGCGATGGCAATCACCAGCTCTACAACTGGTTCTGGGTCATCGGCATGATTGTGGTGGCATGGTTCGCCACCCAGTGGATCTTTGAAGACGTGCCTAAAAAGCGGCAGCCTGCGCGCGCCGAATAACCTCGCGGGCAAGGTGACCGTGCAAAGCATCGATCGGGCGGCCCGGCAGCGAGTCATCCTCGGTAAAGAGATGCTTGAAGATTTCGTCGTCCTTATAGCCGCCGTCTGTCAACACGGTAATTGCCGCAGTTACATGCTTGGCAATGACGCCCTTGTCGTTGAAGAAGGCTAGCGGCACGCGCTTTCCTTCTGGGGAATCCCACGCAATGAACTTTCGGTCCTGCAGCAGGTCATAAGCGCGGGTGATGGGCAGGTCTAGCTTTTCTGCCACCTGCTGCATGCTGAGCAGTTCTTCGTTAGCGAGCAAGGGATCGAGGGATTTTTCTTGGTTAGTCACGTTCTCTACTTTAACGCGGGCTAGATGATCAGCCATACTGGGAAGCATGACTAGGTTGGAAATTGGTGACGTTCTGGAGAATCGTTACCGGATCGATCGCCCCATTGCCCGCGGTGGCATGTCTACCGTCTATCGCTGCGTGGACATGCGGCTGGGGCGAGCGGTCGCGGCCAAGGTCATGGACGAGCGCTATTCCGATGACCCGGTCTTTATCAAGCGTTTTTCTCGCGAGGCTCGCGCCATGGCCCGCCTGCAGCATCCCAATCTCGTAGCTATTCACGATTTTTCCGCTGACGGCGAGCCCATTTATCTCATCATGGAGCTCATCGATGGCGGTACGCTGCGCGAGCTCTTGGCCGAGGGCGGGCCCTTTCCGGTGCAGGCGGCCGCCTCTACCCTGCGCAATGTGCTGCGCGGCTTGGAAGAGGTGCACTCGACCGGGCTCATCCACCGCGACATCAAGCCCGATAATGTGCTTATTACATCCCATCACCGAGTAAAGGTGGGCGATTTTGGGCTGGTGCGTGCCACCAATGCCGAGGCTACCTCGGACATGATTGTGGGCACCGTATCCTACCTCGCACCGGAGCAGGTCACGGGGGAAGAAATTACACCGGCCTCAGATGTCTATTCAGCCGGCATTGTCCTCTTCGAGCTGCTTACCGGCACCGTTCCATTCTCGGGGGATACTCCCCTAGCGCATGCCACGGCCCGCTTGGATTCCGACGTCCCCGCGCCGTCCTCGCGGATTTCTGGGGTGCCCAAGCTTGTCGACGCCCTCGTGGCCACCGCCACCGCCCGCGATCCCCGCGAGCGCTTCGCCGACGCCGGAGAATTCCTCGAGGCGCTCGATGATGTTTGCCGAGAGCTCGATCTTCCGGACGTGACCATCCCCGTGCCAAGGAACGCTGCCGCGGCGCGCACGGCACAAGCACCCACGGATTTTTCGGGCACTGGAGCCACGGAAATTTTCGAACCCACCCGCAGCATTCCTCAGGGTGAACCGGAGCATCTCGACGGCGGCCCGACTGAAGTCATCCCGCCGCAGCGCCTTAGCTTTGAGACGAAACTGGATTTGCCACAGGCCGGGGCCGCTCCAGAACCGGAGCCGCAATCATTGTCACGCCCCCAGGCACAGCCGTATTCCGCGACCGAGCCCCCACTCGAACCATTTGGGCCGGCGGCTGCCTCTGCGCCTGCACCGGTACCTGCTCCTGTCCCCGAGCAGCCGGTCCAGAGCGCGCATGAAGAACCCGCCGAGCGTCCGCTGACCAACCGCAATCCGCTGTCACTAGTGCTGTACTTAGTAGTGGTCGCGATTGCGGTGGGCGCGGTGGCTATCGGCGGGTGGTGGTTCGGCTCCTCGCTCTACGGCATGACGCCGAACCTGTGGATTTAGTTACGTAGCATCTCCGCGATGAGGAAGGACAGCTCGAGCGACTGCTGAGTATTAAGGCGCGGATCCACGGCCGACTCGTAGCGGCCCGGCAGATCCACGTCGGTAATGTCCTCGGCGCCGCCCAAGCACTCGGTGACGTCTTCACCGGTGAACTCAAGGTGTACGCCACCCGGGTGGGTACCCAGTTCGCGGTGAACCTCGAAGAAGCCTTGGACCTCATCCACGATCTTGTCAAAGTGGCGAGTCTTGTAGCCATTAGAAGCGGTGAAGGTATTGCCGTGCATCGGGTCGGACTGCCATACCACTTTGTGGCCGGAGTCTTCCACTGCCTTGACAATGGCAGGCAGAACCGTGCGCACCTTATCGTGTCCCATGCGCGAAATCATGGTCAGGCGGCCTGGCTCGCGATTCGGGTCCAGCCTTTCCGCGTACTCCACGGCCTGCTCCGGGGTGACGCCCGGTCCCAGCTTGATGCCCACTGGGTTACCAATCATCGCCGCAAAGTTCACGTGGAAATCTTCGATGCCACGCGTGCGCTCACCAATCCATACCTGGTGTGCGGAGAGATCGTAGAGCTTGGTATCGCCGTTATTGTCCTGACCCAAGCGCAGCATGGAGCGCTCGTAGTCCTTCAGCAAAGCCTCGTGCGAGCAGTAGATATCGGCCGAGCGCAGGGTGTCATCGTGCACGCCACAGGCATTCATGAAGTTCAAGCCGTTTTCAATCTCCCGGGCCAAGTCCTGGTAGCGGGCACCAGCGCGGGACTTGCGCACGAACTCGCGGTTCCACTCATGCAGGCGGTAAAGATCCGCAGTGCCGGAAGAGGTCAAAGAACGCACGAGGTTCATTGCCGCCGAAGAGTTCGCGTAAGCGCGGATCATTCGGGCCGGGTCGTGGCGACGAGCCTCATCGGTCGGCTCCACGCCATTGACAATGTCACCGCGGTAATTCAACAAACCATTGGAGTCCGTATCGGAAGAACGTGGCTTGGCGTACTGGCCAGCGATGCGGCCGAGTTTAACCACGGGAACGGATGCGCCGTAGGTCAACACCACGGCCATCTGCAGCAGCGTTTTCACATTGCCACGGATATGCGGCTCAGTATTGGACTCAAAGGTTTCCGCGCAATCGCCGCCCTGGAGCAAAAAGGCGTTACCCAAGGCAACGTCTGCCAGCTTCTTCTTGAGCGCCTCGATCTCGGGCGCAACCACGATGGGCGGCACGGACTCGAGAATCTTGCGCACGTTATCGGCCTGGGAAGTATCCCAGCTGGGCTGCTGCTTTGCGTCACGCTTGATGACGTCCTGGAAGACCTCGTCGATGCCGGCGGGCAATGGCGGAAGGTCTGGCAGAACGCCTTGCGGAATATCTACTGTCCAACTCACACTGCTATTTAACCATCAAGCGCCTATCGCGAGTTAGTTAAATTCTAGATATTAATTCTATTACCCTTAGACAGCGGAAGCACCTGGGCGCAGGCTCGGAACTTGGCGAGGTTATGGCGGGCGTCGACAAGCGCATCGTGATTGCCCTTAGGCACGGCCGGCAGGCTCGGTCGCCCTGCAAATTCCCAATACTGCTTCAGCTCGCGGGTATAGCGTGGCATGCGCTTGGGCAGTCCGGCCATATCGCCCCACAGCTGCGCCAAAACCACATGATCATAGGCGCCCACCCACGCCCACAGCTCTACCGGAGTTGAGCTCTGGGTCAGGAACTCGAAGACCTCCGCGCGAATGGTCTCCAGAGGCTTCCATACTGGGTCCCGCGGGCTGGGCAGCTTGGCCAGTACATTGTCTTTGACCCAAGAATTGGCCTTGGACGGATCGAAATCCGTAGACACGGCGTAGTACTCGCTGCCATTCTCACCGACGATGCCGATGGAGACCAATTCAATGGTTTGTCCATCTTCGATAAATTCGGTGTCATAGAAGTAGCGCACGTCTCCCAAGCCTAGCGCCGCCTAGTCTGCGGCGATAAATTGGCCCCTTCAAGAGACGGTTGTACACTTCTGGCGTGAAGAAATCTTTGTGGTTTACTGCTTTGCCCTTGTGCCTCTCTGCCCTCGTGGCCCTTTGGTGGCTCATCGATATCCCGGAGCTTTTCTCCGGCAAGTTCTCCACCTACTACCACATTGACCTCGATGTTTACCGCGAAGGTGGAGCCGGATTTGGCAGCGACCTCTACGCCAAGGACTACCTCGTCGGTAGCAATCGCGATGTCTCTCTTCCCTTCACCTATCCGCCCTTTGCGGCGCTGCTTTTTGCCCCGCTGAGCTGGATTCCCCTCACCACCGCGAGCATCCTCGTATCTGTCGCCTCCTTTCTTGCCCTGTGGGTCTGCGTTGCCCTGGTCCTGCGCTCTCTTGGCTGCCCGGGATGGGCAGGCTGGGCGCTTCTAGCGGCGATGCTTACTGAACCGATTACGGAGACCTTCAGCTTCGGGCAGGTCAACATCCTGCTCACCGCACTCGTAGTGGTCGATATTCTCTGGCTGCGCCCTGGACGCGGCAGGGGCGTGCTTACCGGTATCGCTATGGCGATCAAGCTCACCCCTGCGGTATTCCTTGCCGTATTTTTCGTCCGCCGCGAATGGCGCGCATTTTTCAGCGCCCTCGGTTCCTTTCTGGCAGCAGGGCTCATCGCCTTCGCCTGCAATCCACATAGCTCCATCCAGTACTGGAGCGAAACACTGCGCGATTCCAACCGCATCGGTGGACTTGCCTATAGCTCCAACCAATCTCTGCGCGGTTTCTTTAGCCGCCTAGCCCCCGACCACGCTGAAAAGCTGTGGCTTGTGGCCGTCGTCCTCGTCGTTGCCATCGTGTGGTTTGCCATGGAGCGCATCTCCCACGAGAACCAGGCGGTACTCATGCTGCTGGCCGCTTCAGTATCGCTCCTGTGCTCGCCCGTGTCATGGTCACACCACTTCACCTGGCTAGTGTTGGCGGGTGTGCTGCTAGTGGCGCAGCGCTACTGGGCGCTCGCTGCGCTGACGTGGCTCGCGCTTTTGGCCCGCGGACATTGGCTTGTCCCCCATGCCAATGACCAAGAGCTGAACTGGGAATGGTGGCAGCATATTGTGGGCAATGACTACGCCATTGTTACTGCGCTGCTGGTTCTTTGCTCGCTACCATTGGCTCTACGACGGGCCGGCGCTTATCAATCCGCGGCGGAACCAGCGTCCAGCCAAGGATAGGCACCTTCCCGAGCGCCCAAAGCGCTACCGATGCCGCAGCGGAGTAGAAGAAACACATTCCGATCCAGGACCAGGTATTTTCCATCGGCCACTGGCCAGCAAGGCTCACCACATAGTCGCGGTGGGCCATGAAGAAGCCGTACCCCAGCGTCATGCCGATCGGGTGGGCCAAGTAAATGGGCAGGGTATGCCGGCCCACGAACTTTACAAAAGTAGACAGCGCCGGAACATGACTAATAAGGACAGCACCGACGATGCCCGCTGGGGTTTCAAGCGTCTGCTCCGCAAAGCGGATCAGCAGGTCTAGATCGCCTCGGCCAAGAATGTCCCCTCCCGGCAGCGGCCACTGCACTACTACCTCGCCTTCGACGGCATTCCAGGTGTGCCGGATGGATAGCCCCGCGATGTAGCTGATGATTGCCGCGCTATATGCCCACATAGAGCCCTTGCGGAAGGTGCCTTTGAAGGGTGCTTCGGCGGCGTCGGCAAACCGCGTAATAGGCCCGCGCAAATAGGCCGCACCGACGAAGATGGGCAAGAACATGATTGCCTTGCCAATAAAGTAGTAATGATGCTGCCACGCTATAAACAGCAGCGGCGCAAAGCTCAGGCCAATGCCTGCCCACGCGGGCAACTTGCGTACGGCCCACAAAAATATATTGAAAAAGATAAGCGCGTGAATGAACCACGCCATGGTATGGCCTAGCAGCAGGTTATAGAGCAGATCAGTAAGCTGCAGATAGGGATCACCAAATACCCAGTGGTACTCGATGCGCTTAGTCCACAGCTCAACGGTCATCCACACCGTATAGGGCACGAGGAAAAACCACAGGCGGCGGGTAAAAAGCTCGCTGAATGAATAGCGAAAGATCTTGGTAGAGAAATAGCCGGATACGAGGAAAAACAAGGGCAGGCGAAGGGGATCCAGCCACATGTTTAGGTCAGCCAACCACGTTAGCTCACCTTCCGGAACCACCAGCGTGACGTGCAAGAGCACCACGCCGATAATGGATACGCCTTTAGCGGTATCTGGCCAAGCTAAGCAGGCCTTGGGAATAGTGATTACCTCCCCTTGTATTCAGCACCGGCGGGGTAACCATGGCCGGCTTTGAGCGAAGCCTTCACATCGGAGGCGTACACATCAACATAAGGCTGATCACTCAGCTCGGCCAAATTGCGCATCATAAAGTCAGTGAAGGCGCGAATAGTCTCGTGCTCGGCCGGATTCATGCCGCGCTCCTTGGCCCAGTCATGCGGCCAGATAGGATCACCTACCCGCACGCCGACCTTAAACGGGCGCGGGATCCACGATCCAATGGGATTGGCCTTACGCGAATTGATCATCGCGATGGGAAATACTGGCTGGTTAGTCTCCATGGCGATGCGCCCCATGCCGGTACGGCCCTTGTACACACGGCCATCTGGGGAACGAGTTCCTTCCGGATAGATACCGAAGAGATCGCCGCGGGACAAAATACCTTCTGCGGTTTCCACAATGGCGTCGCCAGCGTCCTCGCTATCGCGCTCGATGGGGACTTGGCCTACCGAGGTAAAGAACCACTTTTGCAGGCTACCAACAAGACCCGGAGTGGTGAAGTATTCCGACTTAGCCGGAAACGTGATCTGGCGCGGACACATCAAAGGAAAGAAAAAGGAATCCATAACCGCCTGGTGATTCGACACCAAAATCGCAGGCCCTTCAGCGGGGATTTTCTCGATGCCCTCGCTCCACGGTCGATTCCATACTTGCAGGGCGGGTCCGAAGAAGATGTGCTTAAAAGCCCAGTACCACTTGTTTTTCATCGCCAGATCGTCCTTTGTTAGTTTTAACGGCCGCTGCGGGCCAAATCGGCTACGCCAATCATACCCGCTGCCGACCCTAATTCTGCGGTGGCAACACGTGCGAGGGGGCGATGCCCTGCCCCGACAATGTCCTGTCCCATGGCTTGGGCAGCGCCCTCGAGGTAGAGGTCAGCATCTTGGGATACGCCGCCGCCGAGCACGATGAGCTCCGGATCCAACACGTCAGCAACAATGGATAGGCCCTGGCCCAGCCACCGGCTGAAGTCTTCCATTACCGCTACGGCAAGCGGATCTCCGCGCCGCGCCGCTTGGGTAATTTCCTTACCGGTGGGCTCAGCCGGCAGCGAGGTCTCATAGCTTCCACGCAGATCAGTGCAGGTATCCGGCAACGCGGTACCGGAGGCATAGCGTTCCAAGCAGCCGCGCTTACCGCAGGAGCACTGCCGACCATTAGGGACTACCACGATATGCCCAAATTCTGGGGCGGTGCCAAACGCGCCGCGGTAGATGGTGTCATGCGTCATCAGAGTGGCACCGATACCTGTTCCTACCGCAAAGAAAACCCAATCCTCCGCTCCGCGGCCAGCACCAAAGCACCACTCACCCCACGCGGCGGAATTTGCATCATGCTCCAACCGCACGTGCATACCGAGCTTCTGCGAGAGCGATTCCCGGACATTAGCGTGCCGCCAGGGAAGGTGCGGGGCGAAGCGCACTACCTCGCACGTAGGATCCAAAAATCCCGCCAAGGCGAGGCCAACGGCGTCCACCTCATAGTCAGCGCGCAGCTCATCGACGATGCCCACAATGTCCGCTTCCAGCTGCTCTGCGTCCATGGAAGTAGGAACCGTGCGGCTCGCGAGAATCTCACCCTCCCGAGTGATCACTCCGCCGCGCACGTTGGTGCCACCGACGTCGAAGCCGATAGTCAGATCGGCGGAGTTGTTCTTAAGCATGCATAACAGAATATACCGACAACCGGGTTAGGGTCACATCAAGACATCAGCTGCCGCAATCGCTGCCCCATTATCCGCCACGTCCAATTCTCTTCCACATGGCGACGCCCCGCCTGCCCCATGCGAAGCCTACGCGGCGGGTCAGCCAAGAGAGCTTTCAACGCTCCAGCTAGTTCCGGCACAGATCCGCCCTTGACGACGACCCCCGTTTCCCCCGTCACCGTCTCCGGTGCACCACCGGAGTCTCCAGCGACAACCGGCAGGCCGCACGCTTGCGCCTCCAAATAGACGATTCCCAAGCCCTCGACGTCAAGCCCTCCGCCGCGAGTGCGGGCCGGCATGGCAAAAACATCCGCTGCATGCAATGCAGTCTCAATGCTTTCTGCTTCTTGAATCACTGCGTCCGGGCAGTACATTTCCGCCAGTTGCTCTAGGGCCGCGCGATAGCGTCCGCGGCCTATGAGCAGTAGCTGTGCATCTGGGAATTCCTCGCGCACTAAAGGCATAGCGCGAAGAAGCTGATCCTGCCCCTTGCGTGGGACAAACCGTGAAATGCAGACGATGGTCGGCCCGGTAGCCCCGAACTCTGCCTTCGCCGCTGCGCGTCGCTCTGGCGTAGCTGGAGAAAGGCCTTCCACGCTCACTCCGGAAGGCAGGTGCTCCCAGCGCGGATTCGGTCCAAATGGTCGACGCAACCGACGCAGGGTGTAGTCAGAAATATAGGTAATCACGTCAGCATAGTCACCAATGCGGCGCAGGCACTGCCGAGCAACGGGCACCATTGACCACCCCACTTCGTGCCCGTGCGTGGTAGCAACCACACGGGTGGCACCCGCCTCTTTTGCAGCCTTGCCCATCAAGGCAAGGGGCGCGGCTGCACCAAACCAGACGGTGTCAATGTTTTCTGCGCGGATGATCTCTTGCATGCGACGCACCGTGGCGGGCGTCGGCAGCATCACGCGGCGAGGCCAGCGAATGACCTTGTAGTCCACCCCAGCATCGAATTCCGCCGGCGATTCCTGGGTTGAGGCGAAGACCACGACGTCGCGCGGGTCTAAGGTTGCTACGAAGTCGCGCAGGTAAGACTGAATCCCGCCAATCTTGGGCGGGAAGTCATTGGTTACCAGCAGAACGCGGGCCACTTAGTACCGCGCCGTTCCGGTAATCGGCATGGACTTTAGCGGTACCACCTGAACAGGCACGCCATAGGTAGAGGCATGGACTACCTGGCCATTACCGATGTACATGCCCACGTGAGTTACTCCCGGGTAATAGCCCACGATATCGCCCGGCTGTAGGTCTTCCAGCGGTACCGATGTGCCACCGGCAATCTGAGCTTGGGACGTACGCGGAATGGACTTGCCAATCTGCTGATACGCCCAGAACATCAATCCAGAGCAGTCGAACTGATCGGGGCCAGCCGCACCCCAGCCATATGGAGCGCCCAGCTTCGACAACGCTGCGGAAGCAGCGCCGTCTGCGACCTCGCCCAAATCCATATCCGGCTTATCAGATCCGCCGAACTGGCCTTCCCAGGCCTCGCGCTGCTGCTCATCGAGAGCATCCACCTGCTTCTCGATGTCCTTCTGCTGCTTTTCCAGCTCCTCTTTCTCCTTGAGAAGCTCTTCGCGCTGCTCTTCCAGCGCCTTCTTTTCCTCGCGCACCTTGGTGGCGGCGTCGGCAGCCTTATGCTTTTCCTCTTCAGCCATGGTCGCGGCATTAGCCTTCGCATCAAGGGTGCGCTGGGCCTGGCGAGACAGCGCCCCGAGGTAGCCCATGCGCTCTACGGCATCGGAGGGAACTTCTGCGGCCAAGGCACCAGATACAGCCGAACGGGAATCACCGCGGTAGCGCGACTGTGCGATGCCATTGACACGGTCCTGCTGGGTGGAAACATCGCCCTTCGCCTCGTCCGCACGCGTTTGTGCCTCAGCGGCGACCTCCTCAGATTTAGCGACCTCAGCCTGCTTTTCCTCGAGCTTGACCTCAAGCTCTTTTACTTCTTCATTCTTGGCAGAAACTTTGCGCGCAACTTCGCCAACGCGCTCTACCAAGGCGTCCACATCTTCGGTGGCGCTCTCCTGTTGTGGAGCCGCCTCCTGCGCAAGAACCTGCGAAATCCCAGAAACCGACGTAACAGCAAGAGCCGCTGCAAGTGCAGCTGCAGGAAGTACTCGTTTAGACACGTAAGGACCCTTAGACTAAGAAAATTTTAAAAATCGTACTAACTATAGCGGGTTTTACCCCCTAATGCACGACAAAGCCCTCCCCGCGAAGGGGAGGGCAAGATCCGCTGCTTCTTAGAAGCGAACTGCGGAGTGAATCGGCATGTAGTTCAGGTCGCGCTCCTGAACCGGGACGCCGGAGTTAAGGGCGTCGATGATGGTGCCGTGGCCGGTGTAGATACCAACGTGGGAAGCACCACCGTAGTAAGCGATGATGTCACCCGGCTGCAGCTGATCCAGGGATACCGGGGTACCGGCGGCAGCCTGTGCCTGAGAGGTACGCGGGATCTGCTTGCCAGCCTGAGCGTATGCCCAGCTGGTCAGACCGGAGCAGTCAAAGGCGTTCGGGCCAGCGGCGCCGTATACGTACGGGGAGCCGATGACGGAGCGCGCTGCAGCCAGTGCCTTCTGGCCAACGGTCTGCTGTGCCGGAGCGGCCTGCTTGTGGCCAGCTGCTGCGTAGTTGGTGTTCTGCTGGTTAGAAACCTTACCCAGGGACGGAACGTAGCGGTCGATGTTCGGAACCTGGTCAATGTTCGGGACGTTTTCCAGACCTGCCACCTCAAAGCGGTAGTCAGTATTAGGTACGACGACCTCTGCTGCCTGTGCGACGCCCGGTGCGACGACGGCGGCGGTTGCAGCCAGTGCTGCAGTAGATGCGATGCGACGGGTGTTCTTCATGCCCTGACGACGGTGCTGTGCCATGAGTAAAACTCCAAATCTTCCTGCGCGCCTACTCCCTTTGTAAAGGAAGCTCTGACCCTGGGGGACTAGCGTTCGTTGGGAATCCGTTCCTTTAGGATTTCCTCCACTCGGCCCCTCAGTAGGAGGGGCCAGATGCGGCGCTGTAATTCTTCTGTTTAGATTGAGCACCTTTTCGGGCGGTAACTCAATGTCTCGAATAGGTTACGAAATCATCACAAGCAATGTCCATTCGCGACACCAAAATAACGTTTGTTATCGCTTCGTTACCTTCTGTTGACCTTGTCGAGATTTAACCTCCACATCGACGCTAGTTCCCACCAGGACTTGATGCTTTAAGTTCACAAGCTGCACAAACGACAGAGGATGGCAGACACCTGACCAAGAAATACCCTTACTAAGAAAACGATTAACAATTAAGAGGATTCTAAATTGTGACTTTCAGCACTAAGGCATATTGGCAGCCCCATCTCCCCCACCAATTTACTCCTTTACCGCACGCCTAGAGCCTTGTTTTCATCGCAACTGCGCCCTGCTTTGCCGCCTTTCCTTGCGGTGGTTCTAGCTAAACCGCTTTCCGACGCCCCTTAAGGCGCTCAATCGACGAGCGCAGCGTGCCTCAAGCCAATAGCCTTTCGGCATTCACACCTACCTGAGCCCACGCACTAGGCTCCTAAGGCTGTAAATCACGAGAGAACCACTAAACTCCGACAATACGAGCACCAGAACGTGTACTAAACCGACTGCACAACAACTTTCAGCAGCACTTCTTCAGATGCTCCAAGATTCATAAAGATTCTCAGGCACGCGACGCCCCCTTCGACAACTCTCGTAGCAGCCAGAAAAATGAGGACTGCGTTCGGAATCGATCTGTATATACGCAAGACCCGCCCTTGCTCCTTCAACAAGAGCAAGGGCGGGTCTGCGAGCGCGTTTCGAGTAGTCCTCAGGAAAAGCGGTTAGATGCGGCCGTTTTCCTCGTCCTCACGACGGTTAGCCTCGTTAAGGCGGCGGAACATCTCCGCTTCCTCGTCGTGATTATCGGAGTGGATTTCGTGTACTCGGCGCATGAGGGCCGAGTCATCAGGGCTGAAGGTGCCCTGGGTCTCGGAATCAGCGAGGCCGAGGTGGTTCAGCTGCTTCGGCACCTGAGCACCTGCGTACTCGAGCGGAACCGGGTGTCCATCGGCATCAACCGGGCCGAGCGGCTGGTGAACCTCGATGAAGGCACCATTCGGCATCTGCTTGATAACGCCGGTTTCAATACCGTGCTCCAGCACCTCGCGGTCAGAGCGCTGCAGACCAACACAAATGCGGTAGGTCATGAAGTACGCAATCGGAGGCAGCACGATGAGGCCGATACGACCAACCCAGGTCATAGCGTTCAGCGAAATCTGGAAGAAGTGTGCCACGTGGTCGTTACCACCGGAAAGGGTAACCAGCAGGAAGAACACGATCGCAGCCGCGCCGATAGCGGAGCGGGTAGGAACATCGCGCGGACGCTGCAGCAGGTTGTGGTGTGCATCGTCGCCGGTGAACTTCTTCTCCAAGAACGGGTACGCCATCAGCAGGACGACCATGAGGCCACACAGCAGGGCTACCCAGAACGCGGAAGGAATGGTGTAGTTGCCGATGTAGAGCTCCCATGCCGGCATGACACGAGCAACACCGTCAGTCCACAGCATGTAGATATCTGGCTGGGAACCAGCAGAAACCTGGGATGGGTTATAAGGTCCGAGCGTCCAGATTGCGTTGATGGTCAGCAGACCAGACATCAGCGCCAGTACGCCAGCAACCATCATGCCCATGCCGATAGCCTTAGTGGCAAAGACCGGCATAATGCGCACACCAACCACGTTGTTCTCTGCACGACCCGGTCCAGGGAACTGGGTGTGCTTCTGGAACCAAACCATAATCAGGTGGGCTGCAATCAAGCCAAGGATGATGCCCGGAATAACCAGAACGTGCAGGATGTAGAAACGATCCAACATCAGGTCAGACGGGAAGTCACCGCTAAAGATTGCCCAGTGCAGCCAGGTACCGATAATCGGCAGGCCCAGGATGATGGCGGACATGATTCGCAGACCAACACCGGAAAGCAGGTCGTCCGGCAGGGAGTAACCAAGGAAGCCCTCGATCATGCCCAGCAGGATAAGTGCGCAACCGATGATCCAGTTTGCCTCACGCGGACGACGGAATGCGCCGGTGAAGAAGATGCGCAGCATGTGCGCAACCATGGACATCATGAACAGCAAAGCTGCCCAGTGGTGCATCTGGCGCACGAACAGGCCACCACGAACTTCAAAGGAGATATCCAGCGCAGTGGCGTATGCGCGGGACATTTCTACACCATTAAGCGGTGCGTAGGTGCCGTCGTAAATGACCTTGGTGATGGACGGGTCGAAGAACAGCGCCAGATAGATACCGGTCAGTACAAGAATGATGAAGCTGTATAGCGCCATCTCACCAAGCATGAAGGACCAGTGGGTCGGAAAGACCTTGTTCAGCTGAGTCCTCAGCACGCCGGCGGCGCTATAGCGCTCATCCATATTGTTGCCCATTTGGGCGAGTTTATTGCTCATTATGACTTACGCTCCCAGAATGCCGGGCCGACAGGCTCAATGAAGTTGCCCTGTGCAACGAGGTAGCCCTCGTCATCCACCGTGATAGGCAGCTGTGGCAGTGCACGGGCAGCCGGGCCGAAGACCGGCTTTCCGTAGTGCAAAGCGTCGAACTGCGACTGGTGGCACGGGCACAGGATTCGGTTGGTCTGCGCCTCATACAGAGAGGTCGGGCAACCGATGTGGGTACAGATCTTGGAGTAGGCGTAGTAATCGCCGTGGTGGAAGTCTTCCTGACCTTCGCGCTCGATTGCCTTCTGGGCGTCGTGGTGACGCAGGCGAATCAGCATGACCGCATTGCGGTTGCCGTGAATCGAGTGCATGTGGTGCTCGTAGACATCGCGCTCGGCATCGTACTTGTCGCCATCGTTGACGTCTTCTTCTGCCAGCGGGAAGACGGTCTCCATGCCGCCTGCTGCCAGATCCTCCGGGCGCACACGAACCAAGCGGGTAACACCCTTGGTGCTGTAGTGCTCACCGGTTTCGCCAGAATGCTTCTCGGCGATAGTGCCGGTGTCGCGCGCCAGGTAGAGCTTGACGCCTTCATTGTGCAGGGTCCAACCGGAAGTCCACAGGGTGCCGTCGCCGGCATAGTTCATATTGTGGCGAACCTTCCAGGGGTTCTTGATTGCGCCGCCAAGCGGAGCAATCACGGTTAGACCGAACAGAACGCCGGCGCCGCCCAGCAGACCTTGGACGGTCTTGCGGCGACCCAGAGTCGAGGTCTTCCAAGAATCGTTCAGAAGGGCGGTCAGGGTACGGCGATCAACCTCTTCGGAAGGACCGTCGTGACGACGCTGCACGGAAATCTCTTCTGGGAGAATCTTCTTAACGTACTGAACGATGGCGATGCCCAAGCCGCAAATTGCGAGGGCAGCAGTAATACCCAGCAGAGGGGTGTAGAGAGTGTGCCAAATATGGCCCTCCTCCCCTAGCTGCTTGTACTGCCACGGCCAGAACAGATAAACGCCGAGGAACCCGAGACCGCCAATGACGGACAGGAACAACCAGATAGCAACGTTACGTCCAGCGCGCTTTTCAGCTGGGTCACCTTCGACTGGGAAACGTTCCTTACGGAACGCAACGGTGACGTCATCGAGCTCGGTACCAAGAGCAGCGAGTTCATCGTTGCTCATCCTGTCGAGCTCAGCGTTAGTGTAATTCTTCTTCACATTGCTCATGAGCGCGATCCAATCCACATAGCGGCAGCGCACAGGGCGCTAATACCGATAATCCACATTGCCAGGCCTTCCGCTACTGGGCCGAGACCACCAAGGTCCCAACCTGCTGGGGAAGGAGTTTCCTTTGCAGACTTGAGGTAGGCAATGATGTCCTTCTTCTCATCTGCGGTCAGCTGGCGGTCGGAGAACTTAGGCATGTTCTGCGGACCTGTCAGCATTGCCTGGTAGATCTCCTGCTCGCTTGCCGGAGCCAGCTCCGGAGCGAACTTACCGGAGGACAGAGCGCCGCCCTGGCCGGTGAAGTTGTGGCAGGAAGCGCAGTTCATGCGGAAGAGCTCGGAGCCCTTCGCTACGTCTTCTGCCTGGATTTCGCCATTGTAGTTAGCACCACGCAGCGATTCCTGAGCAACGCTTCCGTCGTCGTTGTAGACAATGTCTGCGCCGCCACCGTTGGCTGCAACATATGCAGCAAGAGCCAGAGTCTGCTGCTCGGTGTAGCGAGGAGCCTTGCGCTCTGCTTGGGCGTCGTTAGACATCATCGGCATACGGCCGGAGTGCACCTGGAAGTACACGGAACCAGCACCGATACCGACGAGGGACGGACCGCGACCTTCGATGCCCTGCAGATTGGCACCGTGGCAGGTGATACAAGCGGTGTCATAGATGTCCTTACCCTCTTGGACGAGGGCTTGGTCATCTTTTTCCGCCGTGGCGACCTGTGCGTCCGGGGTCAAGGCAGAAGCCAAGACGCCCGCACCGGACAGGCCAATCGCCAAAGCGAAGCCACCGGCAAGGGTGCGCTTCGCCTTGCGGCGACGGCGGGTCTTCTTAGCCGCCGCAGTGGTCTGCTCCACTGCCACGGACTGCGAATTGTTATCCATCATTTTCCTTTAGATAACTCGAACACGGGAGGACTGTTTGGGGATTGTGGCCAGTGCTACTGGACCAAGTAAATAACGGTGAAAACGCCGATCCACACAACGTCAACGAAGTGCCAGTAGTAGGACACTGCCATTGCTGCGGTCGCCTGTGCCGGCGTGAACTTGGACTTAGCAACGCGCGCGAGAATGATTGCAAAAGAAATCAGACCCGCGGTCACGTGCGCAGCGTGGAAGCCGGTGATGATGTAGAACACCGAACCGAAGACGCTGGACTGCACAGTCACACCTGCGTGAATCAACTCGGTCCACTCAAACGCCATGATGCCCAGGAACACAACGCCCAGTACCAGCGTTACGGTGTACCAGAGTCGAAGCTTGTAAACGTCACCCCTTTCTGCGGCAAACACGCCGAACTGCGAGGTCACAGAAGAAGAAATCAGCACTGCCGTAATGAGGAAACCCATGGGCAGGTTGATATGGGCGGTGTGCTCCGCCCAATCGCCTTCCTGACCGTTTGCTCGCGAGGTAAACCACATCGCGAACAGTCCGGCAAAGAACATCAATTCCTGAGACAGGAACACGATAGTGCCGACACTGACCATATTGGGTCGGTTCAGTGAGGCAGCACGTGGTGCTGTCATACCTTGGTTAGAAACTACGCTCGTCACAGTGGCTATTATGGCCGTTCCGGGCGCTGAAGTCACCTCGATTCCCCCCGCTTTCTCCATTCTTTTTTGATGCTTCGTCCAGCAAAAGGCCAGCAAGTCAGAGTCAAAAACTTTATTTTTCCAAACGGGAACTTTTCGCCCCGCTTTCCGACGTCCCATTGATGCAGGTGACACCACACGTCGGGCCCTACCCTGAAATTCCGAAGCACCCCGGCCACCCGACGCCTCCACTTATCGATGCACCAGTCCGTGTACCCGCCCCCGTTGCCTGGAGAGATAAATCACACTCCACGAGCTCCCTAAACGCCCCGCTTTACAACTTTCGAACGACCCCCGCAAAAATCGGCTCCTACGTGCCAGAATGCAGAAGAAGTGCCATCGCGAACATGCAGCAAGATCAGCCACTCCTCCCCCACCGGTAAAACTTTTGAAACTCTCGGGAACTTTCTTGCGTCGCGAACGACGCTGGATCGCCAAAGCCCTCCTAGCCATAGTGACTAGGAGGGCGGAGAAGTTTTAGGCAGGGATTCCTTTACATCGAGGAATTAGTGCTTTTCCTTCGGCAGGCCGTACTGGAGGGACAGGCCGGTGCAGGCCGCGATGAGGCAGACAGCGCCGAGGGCAATCAGCCAGAAGTAGAGGAAGATGATTCCCAAGCCAAGAAGGCCAATGGCGCCAGTCATAGCCAGCGGCCAGATGGAGCCTGGGGAGAAGAAGCCAAGGATGCCAGCGGCATCTTCAGTTTCTGCCTCTTCCCAATCCTCTGGCAGGACGTCACTGCGGTCATCAGTGAAGTGAAGGTAAGCACCCAGCATCATGCACAGCAGGAAGGCAAGGAACATGCCCACGATGCCAACCCACTCGGCACCGTAGAGGTAGCCATCGTCCTTAACGAAGGTGACGCCGAAGATGTAGACAATCAGCGAGACAAGAAGGTACGTCGCGATTGAGTAAAAGACTTTCGATGTTGCACGCATTGTGTTGTGTCCTTATCTCTTATGCCGCGGTGTTTACGTAGTTGTCGCCCTTAGCGGTGTCACGCTCGCCGGAGAACGGGTGGGTGGTTACCGCATATGGGTCCTGGCCGATTTCTTCCAGGGCTTCCGCGTTGGTGGCCTCTGGGTTGTCCTCTCGGAACTTCAGGTAGGTATTGAAGTCCTCCGGAGAGACAACGCGGATTTCAAAGTTCATCATCGAGTGGTAGGTACCGCACATCTCGGCACAACGGCCAACGAATGCGCCCTGCTTCTCAATCTTTTCCACCTGGAAGCTACGCTCCTGAGCGTTTGCCTCTGGGTGTGCGTAGACGTCGCGCTTGAACAAGAACTCCGGTACCCAGAATGCGTGGGACACGTCGCCGGAAGCGAGGCGGAACTCAATCGCAGTATCGGAAGGAAGAACCAGAACCGGAACCTCTTCGGTGGTACCGACGGTCTCAATCTTGTTGTAGTTCAGGTAGGAAAGGTCGCCCATGGACTTGCCGTGGATTGGGTTCGGGTTGTCCACACCCTCAGGGTCGTGAGCAGTCTTCTCTGCCTCAGCCTGACGCTCCTTGTCGGCGCCGTCGTAGTTCTCACCATTGACATGGTTCTCGGCGTAACCAAACTTCCAGTTCCACTGGAACGCGGTGACGTCGACGACAACCTTTGGATCCTTATCCAAGGCGGTGACCTTCTGCTGAGTCTGAACGGTAAAGAAGAACAGGCCCATGATGATGAGGATAGGGACGATGGTCAGAACCATCTCCAGTGGAACGTTGTACTGGATCTGGCGCGGGAACTCGCCCTTGCCATCCTTCTTTGCCTTCTTCGCGCCCCAGCGGAAGATTGCAGTGAGGAACAGGCCCCACATAATAAAACCAACGATCCATGCGGCAACCCAGACCCAAATCCAGAAGTTGTACATGGCCTCCGCCTCAGGGGTAATGCCCTTCGGCCAACCGAATCCCAGGAGGTTCTCTACAGCAGTTGGCGCCTGAACGTCACAACCTGCCAGAGCGAGTCCACCCAGGGCAAGTGCGCCAGCTACGCCCGCCTTACGGGCAAAGGTGCGCTTATTACGCTGTCCCACGTGTGTTCTGCCTTTCTGTCCACACAAAACTTCTCGAATACTCACAGAGCACTCTTACCCAATCAGAATAGAGGATAATTGCCAGATTCCCAGCCTGTTTAAAGGCATAAAAGGGCACCTAGTGCACTCATTTCATATTCTCCTTCAGGTAGGTTACCGCCCCACCTGCACAATGTTCCAACCGCACCCCCAGCAGCCACAGAATCCGTGTGCGCCAATTCACAGGGATCCGGCGGAACCATCATCCGAAAGTTCGCACCCCTATCGGGGAAGCTAATTCCAAGGCGGTCGGCAGGTTTCCTTAAGCCGTGGCGTGTTCTGGTTTCACGCCCTCTGGCCGTAAAGTGGGTGACTAGCAATAGACGCTTATATATAAGGAGCAATCTTTTCATGTGCGGACTTCTTGGCATGCTCGCCGCCACGGGCAACGTAGATAAGTACGTTGACGCGCTGGAACGTTCCCTGCCCTGCATGCGCCACCGCGGCCCAGATGCGGCCGGCACGTGGCATGACGGCGATGCCGCCTTCGGCTTCAACCGCCTGTCCATTATTGACTTGGAGCACTCCCATCAGCCCCTCCGCTGGGGCCCAGAGGACGAGCCCGACCGCTACGCCATGACCTTTAATGGCGAAATCTACAACTACGTGGAGCTGCGCGAGGAGCTCAAGGGCCTCGGCTACACCTTCCACACCGAGGGCGATGGCGAGCCCATCGTGGTGGGCTACCACCACTGGGGCAAGGACGTAGTCAACCATCTGCGCGGCATGTTCGGCATTGTCATCTGGGACACCCACACCAAGACGATGTTTGCCGCTCGCGACCAATTTGGCATCAAGCCGCTGTATTACGCCACTACCGAGGCGGGTACCGTTTTCGCTTCGGAGATGAAGTGCATCTTGGAGATGGCGGATCAGCTCGGTCTAGATCTCAACCTTGACCGTCGCGCCATTGAACACTACGTGGACCTGCAATACGTCCCGGAGCCAGAATCCCTCCACGCGAATATTCGCCGCGTAGAATCCGGCTGCACTGTTACCCTTCGTCCAGGCGAAGACGTTGTCGCCGAGCGCTACTTCAAGCCTCGCTTCCCTGTGCAGCAGGTTAAGCAAGGCGAAGAGCAGCAGCTATTTAACCGCATTGCGGAGGCGCTGGAAGATTCCGTCGCTAAGCACATGCGTGCCGACGTCACCGTGGGTTCCTTCCTATCCGGCGGCATTGACTCCACCGCTATTGCCACTCTGGCCAAGCGCCACAACCCGGATCTACTGACTTTTACCACCGGCTTTGAGCGCGAGGGCTATTCTGAGGTCGATGTCGCGGCAGAGTCCGCGGAAGCTATTGGTGTGGAGCACATCGTCAAGATTGTCTCCCCCGAAGAATATGCCGAGTCCATCCCGAAGATCATGTGGTACCTGGACAATCCGGTGGCTGACCCCTCGCTGGTCCCGCTGTACTTTGTGGCGCAGGAAGCCCGCAAACATGTCAAGGTAGTTCTTTCCGGCGAGGGCGCGGACGAGCTCTTTGGTGGCTACACCATCTACAAGGAACCACTATCCCTCGCGCCGTTTGAGAAGATCCCGTCGCCGCTGCGTCGCGGACTGGGCAAGCTCTCCCAGGTTCTACCGGAGGGCATGAAGGGCAAGTCCCTGCTTAATCGCGGCTCGATGACGATGGAAGAGCGCTACTACGGCAACGCTCGTTCCTTCAACTTTGAGCAGATGCAGCGCGTTATCCCGTGGGCAAAGCGCGAATGGGACCACCGCGAGGTTACCGCCCCCATCTACGCCCAGTCCAAGGACTTTGATCCGGTTGCCCGCATGCAGCATTTGGATCTATTCACTTGGATGCGCGGTGACATCCTGGTCAAGGCCGATAAGATCAATATGGCCAACTCCCTGGAGCTGCGCGTGCCATTCCTAGACAAGGAAGTCTTCAAGGTTGCCGAGTCCATCCCATATGACCTGAAGATTTCGCACGGCACCACCAAGTACGCCCTGCGCAAGGCCATGGAGCAGATCGTCCCGGCGCATGTACTGCACCGCAAGAAGCTGGGCTTCCCAGTGCCGATGCGCCACTGGCTGGCCGGCGATGAGCTATACGGCTGGGCCCAGGACACCATCAATGAATCCCAGACCGAGGACATCTTCAACAAGAAGGAAGTTCTCGAGATGCTCAAGGAGCACCGAGATGGCGTTTCCGATCACTCCCGCCGCTTGTGGACCGTGCTGTCCTTTATGATTTGGCACGGCATCTTTGTGGAAAAGCGCATCGATCCGCAGATCGAGCAGCGCGACTACCCGGTCAAGCTCTAAGAGCCTTCCACACAAAAAAGAGGGTGGGTGCCAGTGGCACCCACCCTCTTTGTATTTCCTTCTCTTTAGTTGAAGGAATCGCCACAAGCGCAAGAGCCGGTGGCATTCGGGTTATCAATGGTGAAACCCTGGGACTCGATGGTGTCAGCGAAGTCAATCTTGGCACCGGTCAGGTAGGGAACGGACATCTTGTCCACAACGAGGTTTACGCCGCCTACCTGGTCAACCTTGTCACCGTCCAAAGTGCGGTCATCAAAGTAGAGCTGGTAGCGCAGGCCAGCGCAGCCACCAGGCTGGACGGCAATGCGCAGGGAGAGATCGTCGCGGCCTTCCTGATCAAGCAGCGCCTTTGCCTTTGCGGCTGCTGCTTCAGTCAGAATGACGCCGGTTGCGGAAGCTGGAGCGGTCATCACTTCTCCTCAATAAGTATTGGATTCGTTGCCACTACCCTACCCGGTTAGTTCAGGTGGGAAAAGGTAGCCCATACCTACAACACCATCTGGGCCGGGCCTATTCCCCTATTCACACCTACACCTTGTAGTGTGAGGAACGTGAAACTCCCGTGGCAAAAAGATGATAAGACCTCCACTGAGCCTGCTCCTGTACAGGACAAAGCTCAGGCAGAAGTTCAGGAAGTGCCCCAGCGCAAGGGCTACACCCCACCGAAGGGTCGTCCTACGCCAAAGCGCGCAGAGCAAGAGATTGCACGCGGCGTAAAGCGCGATCCCAATGGCATGTCCGATGCGCAGCGGTACCAGCATCGCAAGGACATGAAGAAGTCCATGAGCAAGGACGAGTGGAAGGAATATAAGAAGAAGGAGCGCCAAGAGCGCCAGCAGGCCAACCGCGAACAGCAGGCCCGCATGGCAGAGGGCGATCCGCGCTTCCTGCCCGCCCGCGACCAGGGTGAAGTGCGCGCCTATGTGCGCGATTGGGTGGATGCCCGCCGCAGCCTGAGCAACTGGGTCATGCCGATGGCCTTGGTGCTCATCGTGGTCATGTTCTTGACCTACGCGGTACCCAGCATTGCAACAATCATCAACGCGGTAGCGATGGTTATCCTCGTTATCTTCGCCATCGAGGGCGTCATTTTGGCCCGCCGCTGCAATAATGCCGTGCGAGCCAAGTTCCCCGGCACCACCGAAGCCGGCTTTAGCCTTGGCTTTTATGCGTATTCTCGCGCCAGCCAGCCGCGCAAGTGGCGCATCCCGCGCCCCCGCGTGGAGCTCGGCGCTGACGTTTAGGGAGGACTGCTCATGGCCATTGCGCAGCCCGATAAGCAGGCACATACCGCACAGGACGCACAGCTCGCCCCTTGGGGGCGCCTGACCGACGCCGCTCAATGGCTGGCTGCTTGCCAAGGCGCGGCCCCTGCCCGTGAGCCGCGGCGCGTGCGGGCCGTGATTTTCGCGGATCAAGAGACCTCGCTTTCGGCCGCTGAGACCGCCGCGCGTCGCGCCGAGGCCGGGCTGAATGTAGTCACCGTGACGGATTATTCCCAGGCCTACAGCCTTGGAGCCGCAACAGCGGATGCGGAAATTGATGCCGGGGCTGACCTACTGATTCCCGGCGGCGAAGAGCTCGCCCGAGTACCGGCCGTGGTAATGGCAACTATGACGCAAACGGAACCGGTAGTGATCGTCGGCAAGCAGCGCAGCGTGGAAGACTGGAAGCGCGAGGTCACCGCAATCCGGGACGCCATGTTCCGCGTACGCAACCTCGAGGGCATGGAGCTGGTTGAATCGTGCCAGTCCACCGTGCTAGCAGCCACGGTGGGGTTCATTGCCCGGGCCGCGGAGCGCCGTACACCCCTGCTTATCGACGCCCCCTTGACCGCCACCGCCGCGCTTCTTGCTGAGCGCGATAATCCCGGTGTGAAAGACTGGCTCTTCGCCACCTCCCTATCCACTGCCCCTGCGCACAAGTTGGCACTGGAAAAGCTAGGGCTCCACCCCCTGATGGAACTGGGAATGGAGCCACAACCTACGCTCGGTGCCCTCGCGGCGCTGCCACTGCTGCTCACCGGAGTGGAGATCGCCGCGGACGCCTAAGCGGGGGACTACTTCACTAGGGTATGGAGCCAACCGTGGGCATCCTCCACTGCGCCGCGCTGGATTCCGGTGAGGCGCTCGCGCAGGGCCATGGTGTTCTCACCCGCTTCATTCCCATTGACCTGGAAATCCGCAGAATCTCCCATTACGTGACCCACCGGCGTAATAACCGCGGCAGTGCCACAAGCAAAGGCCTCCGACATTTCGCCGGATTCGGCATCGCGCTGCCACTCTTCGGTAGTAATGCGGCGCTCGGTGACCTTGTAGCCCAAATCCTGCGCTACCTGCAATAGCGATTCGCGGGTAATGCCGGGCAGCAAGGATCCCGATAGTTCTGGTGTAACAATCTCCGCGCTATCACCAGAGCCATACACAAACATCAGGTTCATTCCGCCCATCTCCTCGATGTAACGGCGCTCAATCGCGTCCAACCAGACCACCTGGTCACAGCCCTTTTCATCTGCCTGGGCCTGCGCCAAGAGCGAGCCTGCGTAGTTGCCCGCAAACTTGGCCGCGCCGGTGCCGCCAGGGGCTGCGCGCACGTAGTCGGTGGATAGCCACACCGAAACCGGCTTGATCCCGCCGCTGAAGTAGGAACCCGCTGGGGAGGCAATGAGCACATAGCGGTAGGAATTGGCGGGGTGAACGCCCAAGGAGACCTCGGTGGAGATCATAAACGGGCGCAGGTACAGCGCTGCTTCCCCGCCGGCTTCTGGTACCCAGTCCTGATCCGCTTCCACCAATTGGCGCAGAGACTCGATAAACTCCTCCTGCGGAAGCTCGGGCATAGCCAGGCGCTCAGCGGAGTTGATAAAGCGCTGCGCATTGTGGTCCGGCCGGAAAGTAGCGATAGAACCATCCGGCTGACGGTAGGCCTTGATGCCCTCAAAGATAGCCTGCCCATAATGGAATACGTTGCTGGCAGGTTCCATGGTCATCGGTCCGTATGGGCGCACCTGAGCATCGTGCCATCCCTTTTCTTCGGTCCAGTCAATGGTGACCATGTGGTCTGTAAAGTGCTTGCCAAAGCCGGGATTGGCGAGGATATCGCTCAATTCTTCCGCGGACGTAGGGGTATCGTTACGAGTAATCGTGTAATCAAGCATGCCCACAATCTACCCCTTTATCTATAGCGAGGCAGGAATAAGTTCATCACCGCGCGGTACAGTGGTGGGAAGATTGATAAGCCTTTCCATAAAGGAGGAGACAATGGCACAGTCCGATCTACCAGCACGCGGCCACTTTCCCCAGGTAAAGCTGGGAAAGAAGGTTCCTAAGAAGGCGGAAGCTCTACTTATCGCCGCTTTCGAGGGCGAAGGCGGCCTAGAACTGCCAGGCACCGAATTACTTGGGGGCGCAGCGCTGCGCTCCACTTATGAGGCGCTGGTGGCCGTCGGGGCCTCTGGCAAGGCCGGCGAAGTCACGCGCGTGCCGGCTCCGGCTAAGGCGGGTGTAGCATCCATCATCGCCGTTGGCTTGGGCGATGCGGAAGAAGTAGACGATGAGACGCTGCGCCGCGCCGCCGGCCAGGCCGCGCGTTCCATCACCAAGGTGGGGGCCGTAGCCACCTCCCTGGGCGATTTCGGTATCACCCCAGTGGTGGAAGGCCTCATCCTCGGCGGCTATAAGTATTCTGGCCTGCGCTCCGAGTCGGCCGCGGAGACCACCACTTTCACCGTGGTGGCGGAGAAGTCCGCACAAAAGGAATTCGACAGCGCCAAGATTACCGCCGAGTCCGTTCTCATCGCCCGCGACCTCGTCAATACCCCTTCCAACCTGCTCTACCCAGAAACCTATGCCGAATTCCTCTCTGCCCAAGCGGCAGAGGCCGGCCTTGAAGTCGAGGTCTTGGACGAAAAGGCGCTGGAAAAGCAGGGCTTTGGCGGCATCATGGCCGTCGGTCGCGGATCCGCCCGCCCGCCGCGCTTGGTCCGCTTGAGCTGGAAGCCGAAGAAGGCCAAGCGCCACGTCGCCCTAGTAGGCAAGGGCATTACCTTTGATACCGGCGGAATTTCCCTGAAGCCGGGCGCCAAGATGTGGGACATGATTTCTGACATGGGCGGTTCCGCTGCAATGGCCGCCGCCATCATCGCTGCGGCAAAGCTGAACCTGAAGGTGGGCATCACCGCTACCCTGCCGCTGGCAGAAAACATGCCGGGCAGCGATGCCACCCGCCCGGGTGACGTCATCACCCACTACGGCGGCATTACCTCCGAGGTACTCAACACTGACGCGGAGGGCCGCCTCGTGCTTGCCGACGCCATTGCGCGCGCCAGCGAAGACAACCCCGATTACCTCATCGAAACCGCGACCTTGACCGGCGCCCAGATGGTCGCCCTGGGTGAGCGCACCGCCGGCGTGATGGGCTCGGAAGAATTCCGCGATCGCATGGCCGAGATTGGCCGCGAGGTGGGCGAAAAGGCATGGGCCATGCCTTTGCTAGAGGAACACGAGGAATCCGTGAAGTCCGCCAGCGCCGATATCCGCAATATCAACGCCAAGCGTGAGGGCGGCATGGAATACGCCGGCACCTACCTCCAGCACTTCGTGGGCGAGGGAATCGAATGGGCCCATATCGATGTGGCTGGCCCTTCCTTCAACACCACGGGCCCTTATGGATACACCCCGAAGATGGGCACCGGCGTGCCCACCCGCACGGTGGTTGCCGCCCTGCGCGAGATTGCTGAATTAAAGTAGCACCACAACAGGCTTGTTGCGTTTAGAATCCTAGAGGCATGAAGCCTGCTTTAATCATCGTTGACGTACAACATGACTTCTGCCCCGGCGGCGCCTTAGGCACCGAGCGGGGCAATGAGGTCGCTGCAAAAATCGCCTCCCTGCAACAGGACTACGAAACCGTCGTAGCCACGCAGGATTGGCACATCGATCCGGGTTCTCACTTTTCAAAGGACCCGGATTTTGTCGATTCTTGGCCAGTGCACTGCGTAGCCGACTCCCACGGGGCGGCCATGCATGAGGCCATCGGGCCGGCGCAAGCCTACTTCCGCAAAGGTGAATACACCGCGGCCTATTCCGGATTCGAGGGCGCTGCGAACGGTACCTTGCTCGCTGACTGGTTGCGCGAGCGCCACATAGACGCCGTGGATATCGTGGGCATTGCCACCGATCACTGCGTGCGCGCCACGGCCGCCGACGCCTTGAGAGAAGGGTTCACCGTCCGCGTACTGCGTGAGTACTGCTCCCCCGTTGATGATGCCCGTGGCGAGACCGCGTTGCAGGAATTGGCCGCTGCCGGTGCCACCATCTGCTAGGCGCACGACAACGCCTACGGCCCTCGAACCGAATCTGGTTCGAGGGCCGTAGGCGTCTCTCTACAAAGTGTTTCCATGTATCAGCTAAAGCAGCCGCCCTCTGGAAACGGGAGGGGTTCTCTCTATCTCTCTCGCATGCGCTCTCTCAAACGCATGATTTAAGTATGGGGTATCGAAATTGGATTCGGGTGTCAAGTACCTGAAAGTTTCCTGTTGAAAGATGCCACCAAGGCTCCTACTACCTCACCTCGACAAATGCGTCTCCACCAAATTGGCGAAAGCTCTGCGCTACGCGAGACGATTGTTATAGGGTGATCTGCGTCCCCACGGGTGCCCGAGCACGGGCTGAGAGTGCGCTAAAGCTGCGCATAGACCGTTCGAACCTGTTTGGTTAATACCTACGAAGGAAGAGAGGAGCGCTTGCCATGACGGCTGCCCCAGAAAACCACCCTAAGCATTCCTATTCCCCCATTCACCACGACGGTCTAGAAGTTCCAGAGACCGAAATCCAACTGGATGATTCCCCACAAGGCCCCAATGAGCCCTTCCGCGTCTACCGCACGCGTGGGCCAGAATGCGCACCTGAAGTGGGGCTACCGGCCCTGCGCAGCGAGTGGATTAGCGAGCGCGGAGATACCAAAGAGTACACCGGTCGCGGCCGCGAGCTGGCTGACGATGGACGTGCCGCACAGCGCCGCGGGGCGTCTTCCCAAGAGTGGAAAGGCTCTAAGCGCCCGCCGCTTAAGGCTCAGCCTGGGCGCCGCGTAACTCAAATGCACTACGCCCGCCAAGGAATCATCACCCGCGAAATGGAATTCGTAGCACTGCGTGAGCACTGCGATCCGGAATTCGTCCGCGCTGAGGTAGCTCGCGGCCGCGCCATTATCCCTAATAATGTCAACCACCCCGAGTCTGAGCCCATGATCATTGGGCGAAAATTTCTCACCAAAATCAACGCCAATATTGGTAACTCCGCGGTTACCTCCTCCATCGAGGAAGAAGTGTCCAAACTGCGCTGGGCTACCCAGTGGGGCGCGGACACCGTAATGGATCTTTCCACTGGTGACGATATCCACACCACCCGCGAGTGGATTCTGCGCAATTCCCCAGTTCCCATTGGCACCGTGCCTATTTACCAAGCATTGGAAAAGGTCAATGGCGTGGCAGAGGATCTGACCTGGGAAATCTTCCGCGATACCGTCATCGAGCAATGCGAACAGGGCGTGGACTATATGACCATTCACGCCGGTGTGCTCTTGGCGTATGTACCGCTAGCAAGCAATCGCGTGACCGGCATTGTCAGCCGCGGTGGCTCCATCATGGCGGGATGGTGCCTTGCTCACCACAAAGAGTCATTTCTGTACGAGCACTTCGATGAGCTGTGCGAGATTTTCGCTCAATACGATGTTGCATTTTCGCTTGGCGACGGCCTGCGCCCCGGCAGCCTTGCCGATGCCAACGACGCCGCCCAATTTGCAGAGCTAAAGACTATCGGCGAACTTACCCGCCGCGCCTGGGAGTATGACGTCCAAGTCATGGTGGAAGGCCCCGGACACGTGCCGCTCAACATGATTCAAGAAAACAACGAACTCGAACAGGACTGGGCTTCAGATGCCCCCTTCTATACCCTCGGCCCTCTAGTTACCGATATCGCCCCTGGCTATGATCACATCACTTCCGCCATCGGTGCCGCCCATATCGCAATGGGTGGTACAGCCATGTTGTGCTATGTCACGCCGAAGGAGCATTTGGGACTGCCCAACCGCGATGATGTAAAAACTGGTGTCATTACTTATAAGATTGCGGCGCATTCAGCGGACGTTGCCAAGGGACATCCAGGCGCCCGCGCTTGGGACGATGCCATGAGCAAGGCCCGCTTTGAATTTCGCTGGAATGACCAATTTGCGCTCTCCCTCGACCCCGAGACCGCTCAGGCCTATCACGATGAAACGTTGCCTGCTGAGCCAGCAAAGACCGCACACTTTTGTTCCATGTGTGGGCCGAAGTTCTGCTCCATGCGCATCAGCCAAGACATCCGCGAGATGTTCGGCGGGCAAATGGCCGAGCTGGGCATGCCGACGCTGGGCGACCAGGTCCGCGCGGCAGCCCACGGCTCAGCACCAGAGGAAGGTATGCAGGAAAAATCCGCCGAATTCCGCCGCAACGGGTCTCAAATTTATTTACGCGAGGATGCTGACCTAGCTTAGCTCTCGCCCTGTATCGGGATTTTCGCCGCGCTCAAATCGGGCGCGGCGTTGCCTTTGCTCTTCCCTTTTGCGCAAGATGCGCTGCCTTTCCATGCGATCGCGCATTCGCTGCGGATAGCCGGTTTCTTCTACATCATAAATATCGCAGCTCAATAGTTTGGCCACCGCATCTATGCCTTTCGGCCCGCCAATACGGCGCCGGATAAAATCGCCGTTTTCATCCACAACGACAACGGACATCTCATTAACTACCGTTTCCGGCTCCACAAAGGCTTCTACAAAAGCCTTTCCGGCGGCCCACTGTTGCAGATCCTGCGCGTCTTCCGGGCGGACGGTCTCCCCCGGTCCGCGGGGTGGTCGCAGCGACGATCTGGACTTATTGCGGCGGAAAGGGTTGAACATAATTGCCTAGCTTACCCGGAAGGAGGGTAGTTACTAACCCCACATCTGCACGAGGGTGAGCATCACGCTGTAAGATTGTCGGGTAGCGATAGAACACTTCCAACTTTCGAGGAGTCTTATAACTCATGGCGAACTCCGTTGAGATGCCCGAGCTGGGCGAATCCGTAACCGAAGGCACCATCACGCAGTGGCTGAAGTCCGTCGGCGACACCGTCGAGGTCGACGACCCATTGCTCGAGGTCTCCACCGATAAGGTCGATACTGAAATCCCCTCCCCCGTAGCCGGCACCATTATTGAAATTAAGGCTGACGAGGATGACACCATCGAGGTTGGCGAAGTCATCGCCATCATCGGTGACGAGGATGAGGCAGGCTCCGCATCCAACGACTCCTCCGCTGATAAGGGCGAGGAAGAAGCAGAAGAAAAGAAGGAAGAGCCGAAGGCTGACTCCTCCAACGGCGACTCCGGCGACGCAGCCGACGTGGAAATGCCAGAACTCGGCGAATCCGTCACCGAGGGCACCATCACCCAGTGGCTCAAGTCCGTTGGCGACACCGTCGAGGTAGACGAACCACTGCTCGAGGTCTCCACCGACAAGGTCGACACCGAAATTCCTTCCCCAGTAGCAGGCACCCTGGTAGAAATCCTCGCCGACGAGGACGACACCATCGAGGTCGGCGAAGTCATCGCCCGCATCGGCGACGAAAACGCCACCGCATCCTCCTCCGAGGCCAAGCCAGAGCCACAGGAAGAAAAGAAGGAAGAGCCCAAGGCAGAAGAAAAGGAAGAGGCGAAGGCTGACTCCTCCAACGGCGGCTCCGGCGACGCAGCCGACGTGGAAATGCCAGAACTCGGCGAATCCGTCACCGAAGGCACCATCACCCAGTGGCTCAAGTCCGTTGGCGATACCGTCGAGGTAGACGAGCCACTGCTCGAGGTCTCCACCGACAAGGTCGACACCGAAATTCCTTCCCCAGTAGCAGGCACCCTGGTAGAAATCCTCGCCGACGAGGACGACACCATCGAGGTCGGCGAAATCATCGCCCGCATCGGCGACGAAAACGCCACCGCATCCTCCTCCGAGGCCAAGCCAGAGCCACAGGAAGACAAGAAGGAAGAGCCACAGGCCGAAGAAAAGGAAGAGAAGAAGCCAGAACCGAAGGCTGAGGAGAAGAAGGAGTCCAAGCAGGATTCCTCCCTGAACACCTCTGCCAAGGTCAATAACGGCGACAACGTTCCTTATGTCACCCCACTGGTACGCAAGCTGGCTGAAAAGCACGGCGTAGACCTCAACACCGTTGAGGGCACCGGCGTGGGCGGCCGTATCCGCAAGCAGGACGTGCTCGCCGCTGCTGGCGAGGGCGATGCACCTGCCAAGTCTGGCGCACAGTCCGATAACTCCCCTCGCGCGCGTTGGTCCACCAAGTCCGTGGATCCGGCCAAGCAGGAGCTCATCGGCACCACCCAGAAGGTCAACCGCATCCGCGAAATCACCGCCGCCAAGATGGTCGAGGCACTGCAGATTTCCGCGCAGCTTACCCACGTTCAGGAAGTCGACATGACTGCCATCTGGGATATGCGCAAGAAGAACAAGCAGGCGTTCATCGACAAGCACGGTGCCAACCTGTCCTTCCTGCCATTCATCGTGAAGGCTACCGCCGAGGCTCTGGTCTCCCACCCGAACGTCAATGCGTCTTATAACCCAGAGACCAAGGAGATGACCTACCACTCGGACGTCAACATCGCTATCGCCGTTGACACCCCGAAGGGCCTGCTCACCCCGGTCATCCACAAGGCACAGGATTTGACCCTGCCGCAGATCGCTCAGCAGATTGCAGAGCTCGCTGATAAGGCCCGCAATAACAAGCTGAAGCCGAACGATCTCACCGGTGCTACCTTCACCGTGACCAACATCGGTTCCGAGGGCGCCATGCTCGATACCCCGATCTTGGTTCCGCCACAGGCCGGCATCCTGGGCACCGCGGCTATTGAAAAGCGCCCGGTCGTTGTCAACGAGAATGGCCAGGACGCCATCGCCATCCGCCAGATGTGCTACCTGCCATTCACCTACGATCACCAGGTAGTTGACGGTGCGGACGCAGGCCGCTTCATCACCACCATCAAGGACCGCCTGCAGACCGCTGACTTCCAGGCAGACCTCGAAGTCTAAAGGTTCTATCGCCGCTTAAAGCCTCTTAGCCCCACTGCGGGGCTAAGAGGCTTTAGCTATGTCTGGGGTGCCAAGTGGGGGTGACGGATCCGAAAACGCCGGACTAATCCATCCCTTTTTATTCGAGGTGTTGGGGGAGACTTGCCCCTAAGCCCATGGTGAGCGCACTGGGTGCAGTTCTATACAGTGACGCGCTGCATAAAAGTTTCCAAAGCGGGATCGGCTCACCCATTGTTAAACATATAATTGGGGCGGTTACAGCCACTGTCCCCCTATTAAGGAGTCTCACTGACATGGAATTCATCTCCCGCCACCTAGGGCCGGATTCTGCGGAGCAGGCCACCATGCTTGCGAAGGTAGGCTACGACAGCGTGGACGCGCTGGTCGATGCCGCCATTCCCTCAAAGATCCGCGCCGCAGAACTGCCTCAGCTTCCTGAGGCACTCTCGGAAGATGAGGCGCAGGCTACATTGCGGGAGTACGCCAACCAGAACACCGTGCTGAAGTCCTTCTACGGACAAGGCTTTTCTGACACCCTCACCCCCGCGGTCATCCGCCGCGGTTTATTGGAAGACGCGGGATGGTACACCGCCTATACCCCATATCAGCCAGAGATCTCCCAGGGTCGTCTTGAAGCGCTGTTGAACTTCCAGACGATGATTGAGTCCCTGACCGGTCTGCCCATCGCCAATGCATCCTTGCTGGATGAGGCCTCCGCCACCGCGGAAGCCGTGGGCCTTATGTCCCGCGCGGTCAAGAAGGGTCGCCGCGTGGTGCTGGATTCTCGCCTGCACCCGCAGGTGCTTACCGTCGCCGCAGAGCGTGCCCGCGCGATTGACCTCGAGGTAGAAATCGTAGACCTGCGCGAAGGCCTCGTGGGCGAGGACCTCATCGGCGCAGTAATCGCCTACACCGGTACCGAGGGCGACATCTTTGACCCCTCCACCATCATCGAGGAGCTGCACACCCGCGGCGCTCTGGCCACCGTGGCCACCGACCCGCTTTCGCTGCTCCTGCTGGAGGCACCTGGCTCGCTGGGCGCCGATATTGTGCTCGGTTCTTCCCAGCGCTTTGGCGTTCCGCTCTTCTTCGGCGGCCCGCACGCTGCCTACATGGCGGTCACAGAAAAGCTCAAGCGCCAGATGCCTGGCCGCATCGTGGGCGTGTCCAAGGACGCGGATGGTCGCCCCGCTTACCGCTTGGCACTGCAGACCCGCGAGCAGCACATTCGCCGCGAACGCGCCACCTCCAATATCTGTACTGCGCAGGCACTGCTAGCCAATGTCGCCTCCATGTATGCCGTCTACCACGGTCCGCAAGGCCTCACGGCCATTGCCCAGCGCGTCCACGCGCTCGCTTCCTCCTTTGCGCAGGCCGTCAAGGATGCCGGAAAGCAACTCGTGTCCGAGGACTTCTTCGATACCGTGACCGTCGCCGGCGTAGACGCCGCCACCATCAAGACTGACCTCCAAAAGGAGGGCTACCTCGTGCGCACCATCGGCGAGGACAAGGTATCGGTGTCCTTTGGTGAGTCGGCGACCAAGGAGGACGTCGCCAAGCTCGCCCAGGCCTTCGGCGCCAAAGCTGCTGAGGCCGACTTTGCCCTGCCGGAGAACCTGCAGCGTGGCGAGGAGCCACTCCAGCACGAGATCTTCAACCGCATCCATTCCGAGACCCAGATGCTGCGCTACCTGCGCAAGCTGGCCGATAAGGACTTGGCGCTCGACCGCACCATGATTCCGCTGGGCTCCTGCACCATGAAGCTCAACCCCACCGCCGCCATGGAGCCGATTTCCTGGCCGGAGTTTGCAGGCATCCACCCCTACGCACCAGAGGAAACGACCGCCGGTTGGCGCGCCTTGGTAGAAGAGATTGAGGGCTGGCTGGCCGAGGTCACTGGTTATGCCAAGGTCTCCATCCAGCCCAATGCCGGCTCCCAGGGCGAGCTGGCGGGTCTTTTGGCCATCCGCCGCTACCACGTAGCCAATGGCGATAACGAGCGCGATGTAGTGCTCATCCCAGCTTCCGCGCACGGTACCAATGCGGCTTCGGCAACGCTGGCTAACCTGCGCGTTGTTGTGGTCAAGACCGCCGAGGATGGCTCTATTGACCTGGCGGATTTGGATGAGAAGATTGCCAAGCACGGCAACCACATCGCCGGCATCATGGTGACCTACCCGTCCACCCACGGTGTCTTTGACCCCGAGGTCCGCGACGTATGCGATAAGGTCCACGCGGTGGGCGGCCAGGTCTACATCGACGGTGCGAATATGAACGCGCTGACCGGCTGGGCCCGCCCAGGCCAGTTCGGCGGCGATGTTTCCCACCTCAACCTGCACAAGACCTTTACCATTCCGCATGGCGGTGGCGGCCCGGGCGTGGGTCCGGTCGCAGTGGCCGAGCACCTCATCCCCTTCCTGCCCACCAACGCCGCGGATCCGCAGCTGGATGCCACCACCGCTACCCCGGTAGGTCAGGGCGTGCCAATTACCAATACCAAGTACGGCTCGGCGGGTGTGCTGCCGATTTCCTGGGCGTACCTAGCTATGACCGGGGCACAGGGACTGGCCCAGGCCTCCGCCCACGCGATTTTGGGCGCGAACTACCTGGCCAAGTCCTTGGAAGATTCCTTCCCTGTGCTCTACACCGGCAACGCTGGCTTGGTTGCGCACGAATGCATCCTGGATCTGCGCGCGCTTACCGACGCCTCCGGGGTCACCGCAGCCGACGTAGCCAAGCGCCTCGTGGACTTTGGTTTCCATGCCCCCACCCTTGCCTTCCCGGTGGCCGGCACCCTCATGGTGGAGCCCACCGAGTCTGAAGACTTGGGCGAGCTGGACCGCTTCATTGAGGCTATGCGCACCATTCGAGCCGAGATCCAAGAGATCATCGACGGCGAGGTGTCCTACGAGGGCTCCGTTATCCACCATGCGCCATTTACCGCAGAGTCCGTCGGCGCCGATGCGTGGGAGTTCTCCTTCAGCCGCGAAAAGGCAGCGTGGCCGGTGAAATCCCTGCGCCACAGCTACAAGTACTTCCCGCCGGTGCGTCGCATCGACGAGGCCTACGGCGACCGCAACCTGGTCTGCAGCTGCCCACCACCAGAAGCTTTCGACATCGACGAATCTGAGGAGTAACCATGACCGAACTACTCACCTCCCCGCTTCATGCCGAGCACGAAAAACTCGGCGCCACCTTCACGGCCTTCGGCCCGTGGAACATGCCCTTGAAGTACCAGAACGAGCTGGATGAGCACCGCGCGGTGCGCAGCACCGCCGGCCTCTTTGACCTCTCCCACATGGGCGAAATTTGGGTCAACGGCGCCGACGCCGGCAAGTTCTTGTCCTATGCCTTCATCTCCAACTTCGAGCCCCTCAAGGTGGGCAAGGCCAAGTACTCCATGATTACCGCTGAAGACGGCGGCATCATCGATGACCTGATCACCTACCGCTTTGAAGAGGACAAATTCCTCGTCGTCCCGAATGCCGGCAACGCCGATACCGTATGGGACGAGCTCAACAATCGCGCCGAGGGCTTCGATGTGACTCTGAAGAACGAGTCCCAGGACGTCGCCATGATCGCCGTCCAGGGCCCTAAGGCCGCAGAAATCCTCGTGCCGCTGGTAGAAGACAATAAGCAGGACGAGGTATATAACCTCGGCTACTACGCCGCCACCATGGGCAAGGTAGCGCGCACCTTCGCCATTATCGCGCGCACCGGCTACACCGGTGAGGATGGCTTCGAGCTCATCGTGTATAACTCCGATGCCCCGCAGCTGTGGGAAGAACTGCTCAAGGCCGGTGAGGAATACGACCTCAAGCCGTGCGGCCTTGCCGCCCGCGATTCCCTGCGCCTCGAGGCCGGCATGCCGCTCTACGGCAACGAGCTCTCTCGCGATATCACCCCGGTAGAGGCGGGCATGGCGCGTGCCTTTGCCAAGAAGGAAGCCGATTTCGTCGGCTCCGAGGTCATCCGCCAGCGCGCCGCCGACGGCCCGCAGGTGGCGATCACCGGCCTCACCTCCACGCAGCGCCGCGCCGCGCGCGCCGGCGCCGAAGTATTCGTGGGAGACAAGAAGGTCGGAACCGTCACCTCCGGCCAGCCTTCCCCCACCCTGGGACACCCAGTTGCCATCGCGCTGCTGGAAACCAGCGCCGAACTCGAGCCCGGCGCCGAAGTCGAAGTAGAGATCCGCGGCAAGCGCTATCCTTTTGAAGTAACCGCGTTACCGTTCTACAAGCGCGATAAGTAAACATCATCTCAACCAGCCCGAAAGGACTACACCACCATGGCTACCCTTCCACAAGATTTCTCCTACTCCGAAGACCACGAGTGGGTCAACGCCACCGCTGACGCCGTCGCTGGCGCTACCGTGCGCATCGGCATTACCTCCGTCGCTGCCGATCGCTTGGGCGAGGTTGTCTTTGCTGAGCTACCGGAGGTGGGCGATACCGTCACCGCCGGCGAGTCCTGTGGCGAGGTGGAATCCACCAAGTCCGTCTCTGACCTCTACTCCCCTGTCACCGGCACCGTCAAGGCTGTCAACGAGGCCGTACACGATGACTACGCCGTCATCAACAACGACCCGTTCGGTGAGGGCTGGCTCTTCGAGGTCGAGGTAGATGAGGCCGGCGAGCTCATGGATGCCGCCGCCTACGCATCCGCTAACGGCCTGGACTAATTCAGCCCCACGCGGGAGGGTGTGCCACGCGCATCCTCCCGCTTTGCTTTGCCCACCGCACCAGAGGAAACTTTGAGGCTATGACTGCACCACGCGATCCCTTCTTCCCCGCCGAGCGCTCCATCCGCGCCTCCGATAAGCCACTAGAGGTCCGTTTCTTGGGCCGGATGGACTACCAGGAGGCGTGGGATTACCAGGCCGAGTTAGCGGCCGCCCGCGCCAAGGGCGAGCAAGGCGACGTGGTGCTCGTGGTTGAGCACCCCAATATCTATACCGCCGGCAAGCGCACCCAGCCAGAGGATATGCCCGATAACGGCCTGCCCGTTATCACCGTGGACCGCGGCGGGCGCATCACCTGGCACGGCGAGGGCCAGTTGGTCATCTACCCCATTATTAAGCTGGCTGAGCCTGTCGACGTCGTCGACTATGTCCGCCGCTTGGAGGAAGCCACCATCCAGACGGTTCGCCAGATGGGGGTGACCACCGCTGGGCGCATCGACGGCCGCTCGGGGGTTTGGGTCCCCTCCACCACCCAGGCCAAGGATCCGGCTGCCCCGAAGCGCGACCGCAAGATTGCCGCGCTGGGCATCCGCATTACCCGCGGGGTGACCATGCACGGCTTGGCCCTCAATTGCTGCAATACGCTGGAGTACTACGACCACATCGTGGCCTGCGGCATCGATGACGCCGACGTCACCACCCTGTCCCTAGAACTAGGCCACCAGGTCAGCCTCGAGGACGCCACCCAACCGCTGTTGCAAGCGCTGGACGACGCCCTCTCGGGCCGCCTCATCGTTGCCGACCACACCTTCGGCTCAGCCCCGGATCCCACGAAGCTGGCTAATGAAAGGGCACGGGAGAGGCGTCGGCAAGCGCAGCAGTAGCCCTCGTTCGGGGCTGGCGCGGAATAGGATGTGACTGCGGCGACATATACCTAGAAGAGCTATTAGCCATCACCACCATCAACCGATAAAGTGAGTTTTTGTGACTGTAAAGCCTGAAGGACGCAAGATGCTCCGCATTGAAAAGAAGAATGCGGAGTCACCCATCGAACAAAAGCCACGCTGGATTCGCAACCAGGTCCGCACCGGCCCGGGCTACGAGGACATGAAGTCCCGCGTGGCCGGCGCCTCCCTGCACACCGTGTGCCAAGAGGCAGGCTGCCCGAATATCCACGAGTGCTGGGAATCCCGCGAGGCTACGTTCCTTATCGGTGGCGATAAGTGCACCCGCCGCTGCGACTTCTGCGATATTGCCACCGGCAAGCCGGAAGAACTCGACCGCGACGAGCCGCGCCGCGTGGCCGAAAATATCCGGGAAATGGACCTTAACTACACCACCATTACCGGCGTTACCCGCGACGATCTTCCGGATGAGGGCGCCTGGCTCTATGCCGAGGTCGTGCGCAAGATTCACGAGCTCAACCCGCATACCGGCGTGGAAAACCTCACCCCGGACTTCTCTGGCAAGCCGGACCTTTTGGAAGAGGTCTTTGAGGCCAAGCCGGAGGTCTTTGCCCACAACCTGGAAACCGTGCCGCGCATCTTTAAGCGCATCCGCCCGGCCTTCCGCTACGAGCGCTCCCTGGACGTTATCCGCCAGGCCCACGACTATGGCCTGATTACCAAGTCCAACCTGATTTTGGGCATGGGCGAGACCGAGGATGAGGTCGAGGAAGCATTGCGTGACCTGCGCTCTGCCGGCTGCGATATCATCACCATCACCCAGTACCTGCGCCCCGGCCCGCGCTTCCACCCAATTGAGCGCTGGGTGCGCCCAGAGGAATTCGTGGCGCATTCCAAGCTGGCCAAGGAGCTCGGCTTCGGCGGCGTCATGTCCGGCCCGCTGGTGCGCTCGTCCTACCGCGCCGGCCGTCTCTACGTGCAGGCCATGGAAAAGCGCGGCTTCGAGCTGCCGGAGAACCTCAAGCATCTGGCCGAGACCTCCCAGGGTGCCACCGCCCAAGAGGCCTCCACCTTGCTGGAGAAGTACGGCCCCTCGGAAGAGACTCCAGTGACCACCCGCATGGCCAAGACCCCGGCTAATGCAAATTCGGCGGCGGCCACCATCCGCTAATCCGAACGTTTTCATAACGGCCTGCGCTTTTCGCGTGGGCCGTTTTAACATTTATGCCCGTTGACCTTTAAAGTAGGAGCCATGGCGAAAGATGACAAGGCAGCACTAAAGGCTGCAAAGAAGCAAGAACGCGCGGCCAAGCGCCAGCAGCGTAAGCAAACCTGGTCCCAAATGTGGCAAGCATTCAATATGCAGCGCAAGCAGGATAAGGCGCTTATCCCCATCATGCTGGGTGCCTTCCTGGGCATGGGCTTGCTCTTCTTCCTCATTGGCATGCTTTTTAGCGGCGAGTGGTTCATGCTCATCCTCGGTTTGGGCATCGGCGCGCTGCTCGCTATGTTCCTCTTCACCCGCCGCCTTGAGCGCGATATGTACAAGCGCGTAGAAGACCAGCCCGGCGCTGCCGGCTGGGCGCTGGAGCAGCAGCTGCGCAATACCGTGGGCATCGTGTGGTCCGTAAAGACCGGTGTGGCCGCTACCCGCCAGCAGGATCTTATCCACCGCGTCATCGGCAATGCCGGCGTCATCTTCGTTTGCGAGGGCAATAAGAACCGCGTACGCCCCACCTTGAACCAGCTTAAGAAGCGTGTAGACAAGATCGCCGGCGGCGTTCCCGTCTACGAGATTTTCGTAGGCAACGGCGAGGACGAGGTTCCCGTATCCAAGCTGCGCAATAAGGTCATGAAGCTGCCGCGCAACTTCAATAAGAACGAAACCTACGAAAACATCCGCCGCATCGAGGCCATGGATTCCATGCCGGGTACCACCCCGGGCATGCCTAAGGGCCCTATGCCCCACCAGGCGCAGAACATGGCCGGCATGAACCGCCGCATGCGCCGTGCCCAGCAGCGCAAGAAGAATAAATAAGCGCCTAAAGCTAATCCCTGCTACACCGTCGGCGGCGTAGCAGGGATTTTCTTATGCCCTTGATAGCAGGCTATCTAGGAGCGAATGACGATGGTGCCGGTGGCGCGGTCGTGCATGCCGCGTCCATCCGCATCAACCATGGCCGCCGGGAAAAGCACACCGGTGAGCACCGTGCGCAGCGCCGCGCGCCATAGGCCCACGCGGGCACCGGGGACGTCGAGTCGCGCCACGCCCATACCCAACAGCAACATGCCGGGGGTGCGGGCAAAGAGCCAACCGCAGACAATGCCCTTGACTACCCACAGCGCGTAGCCCAAGAAGGCCACCCCGCCCAATTCCGTGGTGAACATGTGGATCATGTTGGCAATGAGCATGCACACGATCCAGTCAATGGCCACGGCGCCGGCGCGGCGGCCAACGGGGGCCAGTGATCCCGGCCCGGACTCCGGAAGGCCGAGCTTTTCGCCCGGCCAGCGGCCGGGGCCTTCCATGTCGTCGTATTCGCCCGGAATATTCGGCCCGTCGAGCCACGTACGCTTATCTGCCATGCTCACCAATCTAGCGGGCACAAAGTGAGATGTGAAACGAGGGGAATCGCGATGCCAACGGTAGGAACCTAGTAGGCTATAGAGAGACAATTCACCGGTCAACAACGAGGAGACAAACGTGTCTTTCGAGACAGTGCAGGACATCGTCCAATTTATTAAGGACGAGGACGTAAAGTTCGTCGATATCCGCTTTACGGACGTCCCAGGCACCGAGCACCACTTTTCCATCCCAGCAGATGAGTTCACCGTAGAAGATGCCGAAAATGGCCTTGCCTTCGACGGCTCCTCTATCCGCGGATTCACCACCATCGATGAGTCCGATATGACCCTGCTGCCGGATCCAGCCACCGCGCATATCGATCCGTTCCGCACGGCCAAGACCCTGAACATCAAGTTCTTCGTCCACGACCCATTTACCTTTGAGCCTTTCTCCCGCGACCCGCGCAACATCGCACGCAAGGCGGAAGAGTACCTGCAGTCCACCGGCATTGCCGATACTTGTAACTTTGGTGCTGAGGCCGAGTTCTATCTCTTTGACTCCGTCCGCTTTGGCACCGACGTCCAGCACGGCTTCTACGAGGTGGATTCCGATGAAGGTTGGTGGAACCGCGATAGCGAAACCAACTTCGACGGCACCCCAAACACCGGCTACAAGACCCGCCTGAAGGGCGGCTACTTCCCCACCGCGCCGTATGACAAGCACGGTGAGGTACGCGATGCCATGGTAGAGAACCTGCAAAAGGTTGGCTTCCAAATCGAGCGCTTCCACCACGAGGTCGGCGCCGGCCAGAATGAGATCAACTACCGCTTCAACTCCATGTTGCACGCGGGCGATGACATCCAGACCTTCAAGTACGTGGTCAAACAGACCGCGGCACAGTGGGGCAAGACCGCAACCTTCATGCCTAAGCCGCTAGCTGGCGATAATGGTTCCGGCATGCACGCCCACATGTCCCTGTGGAAGGACGGCAAGCCTCTCTTCCACGATGAGGCTGGCTACGCAGGCCTTTCCGATATCGCCCGCTACTACATCGGCGGTATCCTCCACCACGCCGGTGCAGTTCTTGCGTTCACCAACCCGACGCTGAACTCCTACCACCGACTGGTGCCAGGCTTCGAGGCCCCGATCAACCTAGTGTACTCCCAGCGCAACCGCTCGGCCGCCATCCGTATCCCGATTACCGGTTCCAACCCGAAGGCCAAGCGCATCGAGTTCCGCGCACCGGACCCATCCGGCAACCCTTACCTGGGCTTTGCCGCCATGATGATGGCCGGCATCGACGGCGTAAAGAACCGCATCGAGCCGCACGCTCCCGTTGATAAGGACCTCTACGAGCTGCCGCCAGCAGAGGCTGAGTCCATCCCGCAGGCACCGACCTCCCTCGAGGCTTCCCTGAAGGCCCTGCAGGAGGACATGGACTTCCTCACCGAAGGCGATGTCTTCACCGAGGATCTCATCGAGACCTACATCAACTACAAGTACGAGAACGAGATTAACCCTGTTCGCCTGCGTCCTACCCCGCAGGAATTTGAGATGTACTACGACTGCTAGAGCTACGCTTGCCGACGCCCCCTCTCGCCACCAGCTTTCCGCCTTCCTAGGCTCCCAAATTGCTGAGTGCCGATTGGGGGCTTTGCAGATCTATGTGCACTTTGGATTCAGAGGTTTTACACCGACTATTGACAAGCGCCCTTGATTCTTAGCGGTGGCCACTCCTTGTTAATTGACTACCGAAGCGTTTCCCAAATGCGTGGGCCGTGAACAAAATTTTGCGCAAATGATTACTAAAATTGCGCATTTTGAGCTATACTTTAGTCAATCGATACCCCCTCCAAGCTTCCCATAGGAACAGCTCAATATGAGAGGGGGGCTTTGCTATTCTGAAGCAATGAACCGCAGGAAGAAGTTCCTTAGCATTGAAGAACAAGTTAGTTTAATTCAACGCCGTGGGTTAATCCTTCCTTCCGAAAAATCTGCTAAAGATTTCCTTGAGCGCCAAAATTATTACCGCTTTTCGGGCTACATGCGGTACTTCCAAGAAAACTTAGCCGGTGACGAAGCCAGATTCTTTCCTGGCACCCAGTGGGATGAAATAGTTAATATCTACCGGTTGGACATCGAACTTCGTTCTTTCCTTCTCCGCGGGCTCCAAGAAGCAGAGCTTGCTGCTAGGACGGCCTTTGCGCTCAGCGAAGGTGAAATCCATTCTCCTTATGAGAAGTATCTTCAGCCCACTGCGTACCGGCGCCCACCAAATCCGGCTATGCGGCCCACACGCGATCTAATTGTCAGTGAGCTCAAGCGGTCTAAGGAACCATACCTCCATAAATACCAAAAGGACTCAGGGTCCGACACTGAAAGGTGGGTTTACGATGTCCCAATTTGGGTGGCCGTCGAGGCTCTGTCCTTTGGTACGTTGTCGAAAGCAATAAGCTTCCGAAACGACAACAACCAAGTTTACGCAAAGACTTGTTCCATTCTTGGCGTAAAGAAACAATATTTAGCGCGCCAATTGCGCTCTTTTACATTTGTGAGAAATAAGTGTGCTCACTCAGCTCGGTTATGGAACGGTTTCGTTTTGGACCAACCTGCAGTATCCAATGCTACGAAGCGGCGTGCTGAGAAAGTTTTAGGTCAAAATTATGGCGAGAACTCGCTACTAGCAGTAATTGTAGCCCTTGATAACTTTCTCTTCCTTACAAATTCGTGGGTTGGATTTTTGGATGAGTATATGAAGCTGGTCGAACGAAATCCGGATTTCCACCAAGGTATAGCGAATCCTCACCATTCATAGCCTCCCTTGGTGCATGAACACGCAATGGTATTCCAGCCCTTTTCTTGCGACCCCAGACACACATTCACGTGGGTTTGACCCCCGCCCCTATATGCACGCTTAGCGAGAGTTCTCACCAGCAAAAACGACAGCAAAATTCTGATAACCCGACCGAAAGAAATTAACATGTGGGTGTGACTGATAGATTCCGCCAACTCCCAGCCCCTGGCCCCGCGTGGGGAGGCAGCCTCATGGGCACCTCCATCGTTTCGCGCCTGCTCGTGGAAGAAGGCATGATGATCCTGGCCGGCATTTTTGCCGCCATCGCGTGCGTCATCTTTGTCGTTCTCACCGCGGGCTTCTTGCGCTACCGCCACCCTAGCTTTGAGCGCACCACTATGGCGGAGTGGTCGATGTTTTTCATCGGAATCTTGGCGCTCGGTGCCGCGCTTTCGGGCCTGACGGATATCCCTACCTTCCGTCTCGTGGGCTTTTGGATCGGTGGCCCGGTTACGGTTATTACGTGGGCTATCCAGCTCACGCGCTTTGATGGCGAACCGAAGTTCACCTGGGGCCTGCCGCTGGTCGGCCCTATGATTTCGGCTTCCGTTTCCGGTTGGCTGGCTAATGATTACGGCCCGCTCTACCACGTGATGGGTACGGTATTTTTCTTCATGTCCCTGGTGACGGCGGTGCCCACCTTCGCCCGCGTGTATTGGGCCGCTTGGCACGGCAAGGTGGATTTCACCGGCGCGAAATCAGCCACCGCCTGGGTCCCGTTAGGCGTGGTGGGCCAGTCCACCACGGCAATGCAGATTCTCTTCCCCGGCCCGGTGTCCATTTATTACGGCGTAACGGCGCTTATTATCGCCATTCCGCTGTCCATCTACGCGATGTTTACCTTCTATCCCAATGTGGCGCGGTGGGTTCCGTACTCCCCGGCGTGGTGGTCTTGCACGTTCCCGCCGGGAACCGTAAGCATGGGCGGCCACCAGCTGGCATTGGTCAATGGCTCCGAGCTTATCGACGCCATTGCGCTCACCATCCCCGTCCTCCTCACCGCCCACTGGATGCTGTGCTCCACCCGCTTCCTTAGCTGGGTATGGGAGGGAAGGAAGGAAACCGGCCCTGAAGAGCCACTCATTAAGACTGGGCCCAAAAGGTAGCAAGGAGGCGCAGCCACTATGCGAGACGCCAGCTTCGAACGAGGAAAGCGCCGCACACGCCGCCGCAGGCGTGAGGAGCGACCGCGGCGCGAGCACTGGAGCAGGGAATACGCAATCTATGCGGAAGATTCCTGGGGCATCGATGACTTGGGGCCCGAAGGCGGCGAGAATTCCGTGCGCGCCTATTCCGGCGGCCGCGCAGATGGCAATCGTCGCCGGCGCCGCTGATGCATAATAGCTCCCCTATCACCTTCATCGCCTGGGACCGCGCCAACGTGGCTGCGGTGAGGGAGGTTCTCGCTGGCCTGCAGCGAGACGGCATCTACCTGCGCCGCGGCCGCCTGCTCTTGGAGACGTCCTGGCTTGGCACAGGCGCGCGGGACTTCTACGCCACAGCCTGGCGCTGGGGCGCACAGGACTGCCCGCTCTTTTGTGACCTAGCCCAGCGCGGGAAGCTCTTGCTTACTATCAGCGATACCGTGATTGCCTGCGGCGACCAAGACGACCTTGCCGATGCGCGCGCTGGCATTGCACAAGAACTCATCGCCGTCCAGAACCCGCAGCAACTGTGCACGCTGCTTGCCGACGCCGCAGAAGAATAGCCCTACATTCCCGGTTGCTCGCTGCGCTTCATCCAGCCCATGCGCGGGGCAAATCCGCGGGGATGTTTCATCTGCGCTACGGCGTCAGCGATCATGAGGCGGTGGCGGCGCGACACGCTATCAGGAAGCTTCGCCACGGAAAACCACCCAGCCTCGGTATTTTCTTCGTCGCTGATGACCGGCTCTGCGCCATCGGCTACTGATACGCGCAGCGCCGTCCCCATAAAGGTGCACTCATCACCGTTGGGGTAGGTCACAGGGCCGGACTGTCCCACGCCCAATAGCGCTTCCACCTTGGCGTCAAGGCCGACTTCCTCTTTGACTTCCCGCAGCGCGGTGGTAGTAATTTCCTCGCCTGGCTCGCAGATTCCTTCCACCGGGGTCCACGTACCGTTATCGGAGCGCTTTACTAGGAGCACGGAGGGGACTTCCCAGAGCGCGGCGTCTGCCGGCACATCGCGGATGATGATGGCGCTGCAGGCTGGCACAAAGATCTGATCGTGTCCAATCTTTTCGCGCAGCTGAACAATAAAATCTGGAGTCGGCATGCCACCTAGCGTAGACCAGTGCGGCGCACTTAGGCCATGGGCCCCAAGACCTCTTTCGCTAGAAGCTGAATATCGGTGGCCAGCGTGAAAGACAGCTCCATGTCCGTTGACGTGGTTTGGCAGGTGTGGCCTTCTTCGAGGTGTTGCGTCGTTCCGGAAACCACGCCCACGATGGTTTGTTTTCCTTCTACTTCGCCATACACCGGACCACCGGAGTCGCCATTGGTGCTGCATACGCGCGCCCTAGCGGCGAGCGAATCACGCTGGAGTCCCTCCGAGTTCAGCTGCGCCATCTCTGCATCATGGGAAAGCGTGCCGCACGTCTCATCGGTCACGCGGCCAAGCTTGCACACCTGATGCGGCAGGTGAGCCAGGGAGGTGGCGACGCTATTGTCCACCGCCCCGGGGACGTAGTACTCAGCGCTGCCGGTGATCTCAATAAAGGCCACGTCGAGGTCGTGGCTGTCGTCGGCATAAAAGTCAGAGTAGATGACCTCGCCGATAGGTTCAGCGGGGTAGCTGAAGTCGCCGTCGGCGGTGCCGGCCCAGACCTTATCACCTGGTTTGCCACAATGGGAAGCGGTAACGGCGATCGTTCGGGCGTCGGCAAGCGTAAATGACCATGCCGCGGTACAAGACTGGTAGTTGAAGTAGGCACCCGGCCGCGGTTCATCGCCGGAGAGATCCAAGGCGGTGCCCGGCGCGAGCGGCGCCGCGGCCGGGGAGTAAGACTCATTGGGAATGAGGTTTTTATAAGACAGGGCGGAGAAACTTGGCTCTTCCCCACCCCGCACCGGGCTGCAGGCCGCAAGGAACGCGGCCGTGCACGCTACAAAGACGCTAGTTGCTCTCCGCGTCCGCATCCCCGGCGTTGTCCTTGTTCTCTTCTTCCGCATCCATCTCCGCCTGGGCTTTGAGATCGCGGATGAACTTTTCCGGATCAAACTCGGTGTAGTGTTCCGGGCCGGCAAAATTTTCTAGGGCCATGGTCTAAACCTCCGTTTTCTGAATCGACGTGGTGATGTAATCCTTGACCTCCGCGGCATCATTAGGCAAGTCCTTGACGTGCCGCTCAGTATCGAGGATGCCGGCAAAGCGCTCGGGCGGCTCAGGGGCAGAGCCGATGGCTTCCGTGATCGTCTCGGCAAACTTCACCGGCAGCGCGGTCTCCAGACACACGATTGGAGTCTTTACCCCCTCGCGCTGTGCGCCACGAGCCACCTTGATGCCGTCGGCCGTGTGCGGATCCGCCAGGTAATCAAAGCGCTCGTGTACGTCCTTGATGGTGGCTAGGCGATCGGCATGGCTGGAGGAACCGGACAGGAAACCATAGTCCTCGCGGGCAGCAGCAATCTTGTCGTGGTCGAGGCTAAAGCCGCCCTCTTTCACCTTGGTGCCGAATAGTTCCGCGGTTTCGGCTGCATCGCGGCCGAGCAAGTCGAACGCAAAGCGCTCAAAATTCGAGGCGCGCGAGATATCCATGGACGGCGAAGAGGTTGCCATGGTCTCTGCGGCTGGACGCGGCCGGTAGTTTCCGGTGCGGAAGAACTCATCCAGCACATCATTTTCATTGGTAGCCACGATAAGACGATCAATGGGAAGGCCCATCTGGCGAGCGATGTGGCCGGCACAGATATCGCCAAAGTTACCGGTGGGAACGCTAAAGGAAACTTTCTGATCGGCGGTTTCGGTGACCTTGAGCCAGCAGGAGATGTAGTAGACCACCTGGGCCATCAGCCGTGCCCAGTTAATGGAATTGACCGCGCCAATGCGGTAGGCGGCCTTAAAGTCAGCATCTCCCGATACCGCCTTGACCACATCCTGGCAATCATCGAAAACGCCATCTAGAGCGATGTTGAAGATATTCGGGTCATCCAGCCCAAACATCTGCGCCTGCTGGAAGGCCGTCATTCGGCCGGCCGGGGTGAGCATAAAGACGCGAATCCCGTGGCGCCCGCGCATCGCATACTCTGCAGAGGACCCCGTATCGCCGGAGGTGGCGCCCAAAATATTGAGGGTCTCACCGCGGCGGGCGAGCTCATATTCGAAGAGCTCCCCCAAAAGCTGCATGGCCATGTCCTTAAATGCCGCAGTTGGCCCTTCGGATAGATGGCCGATGAAAAGGCCCTCGCCTAATTCGGTGACGGGAACGATTTCCGGGTCCGCAAACTTGGGGCTGGTGTAGGCGCGGGCGGCGATGGCCTCGATGTCTTGCGCTGGAATATCGTCAATGAAAAGCTTAAGTACCTCGGCCGCAAGTGCCGCGTAGCCTTTGTCTGCTAGGAGCCTGCGCCATGAATTTAAAGTGGCGGAATCTAGCTGTGGGTAGCTCTCAGGCAGGTATAAACCGCCATCGGGGGCAAGCCCGCCGAGGAGAATATCTGTAAAAGATGCGGGCTGACGGGCGGTATCGCGGGTCGAAATATACTTCACACAAAAGAATCTTAGTAGTTAAGGCGTAAGGTATCAGCCATGTCGCAGCCGAATCCCAGAGAAGTCATTACCACTCAGGCTTTAAGCATTTGGGTGGCCGCCATGGCGGTCTACCTCGTAGCGATTACCGGCCGTACCTCTTTTGGTGTGGCCGGTTTAGATGCCATTGAGCGCTTCGATGTCGATGCCGGCCGTATCGCGGTCTTTACCTCTGTGCAGTTGGGTGTGTATGCCCTAGCCCAAATCCCCACCGGCATCTTGATTGATAAATTCGGCCCGCGCTTACTCCTCGTGGTCGGCGCGGTCATTATGGGCATTGGCCAGGTCGTCCTGGGCTTTACCACCAGCTATGGCGTAGCCATTGCCGCGCGCGTGCTCATCGGCGCAGGCGATGCCACGGCCTTTCTCTCCGTGATGCGCATCCTGCCCTATTGGTTCCCACTGCACCGCACCCCCATGTTCACCCAGGTGACGTCGTCGTTAGGGCAGATGGGTCAGTTCATTTCCGCGGTGCCCTTCCTGTGGTTGCTGGGTGCGGCCGGATGGACCGCTGCCTTCGTTACCCTTGGCGCGGTGGGCATCCTGGTAGCCATCGCCGCCATCGTGGCGGTGGCAGACTCACCAGAGAAGTTGGGGATTATTCCCACGGAGAAGGAACCACCCAACTCGCAGGCCACCAGCATCCCGGCCCGCTTGAAAACGGTATTCCGCTCCCCGGTGGCCTGGCAGGCCTACTTCATCCACTACATCGGCATGCTCCCGCTCATCGTCTTTGTCATGCTGTGGGGCATGCCTATGATGACCCAGGGCATGGAGATGTCCAAGGCCAAGTCCAGCCTGGTGCTCACCTTGCTGGCGGTATTTTTGGTCTTCGTTGGCCCCTTGCACGGCAAGATTTCCTCCCGTGCGCAGCATGTCCGCCCGTGGCTTAGCCTCGGGTTTGTCGCGGCTCACGCACTGACCTGGCTGATTTTCTTTACCTTTGGCACCGACAGCGGTCTGGTCGCGATTTTGGTGGTGTCCTTCATTACCGCGCTGTGTACACCGACGGCTAACTATGGCTTCGATATCGTGCGTGAGCGCATGGACCGCTCCGTGGTGGCTACAGCTACTGGCTTGGGAAATATGGGTGGGTTTACCTCCGGCATGCTGGGCGCGCAGCTCTTCGGCATGGTCTTGGACCACTCCTCGGACGCCCCTGAATACTCCATGCCAGATTTCACTGCCGCCGCGGCTGCGGTGCTAGCCGTTTGGGTAGTTGGCATGGTTGGTGTGGTCATTACCCACTTCCTTCGCCGTCGCGCGGGCGAAGACGGGCCTTCTGTCACCATCGTGGAGGTTTCCTAGAAACCGTCGGGTATTTACTCCGGGTTGAGGATAAAGCGAACGGTTCCCTCAGGGTCCGCCAAAAGCTCCCGGGTAGCCGCCACGGCTTCCGCTTCGTCGAAGGCGATGCGTTCAAAGCCAGTATCGTTGAGCTCCACAATGTCCGCACCAGGGCAAGCTAGAAGAATCGGCGAGTGCGTGGCAATAATGACCTGTGCGCCGCGGTCAACCGCTTGGGCAATTTCCCCTACGAGGGCCAGTTGCCGGATAACGGACAACCCTGATTCTGGCTCATCAAGGATGTACACGCCTTGGCCATTGATGTGCTCATAGAGCAGGTCGAAGACGGATTGCCCGTGCGAGCGGCGGGACAAATCCACGTTCTGAGAAAGAGTCGAACGACCACCACGTTCGGCCGCTGAATCCCCACGTCCAATCAAGTACTCGTGCTTTTCGGCGCGCAGGAAATAGGCACGCTGGATCACTTCCTCTGTATCGCAGCGAATGGGGCTGCGAGGAACGATTTCATCTGGGTCATCCATGCGGCCGCCCGCAGGTGAA